>CBDBQB010000040.1:0-11197 GCA_965209105.1 Candidatus Poriferihabitaceae bacterium | reverse complement strand
AATCGAACCTGGCGATGGTATTACAGGGTCTCGGGGACGTGGAGGAGTCGCGGGATCTTCTAAGCAAGGCCTTGGCTTCAGCTGAAAAGAACTTTGAACCTGGCCACCCGAGTATTGCCAGAAGTCAATCGAACCTGGCGTCGGTGCTACAGGATCTCGGGGAATTGGAGGAGGCGCGGGATCTACTGAGCAAGGCGTTGGCTTCGGATGAAAAGAGCTTTGACCCCGGCCATCCAAGTATTTCCAAGCGTCAAGCAAATCTGGCGTTGGTGCTAAAGGATCTCGGGGAATCGGAGGCGGCTCGGGATTTGGCTAAGCAAGCCTATCAATCATGTCTTCAATGTTTTGGCCCCGATCATGCGAACACTAGGATAACCAAAAAGAATTGGGAATCAATATGACCAACGATTTTATGGGCCGAATCGGTAAAATTTCTGATTATCTTCACCGCATCAGAAATCTCGAATGGCTCGGGTAGAATCCGAGTGTTAATCGCAGGTCACAGCGGGCCGGGCAAACTACCGGTTTCCCGCAGAGCATAGGCCGCCAATAAACGCAACTCGATAGGCAAAGTACTCGGCTGGCTATACCGGTGCCAAAGATCCAGCGCCGAGCTAAACTCATCGCGCGCGATATGCGCCAGCATCGCAACCATCAGCAGATAGTTATTCTTCACTGAAGGCCTGATGTCGCCAACTGCGGGTAGCAGCTCCTCGGCGTAGCGATGCATCGCTACGAAATCGCGTTTTCCGACGGCTTCATATAGATTTAACCAGTCCTTAACCGGCTTAGGCATGTCGGCATAACAGGGCGCCGCACGGATAGGCCGCCAGATGTCCTCCATTTCTTCGGCTGTGAGAAAAGGCAGCACTATATCCGACAAATCGTGCAGCCGTGGCAGCCAGACCGAAAACAGCGCCGATGGCTCGCATTGGTGGCGGATGGCCAATACTTGGAATGCAGTGCGCAGTGTCTTGTTTTCCATGAACTCAGGAAGCTTGTTGTGATCGGCCTGGTTTGATCGAAAATAGGCTAAGGTCGCCATAGCCTGGCGCGCATGATTGCCGGTGGTTAAATGGAAGTTTTCGCTGACCGCTAAGGGCGTATGGCGACGTGTATCATCCTCCAGGGTTTCCATGAGCGGCGCGGCCACACGCCGTAGCCTTGGCAGCTGCAACGCATTTTCATTCAGGAATCGAGTTCGGGTGGCGCCCAGATCCACGACCGGGAAAAAGTCTGAATTGGCGCGAATATCGAAGGAATGGAATAAGGCATCGAGAGAACGACGACTGCCGATTTTTCGCAGCATCAAGTCTTGAGGATTGCGAACCCCAAGATAGGCGAGTTCGTTGCTCAGAGCCGAGTGGGTGAAGAATCGGCTATCGATCCGGCTCTCCAACGTACCCTGCTTTTTCGCGATGATCGCGATATCGGATCGGTTCAGGGCATAGATGGCGTAATCATTGAAGCTGTTCGATATGGCCTTCATAACCGATGCGACCAAGCGCATGTCGATATGATAGAGATGCAGCCATTGAACAAACAGGCCGTCATCGTGGATATGGTTTTTTATGCGATGATAGAATTCCTCCGAGAACAATCCCGCAACGCCGCTCACCCAAGGGTTTGACGGTTCGGAAATGATAATGTCGTAGGTCTTTTTGTGGTTGGTGAAAAACGCCTTTGCATCGTCGATATGAATGTGGCTGCGCGGATCGGAAAATGTGTTGGCGACCCGCTTGCCGAATCCTTTGGCGCCTTCCACCATGGCAGGCTCGATCTCGATGGTGTCGACCAGTGCCAGGGTTGGCATAGTCAACAGGGTGTGGGTGGTTAATCCCGATCCAAGGCCAATCACCGCGACCGTCTTGGCCTTGGCATGCAACGCTAGCGGTAAGGCCGCCACCATAACCATAGTAGGTTCATCTTTCGACGGTCGGTGATCGCCAATGGCCGCCTCAGTTTTGCCGTTGGTGCTGATAACCGCATAACCCGGGCTGCGAAAGAAATCTATAGAGGCGGTCTTTCCGTCCTTATGAAATAGGATATCCCGGTCTTCGCGAATTTGACCATGTAGATAGACACCCGAGGCCATTTTGGCTGGATCGAGTGTTATCCATAATTCACTCGCCATGACGATCACAAACGCTATCGATGCAGTCATTACCCAGCGGGATTTATTGAAAGCAGATCCAACAAACCACAGCAAGGCCAAACCGACGAAGAGATCGATGCTGACGCCCACCGTGATGAGCTGCTTCAACCCAAATTCGGGCATGATGATATGCACGGCAAGGATAACGCCAATAATCGCCCCAAAAGTATTAGCCGCGTAAACCCAGCCGATGCTCCTCTCGCCGTAGCCCTTGGAAAGTAGAGTGTAGGTGATCAAAGGCAGTGTCATTCCGGCGCAAATCGTTGCCGGTAACATGACCAACATCGCGAGTCCGTGATTGAAGATATTAAACAGCGCATAACCCTGATCGGTTTGAGTTAGGGCGGTCATTACAAAACGCATCAGTTCGAAGGTTTCCCCATAGAGCAGCAGGGTGCCGAGCGCCAACGCACCCATCGCGATTTGGATGAGGCCCAAGGTACGTGTCGGCTCGCTCAACGTATCGATACGTTGTTTTATCCATAAGCCGCCAAGCGCGAGCCCTAGGATGAATGCACTCAGCATAAGCTCGAAGGCATGGGTTGAGCTGCCGAGTACGAGATTCAACATCCGAATCCAGCCGATTTCGTACATGAACGAAGCGGTACCGGTAAGCGCCGCGCAAGCCAGATAGCCAAGAAATATGCGCTGTCGGTGCGCGTCGATATCCGTGTTCTGAGTGGCGGAAATCGGGGGCGTCTTTGACGCACCGATTCCATTGCGTGAGAGGAACCACACAAGGCCGGCAAGCAACAGATTTATCACGCCGGCAGTGAGAATAGTTCCGGGTAAACCCACCCAAGCAACCAGGACAAAGCCACTGACTAGCACACCCACGGCGGCACCCAGACTGTTGGAAAAATACAGAACCGCAAGAGCCTGACCCGGTCGCGCCGGGAAGAGGCGGATGATTCCCGCGCTCATGAGTGGAAAGGTGGCACCCAACAGAATTGACTGGGGTAGGATGATCAGTGCGCCAAACAACCATTTGACTAGATTGACTGCGCTGCTGCTTTCAAGATACGGGAGAACCGTGGTATAGGCGAAGTCGGTGCTTTCGATAAACGTTGGGTGAAAAACCAACGCCAACAACCCGATCAGCGCTTCAACGAGAGCGTAACCCAGGAGTAGGTTTCGAATCCGATCACAGTAGCGGCCAACAAGCCACGCGCCGATCGCCATGCCGCCCATAAAGATGATCAGTACGAGCGTCTGCGCATAGGCCGCGTGGCCGAGAAACAGTTTCAGATAATGCGACCAGATTGATTCGTAGATGAGTCCGGCGAACCCGGAAACGGCAAATACGCTGATGTAGATTCGCAGGATTATGGAATTTTTATCAGTCATATACACATCAACACGGTGTGCCAACTGGTCAGGTATTAGGATTCAAAAGCTAAGTCACCACCTAAGGCGGTGGTATGAGTAACTGAATTATTTTGGGATTGATTGTGACATAAACGGATCACGAAAACACGGCCCAATTCTCCAACTGCTAACGACAAACGAGTGGGGGGAGAAGATAAGCGCAGATATGGAATTATGTGTAGGGAGAATAATTGGAGTTTACGGTAGCCGATCCGGTAACGTGAATCCGCCATTTGGAGAGAGACTAAGGCTTGTCTTTTTAAACAATTAGCGTATGATTTAAAAGCTTTATCGGGCCGTTAGCTCAGTTGGTAGAGCACCGCACTTTTAATGCGATGGTCGAGCGTTCGAATCGCTCACGGCCCACCATTCAAAGCCCACTTCTGCTAAGGGATTCAGCAGAAAGCCATCGGGATTGAGACTTACTACATAAGCCAAAAGGCACACGAAAAGGCGCATTTAGCCTTAACGTGATTGCGCCTTTTGATTGTTTTGAGTTTTAGTGAGGTCAACCCATGGCTACAATCCGAAAGCTTCCATCCGGCAAATATCGCGCTGATATTCGCTATCAAACAAAACACATCAAGAACAAAACATTTACGTCCCATGTTGATGCTGTTGAATGGGCGGAAAAGTACGAGCGCAATATACAGAAGATACTAAATTACAAACCCAAAAAACTAACCAAACTGTCGCCGGTAAAAATAGACAAGCTTGGCGGAATCGAACTGTTCAATAAGTTAGGCGTTGACGTTGATATTCTTACTTTTCATGAATTGGCCAATGTATATTTTAATGGGTTCACTGACAGGCATGGTTATAAAATATCAGGATGGCAAGGCAAAGACTGGATTAACCAGCAAGCACGAGTCCATTATTGGGCGGAAGTATTCGGATATACTCCGGTTAAATCTATATCACCGGATAATGTACGAAAGCATATCAATGAATATGCTGCTGGAACTGTTAGGAAAGGCAATGGTGTTGGTCGTTCGATTGCAACCAATAATTCCCGGTCTGCTAATACAGTTAAACGCCAGCTTGCGGTATTGTCGTCTATATTCAGATTCGCAGTTGACAATGAACTATCCGACACAAACCCCTGTAATGTCATTAGGGTTAAATCGACGCCCAACCAGAAAGATAGATTCTTAACAGACGATGAGCGACCACGCCTTTTAGAAGCCTGTAAACAGTCATCATGGGACAAACTTCATTTATTAGTATCACTGGCTATGACAACTGGTATGCGGCGCTCAGAACTGCTAGGTTTGCGTTGGTCTGATATCGATTTCGAACGAAATACTGCGGTTCTATCGGATAGCAAGAATGGAGAGAAGCGAATAAATGCTATACCGTCAGGAGTTGTCCGAGAGCTTGGACAGTTCCGAGAGATAGGAACCGGGTTAATATTCAGCGCATCGGGTACAAATAAGCCTTTTAATTTCAGAAGGCAATTTCTAATAGCGTTAGATAAAGCAAGTATTGAAAAATTCACGTTTCATTGCTTACGGCATACCTGCGCTAGTTATCTTATTAATAATGGTGTAACGCTTGAGCAGACAGGACAAATACTAGGCCATAAATCCGTGCAAACTACGCGAAGATACGCGCATTTATCAACTGAAAAGAAATCCTATGCTATAGAAGAAACCATGCGCCATATATTAACTACAAACTAAATTCAACTTTACTATTTTAAGATTGACAACTATGAACTCATTGGCTAGTATGCGAATATTAAACGGGTTTATGATATTCGCCACGAGATATCGGAGGCGAGAGACTTAGAGCGAATATTAGAAACTCAATTGAGCGTCAATCGCAATTAGATAAAACGATCCTACGAGAGGTGGGTAGCCCGACGAGACTCGGGTCAAAAAGAATTTGTTTATCTAAATGTTCCAAACCTAGAGGTAGGCTGCGGAGGAATTGGCAAGCAAACCAAGTGTATTTATCGCTTGGGTGTTTGCATTCTCTGTGGCTTTTTTATGCCCGTCGAATAAACATCCAGGCCAGACGGAGTATTCCTGTAATGGCTGATTTATCCGAATATAAACCTTGGCGTAAAGTAAGCGCCGAATATCCTGATGTATTCCCCGAAAAATCATTAAGCTGGATTATCAAACAGCGGCGTATTAATGGTTTTGAATCCGCAGTCCATAGAGTCGGAAAGAATCTGTTAATTCATGTTCCTAGCGCTCTTTCATGGGTATCCGATCAAAAATCTTAAGACACCGCTTTTATAATGCGATGCGACGCATTGCTAGGCTTGGTTTCTGTGAAAAAAGGCGCGTTAAAAGGCGCAAAAAAGCCCGCAAGCAGCGAGCTTGGTCTTAATTCCGATGGCAATCGTGGGACCTAGAAACCTCCTAGCGATGTTTCGCAAGGAGAATACGAATGTTGAATCAATTTTACCAAAATGAAATATCAAAACAAGCTTTAAACGAATCACCTAAATGTAACGGGTGCGCGATTCCTCTGTTGTGGAGGGGGAAATCATGAATGATAAACCAAAAATTAAACGCCATACCAAACTCGGGCGCATACTAGAATCTTTTGCGAATGGTCGGAGTTTGAACCGATTTCAAGCCGTTGAATTGCACGATTGGTGCTTGAATACCACTGTTTCGGCTATTCAACAATATGGTGTACGTGTAGACCGGAAAATTGAAACAGTTCGAGGCTATCTTGGTACAAAAACCCATTGCGCACGATACTGGCTAGACGCTGAGCAGCGTTCAAAGGCTCGAAAACTACTCAACCTATAGGTGTGGCAACAATCAGGAAGGCGAAGGGCAGAAGCAATTCTAAGCCGTTCGTCAAAGTGTATAAATACGTATTAAATAGCCCTGAATATGCTGAGCTATCCGGGTGGCCGGTTAAGCTCATATTCGACCTCTACGCACAGTTTAACGGCCACAACAACGGCGACCTATGTGCAACCTACTCGGTTATGAAAAAACGCGGTTGGCGGTCACCTGCGACACTTTCCGCGAGTATCAAAGAATTACTTATCAAGCGTTGGATAGCAATAGCAAGACAAGGAGGTAGAAATCAGTGCTCGCTATATGCTCTTACATTCTTAGCTATTGATGAATGTAAAAATAAAATTAATATACCGGAAACCAATGTAGCTACAAATGAATGGAAGAAAAATTAATACCTGTAGTCGCTATGTGAACTAGTCTGGCCGTTTTTTCCACTTTCTGTAGTCGCTATGTGTATACCTTTATAGATATACCATGTAATGGAAGTAATTAGTTAACATATTCTAGATAATTATACGTGTTGCCAATTTATTATTCGAAGAATACAGTATTGGCACAGATTCAAAAGATACAACGCGACAAAGACGATTTATGATGAAATTGATACGAGATGTACATAACTATATGCGGAGTACGTGGAATACCTTTGTGGGATACTTACCAGCAACAAAACTAAACCTCTAGTGATTTATGACTCCTGAATTAAGCGAACAATCTGACACGCCCAAGATTCAAATAATGGGTAATAACGAGCTTCATGTGAATATGTCGCATAAGGAGGGTAAAAAGGTGCTTGGCGTCGTTGGCTTGGAGCTATCTAACGAATTGATGTCCCAACTGGCGAACTCTATTCCCAATATGGAATACAACAAACAGGGCGAATTAAAAATTAATGCGGCTCTTGCCATGATGGAAGAAATCGGCCCACGTGATGGCCTAGAAGGCATGCTTGCTACGCAAATGGTGGCTGTACACAACCTGAGCCTCGAATGCGTTAAACGGGCAGGTTTGCCTGACCAAACAGTCGAAGGCGTTAGCGACAACATTAACCGCGTAACAAAGCTCATGCGCACTTTTACGGCGCAAATGGAAGCACTCCAACGGCACAGAAATGGTGGCAAGCAAACTATATCCGTACAACATGTGAATGTGGAAAATGGTGGACAGGCTATTGTTGGAAATATCAAAGGGGGTGGGGGGAGGAATGGGTAAATGGAAGGGGCCACCCCATGAGACCATCCCGAAATGCGGGGCTAAAACACGCCAAGGGCACTCATGCGGGCATGTGGCCATGCCTAACGGAAAGTGCCGCTATCATGGCGGGCATATAGCACGGGCGCAAAGAATCCACGTGTAAAACATGGGCACTATTCCAAAGAAGCGGTAGCCTTTAGAACGGCAGTGGCCAAGCTACTCAAAGAAAGTAAAAAGACTTTGGTGGCTAAATGAGAGAGTTGATGTCCATAAAAAAGAAAAGCAGGCCGCGCTGAAAGCGGACGTTCACTCGATCAAAAAACTAGCGTCGTAACTGGCTGGAAAGTGCCATGAGCGGACGATCGCGAAAGTTTCGTGATTCATCAAGCGGGTTGCTTTTGGTCGATACTTTGGCTTAGGATCAGGTCTGTTTGATTGATCGGGTATTTCCGGCTGAGTTTCCACGTTTTATATATCTATATTTCATAGCATAGAAATTGAAGCGGTATATTAGGAAGGAAATACGTGGAAAATAGATTCCGGTTATTAATCTGTTAGAGCCACAAAGTATGGGAACACATGACAAGCTCGAAATCGCCGACCAAATGCTGGATGCTGCGATTAATGAATTCCTAAACCATGGCAGATTTTTGGCAGCACTTAATCTTGGCGCGGTTGCTGAGGAACTGTACGGCAAGTACGTACGTATTCGTAAGAAAACAGATGCTCTTCACGAAAATATCGAGGCCGCAGGGCGAATCACAGAGAAACAAGGTGGTCCTGAGCTCGAAGTTAAGGAATGGAAGAAAATTGCAAACGAGTACAAGAACAACATCAAGCACTTCGACTCCGAAGCCGATCGTTTTGTAGAAATCGAGGCCGAAGATGAAGCGCGTCTAGCTATCGCCGATGCGCTAAGCAACCATTGTAAGCTTGAGCGCGAAGAATCTGCGGAAATCAAAAACTTCATCAAATGGGCTCAAGAGTATGTAGCACCAAATGCTCACATCGAAGGGCTCTAATTAAGGATGCTGATTAGAGCTTCGTGCATCATAGTAAACAACGGTTAACAAAGATATGGAAAAAGAAAGAAAAATAGCATTGCTTATAGACTGTGATAACGTGAGTTCAAAAGCAATTGATGGTGTTATCAATGAGCTTGCAAAATATGGGGTCGTGAATATTCGTAAAGCTTATGGAAATTGGAAAAGCCCTCAATTGCAAGGCTGGGAAGAAAAATTACATCCTTTTGCAATTATTCCAATTCAACAATTTGCATATACGACAGGTAAAAATGCAACGGATGCGGCTATGATTATAGATGCAATGGATTTGTTATATAGTTATCAAATTGATGCCTTTGCATTAATGACAAGCGATAGTGATTTTACACCGTTAGTCATGAGAATTTTAACAAACGGTCTCAAAGTATATGGCTTTGGTGAGAAAAAAACACCACCCCCTTTTATAAAAGCCTGTTCGCAATTTATTTTTACTGAGAAATTAATTGAAAATAAAGGATCAGAAGAAAAAGACAAAGCAAAGACAAAAAATTCAGGTAATAAGAAATTATCCAGAAATGAATTAAGAAAAGATACTGAACTTATTCAATTACTCAGAACGGCTGTCGAGCAAACCGTTGAAGATGATGGTTGGTCTCATTTAGGGCAAGTTGGGCAATATATCTCAAATAACAGTTCTTTTTCTCCGGTGAACTATGGGTACAAAAAGCTAAGCGATATAGTTCAGATAAGTGATTTATTCAAAGTCGAGATGCGAAAAAATAATTCTGTCATGTATGTCAAAGATGAACAGTAATAGAAAAAACATCTCTAAAGAATTGCTCAACCTGATTGTCGCCTGTGGGTCGATGGCAGTAGTTCGAGTTCGCATCGTTTCAGTGTCCACTGCGGACAGGAGCCGTCATTCGTGAGAGATTGAATTGAGATAATAACTTTTCCAATTGTCTAAAATGCGTGATTGCAAGACTTGGTACTGTTCCCCTGTACTGTTCCCCTACACAAAACCAGTTAACAGAATCCCAACATGGACCCCAATAAGATTTCCTACCAAAAGCAATGGAAATATATTTAATGGGGCAATCCGTTGGTATCCCGAATATGTCAGAATGGCTTGTCCAAATATTCCTACGAATGGAACCAATAAATAAATAGGTAAATAATATTTATTTAGAAAATGGCTCTTTGATGCCTTGTCTCCAATACTGCCTTTGTGTATTTTTCTCAGAAGCATTCCTATCGCATACAGTGCCATCTGGACTGCACTTAGTACAAATGCAAATGCCGTATCCCAAGCAAATGGTGATAATGCTGTCATTAGTTGTGTAGACTGGATTCGCGATATGAGGACAAAATAATTCTAGGATCGTTCTGCACCGACAAATTCCTAGCATCACATAATACTAAGAGCATATCATAATATCCGCAGGAAGAATCAATGACCAAAGGGGAGGACTAAAGGGACCGCTACCATATTTCATTTCAAAACCGACCATTCAGTAAAGTCTAAAAATGCACAGCTAACGAAAATCAAGAATGTCCCTTGTGGGTCGGGTGCTGCCTGTCGAGAATCTATCCCGTGACCGTCCGCTGTTAGTCCTAAGCGGTCAGACGAAAAATTCAACCCACGATCCGACCAGCTTGAAGGCGATTGACCGCTGATGCTCAAGAGCGGCCAGTCGGGCATCGATGAAAATCTTATTGTGACCGGCTTCAGTGTGCCAGGAGCTGCCAGTCAGTTTTCACTGGATGTTATCCGGTTTAGAAAAATATCGCGCGCCATTTCAATATCGGCGTCGCGACTGTTGATCGATTAAAAAACGGTGGAATTTCAGTTCGGGATTAAAATCTTGCCGTTTTGCACAGCTTCGTGGGCACTGGGCCAATCTCTGCCACAGAGTCCATCACGAACCCAAAAAATTAGATTTTTTCATCGATCGACATAAGAATTGACAACTTACACGTCATTACGTACTTTGGGGCTTGACAAAAAAGGGCGTTTATTTCGCCTATTCTCTATAGACTCCAAATTGAAAACTTAAAATGTTGAAATGGTTATTTGGTAAAGAAGAAAGAGATCCACTACCCCATGGCTGTAAGTATTTGGATGAAATGTCTCCAGAAGAATTACGTGTTCACGAAGAGACGAGAAAACGTTCAATTAAAGAAAGTGATAAAGTAGGTGAATATATTAGAAATGAAGTCCACGTCGGTGATGTAGTTGGGCTATCAACAATAGACGGAGATGAACTTGAGTCAGGCGTATATTCGAAAAAGTTAAGCTCATCAGGGGTTTGTGAACTAAAACTTATTGATAATAATAAAATACTTTATAAACCTCGAAAAGAGATTTCACCGACGACATGGAGTTTGCTTAAACCAGAAGAAGACTATTTTATTTCTGTTCATATAACAGAAATACATAAAATCAAATAACTTTCGCTGCCAGCCAGGGAAAGCGAACGCGCGAAATACGAATACGGGTCAAGTATCATATTGACTGTTTTATGTGATTGAATAGGTAGCGTGCAAAGAAATAAAATGGTCGCGTCCTTACTGATCGTAATATTGCTTTACTGAGAATAACGGTATACCTACTGTATAAGGCGAAAACGGACGGATTGAAAATTGGCTTAAAATCTCTGAATGGCAGCTGTGGGTCGATGGCGGTAGTTCGAGTTCGCATCGCC
>CBDBQB010000039.1:335000-348342 GCA_965209105.1 Candidatus Poriferihabitaceae bacterium | reverse complement strand
CTGACCAACCCTCGTAACGAGGAACCAGGAATAATGGCTTTATTATCAGCAGTACGCATGAATTCTAAGTCCGGCTGATGATCTTCTTGCCGAATTCTGGCGTGGTCGTTAATCAATATAGGTGAGCTAGGGTGCAACTGGTACCTGATTGTATTGGACTGCTTGGTGCCAATTTCAAGGTCTCTGCTTTCTTGTTCCCACTTAAGGTCATTTCTTGAACCCTCTTTCACCCATTCAAGAATTGCCTCATTTCGCAGTATCTCGATGCTTATTTTAGTTTCCAGCTTTAATTTTCCCCAACCCTTGCTGCGCCCTTTTCCTGTCGCAGAGGGCATACTGTCATTCCACCCCTGAAGAGTTGTTACAATCTGCTCAAGTTGCGTTTCGCTGATGCGGTCAGCTTCTACAAGGAGTTCAAAGCTGGCGCCAGCAGGAACAACTTCGTGAGTGAATAACTTATGTTCCGCTGCGGTGCCGGTAACCGGATTGATGGATACGCCATCCTGCAGGGTTGTCTTTGATATTGAGTGTTGATATTGATCACCAGGAATCGTTGGAACCCCATTACTGGTAGCATCATAAACACGTATTTTCCCGGCTGCCCCGTTCTCGTGGGAACTTCCAAACAGGCTGTCTCGCTCGCCAATGGGGCCAGAAAATGTGTCCCTTAGACTGCCGCGAAGAGTTGAAGCAGGAATATACGGATTGGTATCTTTATCTTTGCAAACAGTGCTAATTGTGCCCTTGTCTTTTGATTTGGTGGATCTCCATTTATCTGCAGACAGAGTTTGTCCATCTCCACAGTGTAACAGGCTGGTTGTAGTTATTATCCCGGATATTTTAACGCGAAAATAGTCATATTCGTTGTGCTCACTCACTATGTAGCCTCCCATCTAAAACTAAATTTGTAGCGATCTCCCCATAACCGTTGGCCGCAATCCAGGGGTTATCTTCCCAATATTCGGCACCTGGTGTGTTTTTAAGCTGAGGTAAACCTTGCTGTCGCCATTCGTTGATCAACGGGTGTGCCTTTTCAGGGTCGCTGATATCAAATATGAACACACTGCCCTCACGGGTGAATATCTCGGGGTGATAGCCCTTTTCCTGCCTGCGAAAGCGTTTCCACCAGTGATCTCCACCTTCTAACTTTTGATGTGCAAAAAAGCAGTCTAATGTAAGACTGTTGTTCGATAGTTCATTCCATGCCTCTTGATAGGCCGTATGCAATAACTCGCCACTATTAGTGCCAGTACTCTGAAATCCGGTTGGTAGTAACCTGGCCGGAGATTGAAGGTAGATTGTGAGTTTTTTGGTATTAACTGGTTGCTCAGGAACTGTGTATTGGTAAGCCTTTTCGAGTAATCCGGTTGCTTGTACCTTAGTTTTCCCCAACCTGCATAACGGTCGTTGGAATAATGTAATTAATTGATCAGCCACTTCTTCTCGCTGACTTGCTGGAATCTTGCCCAAGCTGACATTGCTTAGCCAGTCGAAGCCGTCTGGAATCACTGTTTCCATGCTGAATAGGTGCTGGTCTTCAGCTGTTCCCGTCTCACGTCGAATCGCAGTTCGAATATTAAGTTGAACTGCCGGCGCTGCGCTTGATTCAGGATTTGGCAACGGATTGATAAGTTGCCGAGCTTGAGTGAATTGTTCTTCTTTCCAGTCGGTAATAAATGCCGGAGCTTTACCACTTATCAATATCGCTTCGGCATTAGTAATTTCGTGAAAGCGACTATTACAACATACTAGTGTTAATGGCAAATCAATTGGTCGCTTGTTCGCTCCTGTTTGAACAGGGCGAGCATGCGTAAAATGTAGGCTGCTTAGGTGCTTGTTTAGAGTGCCGAACAAATTCTTGTCATGCCCGATACGATCTGCAATAGCGGCGACAATTGCTGCTGCAGGAATGTGTTGCTCAGCCTCAAAATGGTTGTTTTCGCCTATAGCGGGCTTGGCGAAACAAAATGGCGAAGCAGGCTTAATTCTTAAACCAAGCATTGTTAAGTCTGACAGACCTGCAGTGGGTTTCACGCTTGAGCTTGCATCAACCTTTTGAGGGTTGCATTCTTCTACACTTGCTTCAAGCAATTTCCCAAATCCAGTAGTTTTTAAGGCTCCCAACGCAGGGATCAACTGAAGTGCGCGTTCTAACCAAACTTTTAAATCTTTCGCTTTATCTGATGGAACTACAGCATAAATATAACCTGTGAATTGAGGTTCTTCACCAACCTGGTAAGGGCTTTCGATTACCTGTAAAGCTCCCGTTTTAACTGCTCCTGTTGATTCGTCAATGGCGATACGAAAACGTTTACCTATTTTGTCGCGGCTCCCCCAGCTTTCATCAACCCAATGTTCAGAGAACACCAATGCAGCTCGCTGAGGCTTTTGTTCTTTGCCATCTGCTGGCGTACCTAACCATTTGTCAATGTCTGACTGGTAAGGCATGCCCGTTATGTCCTGCAAATCTTGCCAAGCATGGCGTATATTGCCGCGAATCAAAGAACCAGTCAGAACCGGCCTTTCCTTATTGTCGCGTAGCGTCGCTGTATCGAGTCCGAAACCAATCGAACCGCTTGCCTGCGTCAAAATAGGCGCTTTGATTCGGAGTGTGACTTTATACCGTAAATCCATATTATTTTCCTCCGCCTATAGAGTTTGTTGGTGCAAGATAATCCCATAACTCGACTAAATGGAGCCAACCAGGATTGTTGTGTTGCTCGCGAATGGTTTTGTCGAGCATCGTATCTACTAAATAGGGAAATACATCAGCGAACAGTTTGTTGTATGCCACTTCATTTACTTCTTTGAATCGTGTTATCCGATCGGCAAGTGTTTCGCTGTCTGGCGATTTTTGCCAATGTTCTACCCAGTATTTGCCAATGTCATAAATCGCACCTCTAGGAAGTTGTTCCAGAGACTGAGCCAATTCTGGAATAAGTTTTTGCCAGTTTTGGGTTGCTGGCTTGAGGGACGGCACTTGCTGTTTAGTACGTTTACCATAACGTAAATTCCAAAAGTCATTCAGTGACTGAGTCGGGTAATCAATTGATTCGAGCACTAGATACTCAAATTTATTGGTATTCCGGCTAACTGTTTTTACTGTTTCTGCCAAAGCTTTGGCAGTTCGAATAACTTGCGATATTGGGGTTTTATAGTGGCAAAATACGATACCTCCTGCATGGGTTAATGGAGTGCCGTCATGTTGCCAGTTGTGACTTATCTCGTAGAAAAACTGAATTGTTTCCATACCTTTCCAAGCTGGAACCACAAAAAGCATTTCATCTCCACCCCACAAGAGCGTTTCCATTAGGATATTGTGGTCAATATTTTCAAGAGCAAATTTCGCTAGTAGCTTATATAAAAAATCTCTGCGGTAACTTTGGTTAGTTGTATCAAAAATGCGTAACTCATCTGGGGTATTGCATCTTGATTGTATTTTTCCGAATCCGTTGCCGTCCAGATAGATCACGGCCATCTTGTCATTCAAGTTTCCATAATCTTGAAGCCCGCTTGATCGAGCTATGTCCTCGAGGTCATTGGTAAATGAATACTTCTTAACAGGGTACTTATTTTCGTCGGTTTTCAACTCATTTTCATAAAATTGCTGCCGCTGCTTTTGACCGTACTTGAAACGATCAAAAACACTTTTGGAAACTCGATACTTGGTACTTCCTTTTTGGAGAGACTCAACAGCAGGTCGTAGAAAATCCTTGTCGCAACATGTCTCAGCGTTACTATCTGAAATCGGTGGTACGATAGTTGACTGAAGGAACTGGTGATAACGGTTCCTCGTTATTAACTTTTCGTGTGCATCTCTGAAATCATCTTCAAAGGGTATGGTATCTACAACAAAAGTGAGGTGGGGATAGTTCTCGTTAAGTGCCTGAGAAACTTTTTGTTTCATCAAATTATCAGAATCGCTTTTAAATTCGTATAAACCAATTGATGCGCCTGTTGAAATCACGACTAAATCGGAATCTATAGCTGCAATATCGATAACAGCTTGTCTTAACATTAGGCTGGCACCTCTTCTCACACTTATTTCAGGGGTATCGTCCAACACATTTGAAAGATTTACACCCTCCAGCCGGAGTAAGTACTTACGTTTTGGTGCATTCATCTTTTGTTACCTTGTTTTTAAACAAACTGTAAAGGTTATTAACTAGCTTCCATACGGCAAACCCAATTATTGTTGCGAAAATAATAACTACAGCCGCAATGGAACCTCCTGCATAGTCAGTACTATCGAAAATCGCATCGAAAATCGGGGGTGAAAATGTCAATAACGCAAAAATAGCTGCGACCCATCCAACAAATACTGCTTTTTCCTGCAACCAGAAATCCTTTAGAGTAGTTGAGTAGTCACTGGCCCTCTCCAGTTTGTCTTTTATCAAGGCATACCGTTCGTCTAATCCTTGTTGCTGCATCATTTTTACTGTGATCTCCTTCCCCTGGATTTGTGGGGTGAGCTCCCGGAACCAGTAGTTATTTGTGAAATTGATTAAGCCTAGCCGTAATTGACTAAATTCGTTCGACCTTGCTTTACGCTTTATTAATTTACTGGTCGCACGTGATATGCACCTATCTAGGTGTTGCAAGGTGAGCTTGTAAAACAATACCTGTATTTGAATTTTTGCGTAAATATAAGGCACATGAACAGATGAAACTGGATTTTGAAAAAAGCTACCAAAGCCCATAAATACGGTTGAATAGTCGGTATAACCGGAAAGGTTACTGATACTTTGCCAACGCTTTATTGTTTGGCTTTCCATCAAAGACTGAATGTACTCTTTGTCATAAGGCCACTCTTCAGCAGCCGCATAACCATCAGTACGCTGATCGACATACAAAGCATAGCAAAATAGCCTTTCAAATTGCTTATAAGCAGGCGTGTATAACTTCGGGATATTTCCCATAAGTGCATAGGTTACATGAACAAACATTCGTTCATCAGCTATTTGTTTTAGGCGTTTATCTCGTACGAGCTCGCCGTTTCCGATGTCTAGAAATTCACTAATAAAATAAAGAACAATTGAGGAGAAAGGTGCTTTGAGTGAGGTGTTTTCAATTGGCTTACAATCACTACAGAGCCATACTGGAGCGATCTTAAACTCTTTCAGTTGCTCAAAAAAATTGGCATATAAAATACGCGCTAGCTTTGTATAACGTAACCAATATTCAACTTGCAGAATCTCCAAGGTTTCCCAAACCTCACTCTTTGAATAGATTAAAGGCTCCCACCACAAATCATCATCCTGAGCTGACAACAGAGCATTATTCATTGGGAGAGCCACTTGAATACCAAGTAACAACATTCCATTGTAGTACTCATACATCGATACATCTTTAACTTGCGCAGACGTGGTTCTATTTTCATCTTGAAGGCTTATAGACAGGCTTTCGAGGGTGTCATGTCTTAATCTGCGATGGATGATGGGCTTAATATTTTTACTCTCTTGGCAGTTATCTGTTTCAAATAGTTGGTCTTCGATATGAGTAAAGAAAAATTCGTGAGCTTGCGCGTGTGCGATCCGATCTTCATCGTCAGTCCCTTTATCCAAATTCAGTAGGGAAGATGGAGGTTGGACTTTGTATCGCTCAATTCGGCTACCTTCTTTGAAGGCATATTTAGCCGAATTACTTGTCATTGCTATCTCAGAATCCAGTAACAAGTCGAGAGGTAAATAAAATGTGCAATTGTAAAACCGAAGAGGGCGGCCAGTGATCAATAGCGTGGAGAATAGCTCACTGATTACAAGTTGTACCCCCTCATTTCCATGTTCATTTGAGGGGGTAACTTGCAAACTTGAGTGATAACAAGGGCTTTGTTGTTTGGAAATAAAATCGCAATCAGCGTATACAGATAAAAATGGAACTAATTCGCTTATGAGTGGGGTCTTATTGATTGGGCAGAATACATTGATTCTGCAAATCAGTTTAGACTCGCCAGCCTTGTGCCAGAAAACTATGCAAGGCTTTTCGACGCAATCAGTTAATGTGAAATCTTCGTCTTCTGCCAATAAATACCAGGACAGATCGTCGAGTTCTCGATATTTTGTATTATCCATTACTCATTTCCATTTTATATTTCCCCAGTCCAAAGCTAGTCTTCCCGCCAATGTATATCCATTCTCCTAATTGCAGCAATTCATAAAAGGGGGCAAGATCACCCTGATAAGTAATATCACCAACCAAGCCGCCGAATTTCATCCATTTTTTTTGTTCGCCTGAAAAACGATCCCAGTCATCCCACTTAAGCGTGTGTTCTGTCATTTTTATGTGCTTTGCCAGTTGCAAAAGCGTGTCCTCGCTGGGTAAATCAGTCGGACACTTTCCATACTGTGCATATAGCGAATTAGCTCTCCTCATAATGCTAGTGATAAGAATAGAAAAATCAGGTGGTTTTCTGACTAATCTATTATGATGTTTTAATCGAAGTCGGGTAGGAGACTGGAGCGTTATTTTCGTAAGCTTATCTGGCGCGGCTTTCAAAGCTGGCTTGCTGGTTTGAATATCAACCACCTTGAACTTTCCCTTGTCATAACCTAGCCCACATTGAAGCCCTAAAAACTCAATCGCAGCGTGGCAAATAGCATAGTGTTGGGTGGCTTCGCCAAATAGCGTCAGGCTTACCTGGAAAACATCGCCCGATGAATACTCAGTATTTAAATCTAGCGGCGGCAGGATAACATAGGGATTGAGCGTTAAGCTTGGCGTATCCTTTCTCTGGTTATAAAAAAAGTCATACCATGTGGGAGAGATTTTATTCAAAGCCCTTCCAAACCCTCCGTGAAACGTTGAGCCCTTGTATTCTGGTAATTTTATTGAATCGACTGCTTCAAGCGTAAAGCAATGCTTTTCTATTTCCAATGCAACATCCTATTGTTCTGTTGCTGAGAGCCTATTTAATTAAGCTCGCAAGAAAGTATAGCACGTTATGCTTCAAGCACTATCTTCTTCATCTCAGCCAGAGCATATAAGAGCGATTCGCCGCATTCTACATCACCCCCATGTACCTAGAAACTGCAGTTGAAACACGAAAGTCTGCACAACTACTTGAATATGCCTAAGAAATCCATAGTGATACTCATCACTAATGTGGTGACTACGCTAATAAACCGCTATAATGCGCCGCCATTCTCGCCCTGACTGTAACAAGTTACCTATTAGGTCTACACCGTGAAACCCGACGCTTTTTCTTCTCAAATTGTGCCTGAGTGCGAGCGGGTGAAGACGCGCGAATGCCCTGTTTCAGGTCACAATTCAGATACTTATCTGGGTTCATATCGGGTGAATATGAGGGCAGAAAAAACACCTCAATTCGATCTTTATGGCTTTCCAGCCACGCCTTAACCAGCTTCGCGTGATGTCCCCGCAAATTGTCCAAGATCAGGAATACCTTGCGTGAAGTATCCTTCATCGTTCTCTCGCGCAAGGCGCGCCAAGTTTGGTCGAGAAACGCCTGAAACTGCGCCCAACTACGGTTATTGTGCCGCACAGAAAACCACTTACTATGGCTACAAATTTCATGCGGTTTGTAATGTTCAGGGGGTGTTTCAAGCTTTTGATATCTCACAAGCATCGGTCCACGACATTCACTATCTCAATGATATAAAAGAACAATTTAGCGATTGCGTGTTAATTGCAGACAGGGGATATTTGAGTCGACAGTACCAACAAGATCTGTTTGATTCAAACGCCATCGTTTTAGAGACACCTAAAAGGCGAAATCAACTGGATTACCAGCCTTTCATCAAGACACTCAGAAAGGCAAGAAAACGAATTGAAACGCTGTACTCACAGCTCTGTGATCAATTCAAGATTCGGCGAAACTATGCTAAATCTTTTGCAGGGCTCTCTACTCGAATATCATCAAAAGTGACTGCTTTGACCATGATTCAATGGATAAACAAGATCGACGCTAACCATATCAACAACCTGAAAATCGTGCTTGCCTAAATGCTTCTTGAAGTTGCTCTATATATCTGTCTTTGGACTTTAATGCTGTTTGATAAGCACTGTCTTTAGCCTTAATGGTGGTTAAATAGGTACTTTCCTTGGCCTTTAACTGGGCCTCATAATCCGCTTCCTGCGCCAATAATACCTGCCGTATTTGATCGTTTTCTTGTTCTAATTCAGCATGACTTTGCATGCCCGTATTTTAACAGATTGGCTAATTTACTGCCTTATAAACCAAGGCTTTATGCGGTTCTATCGATAGACCATTGAGCAGACAATTTAGCTGCTGTGCACTGATGGTGATGGTTATATCATCTCCCCGTTGCGGCCATCTGAATTTATCGGCTTCAAGACGCTTATACCACAAGGCAAAACCCGTCTTATCCCAATACAATATCTTCAACCGGTCTTTGCTTTTATTGCAAAACCAAACAGCCCATCAGCGTAAGGCTTAAACTTGTCTCTTGTTCCACTATCACGCTTAGGCCGTTCACCGCCTTGCGAAAATCAACGGGTGCACGATGCAGATACACCGGTGGCAGGTCAGTCAACCATCTCACGATAGAACTTGATCTAACATCAGGCTTAACGCCCGAACATCTAGCGCATCGCCTAATTCAATATCAATCACCCGTATGCGCGGCTGCTTTGCTTGGGTCTTGGTGAGGCCACCATCAGGGCATGCCACGCGATTCACGTTTGGAGCAACGCGCACAAAATTTCCAGCGTTATCTCGCAACTGCGATTTACGCGTACTAAAGTACTTTGGGTTGATACCATGCTGTCTGCAATAAGCTACTGCGCTCAAACCACTAGATTGCTGGTTTGCAATCAACTCTCGCCACTGTTCTTTGCTTCGTCTTGCCATTGTTACGGTTTAATATAAAAATGCGAGAATAAGCTCTTCTAATTTACTGCGATGGGTGCCGTTTACTCGGCGCTTACGCTTCGTCTTGCCATTGTTACGTTTTAATATAAAAATGCGACGATACGCTTTTCTAATTCAGCTCGATAGAATGCCGTTTACTCTGCGCTACGAAAATAATAGGGAACACAGGTAATTATACCAAAAAGCCCCCGCGCTTTCGCACGGAGGGCTTTTTGGTATAAAAGCCTAGCGATGACCTACTCTCACACAGGGAGACCCTGCACTACCATCGGCGATGAAATGTTTCACTTCTGAGTTCGAAATGGGATCAGGTGGTTCCAAAACTCTATGGTCACTAGACAAACTGGTCAGATATTGCTTGATTACAAGGCAAGCAATAGCTAGTTCTCCTTAATGAACCGATAAAAATCATCGGCTCCAAAAGGAAAACAAATAGGGTAGTCATTGGCCATACCTTTCGGTATGTTTTTCTTTAATTTTGAGCTTGCCCTGAATATATACAGGGAATAACAAACCACTTGGGTGTTATATGATCAAGCCTCACGGGCTATTAGTACGGGTTAGCTTACATGCATTACTGCACTTACACACCCCGCCTATCAACGTTGTAGTCTTCAACGACCCTTCAGGGATCTCAAGGATCCAGAGAGACCTTATCTTGAGGGGAGGCTTCCCGCTTAGATGCTTTCAGCGGTTATCCCGTCCGTACATAGCTACCCGGCAATGCCACTGGCGTGACAATCGGAACACCAGAGGTACGTCCATTCCGGTCCTCTCGTACTAGGAACAGCTTCCTCTCAAGTCTCAAACGCCCACGGCAGATAGGGACCAAACTGTCTCACGACGTTCTAAACCCAGCTCGCGTACCTCTTTAAATGGCGAACAGCCATACCCTTGGGACCGGCTACAGCCCCAGGATGAGATGAGCCGACATCGAGGTGCCAAACACCCCCGTCGATGTGAACTCTTGGGGGGTATCAGCCTGTTATCCCCGGCGTACCTTTTATCCGTTGAGCGATGGCCCTTCCATACAGAACCACCGGATCACTAAGACCAGCTTTCGCTCCTGCTCGACGTGTCTGTCTCGCAGTCAAGCACTCTTATGCCTTTGCACTAACCATACGATTTCCGACCGTATTTAGAGTACCTTCGCGCTCCTCCGTTACTCTTTGGGAGGAGACCGCCCCAGTCAAACTACCCACCATACATTGTCCCCGACCCGGATAACGGATCTGGGTTAGAACCTCAAGCAAACAAGGGTGGTATCTCAAGGGAGGCTCCACAGAAACTAGCGTTCCCGCTTCAAAGCCTACCACCTATGCTGCACATGCGTGCTCAAAGTTCAATGTAAAGCTGTAGTAAAGGTGCACGGGGTCTTTCCGTCTAGCCGCGGGTACACTGCATCTTCACAGCGAGTTCAATTTCACTGAGTCCCGGGTGGAGACAGTATGGCCATCGTTACGCCATTCGTGCAGGTCGGAACTTACCCGACAAGGAATTTCGCTCGATTAATCTTAACTGTTTCCAGAAAAGTCGGACTTTCTCTTAAGCAGACCCTTTTTTCCGATTCATTATTGCTGCAATGGCTCGAATTTCTTCCAGTCCATCTTCGCTCAAATGGGCGTTTTTATCCATTAACCTCAACACTTTACGGAATTTACGAAAATCCACGTTTTTTTGTGTTTTCAGTTGATGGGTCATGAAAAATGGGCAAATTATATCCAATAGTTGTTGTTGGTTTCTAACCCGATAAGCCATTCTGGTTGAAGTTTTATCCCGTCTATTGACACGTACTACCCCACATTTAAAATATGATTTTAAGGCGTGTAACACCTTGATATCACGTTCGTGTTGTACCACGGTAAATTCTGGTAAAACTTGATAACCCATGGTCATCGAATCATTCTTGTTAATGCCAACGTGAAAACACGCTTCGCCATCAACAAAGCCAACGATCCATTGTGCTTCTAATTTCATTTTCTGCTCCCAAACATAAAGTCTCTGAGGATTTCTGACAGGCTACTGCCAGATCTTTCCTGCGGATTGTCCCCATGTCCGTCAGATTTTTACTGCTTGATTGTATATCGATTAAACATCCCGAAAAGCGTTATCTAGCGGCTTATCTTCGCGTCAATCAAAATCAAACGAGTACTGATCGGTTTTGGAGGAGTTTCCCGCATATGGTTTAGTTTTACTAAGGCTAGCGTAGCAGATTGTAACATCTGTAATCGATGTTAACCTTAGGACCGTTATAGTTACGGCCGCCGTTCACCGGGGCTTCGATCAAGAGCTTCTTCCGAAGAATAACCCCATCAATTAACCTTCCGGCACCGGGCAGGCGTCACACCCTATACTTCCTCTTGCGAGTTCGCAGAGTGCTATGTTTTTAGTAAACAGTCGCAGCCATCTCTTTGTTGCAACCCCGTTCTGCTTAGAGAGCAAGTCTCATCACATACTAGGGGCACACCTTCTCCCGAAGTTACGGTGTTATTTTGCCGAGTTCCTTCACCCGAGTTCTCTCAAGCGCCTTAGAATACTCATCCCGCCCACCTGTGTCGGTTTGGGGTACGGTTAATCATAACCTGAAGCTTAGAAGATTTTCCTGGAAGCAGGGCATCAACGACTTCGCTCCTAATAAGGTGCTCGTCATCCCGCCTCAGCATAAAGTATCCCGGATTTACCTAAGATACATGCCTACACGGTTAAACCAACTAATCCAACAGTTGGCTCGTTTAGCCTTCTCCGTCTCTCCATCGCAGTTATGATCAGTACAGGAATATTAACCTGTTTCCCATCGATTACGCATTTCTGCCTCACCTTAGGGGCCGACTAACCCTGTTCTGATTAACATTGAACAGGAAACCTTGGGCTTTCGGCGAGGGGGCCTTTCACCCCCTTTATCGTTACTTATGTCAGCATTCGCACTTCTGATACCTCCAGCATTCCTTACAGAACACCTTCAACGGCTTACAGAACGCTCCTCTACCATGCTAGTAAACTAGCATCCATAGCTTCGGTATACAGTTTAGCCCCGGTAAATCTTCCGCGCAGACCGACTCGACCAGTGAGCTATTACGCTTTCTTTAAAGGGTGGCTGCTTCTAAGCCAACCTCCTGGCTGTCTGGGCCTTTCCACATCGTTTTCCACTTAACTGTAATTTGGGGACCTTAGCTGATGGTCTGGGCTGTTGCCCTTTCCACGACGGACCTTATCACCCGCCGTGTGTCTCCCATGATTGAACTTGTTGGTATTCGGAGTTTGCATTGGTTTGGTAGTCCGGGATGGACCCCTAGCCAAAACAGTGCTCTACCCCCAACAGTTATACATGAGGCTCTACCTAAATAGATTTCGAGGAGAACCAGCTATCTCCGGACTTGTTTAGCCTTTCACTCCTAGCCACAGCTCATCCACTCATTTTTCAACATAAGTTGGTTCGGTCCTCCAGTGCATGTTACTGCACCTTCAACCTGGCCATGGCTAGATCGTCCGGTTTCGGGTCTAATCCTAGCAACTAATCGCCCTATTAAGACTCGGTTTCCCTACGGCTCCCCTAAACGGTTAACCTTGCTACTAAAATTAAGTCGCTGACCCATTATACAAAAGGTACGCAGTCACATCACAAGGATGCTCCTACTGCTTGTATGCATACGGTTTCAGGTTCTATTTCACTCCCCTAACAGGGGTTCTTTTCGCCTTTCCCTCACGGTACTGGTTCACTATCGGTCGGTAAGTAGTATTTAGCCTTGGAGGATGGTCCCCCCATATTCAGACAAGGTTTCTCGTGCCCCGCCCTACTCAGATTCATTTAATACGCCTTTTCATATACGGGACTATCACCCACTATGGTTGCACTTTCCAGAGCATTCTATTAAGACGTAAGAAACTTTTGGGCTAATCCCCGTTCGCTCGCCGCTACTAGGGGAATATCGGTTGATATATTTTCCTCCGGCTACTTAGATGTTTCAGTTCACCGGGTTCGCTTCATTAAGCTATGAATTCACTTAATGATACTGCCGAAGCAGTGGGTTTCCCCATTCAGAAATCCCCGGATCAAAGCTAGTTTACAAGCTCCCCGAGGCTTATCGCATGTTACAACGTCTTTCATCGCCTCTTACCGCCAAGGCATCCACCGTATGCACTTAATAACTTGATCATATAACCCCAAATAGACTGTTATTTCATACTGCTATAACAACTTATCTAAAGCTAAATTTAATTAAACTCAAAATATAAAGACATGTGAATCGTCTAGCTTGTTACAAGTAACAAACTATAAATTCACTGTGAATATCAAAACACGAATTTTCTTAACGAAAACCCATGCGATGCATGATATTCACGGTACCCGCATACTGAAGAAAAACACCGATATCGATTTAAAATATATCTCTATCTTCGTCTAACTCACACTATGCGTGTGCCTTTGACTACCCTAATTGTAAAAGATCCAGAACCTCCATCCTTCTGTTATAAAAACATCAGGACTTAACG
>CBDBQB010000039.1:0-332500 GCA_965209105.1 Candidatus Poriferihabitaceae bacterium | reverse complement strand
CTTTAATCCGCGGTACTATTTAGAGTTCGGCAAGACCATCCATATTAACCTTTAATACATTAGCTATTGCCTTCAGCGTCTTGATCGAAGGCGTTCTTTGCCTTGACTCGAACATAGAAATATAAGCCGACTTTTTCAGCAAGTTGCTCTTGGGTAAAACCTCGATGATCACGCCATATAATTAATTTACTAGCAGAGATTGCAAGTCGCTCTACCATTTCAGACGGCAATATCTTGTCATTATCTGCCATGACTTGGTCGAAGTCTCGCACATCTTGCTCCATTTCGACAACATCAAGCAAGCTTTTATATTCTTGGACGGCAATAACGACAAGTGTTTTACTGCCTTCATCATCGGCAATGTATTGGGTCATTTGTAAATAACTCCCCTAGCGCCATTCTTGATAACTAGGATGATTAGTTCAGTTTCATTTTTTGAGTAAATAACTCGATATTCGCCGACTCTAATACGGTAACCTTCGCGGCCTTTAATCCGAACAGCGTTATTATGCTCACCTGTTAGCGACAGTTCAGATAGAGCAACGAAAATTTTGTCTTGAATATTTTAGGTAACTTAGGGCAATAAAGGGTAGTGAGGTTCCCTTTAAAACTCGGCATGATAAACCGCTTAAACAAAACCGGAGAATACCAATACCATGAATAGTAAGAACGCCTGGCTTCGCTGGTTAACTAGACTTTTGGTACTGCTTTTCATATTGTTGCTTGGCCCCTTGGCCCAGTTGCTTTTCGGCGACCTTGACTTCGACACCCACTGGCGAGACGCGAGCCAGATGAGCAGCGAACAATCACCCCTACCCGGTGACCTCAATCAGCCCATCGTCCAGGTCTACGCCGCACGGGCCTTTAACTGGCGCGGCGCGTTTGCGGTGCATAGCTGGATCGCCAGCAAACGCCGGGGAGCAGATCACTACAGCGTCTATCAGGTGGTTGGATGGTATCTGCATCATGACGACCGCTCTATGATAAGCATTGGCCGACAGGGGCCGCCAGACTTCTTCTGGTACGGCTCACGTCCTGAGTTATTGATTGAACATCGAGGCGATCAGGTCGAGGGCATAATTGACGCTATCGAAAAGGCGGTCGCCAGCTACCCCTATCCGCGCACCTACCATATTTGGCCAGGCCCCAACAGTAACACCTTCACCGCCTGGGTGGCGCGCGAAGTTCCTGCGCTGAAACTGGATCTCCCGGCAACGGCCATAGGTAAAGACTACCTCCCGTTCGGCAAGCTGATCGTGCCCATGCCCAGTGGCAGCGGCTGGCAGCTTTCCGTAAATGGATTGCTTGGTGTCGGCATCGCACGTGAAGAAGGGTTTGAAGCCAATGTTCTCGGCCTGAACTTCGGCATCGATGTCAATGATCTGGCTTTTCGTGTACCCGGCTGGGGACGGATTGCGCCCTTCAAATAAGTCAACAAGCATGCATCATCGCCGGACACTCAAGTAGGTTTATTAAACTTGCGAGCCAGAGCTATAAAGGTATAAAGGTATAAAGGGGACGCTACCCTTTATATTTTCAAAACAAGCCGAAAAAAATATTGAGAATTAGCATCGGAATGTTCGCCCTTATCAATTAAAGGGTAGCGTCCCCTTTAAAAACTAACGCGGTAACGAAAGTGTGGGAAGCTATTCACCTCAATAGACCCGCTATTACGCGAGCGTTACACCATTTCGCTCAAATACTTCGACTACTTTAGGAATATCAGGTGGGCCTGGGGGAATTTCGCGATCAATTTCTGCAAACATCCTTGAAGCGTTGCTACCTTTACCGGTAATTTCAAGCATTTGTCCGCCCTTAGAGCCAAACTGAAACCCATGTATAGTTCCAGCGGGTACATGTATTAGCGTCCCGGTTGGGCAATTTTTTGGCCACACCGTTGCTTGTAAATTCCACGCTGCCTTCTAAGACGTAAAATGATTCATCCCACACGTGGGAATGCGGCGGTGGGCCCATGCCAGCTTCTCCTTCCTGTAGTGTTACTCCATACGAACTGCTCTTCGTATTATTGGCTAAAACCGTTACCGAAACGCCGAGAACCTGAAGACTTGGTTCACGAGAATGTGGAGCTGTGATCAGTGCTTGGCTACTCATATTGAATTTCCTCTTGATGGATTGAAGATTGCTTTAGATTGGTAAATCTAATTTAGCACCAAATGCTAGGCCAACGCATTGCATAGAAAAACAGCTATAATGAAAAATTATTTTTTGCATATTGCATAATATGGGCAAGTTAAAGGCAATCACAATATTTGTAAAAATTGTCGAACAAGGTTCGATGTCGGCCGCTGCGAGAAAACTTGGGGTAGTTAATTCAATAGAAAGGGGACGCTACCCTTTGTTTTCCTTAAGTGGCCTTCCCTGCGGCCTATAACGTAGGCTTTTGCCTGCTTTCTTTTCTAGCTTTCCAATAAACGATTCGCCACCACACGGTAGCCCTTTCTCCACATGCTTTTCAAGTAACCTTACTTTTTCTGCGTGCTCGCCTTGTCCAAGCCAAGCTGACCATTCAGCAGGTTTTACGCCTATCTTAAGCCGATAATTTGGCACCAATAGATTATTTTCAACCAGGCCACATCTAGCAGGTGCGCTAGACCATAGATAATCCTCAGCTTGCTTTACTATCCCAGCTGCCACAGGATTACGTTCGACATACCGTATCGAGGCCCATGTGTAAGCGTCGTCCATGGCAGAAGAGAAAAATCGTCCTTGCCACAAATGGCCTTTCCAGCCGTAACGCTTATTTATGCGCTGCGCATAACGCATGTGTAACGGCTTTAATACATTCTGTAACCCCCGCTTCGGTGCTCGGCCTTAACACCAAATGGATGTGGTTGCTCATCAGGCAATATGCCATTAACTCTACCGACCATTTCTTGCAATATTCACCTAACCAGCTCAGATAACGTTCGCGATCTTCATCGGTAAAAAATACATCTTCTTGGCGATTACCACGTTGAGTGATGTGGTGGGGTACATCGGCAAATACGTTTCTGGCTAGTCTAGGCATAGCCGCATTCTACCGCATTAAAGGGTAGCGTCCCCTTTAAATTCCTTTAAATTCTTTAAATCTTAGAAAAACTTCACCGCCAAGCTCAAGATATCATCCAGAATTGATCCATCGTTGTCCGAATCGAGCATTGAGCGAATCAGCCCACCGCCGCCGGCTTTTTTTGAAAAACCTGAAGAGCGTGTTTTACGCTTCATCATACCCATCACCACCATCGCGACGATTGGCAGCATCTTCTTAAGCATACCGCTGCTGAGGCCAGATTCTTTGGCGGCTGCACCTGCGACATTTCGGCTGACGTCTTTACTGCCTAAAATATGCCCCAATACATCATTGCCTTCGTTAATAGTATCTTCGAGATTGAGCGTGCCGTGATTGTCTAGCGTTCGGTCATGATCACCTTTCTTGAGCGCATCCAGTAAAGAGCCCATCCCTTGATCAGATTTAGTCTTGCGTTGTAGGCCACGCGTTAAAGCTGGCGCAAGACCCTTAATGGCAGCTTCGGCCACTGATTTGTTGATGCCGAAATTCTTAGCGATTTGCCCAACCAGTGCGCCACCACCCTCTTTTAAAATTGCTTCAAGTATGCCCATGCTTATTACTCCGATTAATTGTTTGTATTGCGCTAATGCTTAGCTTAATTCGAGATACCGCCGTCTATTCTTTGTATGCGTGATTTAGCCGAGATCGCGACGGGATGATCCGCGTAGCGACGCCGAACATCTGAAAAGGTTGCTTTAGCTGCTTGATAGTCGCCGATGTCATATTGTACATAGCCTACCTTCAGTAAGGCTTCTGGGACGCGATCACTACTAGGATATTGCGTCACCACCTTACGAAAAGCGCGAATCGCCGCTTCATATTGCCGATTCACGTAATTGGCCTCACCGACCCAATAACTTGCGTCATCCGCCAAACCACCATTTGGAAATCGGCTCACCAATTCGCTAAATTTTGAAATCGCATCGGTATACTTAGATTGCTTTAAATAATCGAAACCTTGATCATAAATGGTTTGCTGATCAATAGATGCCTCGCCCACGCTCGCAGTTTGCGTAGTGGTCGTGCTCCCTACCGTCACCGCCGACGAGACATTCGGTTCAATTTGATTTTGGTCCGATAGTTTAGGTAAGCTTGTGTTAAATTGCGCATCGCCCGCCGTGCTTGAAAACGGAACTAAACCCTGACCACCGCCCTGCTGCATATTTTCTGCCACACGAAGACGTTGATCTAAGCCTTGGAATAAATCTTGCTGGCGTTGGCGCAGATTTTCCATTTCAAACTGCTGCTCTTCGACTTGGTTCCGAAGCTCACGAATTTCGACTTGTAGAGAATTTATCTGGTTCAGGCGTTGCACCCCTTGCGGGGTCGCTGCTCCGCCCCTCATCGCGGCTTTAGCATCTTGAACGGGCACTCCGCCGCGCTCACTCACAGAACTACAAGCACCGACGCTAAGGCCGATAAGTATCACGCCTATCAGGCGATACGCCATATTTAGAGAATTCGGGTTCAACATAGTCAAGGTTTAATATTAATTTGAGGAATAATCTGGGGGGTAAGCCACAGAATTCAATACGACCTATTCGCTTAGCAACTGCAGTAAATGCGCGCTAAGCCAGCCTATCGAAGACTTATTGATAAATGATTTCAACGCGGCGATTAAGACTATAAGCCGCTTCATCATGTGACAATGCAACGGGACGTTCTTCGCCATAAGAAACGAGCTGAACCCGATCCAGAGCAACGCCGTAGACGCCCATAATTTGCGAGACTATTTTTGCCCGATCTTCGGCCAAGGCGAGATTATATTCGGCCGTCCCGCGCTCATCTGCATGGCCTTCTAAGGTCACAAAGATGCTCGGGTGATCCGCTAAATATTGACCGTGTGCTTGGGCAATCGACTCGCCCTCAAAGGTCAGGTTCGCAGAGTTATAGTCAAAATATATTACCCGCTTGCCCAGCGGATCATTTTCATCCGCGCCTTGGGGGCCAGTTAAGCCTGTTCCCATAAAATCGCCATCTGTTGTGCCCGAAACGATTGTGCCATCGCCTAATCCCCCAGCGCCCACATCACCCACTTGCACGCTTTCCTGCGCTTTTTTGCCCGCACAAGCAGCCATAAATAAACTGACAAAAACTATCAATAACGATTTTTGAATTGAGTTGAAGCGCATTTTGATTCCTCTATTTGGTGTATGGTTAATTTTGAAAGCGGCCTACAAGCGAGGCGACCAAGCCGGGGACTTGACAGAGCCCGAGCTGACTCGAAGCACTTGCTGCACACTGCCATCGGTCGACACTGCCGACAGCACATTCTTGCCGCCTTGTATTGTCGAATATAAAATCATTTCGCCGTTGGGCGCGAAAGTAGGCGACTCATCCAAACGGGTACTGGTAAGTGTCTTAATCGTGCGTGTTATTTTATCGTAAATACCCACTTTAAAACCGCCGTCCACATCAGTAATCAGTACCATTTTACCACCGTCAGGTGAATAGGATGCGCCTGCATTATAGCCGCCTTGGAATGTCAAGCGCCGAGCTGTACCGCCTTGTGCACTCATTTGGTAAATCTGCGGCTTTCCAGAGCGGCCTGAGCTAAACACTATGCTTCGACCATCTGCCGACCACGCTGGCTCTGTATCAATCGCAGCGTTTCGTGTTAAACGGGTAAACGCCCCCGAAATAAGATCCTTGGTATAAATCTCAGAGTTACCATCCTTTGAAAGGCTCATCGCCAACTTGCTACCATCTGGCGACCACGCAGGTGAGGAGTTAATTCTCGGATAGTCTGATACCAGCGATCGCTGTCCATTGCGTAAATTTTGTACATAAATTTGCGCACGTTTTTTCTCGAACGAGACATAAGCGAGTTGATCCGCTTTGGGCGACCAAGCCGGCGACATAATGGGCTGCGCCGACTCCAATATGGTAACTGGCCGATATCCGTCAGCATCAGACACTTGTAAGAAGTAACGCTTTAATTTTTTCTCGCCTTGTTGCATGACATACGCAATCTTTGTATCAAATGCGCCCGGTATCCCTGTAAGCTTTTCATACACAAGATCGCTTATCTTATGAGCAACTTTTCGCAACAACCCAGCGCCCACCACATACTTATCGCCCACCAATTGTTTTTCGCTAAACACATCCATTAAACGAAATGACACCTCAAACTGGTCAGCGCCAAGCTCGCGCACTTCGCCAATCACAATTGCGTTTTGTTTTAATAAACGCCAATCCGTGTATTGAATTTCAGAAACGGTTGAAGGATTGCTTAAAAAATCACTTTCTGCCAAAGGCTCAAATCGACCACTGCGCGCCAAATCTGACGCGACCACATCCCATATTGATTCTGAAAGGGTTTGATTGGGCGTGACTCGAAACGGCACGATAACAATAGGTATAGGCGCCTTGACCCCTTTTGTGATGTCTATGGTTAAAATAGCTTGTGCCTGAAAGCTGACGCATAAGACAAAAAACAATAATGCACGCATTCCTGCGCGAGCCGAAAATCTGTTAACCATTAGGATCAAAATTAAACCTGAAAATTTTAATGTGCGGATAATACCGTGGATCAGTAGGAATCGGTAGAGGGCTTGCCTTGCGAACCGCCAATTCTGCGGATCGATCAAAAAAAGCATTGCCCGAGCTATTCACCACCCGCGCACTCATCACCTCACCTGATCGCGCGACATTTACTTCAATGAGCGCCTTCAGGCCGAATGTAGCACTCTGAGGCTGAATCCAATTTGAATTGACAGCGGCTGCGATTCGCCCTACTGCCAAACCAAGTGCGGTTTCTGCCTCACCCTTTATACGCCGGCCTTGCAATTGAGCCGCCAACGCAGCTTCCTCTGCAAGGCGCTTGTCATTTGCTGCTTTTTGTTTGGCTATTGCCTGTTTACGTTCGGCTTCTTTGCGAGCTTTCTCTTTCTTCTTACTGTCTGCCTCTTTACGTTCGGCTTCTTTGCGGGCTTTCTCTTTCTTCTTACGGTCTGCCTCTTTGCGTTCGGCTTCTTTGCGCGCCTTCTCCTTTTTCTTCCGGTCTGCTTCTTTGCGCTCGGTTTCGAGCTTTTTCTTCACCAACAACTTATCTTTTTCTGCTTGCTCAATCGCCTCTTTTTTCCTTTGCGCCATTGCCTCACATTCAGCTTGCAAGGCCTTCGCTTTTGCCTCGTCGTCAACCGTCAATATCTTACCTTCACAAGGATAGGAATACGATTTTGGAACTGGCTTTGGCTCAGGTTTTGGTTTGGGCGGCTCGACAATAGGCTCAGGGATAGGTTGGGGTTTTGGAATAGGCTCAAGCTTGGGCAACTTTTCTTTTATTTCCGGCTCAATAATCGCCACTGCCTGTATAGGCGACTGGGCAGAAGGCTTGACGGTTTTATTCCAACTTAAACTGACACCCATTAGGGTAAACAACACGATGTGCACAATAAGCGCTAGGCTCAACGCTCTAATGTTGGCAAATATCCGAGATAACCAAGCTCTCATCTGTCTACCCCAATCAGGCGAGGCAGCTAATTTTTAACATTGACTGAATCGGTCACCAAGCCCACTTTTTCAACCCCCGCCCGTTGTAGCATAACCATTGCACGCACAACCTCCGCATAAGCCACCGCACCATCACCGCGCACTAAAAAGGGCGTTTTTGGGCTTTTGCTCAGGACGATCTGCGCTTGACGCTGAATCTCAGCAGCCGATTCGATGGGCGTTTCGCCCTCGTTCAAATAGTATTGTCCATCTTGGTCAACCGTCAGCACAAAAGGCTCATTTTGATCGTCTTCCATCGGCTGGGCATCTGCGGAGGGCAAGTTTACATCCACGCCCGTGCTCAATAGCGGTGCAGTCACCATAAAAATAACCAACAACACCAACATCACGTCGATATAGGGCACCACATTAATCTCTGCCATTAGACGTTTTTTACGGCGTGAACGCCTTGTGGCTTGCACGGCTAGCTTCCCTTGCTGACTAACTGACGGTTCACAATACTTAGAAACTCTTCCATAAATATCTCGTATTTTGAGCCGAGGCGTTCGGCGCTGGTGGCGAGTCGGTTATAGGCAATGACCGCGGGAATCGCTGCGAATAAACCCATCGCAGTGGCGATCAATGCTTCGGAAATACCCGGCGCGACGGTGGCAATCGTGACTTGCTTCATCGCCCCCAAAGAGCGAAAAGAATTCATGATTCCCCAGACCGTCCCGAACAAACCCACATAGGGCGCGGTCGAGCCTACCGTTGCGAGAAAAGGTAAGTGCGTTTCGAGATCGTCTATCTCACGATTTAAAACCACGCGCATCGCTCGATGTACCCCATCGATAATTTCGCTGCGCGGGACTTCGCCTTTTTTTGCCAAGCGCGTATATTCTCGGTAGCCCGCGACAAAAATAGCGGCCATGCCCTCTGTACGTTCGGACGAGCCGCTCCAATCATGGTGCAAGCGATTCATGTCGCCGACCGACCAAAAATCATCTTCAAATTCATCCGCACTTTTTTCAAGGCGTTTGATATGCGATGATTTTTTAAATATATATGTCCAGGACACCAGCGATGCTAACAGTAATATCAACATTACCAATTGCACGATGAAGCTCGCGTTTAATATCAAACCCAGTATCGATTGTTCAGTGACCATATTTTTGCTATCAACTTTTTAAGAATTTAGGCATCGCAATCGGCTTAAAAGTCTCACTCGAGACAGTGGCTAATTCGATTTCCGCTTTGATGAGTACATCGTCGGTGTCGTTGTGGTGGAGCCGAACTTCTTGTCGCAGCCACATCGACGCTTTTTTTATTTTCATGACCGATGCGCTGACTTGTAAATCATCGCCCAAGCGCGCGGGCCTAATAAATTTCATCTGTAAAGTTCGCACCACAAACAAAGTCTTAGATTGTTCGGCCAAAAGATGAATCGGCCAGCCCAGCTCCCGCAACCATTCGTTTCGAGCGCGCTCCATAAATCGCAGATAGTTCGCATGATAAACCACGCCACCTGCGTCGGTGTCTTCATAATAAATACGCACCGGCCAAACAAACTCTTGAACCGTCATATCAGTGCCTAGTTTGGCTGATCAGGTCTGAACGCGTGATTAATTTCATTCGTCTTCAATCACCCTCATCGCTTGGCTGACCGCTCGCAGCAAACATTGATGCCTGTGCGGCGCTTGCACCTTGATCCGGCATGGTTAAGCCCATATGTTGCCAAGCGAGTCGTGTCGCAACCCGCCCTCTAGGCGTTCGCATAATATAGCCCTGCTGAATTAAATAGGGCTCGATCATATCTTCTATCGTGCCGCGCTCTTCGCTGATCGCCGCCGCCAAACTGTCCACACCCACCGGCCCACCATCGAATTTGGTGACCAAGGCGCTCAATAAATTTCGATCCAGCATATCCATGCCGATTTCATCGACCTCGAGCATTTCCAGCGCGTCCTTTGCCAAGACTTCGGTAATGATGCCATCACCCTTAACCTGGGCATAGTCTCGGACTCGGCGTAATAAGCGATTGGCGATTCGGGGCGTCCCACGCGCACGCCGCGCCACTTCTCGAACACCTGATGGGTCCGCCGCGATTTCTAATATCCCGGCGGAACGCTGCACAATCGTGCATAAATCCTCAACGCCATAAAACTCCAAGCGTTGCACGATACCAAAGCGATCTCGCAATGGCGAGGTAAGCAAGCCTGCACGGGTGGTCGCACCAATCAATGTGAAGGGCGGAAGGTTCAATTGGATAGAGCGGGCTGCCGGCCCCTCACCAATCATAATATCTAACTGATAATCTTCCATCGCGGGATACAATATCTCCTCAATCGCAGGGCTGAGGCGATGAATCTCATCCACAAACAGCACATCATTGGCCTCTAAGTTAGTCAACATTGCCGCTAAATCGCCCGCCTTTTCAATCACCGGCCCCGAGGTTTGACGCAGTGTTGAGCCCATTTCCGTCGCCAATATATGCGCCAGAGTGGTTTTACCCAATCCCGGTGGCCCAAACAGTAGGACGTGATCTAAAGCGTCTTGGCGCATACGCGCAGCTTCGATAAAAATCTCAAACTGCTCTTTTAGCTTGGCTTGACCTGTAAATTCTTGCAGATGTTGTGGGCGTAAACTGTGATCCAAGTTTTGCTCGGCTAAATCATCGTGTTCCATCGTGGGTGAAATGATTGGGGTGTGTTCCATTAATTTATGCTGACAACGCCTTCAGCGCCCTTCGAATGAGCGCCTCGCTGTCGAGTTTTTGCGCATCGGGAATCGCACGCACTGCTCGCGCAGCATCGGCGGCACGAAATCCGAGCGCAATGAGCGCGCTAGACGCGTCATTGATTGCTGTTTCAGCAGAACTTTGTCCACCCTCACCAACGTGCGCATCGGCATGCTGATTGAGCGACGGAAGTCGATCCCGCATTTCAACAATCAAACGCTCTGCGGTTTTTTTGCCTATCCCCGGCACGCGCACTAGCGTGGCAATATCCCCTTGCCCAATGCACGATGAAAACGCTTGAGCTGAGAGGGTAGAAAGAATCGCTAAGGCCACACGTGGCCCAACCCCATTGACTTTAAGTAGGGATTGAAATAGTGCCCGCTCGTCGTGGCTCGCAAACCCATACAGCAAAAACGCATCTTCTCGCACGACCGTATGCACGTGCAAGGCGACCTCTCCTTCACCCGACGCTTGCGCGGACAGGGCGTAGAATGTATTCATCGACGCTTCAAGCTGATACCCCACACCCCCCACATCCATCAAGAGATGAGGAGGCTCCTTTTCAAGAATCTTACCGCGCAGATAGCCGATCATATTATTGTGTTTTGGCCATGCCTTAGCCTCTTTGGGCGTTGCGATTTAGGCATCATTTTTCAACACCAGCGTACCAGCAATTTTATCATGCCAACCTTGTTTGCGTTTGTCGAAGGCCACCCACAGCAAGCCCAAACCCAAGGGTATGCCCGCTATAAAATACCCCACATAGCGGAGCAAAAATTTGGCCGTTGACGGCTGCTCGCCCGTTTGCGCGTCGGCGATTCTAAGCCCCAGCAATATCTTCCCTGGGGTGGCAGACTTAACAATCCAAAACGCCACCACCACGACCGCCGGTAAAACATAATTCAGCAGTACATCCCAATAACCCAGCGCTAAAGAATCGGTACGCCAATAGGATTTTCCATAAATCGCCAACATAAAGGGCGCGCTCAACAACAATAACAGGGCGGTATCGATTAACGTAGCGCCTACTCGAATCCAAAAACCCGCATAATTTTGCTGTTGGTCAGTCATTTAAATTTTCGCTCAAAGCTGTTTAGTCCTGCACCCAACGCTCACGCGGTTCGTGCCGCCAAGCCCAACTTATTGGCCAAATCTGCGGAATGGATATGGCAGATCGCACACGCCAACGCATCGGCCGCATCAGACTGGGGGTTTTTGCTTAGATTTAATAATACGCGCACCATATGCTGAACCTGCTGTTTCTTTGCGCCGCCGGTGCCAACAACGGCTTGCTTAATTTGCTTGGCGCTATATTCATAGACCTCCATGCCCGAATTGACCGCTGCGCACATTGCACTGCCTCGTGCATGCCCAAGCGTTAACGCCGCTTTCGCATTGGTGGCCATGAAAACTTGCTCGATCGCGACCACATCAGGTTGGGTTTGAATAATGAGCTCGCTGACAGAATTGTAAATATGTGCCAATCTGCCCGACAACTCACCACCGCCTAGACGCAAAGCCTGGCTGGCAACACCCGTCAATTTACCGTCGATTAGATCGACCACGCCCAAACCCGTGATTCGGGAACCTGGGTCTATGCCGAGTACGCGCATTTGTTTTTGGGTTCAAAAAATATAACCATCAACGAGCGCTCATCCAGCCACATACATTTATGCGACGCCGCTTGGATTGCTTCGCGCAGCTCGCAAAGACGTAGAAAGACAGCAAGGCGATTGATAAATATCAATTATGCCTCTTCCGTAAATGCCGCGTTGGTAAAAACATTCTGCACATCATCCAACTCTTCTAGGGTGTCGATCATGTGCAATGTTTTTTCACTGGCCTCCGCATCAAGCTCTACTTCCAATGAAGCGCGTTGCACAATTTCATCCATTTCAGGCTCAAAACCCGCTTTTTTAAGCGCCTCAAGTACTGAAAAATAGTTCTCGAATGCGGTAATGACTTCTGTCATCCCGTCTTCTGTTTCAATGTCTTCCGCGCCAGCCTCTAAAGCCGCGTCCATAATGGCTTCTTCATCAACACCCGAAAACACAATAGAACCTTGCTTGTTAAATAAATAAGCGACAGAACCGTCGGTACCTAAATTCCCACCTGCCTTGGTGAAAGCATGACGAACTTCAGCGACGGTACGATTTTTATTGTCGGTGGCGCATTCAACCAACACAGCCACTCCGTTTACTCCGTACCCTTCGTAAACCACTTCTTCAATCGCCGTGCCATCGCCTTCACCCGTACCGCGCAGGACTGCGCGCTCAATGGTGTCTTTGGTCATATTCGCGCCGAGTGCTTTATCTAAAACACTGCGTAGCCGTGGGTTCGCATCCGCGTCACCACCACCCGCCCGGGCTGCGACGGTTATCTCACGAATTAACTTGGTGAATATCTTGCCACGCTTAGCGTCCTGTGCAGCTTTGCGATGCTTAATATTCGCCCATTTACTGTGTCCGGCCATAGGTGTCAATATAGTGAAAACTGGCCGAATTATAGCTCATTGACGGCCAAGGAAACGTGATGAGGGGGCGATCTTTTTTGTTCTAATCTCAATCACCAGTAGATTGCCGCGCTGCGCTCGAAATGACGGTATTTTTATACGACATATTGGGGGGGCACAGTGACGTGGCGGCCTACAATTTTTGTCTAATAAATTGCCGCACTACGCTTATAAAAATGGAAGGACTTGACGATTACTTCAGGTCGCTCGCAATGCCAGAGCGCTCTGACACACCTGACTAAAACTTAAGCCCCTCAGTGCGAGAGCAGCGAAGCAATCCAGCACGGCTTAAATTCAGGTAGAACGCGTGATCAAGCTTTAGGCATCACTGGCGTAATCATCCCCTTATGACTTTTAGGCTATGCCTCTGGTTCCTTCACTTTCGGCTTGCGCAACTTAATACCCAATTCTCTAAGCTGCATATCATCCACGTCACTCGGCGCCTTCGTCAGCAAACAAGATGCTTTTTGAGTCTTAGGAAAGGCGATCACGTCACGTATCGACTCCACGCCCGCCATCATTGCCACCACGCGATCAATCCCAAAGGCCATCCCGCCGTGGGGGGGCGCCCCGTATTGAAGCGCATCGAGCAAAAAGCCAAATTTATTTTCGGCTTCTTCGGCGTCGATTCCCAGAACATCTAATACCTTTTGTTGCAAATCAGATTGATGAATACGAATGGAGCCACCCCCAATTTCAGACCCATTGAGCACTAAATCATACGCCCGTGAAAGCGCTTGACCGGCTTCATCGCCACTGAGTAAATCAATATCTTGAGGCTGGGGCGCAGTAAATGGATGGTGCAGTGCCTGCCAACGCTTGGCATTGGCATCCCATTCGACCAAGGGAAAATCAACCACCCAAATAAATGACCAGCCCGGTTCTACCAAATCTAAATCTTCCGCCACTTTCACGCGCAAGGCACCCAGCGCATCGTTCACTATTTTTGCTGAATCAGCACCAAAGAAAATAAGATCACCCGTTTGCGCTTCTGTACGCGCCATAATTTGCGCGACCACTTCATCGGGTAAAAACTTAAGGATCGGGGATTGCAAACCTTCAGCGCCCGCCTCAGCATCGTTGACTTTGATATAGGCCAAGCCTTTTGCCCCATAGACGCCGACAAATTCAGTATAAGCATCGATCTGTTTACGGCTCAGACTCGCGCCGCCGGGAATACGCACCGCTGCCACACGGCCTTTTGCATCATTCGCAGGGCCAGAGAAAACTTTAAATTCTACGCCCGCCATTAAATCAGAGACTTCGGTCAGCTCCAATTTAATCCGCATATCGGGGCGATCCGTTCCAAATCTCGCCATTGCATCAGCATAGGTGATTCTCGGAAAGGCCTCTGACAAGCTTTCGTCTAAGACATCTGTGAAAATATTTCTGACCATCCCCGTCATTAAATCAATAATGACGTCTTCGTCAATGAATGACATCTCGATGTCGAGCTGGGTAAATTCGGGCTGCCGATCCGCGCGTAAATCTTCGTCCCGAAAACAACGCGCGACTTGGTAGTAACGCTCAAAACCAGAGACCATCAACAATTGCTTAAATAACTGAGGAGATTGGGGCAAGGCAAAAAATTCGCCGGGATAGGTTCGACTCGGCACCAAATAGTCGCGCGCACCTTCGGGGGTCGAGCGGGTTAAAATCGGCGTTTCGAGTTCTACAAAATCCTGGTCTTCCAGAAAACGCCGCATAGTCTTGACGACTGCATGACGCAGACGAAGTGTGCGCTGCATTGCAGGGCGGCGTAAATCTAAAAAGCGATATTTAAGCCGAACTGATTCACTAATATCTTTATCGTCAAGCTGAAAAGGCAAGGGCTTGGCGCGATTGAGTATTTCTATCTCTTTAGCAAGCACTTCGATCATCCCCGTCGACATATTCGCATTGGTCGTGCCTTCAGGGCGATCCCGAACGATGCCTGAGGCTTGAATTACAAACTCATTTCTCGCCGCATCAGCCAGCGCAAATGCTTCGGGTGTATCCGGATCGATCACCACCTGCAGCACACCACTTTTATCGCGCAAATCAATAAATATGACGCCGCCGTGGTCACGGCGATTCTGCACCCATCCGTTCACGACCACTGTTTGATCAGTTTGAACTTCGTTTATATCGCCACAATAGTGTGTTCGCACCTTGATAACCCTCTATAACTTAATGATCAAATTAGGCGGCTTGTGAGCTCGTGCTGCCTTCGGATTTGTTGGCCGGGCTGGTCTTAGGCTTGTCTTTGTTGTTAGCCCGACCTTCTGATTTATTGTCGGATTTTGATTCAGGTTTTTTCCCTGAATTTTTAAAGTCCGTTTCATACCACCCCGTCCCCTTCAGCTGGAACCCAGCAGCCGAAATTAACTTTTTCAAGCTGGGCTTATTGCATTCTGGACAATGGACCAACGCTTCGTCAGCCATCTTCTGAATCGCTTCTAGTTCGTGGCCACAAGCATGGCATTGATATTCGTATATAGGCATGGCGCAATATAGTTAAAATGGATTAATTAATATCAGGGCGAATAGTTAAAATTCTAGCCTCAGAATTTTTCACTATACATACTTAAAAAAACGCCCAAATAATCGCGCGCGGATTATAAACGAATTATAGGCTTGCTTAAATATAAAGATGGTATTGCCGACAAGGCTAAGGAAGCACGTGAATTGGTTATTCAACAAGATAATACAACGCAAGCTTGATTGGCGCATCATTGCGAGACGCGCAGCAATCTATTTTACACCAAGCGAAAAATACTGGATTGCTTCACTGGTTTTCGCAGTGACAGGCCTGTTGGAATGACTGACCTATTTAAGACGTTACGTGCAATCGCACTCTCTCGTCATTGCGAGGCGCGCAGCAACGCGGTAATCCATTTGCAGCGCGCAAGACAGTACTAGATTGCTTCGCTACGCCAGCAATGACAGACCTGAGAGATTTAACCCTTAAGCCTACTTAGCTTTATATCGAGGGTCACGCGCATCGCCCACCCATGCGATATCACCGGCCAGACTGTCTTGGCGCTGGCCTTGCCGATCGACCAAGCGGTGCCCAAACACCATCGCCTCATCCACTTTCGCTGTAGCACCTAAATAGGTATGCTCGAAAACCATGCTTCGGCGAATACTTGCGCCAGATCGAATAACGCAGCCGTGAGCAATCCACACAGGACCAATCAACTCGCAACCCGGTTCAATTAAGGTGTTTGAACCGACAAAGACCGAGCCATTGACTCGCACTTCATCCCAATCAACCTGCACATTTAGGCCTTGCCAGATTTGCGGCCGTACTTCCTTGCCCGGCATGGTGATCGAACGCATCTCGCCGCGCATTAAACGCTGATTCGTCAACCAATAATCGTCCAACTGGCCGATATCAATCCACGTAAATGGCAAATTGATTGATTTGAAGGGTAAGCCTAACTCGACCACCTTTGGTAGCAGTTCTCCGCCGATATCGTAGGCAACTCCACTGGGGATCAGATCGATAATTTCGGGTTCAAAAAAATAGATGCCCGTGTTCACCAGCGTAGATTGTGCATCTTCCACGCTGGGTTTTTCTTGAAATGAAGTGATCTGCCCATCCCCATCGCACACCACTACCCCATAGTCGGAGACTTTCGATTTATCCACATCATAAGTCACGATTGAGGCTTTGGCACCGGATTGCCAGTGCTTGCGAACGGCGGCAGTCAAGTCTAAATCAATAATCGCATCACCGCAGACGACGAGTGTGGTGTCATCGAAAAATTGGCCGAATTCTTGGATACGTTTGATACCCCCCGCAGAACCAATCGGCTCGGCAATCACCTCGCCCTTTTCGATATGCCCCTCAAAGGAATAACCGATATCGACGCCCCACCGTCGGCCATCGCCGAAATACTCTTCAATACGATGCGCCTGATGGCTCACATTGATCATGATTTCGTTAAAACCATGTGCCGCAAGTTCCTCTATGAGGTATTCCATGACGGGCTTGCCAATGACCGGAATCATCGGTTTGGGCAGTTGATGTGTTAGCGGTTGAACGCGCGTGCCCTTGCCCGCTGCAAGAATCATCGCTTTCATCGTACAGGCTCAGACATTTTGGGGATGCATTTGTGCATATTTCGCCATCAACTCAACTGTGGTCTCGGGGTGCGCTGGATCTTTTGGAATACAATCGACCGGACAAACTTCAACACACTGCGGCTCGTCAAAATGCCCCACGCACTCGGTGCATTTACTCCAGTCAATCTCATAGATCTCCGCGCCCATATAAATCGCGTCATTGGGGCATTCAGGCTCGCAAACATCACAATTGATGCAAAGTTCGTCAATTTTTAGTGCCATATCGGTTTAAAGTGAATCAGTGGTTAAATTGAACTCAATTTAGTTCAAATTTTTCGCGCAGGGCAGTATAAACCAGTGGATCTACAAACTGCGACACATCCCCGTCTAAACGACCGATTTCTTTGACCAGCGATGCAGAAACAAAAGTGTGGTTCTCAGCAGGCGTCAGGAACACGGTTTCAATGTCGCTGTTTAATCTACGATTCATCGCTGCCAGCTGAAATTCAAATTCAAAATCTGACACAGCGCGCAGGCCCCGCAGGATGACACTGGCATCGATTTGACGGGCGAAATCAACCAGCAGAGTAGAAAAACCCACCACCCTGGCATTGGAATAATTCTTCAATACCTGTTCCGCTAACGCTACCCGCTCTTTCAAACTGAACAAAGGCGACTTTCCAGAACTTTCTGCCACCGCCACCACCACTTCCGGAAACAGCTTGAGCGCGCGCTCAATCAAATCGGTATGCCCGTTTGTCAGCGGGTCAAAGGTACCTGCATAAATCGCGCGTTTGGGTAAATTACTCATGGGTTGTTGGCCAGAAGATTAAATTCATCGAACGTTTTGCATAAATTAGTCGCGAAAGAAAAATGAGGTAAAATTTCTCTGTTTAAGGCGGGAAATGCAGCTAATAGCGGGCTATTGGCCAGTTTTCCAACAAAAAACAGGGGGGTATTAAGCATTTTTACTCGTTATCTGATTTGTGCAAAGCGCTCTCATACAAGGCATATTTTACCCCGCCACGTTGCGCGCTTTTAATTTCGCGCCAAGTCTCGGGAAGATACACCAACTTTCTATCGCTGGCGCGTTCAAGGTAGATCACGCCATTAGCAGCGATTAAACCATGCTTTTGTAACTGGTAACATGCTTTTTCCAGCTCGTCTGTGGCAAATGGTGGGTCGAGAAAAACCAAATCAAAATTAGCCGTCGCCGTAGAAATATATTGCACGGCAGCACACTGCGTTACACTGATTTGGTTTTGTGTGTCGATCAGTGTTTGATTTTTCCTGAGCGCCTGCGCCACTTTGGCGTTCTTTTCAATCAAAACTGCGCTCACAGCTCCGCGCGACACAGCCTCAAAACCGAGGGCACCGCTACCCGCATATAAATCAAGGCAGCGCGCGCCCGTGATGGTCGGCGCTAACCAATTAAACAGCGTTTCTCTGACTGCATCAGGACTCGGGCGCAAGGCATTTACCGCCGGAAACATGAGCTGACGACTACGCCATTTTCCGCCAATAATTCTAACTTTTCCTGCCTTCACCGCGCTGTCTCGTGATTTATATTCAAGCCTCAACCATGCTATAGTTTTCCTTTGAACGCAATCCTATCGCCCCGAAATTTAAGCTCGCCTGAATACGGATGCATTCAACTGAGTCTGATTCCTGATGATTTAGTCACCAGCCATTCCCTTCAAGATATAGACGGGTTAGGATACGCACCTTCATTATTTCTATTTCTTGCTGCTCATTCATGTCGGAAAAACCCAAGCGCGGACTGTTTGGCCGCCTTAGTCGGACACGCGAAAAACTCGGTGCCGGGCTCAGCAGCGTATTTTCAAGTGGCGCTCAGTTTGACGATACGCTTTTTGAGGAGATCGAAGATCAGCTCATTATGGCTGATATCGGGATTGGCCCTGCCCAACGCATCACTCAAACGCTGCGCCAGCAAGTTAAGGTCGACAAACTAAAATCTGCTGACGCCCTATTGGCATCACTCACAGAGCAAATTCGCGATCTACTGATCGACGTCGAACAAGCCTTCGACCCCAGCGGACACCGCCCCTATGTCGTGCTAGTGGTGGGGGTCAATGGCGTTGGAAAAACCACCACTATCGCGAAAATCGCGCATCGACTGAAGGCTGAAGGTAAAAGCGTCATGCTCGCGGCGGGCGATACTTTTCGCGCCGCGGCCATTGAACAATTGCAAAGCTGGGCTGAACGGCTAGACGTACCGATCATTGCACAGCAACATGGATCAGACGCAGCAGCGGTCGCCTTCGATGCCTACCAATCGGCCATCAGCCAAGGAATTGATGTATTATTAATCGACACTGCAGGCAGACAACATACTCATGGAGATTTAATGGATCAACTGGCCAAAATGACCCGCGTACTTCAAAAAGCCAACCCCGATTTGCCCCATGAAGTGATGCTAACGGTCGATGCCGCCACCGGACAAAACGCGCTATCGCAAATTGAGCATTTCAAGCAAACCGCAGGCGTGACCAGTTTGAGTGTCACCAAACTCGACGGCACTGCAAAGGGCGGCATTATTATCGCCATGGCCGAACAGTATGGCCTGCCTATTCGGTATATAGGAGTAGGCGAATCGATGGAGGACTTACGCCCATTTGTCGCAGAAGATTTCGCCAAGGCAGTATTACCCGCCGATTTAAATTCAAGTCCCAATGCAATTCTTTAGCACGAGCATAGAATGATACGCTTTAGCCACGTCAGCAAACGCTACCCCGGCGGCAACGATGCGCTTAAGTCAATTTCGTTCAACTTGGCACGCGGCTCGATGAACTATTTGACTGGCCACTCTGGTGCTGGCAAAAGTAGCTTGCTGAAACTCATCACCCACAGCATCGTCGCAACGCGAGGCGAAGTAATGGTCGATAAGCAAAATATTACGCGCATTAAAAATCGAGAAGTCCCTTATTACCGTCGGAAACTAGGCAGTGTATTTCAAGATCACAAATTACTGTATGACCGAAGCGTATTCGACAACGTTGCCCTGCCATTAATTATTTCAGGGGCCAGCCATCGCGAAACAGGCCGCCGGGTTCGCGCAGCCCTAGATAAAGTTAAGCTGCTCGACAAAGAAAACTCGATGCCAATCACGCTCTCGGGCGGGCAACAACAGCGCGTTGGGATTGCTCGCGCAGTGGTGAACTCACCCAGAATATTATTGGCCGACGAACCCACCGGTAATCTCGACACTTCAATGTCTGATGAGATTATGCATTTGTTTTACGAATTCAATCACCACGACGTGACTGTTCTGATTGCCACGCACGATCCGCGTTATCTAAAGGATCCCGCTACGCATATCCTAAAGCTCGACCAAGGCCGATTGGTGTCAGACGGCACGCCGCATGAGGTGGCTGGCCAATGAAAAGTTGGTTTAAGCGTCACCTGCAAGTATTTTTTTATACCCTCGGTCAGTTCACGCAAAACAGCCTAAGCGTCAGCATGACACTGCTTGCGCTGGGTATCGGTTTTAGCATCCCCGTGGTCATGTACAATTTGGTGGACAGCCTATCTAATATTGGTGGACAGTGGCAAGAACGCCCGCAAATTACCTTATATTTGGAAAAACAACTCGCAGACGAAAAAATTCAGTCGCTCAAAGTGGAACTCGCTTCTGATTCACGTTTTGACTCAGTAGAATACATTTCAGCAGAACAAGGCTTAGCAGAATTTAGCAAGCTAAATCAATTCGACCAAGCGATTGAACTGCTAGACGACAATCCATTGCCCGACGTATTTGTGGTGTATCCCTCAAATGCGGATGACCCCAATAAAATTGCTGAATTATCTGCTGAACTTAATTCTTTGGCGGGTGTTTCAAGCGCTCAATATGATTTTCAATGGTTACAAAAGCTAAGCGCCCTATCCGCTTTTCTAAAACGCGCCATTGTTGTATTAGCGAGCATTATATCGATTGGAATTATGCTGCTCATTGCCAATACAATCCGGCTCGAGATCAGCATCCGCAAAGATGAAATTGACATTATTGATCAACTCGGCGGCTCTCCCCCTTTTATCGCTCGACCATTTTTATACCTAGGGTTTTTACAAGGTTTGTTGGGCGGTGTGGCAGCGGTATTGATCTCGGCTATCGTCATTAAATTACTCGCCATACCGCTGTTGAAACTCGCCCGACTCTACGATATTGGCCTTGAAATAGTGCCCGCACGGCTAGATATCGCATTGGTGGTTTTGGCCATTAGCGGCTTGCTCGGATGGTTGTCTGCCAAAGTCACCGTGCGACGTTATATGCAGGGGCTGCGACCACAATGAAACTGAGCCGCGCCAATCAGCAATGGCATGACCATCTCGATCAGTGCTACCAGGCTTTTTTGGAAACACTGACCGCCCTAGACCTCGCGTCTGCACAAGCGCACTGGCAGTCTTTCAAAGACTCTTTGCTGGCGCACATTGACTTTGAACATCAATATATTGAAACGCTCGCGGCGCCACTCGAAAACAATATTCAACAACTGATGAAAGCTGATCATCTTATTTTAAAACGTCTGATTCCGAAAATTGATCAAACTATTTCGGATATTGAAAATGCCAGATCAGCCCGTGCCGTATTGGTTGAACGGTTAGACGGACTCATCAAAATGCGCAATGTTTTGAGTCATCACGACGAGCGTGAAAAAAAATATTTGTACGCCATCCTCGATGAGCAGCTTTCCAAAGAAACCGCGCAAAGCTTAGCCCAGCAAATGACGACAGCACACGAAGCGCTGTAAATCAGATGAAAGCGCAGATACGCCAAGCGCTTGAGCAAGGCGCTTGTCTTGTCACCGCAACCAATCGCCTGGGTTACGAGCTTAGGGCCGCCTATGATGCCGAGCAACTTGCCGAAGGAAAAACAGTTTGGCCCTCCGCGAACGTGCTCAGCTGGGATGCTTGGATGCAAACACTTTGGGATCACTACAGCGCGCATACCGTGGAGCAGTGTCTTAACCGGGCGCAGCTCCAGCATCTTCTCCTCGATATTATCAGGGCTGATCTGTCGCAAGCGCTCAAGGGAACGGGCCAGACGACTGCGCTTTGGAATCTTGCAGCGACCGCCAAAATAGCCGCTGATGCCTGGCAAATCTGTCATCAATGGCATATCTCTTTTACAGCCCTCAAAGACGCAGAACAGATCGATCATCAGCAATTCGGACGGTGGGCCAAAACTCTGTATCAACGTTTACAGCGTGAGCATTGGATCACCGAAGCGCAAATCCCTGATCGCTTGATAAAAAGCAATCATCCCCTAAATAAACCCAGCTTTTTATACGGCTTTGATCAACTCAATTCACAACAAGTAACCTTCCTCAAACATTATGCCGCCAGCGGCGCCACCATTGAGCAGATCCCCTCAAACCACAAAACACTCCGGACTATCCCGCACTACGAATTCGAAGATAATCGAGCACAGTGGCAGCAGATAGGTGCTTGGGCCAAACAAAAACTGAGTGCCGCACCCCATTCAAAAATAGCCATCATCACGCCTAACATTGAAGACCAGCGGAACATCGCGAGCCGATGTTTGCGCGAACAACTCTGCCCAGACTATTATCAGCAAGCGGGCCCTGAGCCGTTTCATTTTTCTCAGGGGGGCGCTTTATCGGAAACACCGCTGGTGAGCGGCGCCTTAAAGTGTCTAGATTTATTGGGGACTATCGATTTCGAAGACCTCGCACCCATCTTTTTATCGTGCTTTTGGGGCAAACCTGTTGAACAGCAATTCCGCGCGGAATGCTTGCTTCAACTTGGACAAAAACTGGCTTACCGCTTCGATTTGTTTGAGTTGATCCGCGCGCTGTCTTTTATCAATAACAATGACACAGCCAGCGCGTTATTAAACAAGCTCAATCGCCTACAAGCGATCAAAGCGGCCCACCGGGGCAAGCTGAGCCTATCGGCTTGGCGCGACGTTATTAAGCAATGTCTAGTGAATCTTGGCTGGCCTGGCAGCCCCCTATATAGCAACGAATACCAAGCACAGCAAGCCTGGCAACAGGCGCTCGAAAATTGGATAAAATTGGATGCTGTGGTGCAGCCGATGAGCCTTGATCAAGCCTGCAATAGCCTAAAAGCCCATTGCCAGCAAACCCCTTTCCAAGCGCAAGCCCAGGCCGATGCGCCGATTCAAATCATGGGCGTGTTGGAAGCTGCCGAGCTAGACTTCGATGCCGTTTGGTTAGCCGGATTTGACGAGCAGGCTTGGCCAGTGCGTGCGGGTGCTAATCCCTTTATACCCATCAAACTACAAATAAAGGCTTCGATTCCAGAAGCGTCACAGGCACAATTAGCCGAATTGACACGGCTCAAAACAGAGCAACTCTGCACGCTTTGCGATGAGGTTATCGTCAGCCATGCGCAGGTGCACGGCGACCTTACGCTTGGCTTAAGCCCTGTTTTTTCAGCGATAGAAAGCACCCCACTGAGCGTGCTGCCCGAACCGTTTGATTTATACCAAGCGATTCGCGCAGCAACGCCAGACTTACAAAGTGAATCAGACAATATCGGCCTAGTACTAAACGACACCCAAGCACGCGGCGGTGTTGGCCTGATTGAGAGTCAATCCGCTTGCCCGTTTCAGGCCTATGCTCGCTACCGGCTTCAGGCCGGCGAAGGCATCGAACCGCAGATTGGCATGAATGCACTTGAGCACGGATCATTGCTACACGAAACATTGGCCACTATCTGGCAAGCACTTGGCTCCTCTGAAGCGCTAATCAAATTGATCGAGCTAGGCGATGGTTTCATGGCATTCATTGCGGGTCATGTCGAACCGCTGGTCGAGCGTTACGCGCGGCGCAGCGGCTTGAAATCGGGCTTTATCAAAGCCGAGTCGAGCAGACTGAACAACTTGATTGCAGAGTGGCTGATGCTAGAGTCCACACGGCAACCCTTTTCGGTGGCCGCCATTGAGCAACGCGTCGAGCATACAATCAATGGTCTTAGCTTCACCTTCGGAATAGACCGTATCGACAAGGCGAATAATGATTCACAGCTTATTATCGATTACAAAAGCGGTTCGGGTGGTTGCGATGAAAAAAAGTGGGCAGGAGATCGGCCCGACAGTCCGCAACTGCCGCTGTATTTTCTGTCCGCCCAACATGCCGCGAATCATCCCCAAATCGACGCGCTTGCCTTTGCACAAGTGGTGCCCAATCAGTGTCAGTTTGTGGGTGCAAGCCGCTTAGACGACGCCCTACCCGGCGTCGCGGGTTTTGACTCGCTCAAGTCGAATACCACTTTAAAAAAGGATTTTTCTGAATGGTCTAACTTGGCCCCTATGTGGTCTAAAAGACTGGAGATACTGGTCAAAGAATACCAAGATGGCGTCGCTCATGTTGATCCTAAGCAATCGCCACAAACCTGCCAATACTGCGAATTTGACGCGCTCTGTCGCGTGCAAACCAGAAAGGACAAACATGACGCTGAATGATGCGCAGGCACGCGCCGAGGCGATTAAGCCAGCGCAAAGCTATATCATTCAGGCGCCGGCTGGTTCAGGGAAAACTGGCTTATTGGTTCGGCGTGTATTGATGCTGTTATGCGTTGTCGAAAGGCCTGAAGAGATACTGGCTATCACATTCACACGCAAGGCCACAGCAGAAATGCGTGAACGCGTATTGGAAGCCTTAAATAGAGCCGATCAGCAGCTTGGGTTTAAGACCCACGAAGCAGATTTACAGCCAATTGCGCTGGCTGCCTTGGCACGAGATCGCGACAAAAATTGGCAACTATTGCGTCAACCACAACGGCTGAAAATTCAAACCATTGATGCGCTTTGTACTGATTTAGTCCGTAAAATGCCGTGGTCGTCTCGCTTCGGCGGTGTTCCAAAATTGGAAACTGACTTAGATTCACTGTACGCCGAAACGGCACAAAATCTGATTCGTCGGATTGATGAGGCACCCTTTGAAAATGCCCTCGGCCACCTACTCATTAACGTCAATGGGAATTTAGATGGGCTAAAAAGGCAGTTCATGCAGATGCTCACTGAGCGTGAAAGCTGGCTTCGTTTGATCTTCCAAGGTGTTTTAGATAATCGCGAGACGCTCTGCAAGCATTGGAAAAGCTTACAAGATTCAGCAGAGCAGACCTTGGCCGCGCATCTTGGAGATACATTGAGCCTAGAGCTACTCGATTTAGCGCGTCATGCTGAGGAACATCGCCCCGCAGGATCAAGCCTGCTTGATGAGGATGCCCGCGCCGAGCTGCCGGGCGATTCACCCAGCGCCCATCGAGCAATCACCACTGGCCAGTGGCAAATCATTGCAGGGTTGATTTGCAAGGCAGATGGCTTTTATAAAACGCTCAATGTTAATCACGGCTTTGCAGCGAAAAGCGCGGCCAAGCTGCGCATCAGCGAGATTTTAAAAGAGCTAGCCGATGACCCGCTGGCCTACTCCCGGGTCAATCAGTTTCGTCAGTGCCCAGATCCGGACATCAGCGATGCCGAGTGGCAACAATTACAAGCCCTAAAACTTTGTTTAACCGCGCTCGCCCAAGAGCTTTATGTCTTGATGGCCGAACGGAATGTAACGGATTACGATGAACTGACTCAACGCGCGATCTATGCACTGGGCGAGCCGGGCAAGCCCACTGATCTAGCCTTGGTGCAGGACTACCAACTCAAACATATCTTGATGGATGAATTTCAAGATACCTCGCCAACCCAACTCCAGCTGCTCGAACGTTTAACGGAAGGCTGGGAGCCCAACACTGACCGCAGTTTGTTTTTTGTGGGCGACCCCATGCAATCTATTTACGCCTTCCGTAAGGCCGACGTACGGGTATTTCTACAAGTACGCGATGGGGGTTTAAACGATATGCCGCTCAAAGCACTCAGTTTAAGCACCAATTTTAGATCAGCGCCCGAACTGATTGATTGGGTCAATCACAGCTTGCGGGATGTCTTTCCAGATCGAGATCAACCCGAGCTGGCGAAGGTTAAATTTAGCCCCTCTAAGACCGCCCATGATTTTGCAGGCGAAGTGCACTACCACGCCTGTATCAGTCGCGATGCACAATGCGAAACGAACGCTATTATTGAGCTTATCCAACAGTATTACCAAAATGACCCACAGCAAGAAATTGCTGTGCTCGCGCGTAAAAGAGCGCCACTCGCCGCAATTGCCGAGGGTTTGCGGGCTGCGCAAGTGCCCTTTGAATCTGTGGAACTCGAATCGCTGGCCGATCAAACCATCGTGCAAGATCTAATTAGTCTGAGTAGTCTATTCATGCAAGCTGCCCAAGCGCTACCCTGGTTAGCCGCATTGCGCGCACCGTGGTGCGGCTTAAGCCTCGCCGACTTAACAACCCTGAGTGCACATCCATCGCCATTCGCTTCGCGCATTGAAAATGCGCAGCTCATCCAACAACTCAGCCCAGACGGTCAAATCAGAATAGCGCGCTTTGCTGCCAGCATCACGCCAGTATTAGCGATCGGCAAAAGACTCAGTTTACAAGAGCGTGTGCATAGAGCTTGGCTTGGTTTACGCGGCCCTGCATGCTACCCCGATCATGCCTTGAAACAGGCCGATATATTCTTTGAATTACTCGATACCCTAGAAAAACGATCCGCTCCCCTGAATCGTGGTCAGCTTCTCAAATCGTGTGTCCAACTCAAGACTTCATCACCGATCAGCCTAATTAAATTGATGACCATTCACAGAGCCAAGGGGCTAGAGTTTGAGCGGCTTATTCTCGTGGGCATGCACGCACGCTCTGGAGGTGACAACCGCAAGCAATCCATGCTGATCCATACGCAGATCGACGATAAAACTTTTATCGCCACGCCCAGTCGAGCCACCGAGCCCAGCCCCACCAAAGCCGAGTATATTAAGCAATATAATAGCTCGATTGAAAGCGAGGAAGCCGCACGATTACTGTATGTCGCCGTCACACGAGCCAAGAGGACTTTACACCTATTTGCCACCCTTAAAAAATCCACCAAAGGCGACATTCTTGCGCCGCAAAAGGGCAGCTTACTAAATTTACTCTGGCCGACACTGCAAGAAGACTTCGAAACTTCGGACCATCTTATCGATGCCAGTAATATCGTCGAGCTCGGCGCGTCTCAAGCAAATGTAACTGCAACGCCACCACAACGCCCTGAGATACCCTTGCTGAGCTTGCCAGAAAAGCAGGATAAGGTTAACACACCCCCCTCCTTTCACTTTGCCCCAAAGGAGTTGCTTCAAAGTGAACAAATCGAATTTAGCTGGGCAAAAGAAGACACTCGCTTGATCGGCCTAGCCGCCCATAAAATTTTGCAATTCGCAGATTTAGAGCGCGTCAAAAGCTGGCAAGACACGATTGAAGTCAAAGCACTGCGCGCCAGCTTGATTCGAACGGGTTTAATCGAAAATCGGCTAAGCGACGCCACTGAACGACTCTCAAAAATGTTAGAAAATATGTCAACTGACCCACGTGCACAATGGTTATTTGATCCGGAACACCAAGACGTTCACAGCGAATGGGCGCTCAGCGGCCGACAGGAAGATCGCGTGGCGAAGTTCATTATTGACCGCAGTTTTATCGACAAAGAAGGGGTAAGGTGGATTGTCGATTTTAAGACTGGGGTACATGAAGGCAGTGACGCCAGTGCTTTTTTAGACGAGGAAGAAAAGCGCTACACCGCTCAGCTGAATCAATACGCAAACTTAGTTCAAGCGCTGGAGCCTGATCGTGAAATACGCTTGGGCTTATATTTTCCAGCGCTTAAGGCTTGGCGAGAACGTTCTTTCCGCTCGTGAAAGCATAATCTCGTCTTTGCAAGGAGTGGCGCGACGCGGCAAACCATACTGCGTTTATTGATACGCCGCTGGATTGCTTCGCTATGCTCGTAAAGACAGAGATGTTTAAAGACTTCTTCCCTCTGCTAATAATCACGAATCTTAATGATAAATTCAGCACTATTTTATACACATTAATTTATATGATTATGTACATAAACAACCGAGCGCTGGGCTCGATTTTGAATAATCAGGTTCACTGTGCCGCTATGCGACCGCTGCTCATTCAATAATGAAACATCTTGATCAGAACTAACAGGCTTAACCATCGCTGCAAGTGTCGCCGTGCTAAACGATACAGTTGCCACAGCAACGCCGGCAACCGCCGCAGCTTTTAAGGTATTCCGTTTAGATTTGTCGATCACTACAAATCCTCATGTGCATAAATGTGTGCACATTGTGCCGCAAGAATCTGAATAACGCCTCAATCCCGGCCTAGCGGGATCAAGCAAGAGTCGAATTAATCAGGGCAGATTTTACCCTTCAAACTACTACAGCAGTGGCACAATCATTAAGGCCACGATATTCATAATTTTTATTAACGGATTGATTGCTGGGCCCGCCGTATCTTTATAGGGATCACCCACCGTATCACCCGTCACGGCTGCCTTATGCGCCTCTGAGCCTTTGCCGCCAAAATTATCATCTTCGATATATTTTTTAGCGTTATCCCAAGCACCGCCACCCGTGGTCATAGAAATCGCCACGAACAAGCCTGTGATGATTGACCCGAGCAATACGCCGCCCAAGGCTTGCGGCCCAAGCACCAATCCGACCGCAATGGGCACGCCGATGGGCAACAAGGACGGCAACATCATTTCTTTGATCGCTGATTTAGTGAGCATATCGACCGCCGTAGAATAATCTGGTTCCTCAGTATAATCCATGATGCCCGGGCGCTCTTTAAACTGACGGCGCACTTCGATCACGATTTCGCCCGCTGCACGACCCACCGCTTCCATCGCCATCGCGCCGAATAAATATGGCACCATGCCGCCGATAAATAAGCCGATGATCACCATGTGGTTGGATAGATCAAAGGTGTATTCGATACCGGTATGATGGGTTAATTCGCGGGTGTAATCGGAGAATAACACTAGGGCTGCCAATGCAGCGGAACCAATCGCGTAACCCTTGGTCACCGCCTTTGTGGTGTTACCCACTGCGTCCAATGCATCGGTGGTATTGCGAATTTCTTCGGGCAGGTTCGCCATTTCAGCAATACCGCCCGCGTTGTCGGTGATTGGGCCATAGGCATCCAGCGCCACAATGATACCTGTCATCGACAGCATTGAGGTCGCTGCAATCGCGATACCGTACAAACCTGCCAGCGAATGAGTGAGCCAAATGCCCACACAGATCACGATCAGTGGAGCCGCGGTGGACTTCATTGATAAGGCAAGGCCGGCAATTACATTGGTGCCATGCCCAGTGGTTGAGGCTTGTGCCAAATCTTTGACGGGCTGATATTCGGTTGACGTGTAATAGTCCGTAATGACCACAATCGCAGCCGTCACGCCCAATCCCACCAAGGCAGACAAATAAATATTTATCATTTCTATGCCTGCGATATTTCCCATCATGGCCTTAGTGACGGGGTAAAAAAGAATCGCCGATAAGACGGCCGAAATCACCAAGGCTTTGTAAAGCGCCTTCATAATGTTGTTATCACTACCGACTTTTACAAATTGCGAGCCCACAATATTGGTCAGAATAGAGATACCCCCCAAAACCAAGGGATATAGGATCGCATTGGCACCGGCAGCCGCCAAGGTGAAGGAACTCAATAACATGGTAGCGATCACCGTGACAGAATAAGTCTCGAACAAATCCGCCGCCATGCCCGCGCAATCACCAACGTTATCGCCCACATTATCCGCGATGACCGCTGGGTTGCGTGGGTCATCTTCTGGAATACCCGCTTCAACCTTGCCGACTAAATCTGCGCCGACATCTGCGCCCTTGGTAAAAATACCGCCGCCTAAGCGAGCGAAGATAGAAATTAGAGAGCCACCAAAAGCCAGCCCGACTAAGGGCGATAAACTCACCGCTTCGCCTGCTGGGGTAAGCGAAGCCAAGTAAGCATAATATCCCGCCACGGCGAGCAATCCCAATCCTACGACCAGCATGCCGGTAATTGCGCCACCGCGAAAGGCGACTGCCATCGCCGGATTCAAGCCCTCTTTGGCCGCCTCAGCAGTACGCGAATTGGCCCGCACGGAAACATGCATGCCGATAAACCCTGCCAAGCCAGAAAACACCGCACCAATCAAAAATCCCACTGCCGTCAGCGTGCCCAATGCGAACCAAATTGCTATTAACAAGACCACGCCCACGGCGCTAATGGCGAGATACTGTCGCTTAAGGTATGCCGAAGCGCCCGTCTGGATCGACTGAGCAATGGCTTGCATGGCATCACTGCCCGCGTCTTTGGACAGTAACCAACGAATAGAAATTAGCGAATAGATGATCGCGGCGACTGCACTACCTAGCGCAAAAAGAAGACTGTTGCTCATTGAAATTAACCTTTGTGGATGATTTTTTAAACAGCGGAAAACGCTGCCATTTAGTTATAGGCAGATTCTAGTGATTCCGAGCTAAAAATACCACTGTATCTCACCACTGGTTTTGTGATTGCATAATGCCCGACATTAAGTTATGCCTGTGAGTAAAGTGATTATCAGAGCATTAGGAGATCGCCACGACGCAATGACGAGTGATAAGTCAAGGCGTAGTATTCGCTTACTTACATCGAGCAGACGTAAAAAACCGACTCCCGACGATTACCATCACTGCAAGCAAAGCGAGGCAACCCATTCAGCCTTGCTCATCGCAAAGACGTGATAAATAATTATGTCATTGCGAGCAAAGCTAGCCCCAGAATAGATGCAATGAACCTATCGTCGTTAAGGCACTCTAAGCCGTATTCGTTCAGCACAAATCCAGATCAATATGCAGCTTCAAAAACATCTAAATCTGCGCAACACATTAGGCGCTTTGGGTTTTCTATTCGCCCTCTTTAGTTTGAGCACCATTGCAACATCCGAGAACACGCCACCCTTAGAAACCAAGCAAGTCGCGCTTAATTTTGCATCCCTGCTGGCGATACAAGGAACTGAACTCGAAGAAACATTGTCCCAAATTGATGATGCATGGCAGCCCTCTTTTGCCTCAATGACGCTGGATGTATTGAGCCTATCCAGAAGAAGCGCCGTTAGAAATCAACTCATTGAAATACTTGAAAACAACACAGGGCAACAATTTGGTGCTGACATGGATGCCTGGTTCAACTGGATATGGAATCAAGACGAAGTGGCCCACACACATTACGCACAATTTAAATCCTTACTTTTTGGCTTGGTTGATCCAAAATTCAGGCAATACTTTAATGATCAATTTGAAAGAATCATTCGCTTAGACGAGGTGCGCTGGGGCGGCGTGGTTCAAGACGGTATTCCGCCGTTGCGCCGCCCAAAAATGTTGCCTGCATCAAAAGCCAATTATCTCGACGATAGCGATGTTGTGTTTGGTATTCAAATTAATGGCGATACGCGGGCTTATCCAAAACGCATCCTCGCCTGGCATGAAATGTTCGTCGATACCGTTGGGGGGGTTCCCTTTGCTGGCGTGTATTGCACCTTGTGTGGCGCCGTCATTCTGTACGAAACGCAGCAAGGCGACACGCAATTTAACATGGGCACCAGCGGCTTTTTGTACCGCTCCAATAAACTCATGTATGACAAAGCCACTCAATCGCTATGGAGCACAACACGCGGGGAACCCGTGATTGGCCCGCTAGTGGGTCAAGGTATTCGACTTCAGCGTAGTTTTTTGGTCACCACCACATGGGGTGAATGGCGTAAGCGACATCCCAAAACGATGGTTTTATCGCTTGATACGGGCTATAAGCGAGATTACGGCGAAGGGGTTGCCTACCGAAACTATTTCGCGACAGATGAGCTGATGTTTAAGGTGCCGAAACTTGATGCGAGATTAAACAACAAAGACGAGATACTCGCACTCACCTTTCCTGACTTGACAGACAACACCTTGGCCATCGATGCCAATTTTCTTCGCGAAAACCCGCTCTATCAGGATCAGCTTGCCACACAACGATTGCTGGTATTAACCGACCCTTCCGGTGCCAACCGTGTTTACGATGCAGGGGAATATACCTTTGAGGCATACGACCAAGAACGGACTGTCACTGACAACAAAGGGGTCGTGTGGGATCTAACGGAGCCCGCGCTCACAGCCAGCGACGGCACGCAATTAAAAAGACTGCCCGCTCACCGCGCGTTTTGGTTCGGCTGGGTCGCAGTACATCAAGACACACGTTTGGTAAAATAGTCAGCATTGGTTGCTGGTATTGCCAACAGCAATTTATTTTGCACAATTCCTGCTAATAGAGCCAATAACGCACCGCCAGCCCCAACAGTAGCGCGATCGCTAGGATTGCTAATCGCTTAATACTCCCCGCATTATTATTCTGCGCTGAATTAATGCCGGCGAGCACAGTCCCCAATAAAATACTGGCAGCCCACATCGCTATGATGACTTTTGAGCTAAGATGGTTCGAAACGGCTAAAGCATCTTGGCTCAAAATAATCGCCACTGGGATTGAGGGCAATAGCAAAACTGTCAACGCACCGCTTAATGATAAACGGCTCCTTCCTAGCTCATAGCCTACCCACAAAAAGAGTCCAAAACAAATTAATTGGTAATACTCGTTTACGCCCGACTGAAAAAGCAAATAACTCACATACGCGATTGCTGGCCCGACAACAATGCCAAGCGCGGTGGGGATTGAACGTGTTTCTGCCATATTTTCAGTTCTCGATCAAAAGGTTTTTAGTTTAAGTGCAATATAACTAAGCACAAAAAAAGCGGCTCAAAGAGCCGCAATTCTTCAAGCAAGTCAAATTAAGCGTAAATTTTCTGCGCGCCTAGTTGCTCATGAATCTGATTGGCAACGTTAGGTTGAATACCCAAACCCTGGCTAAGCTGATGCAGATACTTTGCTTCTTGATTCGAATCTAAATCAATCGCCATCAAAGAGACTGCGTAAATTTGTTGCGCCATGGCGACAGGAATCGACTTTACGAAAGCGTTAACGTCCAAAGGCGCTGCAAACTCATCTCGCACAAACTGTGCTTCTGCTGCGCTCACATCACCCAACTTACCAATGATTTTTTCTTGCTCCGCTTGATCAACACTGCCATCTGACTTCGCTGCATTAATCATCGCTCGAATGATCAGGGTTGCTTGATCCGCTGCTTGCGCCTGATCGACCCCTTGCGGAAGATGATCACAATGACAATCTTCAGGGTTTTTCACATCAGGGTTTTGCGCTTGTGCATATTTAGTCACCGCCGCACCCAATAATCCGCCCAGCCCACCTTCGCCGCCGAGTCCACCACTATTTTTTGCACCGCCGCCTAATAGGCCGCCGAGGATATCGCCCAGACCACCGCCCGCTGGCGCTTGCTGTTTTGCTCCGCCGCCTAATAAGCCGCCAAGAATATCTCCCAAACCGCCACCTGAGGGCGCTTGTTGCTTTGCAGCACCGCCGAGTAGCCCGCCCAAAATATCCGCTAAGCCACCCCCTGATGATTGCTGTTGTTTCGCAGCGCCGCCTATTAAACCACCTAAAACATCAGCCAAACCGCCGCCAGATGATTGTTGGCCGCCACCCAGCAAGCCGCCTAAGATATCTCCAAGCGCCCCGCCACCTTGCGTTTTCTGTTGACCAGCATTGCCAAGCGCTGCCCCCACTAAACTACCCAAAACATTTCCACTTGAGCCTTTTGAGAGCGCACCATTGCCCAACAAACTTCCTAGAATCTTAATTGTATCGATCGCATCAACCATGTTTTCCACCGTAAAAATTAAAAAATACGCATCTAAAATGATGCGCTGAAATCAGTTTATCACATGCACACTGGATTTTTATTAAATCGCGTCCATATTTGAAATCAACGCGTAAACATTCGTGCCAGACATCGTCCGCGCAAGCGAACCGCGCTATAATCTAAGGCTATTCACCGTATTATATTTATGAACACACCAAAACCCAGCAACATTACCTATCATCAAAAATCTCGAATACTCGAAATAGCATTTGATGAAGGTTCTACCTTTGAAATGGGTGCGGAATTCTTGCGTGTGCATTCCCCTTCTGCTGAAGTACAGGGTCACGGCCCGGGGCAATCCGTGCTGCAACTAGACAAAGAAAACGTATCGATTGAAGCCATCGAGCCCGTCGGCAATTACGCAGTCATACTTCGCTTTAGCGACGACCACGATACGGGTATCTATTCATGGGATACCCTCTACGATTTAGGCAGCAATCACGATGACTTCTGGCAGGATTATCTCGCGCGACTCGAAGCAGCTGGACACACGCGCAAACTTGACGCATAAAACCTAATAAAGCACTTTCCCACATTGACCGCATGAGCACAGACAAGCAAACACATTTTGGCTACAAAAACGTAGACGAATCTGAAAAAGCCGGTTTGGTCGGCGGGGTGTTCAGCTCGGTTGCAGGAAAATACGACATCATGAACGATTTGATGTCGCTGGGTAATCATCGTCTATGGAAAGCCTTTGCGGTTCGCCAAAGCGGCTTGAAAATGGGCGATCAAGCCTTGGATATTGCCGCTGGAACGGGAGATTTATCGCGCAAGTTCGCTGATCAAGTTGGCCCCAGCGGTAAAGTTGTCATGACAGACATCAATCCTGCAATGCTCGCCGAAGGCAAAAAGCGCATGATCGATCAAGGCTATTTTGGCAATATGGAATTTTCGATTGAAGACGCGGAAACCTTGAGCTTTGAGGATAACCGTTTCAATTGTGTGTCGATCTCTTTTGGACTACGCAATGTCACGCGCATTCCCAAGGCCTTGCAGTCGATGTATCGGGTGACGCAAGCCGGTGGGCGCTTATTGGTCTTGGAGTTTTCCCAGCCGACCAGCCCCTTGGTCAAGAAATTCTACGATGCGTATTCGTTTAATGTTATTCCAAAACTAGGTGAGCTCGTTGCAAATGATCGCGAGTCATATCAATACCTCGTTGAATCGATTCGTAAACACCCCGACCAAGAAACACTCAAAGGCATGATGCTAGAAGCAGGTTTTGATGAAGTTCGCGTACATAATTTGCACGGCGGCATTGTCGCCTTGCATATTGCTTACAAATATTAAACCTAAGCAGTCCACAAATGTCTTGGCTTAATTTCGTTGAATCAGCGGGCAATCACCTACTGGCGCTAGACCCAGAACTGCTCGGGAAGCTCAAACCCTTTTACGGCAAAACCTTTCGCATCGAGTTGGTCGACCCCGATTACACGATAGACTTACGCCCTTGCCCGGATGGCTTTATCGTCGAAGCTGCCAACGAACTTGAAGCTGATGTGCATCTACGCGGATCGCTGTGGGCCTTTGTTCGACTCGCTAAAGAGGGTAGCCATAGCGACGTATTTGATAAGGGTCGAATTACGATGCGAGGAGACGCTGAGTTAGGCCAAGCCTTTCAACGCGTGCTGGCCAATATGCAGATTGATTGGGAAGAAATCACCTCTAAATTTGTCGGCGACATGGCCGCACGGAATATTCATCGCGTGTTTGACGAGTTCCGGTCTTGGTTTGCTCAATCCAGCGAAAATTTTAAACAAAACAGCGGCGAGATACTCCAGCAAGAACTCAATATAGCGCCTGCCGGCGTTGAGGTTGATGCCCATACTGAGGACGTCGAGACACTGCGCTCGGATGTCGCCCGCCTTGAAGCACGCATTGCCCATTTACGCGCAAAGCTTAGCCAAGCCAACGAGCCACGCGATGCGTAATATTCGACACTTGATTCGCATTGCGCGCGTTATGCGCCGCTATGGTCTTGATGAAGTCTTGCCAAAAAGTAGCGCGCTGGGCCGCTACGCATTTTTATTCAAGCTACTGCCGGTCAGCCGAAAAGGCATCAAAGACTTGCCCCGAGGGGAACGCTTTCGCTTGGCTTTACAAGCACTCGGCCCGGTGTTTATTAAATTCGGCCAAGCCCTATCAACCCGTCCCGATTTACTGCCCGCAGATATCGCGCTTGAGCTGACCCAGCTGCAAGACCGCGTACCGCCCTTTAGCGGCGCGGAGGCAGTCAAACTGGTCGAAGCTGCTTATGGGGAATCGACCGACGACCGCTTTGCGCAATTTGATACTGAGCCCATTGCCGCGGCCTCGGTCGCGCAGGTCCATCACGCTGAATTAAAGACCGGCGAACAGGTGGTGGTTAAAGTGATACGACCAGACATCTTGCCGCTGATTAATCGCGATATCACGCTGCTCTATCGCTTGGCTGAATTGGCGACTCGTTTTTTAGCCGATACCGAGCGCCTACATCTAGATGAAATTGTTGCTGATTACGACGACACCATCCACGATGAACTCGATCTAATGCGCGAGGCTGCCAATGCCAGTCAGCTGCGGATTAACTTTCTAGATTCTCCGCTTATTTACGTCCCCAAAGTTTATTGGGATCATTGCCGAAGCAATGTGATGGTCATGGAACGCATCGAGGGCATTCCGATCCGCGATATCGATGCCATCGTTGCAGCGGGGATTGATCTTAAAAAACTCAGCCATGACGGCGTTGAAATATTTTTCACGCAAGCCTTTCGTGATGGTTTTTTTCACGCTGACATGCACCCCGGGAATATCTTTGTGGGTGAAGACGGTCAGTATCGAGCCGTTGATTTCGGCATCATGGGCAGCTTATCTGATACAGACAAACGCTATTTGGCTGAAAACTTTTTGGCCTTTTTTAATCGCGACTATAAAATGGTCGCCGATTCTCACATCCGTGCGGGCTGGGTGCCGCCCGACACCCGCGCAACGGATTTCGAGGCAGCGATTCGTACTGTCTGTGAGCCTATTTTCGCGCGACCGATCAAAGAAATATCCTTTGGGAAATTTTTACTGTCGCTATTTCGGACCGCGCAGCGCTTTAATATGCCGATCCAGCCGCAACTGGTTTTACTGCAAAAAACCCTGCTGAACATTGAAGGCCTAGGGCGCACGCTCAACCCTGATCTTGATTTATGGGAAACCGCCAAGCCCTTTTTGGAACGCTGGATGCGTGAGCAAATTGGCCCCAAAGCAGCGCTTAAAACCATCCGCCAAGAATTACCCAAACTGTTTACCATGGCGCCAGAGCTACCCGCCATGACGCACGAATTAATGCGTCGCTTACGGGATGAAAAGATCACGCTCAAAACACAATCTGACCAACTTGATGGCTTACAAACCCAACTGGCAAAAAACGCCGCACGCCAGAATGGCTTATTGCTCGCCGGCTTGCTACTCGCAGCTGGCATCATCTCCGCCAATAGCCAGTTCGGGCAAGCCTTGTTATTGAGCCAGTGCTTGTACGGCGCGAGCGCCTTGACGGCGGTTATCAGCTGGATTAAATCACGTTAGACTTCCTGACTGTTATTTGCCTGCCTTGCTGTCATAGCAAGGAACGCAAAGCAATCCAGTGCGGCATTAAGCAAAGCACGTAGACTACCGTGATGCAAGGCTCCTCGTAATGAGTATCAACCGGTAAGATGCACTGAAGCACTGTGCATTCAACCCGCACGATAGCACAAACCATTCAGCAACTTGTTGCAGACAACACCAATCTACGCCATACGCCCCTAAAAAATATCAATGGGTTGATTAATCCACACATCTTACGTTTTAAAACCGACACCTCCATCTGGGATGCGATGCGCGATATTCGCGGCTTTGTCGGTGAAAGCGTCCCTATTATTGAACCTGAAAACAATCACTTGATTGGGGTGCTCGTCGAGACCGACCTCATTGAGGCCTATCTGAAAAGCGTTAAAACGCTCCGAAATGAAGAAACCGCAAACGCTTAAGGGTAGTTGTTGCCGTCTATAATCCGGCCTGCTTAAAGTGTTTGCTCGAAACCCACAACAAAATCAACCCGCGAAACAGCCCGATTTCTTTGGGCGCCGCAATTGGGGTCTGTAACGTCTGTTTTCGTATCGAGTACGCGAACGCGATTGCTGCATGTTAGCTCGGCGCATCTCACTTAAGACGCGCATGTATTCATCCTGATAAGCTCGTGGCATGCGCTCGAACTCTGCTTGAGACAAATCAGGCAAATCCGAAAAATCTCGACCCCGACGCTGCCCCTGCCGGTAAGCGTACGAATTCATATTGTTGTTTCGCGGAAATTGCAGCGCCCTAGGATTCGCGAAAGACTGCCCCATCGGATTGGTGGGCGAATTGGAATACGGGTAACCCCAAGAAGACAGAGGGCCATTTCCCGGAAGGTTCGCGCCCGGCGCATAAACCGGGTTTTGTTGTTGATTCAGACGCATCCAATCAAGAATTTCATCGTCATCGTCGTTAATATTATTGATGAACTCTTCCATCCAATACATCGGCGTATATTCAGGCCAATCGTTATCATCCCAATACGGCCCAAAAGGTCCTATTTTCCACACGCCGCCGCTGGCAAGCACTGCGCTGCTGGCGAAGCATAGGCAGAGTATCAGCAAACCTTTTGTTCTCAACTTCATAGAGGTTCAATAAATTATTGTTCAATATCAATGTTTCCGATCATAATGCAGCGCGCGCGTTTAATCAAAACAAGCTTATGCAAACAGATAAAGATTAGATAATATCGTTTTGAACTGATGGTTTAAACTGGGATTCATACGCTTCCAAACCTACAAAAAAACCACCCGATCAAAGGGTGGTTTTTTGTTTTTACATAGAGGTAAAGTTACAAATCGTAACCGCGCTCTTCGTGAGATACGAGATCTAAACCTTCGGCTTCTTCGTCTTCTGACACACGCAAGCCTTTCGTCAGCACACTAATGACTTTGAAGATGATGTAGGTCACCACCGCAGTATACGCAACCGTTGCGATCACACCGATCAGCTGGATATTAAACTGCTGGCCGATACTGACTACGCCTTCAGCAAAACCTTGACCCGCAAACACCCCCAAAGTCGGCGCAGCAAATACCGCTGCGAGCAAAGTTCCTAAAATACCGCCCACGCCGTGCACAGGAAATACATCTAAGGAATCATCAATCCTAAGCTTTTTCTTAAGCAGCATGGTGGCATTAAAACAAACAAAGCCAGCCGCTAAACCAATGATCAATGCACCCGCGGGGCCAACAAAGCCTGATGCGGGGGTAATCGTACCCAAGCCTGCCACCATGCCGGTGACAACACCCAGCGCAGTCGGCTTGCCAAAGCGTATCCACTCACACACCATCCACGTCATCGCGCCGGTTGCCGCAGAAATATGCGTGACCAACATCGCCATTGCTGCATCGCCATTGGCCGCCAAGGCGCTACCACCATTAAAGCCAAACCAACCGACCCAGAGCATGCCCGCGCCAGCAACCGTTAGTGTCATATTGTGTGGCGGCATAGGCGTTTTCCCGAAGCCCGTTCGAGGGCCAATCACCAAGGCGGCCACCAAGGCCGCAACCCCCGCTGTGATATGTACCACGGTACCGCCCGCGAAATCTAGTAAGCCCATTTGGCCTAACCAGCCGCCGCCCCACACCCAATGGGTGATCGGGATATAGACCAGTAATAGCCAAAGCACAGTGAACCACAACACAACACTGAACTTTATGCGTTCTGCAAAACCACCGATGACCAACGCAGGGGTGATGATCGCAAACGTCATTTGGAACAGGGCAAATATGGATTCTGGTATCGTGCCGGACGCCGAGCCTTCAAGCACTCCAGCGAATAAAACCTTGCCAAACCCACCAATGAAATTATTCGAGCTACCGCCATCGGTAAACGCGAGGCTATAACCACAAATCAGCCAAACCAAGGTCGCCACGCCGCAGATCGCAAAACATTGCATTAGAATAGACAAAACGTTGCGACTGCGGGTTAAGCCCCCGTAGAATAAGGCCAGACCTGGCAGCGTCATGAATAAGACCAGGGCCGTGGAGGTCATGACCCATGCGGTATCCGCGCCGTTTATCTCATCAGCGTAACCCAGTTGTGGTAATAATAGCAGCGTCAATAATGACGCGACTGTTTTAATTTTAAAGTGCATCTTTATCCATCTCCCCGGTACGAATTCGCACAACTGATTCGATGTTATGAACGAATATCTTGCCGTCACCCACTTTGCCGGTACGCGCTGACTCGGTAATGGCTTCGATCACAGCCTCAACTTGATCGGAATCCACCGCCACCTCAAGTTTGACCTTGGGCTGGAAGTCCACGACGTATTCTGCGCCACGATATAACTCAGTATGGCCTTTTTGGCGGCCAAAGCCTTTAACTTCGGTAACGGTCATGCCGCTTACGCCCAGTTCCGACAAAGCGTTGCGCACATCATCCAGCCGAAATGGCTTGATTATTGCTGATATCATTTTCATTTAAAGTTCCTCTTATGTTTTTCGAAAAGAATCTAATTAAGGTGTCAGCATGATTATAAACGTATTCGAACTGCCGATGATTATGTCTACACCTTCAATCAGTCCAAGCTATTATCCCTGAACAGCCCATATTATCCCAATAGAAAACGTCTTTTAATTATCTTGAGAGAAGCGCTCCGAAGAGCTTCATCCCCAAGTGCTTGTAGTCCTAGACCATACACACTAGAATTTGCGCCAACGAAAACGATGATTTACGTGCTTTGGAGGATAATTAATGCTATTTGAAAACTTCGCATCTGCTTGGCAATATTTTTTACTCGGCGGCTTTTTGCTCGCCGTTATCCTTGGTGCAGTGGTGAACAAAACCGGCTTTTGCACCATGGGCGGCGTTTCAGACTGGGTCAATATTGGAGATACCGGTCGGTTCCGAGCGTGGATCATGGCGATGGGCGTCGCCATGCTCGGTGTGGTGATTTTCGAATATTTGGGCTGGGTGCAAATTACCGGCACCTTTCCGCCTTATCGTACGGGTAGCTGGATTATCTTAGAGAGCGTGTTGGGCGGCCTAATTTTTGGCATTGGCATGACCTTCGCCAGCGGCTGCGCGAACAAAAATCTGGTGCGTTTGGGCGCGGGGAATTTTAAATCTTTGATCGTTTTAGCGATTATTGGCTTGGTCGCTTACTATATGGTCAACGCGCTGCCGAACACCGATAAAACCTTATTGTCCGCGCTCATTCGACCTTGGACGGAATTTTCACGACTCGATTTAGGCGCTTCGCAAGACTTGGGCAGCTTGGTTTCGGCCGATAACCCGCTCACAGCGCGCCTGATAATCGGTGTAATCCTCGGGCTGGGAATGCTCGCCTATGCCTTCAAATCAACAGATTTCAGGAAGGATCGTGACCACTTGCTGGCGGGCACAGTGATCGGCCTCACGGTATTCGGAGCTTGGTTGCTGACCAGTAATATTAGCCTAGATATAGACAGCGAAACGCTATCGATGAGTGAATATTACGCAGATTGGGATTTGTATGCCGACGACGAAACTGGGAAACCTTTTGTCGGCGCGCCACTACGCCCGCAATCGTATACCTTTGTAAATCCGATGGGGCAAACCTTGGGATATTTAGCCGTCGGAAAAACCGCCAGTAGCTTCTTAACCTTCGGTATTGTTGCCGCATTCGGCGTGGTACTGGGTTCTTTTTTGTGGGGTTTATTCACCAAAGGCTTGCGCTTCGAGTGGTTCGCATCATTTAAAGATTTTTACACACACGTTATCGGTGCTATCTTTATGGGCCTCGGCGCGACGCTGGCCTTGGGTTGCACGATTGGTCAGGGTGTGACGGGTGTTGCGACTTTAGCCCTAGGCTCGTTCGTGACGGTCATCGCCATCGTTGTTGGCAGCGCGCTTACCATGAAAATTCAGTATTATAAAATGGTGTACGAAGATGAAGCCAGTTTCGGCAAAGCGCTGGTCGCCAGCCTCGCGGATTTGAGGCTACTCCCAAACAACCTTCGGGAACTAGACAAGGTTTAAGACCTCATAAAAATCGCCAGCATCTTAGACTGGCGATTCGATTGATTTATAAGCTTTAAGGCTAATCTAGTTGTTCCATTAGCGTCTTTATATACGCGATTCTGGTTGTCGTCTCTTCTTCAAGCCGACGAATCTCGTCTGAAATGATCGCTTTGACATCAAGCTGTGCATGATGCCCCTTGATAATTGAGCGCAATTCATCGGTCACTTTTATTACAAACGGTGAGATTTCATGGACGACTTCCGTTTGATGCGTGCCGCTATCTGTAACCACCATTTTTTCCGCACGACCAAATCTGAACTTCTTACTCGTCGGCAACAATGAGCCTTTCTTACGTTTATAGACTATGCGCAGTACATCGATATTGCGAACGGTCTGTAAGGAATATCGCACGATTTCTTCGGGCGTATTCACGCCCATTTCGGCAAGCGCTGGGTAATTAGACATGATGTAACCTATGATATTTTATTGGCGCATAAATAGAATAAATATGCTAATTGCGAGGGTAATCGTTTGCTGAGAGAGTATCAACAATTTTGACCATGAAATTCTGAATATTTAACCCCTGTCATTCAGAAAGAAAGCTTCCAATAAGACCTCAACTTGCTTCTTGAAATACCCACATTAGACCCGAAATAGTTGAGGTATCTATTTAACACACAAATTTATTATGGCCGCCACACAAAAAGTCGAAAAACACGCCTTTCAAACGGAAGTTAAGCAACTGCTGCATTTGATGATCAATTCCTTGTATACCAACAAGGAAATCTTCCTACGTGAGCTGATCTCTAACGCATCTGACGCCTGCGATAAGTTACGTTTCGAGGCACTGACGGACAACGCTCTTTATGATAACGACGACCAACTTCAAGTCGAGATAGAACTAAACGAAGCGGCCAATACAGTGGTCATTCGAGACAATGGCATTGGCATGAACAAAAAAGAAGTGATCGCTAATATCGGCACGATTGCACAATCGGGTACCGCCAAGTTCCTCGAAAAAATGAAGGACTCCGACGAAAAAGACGCCTCCTTAATCGGACAATTCGGCGTGGGGTTTTACTCTTCGTTCTTGGTCTCCGACAATGTTGAACTGCATACCCGCCGCGCAGGTTCGAAAACGGGCATCAAATGGGTCTCCAAGGGCGATGGGGAATACACGCTGGAAACAGTTAAAAAAGCCAGCCGAGGAACCGAGATAACACTTCACTTACGAGAAGAAGCAAAAGAATTTGCCAGCGATTACCGCTTACGCGAGATAGTCAAGAAATACTCCAATCACATCTCTATCCCCATCATGATGAGCAAGACGGCGATGCCGAGTGATGATCAAAAAGACGAAGCTAAAGATGCAGCGCCAGAATGGGAGCAGATTAATGGCGGTACGCCAATTTGGGCAAAGCCTAAAAATAAAGTTAAGAAAGATGAGTACAATTCTTTTTACACGGGTCTGAGCTATGACCCGGAGCCGCCTGCAATGGTGCTTCACAATCGGGTTGAAGGAAACCTTGAATATAGCTCTTTATTCTTTATCCCTTCTAAAGCACCCTTTGATTTGTGGGATAGAGAGCAACGTCATGGCGTTAAGTTGTATGTCAAACGCGTGTTTATTTCCGATGATGCAAAGAACTTAATGCCGAACTATCTGCGCTTTATTCGCGGCTTGGTGGACGCCACGGATCTACCGCTCAATATCTCGCGCGAGTTTTTGCAAGACGATCCCCTGCTCACTAAAATCCGCAATGCGTCGGTCGTGAAGGTATTGACTGCGCTGAAAAAACTGGCAAAGAAAGACCCTGAGAAATATCAAGCTGTGTGGAATGAATTTGGTAAAGTGATCAAAGAAGGTATTGCCGAAGATCATGGCAACCATGCCCGCATTACCCCGCTGATGCGATTCGCATCAACGCATCAAAAAGAAGCGACTCAAAATGTCTCATTTGAAGATTATGTCGGGCGGATGGATAAGGATCAAAAAGAAATTTATTACATCACCGCCGATAGTTATGCGGGCGCAAAGGCTTCCCCTCATCTAGAAATTTTCAGGAAAAAGGGTCGGGAAGTCTTGTTGTTATCTGACCCGATTGACGAGTGGGTGGTCAATCAACTACCCGAGATCGAAGGCAAGACGTTCAAATCGATTGCCAAGGGCGATATTGATTTAGGCATCGCCAAAGGCGGCAAGAAAAAAGAGCAAAAAGAAAAGGCTATTCAACCCTTACTTGAGAAAATCAAAGCAGCTTTAGGCGATGAAGTGAAAGAAGTTAAAATGTCTAATCGTTTGGTTGATTCTCCATCTTGCCTCGTTGCCGAACAAAACGGTATGGGTGGAAACATGGAACGCATCATGAAAGCCATGGGCCAAGACATGCCGGATGAAAAACCAATTCTTGAAATTAACCCTGATCATGCACTGGTTGAGCAATTAGAAAATGATCACGACAACATAGATGATTGGGCGCATATCTTGTTTGACCAGGCCGCATTGGCAGAAGGTGCAACGCTTAAAGATCCGGGCGCTTACGTTAGGCGTATCAATAAGTTATTGATAAAATAATAAGCTATAAGAGACCTTTGCATAATTCCGAAAGGGTCGAGACATAAATGTTAAAATTCAAACAGAATTATATCGTTAGGAAATAGTCGCTATGTCTTGGAAAAACCTATCACAATATGGCCTTGCAGACGCCTTGTTATCGAAGCATGATAGTCTAAAAGAGCTTGATGATGTTCATCAAATTATCGATTGGCCTGAGATCGAAGGTCTTCTGAGTCCGTTATATTCCAGTAAACGAGGTAAGCCAGCCTTTCCGCCGCTGATGATGTTTAAAGTGATGCTGCTCCAAGCCTGGTATAACTTAAGCGACCCAGCGATGGAGAAACAACTGGCTCGGGATTTATTGTTTCGCCGCTTTGTTGGTCTGAATCTAAGCGATTCGATACCTGATCATTCAACTATCTGGCGATTCAGGAATCTTCTTCAGAAAGAAGGCTTATTGGATGCCATGTTAGCGCGTATCAATACGCAACTTGCCCGAGCCAGTTTGATCGTCACCCAAGGTTCGATCAGTATTGTGGATGCCACCGTGATTGAAGCCAAGCAATCTCGCCCGAGGAAGAATAAGAAAGGTAAAAATACGCAAGACCCTGAAGCGGCTTATACCTCAAAGATATCAGCCGATGGTAAACGTAAAACGACGTACGGATATAAGCTTCATGCAAATACAGATGAAGATGGCTTTATCAGGAAATTGGCGTATAGCCCAGCGAACGACCATGACTCACAGCATTTTGATGAATTGACGGGCAAGGAATCTGCTGTCTATGCTGACAGTGCCTATGCTAGCCAGAAGAATGAAGAGCGACTCGGCAAGAAAAGCAAGATATTGATCGAGCTTATCGGAACGCACCATTGAGTGATGCGCAGAAAGCGGCGAATAAAATACGTTCTGGTACCGTTCGACAGTTGAGCGTGTCTTTGGCTTACTGAAACTTCACCACGGATTATCAAAAGCGCGTTATATGGGTTTGGAGCGAAACAAATGCCGAGCGCAGCTGCGCGATGAGCCACAACATCAAGTGTGGCCTGTCGATATACCGGAAAATGCAGGTGAGTTGTGCCTATTAAACCAGCCTCTTTCCTTGGAAAAGGCGCCTCAAATGGTGTTAATTCCATCGAATCGGGTAAAAGCCCCTTTGCGAAGATAAATGCACATGTGTCGCTCAAAAAACGGAGTATTCATACGAAGCGGCGGAAAAGCTGTGATAATGCAAAGCTCTCTATAAGTATATGTTTCAAAGGCCTCCTTCGGGAGGCTTTTTTGTGCCTGATATTTAACCCTATTGGGTGCATCAAATATTAAACTCGGCCAATTTAGCTCCATCTGTCTTGACATAACCCTATAGAGATAGATAGTATAGTCCAAATAGGTAGGATATCGCTACCAGGAACCACTGAACAATCCGAGATACAGCGATGAACGAAAACATGAATAGGGGTAAATATGACAAACTCAGCTAATCAAATATTTAGTAATGCACCGCATAATTGGGATGTTGACATTGCACTTAAAGCCGCGAAAGATCAAAATTTGGAGCTCACCGACGATCATTGGGACGCGATCCGTGGCTTGCAGGAATATTTCTCAAAGCATGAATTTGGTAATCGGCGTGAATTGGTTGACGCCTTAAATGAGAAATTCCACGCCAAGGGCGGCATGAAGTATTTGTATCGCTTATTTCCTGCTGGGCCAGTTGCGCAGGGCTGTGTTATCGCGGGAATCGAGCCGCCCGCCGGCAGCGTAGATTTATCCTTCGGTAGTGTGGTTTAGGTCGCGACTATTTCTCGACTAAGTCAACGGGGCTTACATCCCGTTTCCATACACCGATAAATCCGTCACGCCACTCTCGCGCACAGATTTAAGCGCCCGCGCATATTCCCTGAGTTGCTTAAGCGTCCAATCAATCCGATCACGAAAATAGGCATCGGCTGATTCTGGATTATCATCGGGCTCATTATTCAACACCGATTCCACATTCCGCACGATCACTTGTTCAGGCATATAACAAATGCGGCTGTTTTTATAACTGCTCATCCTAAGCTCGGCAACCGGATACGCGCCGCCATCAGCGGACGAAACCGCCACGATCATGCCTGGCTTATGCGCCAGTTCATTTTTACCAAAACAAAGGAAGAAGTTCTTCAAGCCTGCGGGCGCCATGCCATGATATTCTGGCGCCACAATGACCAAGGCATCACTCTCACTCAATTCTTTTGCAATTGGGGTGAGCCTGGCTTTCCATTTTTTATCGCCCTCCCAGATTTTCTCTTCCCAGAGTGGAATAGGGTTATCACTCAAACTGAGCAAGTAAACCTCATCACACAAACCTAATTCAAGCAGACGTGATTCGATATGTCGTGCAACCTTCAGGCTTTGGCCATCTGTGCGATGGCTGCCGCTAACAATACTGATTTTCATGCTGTTAATTGCAGCAAGCTTTACCGCATCAGAAGCATTAAAAATAAACTCGGCTATTTCCTCACTCCACGACCCAAGGCGCTCGCCGCTCGTTTGGCTTCACCCGCTGCTCGCTCTAATGATTCCAGTGCAATTTCTAATTGCTCGACCAGCTCGGACAATGCTTTTTTTGTCATGCCATCTGAAACCATTGCTTCGGATGAGACCGTATCAGTATCACCTTCTGGCATTGCATTCTCGACTGGCACGTCTTCTAGGTTTTCGCCTTGCATCACTGCTTTGCCCTTATCAACCATTCCACTACCCGCTGCTTTTATGTCATTGACAGCTTCACTGGTTTTAGATACCACCACAGAACCAACCGCTTTACTTTTATCAATGACACTTTGCCCCGCTTCTTTGCCGCGTTCAACCATACCTTCACTGGCAGATTTAACCTCACCGACGACATCTTCAGTTTTCGCGATTAAGGTCGTGCTAATGGCTTTGAGTTTATCCATGGCACTTGATTCGTGGTCATCCGCATCCATCGCGATACTCGTATCGGGCTGATCATTTGTCATTGGGGTTGTCTCAACACTGGCGACTTCTGCTGTTTCTACATCCAGTAGCTTGCCTGTCTCCATAGAAATAGTATTTCCAATCGCTTTGGTTTTCTCTACCGCTGCTTCGGTCACTTCACTCGCCTTAGTGGCAACACCTTCCATTGCCGACTGCAAGGTTTCAACCACTCCGGCTTCAGATTGTTCGGTAACCCCCGTTTCTGCTAACTTACTCGCTTCCAGGTTGGCACTCGATTCGTCATCTCCACCGCATGCCGCTAAACCAATCACCAATCCCAATACTACAATATTTTTGTTCATCTTAACTGTCCTAAAATACACAATGTAAATCGAAATTATATCATGCCCCACCTTAACGCCCTATTTCTAAGCCCGATCTAGCAGTGGTTTAGGCCCTATTTTTCTCCATCATCCGTTGAAAAAGGATCGACCCGATAATCATCATCAAACCCCACAGCGTTGAGGAGTGAATTGGTTCTTCGAGCACCAGTCCAATCAGCACTAAAGATAAAAAGGGGGTTAGAAATACTAAATTGGTCGTCAAGCTTTTGTTGTTCGATAGCCGTAGCGCTTGAAGCCAACAATAAAATGCCAACGACATCTCAAATAAACCGATATACGCTGCCCCAAGTAAGGCGTAAGCCGATGGCCACTGCCAGCTTTTGGTCAGCGTCATTACAATCGACAAGCATGCAAGACCCGCGATAAAATTGATGCATAGACGCAGCAAAGGGTCTCGATTATCCGCTTGATTGACAACCCAGTAGCCCGCCCACACTACGGCGCTAATTAAGGCAAGCGCGACACCTTCATCGAATGAAAATCCAGAAATTAAAGAGCCAATACTCAAAAAACTGCCTTGCATCGACACGATGACCACCCCCAAAAAACTAACCGTAATGGCTATCAAGCTCGCCCAAGTCAGTCGTTGTTTTAGAAATACAGCGCCGAGAATCAACAATAAGATTGGCCAAGTAAAATTCAATACTTGGGCAACTTGTGCGGGCAGCAGCGAATAAGCACGAAACAGTAAGAGGTAGTATAAGGCTGGGTTTAAGACGCCCAATAGCACTGAACGCGCAACATCCCGGCTGTGCCACTGAGATAGCTCGGAAAACTTACCTCGCAGCAGACACAAGAAAACCAGCACCATCACAGAACATAAAGAGGCGTAAAAAACCAGCGGTAAAAAACTGATATGTCCAAGTGTTAATTTAAACGCTGTGGCCACGGTCGACCAAAATATAATCGTTAACGCCGTCAATCTAAACGCCGCGCCGGAGGCTTTAACCTCTACCACTATACTAAGGTGACCAGTGAAACCTGCCGCCCATAATCTTGATCGCCCTGCTGGCAAGTCCGGCGATAACTGAAGTATCGATCCGGATGGCTGTAGGTGTCTACTGAACTCACACCAATCTCTGTCACCCCCGCGACACGCAAACGTTCGCGAATATAAGCCGGCGTATTAAAATAGCTGTGCGCCCCTACCTCAGTGAAGAATGCTGAGGCATCGATAGGCGAACGCGCCTCGAAACGGGCGATAAAGTCTGCCTGAACTTCATAGTTTGACTGTTGCATTGCAGGGCCAATCGCAGCGTGTAAATTAGACAGTTTGGCGCCCAATCCAATCATGCTGCGAATTATCGATTCATTGATACCGTCCAAAGCACCGCGCCAACCAGAATGAGCGGCTCCAATTACCCGATTCACTGGATCAACAAATAATACCGGTGCGCAGTCCGCACCCAATACACAAAGGGCAATACCCTGCTCGCGACTGACCATTCCATCCGCAATAGTTTCAAACTGCGGCGCAGTGTCGGCGCTGATTTTAACAACTTTTATGGTATGCGCCTGCTGGAGGCTGTATAAGTTATTTACGTTTAATCCAAAACAGCTCGCCACACGCTGGCGATTTCTGTCAATGCTGCTTGGGTCGTCATTCGAGGTATACCCGCAATTCAACCCTGCATATACCCCAGTTGAAACACCGCCCTCACGACCGAAAAAGCCGTGTTGAATACATTTGTATTGGTCTAGAAGCGGGCTGGTAGAATACGGGGGTTTATTCATAAAAAGCTTGGGGCGGATAGATAGGTACGACTCTACCCCCTTTCAATTCATTGTCAATCGACCACCCATTTACTAGATGGAAAAAGTAGCTGCCTATTTAAGACTGATGCGGGTTGACCGCCCGATTGGCGCTTTTTTATTGGCATGGCCAACCCTATGGGCGCTGTGGATTGCGGGCGGCGGTCAGCCCAAGGCAAATATCGTGTTGATTTTTATGCTCGGGGTGTTTGTGATGCGGGCGGCGGGTTGCGTCATCAACGATTTTGCCGATCGAAACTTCGACGGCCACGTCGCCCGAACGATTGACCGACCCCTCGCGACGGGTGAAATATCACCGCGCGAAGCCCTCTTTCTATTTATCAGCTTGATTGGAATTGCATTGTTATTGGTCATTCAATTGAACGATTTGAGTATGTGGCTCGCGGTCATTGCTGCTGGGTTAGCGACACTTTATCCGTTTACCAAACGATTTACCCACCTTCCACAATTCGTTTTAGGCTTGGCTTTTTCGATGAGCATCCCAATGGCCTTCGCCGCACATTTAGCACAAGTTCCTACCATTGCGTGGTGGCTATTTACCGCAAATATGCTCTGGGTGGTGGCCTATGACACAATATACGCAATGATCGACAAGGAAGATGATCTTAAGATTGGGATTAAATCAACGGCGATCTTATTCGGTCGGCACGTCAAATTAATTATTTTCCTACTCAGTCTTGGCGCTGTGAGCCTGCTCGCAATCATTGGCCTACACAATGGCTTTAAGGCGTACTATTTTGGCGGTCTTGGGCTGGCGTTCGCCAATGTGCTGTATCAGCAATTTCTGCTTAAAGGCGATGACCCCGCGAAGTTTTTCCAAGCCTTTCTAAGCAATAACTGGTTCGGCGCGTCAATATTTGCAGGCTTGGTGCTGAATTATCTCCCACTTAGCTGAGCTGTGCGGGAGAAGTATTAACCGTAACCCGTGGTGCATTTGAAGGACCAAAGCATTAGCTTGCTTGTAAATTGCTTAAAGACTATGCAGATTTGCCGTCTTTGCGAGCGAAGCGCGGCAATCTACGATCAGAGAAAGTACTGGATTGCTTCACCGATGGTTCGCAAAGACGGAAAAACATTAAGCAAGAACCCCATATGCACCACGAGTTAACCGTAATACTCGGGTTCGTTACCCGGCGCCCACTTAATATTACAGCCCATACTCGCGATTTGATCTGCTTCAATAGTCTGTCCTATTAATACAGCATCAATTGCCTGGCGCATATCTTCACCTGTCACGGGTAAATCATTTTTTGGCCTAGAACCATCGAAGCGACCTCTATAAGCCAACTTGGCGTCGCCATCAAACAAGAAGAAATCAGGTGTACAAGCCGCCTTATATGCCTTGGCAACCTCCTGAGTTTCATCAAACAAATAAGGATACGGGAAATGCTGATTTATCGCTTCTTCACGCATTGCTTCAGGGCCATCTTGGGGATGGCTCTTAGCGCTGTTTGAGCTAATCGCGACCACTTGCAAGCCTTCGTTCTGATAATCATTCGCCAACTGAACCAAGGCTTCTCGTAGATGAATCACATACGGGCAATGGTTACACACAAACATGACCAATAGTGCTTTCGCATCGCGAACGTCTGCCAAGGCGAGTTGCTCTGCGGCATAATTCGGATTGGTATTGGGTAAATTAAAATCAGGGGCTGATGTGCCCAATTCAAGCATTGTCGATTCTGTTGAAGCCATGTATTATTCCTATCAATAAGGGGTTTATAATGGAGCTTATTCTAGCAAATCATGACGTGCCAAATGCCCTCTAAACACAAATCAGACCTCACGCATTTTAATCGAGATGGAGATGTCCATATGGTTGATATTGGCGACAAAGCTGTGACCCACCGAGTGGCGGTTGCGCGCGGACAAATCAACATGCAGCCCGACACCCTCGCGCGTATTAAAAAAGGCGACCATAAAAAAGGCGACGTCTTAACCATCGCACGTATCGCAGCCATTATGGCGGCCAAAAAAACCGCTGAATTGATTCCATTGTGTCATCCAATCGCCTTGACCAAGGTCAATGTCGAATTTGATTTGGATATGCAGCAAAGCGCCGTCATATGCAAAGTCACCACCCATACGCATGAACGCACGGGTATTGAAATGGAAGCCCTGACCGCTGTTAATGCCGGCTTATTGACGATTTATGATATGTGTAAGGCCGTTGATCGAGGCATGGAAATGAACAATATCTATCTACAAGAAAAATCTGGCGGGCAATCCGGAGATTGGCAACGCGACCCAAGATAAAGCATGTCAAAAACCCATCAGTCGAAAAAACCCAGCGGTGTGGGTTGCGATACCTTCGACCCGAATAGCCTGAATTACGAGCAGGCATTAGAAAAGATTCTAGCCGCCATCCCTCTGCCCAGCCAAACCAAGCAAGTCAAACTTAGAAAAGCCTTGGGTCGCGTATTAGCACAAGATATCAAAGCCAGCTACGACGTGCCCAACCATACCAATTCAGCAATGGATGGCTACGCAATCGATGGTAAAGATTTGGATGAAAATGGCTTAGGAATTTTTGAACTTATTGGCAGCGCATTTGCGGGTCAGCCTTTTTCGGGTGAAGTGTATACCGGCCAAGCGGTTAAAATCATGACCGGCGCGGTGATGCCCAAAGGCGCTGATACCGTGATCATGCAAGAGTATATCGAGTTGATCAACGGCGATGCCGATGCCATAGAGCTAAACAAGGCCGCGAGCAAGGGGCAAAATGTTCGCTATGCGGGTGAGGATATTGCCAAAGGCAGTTTGGTATTTAAAAAGGGCTGTAAAATTGGTTCCGCGCATTTGGGTGTTCTCGCCTCGATGGGAATATCTAAGCTGAGTGTTTACCGAAAACCACGCGTTGCCTTTTTTTCCAACGGAGATGAAATTTGCGCCGTTGGAAAGGCCCTTAAGCATGGAGATGTTTACGATTCAAACCGACACACGCTCTATGCCATGCTTAATAAAATGGGCGTCAAAGCCATCGATTTAGGTTTAGTCGGCGATGATTACGATCAGATCAAGGCCATTATGGAACAAGGCAATCAAATCGCGGACATGGTGATCACCTCGGCGGGGGCATCGGTGGGGGAAGCCGATTACATTTATGATGTACTCTCTGAACTGGGAAAGGTAGAAGTTTGGAAAATCGCCATTAAACCGGGTCGACCTTTAAGCTTTGGTACTTTAAGTAGTAGCGTATTTTTCGGCTTGCCCGGTAACTCAGTTTCCGTCATGACGAGCTTTGGCTTGTGCGTCAAACCAGCCATTGAAAAACTATGCGGCACACTGCCCGCGCCTAATTTGCTCGTCAAGGCAAAAACCCTCAGCGATATTCGCAAACGTGCTGGGCGCAGCGAATACCAACGCGCATGGCTAAGCCGTGATGATGATGAGCTAATTGTCGATGCGGGAAAGTATCAAGGTTCCGGCGTGTTAACGTCCATGAGCAAGGGTAATTGCTTTGTGGTACTTGACCTAGAGTCAAAAGGTGTTAAAGCTGGAGAATGGGTCGATATTTTAATGTTTTCAGAACTCTTTTGATTCTCAACCCTCGGCAGTTTCAACAATAAGTCTCCGATGAATTTAAGCAATGGCCGCGTAGACCCAGCACTGTGGCTTGAATCGCCAAACTACGATGCGCGCACGCATCAGGCTTATATCAATACTCTGGTGATTCACGCGATAAGCTTGCCACCAAACAAATTCGGCGGAAACCACGTTGAAGATTTTTTCTGTAATCGACTCGATATCACGCAAGACCCCTATTTTAATAAAATCTCTGGGCTGAAAGTCTCGACACATTTTTACATCAAACAAAGTGGCGAGCTCGTGCAATTTGTTTCAACCCATGATCGTGCGTGGCACGCCGGAGAATCAAGCTTTTGCGCTCTAGATTGCGTCAATGACTTTTCGATCGGAATCGAACTGGAGGGCTGCGATGAGCTACCCTTTACCGAAGCACAATACCTGCAATTGACAACACTGAGTCTCTGCCTCACCGAAAACTATCCCGCCATTGCCCGAGAACGTATTGTCGGGCACAGCGATATTTCACCCGGCCGAAAAACCGACCCTGGGCCTTGTTTTGACTGGAAAAAATATCGTAAAGGTTTGGCTTTAACAACCGCCTAAAACAAAAAAGGCGCCCCGAGGCACCTTTTCACTGATCCAAATTTAAAGATGGGTTGATTTACGCGTCTTTGCTCTCTTCAACTTCTTCATCAACTTCAACTTCGTCGAGGCCTTTAGCCGCCATAATGTCGCGATCAACCAATTGGACATAAGCCATTGGTGCATTGTCACTGACGCGATAACCACATTTCAAGATTCGCGTATAACCGCCAGGGCGCTTCGCAAAATGAGGACCCAATTCTTCAAAAAGCTTAGTCACTATTTCACGATCACGTAAGCGCGCGAAGGCTATGCGACGATTCGCAATACTCGCTTTACCCGCCAATGTGATCAACGGCTCTACGACTTTACGTAGCTCCTTGGCTTTCGGAACGGTCGTTTTGATTTGCTCGTGACGCAACAATGATACCGCCATATTTTTAAACATGGCTTTACGATGGGAAGCGTTGCGGTTGAGTTGTCGGCCTGACTTACGATGTCGCATTGTTATTAAACCTATCTTTAATCTGAGGTAATAGAAGCGGGCGGCCAATTTTCAAGCTTGGTACCCAAAGTGAAATTACGCTCTGCCAATACGTCTTTGATTTCAGTAAGAGATTTTTTACCTAAATTAGGCGTCTTCAATAAATCTGTCTCTGTACGTTGCACTAAATCACCAACGTAATAGATATTCTCCGCCTTTAAACAGTTCGCTGATCGAACCGTCAACTCTAAATCATCAACCGGGTTAAGCAAACCAGGGTCTATCTCTGGCTCAATTTCCTCCGGCGCTTGAATAGTCGACTCTTCTAAATTAACGAAGGTTGCAATTTGTTCGTGTAAAACCGTTGCTGCGCGGGTAATTGCTTCTTCTGGATCAACCGTCCCATTGGTTTGCATTTCAATGATCAGACGATCCAAATCAGTACGCTGTTCAACGCGCGCGTCTTCAACCTTATAGGACACTGTTCCGATAGGACTGAATATCGCATCAAGGTGCATCAGGCCGACTTCTTCAGTTTCTTCTTCTGCTTTGCGTGAAGCCGCTGTTTCATAGCCGCGACCTTGTCGAACCGTCATCGTCATATTGATGCTGCCTTCCTTAGAAAGCGTTGCAATAAAATGCTTAGAATTGGTGATTTCCGTATCGTGATCAGTTTCAATATCTGCCGCTGTGATCACACAAGGCCCCTTCTTATTGATCGTCATTTCTGCTTCGGCACGATCATTCAAACGGATCGGAAGATCTTTCAAATTCAAAAGAATATCGATCACGTCTTCTTGAACACCTTTGATCGTGGAGTATTCGTGTAATACACCATCAATTTTGACCGACACCACCGCAGCGCCTGGAATAGACGACATAAGTATACGACGCATCGCATTGCCCAAAGTGTGGCCGAAACCGCGCTCCAGTGGCTCAATGACAACACGGCATTCATTGTTGTCGTTCTTAACTTCGACAACGCGGGGTCTCAAGAATTCAAGCGAGGCTGTTTCTTGCATGATTAAACCTGTAATAAATTAGTGACAGAAATTATTTTGAGTACAAAGCGACAACGAGCGCTTCGTCGATATCAGGCGGAAGCTGGTCGCGCTCAGGCACGGCCTTAAACGTACCTTTAACACCTGCAACATCAACATCAACCCAGTCGACAATGCCGATCTGTTCCGCCAATTCCAATGCTGCGGTGACACGCAATTGCTTTTTACTCTTTTCACGAACTTCGACAATGTCATTCGCCTCTACCTGATATGACGGGATATTGACGACCGTGCCATTGACTAAAATTGTTTTATGGCTGACGAGTTGACGCGATTCCGCACGCGTAACGCCAAAACCCATACGATAAACAACATTGTCTAGGCGGCCTTCCAACAATTGTAGAAGATTGACGCCTGTTGAACCTTTAATCGCCGCTGCTTTTTTGTAATAGCTGGCAAATTGCTTTTCCATAATGCCGTATATACGACGCAGCTTTTGCTTTTCGCGTAGTTGCGTACCATAGACTGTTGCGCGAGGGCGCCGCGCGCCCAAACTAACACCCGGAACACGATCAAATTTACACTTTGATTCGATCGATCGTGCAGGACTTTTTAGGAATAAATCTGTGCCTTCGCGTCGCGCGAGTTTACACGTTGGACCAATATATCTAGCCATTTTAAATAACCTCGATTAAACGCGACGGCGCTTGGATGGACGACAACCGTTGTGCGGAAGTGGTGTCACATCAATTAAATTCTGAATTTCAAAGCCAGAAGCTTGTAATGCACGTGTCGCGGACTCTCGTCCAGGACCCGGGCCATTAAAAAGAACGTCTAATATTTTGACGCCATATTCTTTTGCCTTAGCACCACATTGCTCGGCGGCAACCTGTGCAGCAAACGGCGTGCTCTTACGAGAACCTTTAAAACCGGCATGACCGGCCGACGACCAACACAAAGTATTCCCGTGGCGATCAGTGATCGTCACGATGGTATTATTGAAGGTCGCATGGATGTGAGCAACACCTTCGCTCACTGTCTTTTTAACTTTACTACTTGTTTTAGCCATGAACAGATACCCTTATCGTTTGATTGGGCGACGAGGGCCCTTGCGCGTACGCGCATTGGTTTTTGTACGTTGGCCACGCAGTGGCAGACCACGACGATGACGTATGCCTCGAAATGAAGCCATATCCATTAAACGTTTGATATTCATCGAGGTTTCTCGACGAAGATCACCTTCAACGGTCAATTCGGTGACTTTCTGCCGGAGCGCCTCAGCTTGATCTTCGGACAGGTCTTGAACCTTGGTATCCCGAGCGACACCGACCGCATCACACAGACGCTGCGCGGTTGCTCGGCCAATGCCGAAAATATGAGTTAAGCCGATTTCAACGTGCTTATAACTGGGTAAATTTATACCTGCGATACGTGCCACTTTATTACTCTTTAATCAATGTTTTATCTAACCAAAAACTGCGAAACTGACGCCCGCCGAAAGGGCGCGCGATGTTACCAAATTTGTGGATACTGAACAATACGCTTTGGATAATAATTTCGAAGCTTATCCTTGGCGCTGTTTATGGCGAGGTTCTTTACAAATCACACGAACCACCCCTCTGCGTTTAACAATCTTGCAGTTACGGCAAATCTTTTTAACGGATGCTCTTACTTTCATCTTAAACTCCGGCCCTATCGGGACATACCTGCGCCACCGATGACGCTAGATTTTTTCAAAATACTGTCGTATTGCCGCGACATCAAATGCGACTGAACTTGGTTAATAAAGTCCATCAACACCACGACGATAATCAATAGCGAGGTACCGCCAAAGTAAAAGGGTACGCTATATTTAACAATCAAGAACTCGGGTATCAAACAAACGAATGTGATGTACATTGCGCCAATCAGTGTTAAGCGGGTAACCACGCCGTCGATATAATTGGTGGTTTGAACACCGGGGCGAATACCCGGGACAAAGGCGCCGGACTGCTTTAAGTTATCCGCAATTTCCTTTGGATTGAATATCAGCGCCGTATAGAAAAAGCAAAAGAAAATAATCATGCCAGCGTAAAACATCGTATACACGGGCTGGCCGGGTTGTAATGTCGTGGAGATATTTCGCAACCAAGACATGCTATCGCTACTCTGGCTCAACCAACTACCGAGACTGGCCGGAAATAATATAATGCTCGAGGCAAATATGGGCGGTATAACACCCGCCATATTTAATTTAAGGGGCAAAAAGCTTTGTTGCGCTTGAACCATTTTGCGGCCTTGCATACGTTTCGCATAATGAATAGGAATACGCCGCTGCGCACGTTCGACAAATACAACAAAATAGGTGATTGCCAAAACGCCGATAAAGAGTAACAAGACGAAGAAGTATGAAAACTCTCCGTTCTTCGCCAGTTCAACGGTACCGCCCACCGCCGCGGGCAAACCTGAAATGATCGACGCAAAGATAATAAAGGATATACCGTTGCCGACGCCACGCTCGGTGATTTGCTCGCCCAGCCAAACCAAAAACATCGTGCCACTAACCAAGGTGGACACCATAATAATTTTAAAGCCCAACCCGGGAATCAATACCACGGCTTGACCGCCAATTTGCTGAGATTCCACCGCAATAGAAATACCCAAGGCTTGGAATGTCGCCAAGACGGCAGTGAAATAGCGGGTATATTGAGTAATCTTGCGTCGCCCTGCTTCACCTTCTTTCTTTAATTGCTCAAAGTAAGGAATCACGGCTGTCATCATTTGAATAATGATCGAGGCAGAAATATACGGCATAACACCCAGTGCGAATATGGATAAGCGGCTTAACGCGCCGCCCGAGAACATATTAAACACATCCAGAATCGAGCCACGCATTGAATCAAATAGCGCGGCTAAAGCAGTTGGGTCTATCCCCGGAACCGGCAAGTGCGTACCCAGACGATAGACCACAATCGCACCGACTAAAAAGCCGATACGCGCCCATAGATCGCCTAAGCCAGCCATGGAAGATTTCGCCTGATTTGCGCCTTTTCTCGCCATTTTATTGAAGAAGCCCTAGGCTTCTATGCTACCGCCTGCTTTTTCAATCGCTGCACGCGCGCCCTTGGTCGCACCAATGCCTTTTAGCTTGACAGCCTTAGACACTTCGCCCGATAAGATAACCTTTGCCTTTTCGGTGGCTTGGGTAATCACGCGCGCGGCTTTCAATGCGGCGATATCAATAATATCGGCATCAATGTTATTTAACTCATTTAGTCGAAGTTCTACGCTATGACGATTGACCCGCGCATTAAAACCGCGCTTCGGTAAGCGCCGTTGCAGGGGCATTTGACCACCTTCAAAGCCGACCTTGTGAAATCCACCGGATCGTGCCTTTTGGCCTTTTACACCGCGTCCACAGGTTTTACCGATACCAGAACCTGCGCCGCGGCCCACCCGCTTACGATCAGGACGTGAATTTTCCGCAGATTTAATTGTATTGAGTCGCATTTTGATACCCTAATCTTAGTCTTGCTCGTACTCAAGCATGTAAGAGACTTTGTTGATCATACCGCGATTTTCAGGCGTATCCGCCACTTCAACAGTATGGTGGATTCGACGTAAGCCTAATCCGCGCGCGCAGGCCTGATGCTTCTTCAAGCGGCCATTTAGACTACGAATTAATTTAACCCGAATCATTTTAGTTTGTGCTTTTGCCATGATCGTACCTACTTATAGCTCTTCGACGCTGATACCACGCTTGGCCGCGATTTGATCGGGACTACGCATGTTCTTCAGCGCATCTAAAGTTGCGCGCGTCACATTAATAGGATTGGTTGTTCCAATCACCTTTGCTAAAACATTCTCAACGCCGACCGCCTCGAATACCGCACGCATGGTGCCGCCAGCAATGATGCCCGTGCCTTCAGAGGCTGGGCGAATCATCACGTGTGCCGAACCGTGTCGACCGATGACCGGGTACTGCAATGTCGTGCCATCGAGTTTGACTTTGAACATGCTCTGACGGGCATTTTCCATCGCTTTTTGAACCGCACTCGGCACTTCACGCGCATTACCACGACCCATGCCAATTCGACCTTTACCGTCGCCGACCACTGTCAGTGCTGAGAATCCGAATACTCGTCCGCCTTTGACCACTTTCGCCACGCGGCGAATATTGATCAACTGCTCATTGAATTCTTGCTCTTGATTATCGCGGTCACGCTTTTGATGCTTCGCCATGTTTAGTCTCTTTGTTCTCTTTTGCTGTATAAATTAAATTAAAACTTCAAACCCGCTTCACGCGCGGCATCTGCAAACGCAGCGATTCGTCCGTGGTATTTGAACCCGGAGCGATCAAATGCGACGGCTTCAACGCCTGAACTACTCGCGCGCTTAGCCAGTATCTTGCCCACGACCTTTGCTGCTTCAACATTGCCGCTATTTTTAACTTCTTTACGAATCTCAGGATCTAGCGTTGACGCACTGGCTAACACCTTAGCACCATCCGCTGTCATAAGCTGCGCATAGAAATGGCGCGGCGTACGATAAACGCTCAAGCGCGTCATATCCAATCGACGAATTTGTGCACGGGTTTTGCGTGCACGTCTTAATCGAGCTTTCTTTTTAACGTTCATTTGACTGACTATCCTAAATTACGCTTTCTTAGCTTGCTTACGAACAACATATTCGTCGGTATAACGAATACCTTTGCCCTTGTATGGCTCGGGCGGGCGAAAGCTGCGAATATTGGCTGCGGCTTGTCCCACTTTTTGCTTATCAATGCCCTTTACAATCACTTCAGTTTGGCTCGGTGTCTCCGCGATAACACCCTCGGGCAAGGTGTAATTCACATCGTGCGAAAAACCCAATTGTAAATTGAGCACATTACCCTGCACTTTGGCACGATAACCGACACCCACAATTTTAAGCGTCTTCTCAAAACCTTCCGTCACACCAAGCACCATATTGTTGATTAAGGCGCGCGTGGTACCCGACATCGCATCTAAATCGGTATTTTCGCCGATATCGACTGTCAATACCCCGTCTTCTTGTGCAACGGTAATACCTGACATCAAATGCAGAGATGTCTCACCTTTCGTGCCTTTGACAGTGACCACACCGTCTTGATCTTTAATTTCTACGCCCGCTGGAATCGCAATGGGTGCTTTACCGATACGTGACATATTTAAACCTCTTTCAATAAATCTAAAATTAGAATACAGAACAGATGACTTCGCCACCTATGCCAGCTGCGCGTGCGGTCTTGTCGCTCATCACGCCCTTGGAGGTAGAAATGAGTGCCACACCTAAGCCGCCATTAACGCTAGGCAAGGTGTCTTTTTCTGCATAAACGCGCAACCCTGGCGAGCTGATGCGCTTAATTTTCTCGATAACTGGCTCGCCTTGGAAATATTTTATTTGAATCACCAAGGTTTTGATTGCGCCGTCGCCATCCACTTGAAAATCACCGATATAACCTTCTTTTTTCAATACCTCAGCAATCGCAACTTTCTTAGTTGAACTGGGCATACTGACAGATTGTTTAGCACCCGTGCCGCCATTGCGTAGACGGGTTAACATATCTGCGATAGGATCTTGCATACTCATAATCTTATCTCCTTACCAACTGGCCTTGGTGACGCCGGGCGCTTCTCCGCGCATCGAAATCTCACGCAAACGAATACGCGATAAACCAAATTTACGAAAATAACCATGCGGACGCCCAGTGAGGGCACAGCGGTTGCGGTAACGGGACTTACTCGAGTCACGGGGCATTTTCTGTAACGCGATCATCGCGTCCCACTTCGAGTCATAATCCAGGCTTTCATCTTTACACGCAGCGCGTAAACTTTCACGTTTCTCGCGGTGCTGTTCCGCCAATTTCGCTCGTTTTACATTACGTAAAACCATTGATTTCTTTGCCATGACTTATGCCTTTAATGGAAAGTTAAATGCGGTGAGCAAGGCTTTTGCATGCTCATCAGTTTCCGCGTCAATCGTAATACAAATATCCATGCCGCGAAGTGCATCGACTTTATCGTAGTCAATTTCAGGGAATACGATTTGCTCAGAGATACCAAAGGCATAGTTGCCTCGGCCATCGAATGATTTAGGATTCAATCCACGAAAATCTCGAATACGCGGAATGGCGATCGAAATTAAACGATCCAGAAATTCATACATCCGCTCACGACGCATTGTGACCTTTGCGCCGATTGGCCAACCTTCGCGAATCTTAAAGGCCGCCTCAGATTTACGCGCATTGCGGATAATGGGTTGCTGACCGGAAATTTTGCGCAAATCTTCCGTTGCGCTTTCCAGTACTTTCTTATTGCCAATCGCTTCCCCTAGACCCATGTTTAATGTGATCTTTTTAATCTTAGGGATGCGCATAGGATTTTCCAGCCCCAACTCTTTTTTCAGAGCAGGAATAATCTCAGCTTTGTATTTGTCTTGTAATCTTGCCATGTCTTAAAATGTGTTCTATTGCGTCAGAATCAACCTATTTAAGGTCGATAGTTTCACCGCTTGATTTATAAAAACGAACCTTACGGCCATCATCTAAAGTTTTAAACCCCACCCGATCAGCTTTACCGCTGGCAGTGTTATAAATACCAATATTGGATAATTGGATCGCCGCTTCGCGCTCAACAATCCCGCCGGTTTCACCCGCTTGAGGATTTGCTTTGACGTGTTTCTTGATGATGTTGATATCGTTCACCATCGCCTTGCCATTGGCCAACACGTTTAAAACCGTGCCGTGTTTGCCTTTGTCTTTGCCGGCGAGGACGATGACTTCATCACCTTTTCTAATCTTGTTCATCTTGTCGTATCCAATAATTCTTGCTGATCAATCGCGCTATAGCACTTCCGGCGCCAATGAAATTATTCGCATAAAACGCTCAGAGCGTAATTCACGCGTTACCGGGCCAAAAATACGCGTGCCAATCGGCTGCAGGTTTGCGTTCAACAACACGGCGGCATTTGAATCGAAGCGAATAGTTGAGCCATCACGACGACGCACACCTTTTTTAGTGCGCACTATCACCGCGTCATAGACATCGCCTTTTTTTACCTTCGCATTAGGCAGCGCTTCTTTGATACTGATTTTAACAATATCACCGATGCCGGCATAACGACGCTTCGATCCGCCCAGCACCTTAATGCACATGACTTCTTTTGCGCCGCTGTTGTCGGCTACTTTCATTCTGGATTGCATTTGAATCATTGCAAACTCCTCTATACTTAATCGATTACAGCTTAACTAGCGCGGTTGACTACTTCAACCAAACGCCAACTTTTCGTTTTTGACAAGGGGCGGCACTCCTGAATAATCACGGTGTCGCCTTCCTTACATTCGTTCTGTTCATCATGCGCATGTAACTTAGTCGAGCGGCGGATGATCTTCTTATATAAGGGATGCTTAACTTGTCGTTCAATAACGACAGTAATGCTCTTATCCATCTTGGCGCTGCTCACATTGCCTTGCACGGATCGTTGAACTTTCTTCTCTATTTGCTCAGCCATTACTCTGCTCCAGCGGTCGACGTTGCCATTTCCGTCTGCACAGTCTTAATACGTGCAATATCTTTCTGGACGGCCTTAAAGCGCGCAGGATTGGACAATTGCCCACTGGATCGCTGCATGCGTAAATTAAATTGTTCTTGTCTAAGTTCGACCAAAGCTTTGTCCAAATCTTTGTTTGACTTAGTGCGTAAATCACTGGCATTCATCTTATCCACCATGACGCGTTACAAAATTTGTCTTAAACGGCAACTTGGCCGCAGCTAATGCAAACGCTTCACGCGCCAGCTCTTCAGATACGCCTTCAATCTCGTACAATATAAGCCCAGGTTGAACCAAGCAAACCCAGTGATCGACCGAGCCCTTACCTTTACCTTGTCTAACTTCCAAAGGCTTTTTAGTAATGGGCTTATCAGGGAAAACACGTATCCAAATACGTCCACCCCGCTTAATATGACGGGTCATCGCGCGACGCGCTGCTTCAATTTGACGCGCAGTCATGCGACCACGGCCGGTGGCTTTTAAGCCAAACTCGCCGAAGCTAATTTTATTGCCGCTTTGTGCCAGCCCGCGATTGCGGCCTTTATGCATCTTTCTGAATTTAGTGCGTTTTGGTTGTAACATGACGAATCTTATATTTTAGGTTGCACGCGCAAATTATGCTTTCGTGGCGGGTTCAATTTGTGGCTCTTCGACCACAACATCAGGGATTGGATCGGCAGCGAAAACTTCACCTTTATAAATCCAGACCTTAATGCCTAATATCCCGTAGGTGGTCAGGGCTTCAGCGGTCGCATAGTCGACATCAGCACGCAATGTATGCAGCGGAACACGCCCTTCTCTGTACCACTCTTTGCGAGCAATTTCTGCACCGTTTAATCGACCAGAAACCATTATCTTTATACCTTCGGCACCTAAGCGCATTGCATTTTGCAATGATCGCTTGGTTGCTCGGCGGTAGGCTACGCGGCCGACAAGCTGCTGTGCGATACTGTCGGCAACCAACTGCGCATCCAACTCAGGCTTACGCATTTCCTCAACCGACACCGATACCACGCCGTCTACTTTTGCGTTCAGTTCAGCCCTTAGTCTTTCAATGTCTTGGCCTTTTTTACCAATCACGATACCCGGACGAGCAGTATGGATTTTCACATTGATGTTTTCGGCATTGCGTTCAATGCGGACCTTGCTGACGGCAGCATTGGCCAGCCGTGCTTTAAGGAATGCACGGATATGCTGATCCTCGATCAACTGTTTGCTGTAGTCACGACCCGTCGCGAACCACTTGGAATCCCAATCTCGGATAATGCCAAGGCGAAACCCATTTGGATGTACTTTTTGACCCATTGTGCCTACCTAGTTAGCTTTCGCTGGTTTCTTTTCATCACTCACAGCAATCGTGATGTGAGAAGTTCTTTTTAATATTCGCGTACCACGACCTTTGGCACGGGCGCGAAATCGTTTCAGTGTCGGCCCTTCATCGATCATTGCAACACTGACCCATAATTCGTCAATATCTGCACCTTCGTTATGCTCAGCATTGGCGATCGCAGAATTGAGCGTTTTCGCGACCAGTATTGCCGCTTTTTTAGGGCTAAACTCCAAAATTTCCAAAGCCCGAGAAACCGACTTAGAGCGAATCTGATCCGCCACCAAGCGCACTTTCTGCGCCGAGATGCGGTTATATTTTGCTAAGGCTCGAACTTGCATTTTAAATTGCCTTTTTGTCTGCTAGATGACCACGGAATGTACGCGTTGGCGCAAATTCACCCAATTTATGTCCGACCATATTCTCATTGATCAGCACAGGAATATGCTGGCGACCGTTATGCACAGCGATCGTTAAGCCTACAAATTCTGGCATAATCATTGAACGGCGTGACCACGTCACAATTGGACGACGATTACTTTCTTCTTTTGCCGTCAGTACTTTCGACCATAAATGGTGATCGACAAACGGACCTTTACGAATTGAACGAGCCATATCTAATTACTTTTTCCGTCTACGGATAATCATATTATTCGAACGCTTATTAACACGCGTTCGATAACCTTTGGTTGGCACACCCCAAGGTGAGCAAGGATGCCGGCCACCCGACGTACGACCTTCTCCACCACCATGCGGATGATCGACTGGATTCATTGCCACACCACGTACGGTGGGGCGAATACCACGCCAACGTTTAGCACCCGCTTTGCCTAGCTTACGTAGGCTGTGTTCTGAATTACCGACACTACCGACCGTCGCGCGACAATCAATTAATACTTTGCGCATTTCGCCAGAGCGTAATCTAAGCTGAGCGTACTTGCCTTCGCGACCAATATATTGAACCGATGCACCGGCAGAGCGCGCGAGCTGCGCACCCTTACCTGGCTTTAGTTCTACACAATGAACGACGGTACCAATCGGAATATTCTTAAGCGGCATCGCGTTACCGGGTTTGATGCCCGCGTCGATACCAGAACGTATCGTATCACCCACCGCAACTTGACGCGGCGCTATGATATACCGTCGTTCCCCATCGGCATATAGCAACAAAGCAATATTTGCGCTTCTATTTGGGTCATACTCCAAGCGTTCTACTGTGGCAGGTATGCCGTCTTTATTGCGTTTAAAGTCAACAATACGGTAATGTTTTTTATGCGCGCCACCACGATGACGGACAGTAATGCGGCCAGCATTATTGCGCCCGTTGATCGATTTCTTAGGCACCGTCAGCGCAGGAAAGGATTGCCCTTTGTGCAAATCCTTATTGACAACGCGAACCGTGCCGCGCTGGCCTGGAGTTGTCGGTTTTAATTTTAATAGTGCCATTTGACTATCTGTCTTTAATTATTTAATAATTGTCTGAATACGGTGGTGGATACTACTACTAACTCGCCATCCCAATAAAATCGATATCGTGGCCTTCTTTCAAAGTGACGTAGGCCTTCTTCCAATCGTTACGTTTACCTAAGTTGCGGCCGAAACGCTTACTCTTGCCTTTCACCACCACTGTTTTAACGGCGTTCACTTCAACTTTGAATAGCTGTTCAACCGCCGCTTTTATTTCCGGCTTGCTTGCCGACTTTAAGACTTCAAACGTAATTTGACGCTTTGTATCGGCGATACCCGCTGTTTTCTCAGAAATATGCGGACGACGAATAATTTGATAAATGCGTTCTGGCTTCATGATAATTTCTCGTCTAACTGCTTAGCCGCATCAGCGGTCATCAACACTTTCTCAGACGCCACCAAACTGACCGGATCGAGATTATTGACTGTTGTGATTTCAATATTAGGAATATTCCGCACCGACAAAGCGACATTGCTGTCTTCTTCAGACATCACAATCAAGCCAGTGCTCAGCCCTAGTTTATTGAGCATCGCTGCCATATCTTTCGTCTTAGGCGTTTTTGCCGCAATAGATTGGGTCACAACAATGCGATCTTGTCGCGCCAATTCAGACAAAATCGAACGCATCGCACCGCGGTACATTTTGCGATTGATCTTTTGTGAATAATCTCGCGTTGAGCGCGCAAAAGTTTGACCACCCCCCATGAAAATCGGGCTGCGAATCGTTCCCGCACGTGCACGGCCGGTACCTTTTTGTCGCCATGGCTTCCTACCGCCACCCCTGACTTCAGAACGGCTCTTTTGAGACGAGGTACCTGAACGCCCTGTTGCAAGATAAGCCGTGACCACTTGATGGATCAGCGTTTCTTTAAAAGCCGCACCAAAGTTTTCATCGCTTAAATCAAGCGAAGATTTGCTGCCAGCGATAGTTAGTTGAACACTCATTTGATTACGTCTCTTTAATATCTGCGCGGGTTACGCGCTAGCCTGCTTTTGTTTGTTTTTGATCGAAGGAGTGATCACCACATTCGCACCTTTAGAGCCCGGGACTGAACCCTTAACCAATAATAAATTACGCTCTGAATCGACCCGTACCAGCTCAAGCCCTTGCTGAGTGACCGTGCTTGCACCCATGTGACCGGCCATTTTTTTGCCTTTAAATACGCGACCTGGCGTTTGGTTTTGACCAATGGAGCCTGGCAATCGATGCGCCTTAGATACACCGTGCGTGGCACGACCGCCTTTAAAACCATGGCGCTTCATACCGCCGGCAAAGCCCTTACCGATGCTAGTGCCTTGTACGTCTACATACTGGCCTTGCTCATAAAGCTCGACAGTGATCTCTCCGCCCGCTTCGTATTCGTGTCCTGCATCGACACGAAATTCCCAAACGCCTCGACCCGCCTCAACTTTTGCTTTTGCAAAATGGCCCTTCATCGCCTTGCTCACGCGATTTGGATTGCGCGTGCCGGTGGTCACTTGAATACCGTGATAACCGTCTGTTTCAACATTACGGATTTGTGTAATTCGGTTGGCGGTGACTTCAATCACCGTAACAGGTTGAGAATCGCCGTCTTCAGAAAAGACGCGCGTCATGCCTATTTTTTTACCTATTAAACCTAAAGCCATTTTCTTAACCTATATTCTTCTTGCGTATCGACATTACTTAGTTGAGCTTAATCTCAACGCCGACACCCGCCGATAAATCGAGCTTCATCAGCGCATCAACGGTTTTATCCGTGGGTTCGATAATGTCTAAAATACGTTTGTGTGTTCTAATTTCGAGTTGATCTCGAGAGGTCTTGTTGACATGCGGCGAGCGCAAAATGTCAAAGCGTTCTTTCTTGGTCGGCAAGGGAATCGGACCCTTAACCATTGCACCGGTCCGCCGCGCAGTATTGACGATCTCTAATGCAGATCGATCGATCATCTTGTGATCATACGCTTTTAAACTGATGCGAATTTTTTGACTCTCAACTTTCACTGTTTTGGCCTCTAAAAAAGAATACTAAATTATTTATTCGACGATTTTCACCACAACGCCCGCACCCACTGTGCGGCCACCTTCGCGGATGGCAAAGCGTAAGCCGTCGTCCATCGCGATCGGCGCGATCAGCTCAACATTCAAATTGATATTATCGCCCGGCATGACCATCTCAACATCTTTGGGCAATATACATTCGCCCGTCACGTCTGTGGTTCTAAAATAAAACTGTGGACGATAACCTTTGAAGAACGGCGTATGACGGCCGCCTTCTTCTTTGCCCAGGATATAAACCTCAGCTTCGAATTTAGTGTGCGGAGTGATCGAACCTTTCTTAGCCAGTACCTGACCACGCTCAACCTCTTCACGCTTAGTGCCACGCAATAAGATTCCAACATTATCACCCGCCTGACCTTCATCCAACAACTTACGGAACATCTCTACACCCGTACACGTCGTTAATTCAGTGGGCTTTACGCCGACAATCTCAATCTCATCGCCTATATGTACAATACCGCGCTCAATACGGCCCGTCACAACGGTGCCACGACCTGAAATTGAAAAAACATCTTCGACCGGCATCAGAAAATCACCATCCACCAAACGCTCAGGTAGAGGAATGTAAGTGTCCAAGGCATCGGCAAGCTTCATGATCGCGCCTTTACCCATATCTGACTCATCACCCTCTAAGGCTTTCAGCGCAGAACCAATGATAACCGGTGTGTCATCGCCTGGGAAATCGTAAGAATCCAATAACTCACGGATCTCCATCTCTACCAGCTCTAATAACTCATCATCATCCACCATGTCCGCTTTGTTCATGAACACAATGATGTAAGGAACGCCCACCTGACGTGAAAGCAAGATATGCTCACGGGTTTGAGGCATCGGGCCATCGGCCGCTGAACAAACCAAGATCGCGCCGTCCATTTGGGCAGCGCCGGTGATCATGTTCTTAACGTAATCCGCGTGTCCCGGGCAATCGACGTGCGCGTAGTGACGATTGGCTGTCTCATATTCAACGTGAGCGGTGGAGATCGTGATACCACGCTCTCGCTCTTCAGGCGCATTATCAATATCTGCGAAGGCTTTGACTTCGCCGCCAAATTCTGCGCCCAATACCGACGTCAATGCCGCCGTTAAGGTGGTTTTACCGTGATCAACGTGACCTATCGTGCCAACGTTAACGTGCGGCTTATTTCTTTCAAATTTTTCTTTAGACATGACTTTTACCTCGTAATACCCTTAAATATTCTCGCAAATCTATTGTGTTAATAAAACTCATTTAGCCTTTGGCTATTTCTTCGGCAATACTTGCCGGAACTGGCATGTATTTCTCAAATTGCATCGTATAGTTAGCGCGGCCTTGGGTCGCAGAACGCAGCGATGTTGAATACCCAAACATCTCAGACAAAGGCACTTCCGCCCTTACTTGCTTACCAGATGGTGTATCTTCCATCCCCAAAATGACGCCGCGACGGGAATTTATATCACCGTTCACGCCGCCCATATAATCTTCAGGCGTGATAACTTCTACCGCCATGATTGGCTCAAGTAATTGTGGCTTGGCAGCGCGCGCGCCTTCACGGAAGGCTTGAATACCAGCCGCTTTAAATGAATGCTCTGATGAATCCACATCATGATATGAACCGTCATATAAGGTTGCGCGTATATTCAACATTGGATAACCCGCCACCACGCCTGAGGCCATGGCTTCTTCAATCCCTTTTTGCACCGAGGGAATGTATTCACGCGGCACCGACCCACCTTTGATTGCATCAACGAATTCAAAGTTAGGCGCATCTGGATCATCGCTTTTGGGCAATGGCTCAAAGCGAACATGGACATGGCCATATTGACCACGACCCCCGGTTTGTTTGGCGTATTTCGCTTCTTGCTCAACCATTTTCGTAATCGTTTCACGATACGCCACCTGCGGCTTGCCCACATTCCCTTCAACGCCAAATTCGCGTCTCATTCGGTCAATAATGATGTCTAGGTGTAACTCGCCCATACCCGAAATAATCGTCTGACCTGATTCTTGATCAGTGTGAACTCGGAACGAGGGATCTTCTTGCGCCAATTTACCGAGCGCAATGCCCATCTTCTCTTGGTCGACCTTGGTTTTTGGCTCAACAGATTGCGAAATAACCGGCTCAGGAAACTCCATGCGCTCCAAAATAACAATATCTTTCGGATCACATAAGGTATCACCCGTGGTGATCGTTTTGAGCCCGACCGCTGCAGCAATATCACCGGCACGTACTTCTTTAATTTCTTCTCGATCGTTCGAGTGCATTTGCAAAATACGTCCGATACGTTCTTTCTTTTGCTTAACGGAGTTATATACCGTATCGCCCGAGTTAAGCACCCCTGAATACACACGAAAGAATACTAACTGGCCCACGAATGGGTCGGTCATGATCTTAAATCCCAATGCTGCAAAAGGCGCCTTGTCGTCGGCTTTCCGCGTTATTGGCTCGCCTGTTTCGCTCTCGCCTTCAATCGCTTTCACGTCTAAAGGACTCGGCATATAATCTACAATACCATCCAGCATGGCTTGCACGCCTTTATTCTTAAAAGCTGTTCCGCAAAACACCGGGATAATTTCGTTGGTCAAAGTTTGGCTGCGAATACCTTTTCTGATTTCGTCTTCGCTTAGGTCGCCCTCATCGAAATATTTGTTCATTAACGCTTCATCAGATTCAGCTGCCGCCTCAACCAACTTCTCACGATATTCTTGGCAAACATCGACCAAATCATCTGGAATGTCTCTCTCCTCAAAGGAGACACCCATATTTTCTTTTTCCCAGTAAACGGCTTTCATTTTCACCAGATCAACGACCCCTTCAAAATCCTCTTCAGCACCAATCGGTACTTGCATGGAAACAGGATTCGCACCTAAGCGACTGGCAATTTGCTCAATCACACGAAAATAATCCGCACCAATTCGATCCATTTTATTGACAAAAGCCATGCGCGGTACTGCGTACTTATTCGCTTGGCGCCAAACTGTTTCAGATTGAGGCTCTACACCGCCAACCGCGCAAAATACGGCGCAGGCACCGTCTAGTACGCGTAAGCTGCGCTCTACTTCAATAGTAAAGTCAACGTGGCCTGGCGTATCGATTATATTGATGCGATGCTCATCATAGCTTTTATCCATACCCGACCAAAAACACGTGGTCGCGGCAGAGGTGATCGTGATGCCACGCTCTTGCTCTTGCTCCATCCAGTCCATGGTGGCATTGCCATCGTGTACCTCACCAATTTTGTGAGAGATGCCAGTGTAATATAAGATGCGCTCCGTTGTGGTGGTTTTACCCGCATCGATATGCGCCATAATGCCCACATTTCGGTAACGCTCTAAAGGAGTTTTCCTGGCCACAATAATTTCTCTTTAAACTATATTAACGAATATCTAATTAAAATCTGAAATGTGAGAACGCCTTATTGGCTTCTGCCATCTTATGCGTATCTTCTCGTTTCTTAACCGCAGCGCCTCGCTCGTCAGCCGCATCTATTAATTCGCCTGCCAAACGCAACATCATGGTTTTCTCACCACGGTGACGTGCTGCATCCACCAACCAGCGCATTGCTAAGGCGACTTGGCGGCTAGGACGCACTTCTATCGGCACTTGATAGGTTGCACCGCCGACTCGTCGACTTTTAACTTCGACCGATGGGCTCACTTTTTCCAAGGCGACATTGAAGATTTCAACGGGATCACCTTTGCCACGCTCTTCAATCGTACTCAGCGCACCATACATGATGCGTTCTGCGACGGATTTCTTACCATCCGACATAATCGTATTGATGAACTTGGCAATTGTCTGATCTTTATATTTAGGATCAGGCAAAATGTCTCGTTTAGGTACTTCGCGTCTTCTAGGCATATTGTGCTCGATAGAATACTAATACTTGACCCAGCGTCATCTATCGACGCTACGTCGCAAAATTTTAAATTGTAACTCGAACCACCCCATTGACCATCGAACCTTAGCGGTTTGAAGGCAACTCCTAATTGCGGTGATTCGTTATTGCTAGGAGTTTATGATCTGCGTTTTAATATGAAGATGTGCTACATCCCCAACGCAATGTGATTAAAGTCCTTAGGACTTGGGTCGCTTTGCTCCGTATTTAGACCGACCCTGACGGCGATCTGGAACACCCGAGGTATCTAAAGCACCACGTACAACGTGATAGCGCACACCCGGTAAATCTTTAACACGGCCGCCGCGGATTAATACGACGGAGTGTTCTTGTAAATTATGGCCTTCTCCCCCAATGTACGAACTCACCTCATATTTGTTTGTCAGTCGCACACGTGCGACCTTACGCAAAGCTGAGTTGGGCTTCTTTGGGGTAGTGGTATACACACGCGTACAAACACCCCGTTTTTGAGGACATGCTTCTAGCGCGGGTACCTTAGATTTCTGTACCTGCTTTTTTCTAGGCTTTCTAACCAATTGGTTAATTGTTGGCATGAAAAAATTCTTTGTAAACCGTTAATAAAAAACCACTATTTTTATCGCACTGTGCGACAAAAGGGCGGCGAATTCTAGGCACTTAGACCAAAGCTGTCAAGACTAATTTGAACTTGAATTTGATTCGATATAAATGCCTGATTCACGATCAATTCTCTTAATCGTTTACCGCGCTCTCCTCAGCAACATTTGCAGCGGTACTTTGTACCGTCTCAGCCGTATTGGCGAGCTCTTGCGCAATCAATTGATCCAAGTCCATCTCACCTGCGGCCAATCGCTCAGCGCGTACACGTGCACGTTCTTGGTGGTAGGCTAATCCCGTTCCCGCAGGAATCAATCGCCCGACTATTACGTTCTCTTTCAAACCTCGTAATCGATCGACTTTCCCGTTGATCGATGCTTCCGTCAATACTCGGGTAGTCTCTTGGAATGATGCAGCGGAGATAAATGAATCCGTCAATAAAGATGCCTTGGTAATTCCCAATAAGACGGGCGCCCATTCGGCCGGCTTCTTATCTTTACTCACCAGCATATCGTTTTCATCCAACATGTGCGCTTTTTCAACCTGCTCGCCCGGCAAGTAACTCGTATCACCTGGATCCGTAATACGTGCTTTGCGTAACATCTGACGCACAATCACTTCGATATGCTTGTCGTCAATTTTTACGCCCTGTAGACGATAGACATCTTGAACTTCGTCGACGATATATCCCGCCAGTGCTTCAATCCCTCTAAATTCAAGAATATCTGCGGCCACGGGCAATCCTTCAACAACCACATCACCGCGCTCAACATGCTCGCCTTCAAACACACTGATTGAACGTGTCTTGGCGACCAAGGTTTCAACACTCTCACCCAAATCATTGGTAATCACCAAACGGTTCTTTGTTTTGGTTTCTTTACCGAACGAAACCACCCCCGTCTCAAACGCCAACATGGAGGGCTCTTTAGGTTTTCGCGCCTCAAATAGCTCCGCCACGCGCGGTAAACCCCCCGTGATATCACGCGTTCGCGTGGAATCTTGTGGAATACGCGCGACTGTATCACCGACCTTGAGCTGATGACCCGCGTCAAACTCAACAATCGCACCCGGTGGCAGCTGGTATCTGGCGGGCAATTCAGTGCCAGGGATCGTTGTCGGTTCGCCGTTTTTCTCGAGTAAGATAATCGTTGGTTTGATATCTTGTGCTGCACCGCGTCGCTCAGCAGACTCACGCACCACGAACGTCGATACGCCCGTAATGTCATCGGTTTGCTTATTGACAGTCACTCCCTCGTGGAAGTCAACGAAGTCTACTTTACCCGCCACTTCAGTAATGACAGGTGTCGTATGTGGATCCCAAGTCGCCACGATATCGCCGATGGCAATCTTATCGCCTTCGGCAACGGTTAAAACCGCACCATAAGGCAGCTTATGGCGTTCACGCTCGACGCCATTGCTGTCCCGAATAATGAGTTCGCCTGAACGAGTCGTAATAACTTCTTTCTTATCGGAATTGGTGACAGACTTAACATCACGCAACACCGCCTTACCGCTGGTTTTGACTTCGATATTACTAATAACCGTTCCCGCTGAAGCCGCCCCACCAATATGGAAGGTACGCATTGTCAACTGGGTTCCCGGCTCGCCAATTGACTGCGCCGCGATTACACCCACCGCTTCACCTTTATTGATCTGATGCCCCCGACCCAAATCTCGGCCATAGCATTTTGCGCACACCCCGTAACGGGTTTCGCATTTCACCGCTGACCGCACATCGATAGAAGGCACATTTGCTTCTTCGATTCTAGCCACCATTTCTTCGTCGATCATTTCATCGACTGACGCAATGACTTCGCCGCTGGCGCCATCGATAACTGGTTTCGCTGGGAAACGACCCAAAATTCGGTCGCTCAAGGGAATCACGACATCGCCGCCTTGTACCAGCGCTTCTTTGGTCATGCCAATTTCTGTCCCGCAATCATCCTCAGTCACCACTAAATCTTGGCAAACATCGACTAGGCGGCGGGTCAGGTATCCCGAGTTCGCAGTTTTAAGAGCTGTATCGGCCAGCCCTTTACGCGCGCCGTGGGTTGAAATAAAGTATTCGCTGACATTCAAGCCTTCGCGAAAATTCGCACGGATGGGCGTTTCGATGATCGAGCCATCGGGCTTTGCCATCAAGCCGCGCATACCCGCGAGTTGTCTAATTTGAGCGTGTGAGCCCCGCGCGCCCGAATCCGCCATCATATAGATTGAGTTAAACGATTCTTGCTCTACTTTATTACCATCAGCATCGATAACAGTTTCGACCCCTAGACGATCCATCATCGCAGTCGCCACCTTTTCAGATGTTCGAGTCCAGATATCAACCACCTTGTTGTAGCGTTCGCCGTTGGTCAACAGACCATTGGAATACTGCGTCTGAATGTCTTTGACTTCTTTCAATGAGCCATCCAAAATTTTATCTTTCTCTTTCGGAATCTCCATGTCGTTTAGACAGATTGACACACCTGATTTCGCTGCCATTTCAAAGCCGGCATACATCAGTTGATCGGCGAAAATAACCGCTTCTTTAAGACCAATTTCACGATATACGTAATTGATCAGGCCAGAAATTTGCTTTTTCTTCAGCGGCTTTTCTAATAATGAGATCGGCGCGCCGTCAGGCAAAATGTCTGTCAAAATTGCGCGACCCGCGGTCGTATCATGCAGTTTCAATTGCTCGCGGGAATCTTCTCCTTTGATCTCGGGCAAGCGGACTTTGACTTTAGCGTGATAAGAAAGCTCCCCCATTTCAATCGCACGCCGTACTTCATTGGTGTTGCCGTAGAAAGTGCCTTCGCCCTTGGCACCCACACTTGAACGCGTGACATAGTAAAGCCCTAAAACAATATCTTGCGAGGGAACAATGACCGGCTCACCATTCGCCGGTGATAAGACGTTATTGGTCGACATCATCAGCGTTCTGGCTTCAAGCTGTGCTTCGAGTGACAAAGGCACGTGAACAGCCATTTGATCGCCGTCGAAATCTGCGTTATACGGTGTACAGACTAGAGGGTGTAACTGAATCGCCTTACCCTCAATCAGCACTGGCTCGAAAGCTTGGATGCCTAAGCGGTGCAAAGTGGGCGCGCGGTTGAGCATCACGGGATGCTCGCGGACAACTTCATCAAGAATATCCCACACTAACGTCGTTTCTTGTTCGACTAATTTTTTTGCCTGCTTAATATTAGAAGCGTGTTCTCTGCCAATAATTATAGAGAAGATAAACGGCTTGAACAGCTCCAAGGCCATTTTTTTGGGCAAGCCACACTGATGCAGTTTTAAAGTTGGCCCGACCACGATCACTGAACGACCCGAGTAATCCACTCGCTTACCAAGCAAGTTTTGACGGAAGCGACCCTGCTTGCCCTTGATCATGTCCGCCAAGGACTTAAGCTGACGCTTGTTGGAGCCTAATATGGCTTTGCCGCGACGACCATTATCAATCAGCGCATCGACCGCTTCTTGCAACATGCGTTTCTCGTTAGCAATGATGATGTCCGGTGCGCTGAGCTCCAGCAATCGTGCAAGACGATTATTACGATTGATCACGCGTCGATATAAATCGTTTAGGTCAGAGGTGGCAAATCGTCCGCCCTCTAAGGGCACCAAGGGGCGTAAATCAGGTGGCAGTACCGGCAAAACATCCAGAATCATCCACTCCGGCTTATTACCCGACTTAATAAAGGCTTCAACCACTTTAAGACGCTTAGAAAACTTCTTGATCTTGGTTTCTGACTTGGTGGCATCGAGTTCGGCATACAGCATCTCGGACTCTTCTTTCAGATCGATCGACTGTAATAAATTTTTGATGGCCTCAGCCCCCATGCTGGCTTCAAATTGATCGCCCCACTCTTCTACGGCATCAATATATTTATCTTCGGTCAACATCGCACCGCGTTCAAAATCAGAATAACCGGGCTCAGTGACCACATAGGCCTCAAAATACAAAACGCGTTCGATTTCACGAACCGTCATATCAAGCAATAAACCTAAGCGCGATGGCAATGACTTTAAGAACCAAATATGTGCACAGGGCGCGGCCAGCTCAATATGGCCCATGCGCTCACGACGCACTTCTGCCTTGGTTACTTCTACACCACACTTTTCGCAGACCACACCACGGTGCTTCAAGCGCTTGTATTTTCCACACAAACACTCAAAATCGTTCATGGGGCCAAACAATTTGGCGCAAAATAAACCGTCTCGCTCAGGACGGAAAGTACGGTAGTTAATGGTTTCGGGCTTCTTTACTTCGCCGTATGACCAAGAACGTATTTTTGCCGGCGAGGCGATTTCAACACGAATGGCGTCAAAGTCTTCGGATTTATCTTCGTGCTTAAAAAGGTTGAATATATCTTTCATGATTTTCGTCTCAAAATAATGTCTACTGGAATGGGATAGTGCCTATAACGCTTTAAGCGCCTTAGTTATTATCCTGCTCAAGCTCTACATTGAGCCCCAGGCCACGAATTTCTTTCACCAATACGTTAAACGACTCGGGCATACCCGGATTCATGTATTGATCCCCTCTGACTATGTTCTCGTACATATTTGCGCGGCCGATCACATCATCAGATTTAACCGTTAACATCTCTTGCAAGGTATAAGCAGCACCGTAGGCTTCCAGCGCCCAGACCTCCATCTCACCGAAACGCTGACCACCAAACTGCGCTTTACCCCCTAGAGGCTGTTGCGTAATCAAGCTGTATGGCCCAGTGGAACGGGCGTGCATTTTGTCATCCACCAAGTGGTTGAGCTTGAGCACGTACATATAACCCACGGTCACCTCGCGCTCAAACTGCTCACCCGTGCGCCCATCAAACAGGGTTGTTTGACCGCTGGTGGGCAAATCTGCGAGCTCCAGCATTTGACGAACCTCGTCTTCATGGGCGCCATCAAATACCGGCGTTGCCATTGGCACACCCTCCCGCAAATTGCCTGCCAGCTCTAAAATCTCATCGTTGGATAAAGATCTAAGATCTTCATGCTTGCCGCTGGTGTTATAAACCTTGTCCAGAAACTTGCGCATTTTCGCAACCGATTCCTCGGCTCGAAGCATGCTATCTATCTTTTTGCCCAAGCCTTTTGCCGCCCAGCCTAAATGTGTTTCAAGGATTTGACCCACATTCATACGCGACGGAACACCCAGCGGATTGAGCACCACATCAATGGGCGTACCATCGGCCATGTAGGGCATGTCTTCCTCGGGAATAATTTTTGAGATTACGCCCTTATTGCCATGCCGGCCGGCCATTTTGTCGCCGGGTTGCAAACAACGTTTGATGGCAACATATACTTTAACGGTTTTAAGCACGCCCGGTGCCAAGTCATCTCCCGCTTCGATTTTGCCTTTCTTTTCTTCATACAATTCATCGAAGGCGATTTTCTGAATCTTAAGTTGTTTGCTAATCTCTTCAATCGCATCATTGATATCCGACTTTTTCAAACGCAATTCGAAAAGTTCGGTATCGCTCAATTCCGCCAAATACGTTTCGGTTACCTTGCCGCCGCTTTTGAGCGCATTGGGGCCACCTTGCGCTATTTTATTGAGCACCATTTCGCGAATACGCGTATGCGCATCCTCTTCAATGATACGCATTTGATCGTCTAGATCCTTGCGGATGCCGTTCACTTCATCTCTGTCATTTGAAAGCGCGCGCGCGTCTTTATCCATGCCGTCACGGGTAAAGACCTGTACATCAATAACGGTTCCATTAATGCTAGAACTCATCTTTAAGGAACTGTCCTTTACATCGGTTGCTTTCTCACCAAAAATAACCCGCAGTAACTTCTCTTCTGGCGTCAGCTGCGATTCGCCTTTAGGCGTCACCTTGCCGACCAAGATATCACCTGGATTAACCTTGGCACCGATATAAACAATACCCGACTCATCTAACTTCGATAGGGCCGCTTCGCCGACATTGGGGATATCACGCGTAATTTCTTCAGAGCCCAATTTGGTATCACGCGCGACACTGCTTAATTCGACGATGTGTATGGAGGTATATACGTCTTGCTTAACCAGTCGCTCGGAAATAAGAATGGAATCTTCAAAGTTGTAACCATTCCAAGGCATAAACGCGATCAAGGCATTACGCCCTAGCGCTAACTCGCCCATATCTGTCGACGGACCATCAGCCATTACATCTCCACGCTCCACCATATCGCCAGTTTTAACCAACGTTTTCTGATTAACAGTTGTATTTTGGTTAGAGCGAGTAAATTTTGTTAAATTGTAGATATCAACATCTGGCATTCCAGAAACGCGTTCATCATCATTGACCCGCACAACCACACGCGATGCATCGACCATTTCAATCGAACCACCCCGCTTAGAAACCACGGTAACACCCGAATCAACCGCCACCACACGCTCCATGCCGGTACCCACGAGCGGCTTTTCCGCCTTAAGGGTGGGCACAGCTTGACGCTGCATATTTGACCCCATCAAGGCACGGTTTGCATCATCATGCTCAAGGAAAGGAATAATCGATGCGGCGATTGAAACGATTTGCGACGGCCCAACATCGATAAAATCGACCTCACCCGCAGGCACCAGCGTAAATTCGTTCTTGTGCCGACATGAAACAAGCTCATTGATAAACTTGCCATTCTTGTTTACTTCTGCATTGGCCTGTGCAATTGAAAACTTATGCTCTTCAATCGCCGATAAATAACGGACTTCATCCGTCACTTTGGCGTTCACTACCTTTTTGTAAGGCGTCTCAAGAAAACCATGATCATTGGTACGCGCGTAAGTGGCCAGCGAATTAATCAAGCCGATATTCGGCCCTTCTGGCGTTTCGATTGGGCAAACCCGGCCATAATGCGAGGGATGCACATCGCGCACTTCAAATCCAGCACGCTCACGCGTTAGGCCACCGGGGCCCAATGCAGAGACACGGCGCTTATGGGTGACTTCAGACAATGGATTGGTTTGATCCATAAACTGTGATAATTGGCTAGAGCCAAAGAATTCGCGCACCACCGCTGAAACTGGCTTGGCATTGATCAAATCTGTTGGCGTTAAGCCATCACTCTCAACTTGATTCAAGCGTTCCTTGACCGCGCGCTCAACCCGCACCAAACCAATGCGAAATTGATTTTCGACCAGCTCACCCACCGCTCGAATACGGCGATTACCCAAGCTGTCAATATCATCAATATCGCCTTTACCGTTTTTCAAGTCAACAATCACTTTCATGACGTCGATAATATCATTCTGATCTAAGATACCCGCGCCCAGATCGTCTTCCCGACCAAGACGGCGGTTAAGCTTCATGCGGCCCACAGCAGATAAATCATAACGCTCTGACGAGAAGAATAAGTTGTTGAACAAATTCGCAGAGGCCTCTTTGGTAGGCGGCTCGCCCGGACGCATCATGCGATAAATTTCTTGCTGTGCTTCCTCTTCACTTCGGGTCGAATCAATATTGAGCGTATCTGAAATATATGAACCACAATCAATATCATTGGTGTAGATCACTTCCAACTGTTTGATCTTTTGCTCTTTTAGCATTTCAAACAACTCTTCGGTAATTTCTTGATTGGCTTCAACCAATAATTCGCCGGTTGAAGTATCAACAATATCTTGGGCTATTCGGCGACCGTATACATATTCCTGTGGTACCTCAATAAACTTAACCTTGTCTTTTTCAAGTTGTTTGATATGTCGCGCAGTGATCCGCTTACCCGCCTCAACCACTACTTTCTTGGCCTTGCCTAAAATATCGAACTCTAGTTGTTGGCCACGTAGACGACTCGGCACTAAAGCCATATCGATGCTGTCTTTCTTGAATTTGAATGTGTCGTTTTCAAAAAAGCTCTGTAAAATTTCTTCCGTACTTAAGCCCATTGCGCGCAATAAGATTGAAGCAGGCAATTTTCTGCGTCGATCGATTCGCACATAGAATAAGTCTTTATGGTCGAACTCCATGTCCAGCCAAGAACCACGATAGGGAATAATTCGCGCAGTAAAAAGCAACTTTCCAGAAGCGTGCGTGTTACCGTTATCGTGATCAAACAAGACCCCGGGCGAACGGTGAAGCTGAGAGACAATAACGCGTTCGGTTCCATTGATAACGAAGGTACCGTTTTCCGTCATTAAAGGGATATCACCCAAAAAGACTTCTTGCTCGATCATGTCCTTGATTTTCTTTTTCTTGCGATTCTTCTCAAAGATCACTAAACGCAAGGTTGCGTAGATGGGCGCACAGAACACCATACCGCGTTGCATGCACTCTTTAACGTCAAAACGCGCCGGCGCGAGTCGATACTCGACGAAATCCAGCATCACGCTACCATTGTAGCTCTCGATAGGAAAGACAGAGGTAAAGGCTGCCTGCAGACCCGTATTGGGTCGATCCGCAAGCGCAATTCCCTCTTGGAGAAACTTACGGTACGACGCCTTTTGCGTTTCCAATAGATAGGGGATTTCTACGTCACCCGACCGTTTGCTAAAGTTTTTTCGAATTCGTCTTTTTTCGGTATAAGAATAACCCATGGCTCGCCCTCTTAAATTAACGCACACGTCAAGATTGAATGGATTTGCTCTGGCGCTGATCAATCAGCTCAAAACCAAATCCGTTAAATCTTATCGACTCAAATATACTTGTCGCTTAAAACGACATAAACGCTCCTGTCGGGCGCCCGAAGGCTTCCAACAAGAGCGATTGTGCGATCAGATTTGCATCTGATCGTTTTGACAATGAAACACTACTTAAGTTCTGCAGTACCGCCAGCTTCTTCAAGTAATTTCATCGCATCTTCCGCTTCACCCTTCGCAACGCCTTCTTTAATCGGAGCAGGTGCGCTCTCAACTAAATCTTTCGCTTCTTTAAGGCCTAAACCGGTGATGCTGCGAACCGCCTTTATGACACCCACTTTCTTCTCACCAAAACTGGTTAATACAACGTCAAACTCATCCTTTTCTGCTGCGCCAGCCGCATCGCCACCCGCTGCCGGTGCGGCAACTGCGACCGCTGCTGCTGCAGACACGTCAAATTTTTCTTCCATCGATTTGATTAGATCTGAAAGGTCAAGCACTGACATTCCACCAATCGCATCAAGAATTTCATCTTTTGATAAAGCCATTTTCAAACTCCTAATTAATAAGGAAAAACCATAAACAATTAAAAACTAAACTACCAAACAATAAACTTAAGCCGCTTCCTTCGCGTCGCGAACCGCCGACAAAGCGCGAACAGCCTTGGTCGGTACTTCATTCAATGTTCGAACCAGCTTAACGATTGGCGCTTGCATTGTTGCAACCAGGGTTGCCAACAATTCTTCGCGTCCCGGTAATTTTGATAAGGCAGTAATACTTGAGATATCCAAGGGGTCGCCATTCATGACGCCTGCGGTAATCTTTAAAGTATCATTGTCTTTGGCAAAATTTGACATCACCTTTGCAACGGCGACAGGATCGTCCGCTGCAGAGAAAATGACCGGACCAACCAAATGCTCGTCCAAACAGGCAAAATCAGTATCTTTGACTGCTCGTTTAGCCAACGTATTTTTAATAACTTTTAAATACACGCCAGCTTCATACGCATCCTTGCGCAACTCAGTTAATTGCGAGACAGTTAGCCCCCGATACTCAGCAAGCACGGCAGCTTGGGCAGACGATAACTTATCGGCCACTTCACTGACTACTGCTTTTTTCTTTTGAAGCGCTGTACTCATATTAGCAATCTCCTAATGTTGATGGTGCACCTCAATCAGGACTATCCTGACTTCGGGTCACCGTCTACGTAGGCCCTGATAAATGTCCAATGGACAAAACCAGCATTAAAAGCGAACTTGCCTACGGTCTTTGACGAACTTGGGCACCATTGCCCAAACTCCCAAATTGTTGTTTTGGACGCTCCGCCTAAACGAGCCGTCCAAACACATGTTTATTTAAAGCGAAAGTGAACCCCGCTCAACTTTCACGCCCGGACCCATCGTACTTGAGAGTGAGACGCGTTGAATATATTGGCCTTTAGCCCCTGCGGGCTTGGCTTTAAGTAAATCAGCCACCAAGGCTTCAAAATTGGCGTTTAAATCTTCAACTGAGAAAGAAACCTTACCAATCGCGCAATGAATAATCCCGCCCTTCTCAGTTCGGAACTGCACTTGACCTGATTTAGCGTTGTTCACAGCCGTCGTAATGTCTTTGGTGACCGTGCCGACCTTAGGGTTTGGCATTAAACCGCGTGGGCCTAAAATCTGGCCCAGCTGACCCACCACACGCATCGCGTCTGGTGCAGCAATACACAGGTCAAAATCCATCTCGCCGCCTTTAATTTTGGCCGCTAAATCGTCCATACCCACGATATCAGCGCCCGCTGCTTTGGCTTGATCAGCCAGTTCGCCTTCGGCAAACACAGCAACACGTATAGATTTACCCGTGCCTTTAGGCATGACAGTGGAGCCACGAACGTTTTGTTCTGATTTACGTGCATTAACACCCAGATTCACAGCCACTTCGACGCTCTCATCAAATTTTGCGGTGGCCGTGTCTTTGACCAGTTGAAACGCTTCTTGCAGTGGATAGTATTTTTCGGGATCAACTTTCTCAGCGAATGCGCGTACTCGTTTACTTAATTTTGTCATGTCTTAGCCCTTCACCTCAATACCCATACTCCGCGCCGTACCCGCAATAATTTTCACGGCGGCATCCATCTCGTAAGCATTTAAATCCGCATCTTTAACTTTAACAATGTTTTCGATTTGCGCGCGCGTCACCGTGCCCACCTTATCTCGATTGGGCACACCGCTGCCGCTCTTAATGCCGGCAGCCTTTTTCAGCATGATCGACGCAGGCGGAGATTTTTTAACATAGGTAAAGCTTTTGTCGGAATACACCGTAATAACGACGGGAACCGGCATGCCTTTTTCCATATCTTGCGTCTCTGCGTTAAACGCCTTGCAGAAATCCATGATATTCAAGCCATGCTGACCCAATGCCGGGCCAACGGGTGGCGCGGGCTTTGCATCGCCCGCAGGTACCTGCAATTTTATATAGGCATCTATTTTCTTAGCCATGTTCTATCCTCAGTGGGTGCAATCGCTGCTTCGCAGCTCCCCGAATTAAATAATGAAAAGGAGGATTAACCCTTTTCGACTTGATCAAAACCCAACTCAACGGGTGTAGACCGTCCAAATATTGAAACCGACACGTGTAGTCGCGATTTCTCAAAATTCACATCTTCAACCATGCCCGTAAAGTCCGCAAATGGGCCATCGATAACACGCACCACTTCGCCCGGCGCAAAAGTAAACTTCGGCTTCGGCGCATCAAGGCTATCTGTCATGCGTTGTAAAATAGATTCCGCCTCTTTAGGCGTTAACGGCACTGGATCACCGCGCTTTCCGCCAATGAAGCCTGAAACCTTCGGCAGTGAATTAATCATGTGCCAAGTCTCATCGTTGACTTCCATATTGACCAATACATAGCCCGGGAAAAATTTTCTCTCGCTGGTTTTTTTTTGCCCCGCGCGCATTTCAACGACTTCTTCAACTGGAATCAGAACTTCGCCAATCAAGTCGGCCAAGCCTTCTCGTTCAGCCTTCTCTTTAATGGACTGCTGGACGCGTTTTTCAAAGGTTGAATAAGTCTGAACCACATACCACTGCTTTGAATCATCAACCGCTGGCGCTTGAGGCGCAGGCGCAGGCGCAGGGGCAGGCTCGGCATCGGCGGCATCGGCGGCATCGGCGGCATCGGCGGCATCGGCAACTGCCTCTGTTTCATCTATCGCAGGCACCTCCACATCCGCGACTGATTCTACTTCAGGCGATTCCGTGGTTTCTGACACGCTCGCCTCGTCGGCTGTCGCCTTATTCGCATCCATTTCTTTGACTTCGTCTACGCTTGATTTGTCGTTTGGATCTGCCATATTTGCCTCTTAACCTTGCGTACCCAAAATCAGGTCATACACCACTTTAAACAAAATGCTGTCTGTCAACCAAATGAATAAACTCGCAATAATTGCACCCGCGACCACAATCATCGTGATTTGCGTCGCCTCAGGTCGCCCGGGCCAAACGACCTTGCCGCCCTCGCTTTTCGCCTTCATAGCAAAACTCTTGACGTTTTGACCGGTTTGCGAGGTCATCGCAACAACGGCGGCTAAAATGAGCGCAACGATCACGAGGCCCACACGCGCAAGTTGCAACCACTCATCAAAGTAGTAAAAACCGGCTACGCCAGCCACCACGATCAAAATCGCAATTAGTAATTTAAGCTTATCCACTACAGTTTTTAAATTTAGTCTATTCGTTTAAGTAAATGGCAGGCCAGGAGGGAATCGAACCCCCAACCTGCGGTTTTGGAGACCGCTGCTCTGCCAATTGAGCTACTGGCCTATATTAATTGCCTGCCGTAATACTTATCAGTTTCGAAAATAACGATATCAGGAAATAATCACTCGACGATTTTCACCACAACGCCCGCACCCACTGTGCGGCCACCTTCACGGATGGCAAAGCGTAAGCCGTCGTCCATCGCGATCGGCGCGATCAGCTCAACATTCAAATTGATATTATCGCCCGGCATGACCATCTCAACATCTTTGGGCAATATACATTCGCCCGTCACGTCTGTGGTTCTAAAATAAAACTGTGGACGATAACCTTTGAAGAACGGCGTATGACGGCCGCCTTCTTCTTTGCCCAGGATATAAACCTCAGCTTCGAATTTAGTGTGCGGAGTGATCGAACCTTTCTTAGCCAGTACCTGACCACGCTCAACCTCTTCACGCTTAGTGCCACGCAATAAGATTCCAACATTATCACCCGCCTGACCTTCATCCAACAACTTACGGAACATCTCTACACCCGTACACGTCGTTAATTCAGTGGGCTTTACGCCGACAATCTCAATCTCATCGCCTATATGCACAATACCGCGCTCAATACGGCCCGTCACAACGGTGCCACGACCTGAAATTGAAAAAACATCTTCAACCGGCATCAGAAAATCACCATCCACCAAACGCTCAGGTAGAGGAATGTACGTATCTAATGCTTCTGCTAACTTAAGAATTGATCCCTTACCCATATCTGACTCATCACCCTCTAAGGCTTTCAGCGCAGAACCAATGATAACCGGCGTGTCATCGCCTGGGAAATCGTAAGAATCCAATAACTCACGGATCTCCATCTCTACCAGCTCTAATAACTCATCATCATCCACCATGTCCGCTTTGTTCATGAACACAATGATGTAAGGAACGCCCACCTGACGTGAAAGCAAGATATGCTCACGGGTTTGGGGCATCGGGCCATCGGCCGCTGAACAAACCAAGATCGCGCCGTCCATTTGGGCAGCGCCGGTGATCATGTTCTTAACGTAATCCGCGTGTCCCGGGCAATCGACGTGCGCGTAGTGACGGTTTGCTGTCTCATATTCAACGTGAGCAGTGGAGATCGTGATACCACGCTCTCGCTCTTCAGGCGCATTGTCAATATCCGCGAAGGCTTTGACTTCGCCGCCAAATTCTGCGCCCAATACCGACGTCAATGCCGCCGTTAAGGTGGTTTTACCGTGATCAACGTGACCTATCGTGCCAACGTTAACGTGCGGCTTATTTCTTTCAAATTTTTCTTTAGACACGATCTTTACCTCTCTTCGATAATTAATACTTTAACGCCTAAACAACACCCACAAATAAATGGTGCCCACAACCGGATTTGAACCGGTGACCTCTCCCTTACCAAGGGAGTGCTCTACCACCTGAGCCATGTGGGCAAATTCAATGACCCAGAACGACAGCAGGGAATGAAACCCCAAACTCGTCAAACCTCAACAAACAAGGCTAATCTCAGCCCGTCTAACTGGAGCGGGTGATGGGAATCGAACCCACGTAGTCAGCTTGGAAGGCTGAAGTTCTACCATTAAACTACACCCGCAACGACTTTCGACCCCAGCAGCCTAAGCAGAAGAGGTCATCATTCTTTACCACACCTATTTATCAAACAAACAGGCATTTATGCATGAGAAAACAAAGCCTTGCCCAGCTCTCTCATCATTTCGAATTGCAGACAATAAAGCCATACAACGCCAAATCTTTATTCGTTCCTGAAAAAATATTCAGGCACAAAAAATCTCTTATATATTGCCACTCAATAGCGTAGCAACGGCGGGAGGAGGATTACTCCAGACATCCCGTCTTCCGCCTCAACGCTACCTCGCCACGCTCAGCCTCGTTGATAAAAATCGTTGCTGACGATTTTCTCGAACCTCTTTTTGCTTCAAATCTTCCTCGTGCATTTCGCACCAGAAAGTCTTATTCTTTCTCGCCTTGCCACTAATAGTGGTGGAGGGGGGAGGATTCGAACCTCCGAAGGCTGAGCCAGCAGATTTACAGTCTGCCCCCTTTGGCCGCTCGGGAACCCCTCCAAAAAATCGAACGCGCGATTTTGTATAAAACACCTTGAATTGTCAATAAAAATGACGCTCCAGATGATGCTTCGTCGCTCTGCCAAAGGACAGATTTTGCCCAGTTATTACCCAAAATATTGGAGCCCGCAGAGGGATTTGAACCCACGACCTGCTGATTACAAATCAGCTGCTCTGCCAGCTGAGCTATGCGGGCGAACTCAAGCCAAAATCCCGAGTGTAAAAATGGGAGCGCGAGTTTATGCAAAGCGTCGCCGAAGCGCAATGCTAAAGCGCTATTTTTTATAAGTATTTTTACGACTGTCGATAACGGTTCGTCGGTACAAAGCCTAAGCCACAGCAAGCGCGCCTGACGCCACGAAACAAACCGGTTCAAACAAGCCCAAAAATAGACGCATACAAGCACCCATATACCTGAGTGCTAACTTTACAGGCAAGCCTGCTCTTGAATTTTTAGTGCCCGCGACAAATTCAGCGAATTAACCGCCTCGCGCGTAATATTCTGTAGTCGCAGCCAGGCATTAATATTTGCATTCCGATAGATCATTTCAGATTTGACCTTTAAGTCTTGTTTACGCAGCTTCTGCGCATAGATAGCTGCACGAGCAGGCTCCGAGAAATAGCCAAGCTGGAGCAAGGGTTCGCCGTTTACGCGAATTAAAAAATGTTCGATATCCATTTGAGTCAGCCGTGCTTTATCGCGATTCAATTCAGATGAGCTCGCATACGCCCCCATATACACCCTAACCGCCTTAATTTCACCGGGGCCACTATTAAGCTGATACTTTACATTGTGGCGCTCCAATCGCCAGCGCGTTTGCGCCAAGCTATTTTGATCGGTAAACGGGCCAACTCGAAAACACGCTATTATTGCTAGCTTCTCTTGCTGGGCCGCTGCGGCGGGCTTTGCCTCTTCAACAGACTTTGTCTCGGCGTCCTGTGTGCCCGTGAGATCGGACGTGTTTGATGACGCAGCCTTTACGCCTGAACGCGCCGCACTGCTTGCTTCCATCGCCTGAGAATTTTGATCCACTCGCGTGAGTTTTTCATCCTCGAGTGTCTGAATCACCACCCCGCTGGCGTTATTCGTCGCCAGCTGAGCCTTAAGGACGGATTGGTAGGCGCTGTCCGCTTTGGCCTCGATATTATCTGCCGCAGCCTGAGAATCGATATTGGCCTGCTGGGTCGAAGCAGGCATCGATGCTGGAACCTTTGCCAACCTATCATCTGACTTAACCGTCGTCATTTCAGATGGATTAATGACTTCATAGGCACTAGAACGTTGGGTCTGGATCTCATTCGGAGCCAGTTTCGCAGCCCAGAAGAAAACCGCCACATTCAGCAATGCAAAAATTACTGCTATCCACTTCATCGTTCACACTCAGCTAAAATTTGTAAGCCTTCAAGCACCAAATTTGGCACCCGCTTAGTCGTCGATTGATTTAGATTAATTATCGAAACGTCGCCACCCGTGATTAAAATGGGTAGATCTTCAATATTAACGTTTATCTCCATCGCTTGTTGCTCAATTACCGCCTGAACACCGCCCATAATCGAGTATGCAATCCCTGATCGAATCGCTTGCTCGGTTTGGCTGGCCAAGGCTGATATTTCACCCGCGATGCTGCCTGTTTCTGCGTCCAGCTGAGCAGTCATGCCAATCGCCTCATGCATCAAGCCTTTCCCCGGCATAATCACTCCCCCTCGATGTTGACCCTTAACATCCAGCAAATCTATCGTAATGGCCGACCCAGCATCCACCACAATACAAGCTTGATTGGCATAGCGTGCGCGTGCTGCGACCAGCGCCGCCCAACGATCTGTACCCAAGCGTTCCGCTTGCCGGTAGACGCTGCGCACGCCACAGGCTTGCGCTGCGGACACCTGCCAATCGACGCGGCGCCCAAAAATTTGCTCGGCGACCTTATCAATACTCGCACGTATTTCGACACCTCGGACATCGCATGCGATAATACGATTTACCTCACCCTTTACCGCCCGCCACTGATCTGTGAGCTGCGCGACGGTATTCGCGGTAATCGCGCTAGACTGCGGATCGGTCAGCCACTTCATCCGAGTATTGCCGACATCAAGATAAATCCTCATGCCGCATTCCTCACGGTATGAATCTCGCCTGCCACGATACGCCGCTGCTCCCCCGCCTGATCAAGCAGCAAGGCGCCGTGCTGATCGATCCCGCGTATTGTCGCGGTATGCGTTTGCCCTGCGGCTTGATAATTCACGCGCGCACCTTTCTGAGCGTGATAAGTAATCCAATCCCTACGAATCGGCGCAAAGCCCTCGCGCACCCTCTGATCAAGTCGATTCGCCAGCTCGGTCAGCAAGGCCACCAGCATGGTTTGTTTACTAATTTTAGTTTCGCTCAGTTGGGCTAGGGATACCGATGGGGTGGGTATCCGAGACAATTGGTCCAAGCTCAGACTAAGATTTAGACCGACGCCAATCACATACTCTGCTTGTGCTCCTGTGTGCCGCGATTCGACTAAGATCCCTGCCAGTTTCTTAGCCCCAACCAATACATCATTTGGCCATTTCAAACCAAGACCTGAATAACCCAATTTGAATAAGGCGTCGACGAGCGCGACGCCGACAAGCAAACTTAATTCAGCGCCCACCGGCACAGAAGGCGCCCAGCCAAGAGAAAACATTAAACTGCCTGTTTTATCGCCAAACCAATGTTTATCTGCGCGACCGCGTCCTTGAGACTGCTCATCGGCCACACACAAACTACCGTGCATGGAACCCTCTGTTCGCATTAAATGCGAATTGCTTGAATCAAGAGATTCAAACCAGCTCAGTTGGTCAATCCAATTTGCCGAGGTATTTTGCAAGGCAAAACGCAAATTGTTCAGTTCAGAAGAGTCAGAAGTAGCGGACGCCATACCCCAAGCAAGCCATTGATAAAAACCAAGCGGGACTATACCATCATTTGTTTTTATCCCTAAGCATCCCTGCACCATGCCCGACAGCCAGATTCAGAGAAATCCCACCCGCGAAGTTAAAATTGGTTCCATCAAAATTGGTGCTGGCAACCCCATCGCGGTGCAAAGTATGTGCGCCACGCCCACGCGGCAAATTGAAGACACCTTGGCGCAAATTCGCAATCTTGAAGCCGTCAATGCCGACATTATTCGGATTGCAGCGGACAACCAGCGGGATGCCAAGGCTTTGATTGAAATTCGCGCACAAACCGAGGCGAATCTAAGTGTCGACTTGCAGGAGAACTACCGCCTCGCGGCTGTCCTTGCGCCACACGTCGAAAAAATTCGTTATAACCCCGGCCATTTATACCACCACGAGAAAAGCAAGCCTTGGCAAGATAAAGTTAAATACTTGGCCGACATTGCCGAGCAACATGATTGCGCCATTCGCGTGGGGGTCAACGCTGGCTCGATGGATCCTGATAAAGTGAGCCAATTCCCGGCGGAAGATTCTATTGCGCCGATGATCGCCAGTGCGCTAGATCATTGTGAGCTATTAGATGACATCGGTTTTACCCGATACTGCTTATCACTCAAAGACTCCGACCCGCGTAAGGCACAAGACGCCTATCAGCGATTTGCCAAGCTACGCCCAGAAATCCCCTTGCACCTTGGCGTTACCGAAGCCGGCATGCCACCCGATGGTGTCAGCAAAACACGGATGGCGTTTTTGCCGCTACTCTCGCAAGGTATTGGTGACACGCTTCGAGTTTCTTTAACGCTACCTTACGAACTTAAGCACGAAGAAATTGAAGTCGGCAGACAGGTCATCGCCGATGCACAATCAGGCCAAAAAACGGAAACCAACGCCTTTGACTTAAATACCCTCAATATCATTTCATGCCCGAGCTGCTCTCGCGTTGAAAACGAAGCGTTTATTGACTTGGCACAACAAGTCAAAGCACGCACCGAATATGCCAAATCTCACGCAATCAGCATTGCGGTCATGGGCTGCCGAGTCAATGGCCCGGGCGAAACCGACGACGCCGATTTAGGCTTATGGTGTGGGCCCAATTTTGTCAATCTCAGTCGACGCGGTCAGAAGCTGGGCGCTTTCCCCTACGATAAAGTATTGGATAAAATGGATGAGGAGTTGCGCGGCTTGATTGAACTACAATCGTGAAACAAAATTTATGTGATACAGTTAAACCGATTCATAGCTGATTCAGACGCTTCGATTTAGACTGTCAGTATTAATAGTGTATACCACTTATATAAGCCTTGCATGCACATCATGCTCATTAATCGTTAGGAGAACCCATGAAAACATTGAAAATACTTTTCGGCGCTATGATGCTTATCGCCCCAATTCTAATTGCTCCGATGAGCGCGCAAGCAGCCAGCCAATGCAACAACACCCCTTGGCAGCAAAGCAACGGCCGAACCTGTGCGAATTCTGGCTTAGACTCAAATCGTGCGGTTTGTGCCGGTGGCGCATACGCCCTGTATTGCGACGACACACGAACCGAAATACGGACCTGTGCAAGCAATGTGCAATGCCCCGCACAACAACAGGTTCAACAACAGCCCTCTTTTAGTTTACCGACCTTTAATAATCAGGGTTTTAGGTATCCTCAGTATAATTACGGCGGACGCCAACAAAACAACGGTGCCAGCGGCAATGATTACGAAATATTTCGTGGCAAGCGTTTTCACTGCACTGAATGGGATTACAAGAAAAAACGCCCCTGTAAACGAGATACCTTTAATGAAGATTGCTGGGGTAGCTGTTCTTAAGCATCCCACTCAATCTAATAAATGACCCGGGCAAGCACCCGGGTTTTTTTATACCCGCAGACTACGCAACAATTTGACAATTTGGTACTATCCACCTTTAATACTTAAACAGTAAACACCTAATCATGCCTGACTATCGATCTTGGACCACCACTCGCGGCCGCACCATGGCAGGCGCTCGCGCACTCTGGCGCGCAACCGGCATGACCGACAGCGATTTTAATAAGCCCATCATCGCCATTGCGAACTCCTACACCCAGTTCGTCCCCGGCCATGTTCATCTCAAAGACATGGGCGATTTGGTCGCAGGCGAAATTGCCAAAGCGGGCGGCGTGTCAAAAGAATTCAACACCATCGCGGTTGATGATGGGATCGCAATGGGGCACGGCGGTATGTTGTATTCCCTGCCTTCACGCGAAATAATCGCCGATTCTGTTGAGTATATGGTCAACGCGCATTGCGCCGACGCACTGGTGTGTATTTCTAACTGCGACAAAATCACCCCGGGTATGTTGATGGCGGCTTTACGTTTGAACATCCCGGCAATTTTTGTCTCAGGTGGCCCGATGGAAGCGGGCAAGGTCAAGTGGAACGATCAAGAACGTCACGTCGATTTGGTCGATGCCATGATTGCGGGCGCAGATGACAATGTTGATCAGCAAGGGGTTGACGATATGGAACGCTCGGCTTGCCCGACTTGCGGCTCCTGCTCTGGAATGTTTACAGCTAATTCGATGAACTGCCTTACCGAAGCGCTGGGCTTATCTTTGCCCGGCAATGGCACAACCCTAGCAACTCATTCAGACCGTGAACGCTTGTTTCGTGAGGCAGGCAGTATCATCGTCGGCTTAGCCAAGCAATATTACGAACAGGACAATGAACACGTTTTACCTCGCGCAATCGCTAACTTTGAGGCCTTTGAAAATGCGATGTGCTTGGATATATCGATGGGCGGCTCTACCAATACCGTTTTACACCTATTGGCCGCCGCACACGAAGCCGAAGTCGATTTCACCATGGAAGACATTGATCGGCTCAGCCGAATTGTGCCTAATTTATGTAAAGTGGCACCGGCAACCCCTGAATATCATGTCGAAGACGTGCATCGTGCGGGCGGTGTATTCGCCATCTTAGGCGAGCTGGATCGCTGTGGTCTGATTAATCGAGACTGCAAAACGGTGCATTCCTCCACTATGCAAGCAGCCATTGCAATGTGGGACATCAGCCTAACTCAAGACGAAAAGCGCCACAAATTTTTCAAAGCCGCACCGGGCGGGATTCCAACCCAAACTCCATTCTCACAATCCCGACGTTTTGATACACTGGATCTTGATCGTGAAAAAGGCTGTATTCGAGAACAAAAACACGCATACAGTCAGGACGGTGGTTTGGCCGTGTTGTACGGCAATATCGCCGAAGACGGCTGCATCGTCAAAACCGCGGGCGTAGACGAGAGCTGCCTGACTTTTTCTGGGCCTGCGCGTATTTTTGAAAGCCAAGAAGACGCCGTCGAAGGGATCTTAAAACATAAGGTCGTCAAGGGTGATGTGGTGATCATTCGCTACGAAGGTCCCAAAGGCGGGCCGGGCATGCAGGAGATGCTATATCCGACGACCTACCTTAAATCTAAGGGCTTGGGTAAAGACTGCGCGCTCATTACAGACGGGCGTTTTTCGGGCGGTACCTCTGGATTGTCCATCGGCCACATTTCACCCGAAGCCGCCACTGGCGGCGCGATTGGGTTAATTGAAGAAGGCGACACCATCAATATTGATATCCCGAAACGCAGCATTGAACTTGCTGTTGATAAGGCAACGCTGAAAACACGCCGCGAAGCGATGGACGCCAAAGGCAGTACGGGCTGGAAGCCCGATCGTGAGCGTGTCGTCAGCAAAGCCTTGTGGGCCTATGCTGCATTGGCGACAAGTGCTGCGACGGGAGGGGTTCGAGATGTGGAGCAGCTCAAATAAACACTCCTCTATGTTTTATTTAGTTTTCCGCAATTTTTTAAATATATCACCAAATTATTAGCGAAGAGCTCAGTGGTTGGGTGCTTCTCACCCAGCACCCGCTGAGAAGTTTCAAGGCCTTTACGAAACATTATCTAGCGTCATTTCCAAGCCCTCGATGCCAGTTCGTAAATTTATCTCCAACCGCCGTCATATAAACCTCCGTTGACTAAATAAGTTTTTCAAGACACCAATGCGCGCGCGATGCTGAGAACCCTTTGAACGAGAGAGGCTGGCGTTTTCTCTATGAGCTCTGCCCCGCGCGCTTTATAGTCCAGCGACTTTAATTGATAAACCAATATTGCGCCTGTTGAATCCAATTTGGAAGGCAGCAAGACCTCTAATTGGCTATTACGAACAGTATTTGTAACCGGTGCGACGATCACAAAACCCGTGTGCTCGCTAAAAACTTTTTTTGATATGACGAACGCGGGTCTTCGTTTAAATATTTCGTCGCCTGCGCTCGGATCGAAAGACAAAGAAATAATATCTCCCTGAGCGGGTACATAGCTCACACTTCGTTTCCGACGGGATCCGCATCCAACCACTCTTTATCTTCTGGAAGAATGGCAAAACTGCCGTCTGGGCTATTGGCCAAAAGCTCTTCGAGCGTCAATTCTTTACGCGGCTTAATCAATATACCCCCTTCAACCGCATCAATATCAACTGCGTCGCCAATCGACACGTTTATTTGGCCCAACAAGGTTTTATTAATCCTTATACCTGCGCTATTGCCCCACTTCTGTATTTCAGCCAGCATTTCGACCCTTCAAATTTGTTGATACAATGTAGATACTACTCTATGCGGGAAAATAATGAAACAATGTTTATACATTTTGCCGTCGTTGCAACCCTATTGCCCTAGTATTCAAAGTTGTTGATCCATCAATCGCCTGGCACAGCATTGCGACGCCTTTGAGATTGCAAGCGTCACATTGACTGGTGTTTGATCGGGCTGAATCCGCTACCCTCTCACAAGAAGGCAGCACCTAAAGCTGATCTGCGCACGGTCTTTAAAACGGTGAATCCATGATTCGCTTCGATTCCTCCAGCCTACATTTGAAACTAAGCCCATTGGATGAAAGTAAATTTCACTACGTCTGGTTGCGCGAGCACCCATGAGCGCACGCAGATTAGGGCAAACATTCCTATTTTGGCGCGTACTCACCAAACCGCTGGCTTTTTAAATACACGGACACTATCAATTAGCATTCAGTTTAAGTTATGGTATGCGGATCTCAACTTGTTCTAAATAGTTATAGTTTTAAATATGTTGGACTTGTCTATTACTCAATTAGCACTCTTGGCATTGATTACTTTTTTTGCCGCCATGACCCAGTCAATAACAGGCTTCGGTTTTGCTTTATTAACACTGCCCTTTTTTGTACTGATTCTGGATATCCACAGTGCTGTCCAGCTAACTCTCATTTCTACTCTAATTATTACGCTATTATTGATCCCATTTGTTTACCAAGATGCGCCAAAACAAAACTGCCAACACCTTATATTGGGCTCAATCGTTGGGTTCCCCCTTGGCTTTGTTTTCTTAAATTATGCCACCAGCACATCGATACAGTTATTTGTCGGAATCGCCATACTCGCCGCACTGGGTGCGCCCTATTTGTCAAAAAGAACATCACGCTTTGATTCAGGTAGTGCAAAAAATAGTGCTTTGAACACAGGTCTTTACGGTTTCGTTTCAGGCATGATGACGACATCGATAGCAATGCCAGGCCCCGCACTGGCACTCTATGCACAAAATAGAGCGATGGGAAAACAGCAAACCCGAGCGATGATCTTCATGGTATTCATGTTTTCCTATAGCGCAGCAATCGTGCTGCAATGGTTTAGTAATGGGATATTTGAAAGAACGCAAAGTGCCTTGGTTTATGTGTTGATTCCGGCGATCATTGGCACCTTTTTTGGCAACAAAATTTCCGCTCGTATTCCTGACAAGCTGTTCCGAAAACTCATTAGCGTAATATTGAGCGTCACCGCTATCTATCTGCTTTTCTCAAGTCTAATACGACTTTTAGGCTAGGTCATGAGAAACATTTTAGCCAAATTTCCTCGCACCCAAATAGTTCACGCGCCGACGCCATTAGAACCGTTGCCCAACCTCAGCCGTCATTTTGGCGATTATCATTTGCACGTAAAACGAGATGATTGTACCGGCCTAGGCATGGGAGGCAACAAGGTACGCCAACTAGAATTTTACTTTGGTGAAGCGATGTCGCTGGGCTGCGACACCATTTTAATTACCGGCGCAGTGCAGTCAAATTATATGCGTATGACCGCTGCATTCGCTCGAAAATGTAATATGCAATGCCACCTACAACTAGAGGATCGCGTTGCTAAGCAATCGACTGAGTACCACCATTCCGGCAATGTGTTGCTGTACAAAGTGTTTGGCGCCCATTTACATTATTATGCAGAGGGTGAGGATGAACAGGGGGCAGATAGTCAACTGGCGGAAATAGCAGAAACCTTGCGCGCACAAGGGAAAAAGCCTTACATCATTCCCTTAACATTATCCGAAAAACCCAAAGGCGCCTTGGGTTATGTCGATGCGGCATTTGAACTAGACCAGCAATTTCAACAACAAAAGCTGACGCCTACGGCGATTATTGTTGCCAGCGGCAGTGGCTATACTCACACCGGCTTGCTGAGCGGTTTAAGGCTCAGCAACAATCACACACCGGTGATTGGTGCCTGTGTTCGGCGCAATGCCAAGCAACAAAAATCACGCGTTAGCCAATGTACTAAATATCTGTTTGAAAACTTACTAGAAACCCCAAATGTAGTATCAAACAAGGATATCCAATTAGAAGATTTCTGTCTAGACGGCGGATATGGCAATATTACAGATCAAACGAAAACAGCCATACAACTTCTGGCGCATCATGAAGGCTTGCTATCTGACCCCGTTTATTCTGGAAAAGCATTCGCCTGCGCCTTCGGCTTAATTGAAAAAGGCTATTTCTCAAAAGGCGATGAAATTGTCATTATCCATACTGGCGGAACGCCGGCGCTATTTGCTTACGGGAGTGTTTTTGACTGATTGCAAAAATTTGATGAGCAATAGTCTGCGAATAATATTGTCGTATTAGATACGAGTAGAAATGGCGCGCTAAGCGACGAGACCGCGACTTAACGCTTTCTTAAGTTTTTAATCTTCTCAATCGAACGTAATTGCGCGGCAATCTGCACCAACTCCGCTTTGGCACGTGCGTAGTCCATTTCAGACGCTCGGTCTTTCATGGCATCTTCCGCGCGTTTTTGCGCGTCCAGCGCTTTGGCTTCGTCTAAATCCTTGGCGCGAATAGCAGTGTCAGATAAAACCGTGACAACATCGGGCTGGACCTCAAGTATGCCGCCGGAGATGAAAAAGAACTCTTCATTACCATCTTCAGTTTGAACGCGCACATCACCCGGCTTAAGCTGAGTGATGAACGGGGTATGGCGTGGGGCAAGGCCAATTCGCCCATGATACCTGGTGCAAACACCATACTGCCTTCACCCGACCAGATATGCTCTTCCGCGCTGACAATTTCAATTTGAATAGTCGCCATGATAAGCCCTATTGCATTTCCTTGGCTTTTTCGAGCGCTTGGTCTATCCCACCAACCATTTGACTTTAACTTTGACTTTGACTTCCAATTAGGCCAAAAAATGGCCAGCGGAGAAATTGAAAATATTGGTAATAGTCGATTTATCCCACCAAATTCCGACCCCTAAAGATACAAGCAAACCGCTGGTGGCATTTCCCACATCTATCAGCGTTCTATCTTATTAAAGTCGCTAGAAGAAAATTCGCTGATCAGAAATTTTGCGAGTTGAACCCTGTCAACAACTATTGAAGGAAAAATAATGAAAAACCTTAAAAAACTATCAACCATATGTATATCGACTCTTATTATCGGTGGATGTAGTTCGGTGCCAACGGTTGAACTGCACGACACTTTGATTGTCCGCTCAACACCTGAACAAGCAGAAGTGTTCGTTAAAAGAATTGACCAAGCGTTCACCGAGTTTGAGCTTGGAGCAAATAAGTCAAAGCTCGTTACTCACGATAATTTCTTCATCCCTCGAGAAACTATTCCTGTAGAAGATGAACAACCCGCTACTGAAATCACTGCATTATACGACCAAGCGCCTGGGAAATTTACTCTCCAGAAACTCGGAACGTACATTGTTTCAATTCAAAAAGAGGGTTATCAAACACAAGAACACATTGTCACCGACAAACTAACCGCTGGCGAGGTAGCGGGCAACCTCGCTAAAACAGCAGGAACCGTTGCTGGCGGCGGATTACTTACGTTACTTACAGGGCCCATAGGGCTAGTCGTATTGGCAGCCAGCGCCGCTAAAAAAGGCGCCAACATGAAAAGCGGGAAAAACAAGGAGCTGTTCCCAAACCCTCTTGATGTTGTTTTAGAAGGGCAATAAGCGGCGAATCTGGCGGGATATTAGACAGATCAGTCGCAAGTTTGCAAATACAATAAATATATTGAGCTGGCCATGGACGAAAGAAAATACGCTTACAAAGTGTGTATTATTTGCTGCCTACTTAGCCTGCAAAATCCAGTATATGCTGGGAATATCGTAGAGGAAAATGGAGATAAACTCCAAATTCTTATCCCTTTAATTGGCCTAGCCAGCTCAATCCTAAGCGAAGACAATTCACTTAAGAAAAACCAATTCATACGAGCATTTATCTCTAACCAGATTTCAACAGAAGTCATTAAGCACGCCATCAAAGCAAAAAGACCCAATGGAGGCGCCAATTCGTTTCCATCAGGACATACCGCAGCGGCATTTATGGGCGCGAGATATATCCACTCACTGTATGGATGGAAGTACTCTATCCCCGCCTACTTAAGTGCAAGCTACGTTGGTTATTCTAGAGTATATAGTGATAATCACTATATTAGAGACGTACTCGCTGGAGCAATCATCGGCACTATGAATAGCGCCTATTACACAAACGCCTATAATTGGAACGCACAATTGTTTGTAGGCGAAAATTTAGTCGGCGTTAAATTCAACTTCTAGGTGAAGAGCTGCAGTGTTAGCCGCTATCCTTTGTTATATCGAAAATTTTTTAAACAATATCAGGGGTAGAGACTTAAACGAGCTTGACCGCCACTATCAGAAAAATTCCTGATCCTACTTTCTTAAGTTTTTAATCTTCTCAATCGAACGTAATTGAGCAGCTATCTGCACCAACTCCGCTTTTGCGCGTGCGTAGTCCATTTCAGACGCTCGATCTTTCATGGCATCTTCCGCGCGTTTTTGCGCGTCCAGCGCTTTGGCTTCGTCTAAATCCTTGGCGCGAATAGCAGTGTCAGATAAAACCGTGACAACATCGGGCTGGACTTCAAGTATGCCACCGGAGATGAAAAAGAACTCTTCCTTTCCATCTTCAGTTTGAACGCGTACATCACCCGGCTTAAGCTGAGTAATGAGCGGGGTATGGCGTGGGGCAATGCCCAATTCGCCCATGATACCCGGTGCAAACACCATGGTACCTTCACCCGACCAGATATGCTCTTCCGCGCTGACAATTTCAACTTGAATAGTCGCCATGATAAGCCCTACTGCATTTCCTTGGCTTTTTCGAGCACTTCGTCTATCCCGCCAACCATGTAAAATGCTTGTTCAGGAATGTCGTCGTGATCTCCATTCACAATCGCTTGGAAACCCGCCAGCGTGTCTTTCAGCGTGACGTATTTACCCGGCGCGCCAGTAAAGGTTTCTGCCACCGTAAAAGGTTGCGATAAGAAAGCGCTGAATCTTACGTGCACGACCCACATCGAGTTTATCTTCTTCAGACAGCTCGTCCATCCCCAAGATTGCGATGATGTCTTGTAGCTCTTTGTAGCGCTGCAAAATACCTTGAACAGTACGCGCCGTATTGTAGTGATCTTCACCGATGACCAAAGGATCCAATACCCGTGAAGTCGAATCGAGTGGATCAACCGCAGGGTAAATACCCAGTTCTGCGATCTGACGAGACAGTACCAGGGTTGCATCCAAATGCGCGAACGTCGTCGCGGGCGATGGATCGGTCAAATCATCCGCTGGCACATAGACCGCTTGGAAAGACGTGATCGAACCTTTATTGGTTGAGGTGATGCGCTCTTGCAAGGCACCCATTTCATCGGCCAAAGTCGGCTGATAACCCACCGCAGAAGGCATCCGACCCAGCAAGCGCTGACACTTCAACTCCCGCTAGGGTATAACGATAAATATTATCGATAAACATCAATACATCACGGCCTTCATCACGGAAATGTTCCGCCATGGTCAAGCCGGTTAAGGCCACGCGTAAACGGTTTCCGGGCGGCTCATTCATCTGACCATAGACCAAGGCGACCTTGTCGATAACGCCCGCTTCTGTCATTTCATGATAGAAATCATTACCCTCTCGAGTACGCTCTCCAACGCCCGCAAACACGGATAAGCCGCTGTGAGCAGAGGCGATATTGTTGATCAGCTCCATCAGCGTAACGGTCTTACCCACCCCCGCGCCGCCGAACAGTCCAATCTTGCCGCCTTTTGAAATCGGCATAATCAAATCGATCACTTTAATACCCGTTTCTAATAGGTCAACGCTAGAGGCTTGTTCTTCATAAGAAGGCGCTGCGCGATGAATCGGCATTAACTTTTCAGCATTGATCTCACCCGCCTCATCGATAGGCTTGCCCAACACATCCATAATTCTGCCGAGGGTCGCTTCACCCACTGGCACCTGAATGGCTGCGCCCGTGTTCGACACATCTAGGCCGCGGCGTAAGCCTTCCGATGAACCCATGGCGATACATCGCACCACGCCGTCACCCATTTGCTGCTGAACCTCGAGTGTCAACTCGCGATCAGGCACCATCAGGGCATCGTAAACCTTAGGGATCGCGTCTCGTGGGAATTGAACATCCACAACCGCGCCGATTACTTCAACTATATTTCCGGAACTCATAGCTCGAAAACTTCCTCGTGTAAAAAATTAAATTTATTCGTCAGGCTTAAGCCTAAACTGCTGCGGCACCCGCAACAATCTCAGACAATTCCTGCGTAATAGCCGTTTGGCGCGCTTTGTTGTAGATCAACTCAAGATCACCGATTAAATTACCCGCATTATCAGTTGCGGCTTTCATTGCAACCATTCTTGCAGACTGCTCGCAGGCTGAATTTTCAGCCACGGCCTTATACACCAATGATTCGATATATCGATTCATGGTGGCATCAACCACTTCTTTCGCATCGGGCTCATAGATGTAATCCCAATGATGTTGGCGCGCTTCTTCGCTGACAATCTCAGCTGGAATTAACTGCAGGGCCTGAACAGATTGCGTCATCGTATTCACAAACTCGTTGCTCACTACATATAGACGGTCAATTTTGCCGTCGATGTAACCATCCATCATGACTTTAATCGCGCCGACGATTTCTTCTAGCTGCGGCGCATCACCCAATTGGGTCGCTTCGGACACGATATTGGCATTGAAACGCTTAAAAAATGCCAGCGCTTTGCTACCGATAATCGACACATCCACTTCAACGCCTTTATCATTCCATTCGCTCATTTCAGCGAGCGCACGTCGAAAAACGTTGATGTTTAAACCGCCGCATAAACCACGGTCGCTCGATACAATGATGTATCCCACGCGCTTAACATCGCGATCAAGTAGATAAGGGTGCTTATATTCTGAGTGCGCCTGCGCCATGTGCGCGACCACACTGCGAATCTTTTCCGCATACGGTCGGGCAGCCGCCATACGCTCCTTCGCACGACGCATTTTACTCGCGGCGACCATTTCCATCGCCTTGGTAATCTTGCGAGTGTTTTGGATACTCTTAATTTTGGTCCGTATTTCTTTAGCGCCGGCCATTTCTAATCTCGTTTAATCATGAATGAAGGAATTAGACCTGTTAAACGCTGCCGTTCTTTTTAAAATCATCTAAGGCGGCAGTCATCTTTTTAGCGATATCGTCATTGTAATCGCCCTCAGCATTGATGGAATCCATCAAATCACCGAAGTTAGATTTAATGTAAGATTGCATTGCGCCTTCCCATTTCACAACGTCTTTAACACCAACATCATCGAAATAGCCTTCATTCATGGCATACAATGAAACGGCCATTCCCGCCACAGACATCGGCGCATATTGGGCTTGTTTCATCAGTTCAACCGCGCGTTCACCACGCTCTAGCTGGGCACGCGTTGCGTCATCTAAATCTGAAGCAAACTGAGAGAAGGCCGCTAATTCACGATACTGCGCCAACGCTAAACGTATACCGCCGCCCAGTTTCTTAATGATCTTAGTTTGCGCTGCCCCGCCCACACGCGATACAGATAAGCCCGCGTTGATCGCTGGGCGAATACCCGCGTTGAACAAATCAGATTCTAAGAAAATCTGACCATCGGTAATCGATATAACATTGGTGGGAACAAATGCCGAGACGTCGCCGCCTTGTGTTTCAATGATCGGCAAGGCGGTCAAAGAACCCGTTTTACCTTTGACTTTACCGCCCGTTGCTTTCTCAACGAAATCGGCATTTACCCGCGCAGCACGCTCTAATAAACGCGAGTGGAGATAAAATACATCACCCGGATAGGCTTCACGGCCCGGTGGGCGACGTAGTAATAAAGAAACTTGACGATAGGCCCAAGCCTGCTTGGTTAAATCATCATAGACGATCAAAGCATCTTCACCGCGATCACGGAAATATTCGCCCATCGAACAACCCGCGTAAGGCGCAATAAACTGCTCCGCTGCTGAGTGGGATGCCGATGCCGCAACAATAATCGTATTTTCAAGTGCGCCGTGCTCTTCGAGCTTGCGCACTACGCCAGCAATACTGGAGGCTTTCTGGCCGATCGCAACGTAGATACATTTAATGCCGGTGCCGGCTTGGTTGATAATCGCATCCACCGCAACGGCGGTCTTACCCGTTTGGCGGTCACCAATAATCAACTCACGCTGACCTCGGCCAATCGGTACCATCGCATCAACCGCTTTCAAACCGGTTTGGACGGGTTGATCAACTGATTTACGCTCAATTACGCCCGGCGCTACTTTTTCAACAGGAGACGTCCCATCGTTTTTAATCGGCCCCTTACCATCAATCGGCTGACCCAAAGCATCTACCACGCGCCCGAGCAATGCTTCACCCACGGGTACTTCGAGAATACGGCCGGTACATTTTACTGTGTCGCCTTCTGATAGATGCTTGTAGTCGCCCAAAATAACGGCGCCAACGGAATCTTGCTGCAAGTTCAAAGCTAAACCAAAGGTATCGCCCGGGAACTCAAGCATTTCGCCTTGCATCGCTTCAGATAAGCCATGAATACGCGCAATACCGTCGGTTAACATCACAATCGTGCCTTCTGTTTTCGCTTGGGCACTGCTTTCAAAATTCTTAATTCGCTCTTTAATCAGGTCACTGATTTCAGATGGATTTAATTGAATAGACATAACTTCTATTTCCTAATATAAAATTTTCAATTCGGGTCGATTAGGCGCCAATCGCGCCGACGAGATCTTGTAACTGCGCTTTCACTGAGCCGTCAACCACCCAATCTCCAGCGCGCACGACAGCGCCACCAATCAAGGATTCGTCCACTGAGGTTTCAAGCTTAATTTTTTTACCCAATCGCTTGGATAAAGCACTTTCAATACTTTTCTTTTGTGAATCATCTACCTTGGCCGCAGTGATTAATTGGGCTTCGATAATTTGCTCAGCTTCATCACGTAATATTTGAAACTGGGTGTTGATCGCTTTGACGACCGATACGCGGTCATTTTGCACCAACAATTTTACAAAATTTTGCCCTTCTTCATCCAGCTGATCTTTGCCGACATCCAATAATAACTGGCTCAACTGCTCATTTGAAATCGCAGGGTTCTGCAATATTTCGGCCATAGCAGAATCCGTTGCGACAGCGGTCAAGAAATCTAATTGATTAGACCACTGGGCGTAATCACCCGCGTCGCGCGCGAGCTCAAAAATAGCTTTGGCGTAAGGTCGAGCGATACTACTGGTTTCTGACATTGACATATTCGCTACACTTACAGTTTCGCGGCCAAGTCATCTAACAAAGCTGCATGCGCCTTGTCATCCACTTCGCGCTTTAAGATTTGCTGTGCCCCGGCAATGGCCAGTTCGCTCACTTGCGCGCGCAAACCTTCTTTCGCTTTGCTGACTTCGGTATCAATTTCAGCGCGTGCCGCAACTAAAATCCTGTCGCCCTCAACGCCTGCTTCAGTCTTGGCTTCGCCGACGATTTCCGTGCCGCGCTTTTCAGCCTTGCTCAGTATTTCAGAGGCCTGGCCCTTGGCTTCATCAACCAAAATACCTGCCTGCTTTTCACCTTCTGCTTGTGCCGCTTGGCCTTTATCTGCTGCTGCCAAACCATCTGCAATGGTGGTACGCCGTTCCGCTAAAGCATCAATGATTGGAGACCAAACAAATTTCTTACTGAACCAGACAAACACGATAAACGTGATGAGCTGACCAATGAGAGTGAGATTAATGTTCATAGGATTACCTAAATCTATCGCTGACCGTGAAGCTTATTGATTGCATAATAGCGAATCAGCTTCTAGGACGTGAAGTTTTGTTATGCTGCCACTGCGAAGAGGACATACATCGCAATACCGACCGCGATCATTGGAACCGCATCAACCAAACCCATGACGATGAAAAACTGCGTACGCAACATAGGAATTAATTCAGGCTGACGCGCTGCACCTTCTAAAAAACGACCGCCCAAAATGCCGATGCCAACCGCTGCGCCCAATGCACCTAAGCCCATCATGATTGCACCTGCGACATATAGTATTGCTTGTTCCATTGTAATCTCCGAAATATTTAGTTGATTAGTTAAAGTGAATAATAATTTGTTTAGTGGTGTTGATGCGCCATATCAAGATAGACGATGGTCAGCACCATAAATATGAAAGCTTGTAGCGTAATAATTAGAATATGAAAAACGGCCCATACAAACTGTAGCCCGCCACCTGCAACGGCAACCACCGATAAGCCGCCTGAGAACATAATCGCGATGAGAATAAAGATCATCTCACCCGCATACATATTACCGAACAAACGTAAGGAATGAGAAATAGGTTTAGCGATTAAAGAAACGAACTCCAATATAAAATTGATTGGAATAAATAATATTTTAAGCACCATGCTATCTGCTTCAAATGGCTGCATGGTCAGTTCTTTGGCAAAACCGCCCACGCCTTTAATCTTAATGCTGTAATACAGCGTCAATACAAACACCCCAATCGCCATGGCAAAGGTTGCATTCGGATCGGTGCTCGGCACCACCTTCATATAAGGAATCCCAATGGCTTTCGCCATTTCGGGGATGACGTCTACTGGAATCAAATCCATGATATTCATCAATAATATCCAGCAAAATAGGGTCAAAGCCAGCGGCGCGACCAAATCATTCTTAGCGGTAAACGAGCCGCGAACGTTCTCGTCAATAAAATCCACAATCCATTCAACAAAGTTCTGCATTCCACCGGGGACACCGGCCTGAACGTTTCTGGCTACCCGCGAAAAGACCGCCAAGAAAATAATGCCGAGCAATATAGACCAAAACATCGTGTCTACATGGATCGCCATAAAGCCCATTTCTTTTGCTTCTTCTGCGCCGTGCGCAATGCCCCATTGACCGTCGGCATGACGACCATAAGTGAGGTTCGTCAAGTGATGCTTGATATAGGCCGACGAGGTCAGTGTAGCTTCAGAAGACATAAATTAAAATTATAATTGTATCGAACAAGCCCCAAATAAACAGACTCATCCTAAAATTAGCGCATCTTACACGCAAGATACCCCAGCTGTGTCAGTGCGAAACCAATCAATATCGGCAAGGGCAATAAACCCATCAGCATGATGCCTGCCGAAAAACCACCCGCAAAAACCGCCAAGCGTTGTATCAAGCCTGTAAACACCGGCACCATACTCAACTCAACTTGCTGATAGGCGAGCCGACTGGCGCGCTGAATACTTCGTTTGGACAATAGCGTATTGATTAGCGCCAAAGCTGCACCGTAAGCAAGCGCCAGGCCGTGACTTTTATCGAAGACCACTGTGGCGATCAAAACACCCACCGCAGCCAACAAAAATTGCGCAAAAACAACCTGCCTGAAACAACGGCTAAGTTGATCAGCCGAATTCAGAACGTCGCGATTATAAAAAATTCTTTGTATGGCGGTCAATGTTTTTATAAGATATTAGCTATATTTCGAGCAAACCGCATAAAATTTCTTATCATTTTTACTCGGGCGCCCTTATCGTGCAGGGGTCAACTGGCCTTGATTTTTTCGATGATGCCGTCTAAGGCTTCCAAGGAATGGTAATGAATCAATAACTTACCCTTGCCACGCTTATCTTGTATCTCCACTTTCGCCCCTAAGGCATCGGCGAGCGTCGACTCCAGCCGCACAATATCAGGATTAACTACTTTTTTAATTTTATTCTGCGAATCCTCCTTTTTGAGGAATTTTTTCACCCATTGTTCCGCTTGGCGCACCGACATATCGTGTTGAACGATGGCCTTCGCTGCGCGATATTGATCCGTCTCGGGTACACCAAGCAAGGCACGGGCGTGTCCCATATCAAATAATTTTTGCTCTAGCATTTCTTGGACAGTTGGCTGCAAAGCCAATAATCGTAGTAGATTGGTCACCGCTGTTCGTGAGCGCCCGACACTCTGCGCTACCTGCCGATGTGTCAAACCAAATTCTTCTAGCAATCGCGCTAAGGCACGCGCTTCTTCCAAGGCGCTTAAATCTTCTCGCTGGATATTTTCAATCAAGGCGACGACACTCGCATCTTCGTCTGGAATGTCCCGAATGATAACCGGTATCTCATTCAAACCGGCAATTTGGGCGGCTCTCCAACGGCGTTCCCCCGCGATGATTTCATACTGACGGGTGGCCACTTCACGCACTAAAATTGGCTGTAGAACGCCCTGTGCACTAATCGAAGCGGCTAATTCATCTAAGGCCTCAGCCCCCATATTGGTACGTGGCTGGTACTCACCGCGCTGTAACCATTCAAGCGGGAGCGATTTGAGTGTCTCGGTGGCGCTTTGTTGAGCGGATGCCGCTGATGAAGCTTTTCTTAGCTCAGCCCCGCCCAGTAATGCGTCCAGCCCACGCCCCAATCTTGCTTTTTTGGGCGGCGCCTTCTTGGCCGATGATTTTTTTAGCTGAGGTTTTTTTGCGGGTACCATATTTCGATCCTAAAATTTCTTGCGACAATGTGATGTATGCGCGTGCACCTTTGCATCGCCGATCGTATTCAAGCGCTGATTTGCCATGACTCGGTGCCTCAGCTAAGCGTATATTACGTGGGATAAGGGTTTTAAACACTTTTTCTTTAAAATGTTTATTGAGTTGTCGAGATACTTCCAGTGTTAGGGCGTTACGCCCATCGTACATGGTTCGCACCACGCCTAATATTTTCAAGCCGGGATTTAAGGTCTTTCGCACCCGACCCATTGTCGTGATTAAGCCGCTCAAACCTTCAAGCGCAAAATATTCACATTGGACAGGAATGAGCACATCTGTTGCTGCCGCCAAAGCATTGATCGTCAAGACATTTAAAGAAGGTGGCGTGTCGATCAAAATAATATCGTAGTCGGACGACACCATGGCGAGCGCATCTCGTAAGCGGTAATCCTTTTCTTCAAAATCGAGCAGCTCAACTTGCGCGCCGGCCAATTCATGACCGGCGGGCAATATATCGTAACGAACATTTGATTTGATTATCGAATCCGTGATTGAAGCATCCCCGAGTAAAACCTCATAGATCCCTTCTTCAATCTGATGGATGTTCACGCCGCTGGATACGCTGGCATTGGCTTGTGGGTCAATATCAACCAGTAAACACCGCAAACCTTGCTCATAAAAGGCGGCCAGCAGATTTACCGAAGTGGTTGTTTTCGCCACTCCACCTTTTTGGTTGGTCACAGCTATTATTCTTAGGGTCATTCAGTTTAATCGAAATAGTGATTTATCAGCCTTCGTCATCCGACGAAGGCTGCGCAAAAATTTATTGTCACAATATGCCGCTGCGCGGGCAGATACGGCACGCCTACAGACTCAACACCCACCGATGAATATCTGTCAGCGAAGTTTTTATCCAAGGCTTCAATCTCAGCGATTGGGTGGCGACCTTTCATGGCGACAAGCCGCACACCGCGACTTTGCAAACTAGAAGTCATCTCAACCAGTACGCTGAGCGATGCCACAGCACGGGCGATGAGCGTATCAAATTTCTGCCTAGGCTGCATCGATGAATCTTCCCTATCTGCGCCAGCTTGGCCCGCCGCAAACACTTCGACACGAGAATTGATGACTCTAACATTGCTCAGGCTTGACTGCGCCGCCACCATTCTTAAAAATTCAATACGGCGCTGGCGACTATCGAGCAGGGTAAACTGCGTGTTCGGCAAAGCCGCCGCAAGCACCATCCCAGGAAATCCAGCGCCTGTGCCGATATCCAATGCGCACTGACTATCCTCAATATAAGGAAGCACAGAAAGACTATCGAGCGCATGATGGGTGATCAGTTCTTGCTCTTTAGAGTACGAGACCAAATTTATCTTATCGCGCCATTGTTGCACCAGCGCCAAATGTTTAACAATTTTCTCAGTTTGACTCGTCGCGAGCTGGATGCCCAAGCCGTCAAGCCCAGCGTGCAAGCAATCAAGCTGCGCCGCGCTAAGTTTGGGCATCGCTGTGCAGTAAGTTTATCGGAACAGTACAACGAACAGCACAAGAATGATCGCGCATTACAAGCTGGCCCAACTAAGAATGGCCAGGCCTTGGCCGTTTTATCGGCGCCCAGCTAGCTCGCATTTACGATTTTATTTTGCGGCGCACAATCAAAATTCGCCAAACATAATCCTTGCATGCCGTGCTTAAAATCATCCCACATTGCTTGATAACTCAGGCCGATTACGGGATGGATTGCAGTTGGCAACATGTCTACCAAGGGTTTTAGAACATAGGCATGATTCTCAATCTCATTACGTGGAATATTTAAGCCCTGATCACGCAAGTTCACATCGCCCACGAGCAAAATATCGATGTCGAGGTTCCGACTGGAAAAAGTTTTCTTGCCGCGCTCGCGCCCTGCTTCAAGCTCTATTTGGCGAATTTTTTTCACCAATGCAGAAAGCGATAATTCAGAATCAAACACCACCACCAAGTTAAAAAAATCTGGCCCGTCAAAACCCACCGATTGGGTTTCGTAGACCGGTGATATTTCAATTCCCCCAAATTCTTCGCCCAAACGAGCAATCGCAAAACAAATATGTTTTTCACGTTCGAGGTTGCTGCCGATGCTTAAAACGATTTGTGTCATTTCTTTCCTCGCTCGACAATCACGCCAACATCTTGTGCGCCACGTACCGCGCCTTTCTTATTAATCCGCACACGACACCACGGGATATTAAAATCGTCGCGTAGCATTTCGGCAATCTCCACCGCCATGGCCTCAACCAACTTAAATTTTCGCTCTATCACATGCTGCGAAACCGCTTTTGAGATATCCTTGTAGCTCAAGGTATCTTTCAGATCGTCACTTTTACCCGCCTTCGATATGTCCCAGGCCATATCCAGATCAACGAATACCGTCTGCGTTATTTTACGTTCCCAATCCCAAGCGCCGATCACGCAATCAATTGCTAAATCATGAAGATAGATAATGTCCATAAGCTCAAGTAAAATGCTCGCTAGAAAACAACGATTCTAATCTAATTCAAGGTTATATGTTTCCCACTGACACGCAATGCTAGTTCTTCTACTGCCGATTATTGCCTATTTTATTGGCTCTATTTCAAGCGCCATTATTATATCTAAGCTAAAAGGCTTGGAAGATCCGCGCAAGATCGGTTCGGGTAATCCCGGCGCAACCAACGTCCTGCGCTCAGGCGATAAGACCGCAGCAATACTGACACTCGCCAGCGATATATTTAAAGGCTGCTTGCCTGTGTTAGTGGCGATATGGTTAGATACCAGTCCAAGCATTATCGCGCTGACTGGCTTAGGCGCCTTTCTGGGGCACTTGTACCCCGTTTACTATCAATTCAAGGGCGGCAAAGGGGTTGCCACGGCGGGCGGTGTACTACTCGCAATCAGTCCGCTCACTGTCCTGGTGTTAATTTGCATATGGTTACTCGTCGCCTACCTAACACATTATTCATCGCTCGCAGCGCTTTGCGCAGCCGTCGCATCGCCCTTGGTGATTTTATTGCTGAAACCTTATCTCCCCTACATTATTCTCGCCAGTCTGATCGCGGTTTTCATTATTTGGCGACACAGGCAAAACATTGATCGCCTATTTAAAGGCACTGAAAGCAAGGTAAAGCTAAGTAAATTTTAAGCCCCCAAGAGGGTCACCCCCACGCTTAGACAATTGTAAATTCTAAGTTTGAACCCATCATTTATCTAATCCTTAGAGTATCTTTGATCGTATGAGCTTAAATATCACCACGCCCAACGCCCACCAAAATGAAATCCGCGATTTGGCGCTTCGCGCGGAAAAATCAAGAAGCTTACCCTTGTCAGCCTCAAAACAAAGTGCGCTGGTCGCGAACATTACGCAATTGCTCGAAAAACATAATGCGGTGCTGGTCGCCCATTATTATGTCGACAGTGTGCTGCAAGACTTGGCAGAAAGCACCGACGGTTTTGTCGGAGACTCCTTGGAAATGGCGCGTTTTGGCTTGAACAGCACGGCCGATACAGTGATCGTCGCGGGCGTGCGATTTATGGGCGAGACTGCAAAAATACTCAGCCCCGAAAAACGCATTCTGATGGTCGAAACTGATGCGGAATGCTCGCTAGACTTGGCTTGCCCGATTGACGAGTTCGCTAAATTTTGTGATCAACACCCCGATCGAACGGTAGTGGTTTACGCCAATACCAGCGCCGCGGTTAAAGCACGCGCAGATTGGGTGGTGACGTCATCGATCGCGCTTGATTTGGTTAAACATTTGTCGGATCAAGGCGAGAAAATACTCTGGGCACCCGACAAATTCCTCGGCGCGTATGTGCAAAAAGCCACGGGTGCGGACATGGTGCTTTGGCAAGGTTCATGCATCGTACACGAGGATTTCAAAGCGACCGCCTTGGAAGAACTTAAAAAGCACAAGCCTGAGGCAAAAGTCTTGGTTCACCCCGAATCACCCGGACCCGTCATCGACTTGGCGGACGTGGTCGGCTCAACCACCCAAATTATCAATGCCGCGCGTGATCTTGATGCGGATACTTTTATTGTTGCGACCGAACGCGGTATTTTTCATAAAATGCAACAGGCCGCACCCGATAAGAAATTTATATCCGCACCCACTGCGGGCGAAGGCGCCACTTGTGAAAGTTGTGCGGAATGCCCGTGGATGAAGATGAATGACCTCCAACGCTTAGAGAACGTTCTGACCACGGGTAGCGGAGAAGTCTTGGTTGACGAAAATATCCGGAAATTGGCAGCGCGATCCATCACCCGCATGGTCGAATTTAACGCCGACGTTAGCGATTAGGCGTCATCCTTTTAGAGGCCTTTTATTTGGAGCGCTAAACCAAATTAGGGCAGCCACTTTTCGGCCGAGTTTAAGTACAAACCCAATGGCTCAGCATTCATGTCACTCTAGTGCCCGCAGTGATTGCCTACGCGCGTCATTATCCTCACTTCCCAGCACTGCCGCCGCTTGATAGAAATTCGGCCAATCGCCATGATGTAGCTTAAATAGTTGTTCAAAGGCCGCGACCCAGCCGTGATATTCACCGAATAATGCCAAGGAAGCATGGTTGAGATCAGCGGCAAAAAAGCGATCGAAGCCAAGAGTTCCACCTCGAGTTCGTTTTAATTTTCGGTAATCATCGCGCAATTGTTTAAATTGCGCTTGCTTGATGTTTTCTAAGTTTTGCTCGTTCTTTTCGGCTCGATACGCCGCTTGCATGCGGATACGTGTGTCTAATATAAGTTTTACCACTAGCTGCCGTTTTTCCTTTTCAGCGAAATATGCGCTCATTTCTTCGCTTTGATCCCGCGCCGCAGCCCATTGTTTTAGCCCCATTTTTTCTACCGCGGTGGCAAAGGACTCATTGAATTTCGTATCACCCTTGATATAAATTTGTTGATGCGCCAACTCATGAAATATCAGGCCAGCCATCGCCACTTCTGATCGCGCGAGCATGGTGTTCAGGACAGGATCTGCCATCCAACCCAGCGTCGAATAAGCCGTTACGCCACCGACATGAGTGTCCAAGCCTTGGTCTTTAAGTTGCTGGGCGTGCTTGATAGCATCTGCCTTGTCGTAATAACCACGGTAGCTCAGACAACCGACCACCCAAAAGCAAGATTCTCTCGGCTCTACTGAATAGCGCGGAGTCGCCACGACATTCCAGACCGCATAATCTCGGCCTAAATCCACATACCGCGTGTAACTCCGGTTGTCAGGCAGGTGCAAACGAGCCGCTGCGAATTCTCGCACCTGTAGAACTTGCCGAAGCCGTGCCCGCGTATCGCGCGAAATGTGCTCATCCAGCAATAGCTTTTCAATCGATTTTTGCTGATTAAGAATGCTCAAATGCCCGCCCACTGCCTGACTATAATAAGCAATAGATTGGCAGCCGCTGAGTAGCACTGCTATGATCAATGCCAAACCGACTGGTTGGAAACTATTTTTCTTTGATGTCAAACTCACTGCCTGAAAATCACCTCGATTGTTACGTGGTCGGTGGCGCCGTGCGTGACGAATTGCTCGGCTTGCCGGTTAAAGATCGGGATTGGGTCGTGGTTGGCGCAACGCCGGAGAAAATGACCGATCTTGGCTTCACGCCGATTGGCAAAGATTTCCCCGTTTTTCTTCATCCCAACAGCAAAGAAGAATACGCCCTCGCACGCACTGAACGAAAGTCCGGTAAAGGGTATAAAGGCTTTACCGTGTATGCAAGCGAAGATGTGACACTGGAAGAAGATTTACTGCGCCGAGATTTGACGATTAACGCCATCGCCCGCGATGGACATGGCGAATATATTGATCCCCACGACGGTTTAGCCGATATAAAAAGCCGAACACTCAGACACGTTTCTGATGCCTTTGTCGAAGACCCGGTACGAATCTTACGCACTGCACGCTTTGCGGCGCGTTTCGCACCCTTAAATATGAAGCTCGACCCTGACACGCTCGCACTGATGCGTAAGATGGTGGAGAATAATGAAGTCGATTCATTGGTACCTGAACGTATCTGGCAAGAAGTCCATCGCGCTTTATTAACCGACATGCCTTCACGGTTTTTTACCACGCTACGCGATTGCGGCGCACTCAAGCGTATCTTTCCCGAACTCGATGCACTGTTTGGCGTCCCACAAACCGAACACTATCACCCCGAGATTGATACCGGCGTACACGTAATGATGGTGGTTGATCGCGCGCGCGCCATCAGTGAAGATATTGACGTGATCTACGCTGCACTGACACACGATCTTGGCAAAGGCGTAACCCCGCAATCAAAATGGCCGTCGCACCACGGCCACGAAGCCGCTGGAGTGCCCTTGGTGAAGGCGATGTCTGAGCGAATGCGCGTGCCCAAGGAAACCACAAAAATTGCAGAAATCATGAGCGACCAGCATTTAAATATGCATCGCCTAGACGAGCTACGCCCTGAAACGATCTTAAAAATACTTAAGAAGCTCGATGCCTTTCGTCGCCCCGCGCGCGTGTCGAAGTTCGCCTTGGCTTGCCAAGCAGACTCGCAAGGCCGCGGTGGGAGTTTCCCCTCCATGCCCTATCCACAAACCGAGCAAATCCAGCAGTATTATGAAGTCGCGAATGCGGTGAATTCTGGAGAAATCGCTGCTGCTCAATGCGAAGCAATGCAAATACCCGCCGCAATCGACCGCGCGCGCGTCAGCGCGATAAAAAACCTGCGCCTTACACAACAAGCATAGATTTTCGTACGCAGTGCTTTAAACTAGCGCTTAGAGGCAATAAAATCTTCGATCACGTTCGGCGGCACAGCGCCGGGCTGCGCAGCTTGAACCTCTCCAGCTGGGTCAAACACCACAAATGTTGGCGTCGCGCGGAAACTTTGACCGGTTCGATTTTGATACCAGCGTGCGACCGCGCCCACATCACCGATTAAATTGGGATAGGTCACACCGTTACGTTGAATATAGTCTTCGGCGTCGGCTAATCCAGCTTGTCCGTCAATAGAGATACCGATGATTTTTGCATCTTTGTCCGCATGCGCACTGTGAAAAGCTGAGTATCCACCTGCTTCTTCGTTACAAACAGGACAATCCGATGCCCAAATCATTACAACCGTCCACTTATCAGGCGATTGAAGGGCTTCCAAAGTAGTGATATTTCCTTGAAAATCACGTAGCGCTTCGTCTGCCAGCGCGACCGCTGGCACGAGACCAAGGATAAAACTCAAGACAAGTAAGCGACGCAGAAATGATAAAAATACAGACATAACTGGTTTTCTCTCAATGCGTAAATAACAAAGCTTAAGACGCATAATAATGCGAAAAGTTCGCGAAACAGGGAACTAGTTTAGATCAGCAGCAAATTTTTTCATTGCTTCTAACGGCACAATATCCAAGGCGCGCCGATGAGTACGCATCAGAAAAACGCGTGGTGCCATCCCATCTTTGTATGCTTGCAACCAACGCGAAGCGCACAAGCACCATGAATCTCCCTTGCGCAAGCCCTTAAAGCCAAATTCAGGCATCGGGGTTGATAGATCGTTGCCCTTAAATCGCGAGTACTCCAAAAACGCTTCACTGACCTCAATGCACACCGTATGAGAGCCCAAATCTTGGTCGCAGGTATTACACATGCCATCGCGAAAAAAACCCGTTATGGGGTCATCGCCACACAGGGTCAGCGGTTCGCCCAATACATTGATAGACTCATCGCGGTCCATTTGTTAAGCGTTGCTTTGCGCCGCGTTCACAATGGCTGCCTGTAAAACAGGCTCCAACTCAGACAGCGCTTCGCGGTAAACTTCCTTTTTAAATGCGATGATATTGTCTAAAGGGTGCCAATAATCCACCCAGCGCCAACCATCAAACTCAGGCTTATCACTTCGGTCTAAGCGAATTTCTTCGTCCTTAGCGGTCAGGTGAAACAAAAACCATTGTTGCTTTTGCCCACGAAAACGATTGTTCGGCCGATGCGGCACGTCATATCGATACCATTTTTGCGTTGTGCCCAATAATTGGACTTGGTGGGGGTACAGGCCAACTTCCTCATAGAGCTCACGAAACGCGGCTTCGCGCGGGGATTCTTTATGCTCTACCCCGCCTTGCGGAAACTGCCAGCCATCGTGTCGAACTCGTCTTGCCCACAATACCTGCCCGCTTTTATTGCAGATTATAATTCCGACGTTCGGCCGATAACCATCACTGTCTAAGCCCTTGTCTTTTCGTTTGCGCGCAAAATAAACCATAGGGTTATCCTAGGACGCATGGACGCGTTAATCAAGTTAAAAACCCGTTAAACCCCTGGGCAAGGGTGGAAAAATCAATATTTAGAATCATGCGCTGAAAACTCTTTTTCTCCTAAGCCTCATTCGCCCAGCTAACAATTCTTTCTTTGGTTTTTAGCCCTGCTGGAAATAACTCTGATATCGTTAGTTTATAGAGACCTCAACATAACTAAAATGCATAGGAAAACGAGATAATATTTTCAATGTTTTTGACAAAATGGAGTGTAATAGCGAGCTATTGCGTGATATTTTGACGAAAAGATTGGGAATTATTAGGCATTTTATCTTGTGCTGTAGTTATGTTGAGGTCTCTTATAATTCCAAATTTTGATTTTCGTCAAAAATCCTTCTAAGCAACCTTCCAAAGAAACCATCAGGGGTCTTTTGGCTTTTCCCACGGACGGGTACGATGGCGTTTACCTTCCCAAGTTCACGCTTTGCAACCGCAAATTCGAATACAAAATTTGGCGCTATACCCATTCGTAAATCTTGAATAAAAATAGTCTCATTTTCTTCTCGCGCTACGAAAAAACTGTGGCTAAATCGCTGGTATAAAGCGACGTTCGGCAATTTATTAAATTCTGAATTCGCGGCAACGCCTCGCGGATAAACCGTAAGCTTTATCATCTCATTAGAATCAAAAATAGAGGAGACACCCTCAACATACTGATCGCCATCTAATGCAACAACGCGCCACAACATCGTATTCAACGGCGTGGGTGTAACGAAATACTGATCGCTAGAAATATTATTCTGCGCCAAGGTTCGCTCAAATCTTTGCTGAATAAACTGCTGAATGAGTAAAGCCCAACAAAGATATGCGGTACTCATGACCAGCCCCCATCGTATCCATTTTGTTGCGCGCCTTGAATGTTGGGTGAACCATGCCATGAACACTGCGACTAGCAGTGGTAAGGTATACAAGGGGTCGATGATAAAGATCGCACCTTGCATAATAGTTTGTGTTGGCAGCGGCCAAAAAAGATGGGTTCCGTATATTGTTGCGCTATCCAGTAAACTGTGTGTAGTCAGGCACAGCCAGATCAGCATAAACCAGCGCTTGAAATCTAGCGGGTGAAACATGCGGCTCGCCAAAAAGGCGAGTATCGGCGCGATAGCCGAATGTACGATCCACGAATGTGACCAAGTACGGTGAAATACCGTATCGCGCAGTGGGTCGGCATACTGCACCAACACATCTAAATCAGGCAAGGTTCCTATCACCGCGCCCGCCAATAACGCTAATTTGGGTGCTTGTTTTCCGGCCACGGTATAGGCCACCGCACTACCCAAAACAATTTGCGTTAAGCTGTCCATTTCTTAGCGAATTTATCTCGGAATCAACATCGTTGAGCCCTGGATCAGTCTGTACCCCATCAATCCGCCATTTCCGTCGTAATATGCTGGATAAATGCACGCACTCTCGCGACATTCCACAAATCGTTGTGGGTCAATATCCAAAGACTAACCTTTGCCATGGGTATATCCAATTCAACCCGAATGAGTTTGCTTGATTTTTCAGCCACTGCAATGGGCATAAACGCTAAACCGAGGCCATACTCAGCGACAGTGCGCAATGCTAAAAACGAGTCGGCTAGAAATTTAAAGGTCACGCCATTAAGATACTTTTGTTGCCATGCTCCCGCGGGTGAATGGATGAGCGTTTCGTCTAAACCCAGCCAATCGTGCTCCTTTATGCCAACATTCTGCACCTTATTCATATAACTTTTCGTCGCAAAGATACCGAAAGGAAAACTGCCGATTTGCTGGCCGAACAAATGTTTTGGCGGACGATTGGTGGGCCGAATTGAAACGTCAGCATCTCGGCGCGTGAGGCTTAAGTGGTGGTTTGTCACTATTAGCTCTAATTTTATATTCGGATGTCGTTGACTAAACGATGCCAGATGGGGCCCAAGCATTGAATCGACCAACGAATCTGTCGTGGTGACGCGCAAGTCTCCTTCCAATCCGGTCTCTTGCCCGATGATAGCTCTTTCGAGATCCAACATGATCTCTTCCATCTGCTCAGCCGCCTGTAGCATTTTCACGGCGCCAGGCGATAGGACATAACCCGTTGAACCACGCTCGAATAACTTGGTTTTAAGTTTTTCCTCGTATCCACGAATTCTACGCAACACTGTGGTGCGGTTGACGCGCAAGATTCTCGCCGCCTCAGAAATCGATCCCGTGCGAGAGACGAGCAAAACATAACGTAAATTGTCCCATTCTACGGTGTGCATATATGCACAATAGTAGTGCATTTAATTAGGATTTGTTGTTTTTTTATCCATGCTATCATTCGTATTCTCATTCAGAAATCAAAGCAGGATTAAACCATGAAGCTTATAAAAGCAGTTATTTCAATATTGGCCACCACTATCCTATTAGCCACCCCAGCTGCCGCTGAGAAGGATCCAAATAAAAAGCTCATCCAAGCCCGTCAAGGTTATTACAAGAATGTTGGCATTAATGCTGGCCCCTTATTTGGCATGGCTAAAGGCAAGATTGAATATGATGCCGAACTCGCGAGTCTGTTGGCCAATAACCTCTCGCAACTCGGGGGCATGAATAACAGTCGCCTATGGCCTGAAGGCACTGATAACACCAGCAAATATAAAACTCGAGCCCTGCCTGAAATATGGTCGACTTACCCAGAAATTGTTGATCGCCTAACAACTTTTAGCGAAGCGACAACCGCCTTATCAGCTGTGGCAGGCAACGGTTTAGAAGCCTTGCGAGGCGGTGTGCGCGGCTTAGGCAAAGCTTGCAAGGGCTGTCACGACGATTTTCGCGCCGAGGAATAACGCCGCTTGCATTCCCCTGAATTTGAACAGCGGCTCGTTTGGGATAAAATCACTCGCACATGGCATTGGCTGCTGGCTGCCAGTGTTTTATCCGGCTGGTTACTCGGTGAGTTTCGTGATTTTGAAACCATCGAATGGCACTTTTACGCAGGCTATGTCACGGGCGGGCTACTAATATGGCGCTTGATTTGGGGGGTGATCGGCCCTGAACCGATTCGATTAAAAACGCTGACAAACAATATACGCGCCGTTCCGCATTACCTACGCAGCGTCAAGCAGCGAAAAGCCAGCGGCATTCATGGCCACAGCCCCATCGGTTCGCTTGCCGTCGTCGCCTTGCTCTTTAGCCTGACGATTCAAGCGTCAAGCGGTTTGTTTCTTGAAGACGACACACTATACGCGAACGGACCCTTTGCATACGAGATCAGCGACGACGCGCGAGGAAACTTGACATTTATCCATCATCTGAATGCCAAAATTCTATTGGGGTTGTTTGTGTTACATCTTGCGGCCATTGCTTTTTATGCCTTTTGGAAAAAGGAAAACCTCCTCCAACCGATGATCAACGGCCTGAAGTGGGTAAAACGCGCGAAGGAATAATCCGGCTAAGCCTTTAATCCTAGAAAAATCAGTTACACGCGGAAAAGACATGTAAGCAATTGAAGTGCATAGTGAAATCATAAAAGTCGCGGTCGCCTTATTGGTGATAAGACCTTTTTTGATTTTGCTAGGTGCATCAAGAGCTTGCATGGACTTTCGTGTTTAACTGATTATTCTAGGTTAATATAAGCAACGCTGCGTCGGTGCAAACACCATAAGCCAAAGAGGTAATTCTACTTCCCGCTTAGACGGCAGACGTGGGCGCATACCTTAAAGCTGGTGTGGTATTGCGGTTCAAATTCATGATCCGAGTCTGCCATGAAATGGCCATCGCTCGATTCAATATAATCGGCATCCTTGGGTGAAGCGTCATTAATTCCGGGTTCGCCGGACGGGTCAGAATTGTACAAGAATATAACTTTTCGTCCGCTTGTTGCCAGCGCTCCCAAATACCGGCGATCAAAATCGGCTGCGCATCATCCCTTTGTACAAAAAAAGCCTGTTTTGAACCTTTCTCCCCACGCCACTCGTAATATCCCTGGGCGGGAATTAGACAGGTCTGGCGATTTCGGTAGGCTTCCTTGAAGCTCGGTTTCTCCGCTACACTTTCAATCCGAGCATTAAAGGTTGAAAATTTGGTTTGCGGGGTCTTAGACCATTTCGGCACCAATCCCCAGCGCATCGGAATGGTTAGAGGTCTATCTTTGTGCCAAACCACGGTCGGTACCGTTGAACCCGGCGAGACATTGCTGCTGGTTTTATATTCACCCGGCCAATCGCCAAGTATAGCTGACCAATCGTGCATCGCTTTGACATGATTGGCGTAGCGTCCACACATTTTATTAACCAAATAATCTGCGTTTCAAGTCCATTTACCTAGCCGTGCCTTGCTCCAAATAAGCCTCATATTCCTTTTTAAATACTTGCTCTAAACGATCGATGGATTCGGTACTGGAAATTTCTTGCAACACATGCGCGCTCATTGCAGCGGAGGTTTGCTCGAATAAAATCGACTTATCGAGCATTGGGTAGGTTTTTGACAACCGCCTGATTGCCGCGATGACGTTCTCTTCTACTGGACGGTCTATCGGGTTCAGTGCTTGGACTTCGGTTTGAATCGATGGGTGTTTGGCTTTTAAGAATTGTGCGAATTCAGCCAACATCGCAAGCGCTTCATGGGGCAAATCTTTGCCAATGCTCTCGATATTCGAGAGTTGTGCAGTCCGTGTAGATGTGGCTGACGAAGGTATCATGAACTATTAGACCTCTACGATAACGTTCAAGTCGTGCGAATTATTTCCTTTTCTTGCGTTTTTCGCAGTGATCTTGCGCAAATTCAAGGAACTCATCCATCGCCTGAACGCGAAACTTTTGACGCTGATAAACCAAGGAAAAAGGTCGATTGAGCGCGGGCTTGAGTGGCACAACGGCTAACAAGCCCAATTTGATTTCCTTTTGCAGGGTCGCAATGGATTGAACTGAAATTCCAAGGCCAGCACCCACTGCCGCCTTGATTGATTCTGGGCTGGTAAACTCGAGAATCAGATTAAGATCATCGGTAGATTTCCCCCTCGATTCTGCATATTGCGCGAAAACACCGCGCGTACCCGAACCTTCTTCTCGCCCAATAAAAGGAAAGGGTTCGAGATCCTCCATCGTCACTGATTTTTGTTTGGCCAGTGCATGATCAGGTGTACAGGCGACCACCAGTTCATCGTGCCAACAAACCTCGGTCGTGAGATTTTTATTTTCGACTGGGCCTTCGACAATGCCGATGTCGATCTCATTATTCTCAACCATCTGAATAATACCCTGCGTGTTCGACACATTCAAACGTATCGTGACGTCGGGAAACTTGCGTTGATACTCACCCAGTATTTCAGGAATCACGTAATCGCCAATCGTGGTGCTTGCACCAATGACCAATGGGCCTTGCACTTCGCCCGTCAAGGTGCGAACTGCATTATCCATTTCCTTGTATTTTTCGATAATTTGATCCGCATAGCGCTGCATCAACTCGCCCGTTTCGGTCAGGGTGATACGATTATGCGTTCGATCAAATAGCCGAGCATTAAAATACTCTTCCAACTGGCGAATTTGGAAGGTCACTGCCGGCTGTGTCATGTATAGAGTTTCGGCAGCTTTGGTAAAACTCAAAAGCCTTGCAACGGTAGTAAACACTTGTAAGCGACGATCAGCCAATTGAATACCTCAGTAGATTTCTGAATGATGAAGATATTTTATATAGCATATAAATTAAAACTATACCAACTTGTAGGGGCATAAACCAAGAGGGCTTATCACCATAGATAGTTGTGCCGGCCAAACGGGATAATCAATAGCTTCCGCTGGGGCTTGATTTTTGGGCTTAGCCCCGCATAATCCAAGCATCTAAAACATTTTGCTTCACTGCCTTGGCAAGCGCGGTAAAATACTGACAACCCTACATTAACTGACGGAGATATCATGGCTCGAGTTATCGATTCCAGCGGAAAAATCAATTCGCGTGAAATTATTATTAATTCCACGCTCAAGAACACTTATCTATTGCTCGCGATGACGCTGTTGTTCAGCGCCGCCATGGCGGGCCTGTCGATGGCTCTAAATTTGCCCTATTTTGGCATCATTCCAACACTCATCGGCTATTTCGGATTGCTGTTTTTGACCACTAAATTTAGCAATTCAGCCTTGGGCCTAGTCTTTGTCTTCGCCTTAACGGGTTTTATGGGCATTACGCTTGGACCCATCATTAATCTGTATATGAACAGTCTACCCAATGGCAGCAGCATCGTCATGACCGCAATGGGTGGCACCGGTGCAATCTTCGTCGCACTGTCCTCTTATGTCGTCATCACACGCAAAGATTTCTCATTCATGGGTGGCATGTTGATGACAGGTATACTCGTCGCATTCCTTTTGGGTCTCGGGGCGATATTCTTTCAAATGCCAGCGTTGTCACTGGCGGTATCGGGGATGTTTATCTTGCTGATGTCAGGCTTGATACTGTACCAAACCAGTCAAATTATACATGGCGGAGAAACAAACTATATCAACGCAACCGTCACCCTGTTTGTCTCGATCTTTAACCTGTTCACCAGTTTATTGCATATCTTAGGCATCTTCGGAGATGACTAGGTAAATCGCGATTTGAATCAGTCCAATCACTGGATGTTTTGCGGGTAGCAAAGAAACTACCTGACCAAAAAAGCTCTGCAATGCAGAGCTTTTTTTGTTTCAGCCGACTCAATATTAATATCTTAATTGCCCCTAGTTCTTTGAGAACTTCAGCAAAAAGTTTGCGCCCCCTATTTTTGATCTCGGCACTATTGTGGGCAGCTGTCGAATCGAGCCCCACTGAGCTATTTGCCGCAACCAAAATCAGCAATAACATTGGCGCTACGTTTGAACTCAAGGCATCAACCGACAACGATACCCCTGAATTCGACGACTCACCCCGTGCCACCTTTAACCACCATCCCGCTTGGTTTAGCGATACTTTCCTGAACCTCCCCGATGATCTTGCCGCTGCGCAAGACAAAGGCAAGCAAGGAATTATTGTCTATTTTGGCCAGAAGCACTGCGCTTACTGCGAAGCCTTACTCGATATTAATTTCAAACAAGAACAAGACATTGTTCGCTACACGCGCGAGAATTTTGACCTTATCTCCTTAGATATTTGGGGCAGTCGGATGGTCACTGATTTTGACGGCAACACCTTAGAAGAAAAGGATCTGGCCGAATTCGAAGATACTAACTTCACACCTTCCATGATTTTTTATACCGAAGTAGGCACAGAAGCATTGCGATTACGCGGCTACTATCCGCCGTATAAATTTCGCGGCGCCTTGAAATATGTCACTGAGGAATATTACAAAACTGAAACTTTCAGTGAATACATGGCACGCGCCAACCACCGCCTAAATTTGATCTAGACGATATCAACCATCAAGATTTTTTCGACGCTCCGCCTTATGGCCTCGATAGAACTCACTTTGCTGCTGAGCGCCCGCTGGCAGTATTTTTTGAGCGTCAAGCCTGCCATGCCTGCGACATCCTGCACTCCAAGCCCCTTGACGACCCAAAAACGCGCACACTGATGAAACAATTCGACGCAGTGCAGCTCGACCGGTGGTCAGACGAAATTGTGATCACCCCCGCAGGTAAGAAAACAAACGCAAAGGAATGGGCAAAAGATCTGGAGATTTTTTACTCGCCCACCATCGTTTTCTTTGATGAGCGAGGCAAAGAAGTCTTTAGAATCGACTCCGTTGTACACCTATATCGCTTACAAGGCGTACTGGAATATGTCTTAACGAAGGGTTGGGAGACCGCACCGACCTACCAACGTTGGCGAGAAAACCAACAACAAGCGGGGCTTTAAACTCTAATAAGAGGCTTATCCGGCCTGTGGTGAGTAGGCCAATATTCTGACCCAGCCCTTGGCTGCGAAATTGATCCTAAATCTGGGCGCTGTAATGGGTGCATAAATCATGCTGCCAAAGCCCTTGGACTGCAATACCGTTTTACCATCTCCCGTGGCAATGGATTGCTCAAGCTTGTCGTCTTGTGTATGCACCACCACATAGCGCGCGGCGGCTAATTTTGCCCCCACTCTTATCGATGAACGAATATGGTTTCGGCCATAAAAAGGCGTTTGCAAGGTATAGGGCAAAGTATCAAAGGTTTTGATTTTTTGCTTATTCGCATCTAAAAACGTCAACACAGGGAAGAATATCTCGCCACGATGATTTTTATTGCCTCTGACCACTTCGCTTTCAAACTGCAATACATAGGGCTGCGATAACTCAGGCAAAGTCAAGGCTTCGTAATGGCTATACCCGCCCTCAAAGCCAAAATTAGGGTCATCACTGTTGATTGCGAGACGCACTTTTTGCTCAGCCGGCAAAACCTTAAACGCCATGGTGTCGAACGTGTCGCAGCAATCGTTGGGCACACTCACCACAAAATGAGCGTTTTGACCAAAGCTGGTACAAGCACCCAAGGTAAGCAGACCGGCGACGAGCGCATATCGGCTCAATGAACGACAAAAGGAATAGTGGCTTGGCATATTGATATAACTAAGGTTATCGATACAAGGAGTCTAGCAGGCAGTTTGGCTGAGGGCAATTCTCGCAACTTCTAAAATATTGTACGACAGCTCAAAATTAGAGCCAATAAAAAAGCCCCCACTGGGAGGGCTCTGGTCGCTTAGAAGCGTTGCCTACGAAAAAGCTATTTCATTGGTATGAAAAGCAAAATAGGCCTTGGTCGGTTACACTATAGTATCAATACTACACAGGAGAAGGAAAATGAGCAAGAACATTTTAGGTTTGGACTTAGGTTCTAACTCAATTGGCTGGGCAGTTTTATCGACTAAAGATAAAGCAGCCAATGAAATTCTCGGCCTCGGTAGCCGCATATTCACCAAGGCGGTCGAAGACAAAACACCTACACCTAAAAATCAGGCGCGTCGCAACGCACGTTTAGCGCGCAGGGTTATCCAGCGCAGAGCAAGGCGCAAACAACGGATGCTGAATTATCTTGTTACGTTACATTTATTGCCTACGGAGTTAAAAGGAAATCACCAACCAGAAATAATACTCAACGAATTGGGCGATCCATACACGCTGCGCGCTAAAGCATTAGATGAAAAACTAGCTCCCCATGAATTGGGCAGAGTCTTCTTACATTTAGTCCAGCGACGTGGCTTTTTAAGTAACCGCAAAACACTGCTCGGCGATTTGATTGATGACCCTGATGTAGCAGATATTCTTGCTCGAGCAGAGCAAGATGATGAAAAGAAAAATGCCGCAAGCGAAGAAACGGCTTTTAAGCACGACATTTCTGAGCTCAGAAAAGCCATACAGGGTAGTGGCTATAGAACATTGGGCGAATATCTTGCTTCCCGCTCGCACCACGAACACAAACGTAACCGCGCAGTCAATGGCGGACATTTGCGAACCGATCGCCAAATGTATCAAGAAGAGCTTGATTTGATCTGGGCTAAGCAATCCAGTTTTCACGACGTATTAACGCCAGACGTTAAACAACAAATAGAAGAGATTATTTTCAAGCAGCGCCCGCTTAAGTTCCGCGCAGATCGGCTTGGGAAATGTTCACTCGAGCCTAAAAAGGCACGCTGCGCGATGGCCAGAATGGAAGCACAGCGCTTTCGGTATTTGCAAGACATCAATCACCTGACTTATTTTGATCCTTACCACGACAAAGAACTCCGCATTTCTCAACAAGACCGAGAAAAGGTCATAACGCTGTTTGAGCAAAACACCGTTGTTTCAGTAACCAACCTGAAAAAAACACTGGGGCTAAGCCGCAGCCATATCTTCAACCTAGAACGCGGCAATAAGAAACTAAAAGGCAACACGACTGCCTGTGCCATTCGCGATGTTTACTCAGAATGGGATAATTTGACCGACAAAGCGCAAATAGCGCTGGTTGAAGATTTCATCAGCATCCAGAAAAAATCCACCCTGAAAAAACGCTTGATCAGTCATTGGAAAATAGATACTGCAACCGCCATAGCGCTGTGCATGGTTGAGCTTGAGCCGGGCCATTCCAACCTGTCGCTTAAAGCAATCAATGCACTGCTGCCTTTTTTACAACAGGGCCAGATATACAGCGATGCGCGGATCAGCGCAGGATATGGATACGAGCCAGAGGAGAGCGAAACCTTTGATCGTTTGCCTGCACCACCAGAAACCGCTAATCCCATTGTCAATAAAGGCTTGCACGAACTTCGTCGTGTGGTAAATGCGGTGATTGCCGAATATGGTAAGCCCGAGGCCATTCGCTTGGAAATGGCGCGTGATCTAGAAATGAATACAAAACGCTACAAAGAAAATGAGCGCCGCCAAAAACAAAACACCGAGGCAAATGAGCAAGCGGTGGATCATTACCGTAAAATGAAAACGGCCAACCCCCATTTGCAGCTTTCAAATTACCCCAGCCACGACGACAAAATAAAATATCGCATATGGAAAGATCAAGGCGAGGCCTGCATATACTCTGGGCGAAGTATTGGTCTATCAACGCTGTTTAGCCCGGAGATAGATATTGATCACATACTGCCTTACAGCCAATCTCTGGATGATTCTTACATGAATAAGGTGGTGTGCTATGCAAGTGAGAATCGTTACAAAGGGCAACGAACACCAATCGATGCTTTTAGCGGAAACAAAGACAAATGGGAGCAAATATCACAAACAGTCCACCAATGGGACAAACTGCTTCAATCCAAGGCCAGACGTTTTTTTATGACTGATGAGGAGGTTCAAGAGCGAGATTTTGCCGCCAGCCAACTCAATGATACGCGCTATATCAGCCGCGTGGCACTTGAATATTTGAAATCACTCGACATCGACATTTCCGTCACAAAAGGCTTCTTGGTTTCCTGGTTAAGATACCAATGGGGGTTAAACAAATTACTGGATGACTCGGGCGAGAAAGATCGTTCTGACCATCGCCACCATGCAATTGATGCCGCCGTCATTGCTTGCGTTGATCGAAAGTTTCACAAAACGCTAACGAGGATTGCAAAAGAAGTAGAAGAAAGGAAACCAGAATTTAGAGTGCGTGATTTAGTCATTGACCCGCCTTGGTTATCTATTAAAGAGGATTTAAGCCGCCTTTTAAGTGAAGTCATTATTTCACATGACCCTCAGCGTAAAATTCGCGGCGCCTTGCATGAAGATACGGGCGCTGGCTTTAAGCCAAAACATGGTGCGGTGTATCGCGTCAATCTCAATGGCGATTTTAAAGCCTCGCAACTTAAGAAAATACTAGACCCAGAAGTGAAACAAATCGTTGAGCAGCATTTAATGAAATTTGAGGGCAACGCGAAAATGGCTTTCGCGGAAGATCAAACTGTCTTACATAAAGATGGGATTACTCCAATCAAACGCGTTCGGATTCTCCAGTCTAAGACCACGCTGGAAAAACTGGGCAAAACAAAATTTGGGGTCAGAAATAAGCAAGGGGAAGTTTTTAAATGGATGGCCTATGGCAATACCCACCACGTGGAAATTATTCGCCACAAAAAAACTGGCAAAATTTCCGCCAAGTTTGTGACCGCGATGGAGGCGGCACAGCGTGCCAAGGGGATTGGCCAGCCGAAATCTCCGATCATCAAATTTGATCATGGGGAGAGTTTTGATTTTATGTTGTCGTTTCATATTAACGATATTGTACAGCTTGAAGTTGATGGAGACGTTCAGGTTTATCGCATACAGAAAATTGATTCTACTGGTAATCGTATGTACCTTCGAATTCATACCGCTGCATTACTCAATAACAAAGAAGAACAAATAGTATTTACTTTTAATAAGGAAGGTTTCGAGAAATGGAACTTGAAGAAACTCAATCTAAACGTGTTAGGAAAACCCCATGATCAAGCGCATCGTCGAAATTAATCATCGCTCTTGGCTATCTATTAAAAACCAACAGCTCTGTGTTGACCAAGACAAAAAACAAGTTGCCCGCATCCCGGTAGAAGATTTGGGCGTTCTTTTATTAGCGCACCCCGCGATTACCCTCACGCAAGCAGTGGTGATCCGATGCCAGCAACACAATGCCGTCATCATTTTTTGTGATCAAAAGCATTTACCCTATTCGGTCATCTTACCCATTAGCGAGGGCCATAGCCTACACCATAAGGAGTTGCAGCAACAAATTGCGCTAGGGAGAGCAAGCCGTAAAAGGCTGTGGCAGCAAATTGTTCAGTGCAAAATAAAGCATCAAATCCAGACCCTTGAGTTTGCTGCGCGACCAATCGTCCAATTGGAAAGAATGCTGGGGAAAGTCAAATCAGGCGACCCAGATAATCTCGAGGCACAAGCAGCGCAACGTTATTGGCGTTTATTATTTGGTGATACTTTTCGACGGGATCAAGATGCCGAGGGCATCAACGCATTACTCAACTATGGCTACGCCATTATGCGCGCCTTAGTGGCACGCGCAATCGTGTCCTCAGGTCTACATCCCGCATTGGGCATACATCATTCCAACCAATACAACGGCCTGTGCTTAGCCGATGATTTAATGGAGCCATTACGCCCATGGATAGATAAAATTGTATGGCAAATGGCTGAGCAGGCGCATTTCGTTGCTGAGATTAGTCCTGAAACCAAACAACCCTTCTTAAAATTACTCTCAACTTCAGTAGAGTGGAAAAACAAAAAAGCCCCTCTGATGATCGCTAGCCACCATTATCTTGTCCAACTAAAAAAATGTTACGCAAATACCTCAACCAGAATAATCTTCCCTCGATGGCTCGGAAATCTGAGCGATCTATAAGCTTTGGTGGGTTGAACTCGATGTGGTTAATCGTCTTGTTTGATTTACCAACCGACAGCAAGAAAGCGCGAAAAGACTACACACTATTTCGCAAGAAATTACTCGACGATGGCTTTGGTATGATGCAATATTCGGTGTATTATCGGCACAGTGCCAGTGATGAGAACGCTAAAGTGCACGAAAACCGCGTCAAGGCATTTTTACCGCCGGATGGTGAAGTACGAATTATCAATATTACCGACAAACAATTTGGAAAAATCCAAGTTTTTCGTGGAAAAAAACGCAAACCTACCGAGCCCACACCCGTTCAGTTGCAGCTTTTGTAAACTGCAACTGAACAATATTTCCTTAATAATCATTCCTTTATTAGCGAGATAGTGTAACCGACCAAGGCCTATCCGCAAATCACAACTAGAGGCGTGGCCCAACGCGACAAGTTTAAAGTGTAACCGACCAAGGCCTATCCGCAAATCACAACGTATTACTACAAAGTAGACTTAGTTGGTCTAGTGTAACCGACCAAGGCCTATCCGCAAATCACAACTATTATGATCCAACAGAGACTAACCCATACAGTGTAACCGACCAAGGCCTATCCGCAAATCACAACGGCTGGACGGTGTATCGCTATACAACTGAAGTGTAACCGACCAAGGCCTATCCGCAAATCACAACTAGCGCTGTGCCGTTCTGATCTATCTTTGAAGTGTAACCGACCAAGGCCTATCCGCAAATCACAACAAAATACACGTTGATGAAGATTCTTCAACTAGTGTAACCGACCAAGGCCTATCCGCAAATCACAACTACTTCTTCGATTGTTAAACCTTTAAAGCAGTGTAACCGACCAAGGCCTATCCGCAAATCACAACTAAAGCCCCAAAGGATTGCTTGTGGATTGAAGTGTAACCGACCAAGGCCTATCCGCAAATCACAACTGCCTTAATGGCGCACACCTTGAACGATCAAGTGTAACCGACCAAGGCCTATCCGCAAATCACAACTACTACATTGCGCGCGTCGATCAACCGCCGCAGTGTAACCGACCAAGGCCTATCCGCAAATCACAACGACGTCACGCTTTTGGTTGATGAGAAAACAAGTGTAACCGACCAAGGCCTATCCGCAAATCACAACCGCCGGACAGTTCTACGATCAATGCTTGGTAGTGTAACCGACCAAGGCCTATCCGCAAATCACAACTATGTGGTGGTGTGTATGTAACGGTGGTACAGTGTAACCGACCAAGGCCTATCCGCAAATCACAACTATTAATAATAGAGACCTTTGCATAATTCCGAAAGGGTCGAGACATAAATGTTAAAATTCAAACAGAATTATATCGTTAGGAAATAGTCGCTATGTCTTGGAAAAACCTATCACAATATGGCCTTGCAGACGCCTTGTTATCGAAGCATGATAGTCTAAAAGAGCTTGATGATGTTCATCAAATTATCGATTGGCCTGAGATCGAAGGTCTTCTGAGTCCGTTATATTCCAGTAAACGAGGTAAGCCAGCCTTTCCGCCGCTGATGATGTTTAAAGTGATGCTGCTCCAAGCCTGGTATAACTTAAGCGACCCAGCGATGGAGAAACAACTGGCTCGGGATTTATTGTTTCGCCGCTTTGTTGGTCTGAATCTAAGCGATTCGATACCTGATCATTCAACTATCTGGCGATTCAGGAATCTTCTTCAGAAAGAAGGCTTATTGGATGCCATGTTAGCGCGTATCAATACGCAACTTGCCCGAGCCAGTTTGATCGTCACCCAAGGTTCGATCAGTATTGTGGATGCCACCGTGATTGAAGCCAAGCAATCTCGCCCGAGGAAGAATAAGAAAGGTAAAAATACGCAAGACCCTGAAGCGGCTTATACCTCAAAGATATCAGCCGATGGTAAACGTAAAACGACGTACGGATATAAGCTTCATGCAAATACAGATGAAGATGGCTTTATCAAGAAATTGGCGTATAGCCCAGCGAACGACCATGACTCACAGCATTTTGATGAGGTATTGACGGGCAAGGAATCTGCTGTCTATGCTGACAGTGCCTATGCTAGCCAGAAGAATGAAGAGCGACTCGGCAAGAAAAAGCAAGATATTGTATCGAGCTTATCGGAACGCACCATTGAGTGATGCGCAGAAAGCGGCGAATAAAATACGTTCTGGTATCCGTTCGACAGTTGAGCGTGTCTTTGGCTTACTGAAACTTCACCACGGATTATCAAAAGCGCGTTATATGGGTTTGGAGCGAAACAAATGCCGAGCGCAGCTGATCGCGATGAGCCACAACATCAAGTGTGGCCTGTCGATATACCGGAAAATGCAGGTGAGTTGTGCCTAAAGGCCACGAAAGGCGATTAAACCAGCCTCTTTCCTTGGAAAAGGCGCCTCAAATGGTGTTAATTCCATCGAATCGGGTCGAAAAGCCCCTTTGCGAAGATAAATGCACATGTGTCGCTCAAAAAACGGAGTATTCATACGAAGCGGCGGAAAAGCTGTGATAATGCAAAGCTCTCTAATATATAAAAACTAATGCTTTTAGTGTAACCGACCAAGGCCTATCCGCAAATCACAACTGGCTTATCAGCCGCGTTGGTTTTCGCTTTAGTGTAACCGACCAAGGCCTATCCGCAAATCACAACATTGGGCTATTACGCATAACGCAAGCCTTGAGTGTAACCGACCAAGGCCTATCCGCAAATCACAACATTGGGCTATTACGCATAACGCAAGCCTTGAGTGTAACCGACCAAGGCCTATCCGCAAATCACAACTGGGAATATAGTGTTGACCTAGCTCATGGAAGTGTAACCGACCAAGGCCTATCCGCAAATCACAACTCGACCCTGCGCTGGACGATGCAAAACAAAAGTGTAACCGACCAAGGCCTATCCGCAATTCACTACTCCTTTATTACTTTATTTGTCTCTTCAAATCTCGGTAAAAGTTTTCATGTGAACCTAATGCGAGCAATGTTAATGAATGTTCCTCGACGGAATAGGCGAGTAAGTTTTGTTGTTCCTTATGCTTATATTTGTACACACGAACATTGATTAGGTCGCCTGTTTTCCGCTTCCCGATATCCGGCTGCTCAAGTATCTTTTTAACGGCCTTATCGAGTTGCTTTTTGCGGAGGGGATGTAGCTTTTTAGTCGTACGTTTAAATGAATTCGTTTGAAGGATTTTCATCCAAACTCATACTCCGTCACTTCATTTTCTTCTTGCTCCTCGATGCTTACAAGAATACTTTGGACGAATTTATAGGGCAGGTCTTGATGTTCTTCGGCAATTTTACCTATTCTTGCCCAATGCTCGATTTGCCGAGGCGGCGTTCGATGTTGCGCCTTAGCGTATCGAGTAGCTTCCTCGACTAATTCATCTGATAACTTTATTGCTCTGCCCATGGGTGAATCCGATAATACGTATTTAAAGGTTGCATTATAACACCAAAAGAAACCAACCTGCCAGGCCTTCAAGTGCATAGATGAACATGCCTGCTGAATTCAATAACGATTGGAATTTAAAATAAGTCCTCTTTGCATATCAAGCACTTCTCGTCATTGGAAGCGACAGCGAAGTAATCCACCCAGCCTTGCTTATCGCACCCTAGATTGCCGCGTCGCGTTGCTCCTTGCTTTAGAACGGAGTGGGGGGTGAATTTCACCGCCTGCCGTCATTGTGAGCATTGTGCGCCCAAATAAAAAGGGCGGCCAATTAGCCGCCCTATGACACACAATTTAACGATTGCGATTACGCTGCTTTCGCCGCCTTGTGCTCTAAGACCTCTGCTGAACCATCACCAATGGCGATGGTGCGAGGCTTCATTTTCTCAGGCACTTCGCGCAGTAAACTGATCGCGAGCATGCCGTCTTTCAAATCTGCGTCGACCACTTCGATATGGTCTGCCAGATTGAATTTTCGCTCAAATGAGCGCGTTGCAATGCCTTGATATAGATAGTTGGTATCGTCTTCGGCTTTTTCTTTCTTGCCGCTGACGGTCAATACACCTTTTTCCAGCTGAATTTTCAACTCGCTTTCTTCAAAGCCAGCGACCGCTAAGGTGATTGCGTATTTATCGTTATCAAGATCAACAATATTATAGGGAGGGTAGCCCGGCGAGGTCTTTTCGGTGCGCATGGCTGCGTCAACTAAAGCGCCAAATCGGTCGAAACCGATGCTACTACGGTAAAGGGGGGATAAGTCTATGGTATTCATCAATATTCTCCAAAAGAAGCAATAAAATTAGAGGCTCAATATGGCCACTGCCTGAGTAATCACTTGGGCAATGCCTTAAGCACTCACTTAAATGAAGGTTGCTCTACTTGAGACGCCGCCTTCAGTCCTTTATTTGCGGCAATTAGGGGAAAATTCAAGCCAAACTAACTGAATTTTCAGCTAAATTTTGTTTATTAGTTGGCTTTGCACCGCCTCACCAGCCGCCCGTTTGCAGCCATTTTTCTAGATGATCCAAACGATCTGCCCCCCAGAACATTTCACCACTCACAATGAAAGTCGGTGCGCCAAACACTTTGCGCTTAATTGCTTCGTCGACAACTGCTTTAAAGCGTTGTTTCATGGCATCCGATTTTACGATCTCGTTGAGTTCAGATGAGTCGATTCCCCATTCATCAATCAATTTAGCCAACACATCATTGCGCGTGATGTCTTGTTGATCCACAAAATAGGCTTGAAATACCTTGAGCGCGAAAGCTTTGGCCGCAAGCTGATCGCCATCGCGATCTGCAAGAAAATAAAATAAACGGCTCGGCTTGACAGCTAAGATGGGAAACTTGACAGGAAATGTAAATTTTAAACCCAGCAACCTTGCAGATCGTTGCGCATCGTTTATGACATAGTCATCCACCAAGGGGTACTGAACAGGTGCTTTACGCCCGGTGACTTTAAAGGTCGCGCCGATTAAAAATGGCCGCCACGTTACCGCATATCCATGTCGCGTAGCCAGTGCATCTATTTGCGTGGCGGCGATATAGGTGTACGGCGAAGTAAAATCGAGATAAAAATCGATTTGCTTGGCCGACTCCATGGCTTCAATTCGGCCGGATATTTAGCCCGTCTCGCCGATATAATCCGCGAAGCCCGGATTGTCATTCACGGCCAACAACTTTCGGGGTATTGATATGTCCGAGATGTAAGACATTATTTTCGTCGCGCACACGAAGCATATAATCTCGAACGATGTCCCAAATTAAACGACCTTCTGGGGCAGGATTGACCGATGCCCAACCCGATACTTGATACTCTTTTTCTGGATCCAAGGCCTCACCGGTATTATTAAAACGGATATCGCTCAAGCGATTTTCGTCTTTGCTGGGATCAATCGTGTAATCCAAGCCACCGATACGCACCATATCACCCCCCGATTGGAGGTAAGGGTCTTTGGTGAATAAGTTATCCGCAATGCCTTCTAACATGATCACAATGTCCGCGCCTTTCATAGGGATCACATAGGTCTCGCCATAAGTAATCGCGACTTGAGTCATCATATCGCCCATCGTAATCCATTCACCCTCGGGCACGCTGATACCCCAGCGAACACCCGCAGATAAGGACATATCCGATTGATACTCATCATTCAGCGCATCACAGATCACCTGATCCCAAGTGCCCATAAAATTGCCGCGACGATATAAAGTCGTTCCTGCAATGGCTAACTTTTCATCTAGAATTTCGCGGAATGATTTACCCACTCGGGTTTCATTAAAATGATATTCCTTGCGGCGGCTTTCAACGATATTCTCGTCATACGGCGAGTCGAGCATTTGCGATAAATAGGCATCCATCTCTTTGTCCGCTGGCAGCATATCTTCAAACACGGGCAACATCTTATAGTTCATCTTCACCTTGCTATCACCAAAATCAAAATCCATCACGCCGACGAATTTGCTGTGTGAACCCGCGTTGGTGACCAAACAAGTTTCGCCGCTAACATTCTTCACTTCAATCGGCTTAGGAATTCCGTCGTGCGTGTGCCCACCAAATACCGCATTCAAGCCCGGCACGCGCGAGGCCATTTTGAGGTCAACGTCCATGCCATTGTGGGATAACAACACGACGGCATCGGGCTTTTCTTCAGCATGAATTTTTTCGACCAGCTCGATCATCTCGTCTTCGCGCAAACCGAAGGACCAATCGGGGAAGAATTCTTGTGGATTCGCATTCGCGGTTCTTGGGAAAGCTTGCCCAACAATACAAATCCGCGCGCCGTTCACTTCTTTCATCACGTAAGGCTGAAAAGCATGGCCGGTGGATTCATCGAATAAACCGCGTCCATCGTATTGCTCGACCAGTGCAGGGTAGGCATCTTCAAACAAAGACTCGTCTTTGACCTTGACGTTTTGGCCGATGAAATCGCCTTTAAACAAAGCCACGTTACTGAGCACTTCATTTTCTTTGTAAGTGAATTCCCAATGCCCAACCATGACATCTAGGCCTAAAATATTCGAGGCTTCGACCATGTCGACACCACGCGTCCATAGCGAGGTTGCGGATCCCTGCCATAAATCACCGCCATCAAGGGTGAGGGTGTTTTGCTTACCACCCGCTTGCGCACGCAAGCGATCCAGCAAAGTTTTAACGTGCGCAAAACCACCCATGCGGCCATACTTTTTGAGGGCATTATCAAAATCGAGATAGGTATAGGCATAGGCTTCCGGGCTGCCTTCTTCAAAACCCATTTTATCTAGAAAACCCTTGCCCACAATATGCGGCATTTTGCCGTGCGCGTCGCCCAAACCTAAATTTACATTGGGCTCGCGAAAGTGGACCGGGAATAGTTGTCCATGAACGTCGGTGATATGTAAAATTCGCGCATCGCCTTGCATCGGCACACTATAGTAATCGTCCGCCGCTTTCGTGGCTTTTTCACAGCCTTGTAGACTTGATAAGGTCAGTCCTGCTGCGCCCAATGCAGATCCAGCGGTCACTAGTTTAATAAACTCACGACGATCTAACTTATGCATACTTATTTCTCCTCGTTATATTTTTTACGGATTGAATCATCCTCAGACAAGCCAAGTATACACTGAGGTGACAGTCACGGCAGTGACGGTGGCTACGTAAGCGCTTGGAATGCGCAGATTTGCGCCTTGCAAAACGCTAGAATCGGGTCTTTGGCTTATTTTTTTAACGAATGTCTGATTGGCGTACTCTAATCTTGCAATTGATACAACGCGGCGGCGTGTTGGTGACTGTGTTGCTGATTTCAAATCCTGCTCAGGCTGACGTGGTCAAGCCAAGCTTGATTGAAATTTCAGCGTATAAAACGGGCGCCATTGAGCTTGAAGTACGCGCCAGTGTTGAAGCACTGCTCACCGGCATCAATGCGCAGTATAAAACCACTCAAGAATCGCCAATGGCCGACGCCTACGACGAACTTCGTGCGCTGGATGCTCAGACACTTAAAGGGAAATTCTCCTTATTTAAAAGCGAGTACTTATCCGCGATCAGATTGCTGGCGCTCACCCCCTCTGGCGAAAGGCTCGCGACACTTACTGTCCAACGACTGGATATTCCGGCGCCTGGATATACCCAAGTTCCGCGCATCAGCACCCTACTGCTGTCGGGCACCCTGCCCCAAAATGCCACCGCAATTCGCTTGAACTACCCCAGTCGATTCAGTGACTATGCCGTGCGCGTTAGACAGGTTGATCTGGACGCTGAAAAATGGCATTGGTCGAGTTGGGAATGGATTAAATCTGATCGCGCGAGTCAGGCTTTTTCGCTGACCGAGATTTATGCGCAAAAAACCAAGTTTCAAACCATGGGTGAATTTATTCCGCTCGGTTTTTTGCACATCTTGCCTCGCGGGCTTGACCATATTTTATTCATACTTGGACTGTTCCTCTTCAGTCAGCGGCTCAAGCCCTTATTGTGGCAAATCACCATGTTTACCCTCGCGCATACGCTGACCCTAGGTTTGGCCACAGCGGGATATATCGAACTATCGCCTCGAATTGTCGAACCCTTAATTGCGCTGTCCATTGCCTACGTAGGCTTCGAAAATATATTTGCTAAATCCTTGCATAAGCATCGCTTGGTGCTGGTCTTCGCTTTTGGACTGCTGCATGGCCTGGGTTTCGCCGCCGTACTCACTGAGTTCGATCTGCCCAGAGATGCTTTTATCACCGCCTTGCTCAGCTTTAACTTAGGCGTGGAATTCGGTCAGCTCGCTATACTCTTGTCCGCTTGGCTGGTGCTGAGCTGGGCGATGAACTCAGCCCATTATCGACGCTGGGTGATTATTCCCGGCTCCTTGTTGATCGGCATCACCGGTTTGGTTTGGACAATTGAACGATTGGCGCTAAATTAGGGTCATATAAAAACCCCTCAAATTCAGAACACTGCACCCCTACATTATGACCCACACATTATCCATAATCAGGCACACACTTTTTGCACTCATCATCGCAAGCTCCCTATTCAGCCAATCAACTGTTGCCACTACCGATATGCGTGAGATGGTTGAACTCCCTAGCATGATGAAAGAACACATGCTGAGCAATATGCGTGATCATCTTGAAGTCATTCACCAGCTACTGATTTACCTCTCCAATGACGAACTCGACAAGGCCTCTGATCTCGCAGAGTCTAGGCTCGGCATGAGCTCGCTAGAATCCCATGGAGCAAGCCATCTCGCTAAAAAAATGCCCGTCGGCATGCAAGCAGCGGGGACAAATATGCACCGTGCAGCGAGTCAATTCGCTAGGGTTGCTGATGAAGGAGACAAGCTCGCGGCGTTCAAGAAGTTAAGCGATATCACAGCAGCTTGCGTGGCCTGCCATGCGGGCTATCGGGTACAGTGACTCAGACTTAAACCGCGTCCTTAAGGTCGGTAAACACGATTTTCCCGCCTGAAATACTTATGCTGGTTTTTTCGCTTAACTTAGCGAGAAAATCTAGAAAATAAATCAAGAAAAAGCTCATCCCCAGCATTTCTAAAAATTCTTCCAACGATTTTGAAAAGTGAGTAATGGTTTTTTCCTGCCAGCCGCTGAACTGGACAAAGCTTTGATAGCCCGCGTCCATCCCTTCGATAAAATCTAACAACACAGCCGTGCCTAAACAAGCAAAGGCTAGAAACAAATAAATACGCTTTGTGGGGATATCGCGTTCTTGCCATAAAAACCACGCCATATACAGGCCGATGCCCGCGAATACAGGCGCGAATACGAATTGCCAAGTATAGCTCGGCAGTGATAAATCTTGATTCGCACTACTGATTGCTGCGCCGACGCGCTCGTGTACCATCGCACCGTCGTCAACCACCATATAACTAAAAAACAAGGCCAATATTAACCACCCCAATCGACGGCTAGATTTATCTTGATTATGACGCGCGAAAAAATATGCCAACCAAACCACCACTGCGACAAGTGCCGTTTGCAAAACAGCAAACAAAGAGGCGAGTCCGTCTTCACGGGTGATATTAAATAAACGCCGGATGGCTCGACTGTCGCTCCATTGCATCCAGTTAACAGTTAGATCCAGCAAGACCAAGGCCAATTCGATCAGCACGCAGGTCGCCAGTACTTTCATCAAACCGGAAGATGAAGGGGGATTAAGCCAAACTTGATTTGCCATTTTATGCGTTCTCGTACCCGGTTACGATCACGCCACGCATACCGGATTTATAGTTCAGCTAATTATATACAGCGCGATGACGCTTGGCTTAATGACTGGCTCACTTATACGTGCAGTTCAATAATCGATATTAAGGCGAATCCGGAAAAATTACCGTTTCAGGCATTCACTTCATAGGTTTTGGTTTCACTCAGCAAATGATATGCCAAGTGAGCCATGCAATAGCCAGTTCTTTAAATCGTCTCCATCGCTAGACAGCATGCATAAGCACCGATTTCGATTAGGCCTATACACTTATTCAGAACCTACATCGAAGAATATGCCTTAATAGCCCATTTTAGATTGTTTAAGGAAGCCGCACTAAACGAAGTAACGCTGTACAAACCGTTTTAATATTTCTTGCGCATACGGCGTTTGTTCAGTCTTTAGTGTTTCGATGAGGTGATCTGCTTCTTCGGGTTTGAAATATCCGTGATGCTTATATATATTAATGCGCAGCGCAAAGCCCTCGCTATCACCTTCTGGGTGAAACTGGGTAGCGTACACATTCTTCCCCACGCGAAACATCTGCACCGGACATACCTTACCCTCTATCAGCAGGGTCGCCCCCTCAGGCAGTTCATCGCAAGCTTCTTTATGCCCTAATAGCACTTTAATTTGTTGGGGAAAGCCACTTAACAAGGCATCGCGTTGACCCGCTTCGGTGATGCATACCATTGCGCTGCCAACCGGCTCGGGAAATCGGGTGCTGATCGATGAGCCGAGATATGAACCTAATAAACCGTTGCCCGAACATGCCCCTAGAAATGGATAATCGCGCGTCACCACCTCATCAAATAGTTGTTTGAAATCACTTTCTATTTTTCGCTGGATCACTGATTTCTCTGCTTCTGGCGTGCTGATATCGAACGGGCTTCCGCCCACGATGATCGCCGAATACTCGTCCAGCACTATATTTGGGATACCCACTCTTTCGATGCGAATGCGACGCACATTGTTGGAATCAATTTCACCGTACTTAAGAAAGGCCTCAAATTCGCTATCAGAGGTTTCGTTTTCGGGGCGCAGTTGCAAAATCAGGATGGGTTTAGTGTCTGTCATGGGTAACCTATTGGCCGCGTCGAACAATGAGCAAAATTTACTGGCTCTGCTTTCTCCACTGCCAAGCGAACAAACAAGAAACCAACATCGCCCCTAATATATCTAAGGCCATGTCTTTTTGCGCATCCCATTCATCGCCTTGAGAGCCCAAGAAGTCTTGACCCGATTCACCGCCTTCTAAGACTGCGTAGATCATCTCAATCACCTCATACAGCGCGCCCCAGAATCCGAGCGCAAAAATGCCTAATACAATGGCTGTCGAAAGATTCGATACCCATTTTCGGCGATACGCCAGCTCCGCCACTGGATAGGCAAACACGCCGACTAGAAAATGACCAAAGCGATCAAAATTATTGCGCCCTTCAGGAAATAAAGAATCCAGGCCCGTCAACGATAATAAATGATTACCTGTTTCAAACGGCACACGGGCAAACGTAAAGTGTCCACCGATGGTGTGGGTGCATAAAAATACACACATCAAGATATAGGCGGTATTTGAAAACTGAAACCAGGGGTAGGTCGCCAACAGTAATCCCACCGCAATCATCACCGGGATATTCTCCGCCCACCATGTCGCACGATCATAGGGCCCAATGGCCATCACTACAAAGACCAGAAGATATAAGGTGAATAGCACCCCGGCAACAGGGGAACGATTGGGCTTTATCATGCGATTTTTACGCTATCTCAATGAGGCGTAGAGGTAATAAACATAGAACTGCTTTTGCTGATTTTGTGCGAACTTATTTAAGCTGTTATCACTATTTCCGGGGTTGGTCACTGGGATGACAATGCGTCAATAATTTAGTGCGGTGACGCCCTGTCCATCGTGAGTCACAGATTCAACCGCTTTCAACACTCGCTCTGCGAAACGAACATGATTTTTTACCATACGACTAGTTCAAAAGCACCGAGCCACTAACCTCTTTTTTAGTGGATTGAACCTCTAAGCTCGCGTCATCCGCATTCGCTTTTTCTATCGCGGCATTTTGTTCTGATCGCTGATAATCGTTAAATTGCGTTTTTTCCGTGTCGCTTAATTCTTCGAGCGCCTTATTTGCTTGGTCATCGTAGCTTTTCGCGGTTTTTCTAATATTATCAATTTTCCTTAAATTGTCTTTACGCTCTTCTTCCTGAGATTTATACAATTCGCTGATGCGCCCCAAGGCAATCCGCATTTGTTGCTGGAAGTATTTCTCGGAAAATCGAGTGTCGCGGAGTTCTGGATGTTTTTCCATTGTCAATTTAACGGCCTTGTCTTGTAATCTCTTTAATCTCTCTTTATTGGCTTCTAATTCTGGAATGTCCGAGTTTGCGATATGACGCTTTGCGCGTTCCTTTTTATCGAGGATGTAGTCAAATTTTTTCTTGCGATTTTGTAATTCTTCCGCGTTGTCTAGAATATCAAGTAGTAGCCGCTCATTGCTAAACACGCTGTCTAGAAATACGTTTTGGGTAGGCAGGCCGGGCAGGACATCTTCTTCAGGCAGATAACCCGGAGGGTATTTGTCGAATTCATCGTGTTTTAAAGGAAAATCGTCACCAATTTCAATAAATTGATTGTCAACCGGAACATCATTGCTCGGCTCGAATATAGGCACAATACTTTCTTCCGGTACATCGTCCGAAACAACGCTCTCTTCCGGTACATCGATTGAAATAGGAGTTGGTTCTGGCAACAGTGTTGGGGTAGACGGCATGATGGGCGCAAGACAAGACAGGCCGCCCGCGGTGGTTAACACGGAATCGCACGAGGAGCTAGCACAATCAATAACCAAGCCATTGCTATTCAAACACGCACTGGCGCTTTCGATGTAAAAGAAGGCGATCACAACAAAGAGCAGTGATCGATTCACAACTTGACGGCAAGCGCTATTGGTCATGGTTCGGCCCTATAAAGATGCGGTGATACTAAGCGAATACTGGGTTCTGTCGTAATCAAAAAACGCAATGTTAGAGCTATTTTTCGAATGACTTAATCGTGCTTCTGCGGTGACTTTCTCATTGATCTTCGAACGGATAGATAGCGCCGTCTGAAGACGCTCATCTTGACGCTTGAACTCAGAAAGCGAGTTCACGCCATCGTAGTGAGACTTAGAAAAACCAATACTTGCGCTTAAGCTTAAGGGAATCCTTTTCAAGCCCACCTCAACTGCGGGCAAGTCGCGGCTTGCAAGAAAACTAAGCGCATAGCCTTTTAGGTCATAATCTTGACCTTGCGTATCTGCAATTCTAAATTGCAGTTCTGCGCGGGTATCCCAATCCGAATACTGTTGATTAATATGGGTGAGCAAGCGATGCTCAGAACCATCTCGATCCCGCGCGCCTGTCAACGATGGATGGGCATAATCGTAGTCGGAGTATTGATAGGTAGCGCCGATTTTCCGCTTGGGTTCAATTTGCCTCGATGCACTCAATTTTAGGGTAGAGGTATTTAAAAATGACGCACTATTGAGTTGTAAATCCGATATGTCTAGTGTGGCACTTCCTAACGTTGATTGGCTCAACCACTTAGAATACGTGCCGGTCAGCGTGTTTCTGACTGTATCGAACTGATCCAAAGTGTTGTAGTCATTGGTATTGAGCTGATATCCCAGTTGAAAGAGCTGGCCGCCTTGATCGTATGCTCTCCAAGTAAGGCCACCTGCCAGTCCGGTGGAATGGTCAGACGGGCTATCGATCCCTGCGGGCTTGGGCGCGCCGTTCGCCAGCCCCAAGACATTGTCGTTGTGATTGGAGGATAAAGAAAACCAAGCACCAATAGGGTTGGCAATCTTTGATCGCTTGCTGGGGCTTGCCCGCTTGGCGAGATAAGTTGACAGTTTATCTAAGATGCTAAAGTCAATATTAGAATGATCGCCATTGGCTAATAGCTGATCTAAATAATGGGCAGACAGATCATTCTGTCCCTGCTCGTAGGCAAGTTTAGCTAGGTAATATAAGGGCAGATCATCGTCAAGATTGAGCTGATGGGATAATTCAAAATAATGTTTTGCCGCGCTATATTGTTTCAGTTGTTGAGAAGCGAGACCTAGATATTGGTACACCCTCGCACTGTTGGGATAGGCTAAAGCATACAAAGAAAAATGTAACCATGCTCGATTGGGGCTATCTAAGGCGAGAAAAGCACGCCCGCGATTGAGATTCAAAATAGGCTTGTCAAAGCCAGCTGCTTCGGCTTGATCAAATAGTCCTAAAGCACGGATCGACTGATCTAACCTGATTAAATTTGCGCCCTGTAGATTAAGAATAACGCCTTTTAGCTTGGCTCCACCCGCATTTAGATCAAGGGTGGACAATATCTCGTTCGCCTGAACGTACTCGCCTGATTGAATCAGCTCTAGCGCGGTGGCCAAAGAGCGATTAGGGGCAGCGCTTGCCGCAGATGACTGATAGCTTATACATGTGATTATTGTAAGGAATATAAGTAAGCGATTTTTCACGGTCAAGTCCAGCTACTTTAGAGAATGCTTTGAAAAGAACTATACTAGGCAGATGCCATACCAAAAGCAAGCCTGACACTTGGACAAGCCAGACTTATCTGTGGGGACTTTCTAAACAGGAAAACAGGAAAAGCTTCGTATTGGCACGCAGTTTCTAATTAAAAAGCAATAGCATGACGGGCGGAATAATACTGCCCGCATTGCTTGAAGCACCACCGCTCGTACCCATCGCGACCGCGGGGAAGTTTTCCGCGAAAAACAGGTAATTTTCAGCGTTATCTAAAGCATTAGTGGAATTGTTTACTGCAATATTGAGTGCGCTGGCTTCTCCATACCCGTGGTCAGATGTACCCACAGTAACGGTGAAATGAGACATCTCATGAATTAAGGTTCCCGCCTGTGTATCGCTGCCTGAGACCGGCTGGGAAAAAGTCGCGTCACAAATATGAATGTTGTAGTGATCGTTAGAATATACATAGGCGATTATTCCCTGGCTTTGTTCTAGAGGGGTGCAGTCACAGAAATAAGAAATAGTTTCATTGGCAAAGGCTTGGTACATCAAACTGAAAGCCGTACTCGCCTTGGAATAACCCGCAGCACTGTAGACACCAAACCACTTTATATAGCGCTCAGCGGTAGGGCGTTGAGAGGCGGGCGTGTTGAGCAGATCATTTCGGGCAACCAAGGTAAGGCCGGTCGCCTGTGTTTGGGCTGCGGATAATTTTGTTTGGTCAGAGGCTGAACAACCTGAGAATGCCGGTAAAGCCGCGGCGATACGAGGCTGCACTCGCGCTTCGCTTATTTCAAAGGTAATGGTGTTAGATCGAACCGCTGTTGCAAGCGTCGCCTCGGATACCGCCTGATCACTGCGATGTAAGTACATCAGTTCTGAATCAAAACGAACGGTGTAGGTGCCCGCCTGTTCAAACTGATAACCCAGCTCTAAATCTATACTGGCTGAAAAACTCTCCCCCGGTGATAAACTCAAATATTGGTCCGCCTTCGGCTGCCCTCTGCGAACAACCCGCCCAATATATTTCACACGCGCCAAGCCCCGATATACCTGAAACATATTGGCGTTGAATGCTCCTTCCAGTGGCGTTTTCCAAGGTACAAATTTGAGCGGGGCAGTATTAGTCGATGGTGCAGATATTTGGAACTGAACAGTGATCGAATCCTTGGCCGAGTACTGCGGTTGATCCGCCGTAATGGTGATGTTCAATTCATCCGCCAAAGTGGCCGCGAATACAGGACTGAGCAAACCAAATAGCAACAACCAAAACAAAACAAAAACGACCTGACGAACCTGCAGCATATCCTTCCCTCAGCAAAATTGAACTTAGATTTATAATGTGTTTATACAACACCGATACTTAATTTCAGGTTAACTTTCCTCCCACGAGAGAGGGTGACCCCCAAAGAATGTAAATCCAGCATCGTCATCGAGAAGCGCAGCAACGAGGCAATCCAATATCAACCATTAACGCACGACTGGATTGCTTCGCAAAGCTCGCAATAACGGCTAAGCAATAAACGCGACTTTGGAGCAGCCGAATTGCGTAATGCGATCAAGGAAGCAATTCGCCATGGACGGCGAATTGAGGCGAGTAATCCGGATGATTATTGAGCCGTCCCTTTATTGCATTGCGCAAAGCGGGCACCCGCAGGGCTGCGGAACCGAGCAATGGTTTTGCTTACTTTTGTCGAAACAAAAGTGACTTGCCAAAAAGACGAACCAAGACATTAAAACGAAATTCTCAAGCGTGGCAATCTAATACCCTAACCGAACGCTGCCTAGATTGCTTCGCTAGGTTCGCAAAGACGGTTAGGCAATAAACGCGACTTTGAAACAGCCAATTTGCGTAATGCAATCAAGGAAGCAATTCGCCAAGGAAGACGAATTGAGGCGAGTAATCAGGATGATTATTGAGCCGTCCCTTTATTGCATTACGCAAAGCGGGCACCCGCAGGGCTGCGGAACCGAGCAATGGTTTTGCTTACTTTTGCCGAAACAAAAGTGACTCGTCATAAAGACGAAACAAGGCATTAGAACGAAATTTTCAAGCGTGGCAATCTAATACCCTAACCGAACGCCGCCTAGATTGCTTCGCTCGGCTCGCAAAGACGGTTAAGAAATAAACGCGACTTTGAGGTTACTTAATGAACTTGGCCTACCCACATTTACTCTCCCCACAATTCAAACAAGTCAAACACCCACCCATCATAATCATCGCTCGGGTTGAACACTTGGCGCACAAAGTCGCCCCAGCTGGAAAAGTACTCTCCTCTGCATCAGAGGGTTTCGCTTGTCGCCCTTCATATTCCCTACGTTTTTCTTCAACCAATTTCTGCTGATGTGGGTCTAGTTTATCGTCCTTAATCAAGCCGATGAGTTTTAGATGTGCTTCAATGGCATCGCCAATTTCTGCAACCAAAGACGGCACAAATTTACCGCCACGCTTGAAATAACCGCCTTTGGGGTCAAACACGCTGCGCAATTCCTTTACCAAGAAAGTGACATCACCGCCTTTACGAAATACTGCTGAAATAATCAGCGTTAACGCGGATATCCACTGGTAGTGATCCATGTTTTTAGAGTTAATGAAAACTTCAAAAGGCCGGCGTTTCTCGTAAGGCGTATCGGGATTTAATACGATATCGTTGATCGTGATGTAAAAGGCGTGCTCTGATACAGGGGTTTTGATTTTGTAGGTACTCCCGACCAGCATTTCTGGGCGCTCGACTTTTTCATGCATCCGTACAATGGTGGCGCTTTGCTTGTCATCTGCGCGACCGCCATCGAGTTCTAGCTGCTCGGCTGGCACCGCTGGCTTGTCCTTAGCCTTGGCCTTGGCCTCGGCTTTTGCTGTAGGCTTAGCTGCTTTCTTCTCTTCAGAAACAACACTGTACGCAACAATTTTTTTCTCTATCTTAACTGACATGGGTTTTACCTATTTGTTCTATGTTCTATCTAACAATATTGGAAGATTAAAAACGGCCGTAGTAGCCTTCTTTGAGCGCGTCAAATAAATTCGCAGCGGTATGCATCTCACCATCGTATTCGATCTCTTCATTGCCCTTGACTTCAACCGTCTCTCCATTTTCCAGCGCAAAGCGGTAGGTCGTATTTTCTAAATCTTTTTCTTGCACCAATACGCCTTGGAAAACTTCTGGATTGAAGCGAAATGTCGTGCAGCCTTTTAGGCCTTGCTTCCAGGCGTACATATAAATATCTTGGAAATCTTCAAATGGAAAATCAGTGGGAACATTCGCCGTTTTGCTGATTGAGGAATCAATCCATTTTTGTGATGCCGCTTGAACATCTACGTGCTCACGCGGAGTAATAGTATCCGCTGATAAAAAATAATCAGGCAAGCCAGACGACCCATCCTCATTCATCTGTACCGCATTTTCATCCACCAGAGCGCGATAGGCCAATAATTCGTACGAACATACATCGACTTTCTCCTTACTCTTTTTACCCTCGCGAATAATATTACGACTGTATTCATGCGAGAAAGACGGCTCGATACCATTGCTCACATTATTCGCCAACGACAAGCTGATCGTGCCTGTGGGCGCAATCGAGGTATGATGGGTAAAACGACAGCCCTTATCCGCGATTTTGTCTTGCAATGATTTAGGGAATTTTTGCATATAGCGGCTATATCTCCCCATCAGTACTTTGCCTTTAACACTATCGCCCATCTGATAACCATCGCGCTCCATTTCGGGGCGCTGATGCAACATTTTTGCCGTGACTTCAAAATCTTCCTCAAACACCGGCGCTGCGCCTTTTTCTTCAGCCAATTCCATGCCCACTTCCCAGCCGACCTCCGCCATGGTTTTCGAGACCTTCTCAGTAAACGCAAGGGATTGCTCACTCCCGTACTTCATCTTCATCATCGTCATGGTCGAGCCCAAACCTAAGTAACCCATACCATGACGGCGCTTTCGTATAATTTCATCGCGCTGTTTTTTGAGTGGTAAGCCGTTAATTTCGACCACGTTATCGAGCATTCGAGTAAATACTGAAATCACTTCACGATAGGTGTCCCAATTAAAGCTCGCCTCATCCGTGAAGGCATTCTCAACAAAGCGAGTAAGATTAACGGAACCTAATAAGCACGCACCATACGGCGGTAACGGCTGCTCACCACAAGGGTTGGTGGCGCGGATATTCTCACAAAACCAATTATTGTTCATCTCGTTGACGTGATCGATCAAGATAAAACCTGGCTCGGCATAATCATAGGTGGAAGACATGATCACGTTCCACATATTTTTAGCCGGAACAGTTTTATACACACGAAAAGCAACTTCACCCACATCATTGGTAATGTATCTTTCTGAATCTGACCACGCACGCCAGACAATGGTGTCTTCTTCAGAATCAAATTCAGATTGTGTTGCAGGAAAGACTAAATCCCAATCTTCATCCGCTTCCACCGCGCGCATAAAATCATCGGTAATCAGGCAAGACAAATTAAACTGTCGCAAGCGACCATCTTCACGCTTGGCCTGCATAAAATCCATCACGTCTGGGTGAGTGATCTCGAAGGTACCCATTTGTGCACCGCGTCGGCCACCTGCCGAGGAGACGGTAAAACACATGGCATCGAATATATCCATAAAAGACAGTGGGCCGGAGGTGTATGCGCCCGCCCCACTGACAAATGCGCCTTTGGGCCGCAAGGTCGAGAACTCATAGCCGATGCCGCAACCCGCTTTTAAGGTTAAACCCGCTTCGTGGACGGCATGCAAAATCCCATCCATCGTATCTGGCACCGTTCCTGAAACCGTGCAGTTTATAGTGCTGGTGGCGGGTTTATGGTTCTGAGCGCCCGCGTTGGACATAATGCGACCGGCGGGTATCGCGCCATGTTGCAAGGCCCATACAAATCGCTCATGCCACTTTTTCTGCTTCGCCTTGCTAGTTTCGACACCAGACAAAGCTTTCGCGACGCGGTCGTATGTCGCTTGAATATCCTGATCGATGGCTTTACCGTCCTTAGATTTCAGCCGATATTTTTTATCCCAAATATCCAAGGAGGCACTTTGAAATTCTATCGGTGTCGGTGAATCCATGACGGTTTTTATCTTATGCTCGGCCACGCTATATCCTCTATTTATTGGTATTAAGCTTTTAATAAGCGAATATTGCGTCGCTTTTTGTATTACTCAAGTATTACTCATGCTCTTTAAACATACGACACTAGGCAGAAACCGTGACTCTAAATAAGCATCATCGCTGACCCCACAAACTGGCTAGCAAATGAGCGCTATGCGATTGATTCCTATCCCTTTTATCGTGGTAATAACTATATATTGTGTCTATTTCTATATATTACCCCTATATCTTGTGTCTGTCAAAATATTTTGCTTTTCTTCTTACACAACGCCCATACATTCGTTCTGCATGAGGATTAACCACTGGGCTATACCCTTATGAACAAGAAGTATTGATTTAAACCCATGCAAAAAAAGATTCAATATTTCGAATTTATTTGCTTTAAAGACTAGCCAAGGCCAGCGCAATAAATATAATTAATACCCCAATTCTTATTAATGAGATCCGCGCCTTTCATGAGCGACTCTAGCCCAAGCGTACCCGCCGATATCTCTTATCTTCATGGCGCTAACGCGCCGTATCTCGAAGAAATATTTAAGCAATACCAAGCCGATCCAAACAGCGTCAGCGAACAGTGGCGCGAGATTTTCGAATCGCTGCCCGAGGTTGATCCCAAGGCCGGCAATGGTAATGCTACCGTTGTAAGTGGTTCGCAGAGCTGGGTCGAAAGTGCCTTTTATAAGCAAGCGCAGGTGATTCAGATGATCGACAACTATCGACGATTGAGCCATCTGGTCGCCGATGTTGATCCACTCGGCACGATGCAGCGCGTGAACCCAAAAGAATTAGCACTAGAGCAGTATGGCTTATCTGACGCAGATATGGATTCGGTTTTCGACTCCGGAAATTTAGGCGAAGGCGGGCGAAAAACCTTGCGGGAAATTTTAGCCTACACCAAAAAGGCCTATTGTGAGTCGATCGGCTATGAATATCGTTATATCGCCGACGCCGAGCAACGCGAATGGCTACGTCTACAAATCGAAACCGACCCCATACGCCCGCTTAAGAGCGATAAAGAGCGTATCGAAATTTTACAAAAATTGACCGCTGCTGAAATTTTGGAGCAACACTTACACAAAAAATATGTCGGTCAAAAGCGCTTTTCTTTAGAAGGGGGTGATGCGCTGATCCCAATGCTCTCAACACTGATTCAGTGCTGTGGAAAACGCAGGGTGAAAGAAATAGTGGTGGGCATGGCGCATCGAGGCCGACTCAATGTTTTGATCAACATCCTCGGCAAAAAGCCCGCTAAATTATTTCAAGAATTTGATGGCGCCTATGAAATTTCTGACCCTGACTACGAATCAGGCGATGTCAAATACCATCAAGGCTTTTCATCCGACATCCAAACCAGTGGCGGCAATGTTCACCTGGCCTTGGCATTTAATCCATCTCATCTAGAAATTGTTAGTCCGGTGGTTGAAGGCTCTGTACGCGCCCGACAAGAACGCCGTGGCGACAAAAAACGCAACAAGGTTGTACCCATCGTGATACACGGTGATGCTGCATTTGCTGGCCAAGGCGTTGTCATGGAAACGCTAAACATGTCGAGCACACGAGGGTATTCCACCGGCGGCACGATCCATATTATTATCAATAACCAAATTGGCTTTACCACCAATGCACTCGATGCACGCTCCACGATCTACTGCACTGAAGTCGCCAAAATGGTGCATGCTCCCATCTTGCATGTCAATGGTGATGACGCCGATGCCGTGGTCACCGCAACCGAGTTGGCGCTGGCTTATCGCTGTCAATTTCACCAAGACGTGGTGCTCGATTTAATTTGCTATCGACGTCATGGGCATAATGAGGCAGACGAGCCCAAGCTCACGCAGCCCGTCATGTATAAAAAAATCGATAAGAAACTGACGCCTCGCGCGCTGTATGCACGAAGGCTCGAACAGGAAAACATTATTGCCGATGACTTGGCCACTAAGATGGTCGACGACTATCGCGCGCAACTAGACCGAGGAGAAATAAACGCGGGTCAAATATTTGATCCGCATAAGATTGGGAAAATTGTCGATTGGAGTGTTTATGAAGGCGCCGATTGGCGTGAGTCGGTTAAAACTGGCGTTGCCAGCAAGCGCATACCTGAGATCAATACCACGCTGCTCAAATCGCTCCCCGTCAGCTATGGTGTTCACAAACGTATCAAAAAGGTCTATGAAGATCGCCTTGAAATGGCAAAAGGGAAAATACCGATTGACTGGGGATGTGCAGAAATCCTCGCTTACGGCACCTTGGTGCAAGATGGTTATGATATCCGCCTTTCAGGGCAAGACTCCGGGCGGGGTACCTTCTCTCATCGGCATGCGGTGGTGCATAATCAAAAAAAATCCGGTCGCATGGTGCCATTACGTCAGCTGCCTGGTGCGAAAAATAAATTTTTGGTGATTAACTCAATTTTGTCGGAGGAAGCAGTGCTTGGGTTTGAATACGGATACTCCACCACCGACCCCGAAACTTTAACTATTTGGGAAGCCCAGTTCGGAGATTTTGCCAACGGTGCTCAGGTAGTGATCGATCAATTTATCGCCAGCGCCTATACAAAATGGAAGCGGGTTAGCGCATTGGTATTATTTCTACCGCATGGCCAAGAGGGCCAAGGCGCTGAGCATTCATCGGCTCGGCTCGAACGTTTCTTACAATTGACGGCGGGGACGAATATGCAGGTTTGTGTCCCCACCACGCCCGCGCAAACTTTCCATATGTTGCGTCGCCAAATGAAACGGTCTTTCAGACGCCCATTGATCGTGATGACACCAAAAAGCTTGCTTCGTCACAAACTTGCAGTCTCCACTGTCGACGACTTAGCCAAAGGTGCGTTCCAGAGCATCATCCCAGAAATTGACAAGATCACTAAGAAAAACTGTCCTCGAGTCATCTTGTGTAGTGGAAAACTTTATTATGAACTATTAGAGGAACGCCGCGCGCAAAAACGACGCGATATAGCAATTGTTAGAATAGAGCAGCTTCACCCTTTTCCAGACAAAGAATTGCGTAAATTGCTTAAGTCATACACGGATACCAAAGACATCGTTTGGTGCCAAGAAGAGCCCCGCAACCAAGGTGCCTGGTATCAAATTCGGCATCATATTGAGAACTGCATATCGGATCATCAAGCCGTTCGCTACGTTGGGCGAGGCCCCTCCGCAGCGCCTGCCGTTGGCTATTACAAATTATTTCTCGAACAACAACGAAAATTGGTGTTGTCCGCCCTTTCCCTACCTACAAAATAATTAGGCATTATGTCGATAGAAATTAAAGTACCCGCCTTACCCGAATCTGTCGCTGATGCAACGGTGTTGGAATGGCATAAAGCGCCGGGCGAACCCGTTAAACGCGACGAAAACTTGGTTGACCTTGAAACCGATAAAGTTGTCTTAGAAGTTTCGGCGCCGGCTGATGGTGTGCTCGAGAAAATCGTGGCCAATAGTGGCGAATTGGTGACGGACGATAATGTGCTTGCAATATTTGTGGAACAAGCCATCGAAGCAAGCCCACCTGACTCTGCCAGCACACCCGACGAGCCGGTCATTGATAAGTCGGGCAAGGCACCCCACGGCTTGGCTGTCGAGCGTCTTTTAACAGAGCACAAACTTGACGCAAGCGAGATCAAGGGCAGTGGCCATAACGGCCGGATATTAAAAGAAGATGTCATCGCGCATATTAATCAAGTAAACGAGTCGACGAGCCCAGCACCCAAGGCCCCAAAACCAGACCTTGCCCCACCGCCTAGTCAGGTTGAAACCGCGCCAGCCCGAAAAATGGTTGGGCGTGAGCAACTCCGCGAACCCATCAGTAGGCTACGTCAAACTATCGCGCGAAGATTGGTCCATGCGCAACAAACGTCGGCAATGCTGACGACGTTCAACGAAATTGATATGAGCCAGATAATGAGTCTGCGCAGTAAATACAAAGAAGAATTTGAGGCGACCCACAACGCTAAACTCGGGTTTATGGCGTTTTTTGTTAAAGCCAGCATCGCTGCCCTACAACGATTTCCCATGATAAATTCACAAATTGATGGAACCGATATCATCAAGGCGAGCTACAATGATATCGGCATTGCTGTGTCCTCTCCAAGAGGGCTGGTGGTGCCAATCGTTCGCGACGCAGAAACCAAAACTTTCGCGCAAATAGAAGGAGAAATTCGTCATTATGGACAACGCGCGCAAGCCGGAGATTTAACAATGGATGATTTAACGGGCGGCACTTTTACCATCACCAACGGCGGCGTCTTCGGCTCGCTGCTATCCACCCCAATATTAAATCCGCCCCAAAGTGCAATATTAGGGATGCATGGTATTCAAGATCGTCCAATCGCTGTCGATGGTGAGGTGGTTATTCGTCCCATGATGTATCTGGCCTTGTCTTACGATCACCGCATAGTTGACGGAAAAGAAGCGGTTCAATTTTTGGTCACAATTAAAAATAGCGTGGAAGATCCAACGCGCCTGCTGTTAGATCTTAAATAGCATGTCAGATCAATATGATGTGATTGTCATTGGTGCTGGCCCAGCGGGCTATGTCGCCGCTATTCGATGCGCGCAGTTAGGGTTAAAGACCGCGTGCATCGACAACTGGATCGACAAACAAGGGAAGGCTTCGCCAGGGGGAACCTGCCTAAATGTTGGCTGTATTCCTTCCAAAGCCTTGTTAGAGTCTTCCGCCCTATTCTCTCAGGCGCGACTTGATTTTGGCAATCATGGTATCCATATCGACTCGCCCAAAATTGATGTGGGCAAAATGCAGGCGCGCAAGCAATCCGTGGTCGAAAAGCTCACCGGCGGGGTTGCACAATTACTCAAAGCAAATAAGGTCACGTTGATCCACGGCAATGCACGTGTCTTAGCCTCCAAACAAGTGACGGTAATGGCGACCTCCGGCGGGAAAATTCTTCAAACCATTGTCGCTAAAGACATCATCATCGCCACGGGCTCAAGCCCCATGGAGCTTCCAGGCTTTAAGTTTGATCATAAAAAAGTCCACGATTCTGCGGATGCTCTCGCCTTTAAAAAAATCCCCAAACATCTTGTTATCGTCGGTGCTGGCGTCATCGGTTTAGAGCTCGGCAGCGTGTGGCAACGCTTGGGCGCAGAGGTCACGCTATTAGAAGCGCAGGACACGTTATTGCCAATGATTGACGCGCAAGTTTCCAGAGAGGCCGCGCGACAATTTAAGAAACAGGGCTTGAAAATTATTCTAGGCGCAAGGGTTAAGGCCTACCATTCAACCAAAACTGGCGTAAAAGTCGATTACGAAATCAGCCAAAAAACGCAAACTATTTCAGCCGATAAACTGGCGGTAATGGTTGGACGAAGCGCAAATATAAATGGATTGCTTGCGCCGGACAGCGGCATAGAAACCACCGAACGTAACGCCATTTCCGTGGACCAATATTGTCAAACCAATGTTAAAGGAGTTTGGGCAATCGGCGATGTCGTTCGAGGACCGATGCTGGCACATAAAGGTTCTGAAGAAGGTGTATATGTTGCCGAGAGTATTGCCAGTGGCAAGCCCCGCGCTTTAGATTTGCAGCTCATTCCTTCGGTTATTTATACGCATCCAGAAATTGCATGGGTGGGTCCAACACAAGCTGAACTCAAAACAGCGGGGCGAGAAATTGTGGTCGGCAATTTTCCAATCGCCGCAAGTGGCCGAGCCCAAGCGTCGGGGCATACTGACGGCTTGATAAAGGTGATCTCAGATAAGGAAACCGACCGGATACTAGGCGTTCATATCATTTGCGAACATGCCTCCGAGCTTCTGTCCGAAGCCATTTTTGCAATACAATATCAAGCCAGTGCTGAAGACTTAGGGCGCACTATTCATAGTCATCCCAGTCTCAGCGAAGCCTTAAAGGAAGCCGCGTTAAGTGTTCACAAAGAAGCAATCCACAAGGTAAACTAGCTCTTCTTCGAAGGCCCGATGCCCCGCCGCTAGAAGCTCAGAATTGTTTGAGCATAATTTTCAGGCAACTGAAACTGCGCTTCCGTCGTATTCACATTAGCGATACTTTTCAGAGAAGCCGTGATCTTGCGCTGCACATTTTCTATATGTAGAACAATCCCCGCCACGGGTTCGTTCGGCATCACCGGAATAGCTAAGTTAAATTGCTCAACAATGAGCTTGCCCTTGTTAGCAAGTAGTTGCGCAAATTCAAACAAGGCATGGAGCGTCTGTCGCTCAGGGCTGCTTATCTGCTTATCTGTTAAGCATAAGATCGTGACAAGGACTTCGTCTGAATAGACTTCCATATTTTCGCAGGCCATCCCCGCATAGCGGCGCTCGCCAGTCTGTATTTTCGTCGTGATAACGGCTTGGCTGCCGAGGGTGTTATCCAAGCCAAAGGTTTTAAATAAATCTCCCAATACACCCCCCTGAGCTTTCGCCAGCTCGCCAATACTTTCTGCGACCGATGCGATTTGCTCCACTGAGTTTTGGTCTAAACTAGCAATCGTTTTTTTCTGATGATCAATGATATGTAATTGGCGTTTATTTGCCTGAAATACAAGTATCGATTGGGTATTTGCAGAACTTTTGATGAGCGCCTGTGATTCATGAAGCGTGATGCTAATTCGCTCTTTGACATTGGGCTGAACTGCTTCGAATTCCAAACGCTCTCCGGCATATGCCGCGCTGCAAATCGCGCAGATGAGCAATATCGTAGAACCCGTTAATTGACGCAAAAACCACATCCCGCACTCTCCCCTATATAATTACTGGAATTAGCGATTTTTATCGATCGCAACTTAGCCAAAGCTGAATCTATTTAAAGCTGGTCAGGCAGAACAAAAATGTAAGAGAGGTTGCTCGGGGATCCACGCGGACCCTCCTAGGCTTGAAGAAAAGCCAGAAACACAGCTATTTAATTAGGCGTGCCTTGACGAGCTGGCTAACCTTGCCCATATCAGCTTGACCATTTAATTTTTGTTTTAACCAGGCCATTACTTTACCCATGTCACTCGAATTTTCCGCTGACGTTTCTACGACTGCAGCCTCGACCATAGACTCCACTTCTTGATCGCTCAATTGTGCCGGCATGTACACGAGAATGTGCTCAAGGCTATTTTGTTCTTTTTCGACTAAATCAGGACGTTTCCCAGCCGCGAACTGTTTGATTGATTCGCCGGCCTGCTTGACCAGTTTTTGAACGATCGCAAGCACCGCATCATCATCGATATCAGTTTGATCGTCGACTTCCTTGCGTTGAATCGCCGCGCGAAGCATCCTAACAGCTTCTAAGCGAACGGTATCTTTTTCTCGCATTGCAGATTTCATATCATCTGCGATGCGCTGCTTTAAAGACATGAGTCTAAATGCGTTGAGTTGGGGTTAGGGTCGGAAAACCCAGTAGATAAGATAGAAAAAATTTTTCAGCAGGTGTGCCGACGACGAATGCGTCCACGCGAAGCGCGTTTCATTTCGCGACGAACAGAAGCTGCTTTCTCACGCTTTCTGACCGCAGTTGGTTTCTCATAGAATTCACGACGACGCGATTCAGTAAATACGCCTGCGCGCTCACAAGAGCGGCGGAACCGTCTTAGTACAACATCGAAATAATCATCTTGCCTTACGCGAATACTCGGCATAATGCGTGGCTCCACAGTGTTTTGGAAAAGGCCGCGTATTCTAACGCTAGAAAAACCGCATGTATAGCCTAGGAAATGCACTTTTTTAAGGATTTTTAAAGTAAAGAACACTGACTAAATCATAGTAATTTCGGTTTCCAAAACGGATAAATATAGCGATATGGCCCTTTAATATTCTCCCTTAAGCGGTTCTATCGGCGATAAGCTTTTGCTTTCTATCGTTGTTTTTAGTAGAAATATTATTTTTCTTTTTTAAATACCATGCCTCTGGGTATTTTTATCGTCACAGTATAAAAATTATCCGTTTCAACATAACTAATCTCAGCCAGTCCGCCATATAAATGTTTGAATCGATTTATCAGATTTTGTTGCGCAATTTGATTGCCCTTGCGTGCTGGTTTATCCGCTTCTGGTCGAGGATTAATAACGGTAATATAAACATTTTTATCACTTTGTCTCGCCCGAACCGTTACTTTGCCACCATTTAGGCGTGTCTCTATGCCGTGATAGATAGCGTTTTCGATCAGTGGCTGGAGGGTTAATATTGGCAACAACACCGTTTCGTCGATATCTTCAATTTGCCAATCGTCGTCAAGACGATCACCCAAGCGCATCTTTTCCAATGCCATATATTTATAAGCCATCTCGTATTCAGCACTGAAAGGCACAAGCTTTCGTTTATCCGTCATAATGATCCGAAACATATCCGCTAAATCCATTAGCCCATCCTCAGCACGAACCGGATCGATGGAAATTAAGCTGGCAACGCTGTTCAGACTATTAAAAAGAAAGTGCGGTCGGATACGAAAATCTAAATCCGCCACTTCGCTTTCTTTTTCTAAAATCTTGACGTCCGATTGCGCGGAGACCAGCTGCTCTAAACCCAGCACAATCGGCATCACAAACAAGCCTAATATCCATAGATAAATTCTGGTTATTTCCCGATCAATCTCAGAAAACACCTTGACTGAAAAAAGGGGCTCTATCCACGGTTGTAGCAAATACACCATCCCGGGTATCATCATACAAGCATACCAGGCAATCGTAACGCCCCAACCTAATCTTATCCCTTTTACGATTGGATAGCCGATATAGGCAAGTATTACAATCAAGATGGCACACAACATTACCATCGTCATCGCAAATAAATTAGGCTGATGCTCTAGTACCAACGCAGTGGCACCAACGCCTAATGTCGCCACGATCAGCAAGCGGCCAGGAAAGCCAGTTAGCTTAAAATTAAGTTGAAACCGAGGCCATCTCCTTCTGCTCACAATTCAGATCCCCCCAATGTTCTCCAGAAAGCCAGTGGCACACACTACACCACAAAGTTGTTTGTAGTTCAAGAAGTGACGACAAGATTTGACATCATAATCAGTACAAATGTATTCGTGCTTCCTAGAAACGAAAAAAACCTCTTGGAAAACCAAGAGGTTGAAATTTGCTCAGTCTTTCCAAACATTTGGGATGTCTGTTAAAAGGGGGGGTTGACTAAGGCTAATTCCAACACTTGCGTTTGAAACTCCGGCAATACTACCTATTTAGGACAAAGATTGCAAAAATTCGATATGGTTGCGTCATGAAAGCCTTCTATGCAAAAAATTAGACCACGCTGAAACCCATGGCTGGAAATAGAAGAGAATAAAATTCTACTCGGTAAATCCTAAATAAGCATCGGTCCTCTCCTAAAATAAGCTTCGAAAGCCTGCCTTTCTACTGGCAATTAAAAGCAGCGCCATACTAACAAATGCTTTATGATCACGCGCACTAATACCTTAAGATTTTTAAGCATCATGAGTAAAAAGCTATGGGGAGGACGATTCGCTCAAAGTACTAATAAGTTGGTCGAGCAATTTTCAGAATCGGTTTCATTTGATAAAAGGCTGTACTCACAAGATATTGATGGATCACTTGCGCACGCCGAAATGCTAAAGGATATCGGCGTTCTAACACCTCAAGAACTTAAGGAAATTCAGGACGGTTTAGCCGAAATTCTTTCTGACATCGAGTCGGGGAAATTTGACTGGGATATCGCGCTTGAAGACGTGCACATGAATATCGAGGCACGCTTAACCGAGCGAATTGGTGAAGCGGGGAAAAAACTACATACCGGTCGTTCTCGAAATGACCAAGTCGCGACAGATGTTCGCTTATACCTTCGTCAAGCTATCGACGATATTCTGAGTGAATTAAGGCATTTGAGAAGCGCATTGATCGATCTAGCAGACGACCACGCAGCCGTGATCATGCCCGGTTTTACGCACTTGCAAACAGCACAACCCATTACCTTTGGCCATCATATGTTGGCGTGGAATGCTATGCTGGAACGGGATACTGCGCGACTGATTGATTGCCAAAAAAGGTTAAATCAATGCCCGCTAGGCAGCGCAGCGCTGGCTGGCACCAGTTTTCCAATCAACCGAGAAATGACATCTCGTGCTCTGGGGTTTAGTGGGCCGACACTCAACTCCTTGGATGCAGTATCAGATCGAGATTTTATGATCGAGTTTAATGCGGCTGCAGCGATTATGATGATGCACTTATCGCGCATGGCTGAAGAGATGATTTTGTGGTCATCCGACGCATTCAAGTTCGTTGATTTGGGGGACGCTTTTTGTACGGGCTCAAGCATCATGCCGCAAAAGAAAAACCCCGATGTGGCAGAGCTGGTACGCGGCAAGACCAGTCGCGTAAGTGGAAACTTGCACGGTCTGTTGATGCTAATGAAAGGCCAACCACTCGCCTACAATCGCGATAACCAAGAAGACAAAGTATTGCTGTTTGATTCTATCGATACCAGTCTAATTTGCTTGCAGGTTTACGCAGCGATGATGCCTCAAATTACGATATTTCCAAAAAACATGCGCCGGGCAGCAGAGCAAGGTTACGCAACTGCGACTGATCTGGCAGACTATTTAGTTCGAAAGAATATTCCTTTTCGCGACGCCCACGAAATCGTTGGCAAAACGGTCGGCTACGCCGTTGATAAACAGCTCACTTTATCGGAAATACCGTTAGAGGCGCTACAAACATTTAGCCCAGACATCGAGCGAGACGTATTTGATATATTAAGTTTGGAAGGTTCTGTCAACGCTCGAACTCATATCGGTGGCACCGCGCCCGCCCAAGTTAAACTCGCAGCTGCAGCCGCCAAACAACAGTTGTCGCTTAGCGCAAACTAAGCGAGTTCTTTGCATAAGCCTTTGGCGAGTGAAAATGTTTAAAATCCCCTGCTTATTGTTGTAAAACTTGCGAATAGCACACGCTCCAGTGCGTTTTGGGCTCAATCAGGAAATTTTTTCCACATTTTCCTTTCGCCAATGAATTATGCAAAGGCCTCTAACTGTATAATCACTCAAATCTAAATTCTATTAATATTGAGATCATGCCATATTTAAAGATTGCTGCCGTTTTAATTCTGGGTTGCTGTTTCTTAACGCTCGTTGCCTGCGGGCAGAAAGGCGCTTTGTATATCCCTAAGGACGACACGGCCAGCAAAACTACCTCAGTCGAAAAGAAGGACAAAACTAAAGCCGCACAATAATTCGGCGACGTGGATCACTTTAGCTATCTAGACGGCGAACTGCACGCCGAAGCGCTCGCTGTGCGAGCCTTGGCTAAACGGTTTGGTACGCCCTTATTTATTTATTCACGCGCCACCCTAGAACGCCACTGGCATGCCTTTGACCAAGCCTTTGGCAATTATCCGCATAGTATTCATTATTCGGTAAAAGCAAATGGCAATTTAGCCATACTCAATACGCTGGCCAAGCTCGGTTCGGGGTTTGATATTGTCTCGGGTGGCGAATTGCAGCGCGTCTTAGCCGCGGGTGGGAAGGCGCAAAAAACAATATTTTCTGGCGTCGGAAAATTGGCTTGGGAAATAGAGCTGGCGCTTGATTCGGATATAGCATGCTTCAATGCAGAATCCCAAGCCGAGTTAGAGCGTATCGCAGATATCGCACAAGCAAAGCAGATGATCGCGCCCATCTCGGTCAGGATTAACCCTGACGTCGACGCTAAGACACATCCCTATATTTCGACCGGCCTTAAAGACAATAAGTTTGGTGTGTCAGTTGAGCAAGCGATGGATTGCTACGACTATATTGCGTCCCATCCAAACCTGAAAGTTAATGGGGTCGCCTGTCATATTGGCTCACAACTGACGACGACAGAACCACTACAAGATGCAATGGACCGTGTCATTGATTTCATACAATCCTTGGACGACAAAGGCATTGAAATATCAGTAATAGATTTTGGCGGCGGCTTAGGGGTGACTTATAAAGACGAAACACCGCCAACACCAGAAGAATACTGGAAGGCCATACACGCACGACTCGCCGCGCGAAACGTCAGCCTCCCAATCGCGATAGAGCCTGGCCGCGCGATTGTCGGCAATGCAGGAATTTTAGTCACCCGTGTCGAATATCTCAAGCAAGGCGCTGCCGGACGTTTTTGTATCGTTGACGCTGCAATGAATGATTTGATACGCCCCGCTTTGTATCAGGCCTACCAAGAAATCACCCCTGTACTCGAATCCCCCGACAGCGAAGCTAGAAAATATGACGTGGTCGGACCGATTTGCGAATCTGCAGATTTTCTGGGCAAGCATCGCACTCTGGCCGTGGCCGAAGGCGATTTTCTTGCGGTTAGAACCACCGGTGCTTACGGCTTCACCTTGTCATCGAATTACAATGCGCGTGGGCGCGCGGCAGAGATCATGGTTGATGGGGCGTCTGTGCATCTTGTACGGCAACGCGAGGACACTAAAGATTTATTCGCCCAAGAAGCGGTACTTCCCAACTAACCCTGATATCAGCTTAAAATCAGCGAGCAGCAAAAATAATGCGCGGCCCTCTAGGGGAATAGGGAATATTCAAGCCGCTTTTTACGCATCGGACCTCTCTGAAACAAGGTCTAGGAACATAGATTTTTTGTGAAATAACGCACTGTTTATCGACCTATATAAGGTTGGGATTGACACATAAAACAACACTGCTCAATAAATCAACATTCCACTTTTCAAGCGAATAGTTGAGCAGTATTGCTTGGTTGTTGCTTTTACCATCGAGACCATTACAACAATACTTCTTAATTGCCCTCAAAGCTGCATCTACATAAAATACACTGACGTTTTCACTATTCACGTTACAATAAACCGATCTTAAAAACCTAAGCCTCCATGCTCGTACACCCTCAGTTTGACCCTATCGCTTTCTCAATTGGCCCACTTAGCGTGCGCTGGTATGGCCTAATGTACTTATTCGCATTCGCAGTTGGCGGATTACTCGCGGCGCATCGGGCGCGCCAACCTAATTCTGGATGGAAAGTTGAAGAGATCTCGGACTTTGTCTTTTATAGTGCATTGGGTGTGGTCTTAGGTGGTCGGCTCGGCTATGTCCTGTTTTATAACTTCGCCTACTACCGCGAGCATCCATTGGAAATACTCTATGTCTGGACAGGCGGTATGTCCTTTCACGGCGGCTTAATTGGGGTATTGGTCGCGCTTTTTATATACGCCAAACAAACCCAGCGCTCCTTGCTCGCGGTCGGGGATTTTTTTGTTCCGGTCATCGGTTTGGGTATTGCAGCCGTACGGCTGTCAAATTTTATCAATCAAGAACTTTGGGGGCGCGTGACTGAGCTGCCCATCGGTGTAATATTCCCTTTGGCTGGCAGTCTACCCCGCCACCCGTCCCAGCTGTACGAAGCCCTATTTGAAGGCGTCGTGCTATTTATAATTGTTTGGCTCTATACGCAGAAACCTCGCACACTAGGCAAAGCCACCGGCTTGTTTTTATTGGGCTATGGAATCGCCCGATTTTCAATTGAGTTTGTTCGGGAACCTGATTCACATATAGGCTTCGTGGCCTTTGATTGGATGACCAAGGGACAATTATTAACCCTCCCGATGATCGTAATCGGCCTATTATTGCTGCTTGGTACATTTTCAATTCAAAAGAAACCCTAAGCCCTTTGTCTAAAAATACCCACCATCTCTCTTAATTTCAGACCACTTAGTTTTCATTTTTAGAATCCTCGCTCGCGTAAAAATGCCAAACGTTGTATTATCCCTGCCATGGAGTCTACAAGAATATTACGCTACTACAAGGAGGGTCTTTCAGTGCTAATCTCTATGCTGGCATTGCTGGCGATCAACGCATTCGCGGAGCAGACAATCGAAAAATGTCAAAACGAGGGCGGAAACTGGCAATACGCCAATCGCGTCGGGGATAACTGCGATTCAACTGTTTCAACGCTCAATGAGCATGGGGTAGTCATGAGTACCCGCAACCTGAATAATCCCAATGTCGATCCAGAAGATCAAGAATTGCAGCAGCGTCGTCGGGATGCACGCATTTTAAAGCGTTACAGCAATATTCAGGCAATCGAATTTGAACGATCACGCAAACTTGCTGAAGTCGATCGGCAGCTATCGGTCAATCAACGGTTAATCAGTGATCTAGATAGTGATATGCAAATGTTAATGTCACAAACGCCTACCGATGAATCCAAACTAGCATTAAGCGAAAGAGAACGCGCGGCTGAACGGTATTTACTTAAACAAGTTCAGCTCAATACTAAATTAGACGATATCAACAGAGAGTACAGCGACATCATCGAATATTACAATCAAGCCAAGGCGCGTAGAATTGTAAATAGCGAGTAAAATACCTAGGGCTGAAAACGAACCTCCCTGGCCAAGCAAACGACGAGCCAATCCTTAAAAAAATAGACGACGTGCGCTTAGAAGAAAGGTGCTTTTCGGTAATTCTGTGGTACCACCCTTCACATAAACCAATAACGATCAAAATAACCAACGGCGCTTGCGTTCCAGCTTCGCCCGACAATTTTTAAGCTGGCGGGCGTATCTATTCGAGCGTTGCTCCACTTTTCTAGCGACATTCAACAACCACTTTTTATTTTTATGGCTACCGCGCGCGTATCCACCTTGCCCCTCATGATAATTTAGATAGTGACGATAGGCGTCTGTCTTGGGTATTTTATTCTTGCCCGCAGTTTTATGCATATACCATTGAATAAAATCGATCGAATCAGAAAAATCGCTGCGTCGACTCAGACGCGAACCCGCCTCCCGCTGATAGTTGGCCCAAGTGCTATTGAGGGCCTGTGGATATCCATAGGCATTGCTGGGTCGACCCCGTGGAATCACCCCTAAAAAGAAGCGTCGAGCGGGTTTTGCGCGCGCATTGAATCCTGATTCTTGATACATAATCGCCATCGGCACGTATAAATTCCCACCCCATTTTTTAGCGGCTTGGCTCGCAGCTTTATACCAATTTGGTTTTTGAGTGAATATTTTGCAAAGGTTTTCACTCGATGCCGGCGGCCGACTTGCACAAGACGAAACCAACAAACAGACTAACAATCCAAAAACTTGCTTGCTCATCCGCATCGGGAATTAATTTGTTTGCGCTTTAAGGCGGTGACTGGCTTGGCGTTAAACTGACTTATCCGGCACGCCCTGCCAAAGCATCTCATAGCCCACCTCATAGGTTTCATCACAATATTCTGCCAATGCTTGAAATTTTTCTTTAAACAATTTGTCGGCATGCGATTTCTCATGCTGTTCAAAACTTTGCCAATACGTCAAGATCACGATATCACCCATATTTTGCTGAACCCTTTTTCTCTCTTCCTCAGCGTCGCCGGTCTGAACCGAGCCCTCATCCGAAATAAATCCAGCATTTCGGAACACCTGTCCGCCGATAAATCCGCCATTGTCATCACCATAATTATTTTTGACGACGTTACACATCTCACCCAATACCAATTCAACATCTTCTATCGTCACACCGTCTTTAAGATCGACAACGTTAAATAATAGCGCACAACCAAAGGGGATTTCGATTGGATGAAACATAATAAATACCTATCCTGATTAAAATTCAATTGTATCAGCCTTTTACTTTAACGCCGTACCTCACAGATTTCGCCAAATTAGCTTAGGCCAATTCGAAGCTCATTCAGTAAGTTGTCTGCGCTAATCGCCTGATTGGTTTTAGTCAAACCTAGATCACGGCTCAATTGACCAATCAGCTGAGGCGCAGTTTTTCCCGCTGCTCTCAATTGATAAACCGAATTGGAACCATCTCGCTTTGCCAACTTCTCGCCGTTTTCATTCATTTTTAACGGTAAATGCCAATATCTCGGTACCGCTGCAGACAGTGATTTTATCAATGCAATCTGACTGGGCGTTGAATCGAACAAATCCGCGCCGCGCACAACATCGGTAATGCCCATATTGATGTCGTCCACCACACACGACAAATGATACGAGAAAAGATCATTACGCCGCTTGACGATAAAATCCCCAAAAGCTGCTGATACATTTTGCATCATCTCACCGGCGATCTCGTCAGTAAAATTAATTGTCGATGCCGAGGTGATGAATCGCCAAGCGACCTGTGGAAAGGCTTGCATCTCGAAGTTTGATTTATCTCTACACGTTCCGGGATAAATATATTGCCCTGCTGAGTTGGGTTGCTTCACCGTGCGCTCAATCTGCCGCCTGGAGCACGCACAAGCATAAACCTTCTTAGCCTCACTCAGCGTCGCAAACGCAGATTGATAAAATTCAGTATAGCGAGATTGGAAATAGACCGATTCACGGTCTGCACGGTAGGGAATATCATCAATCTCGTCCCAATCCAAGCCCAACCAATGCAACTCATCCAAAATTTGCACCGCACTGCCCGCTTTAACTCTGGGCGTATCAATATCATCCATTCGAAGGGCGAATTGTCCCTTCGCTAAACGTACCTGTAGCCAAGCTACCAGCGCTGTTTGAATATTTCCTAGATGCTGTTCGCCACTCGGGCTGGGGGCATAACGCCCTCGAACCTGCCCTTTATAGCAAGCCGCACTTTTCAATAAGTGATATTTCAAATCCATGCGAATATCATTACCATACCCCGCATGTTAAAAGCACTCATTTTTGATGTTGATGGTACTTTAGCCAATACTGAGCGGGACGGTCATCGCGTCGCGTTTAATCTGGCGTTTGAAGATGCTAATTTAGATTGGCACTGGGATGTCGATTGCTATGGTGATCTACTTGCTGTCACGGGGGGCAAAGAGCGTATACGCTATTACGCCGAGCAGCACGACACTGGCTTTTTGACACAGCCCAATGCTGATGTGCGTATAAAAACCTTACACGCGAGCAAAACACGCCACTATATTGAATTACTCAGCGATGGCCGAATTCCCTTGCGTAGCGGTGTCAAACGCCTACTTGATGAGGCTCGCAATGCGGGGCTCACACTGGCGATCGCAACCACCACTACCCCTGAAAATGTCACAGCGCTGCTTGAAAATACATTAGGCACTCATGCCATCTCATGGTTTAAGTCGATTGCGGCTGGCGATATTGTGCAAGCCAAAAAACCTGCGCCAGATATTTATGATTATGTTCTTGATGAGCTATCACTCAAGCCCGAGCAATGTATTGCTTTTGAAGATTCTGAAAACGGCATACTATCCTCGCGTGCGGCAAAACTCGCGACGATAGTCACCACGAATAATTACACTGACACACATGATTTTTCGGGCGCTGCGCTCGTTTTAGATCAATATGGCGAACCCAATCTAGCCGTGAAAATATTGAGCGGCCAGTTGGATAATAGCTTTTTAAGCCTCAACGATATCGTCAATATTCACAGCAAGATTTAAGATCAGCCAAAGCACCCGAAATACTTGCGAAAGCCCCACCCATACGGTATCTTCCGCACCCCGCTATTCTGCACAATCCCACGGCTATGTAGCTCAGCTGGTTAGAGCACATCACTCATAATGATGGGGTCGGTAGTTCGAATCTACCCATAGCCACCATAAAATCAATAAGTTACGCCACCACACCATCATCGAATATCAGGCTGGGACGCTGTGGGGACGCCTCACAAACGAATAACGATCACCTGCTGTCAGCTATGATTGTGCGTTGCTTCTCCCTAGTAGGTCGCTCATTGCATCACCTCTTGACCGAAAGCTAAGAAGTCGCCATTGGCATCAATGCCGCCAACTACTTTTGAATAACTATCAATTCTAGAAGCTGCGACTGCAAAGGTTTCACCGCCTTCTTTTTCAAATACAAACATTGGTTTCACGTCCCCCTCTAGGCGACATAAGTAAGCAGGTGGCGGCGATAAACAAAGTTTGCTTAATATCGGACTGCCATTTGACCATGCAAGTATCACATCACCAGCAACACATTCAGCGCCGCTATCAACAATTACAGCCTCAGCATTTGGCACCATCCACCGAACAGATTCTTGAATAGGGATTGCGTAAGACTCGCCTATTAGATTCGCGGCAAGCTGCGTGGAAACTTTGGCATACTTCTGCGTTGCAGTATCTTGATTAGTTATCATCTCTACACCCCCACAAAGCTAAAAGACTGACCATTCACAGTGAGCGCTTGAATAGCCTCTACTGGAATCGAGCGATAACCTTTGGCATTCATATCAAAGACTGATAATAAGCCCTTAGAAACTGAGTTATAGGCCATTACACCACCTTTAAGGTGCTTCTTAACACCTGTACGGCAACGCATCATTCTACGCTCACCAGTAGTGCGCTTTATGAACTCAACATAGAAGATCGCACCATCAGAAACTAGGTTTTGTAGGTTGCGGATATTGAGGGGAGTAACTGCTTTAGCTTCTACAGTTTCAAGTTCAACTAAGGCGGCTATTAATGCGCCCTCTGCTGGCTTATTCATTCCCCAAACCTTGCCGCTGTCTACCAGTTTAAGTGCTTCCTTAGTGGTTAGATGCTTCGCTGTGTCAGTCATAAACCCGTCACCGCTGCGAGATAAGCGAACCTTGCCTTCTGGGCCGTAGAATGTATTGCGACCTAATGAAGCGTTGATCTTTGCTTTTAAGGTGGTGGGGTCTAGTGTAATATTTGATGTAGTCATTTTCTTATCCATATTAAGTTAGTGATTAGGGTTACTGGAAGGTTGTCGCCTTCCTTTAACCTGTCTTTATTGTACGCTCATTAATCATGATGTGTCAATGTTTATTGTGCGCTCATTTAATGATGTATAATTGCCCAATGAATAATCAAGAAATCAAACAACGTGGCCGGCCAGTCGCCAGCAACCCAGCTAATTTGCGCCTTCCTATGGTGCGTGTTACGCCAGAGCAACTAGAAGCCTACAAGGCCGCCTCAGAGCGCTCAGGTTCGACGTTTTCAGCATGGGTAAGGCAGAGCCTAGATGAAGCCAAAAAGCTCCGTTAGTTTTATTATAAAGTAACATTATGACTAGCTAACGCATCGAAATGACAATGCTCCTTTTATTTAAAGATGGTGAAGTAGCGCAGTTTCTGAACACGTTAAGAAAATGAGTTTTCTGATGTTTCTGCTAGCAGTCATTTTGGTCTGAATGGTATGGATTTTCGCTGGCTATTACACTGTTTGTCGGTATCAACTAGCACTTCTAAGAAAGCATAGTATGTTCAACAAATTGTTTAAAAGCCGCAAATCTCCCAATGACTCTAAACGCATTGAATATTCAAAATCACAGCTAATAGAAATCATAGATGGACTAGGAGAATATGCTTCGATTGCATTTTCGAACGAAGAGCAATCGACCAAATCAGAAAAAGCCAAAAAAATGCATTCGTTACTCGAGTTGATTGGAGAAAATCACAATGAAGATAAAGAAGCGGAGTTGAAATATTTATTGGCTATTGGCTATCGCAATTACACTGCTTGGTTTGTAAGAGGGGAAAACAGAAAGATGTTTTTAGATAAAGTTGTGTTCCTGCTTAGAGAAGCCGACTCGATTGATCCCCGTCAGTTAGACAGTCGAGCAGAACTGGGTAGAATACTAATTGATGAAAAGGTTGTTAGAAACTTGGCTGAAGGTGCTGAAATTCTGACTTCTCTTAAATTAGCAAACCAACTACCAAGCCACCTCAACTCAATTCTGTCTAAGGCAAACAGACAACTCGGAATCCTTGATGAAGAAGGGACTTTCGACTTATGTTCATTTTCAGATCCAAGTCCAGCAGTATTTAGGGAAGAAAGGAAAAGGTTTCGTGCCCTTATACGGCAGTACAAAAAAGAAGGGAAAGAAATAGCACTGGAGAAAACTTTAGACCAATTCTATAAACTGGCTGTGCTGGTAACAATTTGCTACGATGATCACGACTGTAACTCAGGAACAATTGGGTGGAAATATGATGAAGCCGTCAAACTAGTAAAAAAACACTGCAATCAAATTGATTACACTTATGCGCAAAATGGAGTCATAGAAAACAACAAGTTTTTATCGACTAACGATTGGAAAGTGTTCACCAACTTTTATGGACATGCCACTAGGTCTTGGAGGCCCAACAGTAAATTCACCTAAAAAGATGCTTCTTGTATCGCTTTCGCGAGTATAACATTTGATAACAGCCTTGAAGCCTGCTGGCCGCCTTTAGGCAGATGAACATAATTAACTATTAATAGTAGACCTTTGCATAATTCCGAAAGGGTCGAGACATAAATGTTAAAATTCAAACAGAATTATATCGTTAGGAAATAGTCGCTATGTCTTGGAAAAACCTATCACAATATGGCCTTGCAGACGCCTTGTTATCGAAGCATGATAGTCTAAAAGAGCTTGATGATGTTCATCAAATTATCGATTGGCCTGAGATCGAAGGTCTTCTGAGTCCGTTATATTCCAGTAAACGAGGTAAGCCAGCCTTTCCGCCGCTGATGATGTTTAAAGTGATGCTGCTCCAAGCCTGGTATAACTTAAGCGACCCAGCGATGGAGAAACAACTGGCTCGGGATTTATTGTTTCGCCGCTTTGTTGGTCTGAATCTAAGCGATTCGATACCTGATCATTCAACTATCTGGCGATTCAGGAATCTTCTTCAGAAAGAAGGCTTATTGGATGCCATGTTAGCGCGTATCAATACGCAACTTGCCCGAGCCAGTTTGATCGTCACCCAAGGTTCGATCAGTATTGTGGATGCCACCGTGATTGAAGCCAAGCAATCTCGCCCGAGGAAGAATAAGAAAGGTAAAAATACGCAAGACCCTGAAGCGGCTTATACCTCAAAGATATCAGCCGATGGTAAACGTAAAACGACGTACGGATATAAGCTTCATGCAAATACAGATGAAGATGGCTTTATCAAGAAATTGGCGTATAGCCCAGCGAACGACCATGACTCACAGCATTTTGATGAGGTATTGACGGGCAAGGAATCTGCTGTCTATGCTGACAGTGCCTATGCTAGCCAGAAGAATGAAGAGCGACTCGGCAAGAAAAGCAAGATATTGTATCGAGCTTATCGGAACGCACCATTGAGTGATGCGCAGAAAGCGGCGAATAAAATACGTTCTGGTATCCGTTCGACAGTTGAGCGTGTCTTTGGCTTACTGAAACTTCACCACGGATTATCAAAAGCGCGTTATATGGGTTTGGAGCGAAACAAATGCCGAGCGCAGCTGATCGCGATGAGCCACAACATCAAGTGTGGCCTGTCGATATACCGGAAAATGCAGGTGAGTTGTGCCTAAAGGCCACGAAAGGCGATTAAACCAGCCTCTTTCCTTGGAAAAGGCGCCTCAAATGGTGTTAATTCCATCGAATCGGGTCGAAAAGCCCCTTTGCGAAGATAAATGCACATGTGTCGCTCAAAAAACGGAGTATTCATACGAAGCGGCGGAAAAGCTGTGATAATGCAAAGCTCTCTAATAGTAGTCGATATTAAATACTGGGCATCTATCAAGTAGCTGCCTATCATTCGCTTTATTTATATTACGCAAACAAGTACTTATTAACCTGTGGATTATTGGATGGGCTAAATGCTCAGGTCAGCATGCCTGAAAGCCTTTAAAATAAAGGGTTAGTTAAATTAATCCTGTGGAGCGCCTAGGGGTGCAAAATGTCGCGAACTCCGCGCTCTCTAATGCCCGTGGTAGTGAATCAGATCGCTAGGGACCCCCATTAAATATTGCTGACCGTCTCGCGAGCGCCCCTTAATACTTGCCTTATTACTCTACGCGCTTCCTTAGCTTGCTTAGAATAATCTCCATGCTTCCAATTGCCACAACGGGCAAGGCCTTCCTCAGTCTTTGGCCCGGTGGATAACCCGCCGTGAAGCCTGCAACGCCCGTTTTTCATGGCTGGGCTTCGACAAGGTAAGCCGCGCCTATTCGTAGCACCACAACGCGCCACATTAGCAAATGGATTGCTTTCATGGGGTTTATTGAGAGCTTTGTTTTGCACCCCCCGCACCCCCTTTATTCTGATTATCTACATTCCCGATAATTGCCTGCCCACCTTCGTTAACGTGTACGTGCTCAACCGTCATTTTCTGCTGACCCTTACCGCGATGTTTATTTAATGCATCAACCAAGCCAACATACGAGCGACTTAGTTTGATGGCGCTGTTTAGGTTAAGTTGTCTACCTTCGAATGTTTGTTCTGGCAGATTAGCCCGTGCCACGCAGTCCATCACAAGGTCATGAATCGCTACCATCTGGCTTGCAAGCATGCCCTCCACCTCATCCTTTGGCTCTATCCCATAGATAAGATTCATCATTTGGTTAGCCTTTACGGGGTTTTCTCCATTTTTGCTATCTAAAAACACGACTTGTTGCATTAGCAAATATGCCGCTTCACTTCCCTTTGTTCCAAACGTGTCGATTAGTTTAAGAAATGTCTCTTTCTCGTTTTCATTGATACCGTTCATATCGAGAGCACCTTTTTCGGACATTTCTAGTCTCATGCTGCCTCTTATGTTTTCTATCATCTTTTGATAGCGGGTTTCCACCGTTTCGCTAACTACTGCCAGCTCTTTTTGATCTGGCTTAATTGATACTTGCTTGTTTGATTTTTTCTTCGTCATAATTGCGTTCTCTGTGCTGATTAAAAATTAAGCAACTATGCTAAAATAGTTACCATGTTGTTAGTGCGTTCGCGGGATCAATCTCAATTCAATCAACGATCCCGCGAGGTAGCTAGTTAGTCTGATTATTTAGCTTCTACCAATGCGCAAGCTAAATTAGGTTTAAAGTTAAAAGTCTGCCAACGCTTAGCAACAAGCAATCCTCTGCAACCCTTTTAGTTGTTGCGTTTAATGGCCTTTCTTTTCCGAGTGCGGGTAGGTATAGCTTTAGGTACTGGTACAACTCTAGGTATAAGAGATAATAAGAGTGATCTTTCATATCTTGATTATTCCCTCCAATCGATCAATTACGCTGTACTGCATCCCTTCAGGGTATTTGCGTTGATCTCGGTTATGGGTAACGGTTCTAGTCTTAGCCTTCACTAACACCCCTTTGAATCTACACATACTGATTCTGTCTTTGCGTGTTGGCGTTTCAAAGCAAGTTGAATAATCAAACATAAAGTCGGAGTTCCAACCTGCGGAGAAATGGCCACCCTTTTTAGGTTTGCCTTGTAGCTTGCTTGCGTTGTAGTAGGCATGAACCAACTTCAAATGGTGTTCGCCAAAATCTTGTATGGCGAAAGTTAAGACTATCTTGGGGTGCCTGCCTTTAAACAACCATGTAGCGTGCTGAACATACGATACTGAATATTGACCATCTGGTACTAATATCGGCTTATCCGAGGGTAGGTCGTTATAAATTGTGTGGACTTCTGCGATCATCGATACAACCCGTTTTCTACAGGATATAAACCCCATAGCACCTGCCCAGATGGCTCACCTAGTCGATTAGGTATCGGTTGATTAGGTTGCCTGCAGCGCAACTCATAGCCACCCTTACGAAGTTGAGGATTATATTTCAGTGCAATGTCACTCAAATTAACCGCCAACGCTGCGACATTACATGAGCTTGTCGAAGCCTCTGGTTTATTGGCGACGTGCCGCACAAGCCTTTGAGCTTGTTTTGCTTTAGGGCTTACCCTACTTAATAACTTCGCAGTCTGTAGTTCGCTTAACGCCACTGGCTGCGCTGTGTTATTATTTGCTTTGTCAGCTCCGCAAGAATTGACTATTGATTGAGCCGCTCTAGCCAGCGGCTTTTTCTTTGTATAGTCCATTTGGCTACCCTCCTATCGCTAAAGGTTCACCGACGCGGCTCTTTTCTAAAAAGGCATCAAGATCGTCGCGGCTGTAATATACAATCCGCCCTATTCTGTAATAGGGCAAAGAGTACCTTTTTTGACATGCCCAAACTGCAAGTGTCCCGCTTGTGACTCCTAAATACATCGCCGCCTGATTGCGGGTCATTCTGCTTTGCTGGTTGATCAGTGCTACGTTTGCCATGCTTAAACCTCTTTGGTTTGTTGTCGATGGCAGTGACTCTACTAGTATGATCGAATTAAGCTTTCTAACGGCCCTAATCGGTGCTTATCGGTACTTAACGGCACTATTTATCCTGATAACGCTTTGCAACCTTTAAAAGGTTTTGCTTACTTATTCTTTCTGTACCATAAGTAACCGTTTGCCTGTCTTCCAATTTCACTCCGTTTGGCAAGTTCACTTTGAACTTGTCCCAGAAACGGTTTCCAATGATCGCTACATCTGCGCCAGAATTTTCTTGGCAATGAATATTCCGCAAGGCCTTTCCAACAACAATATTCCAAGTAGTGGCTCTTGTCTTCGTTTCGTTTCCACTATCATGCTCATCAGCACCATCCAATATAAAACATGAATCTTGATATCCGCGCGCTAACCCAAGACAGTACTTAGCCTCATCAATCGAAGCATCTCCCTCCCCACAGGCTAACACTATGAGCGCTAAAGTCGCCCAGCGTACACCCAGATCAAGCATTTTTTCCATTCCTTGATAGTCAGCTGTAAGACTCCCTTTCAATACATAGTGATAGTAATTATCGGATATGCTGCTACTCAGAAAATAAGTAAGCACACTGTCTGCAATAAAAGCCTCTGTTGCCGTGACACTTGAACTAGGAATAACTAGCCCATAGTTTGTTTCTGCATCGCCTAACTCCGTAATATCTTTAAGCGTAGTGAACGGGCGAACAATCTGCTTAAGTGGCTCTTCGTTTTTATCCGCTAAATAATCATGAATTGCCCCATGCAAGCGGCGATCGAACGCTACAAAGTCCACTTTTACTACTAGCTCAAGCTGCGTAATAGTTTCACGATTAGCCATGTCGAATCTTTCAAGTACCGTATAGGCTGATACGGCCACGTCAATAAATCTCTTTATTTGGGTGATATTTCGAGCAGGTAGCTTTTTCTCTAGCTCATCCTGATGCACAAAAATCTCCTTGATTTCATCTGTGCCGGGCTTAAATGTTATTTTGCTCACTTTTTAGATTCTCCTTCACAGCCTATGCCAACACTAACTATAAACTCGTTTGGTTCTTTCATAAATAACGCACCCTCTGCGCCCCTAAATTAATTAACCAAGCCGACCAGTAGGGTTCTGGTTTTCGGGAGCTACCCTAGGCTTGGATAAACTGTTATGCGTGTATGCGCACTACGTTGCTTTCATCACCGCTTGTCGCTAAACCAATCAACCTATCAGTTATGCTTTGCATGACAGGTCGCAAGCTTTCTACATCGGTGATAATGTAGCCATCGGTCACATCGTCTTTATTTCTGTGATTGAGTAGCCGCTTTAAGGTATAGCCACTGTGGCCCAAACCCTCGGCATTCGTAATAAATGTGCGCCTGAGGTCATGGCACGTAAAATAGACCTCGGTACGTTTCCGAATCTGATTAATCATTCGCTTAGGCTCTTTGATATGGTCGCTAGGAGATTTACCACTAAACAAGTAATCACCTTCCATGCCCATTCTGGCATTAACGATCTTCATAAGAAAATTAGATAAAGGCAGTTGATGCTCAACTCCATTCTTTGTGATTGAACTAGGTATTGTTAGTGATCGATCATCCACATCAATCCAGCTCTTTTGAATCATGGCGCATTCGGTTCGCCTTAAGCCTGTAAGCAAAAGGAGCAAGAAGTAATCACGAATAGAGTCTGCGTTAGCTAGTGAGCTTTCCGTCCATTCTGGGAGAGTAGTAACTGCCTGATACCAAGTAGGTAAATCCTTAGCCTTAATAAAGGTGCTGCGGCGCGTTTCATTGAACCACAATTTCTTATGGCTAATTCTCGCAACCGGATTGTGTATAAAAAGCGGCGTTCCTTTTTCATCTTCATACTCACCATGAGCGAAATTAAATAGGGCTCTTAACAACCTCATACAATGATTAGCCCTAGTTGGAGACTTCTCACCGATCAACAGATGTCTCTTTTCCACCATGTCTCGGCTGATACTTAGTAAGGGCTTACTCTGCCAGTCTTTCATGTATTGATTAACAGATACCCCATAACTAGCAATCGTAGATCTAGCTAGCTTGTGGTTGACGGTCAAGTAATCCTCGAAGCATTGCATAAGCGTCGTGTTCTTAGCTTTGTCTGCTTTTTTCTGGGAGTTTGGATTGATGCCATCACTGAATTTATTTAATGCCTCTCTGGCTGCCTTCCTTGCTTGATCAATTGTCATGCTGGGATATTTCCCTAACGTTGTTCTCACATCCTTACCGTTAAGCTTGTATCGTACGATAAAGCTTTTAATTCCGGTGTCTCTAACGCGAACAGCTAGCCCCGTTTGTCCAGCATCCTGAATGTTGATTTCGCGCTTTCCATTTGCATCTAGAGCGTTCAGGTACTTTTTTGTGAAATTATGCTTCATTTCTCTGGGACGCGCTGGGGACGCCTTAGGTATTAATTCGGGTTAAGCTCTATAAAGCTACGTTAACAACTTATCTTGTTGTTTTAATTATATTATTAAACTCTGTTAAATTCCATTAAATCCTGTAAATACATACGTCCTATAACTCATAATGATGGGGTCGGTAGTTCGAATCTACCCATAGCCACCATTTTATTCTTATATTTCATAGTGTTACCGAACTCTCTAGACTGAACTTCAATACTAGAAATCGATAAGCGTGCCAGTTTTGTGGCACAGAACAACCCATCATATCAAGCAATCAAACTTAACTGTTTGATTAATATATAACTTCTGTTTAAGCCCTCAGCATAACTAATGATGGGGTCGCATAGATGTGTTTTTTAGTTGAGATGCCTGTAGTTCATTATTCTTTCTTGACGTTTGCCTCATAAGTGCTAATATTGAAATATTAGTTTTAAACAAATTAAAACATCATTATGGCAGCACAAAAAAATTATCAAGTTATTGGGTTCTCCGTTCCTCGCGATACCGCAAAAAAAATGGACACTATTGCAAAAAAAGAGCAGCGCACCAAAAGTGAACTGTTTCGTGAAATGTTTCGCGTATGGAATGTTTATCGAAAACGCGAAGATCAAATGTGGGATGAACAGATTACCAATATTATTGGTGAAGTGCAGGCTGAAAAAACAGCAGGCAAAACACCCTCAGCAACTAAAATGCGTGCTGAATTTGACGAGCTTAGCGGTAATTTAGAAGTTTCAATTAAACAACAAGGCTACAGCAATAAGCAATTACAAGAAATGGGGTATGTCGCTGAATAAGGTTCAGAAATATCGTATTGTCCTCGATTCCAATGTCTACATAAGTCTTTTTATTTCCCCCCAAGGTTCGCTCAAAAGTATTCTTGATGCTGCAATATTACGACGTTTCACTACCATCACATCTCCTGTTATTGTTCATGAAGTAGCACGCACACTAGATCAAAAGTTTGCAGTAGAGCATACTAATATTACTCGTTTCATTAAAGCGATTGTACGGCTATCTGATATTGTTATTCCAAAAACCGTAAGCCGCGTAATTCCAAATGACCCTGATGATGATCATATCGTTGCATGCGCTATTGAAGGCAAGGCTGACCTCATTGTCACTGGAAATACCAAGCACTTTCGTAAACTCAAACGCTATAAAGACATCGTATTTGTTACTCCAGCAGAGTTTGTGAGGATGATTGACGGCTTATAATCTCCTGAAGAGTTAGTTTATTAGATATTTAACCCACTGTGTCCCGCCTTAATCGTCAGCAGCGTATCGACTTATATCGTTCACTTTTTCATGGGCGTGATGATGTTTTTGCTTTACGGTGGGAACAAGAATCAACTGGAAAATCTGGATATGCACCTACATTTTTAAATCGCAGTAAAAACACCTACCAGCAACTCACGCCGAGAGATATTGAAAACCACCTTCTTGGACATAAAGTTCTAGGGTTATACCCACTTCTCTCAGACAACACATCTCGGCTTATTGTTGCAGATTTTGATAAAGGCAATTGGAAGAAAGATGTACTGCGCTTTTACAGCGTTTGCGAACATCATAGCGTACCTGTTGCAATTGAAATATCACGCTCAGGTAATGGCGCCCATGTGTGGTGCTTCTTCGCTGAAAATTACCCGGCAACACGCTCCAGAACAATCTTTCTCACATTACTACGTGAGGCAGGATGTATTGACGAATATGTACCATTAGAGAGCTTTGATCGTCTGTTTCCCAATCAAGGCACGCACTCCGGAAAAGGCTTAGGAAATCTTATTGCATTGCCGCTGCAAGGAACGTCACGGAAGGTAAATGCCACTGTCTTTATACATCCAGAATCCTTAGAGCCATTTTCGGATCAGTGGGATTTCCTCGAAAATACTCGTCGGATAGCCTATGAACAGCTCGACATTTTATATGATGAAATCACATGTAAAGAACACCATGCTCAAGAGCGCGCTATATCTACCGATGGAGTACTTCATATTGATGTAAACAATACACTTCGTCTAGCTCGGCAAGCCGTACCTCCAAACCTTGTGACGTTTCTGAGAGAGAATCTCAATTTCCTCAACAGTGAATATTTTGCCAAGTCCGGCAGTGGTTTTTCTACCCACACTATCGAAAAATATTTCAAAACGGTCATAGTAAATGATGAACATGTCTACGTGCCGCGCGGACACCTAAACAAACTTGAATCGTTTTTACAACAAGAAGATATTAGGTACCACATCATTGACCGCACAATAGCCTTTGATCCGACTGATTTTTCTCAGACGCTCGAGCTCTACTGCGACCAACAAACCGCGATAGATGCGCTTCAGGACATAAATAACGGTGTACTGGTAGCGCCGCCAGGCAGTGGCAAAACAGTGATGGGGCTCGCAATCGCGCTTATGAAAAGGCAACCAACGCTTATTATCACACACCGCCAAAATATTTTTAGCCAATGGGTTGAAAGTATTGAGAATTTCTTGGGTATTCCCAAGAAAGAAATCGGGCGCTATGGAGGGTCACAAAAAAAGATAATACAACCGTTCACTGTAGCTATGATGCAAACACTGGCACGGACTGAAAATATAGCAAAGATTGTAGATCAGTTTGGTTGCGTCATCATCGACGAATGCCACCACGTACCAGCTAAGAGCTTTCGACATGTAGTCTCCAAAATCTCGTCAAGGTTCTTATTTGGGCTCACCGCCACACCCAAACGTAAATATAATGATGAAAAACTCATCTATGCTTATCTTGGAGACATTGTACATACCGTTCCGACTAAAAATGAAACACTCAAGGCTAGTGGCAACTTAATATCTCGCTCTCTTTCAATCCATATTCTCAGAAGTAATTTTTCTGTCCCTTACAAAGTGGGATTAAGCGATTTCGCCCATGCATTGAAACTACTTTCTCATGATATCGAAAGAAATGCACTCATATCCAGCCAAATCGAGCGTGAAATTAAAGATAATCGCTGTGTGTTGGTTCTATGCGGACGCACGGAACATGTTGATGCACTGTGGTATTTTCTTAAAGGCAAAATAGATGTCTTTACGATGAAGGGTTCTCTCAGTGCAAAACAAAAACGCTACAGAATGAAGCGAATCAAAAATGGCACCTTTCAGGTTGTTATTGCAACTACGCAACTCTTTGGAGAAGGTGTTGATGCAGAACATTTCGATTCATTATTTCTAGTATCGCCAAATTCTTATGAGGGTAAACTTATTCAGTATATTGGACGACTCAGGGGCGGCGGTACAAAAAAAGTTTTTGACGTACAAGACATCAACGTTGAACTCCTAGAGAAGTCATTCAAAAAGCGTATGACGCTTTACAACAAGATGGTCAAATCAGGTGAGGCAAATTCTATTTCAGATGAAAACACTTTATTTACGTGATTTTCATTCCAAGTTCTGGTGTGCCGGATTTGTGCCACTTTTACTGAAACTTACCGTCATTTACTGATGTTTTCTGGCACAAGGAGCAATGGCAAGCGCTGCAAGTGTTTGATTTATATAATTAAGTAAAATTGTACTTGGCCCTCATAATGATGGGGTCGGTAGTTCGAATCTACCCATAGCCACCATTTTACTTTTGCGCTAGTGAAAATCTCGTGAGCGTACCCTGAGTTTATCTAGCCACTCGCTAATATCCTCTAAGCGTTTAGCGATGACATGGATGACATTTCCCTCCGTTTGTAGCTCCCCCGTAATGCTTAGAATCTTTGATTGCAGCAAAGCTTTGCGCTGTGCTTTGAAGTGGACCCCATGATTAGGACAGGTCGAAGGCCAAAATAAGGAGTTATTTTCTGTTTTATAATTGTTCAAAACGAGGAACAGAAAATGAGTAGAAAACGTAGAAATCATTCGCCACAATTCAAAGCCAAAGTTGCTCTAGCAGCAATCAAAGGAGATGAAACATTGAGCAATCTTGCTAGCCGTTATGACATCAGTGCGAACTTGATCGTCAAGTGGAAGAAGCAATTGCTTGATAGCTCATCTGAAGTCTTTGCTTCAGGCACAGGCTTGGCTCCAGATCGAGAATCAGAGATTAAATCCTTGCAGGCAAAGATCGGTGAGATCACCATGGAAAACGATTTTTTGTCCAAAGCGCTCGGTCGATAAACAGGCCCGAGCGCAAAGCAATGATTAATAAAAGCAATAAATTATCGTTAGTTCGCCAGTGTAAGCTGTTGGATATTCATCGGTCTAGTGTCTATTACAAGCCCACACTAGATACTGACGATGACCTGGAACTCATGCATCTGATAGACCGCATTCATCTCAATCGGCCCTTTCTCGGCAGCAGACGTATTCGGGATGTCTTGCAAGATGTAGGCCACCGAGTTGACCGTAAGCATGTGCAGCGTTTAATGCGTAAGATGGGCATTAAAGCCATCTATCCTAAGCCTAACACCAGCAAGAAGAAGGCTGGGCACAAGATTTATCCTTACCTGTTACGAGGGTTAACTATTAATCGTCCTAACCAAGCTTGGGCTACCGACATCACGTATATTCCGATGCCTAAGGGCTTTGCTTATCTTACCGTTGTGATGGACTGGTATTCACGCAAAATACTGTCGTGGCGGCTTAGCAACAGCATGGATAGTGCATTCTGCGTAGACGCTCTGGAAGAGGCTCTGCATTACCACGGCAAGCCTGAAATCTTTAACAGCGACCAAGGTGCGCAATTTACCAGCGAGGCGTTTACGGGTGTTCTCAAAGCGAATAACATTCGTATCAGCATGGATGGTAAAGGCGCTTGGCGTGACAATGTGTTTGTTGAACGCTTATGGCGCAGTGTTAAATATGAAGAAGTTTATCTACAAGCCTACCAATCGATGAAAGAGGCAAAAGACGGTATTGGCGCCTGGATAAACTATTACAACCAAGAACGTAAACATCAAACCTTGGGCATGGTGCCTGACATGATGTATGATCCATATCGCAGCCTGAAATTGGCTGCATAATCAGGTGAAAATAACTCCTAAGCTACCTGTCCTAAAAAGCGGGTCCACTTCTCTTTAGCGACTTTCGGCCAAACAATAATATTGATTTGGCCGCTTTCATCTTCCAAGGTCATAAAGATCACACCGGATGCAGTGCCGGGTCGTTGACGGCTCAGCACCAAGCCCGCCACCCGCACAAATTGCCCGTTTTTAACTGCGTCTAATTGTTCGGCTCGATATACCCTAGATTGATTTAATTTTGAGCGTAGTAAAGATAAGGGATGTTCACCTAAAGTAAGACCCGTGCTCGCATAATCTGCTACCGTGCTTTCTACGACACTAGGGCGCGCTAACATAGGCACGGCCTCTTTAAAACGAGGGTTGGAAAATAAGGGCATTGGGGGTTCAGAACCTGTTACTTGCCAATAAGCCGAATGACGATGCCCTAGCAATTGCGCCAAGGCATCCGCCGCCGCCAATAACGATAGTACTGGGCGACCGATCTGCGCACGCCTGGTTAAATCATTCACGCTTGTGTACGCCTGTTCGCAGCCATTTTCATCCTTTCTCATCGCAACGATACGCTCGCCGATAACTTTAGATAAGCCCTTGATCATCCTCAGGCCAAGGCACAACGCCGGTGGCGCATCCTTATTTTTAAGTAAGTGACAATCCCATTGGCTGCGATTTATTTCAACCGGCAATACACAAACACCATGGCGTTGAGCATCGAACACCAATTGCGCTGGACGATAAAAGCCCATGGGTTGACTATTCAACAAACCACAGCAAAATGCCGCCGGCTCGTAGTGTTTCAACCAACAAGAAACGTAGGCCAATAGGGCAAAGCTGGCCGAATGTGATTCAGGGAATCCATAATCACCAAAGCCCTTAATTTGCTTGAATATCTGCTGCGCAAATTGCTCTGTATAGCCGCGCTCGCGCATGCCGTTTAGTAGCTTTGTTTCAAATTTTTCCAAGCCGCCTTTGCGTTTCCACGCTGCCATCGCTCGGCGCAATTGATCGGCCTCACCGGCACTAAAGCCCGCAGCAATCATGGCAATTTGCATTACCTGCTCTTGAAAAATCGGCACGCCCAAGGTGCGTTTTAAGACCTCCTCCAATGCCTTGCTGGGATAGCTGACTTTTGATGGGTTTTGGCGTCGCTTAAGATAAGGATGCACCATATCACCTTGAATCGGCCCAGGACGCACAATCGCGACCTCGATCACCAAATCATAATAATTCTTGGGCTTTAAGCGAGGCAACATCGACATCTGCGCGCGCGACTCGATTTGAAAAACGCCCACCGTATCGGCTTTTTGAATCATGTCATATACAGCCGGATCATCCTGCGCAATCCCGCTCATGCTCAAACGCTCACCCCGATACATCTCAATATAATCAAACGTTTTCCGGATTGCGCTCAGCATCCCCAGCGCCAGCACATCAATTTTGAGCAAGCCTAAAGATTCTAGATCATCTTTTTCCCATTGAATCACCGTTCGATCTTTCATGCTGGCATTTTCTACCGGCACCAACTCACTCAAGGGGCCGCGCGAGATCACAAATCCACCTACATGTTGAGACAAGTGTCGCGGAAAGCCCTGCAAGGATTTCACCAGCTCAATCAATAGCTGGATACGCGGATTGTCGGGTGAAAACCCCGCGTCGAGCAAGCCTTGGTATATGCGCTCTTCATCCCCCCAGTGCCGAATTGATTTCGCGATCCGATCGACTTGCGGCAAACTAAAACCGAGTGCCTTGCCCACATCGCGTATTGCGCTGCGCGTACGATAGGTAATGACTGTCGCCGCTAGCGCAGCGCGATCACGGCCATACTTGGTATAGATATATTGGATCACTTCTTCGCGGCGCTCATGCTCAAAATCCACATCAATATCAGGCGGCTCGTCACGCTCTCTGGAGATAAAACGCTCAAATAATAGGTTCATCTCAGCAGGATTGACTTCCGTAATGCCGAGGCAGTAACACACCGCAGAATTCGCCGCTGAGCCCCTGCCCTGGCACAATATCCCACGGCGACGGGCAAACCGCACAATATCGTGAACCGTTAAAAAATAGGCCTCATATTCAAGCTCAGCAATCAGTGATAATTCTTTTTCAATTTGTTGAATGACTTTCTCCGTCGCACCTTGCGGCCATCGTTTCGCTAAGCCTTTGGTCGTCAAATGACGCAGCCAAGTTGCGGGGGTTTCCCCTTTCGGCACCAAATTATCTGGATATTCATAGCGCAACTCATCTAAAGAAAAATGACATTGCTGCGCAATTTTCACGCTCTCTTGTAAATATGTGTGCGGGTATAACTCTGCCAAATACGGTCGTGGACGCAAATAACGCATTGCATTGACGGGCAATAGATAACCGAGTTTACTCAGCGGCAAGCCATGCATAATGGCGCACAGCATATCGCGCAAAGGCCGCCGATCAGGGTGGTGTAGCTCAACCGCACCACAAGCGACCACGGGAGTACAATAGTGCGCACTCAAGCGTTGAACCTGCCTTAAGCGCCGCCGATCTCGACCCGATTGCTGAGCAATCATTGTCAGCCATAATTGTGCTTTAAATACTTTCTTCATCCACTGCCCTTGCGCCTCATTTGCCTGTTCATCGGTGATCCATAACGCAATGCACCCTTGTAAAGGAAGGCCTTCGACATCTTCCCGCGTTAAATGATAACTGCCTTTTTTTGCTTGCCGCCGAGCGTGACTGATCAGATGCGCCAAGCGCCCATAACTTTGCCGACACTGAGCCAGCAACACAAATCGCGTGCCATCCTCTAGGGCGAATTCGCTACCAATAATAAGTTTAATGCCGCATACCTTGGCTTCATTATGCGCGCGCACCACCCCCGACAAGGAACATTCATCGGTGATTGCGATTGCCTGATACCCCAATTCAAATGCACGCCGTACCAGTTCTTCAGGGTGTGATGCGCCGCGTAAAAAACTGAAATTGCTGATGGCGTACAGCTCTGCATAATCCGGACAGGCTGCCCGAGGCGCGGCCCTTTTTATCGTCATAACTAAGCGCCAGAATTATTCACAGGCTTGCCTTTGCGAAGCGGCAAAACTAAGACCCAATCTATGTTTTCAAGACCATGAGAAAAACCTCGGAAGCCAAGACACCTTCCTTTAAGCAAACAAACCATGCAAATACCAGATAGACCGCCTTGGCTGCATCGCCGACTGCAACTGGTTTTGTGCGGGTTCAACAATATCCTGATATAACCAACACCGTTGCCCGGTTTCGGTCTCCACTTTACAGTAATCTCGGCGCACATCTTGGCCTTGCCACCAGCCCGCCTCGATGCGTTCATTTTCGCTGATACGTTTTAAACGGCACATATCGCCCCGCCAGGCGCGGGGCTTGGCACATAACCAAAAAGGCCGTTCATTGGATAACCCAGCTGTTTGCCTAGCCGTTGCTTTAGTCTTAAGGCCTGGCTGATTGTTAATCTCCACACGCTGCCAAGCACGCTCAGGGCGATGATCTTCGTATACATCCAAGCACATAATATGTTTGCTGCCTACGCGCGCCGCCAACAAGTCAATCAATGCTGACCAACTTTGTTGATCGCGCATCTTCCGATCAAACATATCTTGGGTGTTCGGAACATACAATTGCATGGCATCCATTTTTAATGACATGGCGATCACCGGCCGTTCAAGTGTACTGTTGTGTAAGCGTTCACTAAGCTGTGGCAGCTTGGTCAGCGTTTTCTGAACCGCGTGCTGAGATTGCAATAATAATTTAAACGACGCCGTGCGCCCTGCATGATGGCCATAGGCCGCATAGATAAAATCAAAGTTCAGGCAATGCGTTGCGCCGCCCCGTAGAGTTAAAAAATGATCCAATTTCTCCATCAAATGTTTTGCTGCATCCAACAGCAAATCACAATCAATGGTTTCTGCGGGCAAGTCCAAAACCATTTCAAACTGGGTGGGCGGCACATAGTACACCTGTGGCTGCGGTTTTTTGCCCAACAGTCCATCCATGTGATCGAGTAACTCCGGGCCAAAACGCCGAGCCAAATCTTTTTGAGGCAAGCGCCATACATCTTGTAGGGTCACCACGCCGCACTGACTCAGTTGAGCAATGCGCTTTTCGCCGACGGCCAGCACGGACAAGGGCAAAGGGTTTAATATCGATTGTAATTGCGATACTTGAGCGACTTGTGTTTCAAGCCCACTACGCGCCAGCAAGGCCGAGGCCGCGGCCACCGGCGTACAACTCAGGATGTATTGCGCTGAAATACACTCTCGAAGTTGCGTTAATAATGTGCTTAAACCACCAAACAAGCTAAGGCTGGCGCGCACTTCGAGCAATAAAACATCTTGACCCAATAAAACTAACTTGGGCGTAAATCTGGCGGCGCGCCCCGCATAGTCTTGTAGAAGCTTGGCTTCTGTGCTTTGCATGCGGAGCTTGGCTTTTAAGGCATGACATAGCGCATAGGCGGATGCCAGTGGTATTCCAGCTACCACGCCTTGTTGCTGTGCCAAAGCATTGGCCGCATAAATCACCGCCTGCCCTTTGACTTGCTCAAGCACAGCAAAAGGCCTATCAGCGGGGGCATGACAGGCATTTAAGGCAAGCGCTGGAAAATACAGCGCCAGCCATACCTCAGACACGCTATTTTTAGCATCAGAAACCAGCGCTATTGGCTGCTTATCAGTTGTTGGCTGCCTCAGCGCTACTGGCACCGTGGCTAGATTATTTTGATTAGGCTTCATGGCTTTAGCAATACCGTCTGCGTTTGCTTGGATACCTGACGGGCTTTTAATACGCTCACCATAATATCCGCCCCTTCATAGCGCACCGCAAGCCGCAATGGCACGGGGCTTTGCATCGCCTTGCCACAGCGTAACAACACCCCCACGCTGCGCCCGCAAACCGCGACATGCAAACGCCTGACTTGCTTGGCAGAAATGCCCGGCAGGCATAACAACACCAAGGCATCTTGCTCGGTCGATAAACTTTTCTCTGCCGCCCAAGCCAGGTCTTTTTGACTGCCCTGATTGTCAATCAACCACACATTCTGCAAGGCCACGCCCGCTGCTTTTAAAGCAGGGGCATAAGGAATATAGGGTGACGCAATAAAAATAACGGGGCGCTTTGCTTGGCTAAACCACACAATTAACGGCATCAATAGTGATAACTCACCTTGTCCCCATTCGCTGATGACAAGTTCAATTAAGCACCCCGTCGGCCAGCCACCACCGGGCAGTATTGCATTGAGTGCGGTATAGCCTGTGTCGATATACTGTCTATCTGGCTGCGTATTTTCAAGCTGGCTTTTGCCCCGCCAGAGCAAAGGGCTTTGCCTGAGCAGGCCATCCAATGCTGCATGTTTCGATGAGCGCACTGATGTCATAGAGAATGGCGCAGCACCCCTACCCCCAAACCTTCTATGGCAAAATCAGATTCTGCCAGATTCACTTTGATGGGTGCAAATGCTGGGTTCTCCGCTATCAGGGTGATGCGTGAACCACTACGCCTGAAACGTTTGACGGTGACTTCTTCATCAATGCGCGCCACCACGATCTGACCATTATGCACATCCTGTGTGCGATGCACGGCCAGCAAATCCTTATCCAAGATACCCACATCACGCATACTATGCCCGCGTACGCGCAATAAATAATCCGCCTTGGGAGAGAAACGCTCAGCCGCCAGATCAACATACTCCTCAATGTTTTCCTCGGCCAAAATAGGCGCCCCGGCCGCGACTTGCCCAATCAAAGGCAAGCCCACGGATAAAGCCGCTTGTAACAAGCGAATACCACGCGAGACCCCCGGCACAAGCTCGATCAGTCCCTTACGCGCCAGCGCTTTTAAATGATCTTCCGCCGCAGTGGGTGAACGAAAACCAAAATGTGCACATAGCTCTGCGCGCGTAGGCGGGCGCCCGTTCTGAGATAAACTGCTCTGGATGTAATCAAAAATCTGTTGCTGACGCGCGGTAACCTTTGGCATGGGTGTTTCATATATACTGTATATATATACAGTATATATGAAACACTCAGATTTTCAAATTAATATTGTGAGGCCACCGCATAAAGTTAAGAGCGAAGCGAAGCCAAGACAAGGCGCAGATGGGTGAGGGTTAAAATAAGGTTTGGTTAAGCCCTAACGTTCTGAAGTCACCTGACGCTCTAATAAAGTACGCACCCCTTGTTTGGGATCACGCCCTTCGTATAACACAGCATAAACCTGCTCGCAGATTGGCATGCTGACCCCTAAAGCTTGCGCACGATGATGCAATTCCTTGGCAGTATGGTATCCCTCTACCTCTTGCCCGATTTCCCGAATAACATCTTGAATATCGCGCCCAGCCCCCACACCCAGCCCCAGACGACGATTACGTGATTGATCATCCGTGCAGGTCAGAATGAGATCACCCATGCCCGCTAAACCCATAAAAGTCTCAGCCTCGCCGCCTAAGCGCATGCCCAATCGGGTCATCTCGGCCAAGCCACGCGTAATGAGCGCAGCGCGTGTATTCGCACCAAAGCCTAGGCCATCAGAAATACCCGCTGCGACGGCCATGACGTTTTTAGTCGCCCCGCCGATCTGCGCACCAATCAGATCAGAACTTGCGTAAATACGCGTACTAGGCGTTTTAAACCAATGCGCGAAGGTCTCCGCATGCTCTGTATCTTCGCAGGCGAGCACCAAGGCCGTGGGCAAGCCCAAGGCGGTCTCCTTGGCAAAGCTGGGGCCTGTGATTAAGGCACTGATCGCTAGATCCGCAAAAATTTCGTGCACAATAGTCGATAACAATTTACCCGTATTCGGATCAAACCCCTTGGTTCCCCACAAAAGTGAGATGGGTTTGGATAACTTGTTTTGCTGTTGACGAGATTGATATAAAACCGATACAACTTCTCTAAAAGCATGGCTGGGCACCACCAGCAAGAAATGCTCGAACTCCCCTGCAAGGCTGTTTAAATCGTTAGAAGGCGCAATGCTTAAAGAATTCGGGAATTGAATTCCGGGTAAAAATTGCGCATTGCAACGATCTGTTGACAAAGTTGAAAGCTGTCCCTGTTCGCGCGACCACAGCGTAACAGAGCGCCCTCCTTTAGAGAGTAGAACTGCCAGCGCAGTACCCCATGAGCCCGCACCGAGCACCGCAAGGGGAGGCGCGCTACTCATATCGCTGGCGATGTAATTGCAGCCTAATTGAGCGCCTCAGAGCTAGGCGTATGCTTGCTTTGCGCTTCCTTTTGTTTCTTCTGCATATACAAGGCCTCGAAATTTATCGGGTTGAGCAACAATTGTGGGAAGCCGCCCTTCACCACCAAATCCGCAATCGTTTCGCGAGCAAAGGGCAATAAGATATTCGCACACGCCACCTCTTTGACCATTTCTAACTTCGCCTCATCGTCGCAGGCAATTTCAAATATACCGCCTTGATGAACTTCGGCCAGAAACAAGGTGTCGTCTTCAAGTTTCGCACTGGAAGTAACTTGCAACACGACTTCATGAAATTGCGCTTCGAGCTTTTTATGGTGCAAGGTAAGCTGAACATCAATCTCAGGTTTTATTTGCCCACGCGCAAAGACTTCGGGAGAAATCGGCGATTCAAAAGATACATCTTTTAAGAATATTTTACGTGGTTCTAAACGTACTTCTTCTGTTTGATTGGTGTCACTCATAGATCTATTTAAAGGGTGGAGTACGTTTAGCTGGTGCGGCGCATCGGAAGATTTTCTTTCTCCCAAGCGAGATTTCCGCCAGACAATATATAGAGCTGCTTAAGGCCGAGTTTGCTTAACTTTTTCGCTGCGCTCTTAGCGCGGTTTCCGCTGCGACAGCTAATAATAACGGGCTTGTCTTTGAATTTTTTAACTTTATCTGCCGCTCCAGATAACTCACCCAAAGGAATGTTCAGAGAATCGGGTATATGCGCGCGAGTATATTCCTTATCTGTACAAACGTCGATTATCGTCGCAGATTCACGGTTGACTAATTGGCTGACCCGCAGCGGGCTAATCATACTAATGCCAGAAGCCTTCAACAACATCGGCTCAAGCAAGAGCAGCGCCAAAATAAACGCGAGCACTAAAAACAGATGCCAGTTTTGGGCTAAGAATTGAAAATCCACAAGAATTCCATCAATTGAGGTAAGTTAAGGCAGTAGTTTAACGCGACACTGGCGGGAAAGCTTATTTATTCGGATTATTCAATCACACAACTCGGGTGTCGGAAATCCAGATCAAATCAAGCTTAAGTTCAGAACTGATTTAAAATCTTATTCAACATTCGTACAAAAAGCGTCTTTCATAGAGCCCATCAGGTTCACGATCTTATCATTCACAATATGATAGTAAACTTTATTGGCATCTTTACGCGAATCGAGCACGCCTTTTTCGCGAAGGATTGATAAATGTTGAGATATATTACTTTGTGAGGTACCCACAAAATCGACCAAGTCTTGAACACTGGCTTCTTTATGACTTGCTAAAATGCATAAGATTTTTAAGCGCAAGGGATGCCCCATCGCTTTTAAGGCCCGCGAGGCTAGATTGATATCCGATTCATTATCAATGAATAGATCGGTATCATTAAAATTTAAATGGTTAATTTCTGTCATATCTCGTCGTCTAAATTCATACCCATTACTTGAAGGCAATGAGTAAGTTGATTATGATCACGCGTAAGCTAAATCTGAAGTAAACCCGCCACTAAGGCGACAGTCGAAACTTAATACCTGATGTAAAATCGATATCAAGCCACTCTCAAATGCGCTTCACCACTCAATACTCAATTATCTAAATTGATAATATTTGTATATTCATGTTGAATTATACACTAATAAGCCTCCCCCAGTGCCAAATTACCACTCTCTGAACGCAGCCTTGCTCGCTCCTTGTTCTCTACTTCAAATATTCATCAGCTGTACGATATTACTGGCACTGGGCGCGCAGGCACAATCAACCCAGAGCCAGCTGCAAGAAGTTGATTCCACGCTAAAAATTACTGAAAAGTCACTGGAAAAAAGTAAAGCAAAGCGCGGCAACACGCGAGCACAGCTAAACGATATTGAAAAGCAAATTGCTGAACGCACGCAGCGCCATGATCAAACAAAAATAAAAACCAAGGCGCTGAGCGCACTCGCAGATCAAATCCGCATAGAGGAAGGCGCGCTGTCTACACAACTTTCAAAACAGAAACTTGCGCTCGCACGGCTGCTTGAATCGACCTATCTGATGGGCAGACAAAGCGGCCTAAAAATCGCCTTATCGCAACAAGGTACGCAAAACATCGCTCGACTCAACCACTATGCGCAAACCCTTTCCAGCGCACGAAGATTGCAGCTTAAAAACATCGTTCAAGTGCAAAATCAGCTGAACCTCAAGACCAGCACGCTGCAACAGGAACAGCATAAACTAGAAACACTCAATTCTGCACTGGCAGAAGATCAACGCTACCTTTCTCAGCTAAAGCGCAATCGATTGAGCATGTTGGACAAGCTCGATCAAAGCATCGGCCAAGACACGATCGCTGTTGAACAACTCCGACAAAGAAAAACGCGGCTCGAAGCCTTATTGAGCAAAATCACCAAACGCCAAAGGACCCGTCTCGCAAACAAAGAACAGCAAGATAACCAAGCACGCGCGCAAGCCAAAGAGTCTATCCGCACCTCATTTAAACCGAAAAGACGTACTCAAAGCGCAAGCAACTTGCCCATGCCCGTGAAGGCTAGGATCGCGGCAAGGTTTGGGGATAAGCGATCAAGTAGCGGCCTGCCCTGGTCTGGCATGCTACTACAGGGAAAAGAGGGTACTGATATTCGCGCCATCAATGACGGCGAAGTCGTGTACGCCGATTGGCTGCAAGGCTACGGTCAGATGATTATTATTGACCATGGCAATAGTATGATGAGCCTCTACGGACACAACAAATTGATCCACAAGACGGTTGGAGATTACGTTCGGCAATCTGATATCATCGCCTCAATGGGCAACACCGCGGGCTTAAAAAAAGCCGCGTTGTATTTTGAAATAAGGCAAAATGGTCAGGCTCAAGACCCGTTAAAATGGTGCCGAATCTGATGAACTCTTGGCTTTCGAAAGGGTCCGTTCAGGCATTCAATTAGGATAAAAAATGAAAATTTACCAACGATTATCGACCGCAGTACTAGGTGCCCTGCTCCTCGCTGCAACGCCCATTGGCTTGGCGCAAGATGAAAGCCCGACTAACACCACAACATCAAAGCTGCCGCTGGAAGCATTACAAATGTTCGCGCAAGTGTTTGGCAAAATTAAGTCTGATTACGTTGAAGTCGTCGATGACAGAAAGATGTTGATCGATGCGATCAATGGAATCCTTGCCGGATTAGATCCGCACTCAAGCTTTCTGGGCCCCGATGCCTTTCGCGAAGTACGGATTGACACGGAAGGCGAGTTTGGAGGCGTGGGGATAGAAGTCACGTTGAAGGAAAACCAGCTGCGCGTGATCGCCCCTATCGAAGGTACCCCGGCGGATAAAGCGGGCGTATTACCCGGCGATATAGTCATCAAGATTGACGGTGAATCGACACTTGGCGATACCCTCAGTGAAGCGGTAGAGAAAATGCGCGGCGCAATCGGCTCCGCCATCGTGCTAACGATTACACGTAAAGGCGAAAATCAACCATTGGATATTGAGATTATTCGAGATGTCATTCAATTGACCAGCGTACGCACCCAAGACCTGGCTGCGCCGGGCTATGCATACATGAGAATATCTTCCTTTCAAACGGGTACTGCACAATCTCTAGAAGAGAAGATTAGACGCTATCAAGACGATAACGAAGCTATCAAAGGCTTTATCTTAGACCTAAGAAATAATCCCGGTGGCGTGCTATCGGGCGCGATTGATGTCAGCGATTTATTTTTAGATGCCGGAAAGATCGTTGAAACGCACGGCAGGCTTGCAGATTCAGAATCGAGCTATCAGGCTGACTCTCCTGATTTAATTCAAGGCGCACCGATGGTGATACTCGTCAACAGCGGCTCCGCTTCGGCGTCTGAAATTGTTGCAGGCGCGCTACAAGATCACGGCCGTGCCATCGTGTTGGGCACTCAAACTTTTGGCAAGGGCTCAGTTCAAACGATCACCCCAGTGGGCAATGGTTCGGCATTGAAAATAACCACCGCACGTTATTTCACACCCAATGGACGCTCTATCCAAGAAACAGGCATTACACCAGATATCGTTTCTGAACTCACGTCCACCACAAAAGTAAAGCGTCAAACTGGCGTTCGTGAAGTCGATTTAGCAGGACATTTGGCCAACCCCTCGGGAAAAGACTCGGAAAAAAATATAGCCAAAAAAGAAAGCAGCATCCAATCCATCCTAGAAAGAGATTCTCAATTGCGCGACGCACTTAACTTGCTCAAAGGTATTCATCTTGCCAATGCGCGTAAACCCAAAGACGCCGCATGAGGATGAGGGGTGACGTTAGTTTGGTTTGGGTTTGCCTAGCTAACGATCAAAATCAATCCTCTGCAAATTGAGTGAGTGCGCCCCCTTCCAATCGGTAGCTAATCCACTCATCCATCGACTTCGCGCCGATGGATTGATAAAAGTCTATCGCCGGGGTATTCCAATCGAGTACCGACCACTCAAAACGCTCGCAACCCTTGGAAACGGCGTGGCGCGCAAGATACTTCATTAAGGCCAAGCCCGTCCCCCGCCCACGATGGGCGGGCGACACATACAAATCCTCAAGATATAAGCCAGATTTACCCAGCCAAGTAGAATAGTTTTCAAAACACACCGCATAGGCAACGGGCAGGTTATCCCACTCCCCAATAAAAGCACTCACATTAGAATTGGCATCGAATATTGACCTGCGTATTTCATCGGTTGTAGCCTTCACTGACGCTTCCGCTTTTTCATATCTCGCCAGCTCAACAATCAAACGATGAATCAACTCAGCATCGTCAGGCACTGCGGGACGTACCGAAAACATACGACTTAACTCTCCAAGCCTAAATCTGACCAAACCGCATACTCGTTGCCGCTGGGATCTGCAAAATGAAATCTTCGCCCACCTGGAAAATCAAATATCGCCTTGATGATCTTGCCACCGGACTGTTTGATTTTTGCTTGGGTTTGTTCGAGGTCATTTGAGTAAAACACGATCAAAGCTGCACCCGCCGCGGCGGAAGAAAGCTGCTCGGATTGATAAAACCCCCCGTCTAGGCCTTGATCGGAGAAAGCCGCATAGTCCGGCCCATAATCGACAAATTCCCAGCGAAATGCCTGCCGAAAAAAGGATTTCGCCGCATCAATGTCCTGCGCGGGAAGCTCTACATAATTCATTTTTTCGTGTATTTTCATATTCCAACCCTTTAAGCCTTTATAGTGATTCCAATATCATCGCGAAGCCCATGCCCGTTCCGATGCACATGGTGACCATACCATATTTTCCAGAAGTTCTTTTTAACCCGTGCATCAAAGTCGCGGTGCGAATCGCGCCCGTTGCGCCGAGGGGATGGCCCAAGGCGATTGCGCCTCCGTTGGGGTTGACCTTTTCTGGATCGAGGGCAAGTTCGTTGATAACCGCCAGAGACTGCGCGGCAAAGGCTTCGTTTAGCTCTATCCATTCTAGATCAGATTGCTCGGCGAAGGCGTCTTGTGCCTCGCGGCTTATTTTCCAGTGCGCCGCCCCCTTCTCAGCCGTCAATCCCATTCCGTAAGCGATAGTGTTATTGGGCATATTATTTTGTGCTGGGGTGATCCTGATGTCTTAATAGTGTCAATTCGACAGGCGATGCGCTAGTCGCACACCCTCATCAATCGCCCGCTTGGCGTCAATTTCTTGGGCAAGGGAAGCACCGCCAATAATATGCGGCGTCAATCCCAGCGCTTGAAGTTCTGTCGCCAAGCTGGTTTCCGATTCCTGTCCAGCACAAACCACAATATTTGTCACCTCAAGTACCTTCTTTTCACCCCCCACCGAATAATGCAAACCCTGCTCATCGATCTTCTCGTAATGCACACCCGTGATCATCTTGACGCCCTTATCTTTAAGCGACTGCTGATGTATCCAGCCCGTGGTTTTACCCAAATCTTTGCCGGGCTTGCTAGATTTACGTTGTAATAAGGTGATCTCGCGTACACTTTTTGGGGCTTGCCTTGGGCAAACTGCACCTCTGTTTTGATAGGTTTTATCCACCCCCCATTGCTCAAAAAAAGCCGCGTCCTCATCGGTACTCCCCATTGAATGTGCCAAGTATTCCGCCACATCAAAACCAATTCCACCCGCCCCGATTATCGCCACCGACGAGCCCACAGGTTTTTTATCCAAGAGGACTTCGGGATAACTCAATACATTTGTTGAGCCTATCCCTGGAATCGCTGGAATCCTTGGGCGTACGCCGGTCGAAATAACGATCTCATCAAAACCAGATTTCAGCATTTCAACATCTGCGAGGGTATTGAAGTTGACCTGTATACCCAGCGCCGCAACGCGCGAGGCGAAATAACGCAAGCTCTCACGAAATTCTTCTTTACCCGGAATCTCTTTGGCGATATTAAATTGCCCGCCGAGTTGATTGGTTTTTTCAAAAATCACCGGCTGATGCCCGAGTTCGGCGGCTTCAATTGCGAAAGCCAGGCCTGCGGGGCCCGCGCCTATGACCGCAATTTTTACTGGAGTAGACGCCTTTTCCATCGAGAATTCGGTTTCCACACAAGCCTTCGGATTCACCAAACAACTGCATGCTTTGCCGACAAACACATGATCCAAGCACGCCTGATTACAAGCAATACAGGGGTTAATGTGTTGCGCGTCACCCCGCTCAGCTTTATTGATAAACTCTGGGTCGGCAAGAAATGGTCGCGCCATCGAGACCATATCGGCATGCCCATCGCGAATAACTTGGTTCGCTACTTCTGGAGTATTAATACGGTTTGATGTCACCAAGGGAATTGATACTTCTTTTTTCAAACGCTCGGTGATCCAGGTAAACGCCTTACGCGGCACCATTGTCGCAATCGTCGGCACCCGCGCCTCATGCCAGCCGATCCCCGTGTTGATAATGCTGACGCCTTCTTCTTCCAAGCGTTTAGCCAATTCAATCACCTCATCCCAGCTGGAGCCGTCCTCAACGAAATCGAGCATCGATAAGCGAAAGATGATGATGAAGTTTGTACCGACTGTTTGCCGCACTGCGCGAACAATGTCCAGCGCCAGCCGAATTCGGTTCTCATACACACCACCGTAATCATCTTCACGGTGATTGCATCTCGGGGCGATAAATTGATTGATCAAATAGCCTTCCGAACCCATGATTTCCACGCCGTCATAACCCGCGCGTTGTGCCAAGCCTGCGCAGCGGGCGAAATCGCGTATGGTTTTACGTAGCCCATACCGACCCAATGCGCGCGGCTTAAAAGGCGAGATGGGTGATTTGAGTCGCGAGGCAGAGACGCATAGTGGATGATAAGCGTAACGTCCCGCGTGCAAAATTTGCAGGCAGATTTTGGCACCCTTTTCTTGATGCACCGCGGTGGTCAGTTTGCGGTGTTTTGTAAGCTGCCAAGGAAAACTCAACTGCGATGCAAAGGGACTCACGCGCCCCGCAAAATTCGGCGCAATGCCCCCGGTAACGATCAACCCCACACCCCCTTTTGCACGGGCTTGATAGAAAGACGCGAGCCGGTCGAAACCATTTTTACTCTCCTCTAAGCCCGTATGCATCGAGCCCATGATCACCCTGTTTTTTAACTGGGTAAAACCGAGGTCGAGCGGTTCAAAAACCGCCGGATAAAAAACGCTGGCTGCCATTTTAAATACCGAGGTTTACGCTAGCGTAAATCTTTACGCAAAATTTTCCCAACATTTGATTTGGGCAATTCATCCATAAAAATGATTTCCTTCGGACATTTGTAGGCGGTCAAATTTTTTCGACAGTGATCGATAATTTCAGCTTCCGTCACACCCTCGTCAGCACTAACGACGAATAATTTTACCGCCTCGCCTGAGATCTTATGCGGAACACCAATCGCAGCGGCCTCAAGAATTTTCGGGTGTTGACTCACAATATTTTCGATCTCGTTCGGGAAAACATTAAACCCCGAGACGTTAATCATGTCTTTTTTTCGGTCCAATATTTCGACATACCCCTGCTCGTCGAACTGGGCAATATCACCGGTTCTAAAATACCCGTCTTGCGTAAAAGCATATTCATTGGCTTCTGGTTTTTGCCAATACCCCTGCGTGACTTGTGGCCCTTTGATACATAACTCTCCCGCTTGATTCACGCCTAAATCATTGCCGTCATCGTCCTTAATCTGCACGTAGGTTGAAGATATCGGCAAGCCGATCTTGCCGTTAAACTCCGTAATCGTAAACGGATTGATACACACTGCGGGGGAAGTCTCTGTGAGTCCATATGCCTCAACCACCGACAATCCCGTCGCGGCCTGCCAGTCTTTTGCGACATCATCAGTGACCGACATGCCTCCCGCGAAGGTTAATTTAACCTTGCTGAAATCAATCTGGTCAAAGCCTTTTGTGTTGAGTAACTTCCGAAAAAGCGTATTTACCCCGATGATCACTGAAAAGTCAGTTTTCTTTAAAAATTTGACAAAGCCTTCAAAATCGCGCGGATTAGTAATTAATATGTTCTCTCCGCCCATACTCATCAGAAACAGTACATTCGCTGTCATGGCGAAAATATGATAGATCGGCAAGGCTGTAATGGCCTTTTCTTTACCCGGTTCGATTACGAGACCGCCTCGCGACCATGCTTTGGCCTGCAAGACATTCGCGACGATATTTCGATGGCTTAAAATTGCACCTTTGGAAACTCCCGTGGTACCGCCTGTATATTGCAAAAACGCAATATCGTCCAACTCAACCGCTGCATCCTGACACGCTGTCGTTGCACCAATTTCTAATGCTTTATTAAAACTAACTGCCTGCGTTAAATTGTGCTTGGGCAACATATGTTTAACATATCGCAACACAAAATTAATGATTTGCCGCTGAGGAAAATTCAGTAAGTCACCTACTTCCGTCTTAACAATATGCTTGATCGAGGTTTCGGGTAATGCGGTTTCGACCGTATCGGCAAAATTCTCTAGAAATACAAGGGTGGTCGCGCCTGAATCATTCAGTTGATGTACCAGTTCTCTGGCGGTATACATCGGATCAACATTCACAATGGTAATACCGAGCCTCAAGGCTGCAAACAAGGCAACGGGGTATTGCAAAATATTCGGCATCATCATGGCAATACAATCACCTTTTTGTAAGCCCAGCTCGTTTTGCAAATAGGCAGCAAACTGCTGACTCAGTGCTCGCGTTTCTGCAAACGATATTTTCTTGCCAAAGTTAGAAAACGCGATGTTATTTGGGAATGACACATACGCCTCTTCCAAAAAATCTGCAACAGACTGGTAATGACCTAAATCAATGTCATGTGGCACGCCCTCCGCGTAAGACGAAAGCCAAAATCGCTTTTGTTCCGCTGTCATGTTCTACTCCGATAAAAATTGAAAATCATTGAATTCGTTTTGTTAAGCTTGCAAGGCCGAGAAAGTTTCAACCCCAAGACTGGTTCTGACCATTGAAATAATATTCGCCAAGTACGCATCACGCGATTGCTTGTTGTAATTATGTTTCCAGGGCTTTAAATACCAATCTTGCAACAAGGCCAAAATGTTATGCGCCAAAAAAGGCCCTTGTTGTGTTTTAAAAGTACCCTCGTCAATACCCGCCTTTATATGTGAGGCAAAACTTGCGATGGTCGTGGCTTCAATTTCCTTTGAGTCGCGTTGGTGAGATTCTGGCAAACTGCGCGTTTCCATATATAAAAAGGAAAACCAAGGCTGTAACAGGCAGCTTGTATAAAACTGTAAACAAATAGTGGCTTCAAGCCGAGACAAGGCATCGGTTTGTTGCCCGCCGCGTTTAATATTGTTCTTGCTTAACTCGCTCACGACATTTTTGACGATAATTCCAAGGTTATCTTTTTTGCTGATAGATGAATAAATGCTGCCCATGCTCACGCCTGTCTCACGGCTTAAATCGCGCAAAGACATTTCATGAAATCCGATTTTCGCAGAAATTTTAAACGCGCCCTTAAATAGCTTCTTCAAATTGGCAATCGCAACGCGTTTCTTCTTAATTTTAATAAGGTCTGAATTTTCATCGAAAATGTGCTCGAACAACTTGTCTCCACGACAAGCAAATGAATTTCTAAAGGCCTCATAAGAGGTGCAACTTCCGCCGCACGATGCCATTAATGAGTCGGGTTTCATATTTTTTAATGCCTTGATTTATGCTCTATTTTGGCGTACATTATCATAATATTAAAACGAACGCTCGTTTTTTATTTGCTATGTTGTCTTGGCTGCGATGGCTCAGAACAAGCATGCCCATCAGTTGGAGTTTGACCATGAACACTCTTCTAATTAGTCTGATCGCCCTCGCAGGGCTTTTAAGTCTCAGTTATCAACGCCGCTCCTTGCGCAGCGCCGCTATCGGCGCGGGAGCACTGACCTTGCTCTCTATCTTCGCAGGCGGCGGGGTCTTGCTAAGTCTATTGTTGGTTCTGGTCACCCTAGCCTTGGGACTCTTGTCGATTGATTCCTTACGCCTGAAACACATTAGTCGCCCCGCGTTCGCGTGGTTTAAAAATGTGCTGCCCTCGATTTCAAAAACCGAGCAAGAAGCCATTGATGCAGGCACTGTTTGGTGGGATGGCGAAATATTCAGCGGCAGACCTAAATGGCAAAAGCTGCTCGATTTGCCCGCCCCAAGCTTTACGAAAGAAGAACAAGCCTTCATCGATGGCCCCGCGAATACCCTCTGCGCAATGGTGGATAACTGGGATATCAATCACAATACCTCGGCGATTCCAGCTGACGTCGAAGCTTATATTAAGGAGCAAGGGTTTTTGGGCATGATCATTCCCAAGGCGTATGGCGGGCTTGAATTTTCGGGTATGGCGCAAACCGAAATTATCACCAAAATTTGCTCAACGGGCGGCTGCGTTTCAAATTTTATCAGTGTACCCAACTCCTTGGGTCCCGGCGAATTACTAATTAAATACGGAACCGACGAGCAAAAAGACCACTACCTGCCTAGATTGGCAAGCGGAAAAGACGTGCCGTGTTTCGCCCTCACGGGGCCTTTGGCCGGTTCGGACGCGACGTCATTGCCCGATACGGGCATCGTCTGCAAAGGCAAATTCAAAGGAAAAAATGTACTCGGCATCAAGCTGAACTTTAATAAGCGCTATATCACGCTTGCCCCCGTCGCCACCCTAATCGGCTTGGCCTTTCGCTTGGAAGACCCAAACCACTTAATGGGTGAGATAGACGATTATGGTATTACCTGTGCCTTAATCCCTCGCCAGACCAAAGGCATTGAAATCGGCCGTCGCCACCAACCCATTGGTGATGCCTTTTTAAACGGCCCGATCAAAGGAAAAAATGTTTTCATCCCACTCGACTATATTATCGGCGGTGCTGACATGGCGGGAAAGGGTTGGACCATGCTTGTCAATTGCCTGTCGGTGGGACGCTGTATTACCCTGCCCAGCGTGGCAAACTCGTTGGCAAAGCACTTATTAATGGGCACCTCCGCCTACGCTGCCTTACGCGAACAATTTGGTTTGCCGATCAGTCGCTTTGAGGGCATACAAAAGCCACTCGCGCGTATGGCGGGGATGAGCTATATCATCAACGCCACGCGCCTGCATACTGCGCAATCTCTGTCGTATGGCGAAAAGCCGAGTGTGCCGTCGGCCATTTTAAAATATCACCTAACTGAAATGGCACGTCAAACCACCCTCGATGCAATGGACATCCACGGTGGCAAAGCCATCATTGAAGGACCGAAAAATTATGTAGCCGCTGCCTATAGTTCTGTGCCGATTGCCATCACGGTCGAGGGCGCGAACATCTTAACGCGCAACCTGATGATCTTTGGTCAAGGCGCAATTCGCAGCCATCCTTATGTGCTCAAAGAAATGCTCCTGGCGAATGAGCCTATCAACGACCAAAGTGTTGGCGAATTTGATGATGTCTTTTTTGCTCATGCTGGGTTTACGATTTCAAATGGTGTACGCGCATTTGTTTCCGCCTTAACGGGCAGCCGCCTCGTCAGCGCGCCGGGAGATTCATCGCTGGCAAAATATTATCGTGATATCGGGCGTTTAAGCGCTGCCTTTGCGCTGGTCGCAGACGTTAGTATGTTGAGCTTGCAATCAAAGCTGAAATTCAAAGAAATGCTCTCTGCGCGCTTAGGCGATTTGATGAGTAATTTGTATCTCGCCAGCATGGTCTTGAAACATCATGAAAGCCAAGGCTGCCCAGCAGAAGATTTACCCGTCGTTCACTGGTCGCTCGATTTCTTAAGCCATCGCTATCAAGTCGCGATGCTCGAAATATTAGAAAATTACCCCAGTCGCGCGATTGCAGTCGGCCTTAAAGCGCTGATTTTTCCATTCGGCGCGCGCTTTACCGCACCATCGGACAAACTTTCATCGGCTGTATCAGCGCTGTTTACCAGCAACACGGCTAGCCGAGAGCGATTACTGGTCGGCACTTTTTCAGAGGACTTACCGACCAACCCTGTTGGAAACGTCAACACAGTCTTCTTAAAACGCATGGAACTCGCACCGCTTTACAAGAAAATACGCAAGGCCATCAAACTCAAAAAAATCGACAAAGCGCTCGGAAAGCGGCAGATCGAATTGGCGGAAGCCGCGGGTGTACTCAGCCAAGCAGAAGCAAAATCTTTATTTGCATTTAATGTTGAATTGATGGGCGTGATTAACGTTGATGATTTCGATCCGTCAGAATTGGTGCGCGAACAAGCGCAACACTTAAACTCGCAAGCAGCATAGGCGCCCTTAGCCAGTTTAATCAGCTTATGTTTGAGACAGTGATACTCCATATCTATACCGTCATTGCGTAATGTGGCTACCCATATTAGAGAACCTCTAGTCACATTAAAACCCTGGATCGCCACGTCGCCCAGCTCCTAACGATGACAGAAAAGTGATAATAACAGCACGATCTGCTCAGAAATCGATACGCGCAAATTCTTATAGTCGACCATTGGAAGGCGCGCCGTCTTATTGAGATCGGCTTACCCTGCCCGATTTTAATTGAAAAATAACAGCCATCAAGAATCTGCTTCAAACTTCACGCGTAGAATTAAATTCGACCTCTGGAAAGCGCTCCTGCGTGAGTCGTAAATTGGCAAAGTTTGGCGCAATATAGGTCAATACATCCGCCCCATCGATAGCAAGGTTCACTTCATTCTTGCGTCGAAAAGCTTGCTCATCTTTGTCGTTTTTAAAATGCACCCAACGTGCAGCGGCGACGGGCACGGCTTCGAATTGACACTCAACGCCGTATTCATGTTTAAGTCGGTGTTCAACCACATCAAACTGCAAAATGCCCACTGCGCCCAGAATTAGATCGTTGTTAATCAGCGGCCTGAATACTTGTGTCGCGCCTTCTTCGCTTAACTGAATCAAGCCCTTTTGTAGCGCCTTAGCCTTAAGGGGGTCTTTCAGCCGAACACGGCGGAAAAGCTCCGGTGCAAAATTCGGCACCCCGATATATTTAAGCTCTTCACCTTCGGTAAAGGTGTCGCCAATTTGGATCGTGCCGTGATTGTGCAAGCCCAGTATGTCACCCGCATAGGCGTTCTCAGCGCTATCGCGCTTGGCAGCTAAAAACGTATGCGCATTGTGAATCGCGATGGTTTTACCGAGGCGAACGTGTCTGAGTTTCATGCCTTTTTTAAACTGCCCTGAGACAATGCGTAAAAATGCCACGCGATCATGATGCGCCGGATCCATATTCGCCTGAATTTTAAACACAAATCCGGTTAGGGCTTTTTCAGTCGGAATCACTGTGCGTGTTTCCGTCTCTCGTCTTTGAGGCGCGGGGGCAGTTTGCACAAAAACATCCATCAACTCGTCCGTCCCGAGCGTACTCAAAGCCGAGCCGAAAAACACGGGTGATAACTCCCCCGCAAGATAAGCCTGTTCGTCAAACTGATGGCTGGCACCTTTGACCAATTCAATCTCTTCGCGTAAATCCTCTGCTGCTGAGCCTAATAGCTCATCTAAAATGGGATTATCAAGGCCTTCAAATAATTGATCTTCTTCGCCCTTAACACCACGCCCAGCAAACAATCGAACCGTATCGTCATACAGTCGATAAATGCCTTTTAAGTTTTTACCCATGCCAATGGGCCAAGTCATCGGCGCACAATTAATTTTCAGCACCGCTTCAACTTCATCTAACAAATCAACCGGCTCACGCCCTTCACGATCAAGCTTGTTGATAAACGTCATGATCGGCGTAGTGCGCAGGCGGCAAACCTCCATCAATTTGATAGTACGTTCTTCCACCCCTTTGGCAACGTCGATCACCATCAAGGCTGAATCAACCGCAGTAAGGGTTCGATAGGTATCTTCTGAGAAATCCGCGTGCCCCGGCGTGTCAAGTAAATTGACGATCCCATCTTTATAAGGGAACTGCATCACGGATGAAGTCACCGAAATACCGCGCTCTTGTTCTAGCTTCATCCAATCTGAAGTCGCATATCGATCACTCTTGCGTGATTTTACGGTGCCTGCAACTTGTATCGCACCACCATAGTGCAACAACTTTTCCGTTAGCGTCGTTTTTCCTGCATCGGGGTGTGAAATAATCGCAAAGGTTCGGCGGCGATTTATCTCCTGTTCAAGCGCGCTCATGGCAGGTCGGTAAATAAAAGGCGCTGGATTATAGCCGCCTAGACACCTTGGCGTAAGGCTTCAATGACGAGATCCGTTCTGACCTTCGCGCCATGCCAAATCTCAAACCCTTCGGCCGCTTGTTCGACCAACATACCAAGACCATCACAGGCTCGATCAGCATGATTATCCAAAGCCCACTTCATAAACAAAGTGGGCTGCTGGGCGTACATCATGTCCACCACGAAACAACCCGGCCGAAATATTTCTTTGGGGACGTCAGGCAAGGTATTGTCTAAACTCGCGGCCGTGCCGTTGATCACAATATCAAATGATTCAACATTTAATGCCTTCATCGATATTGCTCGCACATTGCCCTGCGACACGAACAATTCGGCCAAATCCATGGCCTTGCCCTCAGTTCGATTACATATCACCAACTCACTGGGCCCGGCTTTAAGCAAAGGTTCTAGCACCCCCCTTGCCGCACCACCCGCGCCGATCACCAATACTCGTTTGCCTGCAATCGACACACCTTCATTGTGCTCGATATCGCGCACCAAACCAATACCATCGGTGGTATCCCCGCATATTTTCCCTGCTTTAAACCAAAGTGTATTGACCGCACCCGCCAGTTTGGCACGTTTAGTCGTTTCGTCGCACAAATCAAAAGCGTTCAGTTTAAACGGAACCGTCACATTAACACCTTTTCCGCCACTGGCCATAAAATGGGTCACGGCTTGATTGAATCCTCCCACCTCTCCCAGTGTTTTCGTATACTCAAGGTCTATATTGGCCTGCCGCGCAAAATGCTGATGAATATTGGGCGACAAGCTGTGCTCGATTGGGTTTCCAATCACGGTAAATCGCAGCGGCTTAGGTTTAAAATCAAAGGGGTCGTTCATGCTATTTTATTTCGTTTTTTCAGCGCAAGGATTGTACTGTATTCGCCGTCTCGATCCTATGGCTGATGCTTGGACAAAACCGAATACATCCGCAGATGCTTAGCCGGCGATTGATTGTCTTTGCAGGGCCAGAGGCTTGGGGCCTCGATTCGGCGAAAAGCTTGATTGCCCAGAGTGGACTTTCAGATGCACAGCTTTTGTGGTGCAGTGCTCAAACGAAACAAAGCTCGTCGCTGGGTCAAGAGTATTGCGCGGTGATCATCAATGCTTATAGCGGGCTGAATCCCGATACCGTGGGACGCGTGAGCGGAACGATTATCGCGGGAGGTGCGCTCATACTCGTTTGTCCCGCACTAGCGGAATGGCCGGAATATCCCGATCCTGAGAAAACTAAAATCGCAAGCCACCCCCACGCTTTAAGTGACCTTAATAACCATTATATTCAACGCTGGGTGAATTACCTTATATCTCAAAACGAGATCGAGATTATTTCATCAAACGATACGAATGTTGCGCCAATTGATGCCAAGCTAAATCTTCAAACGCAAGGCAAAGCGTGTAGCGAAGATCAACGTCTAGCCGTCGACGCGATTGTGAAAGTCGTTCGCGGCAAACGTCGGCGCCCAGCGGTGATTAGCGCAGACCGGGGAAGAGGCAAATCGGCGGCACTCGGCTTAGCTGCCGCTGAACTCATTCAGCAACAAGATGCAAAAATTATTATCGTTACTTCCTTGGGATATCAAAATGCGCTGCAAGTATTCAAACATGCCAACGCCGCTTTGCTGGGCAGCGAATTTGATCCATCGACGAAAACGCTCAGTCATCCCAACGGCAGCATTAAATATTGCGCGCCGGACACACTCCTTGAAAGTTCTCTGGATTGTGATTTGTTACTGGTTGATGAGGCAGCAGCGCTCGGCATGCATCAGCTACGCCGGCTCTTAAAACGCTATCCTCGCATCGCCTTCTCGAGCACCGAACACGGCTATGAAGGCAGCGGGCGGGGCTTTTCCTTAAAGTTTAGTCAATGTCTAAAAGCGCTTGCCCGAGCTTATACAAGACCAGTGATCAAGACACCTGTACGCTGGGCACAAAACGACCCACTGGAGCGCTGGCTTAATGATCTTCTATTGATCAAGGCGAGCGACGCAAGCAGCCCCCCTGTCGAACCCCTTAAATCGTCGAAGCTCAGCTTTAGAGAATTAAAACCAGCCGAAATGGCGAAAGAAGAGGCATTGCTCGAAACCGTTTTCCAACTATTGGTTGATGCGCACTATCAGACGCGTCCGGTTGATCTCCGCCATTTACTCGACGCGCTCAATACAAAAATATTGATTAGCGAATACAAAAGTAAAATTGTGGGCTTGGTTTGGGTCGTTCTTGAAGGCGGCTTAGACAGTGCTATCGCATGGAAAGTCGCAATGGGCGATCGCCGGCCACAAGGGCATTTAGCGCCGCAAATAATCACTGCCCATCTTGGTCTTAAATCTGCAATGACCCTGCGCTGCGCACGCATCCAACGCATCGTCGTGCGCCCAGAATATCAAGGCATGGGGATTGGGAAAAGCATGCTTGAGCGTTTAGAGAAAATCTTCGCTGGGCAGACCGACTATCTTGCCGCAAGCTTCGGTGTTGATCTTTCTATGATGCGTTTTTGGCGGCGCTCAGGATACACGCCCGTGCGCCTGAGCGACCAAGCAAATGTGGCGAGCGGCCTACGCTCAGCCCTATTGCTTAAGTCTATAACGGCTGAAGGGGAAAATATGATTCAGCTAGCGCAACGGGGCTTTGTCGCTCAATATTTAGTGCAACTGGGCAGCAGCTTAAACAGCCTTGCCCCTGATTTAGCGCTTGCCTTTGCCAACCCTTTGATTGATAGCAATCCCCTGTCCGCGAGCGAATTAAATGATGCAGCTATTTTCGCGCATGGCAAACGTCCATTTGAAAGTACGCTGGGCGCACTGCAAAAAATCACGAAAAATGTTTTATTTGCGTGGCACTCTGATCTTGAAGCCAAGTCAAAACAATTGATGATCATGCGCTGCCTTCAGCACCGAACATGGAAAGAATGCGCGGCGGAAATAGGGCTCAGCGGGAAAAGCGAATGTCTAGCGCTTTTACGCGAGGGGACGAAAACAATATTAGCGCAACAATACGGCGCTCGACACATTAGCAAACTGCTCGAACAACTGAGCGACTAGATATTTAAGCTTCCTCGGTGGGAAATAATAACGAAACCACCACACCGGTTCCATCCCGCCGATTTTCCATCCACACCCGCGCCTGATGATAGTCAGCGATCAGGCGAACGATATATAAACCTAAGCCCAAATGAGAGGTCTGAGCATCTTTGCGACCCAGCGAAACCATCGGATCGAATACGCGCTCATGCTGAGCCTCATCAATCGTTGCGCCTTCATTCGCGACACTCAGCAACAAGCCCTCCTCAATGTTTTTCAGACTAACGTCAATAACCGTTTGCGGCACACCAAACTGCACCGCATTGTCGATAAGCTTATCGAGCAGCTCAGCAATATGGTCTGCTGAGCCGAGAATATTGTGCTTTCCTGGCTCTATATTCAAACTAAAATGATGCAAGGAAACCGCCGCTTTTGCGCCACCGATATAATCAGTGAGCAACTTGGCTAAATCAAAACGCTTACGTTCTTCAGCACGCATGGCCTCCTCAAAATTTGCCGCTTGCGTCAAACTGCTTAAGATGTGGCGCAAGCGTTGAATCCCGGCTTGCGCGCGAGCCATATATTTATTGCCTTGTATTTGTTTCTCTTCGCTTTCGAGAATTTGTAAGGAAGAACTGACCACATTAAGCGGGTTGTTCATTTCGTGCGCCAGCGTATCGGGCAAGCCTTCAAGATAGCGCGTATAACCCGACAATCGATGTAGCATGCCGGTGATGCTGCGCCCTAAATCTCCCAACTCATCACGCGGGTAAATGCGCATCGGTATGCTGGTTTCGTCTATACGCCCTTCGGGGCTAATGGCTTTCTCTGTTGCATCGTTTAAGCGACCGATCCGCACGGTCAATCGCCAAGCAAAAGTAATCAAGGCTAAGGTTACAAAAGCAAACACAAGTAAGCTCGCCGCAGCGAGGCTTTTCAGTAACTCGTACTGGCTGCGCAGAATAGCGTGAGAACTTTGCTCTACCAGCACTGCGCCGAGCACACTGGTGCCTACTCTGACTGGATGCCCCGCCATTACGATCCGAACTTTTTTATCAACTGAGCGCCGAGTAGTGGAAATAGGCGAGCCCTCCAACACCTCCACAATCATTTCATCTCGACGCACAGTGGTATCGGAGGGCAAATCTTCAAAATGAACGTTGGGACGTTTAAGCCAACCATCCAACCAAGCACTGACCCCCTTCTTAGTTTCTTGCCAAGCACTCAGCGGTACGTCGCTCAACGGCTCGACGGCCTTGGGTGGCGACAAGCCACCCACCACGGCACGCACCTGTTGCTGTTTATCGATGACCCAAATCCGTGAATTAGGCTGGTTGAGCCCGCGCAGTAATTGAGTGATCTCAGGCGATGTTAATAATACCCGCCCGGGCTGCGTATTTTCAGCTTGCGGATAGGTCGATATCTCGGCACGCGGTTCACGTGTCACCTCATCATCTACATCCACCACACTAAACCCCAAACGGCTGTACTGCCCGACCAAATATCGCGGTAACCGCAACTCAACCGCATAACCATAATCTGACTCTTTTAATACCGCTAGCACGTCCTCGACGGGATCCCCCAACACAGGCAACTGCCAATCTTCAGAGGCTAAATACGCCGACATTCGCCCTGGGCCACGGGCGACTAATGTGTAACGGCTTAGCGGGCCGTATGGGTGTTGAATGAGAATTCGTATATGATCGCCGCTGCCCAGTTTTCGCCGCTCAAGGTCGCGGTATATTAGTCGATTGTCTTCCACTTCAAACAAGGCATATAACCAATCACTGCGATAGCCTAATAAATGCTGGACGGTGAAATCACCCAACGGGAAATCGGCGTCGCATTGTTTGATATTGCCTTCGGTAAAGCCGCGCTTTTCGCGCAATACGCTTCGACCCCAATCGGCAGAGTCACCATCTAATTGAATCAAACGTGGCAAGCGATAGGCAAAGCTGTCTGACTTTTCGCCCAATAATTCGGGCACCCCCGTATTGACATCAAACAACTCGGTGCGATCATTGAGTATTGTCGCAATCCCGCCCGCGGTGAGCAGCAAGGCATCTTTTTGCCCCTGCAATAAAAAAGCTTTCATCTCGATGACGTAGCGGGTGCCCATCCACGGAATACTGAGCATCGCCAACACCAGCAGCACCAACTTGCTGCGGATCGAAAGATATCTAAACCACTTTAGCATATTAACCCAGGTGACAAATACCCTGCATTCAGCCGCCGTGTGCTTGTTCGTAGCAAGGCACACAAACGCCGCTGTAGTCGTTCTCCAGCAAGCTTTGTGTAACGCAGTCTACGGACAAGCACACGGCGGCCCATCAAGAATATCAATAAGTTGGGGGCTTCTGGCGTGCACTGGCTCGGCGTTGGGGCGCTAGACAAGGGAACGACCATTGCCCGCACACCCCGCCTTGATCCAGCCCACGCCAAAAGCCCTGAATGCAGGGTATTTGTCACCTGGGTTAATATGTTCACGCGCACACAGCCCGCCGTAATATGGCTAAGCGTCTTTATGCCAACGGTAACCCGTCCCGAACACCGTTTCGATATGCTCAAAATCATCGTCGATCTGATTAAACTTTTTACGAATACGACGGATGTAGCCGTTGATGGTGTTTTTCTCGACGTAACTTTGTTTGGTGACTTGCATCAATGCTTCGTAGTTCTTCACCTTTCCCGCGTGATGCGCCAAAGCTTCAACGACCCAAAATTCAGTCAAGGTTAAATTCAAGGCTTGCGCTTTCCAACTGACCGATAAACTCGCCTCATTAAGCTCCAAGTCACCTAACTTAAGTACCACCGGCGCATCATCATCGGCATGGCTTAAGGTATTGGCAATCCGAAATAGTGACGCCACGCGCACCCCCAAAAACTGCAAATTAACCGGTTTAGTAATGTAATCCCATGCATCGAGGCGAAGCCCTGACACTCTATCAATGTCTGAATCTCGCGCGGTCAGAAATATGATCGGCAATTGCGGGCTCATATGCCGAAGTTCACGACAAATATCAAAGCCGCCATCCATCTCGTCTTCGAGCATGATATCGAGGATTGCCAAATCGGGTAAGGCCTCGGCAAAGCCCGCCAATGCAGTGGGTTTATTGGGGTAAACCACGACTTGATGTCCTTGCGCTTTGAGCGCATCGGCATAATTTTCACGCTGGTGCGAATCGTCTTCGACGATGGCAATGGTATGACTCATATCGATAGTTTGTAACAATAACGGATCGAAAATGATACCACACGGCGTCCGCCGCGCGGCTTATATCAAACCATATAGGAAAGAAAGTACGAGTGTAAAACCCAGCCACATCAAGATCGCCAACGGCAAGCCCACCCGAACAAAATCGGCAAAGGTATAGCCCACCGCGTTCATCACCAGCAGATTTGTTTGATACGCCATTGGCGTAACGAAACTCAGATTCGCACCAAATAATACTGCCAAGACAAAGGCTTCGGGCGGTAAACCCAAGGATTGGGCGACTATAATGGCGATTGGCGTACCGATGACTGCTGCGGCATTGTTGGAGACTATGTTGGTCAGCACTGTCATCAGCAGCATTAAGCCGCCCAGCACAAATACGGGCGACGCACCATTAGTAAGCGCTATGAATTGATGCGCTAATAAATCACTGCCCCCCGTCAATATCATTGCCTGACCCAGCGCTAAGGTCGCAACGATCATGAGTATTAATTGAATACTCAGAGCATCTCGTACATCTTTCCAGTTCAAGCAACCCAAAACCAACATTGCGACAACCCCTAACGACGCAATAATGGCAAGCGGTAGCAATTTCGTTGTCGCGAAAGCAATGACGACAGCCATCACCATCAAGGCTAAATTAGCCTTGCGCGTTCGGGGTAGTTCTCGCGTGGCGTCAAGCACCATTAGGTCGGCTTGTAACTTAAGTTCCTCAACAGCTTTCGCGCTGCCTTGCGCCAGCAATACATCGCCGATGCGTAAACGCACATTTTGAATGCCCGTCGGCATGGATTTAATCGCTCGCCCAGCGCGATGAATTGCCACGACATTTAGATCCGTGCCACTGTGAAAACGCGTTTGCGCCAAGGTACTTCGGTGCAAGGGTGAACCCGGATACACTGCCACTTCTGTCAACTGTTGATCTGCCAAGGGTAAGGGGTGATCGTCATCGTAGGCATGATTTCCCGCATATAACACCCCAGCCAAAGCAAGCTCGAATGATTTAAGGCGATCCGGCGTATCCCGTACCAATAAGCGATCCCCCTCGGCGACTCGTGCATCGGGCAAGGGGAAGATGCTGGTGGTTTCAGTGCGTCGAATGCGTTCGACCGACATCTGGCCCGCGGTAAGTTCGACCAAGTCAGCTAAGCGCTTGCCAATATTTGGGTTGCCTTTAGCAATCAAGAGCTGCGCGGTGAATACGCGCGCCGATTGATTTGAAATTGCCAGATCGCGCGCTGGTAACAATTTCGGGGCGATCAACCACAAATATAATAGGCCGAAAAACCCAACGCAAACCGCGGGTAGGGCGAAATCAAACAATCCAAACTCACGCAAGCCTAAATCTGCGGCGATACTCACCACCATAATATTGGTTGAGGTACCGATGGTGGTGCCCATGCCGCCCAATAAGGTCGCAAAATTCACCGGCATCAAAATTGACGACGCGCTGATATTATTTTTGATGCATACGCTGACCATGATCGGCAGCAATAAAATAATTATCGGCGTATTGTTTACGAATGAACTTAAGAAAGCGGCCACCAACATCGTTAATAAAAATGACCACTTAGCATTTTTCTTCCACGCTGATGATAAAAAGACGCCCGTCAATTCCAAAGCCCCCGTTCTAACCAGTCCATGCCCCAATATCATCAGAGCACTGACCGAAATCAGCGCAGGATGGGCAAAGCCTTGAAACAAGTCGGTCGCCCGAAACACACCCTCAGCACCGGTGTAGGGGAAAACCTCAAACCCCAATACCAAGGTGCATAATATCAACAAGGAAGATGTTTCAAGCGGAATCGAGGGCCGCGTGAATAACAGCAAGGCAATCGCGGTGAGACCTAAGACGCCCAGCGCGTGCGCATTTACCCCGACGATTGAACTATCCATCAATTTATATCGTGAATTCCCAAACCGAAAATATCAGCCTGGCAACGGTAAAGCATTTTAGTTGAGCGTCGTATTCAAATAATTCGTGAATAAAGCCCATGATTTCAAATCGGCTTTTTCTTGGTAACGTTGACTGCCGAACACTGTAAAGGCATGCGGTGCGCCGCTGTAAGTCACCATTTCATGTTCTAAACCCGCCGCCTCAAGTTGCGATGCCAACCCCGCGAACTGATCCATGCTGATCGCTTTGTCGGCACTACCATGCATAATTAGAAAACTGCCTTTTGCAGCAGAATAGTCTTGGCCTTGCGGCGTTCCCAAACCGCCATGGAAGGTCGAGAACCCTTTTAGATCGGCGCCCGAGCGTGCCATTTCCAATACCGCGGCGCCCCCAAAACAATAGCCCATCGCCACGGCGTTATTTTTATTCGCCCCCAGCGCGCTGGCCTTATCCAAAGCAGCCATCATCAAGGCACGCATTTTCGCGCGATCTTTATACAGCTCACCCGTATGTTGTTTTTTGTCCTTATTTTCGGTCGGTCGAACGCCGGCACCGAATAGGTCTGCTGCGAATACCGAATAGCCCAATTCAGCCAGCATATTCGCACGTCTAACTTCATAATCCGTTAGACCATCCCAGTCGTGCATCATCAGGACTAAAGGCGCCTGATCACCCGCCGACACATAATAACCCTCGTAAGCTTGGCCGTTCACTTGGTACTCAATATTGGCCCCTTCTAAAGCCCAGCTATTCAAAGAAAGGAGGGTAAACATCGCAAACATCTTCAATGTAAATTTCATGGCACTTCCCCTTTAGTAATTGTGGATAAACAGCATAGCACATTCTTGATGAACGCCTATGCTATGCTCTGAAACAACCTACACGAGTCTCTCAGATGGATTTTTCAAATTGGTTGATATTTGCGGCCGTCGTCATCGCTGCGACAATCTCGCCCGGGCCAAACGTCCTGATTGTAATATTTCACAGCCTACAGAGCGGTTATAAAGCTGCCATTTATACCGTGGCGGGGAACATCACGGCATTGTTTATTTATGCGCTGATCTCTGCGGCGGGCGTGGGCGCACTACTGCAAGTCTATCCTCAATATCTATATGTGTTTCGGCTCATCGGCGCGCTGTATTTAATCTATTTGGGGTTGAAGTTAATTTTCTCTAAACCCGCAATAGTGGAAAATCGTTTTGCTGCTGCAAGCAGCGCTCAAGGCAGCCAGCAACGCCCTGAAAATATTGAATTGTTTAAAGGTGGTTTTTATTGCAGCTTAAGTAACCCCAAGGCGGTGTTGTTTCTTTCGTCCATCTTTCCGCAATTTATTCTGCCAAATGCGCCTATCGTGCCGCAATTTATTGTGATGTTTTTAACCATTATTGCGTCGGTCAGTTGCATTCATATGCTCTATGCAATGGGCGCGGACAAAGCCCAGAACTTAGTCACTCAAACAGGCCTTAATAATTACCTCACCCGAATCACCGGCAGTTGCTTCATTGTGTTCGGGGTATTGCTCGCGCCATTTCGGCGCGCCTGAAACAAACCGATTAAACCTTCACGCCTCTGTTAGGGTCAACCTCAAAGGCCATGCCCAAGCCCAACAGACGCACAGGTCGCTTTCCTCGCGCGTAAGCACGTTCGCAAAGCTGTCGATAGACGTCCAAATCGGGTGCCTGACCCGGCGTTTGAGCAGTTGTCGTCACAAAATCACAAAAACGCATTTTTAATATCAGCGTTTTCGGCCGCAAAAATTGTGCCTTAGATTCGTGACCTTCAGTCTTGGCCAAGGCCTTTTCTTTGGCGCGCGCATAACGTGCCAACAGACCCTCAAACAAGGGCGCAATAGCTGACTGGCAGGCCGCTAAATCTGCCAAATCTCGTGTATAGGTGTCCTCTAGGCTAAGCGACTTCGTCACTCGATCCGTCGAAACAGGTCGATGATCAATCCCTCGACATTGCGCATATAAGCGCTCGCCAAAATTACCGAAATACTGATGTAACTGCTCACAACTCAATGCTTGTAAATCTTCACAAGTGTGTAAATCTAAGGCATTCATTTTCTTTGCGGTTACCTTGCCCACCCCAACTATTTTATTGACGGCTAAAGGGCGGATAAATCCGTCTATCTGCTCGGGGGTAATCACGGTTTGACCATTGGGCTTTTGCCAGTCGCTGGCGATCTTGGCGATCAGCTTGTTGGGCGCCACCCCTGCGGAAGCTGTTAAGCCCGTTGTGTCAAAAATGCGCTGTCGAATTTCTTCCGCCATTAAGCTTGCACTCCCCCTGCAATGCGATTTTCCACTGACATCCAAATAGGCTTCGTCTAAAGACAAAGGTTCGATTAAATCCGTATAGTCCGCGAAGATTTCTCTGATTTGAGTCGAAACGGCTCGATATAAATCCATCCTAACCGGCAAACGAACCAAGGTAGGACATTGCCGAAAAGCGATCGACATCGGCATCGCTGAATGAACGCCAAATGTGCGTGCCTCATAATTACACGCTGCCACTACCCCCCGCTGTCCTGGCATTCCACCCACTGCAACAGGCGAGCCTTTTAACGCTGGATTTTCACGCACTTCGACCGCAGCATAAAAACAATCCATGTCAATATGAATAATCTTGCGCTGTGGTGTATTGTTGGCGGCTTGCATCGCGGTATTTTAACTTGCCTAGCGCATTGCCTAAACACTCAATTCATTCGCTAATTGCAAGCCTCCCAAACAAATTGTAGAGTACCAGCATAAATATCAAATCGATAAACAGTTTGCATTGAATACACCCGCACATCTAGCACTGAGTGTTTTCGTTTGGCGTGATGAATCTCGCTGGATTGCCGTTGCCGCAGTATGCTTCGGTGCACTGCTCCCTGACCTGCCCATGTTCGGCTTTTACGCGTATCAAAAATATTGGCTCGCGATGCCCGAACATATTATTTGGTCAAAGCAGTATTACCAAGATCATTGGCAGCTATTTTTCGACTTATTTAATTCGATTCCGATCATGCTATTGATCGCGCTTGTTTGCACCATTTTTAACCTGCGATTGGGGATTTTAGTCGCCGCGAGTGCTTTGATCCATCTGCTATTAGACTTCCCCCTCCATCACGATGACGCACACCGCCATTTTCTACCCCTGAGTAACTGGCGATTCCAAAGCCCTGTTTCATACTGGGATCCTCGCCATTTTGGCCATATTATGATCAAGATTGAAATCGCCTTAACCATTCTAGCCTGTGTTTTTGTGTGTTGGCGAGGGCCATCAAACCCCATGCGAATGGTGGCTTTATTAACCCTGATTATCTATGCGGGGTTTAGCGTCTTTGTCTTAACGCATTGGGCTTGAGTTTAATCTCTCTCTCAACTGCACTGCTTAGCGCCACAAGCATATAGTTAGTCCACTTTGGCCCCCAGCCAATGCTTCATCAACACCTTGATTTGCGTTTGGTATCTAAGCCCTTCAACTTCACACTTGGCGCGAAAGGCTGCCAGCAAATCTTCCTGCACTTTAAGACTGATCAATTTTGATTTCGGTTTCTGCCTCACTGCGTTCGCCTGCAACAATCGAAAGCTTTCTAAAAACTCAAGGATCTGCTTTGAACTTGCGCCCCTACATTGTTCCAAATATTCGTCTGAAAATTTTTGCAGGGTTTTCATAGTAACTTTTTAAGCGCTGAGACATCTTCCAAATCCTGAGGCCTTGCAGACAGTTCTTTCATTTTTATTAATTCATCAATAGCCACAGATAGGATAGTTGGTACTAAGCACAGGGGAAAACTAAATCATGAATTCAATTTGGGTAGTCAGAACGGACTTTTATAAAAGCCGAATAATGCTCTAGGGGCAGACAGGGAATTAGTAAATTATCCTACGCTAAGAGCTTGGCCACTAGTCACCTGTTTGTACAACGTGATCTCAACAAGTACCATTCAGCAATAAAAAACAGCTATTTAGCCTTCAAAAGGATCACTACCACCGTATGGTAGCGTTAAGAGTCCTACGTTGCTTTCTACAAAAATAGTGCCTGCTTCTTGTACTCCAAACTGAATAGTAGAGTCAATTGCACAATAGGGTGTAACCGATTCCTTGAGAGTGAAATTTACAAAACCATGAGGGCTAGTTTTCAAATCGGTTAAGGTATGATTTGGGTTGCTGACATATATATTTCCATAAATAAATTCAACATACCCCATGGGCGCGATATAAAGCTCAATTCCTATCAGGACTCCACCAGCCTCACATCTGCCGTATCTTGGAAACCTGTTAAGACTGTACCCTGACGTTTGCGCGTGGGCTGGTAGACTTACGATAGAAACTATCGGAGTAAGCCATATACTGGGTAAGGCGGCTGTGATTATTTTGCCGAGGGTTCTTCTGTTTTGGTTTTTCATCTGGCTATTCGTCAAGTAATAACATAACTGGAGGCACAAGACCTAACTGCTTTAAATTTTGTGCCTTCAGGATATTGAATTTCGTAATAATTATTTAAGTTATGTAGCTCTCCTTTTCGAGGGTGATCCCCCATTTCACTCCAATGATCAAATACTTCCTCAGAAAGGCCATTGAAATATCGCATTAGCTTTATATTGTTTTTTTGGAGTGTTTTATTCAGAAGACCTACTTTTCGGTTAATCGCTTGCTTCTGAGGTGTGAGTAATTCATTTTTTGTTTTGTCTTTGCGTATTAATTGACCATCATTAAAACGAACACGATTGCCCTTAATCATCTTGACTATGACTGAACCAATTAAGTCTCTGTCATTCAAAGCATAGACACGACCTTGCTTGTTCATTTCCTGCTTATCAAGCTTCACTGGATTAACTTCTTTTGGGGGAGTAATACTTATATCTGTAGATGTTGCGGTAGTATTTAAAATACCCCAATCGGTAGAAATACTGAGCGGGGTAGAGGTTGCTGTATGATTGCCTCCGTCCGTGGGGAAAATTATGCTTTGAGCATAACTTTGGGTAATTAACATCAAAGGCATAGCCAGCAATAATTTTAACCGCATTCATTTCTCCTTTAACTATACGTTTCGGTAAGTATAACAAAGATCTAAGAAGATCTAAGGGTCAGCCAACTTGATAACCGAAAACCTTGGCCGAATCAAAATGATGGCTATTTAACCGAATTTTGTAGTGGAAACGCGAATCATCTTCTCAAAAAATTCGCATTATGAGAAGATTTGCGAAAATAGCGAACAAATATTGCTATTTCCGAAATTTAGGGAGCTTCGGAAAGGAAATGGTGCCCGGGGCCGGAATCGAACCGGCACGGTGTTGCCACCGAGGGATTTTAAGTCCCTTGCGTCTACCAATTTCGCCACCCGGGCATTTCTATGGATGGACTTACTCTATTTCTTCTATTTTACATCTTCAAAGCAGCGCTCTGCACTGCTGTCTACCACAACGCCACCCGGGCATTTCTATGGATGGACTTACTCTATTTCTTCTATTTTACATCTTCAAAGCAGCGCTCTGCACTGCTGTCTACCACAACGCCACCCGGGCATTTCTATGGATGGACTTACTCTATTTCTTCTATTTTACATCTTCAAAGCAGCGCTCTGCACTGCAGTCTACCTCAACGCCACCCGGGCATTTCTATGGATGGACTTACTCTATTTCTTCTATTTTACATCTTCAAAGCAGCGCTCTGCACTGCTGTCTACCTCAACGCCACCCGGGCATTTCTATGGATGGACTTACTCTATTTCTTCTATTTTACATCTTCAAAGCAGCGCTCTGCACTGCTGTCTACCTCAACGCCACCCGGGCATTTCTATGGATGGACTTACTCTATTTCTTCTATTTTACATCTTCAAAGCAGCGCTCTGCACTGCTGTCTACCACAACGCCACCCGGGCATTTCTATGGATGGACTTACTCTATTTCTTCTATTTTACATCTTCAAAGCAGCGCTCTGCACTGCTGTCTACCTCAACGCCACCCGGGCATTTCTATGGATGGACTTACTCTATTTCTTCTATTTTACATCTTCAAAGCAGCGCTCTGCACTGCTGTCTACCTCAACGCCACCCGGGCATTTCTATGGATGGACTTACTCTATTTCTTCTATTTTACATCTTCAAAGCAGCGCTCTGCACTGCTGTCTACCTCAACGCCACCCGGGCATTTCTATGGATGGACTTACTCTATTTCTTCTATTTTACATCTTCAAAGCAGCGCTCTGCACTGCTGTCTACCACAACGCCTTCTTCAGCTTGGACTTAACTCAAACAACACTCAACTATTTAAGAACGCTCTCTTACTCGAAAGATCAGGCTTTCAAGCGTCTGGATTGCCGCGTCGCTTTGCTCCTCGCAAATACGGAGTGGGTTGAAACGATATATCGTTCGCCAAATTTAAATATGGAGGCTGAACCCGGAATCGAACCGGGGTACGCGGCTTTGCAGGCCGCTGCATAACCACTCTGCCATCCAGCCAATGGCGCGCGATTTAAACGCGCTAAACTGCTTAATTGCCTTGTAAAGCAGATAAAAAAACCCAGCACTCATGCGAGTTACTGGGCCCGTCTTCTCTTATAGAGATAAATCTGGAGCGGGAAACGAGATTCGAACTCGCGACCCCGACCTTGGCAAGGTCGTGCTCTACCAGCTGAGCTATTCCCGCTAACAGGGCAGAGGATTCTACCGATGGGCGACGGCATGTCAATATAAAATAATTGCTATGTCTCGTCCTCAAACGATTTGGACGCCGCGCTTAAATACACCCACATCGACCAGAGCGTTAGCGCGACAGCCAAATACAATAAACCCTCGCCGATACTGAAGATAGGGAGACCCAACAATGGCTTGGCGTACAGCAACATAGAAATAGCAACGAGCTGAAATATCGTTTTGAATTTCCCAGATTTATCAACCGCCACCTTACCGCGCTTGCCCATATCTGCCATCACCTCCCTTAAAGCGGATATTACAATCTCGCGACCAATAATCACTGCGACAGAAATAATGAATAAGCCTTCGGAATAAACTCGATCCAGTACGCTGGCGTCAGAAACCAATAGTACCAAGGCACTAGATACGATTAATTTATCGGCAACTGGATCCAAGAACGCGCCGAAAGGGGAGCTTAAATTCATCTTGCGCGCGAGATAGCCATCTGCCCAATCGGTAAGCGCGGCGATAACGAATAACACGGTTAACCACTCCGCTCTATACGGCCAGCCTTCGATCAGATACATCACCAGCAATACAGGGATAATCGCAATCCGAAAGACGGTTAAGCTATTAGGAAGGTTCCAGTACATCATCGATTACAAGGCAAAATTGCTAGGGCAAAAATCTACTGCCTATTGTGCCAGCCCATAAGCGAAACGACCAGCAAAACGAGTCACAAAATGAAACCCTTGCTCAATGAAACAATTCATATATACGTTGTGCAATTTTTGGACTGATGCCGGGCGCCTTGCTTAAATCCTCAATGCCTGCCTGCTTGACTGCCTGTATGCCGCCAAAATATTTCAACAAGGCTTGCCGCCGCTTCTCCCCAACACCTTCTATACCCTGCAATGGCGAACTGGTCATTTTCTTTGCGCGGCGAGCACGATGCCCGGTGATCGCAAACCGATGCGCCTCGTCCCGAATTTGTTGAATTAAATGCAGGGCAGGAGAGCTGGGCGAGAGTCGAAGAATCTTATTTGCATACGCCAAATGCAACTTTTCTTCGCCTGCACGCCGGTCCGGCCCTTTCGATACGCCTAGCAAGGGTACATCGGTGCGCTGCAATTCGGCCATCACTTCCAAGGCTTGAGTCATCTGCCCCTTGCCGCCGTCGATCACAATCAGCTCTGGTAATACCGCGTCTTCTTCGACCAATCGCTGGTAGCGCCGAATGAGGACTTGACGCATGGCCGCGTAATCGTCGCCGGGCACAATGCCCTCAATATTAAAACGTCGATAGGCCGATTTAACGGGGCCGTTTTCATCAAATACCACACAAGACGCCACGGTTCGCTCACCACCCGTATGGCTAATATCGAAACATTCCATTCGATTGGGTACATGCTTAAGCCCCAAGGCTTTCACCAAGGCTTCGTATTGCGCATTCAATGTTGTTCGTTCTCGAAAATGTTGACGTAAGCGATCTTCGGCATTGACCATCGCAAGCTTGAGCCAGCGTAATCGGTGCCCTCGCACACGCGCTTTTATTTGAATCGCTGCACTGGCCTCGGCCCTTAAGGCTGTTTCGATCAATTTAGGGTCGTCAAGTGCACAGCTCAGAATAATCTCGCTGGGCGCAACTTGACCCAAGTAGTATTGTGAAACAAAGCTTTGCATTAATGCGGATTGATCGATATCCAATCGGTTCATTTCAATAAAATGGCGACCACCCAAATGGCGGCCATGGCGTACGTGGCTGACGAAGAAACAAGCCTTTTCACCTTGGGTGGTAAGCGCGATAATATCCGCGTCGCCATGCGAACCGCTGACATACTGGCTCGCGTGTACTTGCTTAAGTGCCGCGATCCGGTCGCGCAAGTTTGCCGCCAACTCAAAATCTAAAGCGATCGATGCCGCATCCATTTTCTTGACTAAATCTTTCGTGAGACTTTCATCCCGCCCCTCTAAAAACGCCACAGCTTGGCGCACGTCTTCCGCATAGTCTTGCTCGGAAATACGCCCCACGCACGGCGCAGAACAACGCTTAATTTGGTACTGCAAACAGGGTCGAGATCGATGTTTAAAGGTGGTTTCCGAACATTGCCGAAGCTTAAACACCTGCTCTAGGAAGCTTAAGGTTTCACGCACTGCGCCCGCGCTCGGAAACGGCCCAAAAAATCGCGCCCCTTTATTTCGACTGCCGCGATAGTAGCTTAGCCAAGGCGCACGGGTATTGGTTTTCAATCGAATGTAGGGATAGCTCTTATCATCTTTTAGCAGCACGTTATAAAACGGCCGATGTTGTTTTATCAGATTATTTTCTAGCAGCAAAGCTTCCACTTCGGTATGCGTTTGCTGGGTTTCCGCATGCGCGATTTTAGACACCATCAGCATGGTGCGCGTGGGCAGTGCCGTTTTGCGAAAATAGCTGCTGACGCGATTTTTAAGGTTTTTGGCTTTGCCGACATACAGCACTTTACCCGCCTCATCTCGATAGATATAGACGCCTGGCCGAGTACTTAAACTGGCCAAGAATTCTTCTAGATTAAAGGCGGCGATAGGCATATTCAATCAATACCTCGAACCTAACTTGCTGATCGCGACGTGAGTCACTAGAATCCCTTGCTCACACAATCCCGCAAGCTCGCGCCTAGGCGCAAAATTCTTATGAAAATTTCTGCTTTTGAAGTACGTATTGGGCATCTGATTGAGTATAAAAATAAACTCTGGCGAGTGTTGAAGAAAAACCATGTGAAGCCGGGTAAAGGGGGCGCATTCGTTCAACTGGAAATGAAGTCGCTAGATGGTATCAAATTAAACGAGAGATTTCGTTCGGAAGATAAAGTCGAGAAAGCGCACGTTGAACCGCGCAAAATGCAATATCTATACCAAGAAGGCGATGGCTATATTTTCATGGATTTAGAAACTTACGAACAAACCACCCTCCTCGCAGAAGATTTGGGCGATCAAACCTTATATTTATTGCCCAATACTGAAGTGCAGGTGAACTTTAACAATGAAGAACCCATAGGGGTTGATCTACCCAACAATGTGGTCTTGCAAGTGGTTGAGACTGAGGTCGCGATTAAAGGTCAAACCGCCACCAGTAGCGGTAAACCCGCGGTGCTGGAAACAGGTCTTAAAGTCACTGTTCCACAATTTGTCAACGTCGACGAAAAAATCAAGGTTAACACTGAAACAGGCCTATACGTCGAACGTGCAGATTAACGGTAAGTGTCGCTTTGGCTCTCTACGCATCTGCCTTTGTGAGCGAGGCGAAGCAATCTCGCTTTTACTCAGTAATAGATTGCCACGTCACTACGTTCCTCGCAATCATCAAACAAACATTATTTTATAAACAAATATGAACCTCGCAGAAGAAATTTTTAAAGCTTACGATATCCGCGGGATTGTGGATGAATCTTTGACCGTTCAGGCCGTTCAGCTCATTGGGCAAGCCTTAGGCAGCAGTGCGATTGAAGCAGGTGTCCGCACGATGGTTATCGGCTATGATGGCCGCATCTCGGGCCCTAAATTTGCCGATGCGCTGGCCACTGGCATCATGGCCGCGGGCGTCGATGTGATTGATATCGGTCAAGTGCCCACACCAGTGTTGTATTACGCCACTTACGAACTCGGTACGGGTTCAGGCGTTGAGATAACTGGCAGCCATAATCCGCCCGAATACAACGGCCTCAAAATGATGATCGATGGTGTTACGCTCTCTGGTGACGCTATCCAGGCGCTCAAACACCGCATACAAGGCGGCGATTTAGCCAAAGGTCAAGGCTCACTCAGCCGGGTAGAAATGTTAGATCGATACAGCAATCGAATTACCTCCGATCTTAAACTGGAACGACCGATGAAGATCGTCATTGATTGCGGCAATGGTGTGGCAGGCGCGATTGCGCCGAAAGTATATAAAGATTTGGGCTGCGAAGTGACTGAACTATTTTGTGAAGTCGATGGTACTTTCCCAAACCATCACCCCGACCCAAGCCAGGCGGAGAACTTAGCAGACTTAATCCAAACCGTTCAAGAGACTGACAGCGAATTTGGTTTAGCGTTTGATGGCGATGGTGATCGCCTTGGTATCGTGACACGCAAGGGTGACATTATTTGGCCAGATCGACAAATGATTCTATTCGCCCGCGATGTGCTCAGTCGAAACGCTGGCGCTGAAATCATCTACGACGTTAAATGCACTCGCACCTTACCCGCCGCGATTGAAGCCGCAGGTGGCAAAGCAACCATGTGGAAAACCGGACATTCCTTTATTAAATCAAAACTTAAAGAAACTGGCGCTGCTTTGGCGGGGGAAATGAGTGGGCATATCTTCTTCAAAGAACGCTGGTATGGCTTTGATGACGGGATATACGCTGGCGCACGCCTGTGTGAGTTATTGTCAAAGATGAATGATAGCCCCACTGACATTTTTAACGCCTTGCCAGACACCCTAAACACCCCAGAGCTGCGCTTAGATTTTGAGGAAGGCGAACACCATCGCTTTATCGAAAAGCTCCAAAAGAATGCAGACTTTCCAGACGCTGACGTGCATACAATAGATGGTCTACGAGTCGATTTCGAGGACGGTTTTGGCTTGGTTCGCGCATCGAATACCACGCCCATGCTGATCATGCGCTTTGAAGCCAATAACAACGCAGCCCTCGCGTCTATTCAAGATCAGTTCCGCACGATATTGCTGAAATCTGACCCTAGGCTTGAACTGCCTTTTTAAGCCGCTGATAATTGTATGCCCGAGTGTATCAATCGCTTAGCAGCAGTAGAATCACGGGTAAAATTTTACACGCGACATCAGTATTTGCGCAGCTCGTAGCCTTCGGTTGAGTAGCGGGAGGCTCATCCGACAATAACAGCGGGACATAGGCATATACGACACGATTCGCCGCCGAGTTACCAACATTTACAGGAATTGACGTCCCTTCGTTTTGTAAAATTTCCCGGAAATCTTGGGCGTTAATTCCCGAAAACGATTCCATATATAAAGCAGCGGCGCCGCTCACAAAACCTGCGGCCATTGAAGTGCCATCTTTAGTTGTCATTTGGGTATCACTTTGATTTGAGGCGCCCAATACGCCACTACCCGGTGCAATAATATCTATGCACTCGCCCGTTGTTGAGAAACTCGCTATTTCATCTAAAGCGTCTAAGGCTGCAACCGCAATGGTATCGACATGCGATTTAAGCGTGTAATTACAGGGAACGGTGTTGGCCGTATTCCCAGCAGACACGACAATCAATACACCACTTTGCGCTGCATGGCTAATTGATATAGACAAAACTTGGCTAACGACAGACAAAGATAGACTCAAATTTGCAACAGCAGGCGAGATGTGGTTTTCTGCTATCCAATCAAAGGCAGCGATAATGTCCGAGGTATACGTTAAAATCGGTTCACCGTAACACGGTATTACTCGTACGGCATGGACGATTGCGTCGGGCGCCACACCATGACTCCTTCCCGCGATCAAAGAGGCGACGTGCGTTCCATGGCCATGACAGTCTTCAGGATCATTATCCTGATCATAAATATCAATCCCCTGACCCACTCTTCCTTCAAATTCCTCGTGCGTACTTCTTATGCCTGAATCAACAATATAGACATGGGATCCAGCGCCCGTTGCCTGATACTTAAATTTCAAATCTAGCAATAGTTCCCTCTGATCTAGCCTATCCAAACCCCAATTAGCGGGCGTTCGAACAGCTTGATCTAGCGATACAGCAGCATCTTCTTCAACAATCAGTACTTCGGCATATCCGCCAATTGCTGCGCTTGCTCTATCGTTAGATCAGCACTAAAACCCGCGAATGAACGACTGTAAGCACGTCGAATTAAAGGTTTTGTACGCGCGTTGCTTGGATATTCTGCTAGAGATTTCGCGGGCTGACTAAGCCGGTTGAGTAATGCCTGCCCAATATGCTTTACTTCGTTTACTGTGATAGAACGGCTTGCAGTATTTACCTGTGAGGAATTTACAGAACCTTGTGCCCGTATTCTGGCGTCATCCATGACGACCAACCATTTTTTTACGGGCGGATTAGCTTGACTGTCTTGTCCACTACTCTCTTCCCCACTGCCTATGACATTGGTATTTACAAATACCAATGCAATACTCAAACACAACAATAATAACTTGCGTTGCCCCATCTATGCCCCCCATAGATTCGTTGGCAGCGCAGTCATCTTGATAATCCAAGATCTGTCGCATTGCGTGCATTGCTTTACAACAAGCTTGCCTATACGGGTTCGCAATAGGCTGGTTTAGAAACTGGTCTTAGCGCCAATATTTCTTGCAAAGAAGCACTTTAATTCCCGTTTAAAAAGCTGCTCTTTATCGAGGAATTAAAGTTTACTCAATTTTACAAACAGGGTTCATCGCAGATAAACTATCTGTCCATTTGCAAAGCAGCAGCCTTTATTAAAGACTTGTTGCATCGCGAACCCGGCTCTCACCGAGAATACCAACTAGCCCAATGTATAGCATAAACACAATTGCTAGTCAAAGGTATAACGCGCTCCCTATGTAATGCGCTCTGCGATCCGCTATTTTGCGTTCGCCGAGCTTAGTAAGCTTGTTCTCAAACTGCGTTTAAACATTAAACCGAAAATGAAGTATATCGCCATCTTTAACGAGATAATCTTTACCTTCTAAACGTAATTTACCCGCTTCCTTGGCGCCCTGTTCACCGGTATGTTCGATAAAGTCTTTATAGGCAATCGTTTCCGCACGGATAAATCCGCGCTCAAAGTCCGTATGGATCACACCCGCCGCTTGCGGGGCTGTGGCATCCTTGAGCACTGTCCAAGCACGTACTTCCTTTTCCCCGGCGGTGAAATAAGTAATTAAGTCCAATAACTTATAGCCCGCGAAAATCATGCGGTTTAATCCGGGCTCTTCTAAACCCATCTCCTCAAGGAACATTGATTGCTCCTCGTCTGCGAGGGTTGAAAGCTGCTGCTCTATTTCAGCACAGATTGCGACAACTTCGGCGCCCTCCGCTGCGGCATGCTCGACAATAGCGTCTAAATGTGGATTATTCTCAAACCCTTGTTCGTCAACATTGGCCACGTACAAGGTCGGTTTGCTGGTCAGTAAAAAACTTTGTTTCAGCAGCGTTTGCTGATCGTCATCGAGCGACATCGTCCGTACCAGCTTACCTTGATTTAAGTGCGCCAGCACCAAACTTAGAAATTCGGCGAGTTTTAACTGCTCCTTATCGCCCGACTTCGAGGCTTTTTGGGCCTTTTGCAAGGCCTTATCGACGCTCTCCATATCCGACAAAATAAGCTCAGTATTGATCGTTTCGATGTCAGAAACCGGATCAATTTTATCGGCGACGTGCGTTATATTGCTGTCTTCAAATGCCCGAACAACATGCGCGATGGCATCCGTTTCTCGAATGTGAGATAAAAATCGATTACCCAAACCTTCTCCTTTCGATGCACCTTCAACCAATCCGGCGATGTCGACAAATTCTATCGTGGTCGGTAAAGTACGTTGCGGATTGACAATTTTTGAGATTCGCTCCAAACGTGGATCCGGCACGTCCACCATCCCAACATTTGGATCAATGGTGCAGAATGCGTAATTTGCCGCCTGCGCGGATTCAGATTTAGTCAACGCATTGAAAAGCGTCGATTTCCCAACGTTGGGCAAGCCAACAATGCCGCATTTAAAGCCCATAACTAAGCCGGTTTATGATTGTGTGTGATTAGATTCATCGCAATACTAAATTCGCCTGATAAAATTTCTGCTAATACTGCACTGGCTTTGTCCAGACTCGCATCGATCAGTTGAAATTCGGCAACATTCGGGCGATTCAGCACATAAGAAACCACTTTTGCTTTCTCTCCGGGGTGACCCACACCAATTCTTAATCGATGAAATTCTGAGGTTCCCAAATGCTTAATAATATCGCGCAAGCCATTATGCCCACCATGGCCACCCCCTGTTTTTAACTTGATCACACCCGGCGCTAGATCTATTTCGTCATGCGCCACCAATATTTCTTGAGGTTCAATTTTGTAAAAATTTGCCAGCGGCGCTAAGGCCTCGCCGCTTTTATTCATAAACGTTTGCGGCGCAGCGACACGAACGACTTCAGCGTCTTGCCGAAAATCGCCCACTAAAGATTTAAATCGGCTGTTCACACTGAGACTGAGGGAGTGCGAATCCTTAAGTTTGCCCAAAAACCAAAACCCGGCATTGTGCCGGGTTTGAGCATACTGATCGCCGGGATTACCCAGCGCACATATCAGTTTTATACGACTCACATCGAATGAATGCGAGAAATATTACTCGGCATCCTTGTCGTCAGTAGCGCCTTCAGCTACATCGCCTTCAGCTGCTTCGCCCTCTTCACCTTCTTCACCCTCAAGCACTTCCTCTTCAACCTCAGGCTCAACTTCTACTTGTGGTGCCGCAATTGAAACAATCGCTTGAGTAGCATCACCATCAGCATTGAGAATCTGACTTTCAACCCCTTCGGGCAATACGACTTCGCCGAGGGAAATCGAATCACCCAAGCGCAGTTTGCTGATGTCGATATCAATATATTCGGGCAAATCAGCCGGCAAACAAACGATATCAATATCGTTATGAACCCGCGCCAAAATTCCGCCATCGATGCTAATGCCTTCACATTCCTCTTCGCCGAGAAAATGAAAGGGCACCGTCATGCTTAGTTTTTCCTTACGACTCACGCGCTGAAAATCAACGTGCATGATTTTTACGTCAGAGGCAGGATGCACATCATAATCGCGTAGGATTACTTTTTCTGAATTACCGTCAATCTTCAAATCTAGGATTGAACTGTGGAACGTTTCATTCTCAAGACTATGTAATATCTTGTTATGATCCATTTTAATGTTGACGTTATCTTCGTCAGCACCATACACCACGCCAGGCACTAAGCCTTCGTGACGCATACGACGCACCGCAGAGGTGCTACTTCTTACGCGACTTTCCGCGTCTATAACGATATTTGCCATTATTCTATCTCTTTAAGGTTAGGTTCGCTAAGCAGCCGAAGACTCGACTATTCAACAAACAGATTACTGATCGAATCGCCCAACGCGATTCTTCTAATTGATTCGGCGAGAATCTGTGCAATACTGAGCTGGCGGATTTTTCCACACGCCCTGGCCTCACGGCTGAGGGGAATGGTATTGGTCACCAATAGCTCGTCCAGCTGCGAATCAGTGATGCGTTCGATCGCAGGGCCGGACAAAACCGGATGCGTACAACACGCAAATACTCGAACCGCACCATGTGCCTTAAGCGCAGTGGCTGCCTCACACAAAGTATTCGCCGTATCCACCATATCATCAATCAATACGCAGGTACGGCCTTCTACATTACCGATAATATGCATGACCTTTGCCACATTGGATTTGGGTCGGCGCTTATCGATAATCGCCAAATCTGTTTCCAGTTGTTTTGCCATTGCGCGCGCGCGAAGGACACCCCCAACATCGGGTGACACCACCATCAGATTCGGAAGCTGCTGGCGATATAAATCACTGATCAACACCGGACCACCGTAAATATTATCCGCGGGGATCGAGAAAAAGCCCTGTATCTGGTCGGCGTGCAAATCCATGGTTAATACATGGGTCGCACCCGCCTGACCGATCATTTTCGCCACCAACTTCGCAGAAATCGCGACGCGCGCGGTTCGGGGGCGCCGATCTTGGCGCGCATACCCCATATAGGGAACCACTGCTATAATTCTATTGGCCGACGCACGCCTTAATGCGTCGAGCATAATCAGCAACTCCATTAAATTGTCGTTGCTCGGTGCGCAGGTCGGCTGGATCACAAATACATCACGCATTCGCACGTTTTCCATGATCTCAACACTAATCTCGCCATCGCTAAACGTGGAGACTTGGGCTTTACCCACTGGCAAACCTAAGCGCGAAACAACATCCCGACTGAGATCAGGATTTGCGTTGCCCGAAAATATAACAATATTCTCTAGCTCATCGCGATTATCTAGTTCGCCTATCATCTCTCTGCGTGATTAAGGTTAACACTGCAACACTACCGAATTTATCATAAGTCTCGACAAATCCAGCTCATTATTTGGCTGGGGTACCAGGATTCGAACCTGGGAATGCTGGAATCAAAATCCAGTGCCTTACCGCTTGGCCATACCCCAACATTACTCACTTTTATGCGGATGTCGTAGCAAGCTACGGGCCACAAAACCATCAACTTCCGCCCCAAATTTAGTCGGTAGCTGATGTAAAATTTCCTCTGCTGAGCCGAGTGTATCACAGGCTAAAAACACGCTCGCGCCCGTTCCACTCATTCGCGCTTCACCAAATTTTCGCAACCAACTTAAAGCCTGATCTACAGCGGGATATCGACGGCAGGTGACTGGCTCTAAATCATTACGCAAATCGCTATTTTGTCCCGACTGCAAAGAACCGCGTATTGTCTTTATTGGGGTGTCGCGTGTCAATGAGGAATCCGAAAAAATTTCGGCTGTTGAGACGTGTATATTTGGCACCAACACGCAAAATAATTGCTCAGGGTAATCTAAAGCCTGCAATTGATCACCCACCCCCAAGGCCAAGGCGTTCTCACCAAAGACGAATACCGGCACATCTGCACCCAAACTTCGCCCCAGTTCAATCAATTCCGCACGACTTAGCCCCGCTTCCCATAGCTTATTCAAGGCCAATAAGGTGGTCGCAGCGTCTGAGCTTCCCCCGCCCAACCCAGCACCAGCCGATATGTTTTTCTTTAGTTGAACCGTCGCGCCATAATGTGTTCCCGTGTGTGCTTGCAAGGCCTTAGCTGCTTTAAGGCATAAATCCTCAACGGGTAAATCAATCTCAATGCCACCTTTAACATCATGCCGCCGGATTTCTCCCGAATCATTAATTCTAAATTTCAGCTCATCGAAATGATCCAGCAAGACAAAAGCAGTTTGTAAGGTATGGTGCCCGTCTGCGCGCCTTCCTGTGACGTGTAAGAACAAATTGAGTTTTGCGGGTGCCAGCCAAGTTTTTTCGGCCAGCCACTTATCACCCGTCACGGTATCCATGCCTTAATGATCAGCCGAATAAAAAAGTTCTCGCCGATATATTCGCCGTTTTTATCGTAGACGCGTATCGTGCCGGGCAAGGCATTTAAGGTGATCTGACGCGGCACGGCTAAAACGTCTCCCGCCCGCGTATTCATGTTTTGGTATTCAGGAAAAGCTATCTGCCAGCCCAAATCATTCATGCGCTGTATTTTCCCGTCCTTATCCCATTGCATCGTTGCCTGTTCACTGGCTGGTAAGCCTCTAATCCAGAACGGCAATTGATCAAAGGGCAGCGGCCAACCCAAGCGCTGCTCGATTAATTTTGAAACGGAGTCACCGACCAACTCAGCGCCTTTGGTGTCTTTTAACTGTGCCCCATTGGCATCTGCGACAATTTCGACGCGACCACCGCCTAAAGGGCCGGATAGTTCAATGCTTTGCTGAGTGTCCGCCTTTTCCCAACGCAGGCTTGCATGCCCGCCTTTATCACCGGCTTTAACGGCGATCTTGCCGCGGATTTTCCAGCTATCTAGCGCAGAAATATTGGCGCGGCGTGTTTGCCAAAGTGCCTCTATTTGATCATTTTTCTGTTGGCGGCTTATCTCTTCAAGCGGGCTTTCATTAACCACGCACGCGCCAAGCCCAAGCAAAACCAGCGCCAGAAAAAATTTGCAAAAACCTAGATAAAGCTTAAACATTAGACGCACGAAGACGATAAATCAAATCCCACGATCCGTGACCCAAACGCTGGCCCCGTCGCTCAAATTTAGTCACGATTCGGGTCTTTGGCATTGGGGTAAACCGCCCCTCGCCTGAAATATTCTCCAGCGCTGTACACTTTTCAAATTCTTCCAAAGCCCACTGCGCATAAGGCTCCCAATCGGTCGCAAAGTGGATAGAGCCCCCCACCAACAAACGCTTTGAAATGAGCTGGGTAAACGCCTGATTCACAATGCGGCGCTTATGGTGCTTTTTCTTCGGCCACGGGTCAGGGAAAAATAATCGAATCTCGCTTAAAGCACTACTGGGAATATGATCCTTCAGCAAACTAATCGCGTCTTCTTGACAGAGGCGAACATTGCCTAACTGTTCTTGCTCGATTCGTAACAAACAATGACCCACTCCTGGCGTATAGACTTCTGCGCCCAGATAATTATGGTCTGGGTTACGCTTAGCTGCATCCACCAAAGCCTCGCCATCTCCAAACCCAATCTCTAACACCAGCGGCACATCTCGCCCGTACATCTGCTTAAATTCAAAATGCTCATCCGCGACCGGGCTTACCCCATACTTAGGCCACAGGGTAGCCATCGCGGTTTTTTGTCCTGGGGTAGCACGCCCCTCGCGACGCACGAAGCTTCGCACTTGACGGCTCGCAGCGGGTGCTTGTGAATTTAGGACGTCAGACATTATATTTAGGGAATGGTGGACCTTGCTCAGCTTTTACCAATGGATAGATTATGCACCAGCAAAAATCAAAAACGCCCAAAATACAATGTACTTCAGGCGTTGGCATCTAAAAAGGCGCGAGGCGCCCTGTTGGCTTTATGCGTCTAAAGCGTCAATTTTTTTCTGTAGCTCACCATTTTCAAACATTTCTTTAACGATATCAGAACCGCCAATAAATTCGCCTTTGATATACAACTGTGGAATCGTTGGCCAATTCGAATATTGCTTGATGCCTTCGCGCACCGCGTTATCTGCTAACACGTCAACCGAGGCGAATTTAGTGCCGACTTGCTGCAAAATTTTCGTAATGAGTCCAGAGAAACCACACTGCGGGAAATCTGGCGACCCTTTCATAAATAATACGACGCCATTGCCTTCAACGACTTCTTTTAACTGCTCTTGAATACTCATGTGTTTTCTCTTAATTAATATGATGGCTCATAAGCCAAATTCTTACGATGTCTGCACTTCTTCAGGCGTCATGGTTTTCATGGAGAGCGCATGTATCGCAGCTTTCATTTTATCACCTAAAACGCCGTACACCAATTGGTGTTGTTGAATACGTGATTTACCTTCAAATTCTGGGCTGACAATAGTGGCCTCGAAATGATGTCCGTCACCTTCAATCGTCACAGTGCAGTCTGGCATGCCAGCTTCTATCCAGCCTTTAATATCTTCGGGGGTGACCATATACTTATTTTCAGAGAACAGGGAGTTCATTTACGTGGGGGCAAATTACGTTGAATCAAGTGTAATAGATGTTAAACAATACGGCTTTCTTGCCTCATAACTCAGTGCATTTAAAGCCGGCCATACCCTTTTTAGATTTCAATACACGATCAAAGAATTCAATAACTTTTAGTATGCGTACACCACCGGATATACTCCTGTGTCCGGAGGTTAAAACAGCGTGCCAGGGATCTTCTTGAGGAGATTCACGATTTAGTTCTTGTTGGCTTACCGAGCAATCAGTGAATTGCTCTCCAAATTGATTTTGGAGTACTTGCAATTTTTCGGGCGGCGAAATTTGATCCCCATAAAAGCGGAAGCCTAACATCGGCGCAGTGGATTCTTCTTTTATACGCGGCAAGGTGTTCAGTGGCAAACCGAGATGGCTTTTCAAGCTAGGGATCAGCTTATAGGTCAAGGGCAGATGTACAGGTGTGGAAGGTTGTGAAATAACCACCCCTTTGACTGCGACGCTCCCCATCAGATAAACTGGAAACGCGCCGGTTAAGCAGTTTCCGATCACTCCAATCTCATTGTTGTGTTGTGCACTAATCCAACTTGAAAATGTTTCGAGCCGAGATAAAATACCTTCGTTGCCATTGCTGGAGAAAATATCCCAATACTTACTGGTGGCAAGTCCAAGAATATTGCGTATCGGTGTTTTCTGACCGCTTTCACTGCCAAATAGCCTTGGAATATAAATATCATACCCTTCCTTTGCCAAGGCTTGTCCTAAACAAAACGTCGACTCACCCAGACCGGGTAGTTCATGTAAAATAAGCAATGCAGGCGATGCACCTTCATCTGCAATCTCACTACCGTGCGCTTTTATATGATAGTAATCAAAATAAAGGTCGCCATCATGGATAAAATCATCAAGCGGCACTTGTGCTTCAATGTCCGGCCAACTACCTTCTGCACATCCCAGTCCCTCTAAAGCAGCGGGGGCAGCCATCAGCAGCATATTCAGCGACACAACAAATAGGATAGCATGTAATCGATGCACGATTCTGCTATTGCTCGGGTTCGGATATTTCATTTTTTACTTAATGCTTTTCAAACGCTTATAGGTTTGTTTCACCTTACTATTAAAATCGGTGCTGCTGGTTCGTGTGAAGTCGGCTTTAGGCGGTGGTGCGCTTCCAACTGACGGTTGATTGGTTTCAACCACATTGCGATTGCTCTGCTCAACAACCTCATTGACTGATGTCACTAAATAAGCCCGTACCAAAGGGTTAAAAATATCACTGTGGCCTTTGATAAACTCTTTGGATGTATAAGCAAACTGTATGGGATCATTTCGTGTACACGGGAATCTTGGATTAGCTTTTGACGCTAAGGTTCGTTGTACTTTTGCTTCTGTACAAAGATCCGTAATCTTTAACCCTTCGCCGCTTTCATCCACTTCGATTTCTTTGGTATGAAACGGTAAATAGTTGCCCACAGCGCGAGTGTCCAACTGAAATTCATGAAGAAACTTCATTGCCTCATCATCTGTTTTATCGACATATTCTCGAACCAATTGGTCTTGATTCCATTTGGATGCGGTACCTATAATTTGCCCAATACGAAAAGTGTAGTGTGTTGCCCAATCTGCTTTAGAACTAATCACCTCTAACAATACCGGCGTTTGAGCGTTCCAATCGCCACGAATAACTGCCTCTTTTAACGTCAATACTTCATTTGCCTCAATCGCAGGATTAACTAACACGATAGAGTCTGCAATTTTGCTCTGTGGGTTTTCACTGGCATCGATCAGACGTAGCTTGGTTTGTAGCACCTCAGAGTAGGCGCTTAGCAGCATTGCACCACCAAAACTATGCCCGACAACAACCAATACGTTTTCAGGTTTCGCGGCCTTATGTGTCTCTAAATCGAGCAACAATTTTGTGACACCACCATGACCCACCTTTTCGGCAACGGCTTTTCTATCCCAGTACGTCAGCACTGTACTCAACGGTTCTACTAATGATTTTCCACGCCAACCCAAAAAGAGGCCTACCACTTTTCGATCGCCGATCGAATCTAGGCCAGTGCGCAAAGCAAATAGCGATTTCCTAAAATTTTTAACATTGGAGTTATCTGTAGCAGCATTGTTTTTCCACCCGTGAATAAACACGACCACAATGGCGCCTTTTTTACTATGCTCAGTGAGTCGGTCTAAAACGAATTGTGAGCGCCTCGAATCAAATACATTACCGCGTTCGCTAAACTCAATGAAATTAAGCTCGAATAACTCCTTGCCATTCTCATCTTGAACAACTTCGACCAAGGCTTTTCCTTCAGCACTATTAGGTTTTGCCTCTTGACTCTTCTCAAGAGATTCATAGGTGACTACATTTATATTTTCCGTTGTCGGCGTATCGACGAATGTACCTGACCGCCACGGCTCATTACGAATACAACCGCTTGATAATATGCTCGTAAGCACAAGCGTCGCTAAAAGAAATTTTCGATGCATTCAAAGCTCCTTTAATTTTGAAGCCATAAAGCTAGCTGATTAACGCTGCTAGAACTGTGGTTATTGCCACACTTTTATAAAGTATTTGGGCTCAGCTTCTCATTTTTTTGCTAAACTTGTTACGATATAAAACCCCTTAGCCATGGTTATTTCCGGTGATGAAAATTAACTAAGGGGTCTTTAAACGAAAGACGCTGTTGCAGGGTTACTTCACACTGCGTACGGTTATTTTTGCAACATCGTTGCGCCAATCAAAATCAGCAGAAGCTAAATCTGCATTACCGCTGATGCCTCGACTAATGTGTACATATCCTTCGCCAGGGTCAGCGGGTGATAATCCTGTGCCGCCGCAAAAAGGCCCTGGAATGTTAAGGCAGCTTTCGTCATTGGTCTCACTGCCGGCATCATAGCCCGGTGACCGATAACTCGCTTGTCCCCGTTTCGGTACTCGCACGCTATCTAAAGCAATGAAGCTGTCGTTCGTGGGTAACATCATCGATGCTATGCTAACGCGGTCAGAACGTTTATCTGCCTCTAGCATAATAGTGACGCTTTCACCGGGGCCTAATAAACCACCTGAGTTTTGAACATCAGCAACATTATTATTCCCAGACAGCAAAGTAGACAATGGCGCTACGTTGCCACTTTCGGCTACCGTGATTAATTCATCACTGGCTGCTTCGCCGACTTCAAATAGGTCAATTTCGTGACGGTGACTTGCGGCCATAATGGGCGTAAAGCTAAGATTATTAGTGATGTTTGTGATGGTGACCTCGATCATCCGGGTTTTGTCTGCGAACGCTGCATTCGTCATTGTCGCCGTGGTTAATACAGCTAGGCCCATTAAGGCCTGTTTGGTACGTAAATGTTTCATGAGTAGACTCCTTATTGAAATGGTTAAACCGATTTTGTTAAAACCAAGACTGGGAGCCTTTGTCAGGAAACGATAACTACTGGCTCACCCAAGCTCGGTTTAAGCCAGTATGCTGTGGGTCTGTTACCAAGCTGTCACGGATTTGTCACATTTTTCTAAACTTTAGAATAAATAACGGCAGGTTATAGGGATCATAGATGAGCTTAATTGCCAGAAACAATTTCGCTCTGACTGCTTCGACCTATCAGTAAATTTCTAATTCCTTCACTCCACCAAAAGAAAGATGTGGAAAGAAAAGGCGACCCTGAGTTGCGCTTATTTCCTGCGTTTCTCGTTTCCAGCAGGACGTGTACAAAGCGCTTCTTGCGCTAGGCTTACTCAAATTTCTTTCCTAGAAATTGACCGACTTCCGATCACAATACTCGGCGCTCCACACGAATGTTCTGAGTCTCGATTAAGAAACCAACAAGGCGCCAGACCAGCTTAAGAGAATAGCAACGTCATAAGCTGATCTATACCGCACCATCACACTCTGCCGCTTATGTTAAAGTTCGTACGTTAATTTATCTCTAAATCTCGCCCAATATGCCTTTTGAAAACCAAGCCGAATTGCCGCTCTCAGAACTGACTGCCCTGTCGCCGCTAGATGGTCGATATGCCAGCAAAACTGCTGCGCTGCGGCCGTACTTTAGCGAATATGGGCTGATTTACTATCGGGTTCATGTGGAAGTTGAATGGATGATTCATCTGAGCAAACAAGCAGATATTGCTGAACTGCCTGAGTTTTCTACGGCGGCAAAAAAAGCCTTACGCGGCATCGTGACTGACTTTTCCGAAACCAGTGCCCAGCAAGTCAAAGACATCGAGCAAACCACCAATCACGATGTAAAGGCGGTTGAGTATTTTCTGAAACAACAGATTACGAATAATGATGAACTCGCACCTTACAGCGAGTTTATTCACTTCGCTTGCACCTCAGAAGATATTAACAACTTAAGCTACGCCTTGATGCTGCAATCAGCGCGCGAGACACAAGTTTTACCGCAGTTAAGAAAGGTTATCGACGCGCTTAAAGAACACGCCAAAGCTGGGATCGCAGTGCCCATGTTATCGCGCACGCACGGCCAAACTGCCAGCCCAACGACGGTGGGCAAGGAAATCGCCAACGTTATACAGCGCTTGAATATCAGCCACGCAAAGATCGCCGAGGTTTCTATGCTCGGCAAAATCAATGGAGCGGTCGGTAATTTCAATGCCCATCTCGTCGCCTATCCGAGCTTAGATTGGCCAGGAATCAGCCGATCCTTTGTCGAGAATTTAGGACTTGAATATCAAAGCATGACGACTCAAATTGAACCGCATGACTTCATCGCTGAATATTGTCACGCGATGAATCGCAGCAATACCATTTTGATCGATTTCGCGCGCGATATCTGGGCGTATATTTCCTTGGGCTATTTCAAACAAAAATCCATCGCGGGTGAAGTCGGCTCCAGTACGATGCCGCACAAAATTAACCCCATCGATTTTGAAAATGCGGAGGGGAACTTGTGGCTAGCCAATGCCATGATGGGGCATTTGGCTGAAAAATTACCGATCAGCCGTTGGCAACGTGATCTCACTGATTCTACCGTGATGCGAAATCTTGGTGTCGGCGCCGCTTACACCCTGATTGCCTATGCTTCTTTGCTCCGAGGTTTAGACAAACTCAGTTTTAACGAGGCACGCATTACACAAGATTTGGATAACGCATGGGAAGTCTTGGCCGAGCCTATTCAGACGGTGATGCGCCGCTATAATATTGACGAGCCTTATGAAAAACTCAAGGCTTTAACACGCGGTCAAGACGGTATTACGCAAGACGGCCTAAAGACCTTTATCAAGGCCTTGGACATTCCTGACGAGGCAAAAGCTGAGCTCCTTGCGCTTAGCCCCGCGAATTATATCGGTAATGCGATTGAAGCAACCCAAGCGCTGCTAGACGAATAAGGTCATGTCTGAGGCGCCCATCCGCTTGTCAAAACTCATGGCGCAGCGCGGATTATGTTCGCGTCGAGAGGCCGATCGTTATATCGAGCAAGGCTTGGTGTTGGTTGATGGAGAAGTCATCGACAAGCTAGGCAGTCGAATTCTAGAAAGCCAACAGATCGAACTCAAGTCAGCCGCGCAAAAAGCCCAGGATGCGCGCCACACTGTCTTGCTCAATAAACCGATTGGCTACGTTTCCAATTTACCCGAAAAAGATTATCCTGCCGCCAGTGAGTTACTTCAACCCGAAAACCACGTTGGCGGAGGTGATCCAAAACTATCGTGGGTCGGGATGGCACCGGCGGGCCGCCTAGACATTGATTCGCAGGGAATATTGGTGTTAACCCAAGACGGCAGAGTGGCGCGACAATTGATCGGTGCGGATTCACTGGTTGAAAAAGAATATCTGATCTGGGTCAATGGTGATCTTTCCGAAGAAATACTTGATCAGCTGCGAGAAGGGCTGTCTCTAGATGGCAAACGACTCAAAAAAGCGGGTATTAAGAAAATCGATGATCATCATATTCAGTTCACCCTGACCGAAGGCCGAAAACGACAGATCCGGAGGATGTGTGAATTGGTCGACTTACGCGTCATACGTCTGATGCGCGTGCGCATAGGCAAAATTCGTCTAGAGGATTTGCCGGTCGGGAAATGGCGCTACTTAAAAGCAGACGAACAATTCTGATGTATCGACTGATCCGCCCATTATTCTTTCAGATGGACGCCGAACGCTCGCATGATCTAGCGATCAACAGCTTGCGCTGGGCCAGCCAATCAAGACTCGCACTGAAATCACTGCGCGCGCTGTACGCCAATCGCATTAGTAGTAAACCCGTGGAAATAATGGGCTTGAAATTACCACACCCCCTCGGTTTAGCCGCCGGCCTAGATAAGCAAGGGGTGGCAGGCGACGCCCTGTCCGCGCTGGGCTTTTCGTTTATTGAGTACGGTACGGTGACTCCACGCGCACAGCCGGGTAATCCAAAACCACGGCTATTTCGCCTAAACGCTGATAAAGCGATCATCAATCGCATGGGCTTCAACAGCATTGGGCTCGATGCATTTTTAGCAAATATAGGCAAGAGCCAAGCCGCTCACATCAAAGGGCTGAATATTGGCAAAAATGCCGACACGCCGATTGAAAAATCGATAGACGATTATGTGACAGGCTTAAAGACGGTCTACTCTGTCGCGGATTATATTTGCATCAATATTTCTTCGCCGAATACACAAAACTTACGATCCCTGCAAGACGATGCCCAATTAAATGCACTTCTCTTGGCCCTTTCACAAGCCCGCTTGAAACTCGCCGACCAAACCGGGCGCTATACCCCATTCGCCCTAAAAGTCGCGCCTGATCTAAAATCACAGCAGTTTGATGATATTAGCAAGGCTGTCCTCACTCACAAAATTGACGGCCTAATCGCCAGCAATACCAGTTTAAGTCGAGCAAACCTCAGCCATCCATTAGCCTCTGAAGCAGGCGGCTTGAGCGGCGCACCCTTGGCAGAATTGGCCACCCAGTGCATCGCAGAGTTTAGTCAGCGCTTACAGGGCGAAATTTCCATCATAGGGGTGGGTGGGATAGATGACGCAGCCTCCGCACAGGCAAAAATGCAAGCCGGTGCCAGCGCAATTCAATTGTATTCAAGTCTGATTTATCGTGGCCCGGCGGTGGTACGAGAAATTGTTAATTCGCTGTAAAGCGCAGTACTGGCCTAGGGATTAAGGCCCACCTTTGTTGTCACACCCATTTTTTCTAATACCACCGCACTGCGCTCAATTTTTTTTATGCGCTCGCCGCTTGCCAGCACATCGCCCTCATGCATCACAAAACCATTAATCATCGCGAAGCGTACCGCGGACAAATCAGAATAAGAAATAACGCTCAACTCCATTGATGCCGAGCCTTTATCTAAGCTCAGCGCTGATGGAGATTCCTCGAATAAAATAGGGTCGGTCGCGCCTTCGCGTTTGGCATCAGCCGGTTCCTGCTGGGGCTCGCTCACCACGCTGACTGGCACAGCAGTTTCATTCGTTGGTGTGGAAACCATCCATTTATCGATATTAGGCCTAAGAAAATATCCCGCGATAAAACACGTCGCCATGATCATCAGCAGCGCCATAATTTTCACCAGCTGATCGACGAGCGATGACTCTGTGTGGCTCGGTGTCCGCAGTTCTGGAACTTCGTCACGAAGACGGTCTTTTTCTGCTTTTCCCAGTGCATCAAGTAAAAGTGACATCGCAGTATTTTAATCGCTACAGCCTTAATCACGCAGAAAAATCTAAAAAACTTTATGGAAATGCTTGCATCGGACGTTTTTTATACTTTAGTATTGTCTTTACGCGCGACAATTCGCGCAATTATTCTTGCGTTTGATCTATAATTTAGTCATATTGGTTTAATACTTGACAAAGAAACTAACAATACCACCTTATATTATGGAGACAAGTCGTTGAAAACATTAACTACCACTATCTTGGCCCTTTTATTTAGCCAGTCTATTGCCTCGGCTCAAAGCACTGACGACGTCATTGTCGTTGGAATCACGCCACACATGCCAACAATAAGGGTTGATCATCGCGGCACGCCTGTCGAGATCAAGCGAATCCAAGACACGTCGAACAAGTTGGTCGACGACTTCGCCAAAACTTCTCGTCCCTGCCCACCCTTTTGCGTCCACCCAATGAGTGCTGCGCCCGGTGTTGAAACAGTCGGTGAATTGGACATACTTGCGTTTTTAGACAACGATGTTGCCAACGGCACTGGCTTATTGATCGACGCAAGAATGCCGAAGTTTTACAATAGTGAAACCATCCCCGGCTCTATCAACATTCCGTTTGTCCTCTTTACGTCTTCATCAAAAGAAATACTGCCACTGTTGGGCGCAATTCGAATCAATGATGCTTGGGATTTTGAAAACGTTCGAAACCTGCTGCTGTGGTGTAACGGGCCGTGGTGTGACCAGTCACCTCGAGCAATCAAAGCACTGGTACAAGAAGGCTATCCCGCTGAAAAACTTCGATATTATCGTGGGGGTATGCAGTTATGGAAAATCCTTGGGCTGACGACCGTTCAACCCGTTTCTAACGAGGTAGGCACTAACTAAACCTATTGCGATACGCCTGCCGTTAATCAATGCTTCCAAACTAATCAATTGTGAAAAAGACTTCTGCCAATAGAACATTTTTAATCGCAAACATATTGATGTCGATTTTGGTTGGCGTTTTGTTGTGGTTTTTGCTGGTGAAAGGATCCTTGCCGGGCATTGATTCAAGCGGTTCTGCCAGTGGCACATTATCAACCCAGGGATTGTCGGATAAAGATCTCAAAGAAATTGCTGATCTTCAAACGCAACTCGCCCTTGAAAAAGCGCGTGCTGATCAAGTTAGAGAGACGCTGCGCGCGCGCGCATTAGAGCAGGAACTTAAGCTAGAAAAGCAACGCAGCACCCAATCAACCGCCAACAACTCGGCGGACTCCGCCAGTTTATCGAATAGCGAAATAGCAACGCAGACGCAGCGCATTAAAGAAATGATCGAGGCGCAAACGCGAGGCACCGAAGAGAACATAAGACTGGCCGCTTCCTTAAAACAAAAAGAAGCTGAAATTGAAACCGTCAAGGGACAAAATGTCGCGCTGGCGCAACGTATACACCAGCTCGATAGCAGTACGGGTAAATTGCTCGCAACGCTAAACCAAAACAGCACAGGCAACATATCCGCGGATGATCGCGATTACCTCGCTGCCTTATCCGATGTCAATGAAGCATACACGTACCTAAGTGAAGAGAAACGCTCCCAGATCGTCGAGGTCAAAGCCAAGGGGACCGACTTAATCAACCGCTTAGATATTGCCGATACTGCTGGCGGCGATGCAATTACTCGGCAACTGCGCGCACAGGTGGAAGATTTAATGGATAGTAGTCGCGACAAACCCAAACAAGAAGAAATGAACCTTGTGGTGAATGTCAAACCGGCAGCTGGTCGATCTGCCGCCACAAGTTTGCAGGATCAAATAGACTTATTGTTTCAGAGTCGTGACAACAGGAAAGCCGAGCGCCAATTTAAACGTGATTCAGAATACCTCGCCTCATTGGTGCCGGTCGAACGGGAGCGCAGCAACGAAACGCGATGGGTAACAGTTAAACGGGGCGATACCTTATGGGATATCGCTCAACGGGCGTACAACGATGGATGGCTATACCCAAAGATTTACGCAGCGAACCCACAAGTATTGACCAACCCCAACTTAATTCATACGGGTCAGCGCCTGCGCGTTCCACTATAAGGCCGACATTCAAAGGAAATGATGGTTTTCACTAACCATATTTAGGTGCCTTACTCCGCCTGCATTGCGTTTCATCAAACCTAAATTTAAATATCCACCCGCTCAAAGCGCGTTATCATAGGCTGTGTTTCCTTGATTGATTGAATAAATCAATTGAAGCCCAATCTAAACAGTTAGATTTATCATTCAAAGCATAAAGAATGCCAATTAGCCTTGATAACGCCTTAGTGGTCGCGATCTCTTCACGAGCTTTATTCGATCTCGAAGAAGGTCATAAAATTTATGAAAAGGAAGGTATTGATGCCTATTGTCAGTACCAAATTTCGCACGAAAACGACACGCTTAAGAAGGGTGTGGCATTCTCCCTAGTGCAAAAGCTTCTCGCACTGAATAAGGAAAAAGACACCCACCCGCACGTTGAGGTGGTCCTAATTTCTCGCAATAGCGCGGATACCGGCCTTAGAATATTCAATTCTATTGAGCACTACGGTTTAAATATCACGCGCGCTGCCTTTACGGGTGGCAACCCACCTTGGAGCTATGCACAATCGTTTAAGGCAGATTTATTTCTTTCCGCTGACCCCTCTGATGTGGCCAATGCTTTACAAGCAAATCTGGCTGCCGCGACAATCTTGCCTCATCGCCCCAAAGAGCAGCTGGGGGATAATCAAGAATTGAGAATTGCATTCGACGGTGATGCCGTCATTTTTTCTGATCAAGCAGAGAAAGTATTCCAAGCCAAGGGTTTAGACGAATTCACTCAAACCGAAAAATCTGCTGCCAATCAGCCATTGCCCGGCGGGCCGTTTAAATCTTTCCTCGCCGCTATTCATCGGATACAAACGGCTTACGATGCAAAACAATCCCCTATTCGTACTGCCTTATTTACCGCAAGAGCCGCACCAACACACGAACGCGTGATTCGAACATTGCGGGCTTGGGATATTCGAATTGACGAAGCCGTCTTTCTGGGGGGTATGGATAAGGGCGAATTTTTAAAAAGCTTTCAAGCGGACATCTATTTCGACGATCAACAAGGTCATTGCGAATCGACCCGCCAGCATGTCCCGACAGGGCACGTGCCGCACGGTGTATCAAATATTGCGAAAAGCGCTAAATAGGCTTTCCAGCACTGCTTAACGCCTGGGTAATTCCTTTACGTATATATCTTGTTTATTGAACGGTATCTCAATGCCTTCAGCGATAAAGGCATTGTAAATGCTTGAATTTAACTGGTGTAATGCGCGGCCTCTTAACTCCGGCTCATCGATCCAGAAAAGTAGTTCATAACCCAAACCAGAGCCGCCAAATTTCCGAAACCGCACGCGCGGCGCGGGATATTTACACACCAGAGAATCCTTGGTTGCTTCTTCCAATAACACGCGTTCTACTTTTGATATATCGCTGCCGTAAGCAACATCGAGTTGTACACGCACACGAAACTTTAGATGTGGGCCACCGCTTTGGTTAATAATTTTTGAGTTGCCCATGATCGAATTTGGCACGGTAATCTCAACATCATCGCGCGTTAACATTCGCGTACTGCGTATGCCGATATGGGTAATCTTGCCCCGCGAAGTGTCATCGAGCACCACGTAGTCGCCAATTTTATAGGGAGAATCCGCCATAATAAATACACCGGAAAATAAATTCGCCAAGGTGTCTTTTGCCGCGAAACCGACGGCTATACCGATCACGCCCGCGGAAGCCAACCACGCAGTCATATTGACACCCCACGCTTGGAATATCAGATAGACCGCCGCTATCACTACCAGAATGGCAGATACGTTCCTAAATAATGGCAAGGTCTCGTGGCGAACAAGGCTATTTTTATCCGCCTTAACGATCGATGTCGCCAACATCAGTTTGGAAATGCGCAGCGCAAAACCCGCCCACAACATGATGATAATGCTAGCGATCACAGATTTCAAAATACCCATTACGGGCGGCGTAACCCCAAAAACATGCGCGGCATAAACTACGCCGGCCAGAAATAGAGTCCATATTAATGGCCGATGTAGGTGCCTAATAATCTGATCATCCAACAAGTTTTTGGTACCGCTCGTCACCCAGCGAATGATGCTATTGATTAAAAAATCAAGCAGCCACGCGGCAATAAAGAATGCCACAATGACGATCAAAGCTTGTTTCCAAGGCTCTTCGCCAAAAATGGTCAAATAAGGCGTAAGCGTCGATAATATATTTTCTAACATTGATTTCCCCCAAGTATAGGCACGCGATCGATACCCCTAATTTCTATATGTCTTGTACGCTGTTTTTCGCTATTGTATCAGCCAAACATCCCGCCCTCGACATTATTCCCCCTGCCTCGCAGCGGTCAGCATCTCAATCGCCTTGGCCGCTGCATTGAATCCAAGGCTGGCCGTTACGTGTACCACTGAACCATAACCCGCGCAGCTCAAGTCAGTCGCAACATGATCGGCGCGAATCGTGCTGGTTTGATCAGAAATACGCTGCTCAATACTGAATACCGCAGGCACCCCAAATCGACGCTTTAAGTTTCTAGAAAAACTGTGCTGCTGCCTTAGATGTTTACGCGTTCTCGACAACAATAAATCGTTTTGCGTGCGGGATAAATCTGCTAGACGTATTTGTAAAGGATCGATACAAGCGCCCGCGGCACCCACTGTTAATATCGGTAGTTTATTTCGGCTACACCAAGCAATTAAGGCTGCCTTCGCTTTGGCCTGATCAATACAGTCGATCACCACACATTGAGACGCTTGATTTAGCAAGCCTTCAAGCAATGCCGTAATATTGGCCTCCTCAATATACGATTCAACACAATTTACCCGGCATCGTGAATTGATCTCTTCTACGCGATCCTTAAGCGCTTGAACTTTTGCTTTTCCGAGCGTTGAATCTAAGGCGGGTAATTGTCTATTTATATTTGATTCAACTAAGTGGTCAGGGTCAATCAGGGTCAGCTGGCCTACACCACTACGTGCTAAAGACTCAGCGGTCCATGAGCCTACCCCGCCAACGCCTATCACCACAATATGAGAATGCGCGAGCCGCCTTAAGCCTTGGCTGCCATAAAGTTTTTCTAAACCAGCAAATCGTCGCGTGTAATCTTGCGTTGCTGCGGACATTTAAAGCGGCTTAAGTGGCAATCCTATGGGCAATAATTACGCTTAATCCCATCGCGCATCGCGTACTTCGATCACCCCATTTTCAATCCGCAGCGCCATCATTTCTAAAGGCTCATAGGCCGGCGGTGTCAATACATCACCGCTGCGTAAATCGAAGGTTGCCCCGTGATGCGGACACTCCAAGATGCCGTTTTTAACGCAGCCCGTGGCAATTTCGCTGCCATCATGCGGACAAACGTCTTCAACTGCAATGAACTCGCCCTCTAGGTTAAACACCGCCACCATGACATTGTCGACATCAACCACCTTGACCTCACCTTCCTTAAGCTCGTCTTGCCGAGCCACCGCCACCCAATCGGTCATACCAAACGTTCCTAAATAAGTCCTAACTGTAATCGGGCTTCTTCGCTTAGATTGTCTTGTGTCCAAGGCGGATCCCAAACCAATATTACTTTGGCACTTTTTATCCCGGCGACTTTCTTGATCGACGCTTCAACCATTCCTGGAAAGGATTGCGCAACGGGGCAGCCCGGCGTGGTTAGGGTCATGTCTATTTCGGCATCACCTTGCTCAATTTGAATTTTATAGATCAGACCCAGATCATAAATATTGACGGGAATCTCGGGATCAAATATTTCTCGTAGCGCGTCGACAACATTCGCGGCCAGCGCTGAATCATCGATATCTATGTCTTGCGCCGGCGCTTCAGACGCTTCGATCTCTTGTGTCTTTTTCAACATATCAGCTTCAAGGTTCACGATCACTTTATCCCCTGTATTGGCTTGTTTTACATCTACATTGACGTGTTTCATAATTTTTGATCAGCTCATTTTCATTTGTTCAGCAATTCTTGCAGTCAATTCTTCCCGCAAGGCTTCATTACTAATTCCTTCGATCACTTGGGCAGCAAAAGCGTAGGTCAGCAACTTCCTTGCAGAGGCCCTATCTATCCCGCGAGACTGCATATAAAACAGTGCCTTGTGATCCAACTCTCCAACCGTCGCACCGTGTGCGCATTTCACATCATCCGCATATATTTCTAACTGTGGCTTGGTATCGACTTCGGCATCTCTCGACAACAAAAGATTCTGGTTTTCCTGCTCAGACATCGTCAGCTGGGCGATTTTATCCACCTTGATCCGTCCGTGAAACACACCCCGCGCACGATCATCCAATATCCCCTTGTACAACTCCCGACTGGTACAACTCGGTGCCGTATGATGAATAGTGGTATGGTTATCTATATGCTGGCGCTGTTGACCGAAATACACGCCCGTACAGTTTGCCTTTGCGGCTTCGCCGTTTAAGGCGACCTTAAGCTCATTCCGAACCAATTGGCCACCGAGCGTAATAGTATGGGTGTTTAATTGGCTACCCGCGGCTTGCTGTATCCACGTACCGCCGATATGCGAGGCTTTGTTGCCATGCAATTGAATCAGGTGGTAATCAAGTTTAGCGCGCTCACCCAAGATGATTTGGGTCGCACTATTGCTCAAGCAAGTGGAGACGTCATCGGATATTTGGCGTTCTATTACGCCCGCACTTGCATCCTCGCCGATCAAAATTAAATTCCGTGGCAGAGATAAACTACGCTCCCCCTGATTCAAAAATACCAGCTCTATGGTCTGTGATAAATGCGTGCCATCAGCAATATGGATAAATGCACCGTCCAAAAATAAACCCAAATTGAGCTCGGCAAAAGCATTGGGCTCATCGGTCACTGGTTGTGCCAGCGCGGCTTTGAGTTTATCTGGGTGCTGAGTGAGCGCCGTTTGCATAGACATCACGCTTACCCCTACTGGCAGGTCAGCTTTGTCACTATGCTTGGCGTCTAAAGCGCCGTTTATAAAAACCAGTCGATGATTCTCATTTGCTTTTGACAACAAACTTGTATCAACCGACCCATCACCTGCACTTAAGGAGTACTGTTTGGCGCTCAACGCGCGCAAGTTAGTGTACCGCCAATCTTCATCCTTGGTGCTTGGAATACCCAAGGTATTAAACTGTGCCAAGCCTTTTTCACGGATGCTTTTCAGCCAAGGCGCATCGTTCGCATCGATGGTCGCTCGATCAATTAATTTATCGACAAGTTGCATAATAATTTCGGCTTAGGCCGCGTCTTGTTCAATCCAGCTATAGCCTTTCGCTTCGAGCTCTAAGGCCAATGATTTATCGCCCGATTTGACGATTTTACCTTCCGACATCACGTGAATAAAATCCGGCACAATATACTCTAGCAATCGTTGGTAGTGTGTCACGATCAGTACAGATCGATCCGCACTTTTTTGCGCGTTCACACCTTTGGCTACAATTTTTAAAGCGTCAATATCCAAGCCTGAATCAATTTCGTCAAGTATTGCAAGCGTCGGCTCGAGTAGAATCATTTGCAGAATCTCATTGCGCTTCTTCTCTCCGCCCGAAAACCCTTCGTTCACCGAGCGATGTAAAAACTCGTCGCGCATTTCCATCAGCACAACCTTCTCTTTGACTAACTTCAGAAAATCCATCGCGTCGAGTTCTTTCTCACCGCGGCCTTTACGCACTGCGTTCACCGCCGCCTTCATAAAGTACATATTCGATACGCCCGGAATTTCGACGGGATACTGGAAACCCAAAAATAAACCGAGTTGCGCGCGCTCGTCCGCTTCGAGGTCAAGTAAATCCTTGCCCAAAAACTGTACGCTGCCATCTGTTACCACATATTCTTCGCGACCCGTTAACACCGCCGCCAAGGTGCTTTTACCTGAGCCGTTTGGCCCCATGATTGCGTGGATTTCACCTGCCGAGATTTCAAGGTTAACCCCTTTTAAAATCTTCGCTCCGTCCACGCTTGCGTGTAAATTTTCAATCTTTAACATAGTTTAATACAGTCAGTTTTATACAATTTATAGTGGGGGAAGCCAATCGATCTAAGCCCGCTAGCCCACCGCGCCTTCAAGGCTGATGCCCAGCAGTTTTTGCGCTTCTACCGCAAATTCCATTGGCAACTCTTTGAATACTTCTTTACAAAATCCGTTGACGATCATTGACACCGCATCTTCTTCTGAAAGACCGCGTTGACGACAGTAAAATAATTGATCTTCACCAATTTTGGAGGTGGTCGCCTCGTGCTCAACTTTAGCCGTTGGGTTTTTAATTTCCATATACGGAAAGGTGTGCGCGCCACACTCATTACCCATCAACAATGAATCACATTGCGAATAATTGCGCGCGCCTTCAGCCCCCTTGGCAATATGTACCAATCCACGGTAAGCATTTTGCCCTTTGCCAGCGGAGATACCTTTTGAAATAATGGTGCTAGTGGAGCCTTTTCCAAGATGGATCATCTTGGTGCCGGTATCGGCCTGCTGATAATTATTGGTCAGCGCGATTGAATAAAACTCGCCGATACTGTTATCGCCTTGTAATATACAGCTTGGATATTTCCACGTGATCGCGGAACCCGTTTCAACTTGTGTCCAAGAAATCTTCGCGTTTTCCTTACAGATACCGCGCTTGGTCACAAAATTATAAATACCGCCCAAGCCATTCTCATCACCGGGATACCAGTTTTGAACGGTGGAGTATTTGATCTCGGCGTCTTTCATCGCCACTAACTCGACCACTGCCGCATGCAATTGATTTTCATCACGCTGCGGCGCGGTACATCCTTCAAGATAGGAGACGTACGAGCCTTCGTCTGCAACAATCAAGGTGCGTTCGAATTGCCCTGTATTCATGGCGTTGATGCGAAAATAGGTCGATAACTCCATCGGACAGCGCACACCTTTGGGGATGTACACAAAAGACCCTTCGCTAAATACTGCCGCATTGAGTGCAGCAAAATAATTGTCGCCTGACGGCACCACCGAACCCAAATATTGTTTCACCAGATCGGGGTGTTCCTGCAAGGCCTCAGATAAAGGACAAAAGATTACGCCGACCTTCGACAAAGTTTCTTTAAAAGTCGTGACCACTGAGACACTATCAAAGACCGCATCGACCGCCACCGTTGTCACACCCGCGAGCATTTTTTGCTCATCGAGTGGAATACCTAATTTCTCATAGGTTTCCAACAGGCGAGGATCAACTTCATCCAAACTCTTGGGGCCGTCCGCCGGGTCTTTCGGCGCAGAATAATAAGAGATCGCCTGATAATCAATCGGATCGATTTCTAGCTTGGCCCAATCTGGCTCTGTCATTGTCTTCCAATGCGCAAAGGCCTCCAATCGATGTTCCAATAACCAAGCGGGCTCGCCCTTTTTCTTTGAGATGAATTCAACCACCCCTTCATCTAAGCCCGGCGGCAAAGTATCAGATTCTATGTCTGTACTAAAACCCGCTTTATACTCACGACCGATCGCCGTTTTGAATTCTTGATTTTGCTCGCCCATAATAATTACTCTAAATACACTCGTTAAACCTGTCCACGGACAGGTATGCTTACTTGCTGACTTTCAAGCTGACTTCCCGCCAGCGCGATAGATGCTTCACTTTCTTGCATCAAAGCCCCCAAATATATATTGGATAAAAATGTTTCTAACTGCACCGTAAGTTGCTCCCAAAGATGGTGCGATAAACATTGCTCACCATCTCTACAGTTTGATTTGCCGTGACAATCGGTAAATTCCATCGGCTCATCGACCGCGACAATAATATCTGCAATCGAAATATCATCGGCATCGCGCGCCAAGCGATAGCCCCCGCCCGGCCCACGCACACCCGTGACTAATTTATGCTCGCGCAGTTTGGCGAACAGTTGCTCCAGATAAGACAAGGAGATTTTTTGATTTTCCGCAATATTACGCAAGGTCACTGACTTGCTTTGATGGTGAATGGCTAAGTCCAACATCGCGGTGACTGCGTAGCGGCCTTTTGTCGTTAATCGCATAATTAGAGATACCAAAATCTTAATTACCCAGTATTTTACTGGGTATTTAATTGGCGTCCACCACCCAAAGGGGTTAGTCGCCTAAAACATTCAGGCTATTCTTTTAGTTTTAACTGCAAATTGCCTTCTATCACTTGAACATGCTCGACGCCGCTGGAGAATGATTGCCAAAAACCCCCGTTCTGACCAAACTCACTGACCAAATCGATATTCTTTAAACCGCCGAGCCAAGCATTTGGGACGGGCACTCCCATCACGCTCACGCCTTTCAAAATAATAACCGGACGATTTTGCTCAAACCGCACCCCAATGCCAGCACGCGCTTTAAGCAGTTTGCCACCGAAAAATGGGAAATCCGGATCCATTGGCAGCCGCAAACGCGCGCTGATCAAATCGTCCGATAAATCAATCACGAGCTTATCTGCCAAATCGGTGTTCTTCGCGAGGATGGCATTGAGTTCACGCTCACTTAAAAATAAATCTCGGCCGGTGCCCTCCTCAGAATAGGGGATGGGCTCTAGTGCTTGTACTTCAGGAGCGAGTGTTTCAGGCGATTCACGCTTAGCCGAGCCAAACCCCTCAAAGCGAACCAATTTCTGGGTCAGTGTTTGTTGTTCTTTAAGCGATAGCTCAACCGGATCAAAGCGCTTAGGAAATAAATAAAAGTTCAAAAACCAGACGGTAACGGCAACCGACACCAGTACGGTAATCAGCATTAGGCCCAATACGGAAAAACATCCCAAACGCTTTTTCTTTGGAGCAGTGTCTTGATTGCTAACAGTCTCGTTCATGGTAATAAATTTCAGTCTAGGAGACTAATAAAATGCGGGCAATTGACAAAAATCCAAGCCTAGCTTGTGTGTTGCTTAATATGAGCTTGAACTTCCGCTAAATCATTCGCCAACACTTCGTAGCGTTCTTTTGCGTCGAGCACTTTCTCTAAGCGTTCGGGTATTGGCACTTTTGCACCAATCACCGGCTCCACCGCATCCGCAAATTTTGCGGGATCTGCCGTGCCCATACACACGACGGGTACAGAGGGGTCAATTGCACACGCTCTCGCTGCGGCAATACCGATCACCGAATGGGGGTCAATTATTTCACCCGTTTGCTGATAGAGACGTAGAATCTCTGCTTTGGTTTGTTCGTCGTCTAGACGGTAGGCACTAAAATTTAGATTCACAGCCTCGAACAAGGCCTTATCGGCAGTGAACTGCCCTTTGTCTTTAAAGGTATTCATCAAGCCATTGACCTTGCTGGCGTCACGGCCACTCGATTCAAATAAGAATCGCTCAAAATTTGAAGAGATTTGGATATCCATACTTGGAGACAAACTGGCCTCAACACCCTTTTGCAGCATGGTGCCAGTTTCAAAAAAACGCGTTAAGATATCGTTACGGTTTGACCCAATAATAAATTGCTCGATGGGCAAACCCATTTTTTGCGCCACAAAAGCGGCGAAAATGTTGCCGAAATTGCCTGTCGGCACCGACACATTGATCGGCCGATCAGGCCCGCCTAAGGCTAAAGCAGCGCGAAAATAATAGACCACTTGCGCAGCAATGCGCGCCCAGTTAATCGAGTTGACCGCGGAGAGATTCATCTCATCACGGAAAGCATTATCATTAAACATCGCTTTGACTAAGTTCTGGCAATCGTCGAAATGCCCCCGCAAAGCAATATTATGTATATTGCTATCCTGAACGCTGGTCATCTGTTTGCGTTGCACATCCGAGACTTTACCGTGCGGGTGCAACATAAAAAGCTCCACCCCAGCAATGCCGCGCACTGCTTCTATCGCCGCAGAACCCGTATCGCCCGAAGTCGCCCCAACAATCGTGCAACGCTCGCCGCGTTTGTCTAAGAAATGTTTAAATAGTTGGCCGAGAAATTGCAGTGCAAAATCTTTGAATGCCAGCGTTGGACCCTGAAAAAGCTCCATGAAAAATAGATTCGTATCCAACTGCTTGATCGGTGCGATCGCAGCGTGACTAAAATTTGCGTAGGCTTTATTCGCCATTTCATGCAGGGTTTTCTCGTCAACGCTATCGCCGATAAAGGGGCGCAATACGGCAACCACTAACTCAGGATACGACAAACCCCGCATTCCCCGAATCTCGTCGAGACTAAATGTTGGCCATGTTTCCGGCACATATAAACCACCATCCCGAGCCAAGCCAGTGAGCGTGACCTCTTCAAAATTCAAGCTGGGTGCTTGTCCACGTGTACTAATATATTTCACAACACAAAACGATTAAAAGACAGGCGCTTGATTATCGTCAAACACGATTGAATCGCAAGCGAACATTTACCCGCAGGTTTTCGCCTTATACAACAATATGACAGTCCGAAATGAGACAGAACTTCATTTTTAACTGTATCGATCCTGAATTTTCACGGTAAAAACACCTAAAAAGAGCCTATTTCATTATATTTCGCTAATATAATGAAATTATTGTTAATAATCGGTTGACTCGACAAAAGCTGCTTGTTTATAATCCTGCAAAAATTATGGCTAAATTCTGTTAGCCTGACATAACAACCTATTATAAAGCTGTAAATAACGAAGGAACCGGAGAGAGAGAAAGTAAGCGGGCAGTTTGTAAAATGCCTTAAATAAATCTCGAACTTAACGTCAATTTACAGACTACGAACCATGAAACCGAAAACTTTTAGAGCACTGTCACAGTCGCTTATCGTCACTTTCGTATTAATGATTGGCGCCCTTACCAGCCAAACTGCCATGACCGAAACGGGCCCCGCTCCGATTTATGGGCAAGAGCTGGGTTGCTTGGCGCTGAATATTTATCACGAAGCGCGCGGCGAAACCGAAAAAGGCAAGCTCGCAGTCGCGGCTGTCACAATCAACCGCGTTAATAGTAAACACTACCCCAATACCGTATGCGAAGTCGTATGGCAGCGAAAGCAGTTTAGTTGGACGAATCTGAAAGAAAAATATCACGCCGTTAAAGATACGAAGGCATGGAAGAATGCCGTGGAAATCGCCCAGCTTTTTATGGACGGCGGTAGCTGGCCTGGCGTGGGTAAAGCAACGCACTACCACACCACAGCAGTATCACCTAACTGGAAGGACGAAGATCATCTGATCGCTCAAGTGGGTAATCACCTGTTTTACGCACTCTAGGATAGCCCCCGCGCCTCTGGTATGCTCCGAAGCATGCCAAGCGATATCAACACCCAATCAACGGCCCTGATTGCGGCGATCCAACTCAATTCGCGGGATTCAATAACACAGAATCTAGCGAGCGCCTTAGTTCAACTTAAGCTCGCTAAGAAAGAAGGTGCTTACTGCGCAGTTTTACCAGAAAACTTTGCATGGATGGGCGAAGAGAAAACAGCCCATTTAACTGCTGAGCCCAATGGCAGTGGCCGTATTCAAACGTTCTTATCCGAGAGCGCAAAGTCCCTTGGCTTATGGATTATTGGCGGCAGTCATCGATTAAGGCCAAAAAACAATAATGACAGTCGCGCAACAAATTCAACCCTGGTTTTTGACCCCAAGGGCAAACAACGCGCGCGTTACGATAAAATCCACTTGTTTGACGCCGATATCAGCGATGGAAACGCTTACCGAGAATCAAGCACCATTGAACCGGGAGATACACTTTGCGTAGTCGACACCGGTATCGCAAAAATTGGCTTAAGCATTTGCTATGACCTGCGCTTTCCAGAGATGTACCGGGCCTTGGCCGATCAAGGCGCGGATATCATTGTTGTACCGGCCGCATTTACGGCAGTCACTGGACAAGCACACTGGGAGATTTTACTGCGCGCGCGCGCGATCGAAAATCAAGTCTATATTATCGCGCCGTCGCAAACAGGCACCCATTTTGAGGGTCGTACGACATGGGGACATTCAATGTGCATCAATCCATGGGGAGAAATTGTCAGCGAAGTCCGAAGTCAAATCGCAAATTGTTACTGCCACTTTAACGCCGAAGAATTAGCAAGGATACGCAGCGAAATGCCGGTACAAAGTCATCGGCGCACGGGCTTTGGAAAAATCGAATGATTTAGCTGCAATTTCGCCCAAAACACTCAGGATTGCTGATTGACAAGCGAAAGGCAAACTCGGATAATTCGCGACCCTTTGGCGCTTCAGCCGTCAAAATCCTTTCCTGTGGGGGCGTTAGCTCAGTTGGTAGAGCATCTGACTTTTAATCAGGTGGTCACTGGTTCGAACCCAGTACGCCCCACCATTTTTATTCATACATTCAATAGCTTACAAATACACAGAAGTTATGCTCATTAATATTTAAGCAATTTGCGTTGAATTGTTCGTAAAATAAGCGCCGTTATTGACTTTCACCTGACCTTTTCCCCTAGAATAAGCTCTTAGTTTATAGCTTAAATAGTTGCCGTATCCAGATCGCGCTCCTTGATCACTTGTTTCTTCTTATTTCCTTTTTCCCTTGTTCTGTTGGATCGTCAGGTTCACAAGATCCCCCACATTTTTGTAGGACATAAAACAAAATACCTTATAATGCTGAGGGCTCACCCCTAACACAACCAAATGGAGAATATGCATGCCTGATACGAATCATCGATTGACGCCCAAACGAGTCTCTGGCGCGGTAAAACTCGCGTCACCTGGAGGGAGCGCTAGCAATTATTTGTCTACGCTATCTCCTGCAATTGCAGTAATGACTGATTTAACACTCGTTAAACCTATTCAAATCGCAGACAGTACATCAATCGATGATGCCAATGAGAAAATGATAGCCACAGGGGTTCGCCTGCTTTTTGTGCATAACCAAAAAGGTGAATTAAATGGGTTGATAACCTCTTTTGATATTCTAGGCGAAAAACCAATGCTATTTATCACCCACAATGGTGGATCTAGAAACGATATTGAAGCCAAAGATATAATGACTCCGATTAGCGAATTTGAAGGTATAGCGTTTAGCGAGTTAGAAAAATCGGTGGTGGCTGATGTTGTCGCTGCTCTGGAAGATTCGAGTCGTCATCACATGCTGATTGTTCAAAATGAGGGGGAATCTGTCATCATACGCGGACTTATATCATCAACACATGTCGCTCGAGTTCTAGGCAAGGAGATCACGCCGAGTCAGCGAGCTGAAAGTTTTGCGCAGCTAAATAGAGCTTTAAAGTAGCAATTCGGCAGATCAATTTAGAAACCGATAGGATCAGACCTTGAGCTATCCCGACAAATTCAGTTAACCATCGTCGCGTTATAATTTCCCAAGCATATTTGGGATTGTCGTAAATTTCCAATGCTGAGTTGGACGGTAGAAAATTGCCACTGCGAGGCCACCTAAAAAACGTTGAGAAAAATCAAGACGCTGCGTGACAGCCGTGAACAAACCGTCTAAAACATAAATTCCCGTGTTTGCAATTACGACTCGTAATTTCAAGGGTTCATATATGAATCCTTGAAGAATTGAACCTCACCTTTAACCCATTGTAGAAACCTCAGACCCCTTCAACCTTGAACTCAAATTATCTGAATGAACAGCGTTTCTTTACGTGTCACCCTAAGTTCGTGATCAGTTTGAATCGCAGTTTAATTTGGATTGCCCTATTTATATAAGCTGCTGCCAAGGGGTGTGTAACTCGATTTCTTTAATAGGTGTCCGTTTGCATCCATAAAAACGGTCTGGTGTTGAACGCCATTATGCTATGGCAAAGAACGTCAACAATTTAAATGCAGCAATAAAAACAGCGCGGCGACGCGCTGTTTTCCAATCTTGCCAATCTTAGCCAATCTTAGCCAATCTTAGCCAATCTTAGCCAATCTTAGCCAATCTAGACGCGGATACCGCTGATTTATCCGTGGCAGCGGTTTGCTCATCCCAAGGTATGCCAAGCTTGCCTAATATCCAAGCAGGCGCGAGCGCAAAGCTGAGTAGTGTGATGGGTAGGAAGACATGTTGCAAGACCATATGAGAAGTCGCAATAAAACCATCCCAAGGGGAGACTGCGATCAAATTGGCCATTGAAGGTACACAGAGTAGACCGGTACACATCCATACTACAGAGAGGCCAGCAATGCCCGAACGAATTCCAACAGAGCAGTCACACGACGTTGGTTTGACTGCAAGCACCATGCCAACAACCGCTAATATGCTGGACAAGGGGAATAAGAACGCATATGTGCCATTGATCGTATGTAAGCTGGTGGCATATCTGTATACGATGTACACGGCCAAACTGGCAGAAACGGCGAATAATGCGACGCGAAATATCATAGCGCCCTTAGCAGGATGATTGACGATATCTTTCACGGGAGTACCTCCTCATATTATTGACTTTAAGCAAACTGCATCTAAACATAGCGCGAAACAAAGGTCAAGCACACGGCATTGCTTGACCAATATGAAACAGTCCGCACCAAAATTGATGCAGCGTCATTATTTAACGCTTAGGTGGTGGCCGCCTCATTGGCAGATTTACCACTTTGATTGATCGCGTAGAGCACAGCACAAATGATGACAACAATCGCTGCCGCCAGTGAAATGCAGGCAGCGATTTCTATGTCGCTAGATCCTCACCCCCTATTCGTAATGCTTAAATCACGGCGCTTTTATATCGATGATTGGGCTACCGTCTATCGCATCTAAACCGGAGACACGGATATGATCAACCCCAACTTCAACGATATCGACCAGACTAACAGCAATCGGATTCGGTCGAAGCGGGCTGCGGTTACAAAAGACCCCAATCATTTCTTTGCTTCTGTCTCCGCCAGGATACACTCTGAGCACTTCGCGATCGGCCTCATGCAACCAATATAGAACCGAAATCTTGCTGAGTTTATTGATGCCTTCTAAGGCTAGACAGTACGCGGGATGTATTTTTAATATCGCTAGTTGGGGCGGGGATTGTGAATCTTGGGTGGTCTTAAGCGATGATTGAATCACGCCAATCGCTTTTAATTGAATATTTGTCATAGGGCTGTTCTTAGGGCGTATTGATGATCGCTAAATTAGGGGGTTGCACAAGCACATTGCTGGCAATGCGCTGGACTTCAATAGGTGCTTAGTTTATTCTTAAATTTGTCGTTGTTCAAAGCAACCGTTTAAAATAACGCCCATCTTAGAGGCCTAATAATGAGTTTATTTAATGATTTGGTCAAAGGGGTGAATTACGTTAATTCGGGGGCTCGCCCATATCTCAGGTTACAGGTCGAGGGTTGCCAGCATTGTGCACTGTTTTTCTAGTCTTTGATTCTCAACGCATAGGTTATTGACTACATTTTCGAGGCCGTCTAAGGTTTAAACCGAGTGGGATTAGAACGTTTTGGGCGCTACTGGTAAAAAAACAAAATTGATGATAACGGCGCGCTTGATTCGAGTTGTGGGTATCGTACAGGGCGTTGGATTTCGGCCAACCGTATGGCGCTTAGCGACCCAATTGGGCCTGACAGGCACAGTATCAAACGATAGTGATGGCGTGCGCATTCACCTATGGGGGCAGATAGCAAGCCTAAACCAGTTCACTGAACGACTCCAAGCCGATCCGCCCCCCTTGTCGCGTATTGATCACATCAATATCGAAGAAATTTTAGCTGAGCGCATACCCACTGATTTCACCATTGCACCCAGTACGGCAGGTGCGCCCCATGCCTATATTACCCCCGACAGCGCAACTTGCGACGAATGCCTTGCAGACACGATGCGCCGCAGCGGGCGTCGGTATCAATATCCCTTTAGCAATTGCACCCATTGTGGCCCGCGTTTTTCGATTATTAATGGCATTCCCTATGATCGAAAAAATACCAGTATGGTCAGCTTCAAGTTGTGCGAGGACTGCCAAAAGGAATATGATTCACCGACTGATCGACGCTTTCATGCACAACCCAATGCCTGCCCAGTTTGTGGCCCCAAGCTCTGGTTTGAATTGGCGGGAGCGCGATCGAACGAGCGACCTTCTGAGCTGGGAGGGGAGACTCAGCCCAGTGCCATTGCCTTGGCCGTTGCACAAATAAAACGCGGAGGGATTGTTGCCATTAAGGGGATTGGTGGCTTTCATCTGGCGTGCGATGCCAACAATGAAGCGGCCGTAAAGCGCCTAAGAGCGCGCAAGCACCGCTATCGAAAACCCTTTGCCATGATGGCCAGAGATATTCAAAGCATTAAACAGTATTGCATGGTCAACGATGAGGAAGCTGCCCTACTAAAAAGTAACGAGTGTCCCATCGTTATTTTGGCAATACACGAAAAAAAGCGCTTGCCGAATACGGTTGCGCCGCAGCAGACCCATCTTGGCTTTATGTTGCCTTATTCGCCCTTGCATCATCTGCTCATGCAGAACTTAGAGGATCCCATCGTTTTAACCTCGGGCAACTTAAGCGAAGAACCGCAATGCATTGACAACGACGAGGCGAGAAAAAAGCTGGGCGGTATCGCAGACGCATTTTTGCTGCATGATCGAGACATCCTGAATCGGGTTGATGATTCGGTGCTCAGGGTAATGGATGCCCAAGCGGTGCTTTTAAGGCGCGCCAGAGGGTATGCGCCGGTACCGATTCCCTTGCCTCGCGGTTTTGAACTAGCGCCCGAGATACTGGCAATGGGCGGGGAACTAAAAAATACTTTCTGTCTCATCAAAGATGGGCAGGCCATCGTTTCACAGCACATGGGCGATTTACACGATGCACCGAGCTATCAAGACTACCTTAAAAATTTAGGCTTATATCAAACACTGTTTGATCATCAGGCACAGCGAATTGCCATCGATCGACATCCCGACTACCGCGCTTCAAAAACGGGTCGTCAAATGGCTGAACAGGCTCAGTTACCTTTGGATGAGGTGCAGCATCATCATGCGCATATTGCGGCCTGTATGGCCGAAAATAGCTGGCCACTGGACGCAGGGTCGGTATTGGGCATTGCCCTCGATGGGCTCGGATTTGGCGATGAACAGTCTTTCTGGGGCGGCGAGTTTTTGCTGGCCGGTTATAGTGGCTATCAGCGGGTCGGTCGCTTGATGCCCGTTGCCTTGCTCGGCGGCAAGCAAGCCATGCTTGAACCCTGGCGAAACACCTACGCGCATTTGAATTTAACGGGGCAGTGGGCAAGGATCGAACAGCAATACGAATCACTAAAAATAGTTCAGTTCCTGAAATCAAAGCCCCTTGCTACGCTGGATGCAATGCTCGCAAGCGGTACCAATTCACCCTTGGCTTCATCCTGCGGGCGTTTGTTCGATGCGGTGGCCGCTGCCGTGGGAATTTGCACTGAAAAGTTAAGTTATGAAGGACAGGCGGCAATCGAGCTGGAGGCGGCGATCGACCCCTTCGCATTTGAACATGAAGATGATTCAATGGCTTATTCCTTCGCCATAGATGAATCGAGTTCAGGGGCGCCTTTGACGATTAATAGCTCGACAATGTGGATTTCGCTGTTGGACGATTTAGTCTCCAATACGCCAGTGGGTGTTATGTCAGCGCGGTTTCACAAAGGCTGGTGCTTGTCATGATGCAGATGATTCACAAGATTTGTCGCGCTGAGTCGGGTCGGAAGATTAAATGCATTGCATTGTCGGGTGGCGTGTTCCAAAATAGAACACTATATGAATATTTCCTTGCTCAATTGCGCGCCGAGAATTTTAAAGTGTTGACCCATAAACAACTCCCAACTAACGATGGTGGATTGTCCTATGGACAAGCAGTCGTGGCCGCAGCGCGGGTCATCGAACACACCAAAAAGAGATCATAGCATGTGCCTAGCCATTCCAGGTCAAGTTGTCGAGCTTGTTGATCGTGACAAGCACTTAGTCAAGGTCGATGTATCGGGCGTTAAGCGCGAGATAAATGTATCCTGTGTGCTCGATGAGGAACACCCTTTTGAGTCTTGTGTCGGGGATTGGGTGTTAATACACGTCGGCTTTGCGATGAGCCGCATTGACGAAGAAGAAGCGCGTAAAACCATTGCAGTCTTGGATGAAATGGGGGAGTTAATGGATCAGATGCGTAGAGATGCAAAACACAGCAACTTGATGCGTGGATAAGCAGCAAATGCCTAATGCCTGAAGACCAACTACGCCCCTTGAATCTCTATATCCTTTTTTACATGGCAAGCGTAAGAACACCGTTGAGGCCAACGACGCCCTTATCGAATCAGTTAAGCAAAAAGCGCAGCATAGCATAGACGCTAAACAAGCCTTTTTAATGCTACCAATGGGCAAGCATTGGTGGATGCTGCACAGGCGATGGCAGCGGTTTATCGTGGTGGGCACCGATTGTTCTCGATGGGTAACGGCGGATCGAGTTGCGATGCAGCACACTTTGCAGTGGAATTTTCACATCCCGTTACCGCAGGGCGACCCGCGCTAGCAGCAATCAATTTGAGTATGGATAATGCCATGATCAGCGCGATCGCCAATGATGTTGGCGTTAAACATGTATTCTCCCGACAGCTTGATTGCTTGGCTAGGCAAGGCGATGGTATCGTCGGGTTTTCAACCAGCGGCCATTCTCAAAATTTACTAAAAGCTTATCAAAAGGCAAAGGAAATGGGTTTGATAAGTTTCGGTTTTGCCGGTGGTGATGGCGGCGAAATGGCAAGCAAGTGGCTTGGTCGAGCACTGCTTGGTGGTCGAGACCGACTCCATTCATCGTGTGCAAGAAGTGCATGTCGCGAGCTATCATATTGTGTGGGATCTGGTGCATACAATATTAGCGGATGATCGCGGAAAACTGGCAGAGGTGCCAAAATAAACCCATGAAATACGTCGATGAGTTTCGAGATCCAGTTAAAGCCCAACAGCTTAAGCATAAGATTGCTGAACTGATTCAGCACATCCCCGCTGCGGCAGATCGCCCCCTACAGATAATGGAGTTTTGTGGCGGTCACACACACACCATTTTTCGTTACGGGATAGAGCAGTTATTGCCCAAAAACCTCGAGTTGGTTCATGGCCCGGGTTGCCCCGTTTGTGTGTTACCAATGGGCAGAGTGGATGATTGTGTCGCACTGGCGGAGCGACCGAACGTCATCTTTACAACCTTTGGCGACGCCATGCGTGTACCGGGTTCGAAAAAAAGCCTGTTGCAGGCCAAAGCAGAAGGTGCTGATATTCGCATGGTCTATTCTCCCCTAGATGCTTTGTCTCTGGCGCGCAAGCACCCAGATCGTGAGGTGATTTTTTTCGCGCTGGGTTTTGAAACAACCATGCCCAGCAGCGCCCTGACCGTGCTGCAGGCGCAAACGGAAGGCATTAAAAACTTCACTTTGTTCTGCAATCACATCACCACCGTGCCCACGATCAAAGCCATCCTCGATTCTCCTGATATGCGCTTAGATGGTTTCTTAGCCCCTGGTCATGTCAGTATGGTGGTGGGGGAGCAGCCTTTTCAGTTTGTGAGCGACAAGTATGAATAAACCGATCGTAATTACCGGTTTTGAACCTTTGGATATACTGCAATCGATCTGGATGGTTCTTCAACAAATAGCGGATCAACGCTGCGAGGTGGAGAATCAATATAAACGCATCGTTCCTGAAGGCGGGAATCTGCCCGGCTTAGAGGCTATTGACATACGGTTTTCGAAATACGTGATTTTTTCGAGTGGCGTGGGTTGGGGTCGATAGACCATTCTGGTGTCCGTATGCGTAGTCCATTCGCAGCCTACGATGCGGAGCAGAAGTTTCACGTGCCGAACTCTGAAAATTGCAGACCCAAAATCTTGTCAATGTGGCGAAGTCCTAAAGGGCGTGATTAAGCCCTGGGAATGTAAAATATTTGGTACCTCGTGCACGCCAGAAAACCCTATGGGCGCCTTGATGGTGTCGTCTGAAGGCGCGTGTGCTGCCTACTATCGATTTGGCAACTTGCCCGAATTACTGGCCAAACGTGATTTGTCGAAAAGCGCGAATAGCAGCGTGTGAATAGGGTTTCTAAATACCAAGGTAAAACGATCCAATTTATCTCATGGTAGCGGGGGCAAGGCCATGCACGATTTGATCAAAGATATTTTTGTCGAGGCCTTCTCCAACCCCTATTTGAACGGCTTAGAAGACCAAGCCCAGAATACCCTTAAAGGGCTCTATCGGCCATGGGTGATCGACTGGCCTTCACCACCGACAGCTATGTGGTAGACCCCCTATTTTTCCCCGGCGGTGATATTGGCTCCTTGGCGATCAACGGCACCGTGAATGATTTAGCGGTGGGGGGCGCAAAGCCTTTGTATTTGAGCTGCGGTTTTATTATCGAAGAGGGCTTTGCCCATTGAATCTTTGAAACGCGTGGTTGATTCAATGTGCCGGGCGGCCGACGGAAGCGGAAGTCAGCATTGTAACGGGAGATACAAAAGTAGTGAATCATGGTTCCGCAGATAAGCTCTTTATCAATACCGCGGGTGTGGGTGTGATTGCAAAGGACATCGGACATCGCATCAGACAACGCTCGCCCAGGCGATCTAATTTTGATTAATGGCCACATCGGCGATCATGGTGCAGCGATCGTGGATGCGCGAGGAGAACTGGCGACTAGAGAGCACGATCGAGAGTGATTGCCAGCCGCTGCACGATTTGATCCAAACCATGTTAAGTGTCTGTCCAACATTGCATTGTCTACGTGATGCAACACGCGGGGGTATTGCGACTGTCCTCAATGAGTTTGCCGCGGCAAGTAATGTGAGTATTCGGATCAACGAAGCCGCAGATTCCGCTGCGCGATCAGGTTGCGGGGTATGTGTGAAATACTGGGGCTCGACCCACTGTATCTGGCCAACGAGGGGAAGGTGTTGGCGGTCGTTCCTGCAGATCAGGCACCCGCGGTATTGGCCGCCATGCAAAGTCATCGCATGGGTAAGCATGCAGCCGTAATCGGCGAAGTCACCGAACAGCCCGCCAAGATGGTGGTCCTACAGACAAGCTTTGGCGGTGAGCGGATTGTGGATTTGCTGCTTGGGGAGCAGCTGCCAAGGATTTGCTGATGCCCAAATAAAAAAGGGCTGCTGAGCTTGAGGATTGGCTGATGCCCAAATTAAAGAGGGGTGTTGAGGCATCGCAATTCGCCCTGCAGGATCGGACGCTAGACATCTTAGATCAGGGCGACCGATTACAGCTCAGTTTCGCGCAAGCTGAAAAATTCCATCAGGGAAACTCGGGCTGGGGGCTGGCCGTCGCTTATCGCGCCATGCAGCTTGCGGCGCAACAACTCTCAGAGAATAGCTTATGGGATCGCGCCAATCTAAGTGTATTGAGTGGCCACCCTGGCCCCGGCGTGCGTGACGGCATTGATTATGTGACGGCTTGTGTCAGGCGCAATCGTTATCAATTAACGGACGCCTGCGCAAAGCATAAAACCTGTCATCCCGATATGCAGTTCGAGTGGCAGATTAGCGATGGTAAAACAGTCCTGCAGATTCGACTGCGTGACGATTTTGTGCCGGATGAGTTTTATACGCTGATCGAGCGTCTTGGAAGCCATCAGGAACGTGAGCAAGACAGCGCAGATTTTGAACGGGTGAAAACCCAATTAATAGAAGACTTGTGGCAGGAATCACTCTCGAATGCGTTTAGCGCGGTTGTGACGCCTCTTTAAAAATGGCATATTTATTATCCGGCGCGCTTGCGAACTTAATTAAGTATCCTATCCCTCGAACCCCTTTAAGAAGGGTAACGTCCCCTTTAAGAGAAATGAATATGAAGCAAAAAATACTAAAAATAATGTGGGTGCTGGGGCTGAGTTTGGTTTTGGTGAATACGCCAGCTTTAGCGCAGAGCGCCAATGCTAAAAAGATAGTGCCGGTGATTACGTTTTTGCTTTCGGGTGATGATTGCATCAAGCCGCTGGTTGTGGGGGACGTGGTGTTTGATACGATCGACTCAAAATGCCCTTCGGTTAAACAAGGCGATGGCTCTGTAACAGGCCAGCATGCAAGTTACTACAGTTTTACGCATCCGGGCGGGGCATTGCACATTGACTTAATCAGTGATTTCCCCAATAGCTATGATGCATACTTGGCGCTACGCCATGGTGAGGGGCGCGATGGTGACTTGGTAGAGGATGGGGGTGCTTCATTGGAGATACCGATGGGTTTGATGACAATGGACAGGAGGATTTTCGCAGCTCACGCTTGATATATCTCAGCTTGCCTGCAGGGCGATACACCGTTGAAGCGACTTCCTATAACGTTGTGAAAGGTGCCTATAACCTCTCGGTATACGGCAGTAAGGTTACTGCAAAAGCCACCGGCAAGCTGAACGACACCGGTATCAAGTTTACAGGGAAAAATACCACCCAAAACGACCCTTTATGTTCAGAAGCCGATGTCGGCTTCGCTAGACAAGATTGTAACTTTGGCCGCGACGCGGATAACATCATCGGGTTCCCGCAAGCAACCAATGACGGAGATGGCGACAGTGGCTTTAGTTTTTTAAAGGTGTCGTCAACAGGTGCGCCATTAGTCGCTAGTGAAACTGATTGGTCCTGCGTAAAAGACAACGTAACCGGTTTAATGTGGGAGGTGAAAACCGATAACGTGACAAAAGATTTGCATGATAAAGACGACACCTACACATGGTACAACAGCAACGCAACTGAAATGGCGGCGCAAATGGCACCCAAGATGATGGAACTTGTTTCGCTGATGTAAGCTGCGACACGGCAGGCTTTGTGTCGGCTGTTAATGCCGCAGGCCTATGCGGCTACAACGACTGGCGCATGCCCACCGTTACTGAACTACAAAGCATCGTTAGCTACCAAACAATCGACCTTCCCAACCCTACGATTGATGAAGGCTTTTTTCCACAGGCTAAGGCGTCGTTTTTCTGGTCGGCCTCGCCGGTTGCCTTCGATACGGACTTCGCGTGGGGTGTTTACTTCGGCAATGGTAACACCGGCATCGGCATTAGCGACCGTGGCGATGTTGGAGCAGTGCGGTTAGTGCGCGGCGGACAGTGATTTTTGTTTTTTGCATTGCGGGCTTAGTCAAGCATGAAACGCGAAAACTTGCCCATTTGGCGAATTTTGCAACAGATATTGCTGCAAGTAGAACTGGTGGGTAAAGGGTTTAGCCGTTATCACAAATATTCTATCGGAGCTGAATTACGTAAGTCTGCCTTGCAGTGCTGGCGTTTGTTGGTGCGGCTTGAACACGGCTTTTTGAAAGGCGGTTTAAAAAAGCGCGTGTTGTGCGGGCTTAAACTCAAGCCGCGCACGACACTTATTAACGCCCCTGCCCATTAATCACACACAAAGTCACTTACCATGAAAAACGCCTTTACCAAACCCATTACATTGTTAGTTGTTAGCTTGCTTGTTTGTGCTAACCAAACTTTTGCAGAACAAACCTGTAACACTAACATGATACAAACCGCTCCCGACTCGCGCTTTACTGTTAATGGTGATGGGTCAGTTACCGACAAGCAAACCAGCCTGATTTGGGCGCAATGCCGACAAGGCCTAACAGGCCCCAGCTTGTACTACGCCTGTGCCTTTGGTTCCAGTAACGTACACTTGGAGCGCTGCTTTGGCCTTAAACCAGCCTACTTCAACAGTGAGCAGCCCTCCTGTTTGGCGCTTGCCCAACATAAAAGAGCTTGTATCGCTGGTTGAAAAGAGCCTGTTTCAGCCCTGCTATAAACGAAACAGTGTTTCCAAATACGGGGAACAGTTTTTTCTGGTCGGCCTCGCCGAATGCCAGCAATGGGTTCAACGCGTTGGGTGTTGACTTCGACAATGGTTACACCGACAATGACTTCCGTGGCTTTGAATATGCAGTGCGGTTAGTGCGCGGCGGACAGTGATTTTGTGTTTTTCATTTTTAATTTAAAGAATTTAAAGGGGACGCTACCCTTTAAAGGACCAAACCGAGGGATGCAACCTATTGCGCAATACGCAATATATTGATAGGTGAATTCACCATCCTAGCTCATACTAGCAGTGCCGTAAGCGAGAGAACAAGGGGAACAACCTCAGCCAGCTTGATTATTGACCGTCTCGCTTTTACGGTCTCCTCCGTGAGAACCAAGCTTTGTTACCCTTGAATTCCTTTTAAGAACGACCAAAATAGAGTGCGTGCTGTTCGGGCTTTTTAACCATTTATCCCTTTAACTCTCGAACCCATTGCTTGAGAGTTTGTTTGCAAAGCAATATATAATGTATATTATAGTAATATACATAAATGATTAACTGGAAACAAGTTACTGGCTTTGATTGGGATGCTGGGAACGAGCGAAAGAGTGAAGAAAGGCATGCCGTTAATCGCTTTGAAGCTGAGCAAGTATTTTTTAATCAACCCTTGTTGGTTTTGGCTGACCAAAAGCACAGTCAAAATGAGGCTCGGTACCATGCATTGGGAGCAAGCAATAGTTCTAGGTTATTGCATATAACCTTTACCCTGCGTTTTGATAATACATCGATTCGTGTCATTTCAGCTCGTGATATGTGCCGAAAAGAGAGGAATATTTATGAGAAAAGTTAAAGCACACCCTAAGTTTAAAAACGAAGCCGAAGAAAGAGTTTTTTGGGAAAAACATGATTCTAGTGACTATGTTGACTGGAAGCAGGCACAATCTGTTTTGATGTCTAATCTAAAACCTTCAACTAAAACCATTTCACTTAGGTTGCCGGAAGGGCTATTAGATAGTATTAAAATCGAAGCGAATAAACGTGATATGCCTTACCAGTCGCTGATCAAATCTTGGCTTGTTGATGATGTTAAGCAAAGTCGTAGCGCTTGATTACGCTAGTGAAAAGTTGGGGTTAGGTTGAGGCTCCCACTTTAACAGGGTGCTTTGCACCTGATTGGGATAAGGCGCTATTTGCCAATTTTATGTAATAGCCTAGTCTGTAGTCTGGACTTCAAGACTTCATATATGAACCCTTGAATTTGAATGAAACCACTAAACTCATATTGGAAATACCAAGGGATAAACCGCTAATGTCTATTCAAGATATATTGCTCAATATTACAACGAATCATTATTTACTCGCGGTAGTGGTGTTGGTTGTTAGTTACTTGATGTATCTGATGACCAGTCGAATTATTCTGGCATCGCTTAAAAAACTGATTAAACATACAGCAACGCATGTGGATGATGTTTTTGTCGAAGAGCGTGTATTTCATCGACTGTCATATTATGTGCCTATATTGATCATTTACCTGTCTGCTGAACTGTTTCCTGAATACAGTCATTACATTCGACAAATACTGTCTGCTTTAATGGTGGTCGTTTTAATACTGGTGATAAATGCTTTCTTGAATGCCGTTAATGTCATTTATAGACAAAGTAAATTTGCGCAAGTTTTAAATATCAAAAGCTATCTGCAGATCAGCAAACTATTGCTCAATATCTTTGGTGGCATTATTGTTATTGCCATTGTTATTAATAAATCACCGATCTATTTACTCAGTGGTATTGGCGCCTTAACAGCCGTTTTATTATTAATTTTTAAAGATACGATCTTATCGTTTGTCGCCAGCATTCAGATTCATTCAAATGAGTTATTTAAAGTGGGTGATTGGCTGGAAGTGCCCCAATTCGGCGCAGATGGGGACGTGATTGATATTGCGTTACATACTGTCAAAATTCAAAACTGGGATAAAACTATTTCAATTATTCCTTCGCATAAGCTAATCGCGTCATCATTTAAGAACTGGCGAGGCATGTCCGAAAGTGGCGGCAGGCGTATTAAGCGTTCTATCTATATTGATCAGACGAGTGTTCGTTTTTGCGATGAGCAGATGATAGGAAAATTTAAAACATTCAATCTATTGACGCCGTATCTGGATGAAAAACTAGCAGACATTGATGCTGCTAACGCCGATAATAATATCAATATGCGATCACTGGTAAATGGCCGTCGTGTGACTAATATGGGCACATTTAGGGCTTATATCGAGGCGTATTTAAAGAATCATCCTAAGATTCATCAAAACCTCACCTTCTTGGTAAGGCAATTGGCTCCCAGCGATAAGGGCATTGGTATAGAAATATATGTATTCACCAACGTGACTGACTGGCTCGCTTACGAAGCGATTCAAGCAGATATTTTTGATCACTTGCTGGCAGTGTTACCTGAATTCGAATTACAGATTTTCCAGAACCCTACGGGTAAGAGCTTTGAACAGTTAGGAAAACAGACGTTTGAAGGACAACATACTTAATAATAAGCTTAGAGAGTTCGGGGAACATAAATGAATACCTCCTCTTGAAGCCAACATGGTTTTATCTTGAAATGAGTATCAAGCTGGTTGATGGGATGAACCCGCTCCGTTATCGGCATCGCAATGTGCCATGATTAGGCGTTTATCAACATTCAATCAGAGGAGCGAGTTCATGAAACAAGATATTACCCGAATTGGTATTGACCTAGCAAAAAACATCTTTCAAGTTTGTGCCACTAATGCAGCAGGAAAAGTAATCTCCAACAAAACCGTAAAGCGCGCTAAGTTAACCATACTGATGGCCAACCAAAAACCTTGCGAAGTTATTTTGGAAGCCTGCGCCACGTCGAACTACTGGGCACGAGTATTTTCAGCTCAAGGGCATAGCGTTAAGCTTATCCATCCTGCTTATGTCCGCCCCTACGTCAAGACCAACAAAAATGACGCAACGGACGCAGAGGCTTTATGTGAAGCCGCTTCCCGGCCTAGTATGCGCTTTGTTACGCCTAAAACGCCAGAACATCAAGATATTCAACTCATGCATAGAGTGGCTGAAAGGCTCACTACTCAGCGCACCGCATTGAGTAACCAAACAAGAGGGTTGCTGGCGGAGTATGGTCTATCTCTACCTCAAGGCAGTGCCTTATTACGCAAAAGCCTACCCGCAATATTGGAAGATGCAGAAAACGAACTAAGCATGGACGCACGCTTGTGTTTCAATGAGCTTTATCAAGAGTTGATTGAGTTAGATAAGCGTGTTGATGCTATCAAAGAGCGTATCAATACCGTTAGCAAACAAAACCACCACTGTCAGCGCCTGATGACTATTCCAGGGGTGGGACCAATGGTCGCCACCGCAGTCATTAGCATGCTGGGTGATGCCCATCAATTTAACAACGGCCGTGAATTCGCCGCCTTTCTTGGCTTAGTGCCGAGGCAGTACAGTACCGGAGGAAAAACGACACTCAAAGGCATCAGTAAACGGGGGGATAGACGCACCCGTATGCTTTTGGTGCAGGGTGCACTGGCCGCGCTCAATCATTCAAAGAACAAACCAGACAAACTTAACCGCTGGGCTTACAACCTTAAGCAAAAGAAATGCACGCAAATTGCGACCGTTGCACTGGCCAACAAACTAGCTCGCATATGCTGGGCATTGACTGTCCATCAAACAGAGTATCAAGCATCAACTACCTAAAACAAATCTACTAAACTGACCATCTAACTCCTACCCTTGAAGCGAAAGACTATGGCATGACAGATTAACCGACCCAAGCTGAACCTGAAAGGGGTCTAGCGATCAAACGCTGTCTGGCTGATGAGGTGCTTGGGTGCGGTTTCCATAATGGCTCGGAATGGAGCAGCGCTCACATTCCAAACAGAAGCCGAATATACGACTGCTCATTTGCATCCCATGACACTGTTCAAATTAAGGTTAGAAAAGTTAGAACAAAACAAATAATATGATCTATTTTAAAAGCTCAATCGTGCTTGATTTGACAGGCGGGTTCATATATGACCCCTTGAACCGACGATATTACGGTTGATCAAGGGCGTTTTAGAAGACCGTGATGAGCATCCCAACGGAGACGCTCCGGCTCATGTCACGATGGGCGTCGGGCAACGGCTGGTCATTGATGTGCAAACACTCGGAAAAATCACAGCCGGCGATGAGGTGCTTGACGATTATTGACAACGAGTTTATCGAATCGCCTTGGCATCTGAAGAATCTTGAAGCGTTCTTTCCTCACAGAAGCGGCCAAAATTCAACAAAAAATCAAAGCCAGTATGCCAGACAACGTAACAAGTATTGCACCAATAGAAGCAACCGGGGATATTGAGGCCCCGACGATTATCGCGCCGAAGGACGGGATCAAGATTCCGGCCAGTGAAGATCTCGTGGCTATAGAAGGAACCGCCCCGATCGAAGCTTTCCAGATCGAATATCAATGGCTTCGCTCTGTTCGAAATTTTCCCCGGGAGACATGAAAATGGACATACTTTGCCGCACCAAAGTTTGGGAAATTCGTTGGTCCAATGGCGACAACGTCTTTTCTATTGTGGCTATTTCACGAGAAGGACTGCGATCAGTGCCGACGGTGATCACGATCAATTATGAAGGGAAGGGATTTGTGGCCCCGACCAAAACATCAAAAAGTACACTCGAATACGACTAAAACCAAGTCCAACGCAAATTTTCCGATCCCCATTATTACCAAACCAGAAGTAGCCGAAGGGACTGATACGCATCAGACGGCGGCTTCGGTCATCACGATCATTGGGACGGTGGATGATCGAACCGAAAAAGTAGAAGTAAACGGATTCCAGCTGCGTAAGTTTGCGGCCGGTAACACGTCTTTTTCTTATATTGCAAATGCCGCCTACGGTAACATGAAGGTCGGCGAAAACAAGGTATACCATTCGTGCTTTTGGACCCAACGGTGCTATCGGAACAACGAGCATAAAGATACACTATTCACCGGTTGATTTAGGAGAGTAGCTTGACTATAAAGTGCCACTGTTGAAGGTGATCTCCGGCCCAAAGATGTTCGCTATAGCGAGAGCAATGTCATTCGGAGTACTTTCTCCTGAAGAAAGGATAACTACAACTTCAATTTCAGCTGAGGCACCAGCAGGCAATACTAGAGGATTACCACTCATATCTAACAACACAGTGTTCGCGATAGGGATGTTTGCACTAAAGTTGAAATTCAAGGCAAACGGGTTTTGCGTTTGCGTTTGAGTTCCTCCTATATTTACAAATAAACCCGAGTTATAAGCTGGTGAAGCAGCTAATTGGTCAGTTGTCCCATCTTGGTCGTAATCATTTCGAACGTTTTCAGGTAGGGCAATAGTTCCGGCTTGCCCGCCAGTATTGGTTATTTTTATTTTTAGTGCTGTTCCGAAATTTCCGGCATCTATATTATAGGGAAGAAGGGGTTCTCCGTCAGAAGCTTCTATTAGAAGATTGGCCGGCATGAGTACTTCTGGAAGGACTTCAATATCGAAAGGATCAAGGCTCGTGCTCTCTGTCCCATCAGAAATGGTGAGAACGATACCGGTATTATTGCCGATATCAGCTTCGAGTGGCATACCGGTGATTTCACCTGTGTCTTCGTCAACACTAGCCCAACTAGGGAGATTGGTGGCGCTAAAGGTGAGTGTATCACCAGGGTTGGCATCCGAATAGGTAGGTGTAAAGTTATAATTCTGTCCAAAAGTAATAGTGCTATCGGGTGTTCCACTTATGACGGGCGCATGGTTAACTGGATCAAGCCCTACCAATCCTGTCTTAAGCACTACTAGCGATTCAACCACGCCTTCTTTGTCAAACGTATAAGTAGCCTCTAGCTCAATGTGTTCAGGTGGCGCAGGATAATCAGCATCTGTTTCAGCGGTATCGATAGTATGTACAACGCTTATACTACTTCCAGCTTCAATGTCCATTGGTAGCATTGGCGCAACACCATCAATTAATGTAGCCACATCATTTGCATCCAAATTGGACGCCGCGCCGAGCGTATTTAATACCAGTGAGAAAGTTGTAAAACTCACGGTATCAGTGTCGCTATTTTGGATAACTGATTCGAGTAAGCCTATGCCAGCATCACCAGCAACAGCGCTTGATTGTGGTGTACTAGATGTCAACGGTTACATTGATTTCTGGAGTATCTTCACTCAGTCCAAAGACTAAGTACTGGTATCAATTTCGATAGTACCATTGTTTTGTGCTATCGGCTGTTTGGTTATGGATTGATAACGCAAGAAGGCAAAAACACACCTACCACTAGCTGTTTCTTGAAGGTTTGAACTAACATAATCCGTTTACTATCTTGTTGATGATAAAAGCGTCTTCTTCGGGAGAAACAAAATATTAACATTTAATTTAGAGACAAGCCATCTACGCTTGGCTTAGAGTGGCGAACACTCGCGGTTCAAGGGGTCAGCCAACTTGATAATAGCTATCGCTACTGCCAAGGTCCTATCTTGCTAGCCAGCCCGTTAATGTCTTGTTCAAACATTTACACTCATTTACACCACCTCCGTCTCATCCCCACGCTCAGTCAACCAAACCTTTCGATCCGCGGCGCGTTTTTTCGCCATCAACATATCCATCTATTGAACCGGCGTGTTTCGGGTCATGAACGCTAAGCTGGACTAAGCGACGCGTGCTCGGCTCCATCGTTGTCTCACGCAACTGGCCGGGGTTCATTTCACCCAAGCCCTTAAAACGCTGAACGTTGACGGTTCCACGCAGTTTGTCTTTTTTCAAATTCAAGCGTTTATATATAATCCCTTGAATCACCTTGAACACTTGGGAACGCATTATAACGCGGCTCAGTATAAGCGTCGCGCATTAAAGTAAGCCTAGCCTTCCATCACCACTAAGCCATTTTGATAAATCTAATGCACTGAATTGGGATCCGATGTCGGGCTTAGGGTTGCTCGTTTGATGACAACTCAGCAGCGATTTCTGCGTTAACGCTTTTTGCAAAACCAGAGCCTGCTTGTGCGTAAAAATTATAGATCGAATCTATGCCTAAAGATTCGAGTGTTTTTCTATCTTCTTCATAATGAATAATCGCTGCTATCTTGCCGCTAAACCCGCTACGGTTAATCAACTCAATAGCTTGCGCAACTTCGCTTAGCGATGAGATACTAATCGAGACCTTTGCATAATTCCGAAAGGGTCGAGACATAAATGTTAAAATTCAAACAGAATTATATCGTTAGGAAATAGTCGCTATGTCTTGGAAAAACCTATCACAATATGGCCTTGCAGACGCCTTGTTATCGAAGCATGATAGTCTAAAAGAGCTTGATGATGTTCATCAAATTATCGATTGGCCTGAGATCGAAGGTCTTCTGAGTCCGTTATATTCCAGTAAACGAGGTAAGCCAGCCTTTCCGCCGCTGATGATGTTTAAAGTGATGCTGCTCCAAGCCTGGTATAACTTAAGCGACCCAGCGATGGAGAAACAACTGGCTCGGGATTTATTGTTTCGCCGCTTTGTTGGTCTGAATCTAAGCGATTCGATACCTGATCATTCAACTATCTGGCGATTCAGGAATCTTCTTCAGAAAGAAGGCTTATTGGATGCCATGTTAGCGCGTATCAATACGCAACTTGCCCGAGCCAGTTTGATCGTCACCCAAGGTTCGATCAGTATTGTGGATGCCACCGTGATTGAAGCCAAGCAATCTCGCCCGAGGAAGAATAAGAAAGGTAAAAATACGCAAGACCCTGAAGCGGCTTATACCTCAAAGATATCAGCCGATGGTAAACGTAAAACGACGTACGGATATAAGCTTCATGCAAATACAGATGAAGATGGCTTTATCAAGAAATTGGCGTATAGCCCAGCGAACGACCATGACTCACAGCATTTTGATGAGGTATTGACGGGCAAGGAATCTGCTGTCTATGCTGACAGTGCCTATGCTAGCCAGAAGAATGAAGAGCGACTCGGCAAGAAAAGCAAGATATTGTATCGAGCTTATCGGAACGCACCATTGAGTGATGCGCAGAAAGCGGCGAATAAAATACGTTCTGGTATCCGTTCGACAGTTGAGCGTGTCTTTGGCTTACTGAAACTTCACCACGGATTATCAAAAGCGCGTTATATGGGTTTGGAGCGAAACAAATGCCGAGCGCAGCTGATCGCGATGAGCCACAACATCAAGTGTGGCCTGTCGATATACCGGAAAATGCAGGTGAGTTGTGCCTAAAGGCCACGAAAGGCGATTAAACCAGCCTCTTTCCTTGGAAAAGGCGCCTCAAATGGTGTTAATTCCATCGAATCGGGTCGAAAAGCCCCTTTGCGAAGATAAATGCACATGTGTCGCTCAAAAAACGGAGTATTCATACGAAGCGGCGGAAAAGCTGTGATAATGCAAAGCTCTCTAATCATTATTAACTTGAGTTTATCAACTTGTATACCTTGCCAAAAGTCGACATCTTCAGCGTCACCCACTAGCGCATTAACACCCTTTCTTTGTAATGCTTCAACACAGACAGAGTCCGCATCTATGCCGCAAACCCCCTTGGGATAGGCCTGGTTCATGATGTCATAGACACCCTGCCCTATTCGACCCATCCCAACAATTAATATACTCGCATTACCCAAATTGGCAGCTTGATCGTGGACTAACCTAATCGGTCGTTCGAGGCGGTGAAAGTGGTGCTCAAAATGCGCGTACAAGCGATGAATTTGCGTGTTGAACAGCGCCGCTGCGATAAAGCTCAGCGTGAGCGCCAAGGCGATAATCGTCAGCCATTGTGAATCTAACCAACCCGCACCAACCGCAACAGAGGCAACGATCAGACCGAACTCACTATAATTGGACAAATCATTGCTCGACAGAAAACCAGTTCTACCGCGAAGCTTAAAGCCGATCATCAATCCAAAATATAACCAGCTTTTGATTGGTAGAAACAAAAACACCATCATCGCTGCAATCGCAATATCAGAAACGCTCGGCAAGCCTGCAAGACCGATGGATAAGAAAAAACCAATCAAGAAAATATTTTTGAAATTGAGCAGGCTTTTGGCTAGTTCGGCGGTTTTTACATGGCCACTCAATAAAACACCAAATACCAGCGCTCCTAGACCTGCTTTCAAACCCACCCATTCAAATAGTTCGCCGCCCGCGATGGCAACAGTAATACCAAACAGGACTAATATTTCACCGTGACCGGTTCGATTTAGCAACCCACCCAGCAACGGCTTGAACAAGGGCAATGCCAACAAGCCAATAGCCCATGGGCTGGGGATCTTACCCATGGCAAAGGTTAGGAATAGCACCGCAATCACGTCTTGAATAATTAGGATTCCAATCGTTATTTGGCCATGCCGCGTCTTGATTTCCCCCCTGCCCTCTAAAATATTAATCGCAAATATTGTGCTACTAAAACTGAGCGCAAAAGCAATCACCGCGGCCGAACGCCAGTCAATTGTTTCAAACCCGTGCGGACTGATAACCGTCATCAACATGAGTAGGCTGCTTATGAGCAAGGTATAGATCAGCATGTGAAGGGATCCTACCGCCCATATTTCGGTCAGCATCAAACTACGCACCCGCAGTTTTAGCCCAATGGTAAACAAGAGCAAGGAAATGCCGAGTTCAGATAGTGATCGAAGCGCATCGCTTTGCACCGCCCCAAGTGAGTAAAGTACAAATCCGCTGACGAGAAAACCGGTCAGTGGCGGCAGGCCTATTTGCTTAGCGGCAAATCCAAATATCAGGGCAACTAAAATTAAAAGGGGCTCCAAAATAACCCCCAATCAACTGAAATTTATTGATGAACACGTCATGGTAGCAAAGTCAGTGAGACCTCCAGTAGACGCGGGACATACCCAAAATAATTTGAACCACAATAGATCGAAGCATGAGGAAATTGAGCCTAGAATCCTTTACATTCATTAAAAATACGCTTGTCACAGTGTTTGCAAATATCTTTATCCAGATGATCAAATATTTTTTCTAGCGCATCACCTTTGGAAGTAAATATAGGTTCGGGACTTAAATCCTTCAGATAACCACCGCGTTCCATGACATCTTTAGCGGAATCCTTAAGGCATTGGAAAAACACCTTACCTCCCTTTTTTCTACGGTGTTTAACTTCTTCGGCGATCAGCTCTGAACCACTCACATCGATCATGCTAATGCTTTGCGAAAACAGCAATAAGTGTTTCTGGTCGGGGCTCTGATTTCGAATATTGGTCAAAGTCTCACGAATATGCGCCACGGAGCCAAAGAAAATACTGCCGTCAATGCGCAACATTTTAAGCTGTGGACATTCAGGCAGGCTTGCGTCAGTCGTAAATTTTCGTTTTGGATTGGCGGGGTTTGGAACTCTGGACTGCACCTCTGGTTTGGCACTGCGTTTCAGGTACATCGCAAGTGAAAACATGACACCCAATAATAAGGCGAAATCGAGATCCAGCGTCAGAGTACCCAAAAAGGTCACTGCCATGACCAAAGTTTCAGGGTAGCTGGCCTTGACGATGGTTTTGATATGATGAAAATCGATCAGCGACCAAGCGACTAGAAATAATATGCCCGCCATCGCGGCGTTGGGTAACCAAATTGCCAGAGGTGCGACGAACAAAACAATGACGATCAACAACAGACCGGCAAAAATCGAAGCCAGCGGCGTTCTAGCGCCGGTATCATAGTTGACCCCACTGCGATTGAACGAGCCGGTGGCGACATAGCCAGAAAAAAAACTACCACAGACATTCGACAATCCCTGACCGATGAATTCCTGATTTCCATCGATATGCTGCCCAGACTTGACCCCAATTGAACGCGCAATCGAGACGGCCTCGGTGATGGCTAAAATCGTTATGGCAATCGCCGCAGGGATTAGTTCTTGCATGACAGACAAGTTTAAATTGGGCGATGATAATGGCGGAAGCTGACCGGGCAATGCGCCAACCATGAGCAATCCTGAATTCGATTGGAGTAGGTTAATGATTGCAGCGGTGATTGAACCGAATAGTAAGGCGACCACCAGAAACGGAAATTTCGGATATAGGCGTTTGCATAAAATGCCGCCACCTAAGGTGACCAGTGCTACCAGAGTTGTCTCTAAGTGCGCCTCCGATATATGTGTGCCAGCGTGGTAAATACTTTCGACTACGTTGAGTCCAACTGGGGTTTCGATACCAATAAAGTTTTTCAATTGCTTACTCGCAATCAGCAGCGCAGCGCCTGCGGTAAAGCCGACGATCACAGAATGCGAAATAAAATTAACCAGCCTTCCCAGGTGGGCAATACCCATGGCGATCTGCATGATGCCGACCATAAACGTCAGGGTCAGAGCCAATGCAATATAGCGGGCACTTTCAGGAACGGCCAATTCACTGAGTACCGAAAACATCACCACCGATGCCGCGGTGGTCGGGCCTGAAACGAGGTGCCAGGAAGATCCGAACAGGGCGGCGATGATCGCCGGCACCATACCCGCGTAAAGCCCATATTCCGGCGGCATACCTGCGATGGTGGCAAAGGCAACACCTTGTGGCAATACAATAACAGCCCCCGTTAGCCCCGCAATCCAATCGTGCCGAAGGGTATTGCGGTTTACCTTAGGCCACCACAATAGAAACGGAAATATTCGTGAAGTTAGCGGATGCATATCAAGGTTCGAAGTTCACAAGGAAGGGTTTACACTCATTTACACCACCTCTGCCTCATCCCCACGCTCAGTCAACCAAATCTTTCGATCCGCGGCGCGTTTTTTCGCCAGCAACATATCCATCATTGAACCCGCGTGTTTCGGGTCATGAACGCTAAGCTGGACTAAGCGACGCGTACTCGGCTCCATCGTTGTCTCACGCAACTGGCCGGGGTTCATTTCACCCAAGCCCTTAAAACGTTGAACATTGACGGTTCCGCGCAGTTTGTCTTTTTCGATTTTATCTAGCGTCAGCTGTTTTTCCTCGTCGTCCAGTGCATAAAAAACGTGCTTGCCCACATCAATTCGATATAAGGGTGGCATCGCCACACAAACCCTGCCCTCGCGTACCATTGCCGGAAAATGTTTATAGAACAAGGCGCAGAGTAAGGTCGCGATATGCGCGCCATCGGAATCGGCGTCGGCCAATATACAGATGCGCCCATAGCGCAAGCCACTTAGATCATCCACCCCGGGATCAACCCCCAGTGCGACTGCGATGTCGTGTACTTCTTGCGAGGCTAAAACCTCGCTTGAATCGACCTCCCAAGTATTTAATATTTTCCCGCGTAGCGGCATAATCGCCTGCGTTTTTCGGTCACGCGCTTGCTTGGCTGATCCGCCCGCCGAATCGCCTTCGACTAAAAACAGTTCTGTTTCTTCCAATGCTTGGCTGGTGCAATCGGCCAATTTTCCGGGCAATGCGGGACCCGTGGTGATTTTCTTGCGCTTAACCGTTTTGTTCTTTTTGAGCCGTTTTTGCGCATTATCGATGGCCAATTGCGCAATTTTCTCGGCATCCTCAATATGCTGATTGAGCCACAAACTGATCGCATCTTTGGTCGGCACTTGAACCATTTGCGTCACTTCTCGACCCGACAATCGTTCCTTGATTTGACCGCTAAATTGTGGATCTTTGACCCGCACAGATAAAATATAAGCACATTGCCCCCAGACATCATCGGGCGATAACTTTAAGTTTCGCGGCAGTAATTCGCGAAATTCACAAAACTCACGAACCGCCTCTGCGGCAGCCGAGCGTAAACCCGCGACATGCGTGCCGCCTTGTATGGTAGGGATCAGATTCACATAGCTTTCGGTGGCAAAATCAATCGCGTTACTGACCCATATCAAAGTCCAATCGACCTGACCTTCTTCCAGTGGGTGGGAACCCGACAAAGGCGTCTCTGGGATCACTTCTCCGGTGGTTTGTTGCATCAGCAGGTACTCGGCCAAGCTACCGTCAAACTGCCAACTCTCAGAATGCTCCGGCGTTTTCTCGTCGATAAATTCTATTTGCAATCCCGCACACAGCACTGCTTTGGCGCGTAAGACTTTTTTTAAGCGGCTCACGCTGATTCGCGTGGTATCAAAAAATTGCGGGTCGGGCTTAAAGCGAAGCAAAGTGCCGGTATTTTTCTTACCCACCGTACCGACTTGCGTCAATTCGCTGACCTTCTCACCGCCTTCAAAAGCAATATGATGCTCGAAGCCATCGCGCCGTACCCACACTTCTAAGCTGCTCGACAGGGCGTTCACCACTGAAACACCCACGCCGTGTAAGCCGCCGGAGAAAGCATAGTTCTTATCAGAAAACTTACCACCCGAATGGAGTTTGGTGAGGATCACTTCTACCCCGCTGACGCCCTCTTCCTGATGAAGATCAACCGGCATCCCGCGGCCATTATCCATAACGCTCACCGCGCCGTCGACATGTAATGTGATCGTAATACTGTCCGCAAAGCCAACAATGGCCTCGTCAACGCTATTGTCCACCACTTCTTGCACGAGATGGTTAGGGCGATCGGTTTCGGTATACATCCCCGGGCGCTTACGAACCGGATCTAAGCCCGATAAAACCTCTATCGATTGCGCGTTATAGCTGGATTGACTCATTAAAAATTTGCAAAATAAAGACCCCTAGATGTTAACGGATAGCGGTAAAATACGCATCCCTTACCCTTGGGTAATTTTATTTATCCCCGCAAAGCCATGGCCAAGAAGCAACCCACCTCATCAGTCGCTACCGAACAAAATTCCGTGGTGGACGAGGCAATGGATTTTGAAAGTGCACTCGAGGCACTTCAAGCGGTGGTTGCTCGAATGGAAAGCAAGCAGCAGAACTTAGACACCTCAATCGCCGACTATGAAAAAGGCACTGCGCTGGCGGCTTTGTGTCAAAAGCACCTCGACCAAGCCCAGCTTAAAGTCGAGAAATTGGTCAAAACTAAAGACGGGCATAGCTTCGAACCGCTTAGCGATATTGACGATTAAGGCGATGAGCCAGACGCAGGATAATTTCACCCAACAATGGGGCGAATACCGAAACCGCGCGAATCAGCAGCTCGAAGAATTTTTTACGCAGACGCAAAAAAAACAAACCGGGGCTCTCGAACAGGCGATGCGATACAGCACTCAGGGCGGTGGCAAGCGATTTCGTGCGATGTTAGTCTACGCCAGCGGCCATTGCTTCGGCGCAACATTTGAGGCATTGGATTGCCCCGCGGCAGCGCTGGAACTGATTCATGCCTACTCCTTGATCCATGATGACTTACCCGCAATGGATGATGACGACACGCGTCGCGGCCAAGCCAGCTGCCACATTCAATACGATGAGGCCACCGCTATCCTCGCGGGAGACGCCTTGCAAACACTTGCTTTTGAATTGCTTGCGCAGCCCAATGAGCACGCAAGTGCCGACCGCACGCTGAAGATGATCCAAGTCCTTGCACAAGCAGCAGGAGCGGCGGGAATGGTCGGCGGCCAAGCACTTGATATGCTCGAAACAGGCAAACCGCTAGGCCAAGACGCGCTACAAAACATCCACGAGCGCAAAACAGGTGCCTTAATTCGTGCTGCTTTGACAATCGGCGCCCTGGCTGCGAAGTCCGTCAGTAAGAAAGAACTAGCTTTGATCGATCAGTATGGGCGTGATTTAGGTTTAGCCTTTCAGGTGGTTGATGATATTTTGGATCAAACACAAAACAGCGAGCAACTTGGCAAGCCCAGTGGCGCAGACCGAGCGCTGGGCAAGAACACTTATCCCGCCTTGATGGGCCTCGCGGCCGCGCAAGATTATGCGGATCAATTAGTGTACAGCGCACAACAAAGTTTAGGTAAAATTGAGCGCGACACCACTTTTTTAGGCCGACTCACTGATTTTACCCGCCAGCGAGACCACTGAATGTTAGATCGCCAAACTAAGTTTGGACCTACGCACCGTCCGAGTGACTAAACACCATGAACAGCGAAACTAAACTCGAATGCCTGTTGACGGAAATTAATGATCCGGCGGATATTCGTGACTTGGATTCTGCGCAACTGATCCAGCTTGCCAGCGAGCTACGCCGATTCCTAATCGAATCCACAGCGGTCACGGGCGGGCATCTAGCGCCGGGCTTAGGCACCATCGAACTCACCATTGCGCTACACCATGTTTTAAATACGCCCCATGATCGACTGGTCTGGGATATTGGTCATCAGGCTTATCCGCATAAAGTCTTAACCGGTCGAAAAAATCAATTCAAAACACTCCGTCAGCTAGGCGGACTCTCTGGATTCCTCAAGCGTTCAGAGAGCAAATACGATACTTTCGGCGCGGGACATTCCTCCACTTCTATCAGTGCCGCGCTGGGCATGGCTGTCGCCGCACAACAAAAAGATGAATCACGCGAAGTGGTCGCAATCATTGGCGATGGTGCGCTCACCGCTGGCATGGCCTACGAAGCCCTAAACAATGCTGGGGATTTAGACGCAAATATTCTGGTCGTGCTCAATGATAACGATATGTCGATTTCGCCCAATGTCGGCGCGATGTCGAATTACCTGTCGAGAATATTATCGGGTCGCGCCTACAGCAGCGTTAGAGAAGGCAGTAAAACTGTACTGAGCACGCTACCGCCATCCGTCAAGAATTTGGCTAAACGTTGGGAAGAGCACATGAAAGGCATGGTCATGCCAAGCACCTTATTTGAGGAGCTGGGTTTCAAATATATTGGCCCCGTTGATGGCCACGACTTGCCCTTACTTATATCGGTACTGAAAAACATGAGCAAGCTCACAGGCCCGCGCTTTTTGCATATCGTCACGCAAAAAGGCAAAGGCTATGAGCCGGCGGAAGGCAACCCGTGTACCTTTCATGGGATTTCGCCTTTCGACCCTGACACCGGCAAAATCACCACCCACAGCAGCCAACGTAGCTACACACATGTCTTCAGCGATTGGTTATGCGACATGGCTGCATTGGACGATAAATTGGTCGGGATCACACCGGCCATGCGCGAAGGATCCGGCTTGCTTAAATTCTCAGAAGTCTATCCTGATCGCTATTTTGACGTTGGTATCGCTGAGCAACATGCACTGACATTTGCAGCCGGTCTCGCCTGTGAGGGTTTAAAGCCCGTTGTGGCAATCTACTCAACGTTTTTACAACGTGCCTATGATCAGCTGGTTCACGACATCGCGATTCAAGATTTGGATATCACTCTGGCGATTGATCGCGCCGGTATCGTTGGCGCGGATGGCGCAACCCATGCGGGCGTATTCGATATTAGCTTTATGCGATGCCTGCCCAATATGCTCATCTTATGCCCAAAAGACGAAGCGGAATGCCGTGACATGCTCTATACCGCCTACCAACACAAAGGCCCGAGCGCGGTACGCTATCCGCGCGGCGGCGGCACGGGCGTAACAGAAAATAGCGTGATGCAGGCCATTGAAATCGGTCGGGCGGAACGCCTGCGCTCGGCCAGCGATCAGAGCGATAAGAAAGTCGCGATCCTGGCCTGGGGTAATTTCGTCAGCCATTGTGAAGCCGTCGCAGAATCGCTTGATTGCACATTGATCAATATGCGCTTTGCCAAACCGCTCGATGAAAGTTTGTTGCTTGAGCTCAGCCAAGACCACGAGTATTTTGTCACCGTTGAAGACCATGCAATACGCGGTGGTGCGGGCTCTGCTGTGAATGAGTTTCTCGCTCAGGCGGGTATCAGCATCGCCGTGTTGAATATCGGCATTCCTGACAAATTTGTCGATCACGGCACGCAAAAGGAAATATACGCCCAATTGGGCTTGGACGTGAAAGGCATCAGTGAGTCCATCCGAACATTTTGCAATTAAAACACTCACCCAGTGTTCGCGCCAAAACTATGCGCCTAAGCGCTTGAAATAAACTGTATTGCTGCCATAAACGCTTCATGTCGACCTCATCAAAAAATATCGCAGACGTTCAAGCCAGCGAGGACACCCGCAATATTGCCATCGACAAGGTGGGGATAAAGGATATTCGACACCCCGTTAGAATCGCCACGCGCGGGGGCGACGAGCAACACACTATCGCCACTTTCAATATGTATGTTGAGCTGCCCCATCACTTTAAAGGCACCCATATGTCGCGTTTTGTGGATATCTTAAACAGTCATGAACGCGAAATTTCGATTGCCTCGTTTAAAGATATGCTCGCTGAAATGAGCGAGCGACTCGAGGCAGATACGGGTTATATCGAGATGAATTTCCCGTTCTTTGTCAACAAAACAGCCCCCGCATCAGGCGTGCAAAGCCTCATGGATTACGATGTCACCCTGATCGGCCAGATTCAAGCGGGCGAGATTCACACTCAAACACGCGTGGTCGTTGCGGTCACCAGTTTGTGCCCTTGCTCCAAACAAATTTCTGATTATGGCGCTCATAATCAGCGGTCTCACATTACGATTACCGCGCGCGCCGATAGCACGCTTTGGGTAGAAGAGTTGATCGACATCGCCGAAAGCGAAGCCAGTGCTGAAGTCTATGGCTTACTCAAACGAACAGACGAGAAAGTGATGACCGAGCGCGCTTACGACAATCCAAAATTCGTCGAAGATTTAGTGCGCGACGTCGCGGCGCGTTTGAACGAAATGGATAAAGTTATTTCTTACACAGTCGAAGCAGAGAATTTTGAATCCATTCACAATCACTCTGCCTACGCGCTGGTCTCGCGAGACAAATCGAGCTAAGACCCTTTCACGCTGCCCGTCAGCCCTTCTTAGTGTTTCTTGCCAATAGATAAATTTTGTTCAGCGCCCACAAAGGCTGCGCTGCTAGGATTTATTCTTTTATAAAAACGCGAAACATGAAGAAAGCATTTGGCCTATTGATACTGTTACTGACAGCTTGTGCTGGCATACCCATCTCATCACCCAGCCCAATTCAATTAATCCTGACCGAGCTGACCATCGTGCCTTCGGGCACCAGTCACATGCTTTATAGCGGCGGAACGATCGGGAAAGGTGACCGTTATGAGGCCTATTGCCGACTCGATGTTGGCGGCCCTTTAGACACGGAGAAAATGCTTAATATTGGGGCGTATTTATCTCAACAGGCCCATCATCGCTTGGTAAATGATGATTTATTCCCACAAGCCGTCGGCTTTCAACGCGAACGCATGTTTGATATTTTGAATGCAGAAAATGTGTTCTCGCTGCTGGAGATTAGTTTTTTAGACGCAAGCTCGCCTTTAAAAAGGCTGCGCTGCTTTCAGGAATATCAGGATTATTTTGAAGCCATCCCGCTTACGCCGAAAGCCATCAATCATATCTTGCCTTCCGGAATACGTTTATCCTTTTAAAGCGGGTCGGCTATCCATTCCAGGGCGGGTAAAACACGTAAATATGAAAGCGCCCGCTTTTATCCGACTGGCACCGATGAGATTGACAGCGCCCTTAGCGCTTTAATATCAAAATATTGATATCCACATTTCGACCATTCATCACAATCAAATCTGCCAAATTGATTGAATTCGTACTGACATTACCGTAGTAAGTTGACCAGTTTTCTCCGTCGAACTGATCCATCACCGCCAAAGCACCCGCGGGCGAAATCGTGCCTTTAAATTCATGGGCGATCCCATCTTTAGACGTTACGATGGTGATTTGATTACCTTCTTGCAATACAGTTGCAGTGAGGTTCGTTACGCCATCCGCTTCGCTTTTAAGATAACCCACCCATTCCGAGCCATTCAGGTTTGGCCCAACCACTGCTGCAGTTAGATTCGGCTCAACAGTCGTCTCGGTCGCTGCGGTAGACGTGGTCTCCGTAGAGGTACCACTGGTTTGACCCGCGCCTTCGTTTGAGGTGCCATCACTATTACAAGCCGCCAGAAATAGGGCAGTGGCGAATACAAGGTATACTTTCGATTCAATTTTTAACATTTGTTTTCTTGGGTTGAAGATTCAGCTTTAGCGAGATTTATAATCGCTGCCGTATTTCCTTGGCAGCAATATTATTTATACTTTCAGCCAAAAGGCGGCGCAGATTACCATTTCACGCTGCTTATTTAAAGTGTCTTGTGCTTTTCTCGGCACCCCGTCATCAATTGCGCGAATCCCCAGTTACCGCAAATTCAATCGCTTCTTGCGCCGCCAACCAATCCGATTCGATAGACTCGATAGACCGGTCTAACTTTCCCTTGGTTTTTAATATGTCAGTGAGATGGGCTTTATTTTCTTCTTCATATAAAGTGGCGTCCGCCAGCTGTCCATCGATCACCTTCCCTTGTTGGCTGAACACCTCCAGCTGTTTTTCCAATTTTGCCGCGCGTTGTCGCAAGGGTTTGAGTTGCTCTCGAAGGACTGCGCGCTGGCGTCGCTGATCTTTTTTGGATTGTTGATTGTTCTCATTTTTACCCGCTTTACTTGCGACTCTTCGCGGGTCTAAGGTTTGCCTGTAATCGTCCAAATCCCCCTCAAACAGCTGCACCCGCTCATCTGAGACGAGATAGAACTGATCCGTTACACTCTCAAGCAAAAAACGGTCGTGCGACACCGTCACCAAGGCGCCTTGGAAATCCTGTAAGGCAACGGCGAGCGCATGCCGCATGTCTAAATCAAGATGGTTAGTCGGCTCATCCAGTAACAGCAGATTCGGCTGTTGCGCCACCAATAAAGCCAACACAAGTCGCGCTTTCTCTCCGCCTGAAAAATGCTCGATGGCCTCTGATACGCGCTCGTAGGCAAAGCCGAAACCACCTAAATGGTCGTAAATCTGCTGTTCGCTTAATCCTATTGCCAGGGAATCGAGATGCTGGTAGGGCGAATTCGCGCGATGCAGTAAATCCAATTGATGTTGCGCAAAGTATCCAACGCGCAATTCTTTAGCACGGCTAATCGACCCGCCCCGCGCCTCGAGTTCACCCGCCAAGAGTTTAATAAAAGTGGATTTCCCTGCCCCGTTGGGGCCGATTAAGCCAATTCGATCGCCGGCCAGAATGGTCAGGTTCACTTTATCGAATATGAGTTTTTTATCATAAGCCGCGCTGACGTGATTTAGGCTTAGTAAGCTGCCGGGAATCTTCTTCGCGGCCTTAAACGAAAACCCAAAAGGCGAGTCGACATGCGCAGGCGCAATTCTCTCCATCCGTTCGAGCATTTTGATACGACTTTGTGCCTGCCGAGCCTTGGTCGCCTTGGCTTTAAATCTTCTAACGAAATCTTGCATGTGGGCAATCTCGCGTTGCTGCTTTTCGTATGACACTTGTTGTTGCGCCAGTTGCTCCGCGCGCTGGTTCTCGAAAGCGCTATAGTTGCCCACGTAAAGCTTTAGCTCGCCATGTTCAATATGCGCGATTTGATTGACCACCGCATCGAGAAAAATACGATCGTGCGAAATTAATATTAGCGTCCCATCATACCGCTCCAACCATGATTGCAACCATAGCACCGCTTCTAAATCCAAATGGTTAGTCGGCTCATCAAGCAATAAAAGATCGGAGCGACACATCAAGGCTTGGGCAAGATTTAAGCGCATGCGCCAGCCGCCGGAAAATGTATTAACGGGATGTTCTATCTCATCAGCCGCAAAGCCGAGGCCATTTAATAAGGATGCCGCGCGCGCCTCGGCCGCATAGCCGTCAATGGCGTCGAGCTGAGCATAAAGCGAACCCAGTTGTGCATCCGCTTGATTTCGCTCGGCATCAGCAATTTTCGAGCGCAGGGCCGTCAACTCACGGTCACCCTCCAACACAAAGGCAATTGCCGCTTCATGGCTATTGGGGGTTTCTTGCGCGACGTGTGCAAGCACCCAATCATTGGGCCGCTTGACCTGGCCTTCGTCGACTTCTATATCGCCTAGAATGGTCGCCAGTATGCTCGACTTTCCGCTGCCATTGGAGCCAATCAAACCCACTTTATGGCGATGGCCATACGAGAAGCTGCCATTTCTAAACAAAACGGTGGGGCCGCGCCGAAGTGTAACGCGATCAAATTTAATCATAAGAGAAAGGGCTGTATACGATTTCCGAAAACAAAATTCGGCTTAACTCAGGCATATCGATTTTATTAAATTCTGCACAAAAGCAGCGATGAGAGTCCTCTGCATAACTAGAGTGCATAGGAAAATGAGATAATATTTTCAAGGTTTTTGACAAAATTGGAGTGTAATAGCGCGCTATTGCGCGATATTTTGGCGAAAAGATTGGGAATTATTAGGCATTTTATCTTGTGCTGTCGTTATGCTGTGGTCTCGATGAATAAAAGCAGCTAGATTTTCCCTCACCCAGCGGCCAGGCAAAGGGCGCATACTAAAAATTCAAGGTTTCGGTCCGCAGCCAATCGACGACTTTTTTGAGCGCTGTTTCGCGGTCATCGCCCCCATCCAAGGCTGCTCTGGTATACCGCCAGCTGACGATGTGCGCTGGTGCCTCGATCCAATATGGTACGCGCGTGATTAACCTCTTTCTCGCAGCCCAAGGCATCGGCATCTTGCAGCCACCAAGCCTAGCATCTCTTCGAGCAGAACAGCATAGTCAACGACCTCACCTCGTCCAAAATCAATCAGGCCTTCATTAATGCCATATCGATGCGCTCGCCAGCGATTTTCCTCTAACAACATCATGGAATAGCGGCGCCAGCGTTGGTTCTTCAAACGCAATCGGTGCAACATTCTAAGCCAGCACGCGTACAGCGCAGCAATACAAAGCGTGTCGTCTAAGGAGGTGCACAAATCGGAAATACGCATTTCTAAGGTCGGGAACCGACAACTCGGGCGAAGATCCCACCATATCTTAGAGGCATCCTCGATAATGCCTGCGTAGTCACCAGCACTTGGACATGGCGCATATAGTCAGAATAGGACTCAAATGAAGCGGGAAGACCGGTACGTGGCATTTCATCCCAAATACTGATTCGATAGGATTGCAAGCCCGTATCCTCTCCCCGCCAAAACGGCGAAGAAGTACTGAGCGCCAACAAATGAGGTAGGATATAAGAGGCTTGTGACATCAGATCGATGCGCGTATCGTCATCGTCAATGCCGACATGAACGTGCATGCCGCTGATCAATAGACGTCGTGCCACGCGTTGCAAATCATGCTCTAAGGTCGCGTAGCGCGCCTTACTGGTGACCCTCTGATCCTCCGGGTCAGCAAAGGGATGCGTCGATACCGCGATTAACCCTAAGCCGTGCGCATCCGCAACTTTAGCCACCGACGAGCGTAGATGAATCAGATCATCACGCACCTCGCCAATGTTTTGACATACCTGGGTACCGACTTCAACCTGACATTGTAAAAACTCTGGGGTGACCCGCTTACCCAACACGGCTTGTAAATCGGGCATCAGGGTATCCGGTGCGCGTCGCACCAAATCACCGGTATCAGGATTCACCAACATATACTCTTCTTCTATACCGAGCGTGAAAGAGGGTTGATTACGCATGCGTCTATGAATATTTTTAGGGTTTAGAGGTCAGCAGAAGCATTAGAGAACTTTGCATCAATCAGTAGCGAAAGAAAAATGAGGTAAAATTACTCTGTTTGAGGCGGGAAATGCAGCTAATAGTAGACTATTGGCCAGTTTTCCAACGAAAAACAGGGGGATATTAACCATTTTTACTCGTTATCTGATTGATGCAAAGCTCTCAATTACCATCAACCCGAATAACAAAGGCATCAAAAAATGCGCGCACTCGACGCGATGCAAGGCCTTCGATTAAGGGCAAGGCTTTGCCGATCACGCCGCCCCCACGAATAACCGCCGTGTAATCAAGTCGGGTTTGGTTTTTATTTAGCCTGTCTAAATTGACCATCGCTACGCCACGCACCTTTCCCAATACGCCCGCCCCGACCTCTGAACTTAAAGCATATTTTTGCGGCGCGCCTTCGTCATCAACATTTAACTCGACCTTAAAGTCCTTTTTTAATTCCCCTAACTTCGCTTGAATCACCGCTTTGAATTTTTGCGCAGATTCGCGTTCTACAAAGGCGCATCCCTTAATACAGTGTGCGAGAATTTCGGGATCGTTCAAGTTCTGCCACACCACTTCTCGCGAATGATTAAGCGTATATTGATCACTGATATGAATTGTATTTTCTGCCATTTATCTCGCCAAAATTCATGATGCGGTACGCGATTAGCGCTGTGATTAGATTGCAGCTTAATCCAACACCACCGATAATAGACTTTGTTCTTAACTGTCTACGAATGAGCATGCCCGCCTTAATATTACGCTTGTCAGAAATTCTTAATCGTTGGGTTATTCTACTATGAATAGACATCGGCCGGTAAACGCCAACACATGAACAATGCCGAACGCGCACGTTATGCGCGCCACATCGGCTTAGCCCATATGGGCGAAGACGGCCAAAAAATGCTGCGCAGTGCACACGCCATGATCGTCGGAATAGGCGGCCTCGGTTCGCCCGCCGCGATGTATCTCGCGGCATCGGGTATTGGCAGCTTAAGCCTTTGCGATTATGACCGCGTCGATCTTTCAAACCTTCAACGACAAATTTTGCACACCACCGACGATATCGGCGAATTAAAAACGCATTCCGCACGCGCGAGTCTTGAATCAATCAATCCACATGTCAATCTTCATTCGGTCGACTACCTTGCCGAGGAAGATGAACTTAGCAAACTTGCGCGCTCCGCCGATATTATTCTGGATTGTACAGATAATTTTGACAGCCGCTTTGGACTGAATCGAGTCTCACGATCCACCTCCACCCCTTTGATCACAGCTGCAGCGATACGCTGGGAAGGCCAAATCACCGCCTTCGATCCGCGTGTTGCAGATAGCCCGTGCTATCAATGCCTTTATCCTGATGACAAACTGCAAGATACGAGCTGCGAAATGGAAGGTGTCGTTGCGCCGCTGGTCGGCGTGATGGGCACCTTGCAAGCGCAAGCCGCGATCAATTGCTTGCTTGGGAATAATAGCCTGCTTGGAAAAGTATTATTGTATGATGCGCGCGCGATGGACTGGCATCACATCGCACTCACCCGAAATCCAAAATGCCCCTTATGCGCATACTCAAACGATGAATAAGAAACCGAAGACGCAACATTTTGAAACCATCGTGATTGGCAGCGGGCCGGGCGGAGAAGGCACCGCGATGCGCCTTGCAAAAAGCGGCCATCCGGTTGCAATCATTGAACGACAGGCACGCGTCGGCGGAAGTTGTACTCACCAAGGCACCATCCCGAGCAAGGCGCTCCGGCATAGTATTCAAACTTTAATGGAGTTTCGTAGTAATCCGCTGTTTGCCAGCGCCGCACTACAAACTCAAATTTCTTATCAACAATTACTCAGCCGCGCAAATGAGGTCATCGACGAGCAGACTGCGCTGCGCTTGCGACACTACCAGCGCAACGCTGTGCCGGTTTTCGAGGGTGATGCCTCCTTTATTGACGCCCATACAATCAGTATCGCACAGGAGGATAAACCGGCATTAAAACTTAGTTTCGATAACGCTGTCATTGCGACGGGCTCCCGTCCCTACCACCCCGAAAATGTCGATTTCCAGCAAAGCAAACTATGCGATGCGGATAGTATATTGTCGCTTGATGACACCCCCCAATCCATTACGATATATGGCGCAGGTGTGATTGGTTGTGAGTATGCTTCAATCTTTATCAATCTTGGTCTTAAGGTTAACTTGGTCAACACTCGTGATCGCTTATTGTCTTTCCTTGACGACGAAATCACCGATGCTTTAAGCTACTATTTACGCGAACAAGGCGTGGTCATTCGACACGATGAGACCTACACCGCCGTTAAATCCAATGATCGCGGCGTAACCCTATACTGCGAATCGGGAAAGCAATTTACCAGTGACGTCTTATTGTGGGCGAACGGGCGATCCGGTAATGCCGCGAGTTTAAACCTTGAAGCTCTCGGCATTGAAGTAAATCATCGTGAGCAAATCGTCATTGATAAGGCCTTCCGAACAACACAGTCACATATTTACGCGGTGGGGGATGTAGTGGGTCCACCTGGACTGGCGAGCGCGAGTTATGATCAGGGGCGCTTTGTGGGCGCCATGATCGACCTTGGGAAAAGTGATTGGGATTTGATCGATGACGTACCGACTGGCATCTATACCAGCCCAGAAATCAGTTCGCTTGGCGCTACCGAAAAAACCCTAACCGAAAACAAAGTTCCTTATGACGTTGCACACACGCTATTCAAACATATCGCACGTGCTCAAATTACCGGACGCACACGCGGGGTACTGAAAATATTGTTCCATCGTGATACGCTTGAAATCTTGGGTATCCATTGCTTTGGCGATAACGCCTCAGAAATCATCCACATCGGGCAAGCCATTATGCGCCAAAAAGGTAAAGCAAACACGTTGCGTTATTTTGCTGAAACTACCTTCAATTATCCCACCATGGCCGAGGCTTATCGCGTGGCTGCGCTCAATGGCTTAAATCGAGTCGATAGAGCAGAGTAATATAAAAGAGAGCTTTGCATTAATCAGATAACGAGTGAAAATGGTTAAAATTCCCCTGTTTTTTGTTGGAAAACTGGCCAATAGCCTGCTATTAGCTGCATTTCCCGCCTCAAACAGAGAAATTTTACCTCATTTTTCTTTCGCTACTGATTAATGCAAAGCTCTCTAGAATACGCCCCATAACTCAATTACAAACAAGGAACTTATGAGCAAAGCGCATCAAATCGAAGTCCGAGTAAAACCGCTGTATCTACCCCACCAGTCAGATCCTGAGAATGCTAAATACGTTTTTTTATATACAGTGACACTTACCAACACAGGCGATGTCAGCGCAGACTTGATGACTCGTCACTGGATTATTACCAATGGAGACGGCGAGGTCGACGAAATAAAAGGCGCCGGTGTCGTTGGAGAATACCCCCACTTAAGGCCGGGAGAATCTTATCAATATACCAGCGGATCCGTCCTCAAAACACCCGTCGGCACGATGACAGGCAGCTACCAAATGCGGGGCAACGACGGCACTCATTTTGACGCGTCAATCCCAACGTTCACCTTGAGCGCGGTTGCCCTACACTAGGCTCAGCTCAGGCCGCTGCGAAGCCAATTGTTATTTGCTCTCGACAAGCTAAAACAAGCCGAGGCCGAGTTCCTAGAGAGATATCCCGGCGGATTTGAGCACCCCGATATGTTGCAGATTGGTAAGCGACATCGCGTCGATAAAATGATTGACTTCACGCATCAGAAATTCGCAGCTGACGCCTTTGATAATGAGAAAGAAATTGCGTCAAATTTGGTTAAAACTATTTCACGCTCATCAATGGTTTCATTGTTTGAGAAACCCAAGTTCCGAGATTTTGAAAAAACACTGGCGGCGTACGAGCGAGAAATGCTGGTTGATGCCTTATACGAACAACTCCATGGCAATGAAAAAACGGGCTTTGAAATGATGCTCGGCTTGCTGCAAAGCGGAAAACTCGCCAAATGGACGTTTATCAGCATCACACCCTTGTATTTCCGGCCGGATGTCGACGTGTTTGTAAAACCAATGACAACCAAAGGTATTATTAATTTACTGGAGTTGGATTTGCACTATAAACCCTTGCCAAGCTGGGAGTTTTACCACCGCTACCGGACCTTAATCAATGAGCTTAAAAGCTTAGTCGACCCCTCCTTATCGCCCAACAATGCCGCATTTTGCGGCTTTCTGATGATGAGCAGCAGCTAATTACGAATATTCTGCTAATACTTCGTCAAGCAGAGAAATATGTGCGGTCACTGTGGTTCCCTGACCCAGCTCGCTGCTGATTTCAATTTTACCACCATGCGCTTGTGCAATGATGTTACACATATATAAACCGAGCCCCAAGCCGCCGGTTTTTTTCGCGCGCGCCGGATCGACACGATAAAATGCTTCGGTCAATCGAGGCAGATGCTTGGCCTCGATACCCGCCCCCTGATCGCTGACTTTGATGCGTAAAACCTGCTCATCTACGTCAATGCCCAAGGTGATTGCACCGCGCTCAGCGCGATGATATTGCAAGGCATTTTCGAGCAGATTTCGAATCAATCTGCGGATTTGATTGGCGTCAACGGCCACTTGCACCACACCCTTTTCGTACTCCGTCTGAATCGGACTTGTCGGCGAAATGTCTTCTTTAAGCACCGATTCGGCCAAATCAAGTATATCAGTGGGCGTTCGGTGTAGCGGCGCGTGATCTGTATAAAGGCGCTCGGACTCCAGCACTTCATCAATCAGACGTTCGATCTGTTTTTGATCCGAAATTAGAGCCTGCTGGTAATCTGACTTTTCTAACAATTCAAGCGTAACCCGAGCACGTGCAAGCGGGGATTTCAACTCGTGGCTGAGTGCCAACAATAATTCACGTTTCGCTTGCATCATCTGCGCCAAATCTAGCGACATTTGATTGACCCGCGTCGCCAATTCTCCAAGCTCATCGTTTCGCACTACCTCAATCTGATGTCCAAGCTTTCCATCGCCAATTAGTCGTACGCCTTGTTGGATCGATTTCAGAGGTGCGAATAATCGCCGTGTCGAACGATAAAAAGCCGCCAAGCCCAGTAGCACGATCAAGCCAGCGAGAATTGGGAACCAGGCGATAGAACCCGGACGGACTTTAAAGCCATAAAAGGTCTGATAGCCTGGCCCAGACTTAAGAATAAATAGGTTTCCCTTGTCGCTGAAGATTCCCCGATCAGCGCGGGGATGAGCCAATTTTCGCGGTGGTCTAGGTCGATCCCAATTCAAGTCAAAACGCTTTTTATCATGTCGCCGAATACGTTCTGGCCGCGTGGTATCGCCATCGCTAGCCCATGTTTGATCGCGACTAAATATTCGAATGATGATCGGCCTGTCCTGCGCAATTTTCTTGGCAATTTCGATATCGGGCGGACTGCCTATTTGCTGATGAATCTCGCGTATATAGTGTTTAAAATGTGGCCGAATTTGCGAAACAAACCGACTTTCAAAACCAAATTGGGTGAGCCCGCCAATCAAAGCGGACAGTACCAGACCACCCACAATAAATAGCGTAAGCAACTTGGCAGACAAATTTCGCCTTAATGCCAAATAGCGTTTGGATATCATTGGCTCAGCTTCCAGCGATAGCCCTTGCCACGCAAGGTTGCTATTGGGTCGAGTGGTTTAAGTTTCTGCCTTAGCCTGCTCACCAAAACATCTACTGAGCGTGAATAGATATCCGCATCCACTCCATTGACCGACCGCATGATTTCATCGCGGTTGATCACCTTGCCCGGCTCAGCGCATAGACGGGTCAACAACATAAATTCATGGCCAGTGAGATCAAGCGTTCGGCCTTTAATATAGGCCTGCTGTGCATCAATCTTAACTTCCAAATCACCAAAATTCTGATTTTTTTCGCCATGCTGATTGGCAGCACCACGTTTAAGGATACTGCTGATTCTCGCCACTAACTCACGCGGATCAAATGGCTTGGGAAGGTAATCATCCGCCCCCAATTCTAAGCCCACGATACGATCTGTCACCTCACCGCGCGCCGTGAGCATAATAATCGGGATATCGCTGAATCGACGTATTTCTTTGCATGCCTCAAAACCATCCTTATCGGGCAACATGATGTCTAAAATAAGTAGATCGAAATCTTGCTGCTTAAGGCGCTCAATTCCAATATCTGGGTGATTCGCGTGTGATAAGGACATTGCGTATCGATCCATATACGTTTTGAGCGGCGCGGCAAGTTTGTCATCGTCATCGATCATCAAAATCTTTTTCATCGCACTATTCTACGGGCTTCACTCGATAAAGGTGACACAAAAAACCATCCACCTTTCGGTGGATGGAAGCTGAGGAAGTCTTTTTGGATAACGATTTATGAATCTGAACGTTCTGCTTTATTCCGCTTACCACCTTTTTTGTGATGCCCGCGACCACCAAAGCCCATCCAAGAAAAACCACCACGTTTTTGAACCATCTCGCGTAACTTATCTCGCTGCCCAGCATCTAAAGCATTGTAAAAACTGCCAAAAGCAGCGATCATCTCCGGCGCATTTTGATTCATATCTGTGGCTCGCTGCTGCAACATATTGATCGCTTGTGATTCATCAAATCGATCTCCAAAAAGCGCCATGAATGCTGCCTTTTTGTCAGCCTTGCCTTCACGCTTAGCCATTTTAGTTTCTTTGATTTTCTCCTTAAGCGCCTCGAGTTGTGCGGTTTGTGAATCATTTAGGTCTAACTTCTCACCCATCTTTTTAAGCATATGAGCGCCGCGGTGGCCAGATTTTCCAGATCGATCACAATAATCGCCTGATGCTGCCAAGGCTGCGCCAGTCAATCCGATGGTTGCAAGTAAAGCGATAACAGTTTTATTGAGTTTGTTCATGATAAATATCCCGTTCAATTAATGTTGGTTAATGGAGTGTGCAATGTAGCGATTCCAAGCTTTCAAAGCTTTTCTTGCACGTAACGATATGTAACGAAATGTAATCGCACTCAAGGAGACTTCTTTAACCTTCCGCGCGGGGTTGAATGCGCAGATGACGCCTGACGCCTGTATGGGGTAAGTCGCGCCCCTAAATCGGTCTATGGTGTGAATGGCATCCAACGCTTATATTCAGGCTGATAATTTTAGGCGAGTAATGATGACAAAATATTCAGACGATGATGCCATGAGCATGGCCAGCGGGGTTTTAGCATTCGAATCTCGCGAATTTTCTAAAGCAATGCGCTTATTAAACCCATTTTCGGAAAAGGGTGACCCAGAGGCTCAATACCGTATCGCCATTATGTTGCAAAATGGGCTGGGCGTGGTCAAAAATGAAATGCAGGCTTATAAAATGATGAAGGCCGCGAGCGAGCAAGGCCATGCGCTCGCTCAGCACGGCCTAGGCTTTATGTATTTAGAAGGCGAATGCGTTGAACAAAACGGCGAAAAAGCCATCAAGTGGTTTAGCAAGGCCGCCGAACAAGGCATGGCTGGATCAGCAACCACGCTGGCGATGATGTACGAACAAGGCAAGGTCGTGCCGAAAGATATTGAACTGGCTAAACAGTGGTACAACCATGCAGGCTTTGAAGATAAAGCCGATGAGCTAGCCTAGGTGGCTGCTAGGAAACCATAGCGATGGACTTCTTACCCATATTTCTCCGTTTGAAGGGGGAGCCTGCCTTGGTCGTTGGGGGGGGTGCAGTCGCAGCGCGCAAAGTAGGTTTACTGCTCAAAGCAGGCGCCCGGGTCAGTATCATTTCTCCAACGCTAGAAGAGGGCCTAAGCAAGCTTAAAGACAACGGCGACATTGAACATATCGAAGACAGCTATCAAGATGAGCTCGTTCAGCATTATCGAGTCGTCATTGCGGCCACGGACGATGCGAAGGTTAATCAATCTGTGTCAGAACAAGCGAAGGCTCGCAATATTCCAGTTAATGTTGTGGATCATCCAGAATTATGTAGCTTTATTATGCCGTCAATTGTCGATCGCTCACCCGTGGTGATCGCTGTCTCGACGGGCGGTGCCTCGCCAGTATTGGCGAGGATGATTCGCGCTCGATTAGAAACACTCATTCCTGCCAGCTATGGCCGTCTTGCAACCTTGGTTCAAAAATATCGCACTACACTACAAGCGAAATTTTCGGATGTCGAACAAAAACGAAAATTTTGGGAACGCACGCTGGAAGGCAAAGTACCCGAATTAGTATTTTCAGGCCGTGATAGGGAAGCAGAAAGTTTACTTCAAGCCACCCTAGAGAGCGTTGATGACTCTCATCTAGACGAAGCAGGCGAAGTTTATTTGGTCGGCGCAGGGCCGGGCGATCCGGACTTACTTACCTTCCGCGCCTTACGTTTAATGCAGCGCGCTGATGTGGTGCTTTATGACCGCCTCGTCTCAGAGGAAATTGTCGAGATGGTCAGACGCGATGCAGAAAAAATTTACGTCGGAAAAGAAAAGTCGAACCATAGTGTCCCACAAGAAGATATTAATCGCTTGCTGGTACGCCTTGCCAAGCAAGGCAAGCGCGTACTGCGGCTAAAGGGGGGAGACCCATTCATTTTTGGACGCGGTGGTGAGGAAATCAAAGATCTGTTCCACGAAGGCATCTCATTTCAAGTAGTTCCTGGGGTAACGGCTGCCGCGGGCTGCGCAGCCTACGCGGGTATCCCGCTGACCCATCGCGAGTTTTCGCAATCCGTGTCATTTGTGACTGGCCACCTTAAAAACAATAGCTTTAATTTGAACTGGCAGCTATTGAGCCAGCCGAATCAAACCGTGGTTATCTATATGGGGCTGACTGGCTTAGAAATTATCAGTCAAAAACTGATCGAACACGGCGTGCCAGACGACATGCCGGCTGCGCTCATTCAGCAGGGCACAACAAAAAATCAGCGGGTCATTACCGCCACGCTCAGTACCCTACATGCCAAGGTCAGCGCAGAAAAAGTCGTGGCACCCACGCTGATCATCATCGGTAAGGTCGTCACACTACAAGATAAATTAAAGTGGTTCGACCCTTCTCAAGCGGATGGATTGGCGGTCAAAAATGCTGGAAACGTTGAATAGACCCCGCTGACCGAGCGTTTTGTCCGTTTGTGCTATAATTATCACATTCATAATTAGTTTTAGTGGATAGTTTGAACAGTTCAAACGATATGTTCTAAGGGGCGATTTATAGATGGATACATTAAATTCATCAGGCGCCTTAAATAAAATAAACAATACTTTGAGGAAACAAAATGGAAGCATTATTACCGATTATTATTCAGCTTATCAGTGGTGCAGCGGGTGGTAACATTGTCGGCAAACTATTTAGCAAGTTAAGCCTAGGCACAGCGGGCAACTCGATCGCTGGAATATTGGGCGGCGGTTTAGGCGGTCAACTCCTCGGCATGGCAAATATGGCGGGCAGCGGCGGCATGGATTTGGCGGGTATTATCAGTCAAGTTGCCGGTGGCGGTGTTGGCGGTGGCGTACTCATGGTCATCATTGGCCTTGTAAAGCGTATGCTGGGCAAGTAGTCCAAAATCCTTTTTTGCTATCAAAGCCCGATGAGTTGACTCGTCGGGCTTTTTTGTTTTTAGATGACTAGATAAAGCGTTGCACGAGGCCTACAATCCCTGCATATGTCTAAGTCTCCGTCTTACTGGGTCAACCCCAACGCTGAATTTAAAATTTCAGCGTCCCTCACCTCGCCGCCAAAACCAGCCAGCGATCAATCGCTCAAAAAGCAGCTTAAATCACTGACGGCTCAGTTCGCCAAACTTCAGCGCAAGCTCTATGCGCATGATCAATATTCCGTATTATTGATCTTTCAAGCAATGGATGCAGCAGGGAAAGACAGCACGATCCGCGCCGTCACCAAAGGCGTTAACCCGGCTGGTTTTCAAGTGTCGTCGTTTAAACAGCCCTCTAAGCTTGAATTGGACCATGACTTTCTATGGCGTAGCGCGATACGTCTCCCAGAACGCGGCCGCATCGGCATTTTCAATCGTAGTTACTACGAAGAAACATTGGTCGTGCGAGTCCACCCAGAATTTTTGAAATACCAGCGATTGCCCGAAGCAGCAAATCTTGAGCAGCTCTGGACAGAACGCTATCTGTCAATTGTCGAGCATGAACGACATCTCGTCAAAAACGGAACTATCGTTTTGAAGTTCTGGTTAAATGTTTCAAAGGAAGAACAAAAAAAGCGCTTTCTAGACCGCTTAAATGACCCGAAAAAATATTGGAAATTCTCCGGCGGTGACCTAAAAGAACGCGCCTTGTGGGATAAGTATATGCAAGCGTATGAGTCTATGATTAATGCAACAAGCACTGAGTTTGCGCCTTGGTACGCAGTCCCAGCAGACAACAAACTTTGGATGCGCGCACACATCGCCAGTATCATTGTTGACAAATTGAGCAGCCTCGATATTCACTACCCAGAAGCTGACACCTCTTTGTTTGAAGACTACAAGGCCCAGCTCTTAAGCGAAAACAATTAAGGGGTGACGATGCCTTCTGATACCGCTGCGATTGAAGCGCTCATCGCCATCATTGGCAGCGAAAACATCCTGCAATCTTCCACAGACACTGCCGGCTACCTCGTCGAACAACGCGGTTTGTTTGAAAGCACCTGCTTAGCAGTGATCACCCCTGGCTCCACCAAGGCGGTGAGCGATTGCGTAAAAGTATGCGCACAGCGGGATATCGGCATCGTCCCGATGGGCGGAAATACGGGGCTGTGTGGTGGCGCGGTATCCAGCGATAGGCAAATTATTTTGTCACTTGAAAAACTCAATGCGATTAAACGAGTTGATGCTGAGAATTATTCAATGACGGTGCAAGCTGGATGTATTCTTGCGAAAATACAACAGGCCGCAGCAGACAGCTATCGATTATTTCCACTGAGTCTCGGGGCAGAAGGCAGTTGCCAAATCGGGGGTACTTTATCGACCAATGCGGGTGGAATAAATGTGCTGCATTACGGCAATGCGAGAGATCTGTGTCTAGGGATTGAAGCGGTATTAGCCGACGGCAGTGTTTATTCAGACCTCAATGGGCTACGCAAAGACAACACGGGTTATTCGCTAATGCATTTATTGATTGGCGCAGAAGGTACGCTAGGCATCATCACGCAGGCCACACTGAAACTATTCCCGCTGCCGCATTCGTCGGCGACCGCACTACTCGCCATGGCAGACCTGCCCGCAGTCATCGCGGCCTATAACAAACTTAGGGAAGACTGCGGGGATCGCATTACAAGCTTTGAGCTGATCCCCCGGATTGCCGTTGAATTGACCTCTCAGCATTTTCCAGAACACACGGAACCGTTTGAATCGAATTACCCTTGGATGGTGTTGATGGTGGTCCATAGCGAACTTTCGGAGTCAGCCCTCAATGACCAGTTCTCTGATATTTTGCACAGCACGCTAGAGCAGGGCTTAATCGCTGATGCAATCATCGCCCAAACGATTGCGCAGGCTAAACATTTCATGGCACTTCGTGAAAAATTAGTGTCCGCGCAAAAGCGTGAAGGCGCAAGCATCAAGCACGATGTGTCCGTGCCTATCGCCTCCATCCCAGCGTTTATCGAATGCGCTGATAATGCGCTCACCACCCTGCTACCCGGCGTGAGGCCCTATCCCTTCGGCCACGTCGGTGACGGAAATATTCACTATAATATTTGCCAAGCCCGAGATTCGAAGGCTGATGAATTTATGGCACAACGCGAAACTGTGCATAAAATTGTGCTTGATATAGTTCACCAGTTTGGCGGCTCATTCAGCGCTGAACATGGGGTGGGTTTGCTCAAACGTGATCTAATAAAACACTATAAAGGCGATGTGGCGCTTAAGGCCATGGTAGCGATCAAGCGCGCACTCGACCCGAAAAACATCATGAATCCGGGTAAAGTTATCGACACAACACCCTCTTCGCCATAAAATAATCTTAAGCAATTGACACTCTTTCGGGCTAATTTCTATTGAATATCCCCTGATCTAAGAAATAAACGATTTGCTCAATTACCTCGTCATTTTTCATGATAAAGGTATGCCCTGAATCAACGATCAAAAAATCTTTCATCTCCTTAAGGCGCGTGCTTTCGACCGATACTTTTCCGTCATCCTCGCCTGGAATTAAAGGAGAAAACCACGGATCCGAGCTAAAATTTCCAGCAATAATACCGATTTCCCCAGCGATCGGTTTAAGCTGATGCAGCCAACCATCTGCTCCCGTACTCAAGGCCTGTCCCGCTGGACCCATTGCCATTTCATAAAGGCTCGTCGCCTTCATTAAGTCCGCAACCTCACTACCTCCATTTGGCGGCGCCATCATGACGATTTTCCCGAGCTTTTCGGGCACTTGATCTTGTAAATAGGCGCGAACCAATATCCCGCCCAATGAGTGGGTAATAAAGTGAATCGCCGCGGGATTATCCTGCTCGCAAGCCTGCACACCACTGTGGACGGCCGTTGCCACCAAGTCCGCAATACTATCCTTAGTTGAAGCGTACGAGTCATTGACCACTGCGTAGCCCTCCTTTTTCAAACGCTGTTCAATTTTCCCCATTGAATGATGCGTCCTGCCCATGCCATGCAATAGCACTGCGCACTCTGTTCGCACTGGCGTCATTGCCATCAGTGAGGCCTGCATCCCGCCGATGCCAGCCAACACCCAGTAGAGCAACGGTCGCAGGGCAAGCCGCCTCATGGTTTTGAAAGGCGTTTGGCGATGCGCACAAGACTTGCCAAAGCGACTTCAATATCGTGGCGTTTTTCCAATAACAAGGCTTTTATCTTCTGTTTACGTATCAACATAAAAAACACGCGGATATCTTCTTTTATATAGGCGGCTTGTCCACGCATTCTCAGTGCAACGGCCGCACTGGTCGCAAGCGACAGGCTATAAACCCATGCCCAGTTTAGTCCAAACCAATGATGAATCGCGATAATCTGCGCCCCCCAGAACAAAAAAAACATACATGCACCGAGCACAATTTTAGCCGAATCATATTGATCCCTACCCTTGGCCAAGCGCTTACTTAAGTCACTTGTTAATCGATACGGCACACCGCTATTAATCATGGCAAAAAGAAGTAAAGGCACGCCAAACACTAGGGTAAGCAAAATACGAATACTCTGTACAAGCACAAACCATGGCCGGTAATTAAGTGTCAAATGATAGTCTTTAATCCCCAACCTGCTGATCAAACGCTCGTAGGAACGTAGCTTGTTAGTCACCGCGCGTACTTTCTCCGGCTCGTGTTCGCGCAACAGCTTCTGAGCAGCAACCAGACGCTGAAATGCTGAAAACTTTTGCGCAAGATTAGCCTTTCTTACCTTGCCTTGGCGCATTGCGAAAAATCGCTCCAAGCGCCTGACTAAATCAATATCACCCCACGAATCGGCGTTAATCGTCACGGCTTTTAAACCCTCAGTAATGCGATCATTGACCTCCCGGACTGTCTGACGGGGCGTCAAATCGTCGGATAAACTTAAATCTATCGCTACACCAATATTGACCAATACATCGCCCCGAAAGCGACCTTTACGGCTGAAGTTTAAGCCCACAGGAATGACCTCTGGTGCAAAGCCATTGACATCTTTGGCACCGAGGGTCAAACGCGCGGCGCCCGACTTAAGGCGATGCAAATGTGAATCTGAATGACTCTGTCCTTCTGGGAAAATGATGAGCGTATGCGCTTGCTTGAGTAAGGCGTAACAACGTGAAAATGAGTCTTTATTTTTAGCCACGTCACTGTCTTTATCCCCGGGTCGATAGATGGGAACGGCCCCGGTCATCGCCAGCCAAGGTTTAAGCAGGGGGTTGGCGAATAGGCCACTGCGAGCCAAAGGATGAATAAGCGACGAAAAGGCAGCTTGGACGATGACCGGATCCGCCAGTGCATTGACATGGTTGGCGCACAAAATCACGCCCTTGTTGGGCGGCAAACCTTCTAATCCGCTGACCTCAAATCGCCGGTAAAAGACAGCGACTACAATTCGACAAAAATGATGCCAGAAAACCGTCAATACCTTTGAGTCCTGATGCTCCATCAAGATAGGTTATCACGCATACATGAACGAGGCGGGACTATCTAGACTAGGTATCTAGACTAGGGGGCGCTCTCAATTAGATACACTGATTCTATTCAAGCTATTTTTGCCCAGCTGCGTTATCAATCGATTTTAGGCAATGATCCGACGGCGCTCACAAATACTTGACTGACTTGATACCAGCTGTGGCAGAGACAATGCTGTTAATTAAGCGCGCCTCCTAGCTATCTGGGATAGCCTGCTCATAACCGATGGGGGAGAGACAAATTAGGTAAAAGTAGAGAGAATTGCCCGAATTTATCGCTTAACGAGGTTAAACATGGCAATTGAAGTAAATGGCAATGTGATCGATACAGATGATGACGGTTACTTAGTCGAAATTAACGATTGGAGCGAGGAAGTTGCACACGCAATCGCTGCTGCGGACAATCTAGCGCTGACAGACCCGCATATGGAAGTCATCCACTATCTGCGCGCCGAGCATGTTGAAAATGCGGGCAATGAGCCAAACGAGCGCACCATCATGAAAGACATGGGCAAAGTTTGGGGCAAAAAACCTTCAAGCAAAGACATGTACAATTTATTTCCTGGCACGCCAAGCAAGCAAGGCCGAAAAATCGCCGGCTTGCCAAAAAGTACCCGCAAGGGTGGTTATTAGAAACACTCGCTTTATAAAACTTAAAAGCCCGCTTGAAGCGGGCTTTTTTGTAGCGGCAATTTATCCAGCCGAATTAATCTTCAATCAATAAATGTCCAAAATAAGCGAACACGCCGATCATCACGCCAGTGATTAATTGTGCGTGCACCAAATAAGCATATTTTTTAATTTCTTTAGGCGAGTAACGCCAAGAAATAAAAAATCCAAACAAGCCTTGCCAAATCACCAAGGCCAGCACGGCAGGGAAAAACAAGATATGTATCGGCAATCCCATCAGTGCGATATGCAAGGCCACCACTGAGATGGTGGCAATCCCAACGTAGATATGCGTCCGATTGAGGAAAATCAGTCCTTTCTTGATGAGAGGGAAAGCAGGCTGATAAATATATTCGGGTAAAAATCGCTCCGAAATTGAACCTCGACCCACCCCTAATTTCAGTAAGGTTCTTAGATAAATAATTGCAAACAACCACAAGCCCAATTCACCAAACACCTCACCAATTTCGCTTAGTAAAGTTTCTTTCTCCGGTACGCCAGCATGGTTAACTGCCAAGTAGACATAGTACGCAATCGACAGCAGAATAATCGCACCCGCGAACATCACAAAGCTTTTTAAGTTTTTCATTCTAAAGAATATCTCCAAATTAACTAGTACTTGCGCAGTTAAGGTGACAAACGATCAATCTTCCACTCGCCCTTTGACGGGTGGGAATATAAAAATCGATCGTGCAGTCGATGCGTGCGACCTTGCCAAAATTCATAACGAGCAGGGACAACACGATACCCGCCCCAAAATGTGGGCAGATCAATCTTGGTATCAGAAAATTTATGCTCGACTTGCTGGTAGTTTGATTCGAGCGCTTTTCGAGTCGGAATCACCTCACTCTGCGCAGATGCCCAGGCGCCGAGTTGACTTCCACGGGGACGACTTTGAAAATACTCCAGCGACTCTGCTTTTGATATCTTACTTATGCTGCCTTCAATAATCACCTGACGATGCAATAGAATCCACGGAAATATTAGACTGGCCTGCGCATTTTCCTGAATCTGCTCGGCCTTACGACTGCCATAATTGGTGTAGAAAATAAAGCCTTCTTCGTCATAGGCTTTCATCAGCACCGTTCTCTGTGACGGCGCGCCTGATTTACTCGCTGTTGCAACCACCATAGCGTTAGGCTCAAATTGCTCGAATGTTAAATACTGCGTAAACCATTGCTCGAACAATTGCAGAGGATTGCTCGGCAAGTCCGCACGCGACACCCCCTCATCGGCATACTGGAGTCGCATTTGTGTCATATCTATCGGCATTATTAATCTTTAAGATAGCCCGTGGGATTTTGTGCATTGTAGCCGACAACAACGCCCGAGTTTCACTCAATAATTCGCTATAATCCGCACAAATCAAACTTAGCAAGACTCATGCCAAACGAAAACCAGTTCTCCCGAATTGGCCGATTACCCCCATACGTTTTTAATATCGTCAATGATTTAAAAATGGCGGCGCGTCAACGAGGCGAAGATATCATCGATTTCGGCATGGGCAATCCCGATCAGCCCACGCCCAAACATATCGTTGACAAGCTCACTGAAACCGCGCAACGCGATGATACGCATCGCTATTCTCAATCGAAGGGCATCCCGCGTTTGCGCAAGGCGATTTGCGATTGGTACGCGCGACGTTACAACATTGACTTAGATCCCGACACCGAAGCCATCGTCACCATAGGCTCCAAGGAGGGCCTGGCGCATCTGGCTTTAGCCACAACGGGGCCGGGAGATACGGTGCTTGTCCCCAATCCTTCATATCCAATCCATCCCTATGGCTTTGTTATCGCGGGTGCGGATATACGCCACGTGAATATTACGCCGGGCACAGACTTCCTAGAAGAACTTAAAAAAGCCATCGTCGAGTCTTGGCCTGCACCCAAAATGTTGGTCCTAAATTTTCCGTCAAACCCGACTGCCGAATGTGTGGACTTGGCTTTCTTTCAGCAGGTTATCGACATCGCCAAGCAACATAATATTTGGGTGGTTCACGATTTGGCTTACGCCGATATTGTTTACGACGGATACGAAGCACCTTCTATACTGCAAGCGAAAGGCGCAAAAGACATTGCAGTTGAATTTTTTTCGCTATCGAAAAGTTACAATATGCCGGGCTGGCGGGTAGGCTTTATGTGTGGAAACGAAATATTAGTTTCAGCGCTTGCTCGCATAAAATCATATTTAGATTACGGCACATTTACCCCTATTCAAGTCGCCGCGATCACAGCACTCGAAGATGATCAGCAGTGTGTCGCCGAAATACGCGACCGGTATCAAAATCGTCGAAATGTGCTGGTAGAGGGCTTACATTCGATTGGTTGGAATATTCAATCACCCAAGGCGACCATGTTTGCCTGGGCAAAAATCCCCGATCATTACCTTGAAATGGGTTCACTAGAATTCAGCAAAAAACTCATTCGAGACGCAAAAGTTGCGGTATCACCCGGGGTTGGCTTTGGCCACTATGGCGACGACTATGTGCGCTTCGGATTGATCGAGAATGAACATCGTACACGACAAGCTATCCGCGGGATTCGTCAAATGTTCCGCCATGATGGCCTGATAGAATAAAATGCTTAAGACCAATCATCTCGCGCGTGTTTTATGCTTCACCGCCGTACTGCTGCTCGTAAATTGCACCAGTACGGACAAAGCACCCTCGAACGACAAGTCGAAAAGGGCAAATGTCACTGCCAATACTGAAAATGCAGCCGTCGCAACACAAGCTGCCCCAACAGCTGAATCAGCGGCTTCAACAACGATCCTCGCACCACAAATTGAGGATGATTTATGGGCTCGATTGCGTAGTGGCTTCGGATTGCCCAACATAAGTAATCAGCGCGTGAGTCACTACGAAAAACGCTTCTCGCGCAATCCCAAAGAGTTTTACGCGATGCTTGAGCGTGCTAAGTGGTTTCTGCCGACGATCCTCAATGAGGTCGAAAAACGCCAATTCCCAAGCGAACTCGCGCTATTACCCGCAGTCGAAAGTTCATTTATCACAACGGCTAAATCTAGTTCAAACGCATCGGGCTTATGGCAATTTATTCCCAGCACCGGGCGTTTATATCAACTCAGGCAGGACAAGTGGTATGACGGACGACGCGATCCCATTAAATCAACCGAGGCCGCCCTACAATTCTTGGGCGAGCTGCACCAACGCTTCGACGAGGATTGGTTTCTCGCGCTTGCCGGCTATAACGCAGGCGGTTTGACAATAGAGCGCGCGATAGAAAAAAATACCCGTGACCGAAAACCAACTCATTTTGATGCTTTATCGCTGCGCCGAGAAACGCGCGACTACGTGCCCAAGCTCATTGCCTTTAGAAATATTTTTCTCAAGCCGAGTGCCTTCGGCTTGAAATTACCTAAACTTGGAAATGCTACACAGTTCGCAAAACTAGACGCTGGCGTTCAAATTGATTTGAATCTGTTTTCTAAACTGAGCCAGATCAATCCTGCGACGCTTCGATTCCTAAACAGCGCCTATAAAAGAAATATCACTCCACCGAACGGCCCACATATTTTATATATCCCAATGTCACAACTTGGGCAGGCACAAGCCAAGCTCGCTACGCTTTCGAGCAACGATCGGATGCGCTGGGCCAGCTATCGCGTACGTCAAGGCGATGTACTTGGGCGCATTGCGAAACGCCACGGTGTCAGCCTTAGCGCTATCAAACTAAGTAACCACTTAAGCTCGAACCTGATACATCCCGGAGACATGCTGGCCATCCCCATCAGCGCCCGCCGTCGAATCGCCAAGCCTGCATCGACTAAGACAAAAATTGAGCAAGGCAAGCGCACTCATCGCGTGCAAGCAGGCGACACCTTGTGGGATATCGCCCGGCAATACGGCGTTAATGTCGCGCTAATATCACAATGGAATCAAATTGATCGACATGAAGCCCTTCAACTGGGGCAAATCTTGACGATATATACGCGATCCTAAATTTAATTTTTCCCCTGAGGTCTCACCCTCTTAAGCAGCGCAAAGTTACAACGCAATTCAATGTGATGTGATGTTTATGCGGTGGCTGCCTTACAATTCATGGACAGATGTTTTCCGAGAATTTATCTCGACAAATGTAGAAGGCTTTAACTTGATCCAGTTACGATTGCTTCCATCTAAAGACTCTGACGCCAGAGATATTTCCCCATTGCTATTGATTTTAAATCCCTATCCAGGCCCAAAAATACTCACTTGGAAATCAAGGTTCGCCCAAACCACATTGCAGGATAAGCGCATCCTCTTTTTCAGGTGTACTCAACATTATTTCGGTTCGATAATATTGCTTGCGCTTGCCCATTTGAATAAACCCCGCTGCCTGATATAGGCGCCTAGCAGGAATATTAGATGTTCGAACTTCTAGCAAAATCGTCTTAATTTTTTGCTTCGCAAGAACAACTTTTAGCCGTTCGACAACATTGCGTCCAAAACCCTGCGATTGATAAGGTGAGAAAATAACAAAATTGAGCAACTCCGCTTCGTCCGCGACGGACTGAACAACCCAATAACCAATCGTTTGATCGGCAATGATTATACGACAGCAATTTGCTGACGATTGAACACTCCCCTCCAACATACTTTGCGTCCAGGGATAGGGCGTTGACGCTGCCTCTCTCTCAACCAGCAACGGGATATGCGAGTACTTAATTTCATCAAATATCACGCCTTGATCTGTTGCGCCGCCAACAATAAATCTTGCCACACTTTTTGCTTATCTGCTGGATTGCGTAATAAATATGCCGGGTGATAGGTGGCGATCAGCGGTGTTCGATCCACCCCAAATTGATGTACCGACCCGCGCAGCTTGCCTAAAGGCAAGGTACTTTCGAGTAAGGCTTGCGCACTGACCCGTCCCAAGGCAACAATTACCTTGGGTTGTACTAAGCGTATCTGAGCAGTCAAATAGGGTTCGCAGGCCTTGAGTTCTTCCGGCGAAGGATCGCGGTTGTTGGGCGGCCGGCACTTAAGCGTATTGGCAATATACACATCAGCACGATTCATGCCTAAGGCACGAATCATTTGATTCAACAACTGTCCCGCGCGTCCTACAAAGGGCTCGCCTTTACGATCCTCCTGTTGACCCGGGGCCTCACCAATGAATAACCAGTCGGCTTGCTCCAGGCCTTCGCCAAAAACGGTTAGATTGCGCGTCTTAGCAAGACCACAACGCCTACATTCTGATACCTCCTTGCGCAAGTCAGATAACGAACTGCTCGACTCAGCGGATAAAACGCTAGCAGCCGTGTCTTGATCTTCATGATCAATGGTGCTGGCGTTTTGCAGCTTGGCCTCGTCGCGACCGTCTGCTCTATCGATTGCAGCGCTTTCAACGAGGTTTCGAATTGGCGATGTGCCCGACCGAAGCGCCCACTGGGTAATCCCCATTTGGCGTAGAATCGAATCTTGGTCTTCAGTCAAAGCAATGTCGCATTTTAAATCACCCCGCTATACCGCAGCAGAATACTGTGGGTGCGCCCTTTGTTCGGTCGTGTGGAGTTTGTTCAGGGCGTTGATATATGCCTTTGCCGAAGCCTTGACGATATCTAAATCCGTGCCATGTCCATTAACGACTCGGCCGCCTTTCTCGAGCCGAACACCCACTTCGCCCTGCGCATCCGTACCGGTGGTGATCGAGTTCACCGAATATAGTAATAGACGACTATCGGAACCGACCATGGTTTTAATCGCCTGAAACACCGCATCAACCACGCCATTTCCACTGGCGGAAAGCGACTTGGCCTGCCCGTCTATTTCAATCTCAACTGTCGCTTCAGATAAGGCATCGGGTAACACTTGCGCGGCCACACTGCGTAATTTAAATTTATTCTCGGTTTCTCCAATCGCGGCCTCAGAAACAATAGACATTAAGTCGTCATCAAAGATATCATGCTTTTTGTCCGCCATCTCTTTAAACCGAGAAAAAGCTTCATTCAAGGCGGCCTCATCAGGAAAATTGACACCAAGGTTTTTTAAGTGATCGCTAAATGCATTGCGCCCGGAGTGTTTACCCAGCACCATGCGATTGGCCGCCCAGCCCACATCTTGCGCACGCATAATTTCATAGGTCTCGCGATGTTTTAGTACACCATCCTGGTGTATGCCTGCCTCATGCGCAAAGGCGTTAATACCCACAATCGCCTTATTGGGCTGAACGGGGAATCCGGTGATACTGGATACGAGTCGACTGGCGGGCACTAATTGCTTGGTATCGATTTGAGTATCACACTCAAAGACGTCCGAGCGGGTCTTGACCGCCATCACCACCTCCTCCAAAGAAGCATTTCCGGCACGCTCACCCAAACCATTGACCGTACATTCAATTTGCCTAGCCCCTGCCAATACTGAGGCCAGAGAATTCGCTACCGCCAAGCCTAAATCATTATGGCAGTGCACAGAAAATACTGCTTTATCAGAATTCGGTATGCGCTCCATCAGCTCACCCACCAATGCCCCAAAGCTTTGGGGCATTGCGTAGCCAACCGTATCGGGAATATTAACCGTTGTTGCACCCGCGTCGATGACCGCCTCTAGCACTCGGCACAAAAAGTCCGACTCAGAACGCCCGGCGTCTTCTGGAGAGAATTCTACGTTATCCGTATAATTTCGCGCCTGCTTAACTGCCGCGACTGCGCGCTCAACCACTTGATCTGGCGACATTCGCAATTTCTTTTTCATATGAATTTCTGAAGTCGCGATAAAGGTATGAATACGCGGTTGCTCAGCGAACTTTAGTGCAGCGCCGGCGCGATCAATATCGCCCGAATGCGCGCGCGCTAAGCCGCAAACCACGCTAGCCTTTATTTGCTTGGCGATGGCACTCACGGCATTGAAATCACCGGGACTTGCGGCGGGAAATCCTGCTTCGATAATGTCTACGTGCATCTTCTCCAGCAGCTTAGCGATTTGCATCTTTTCGTCTAGGGTCATCGACGCACCGGGGCTTTGCTCACCGTCACGCAAGGTGGTATCAAATATAATCAGTTGACTACTCATGGTATTTATTACTCAAAATGCTTTAAAATAGGGTTTAATGTATCGGATCGACACATTGAGATTCGGGTATTTTAGGGGGAGTTTTATTGCGCCAAAGGGCGCAGTAGACTAGCGAGTAGCGTGCTGAGTGGCCGAGTATTCGCCAGCGACTGAGGAGTCGCTATGATTGACGATGCTTGTTGTCCATATATAGCCATGCCGCTTAAGTCTATCGGGTGTATTTAGCCCGTGCAATCTTTTATTTTGGCCTAACTAACAAATATGTCTACTTTAAGTTGCTTCAAATGATATTAAAAGTCACTCCCCACCGCCGCCTTTAAGGTCTGTTCTGCTGAGCTTCATACAAACTATTATAATAAATCAACCATGACTAACAAACAAAACCCCTGCGAGGAATTAGAAAATCGTCTAGAAATACTCACCTATTTCTCGAAATCAATATTTAGACGCAACACGGTCGAAGGCGTAGTATGGGATATCGCCTCCAACTGCATCGATAAGCTGAAGTTTGAAGATTGCATGGTCTATCTTATTGACGAGAAACGCGGCGTGCTGGTACAAAAGGCGGCCTTCGGCGCAAAAAACGTTAACGATCAAACAGTGCTTGACCCGATAGAAATCCCACTTGGAAAGGGCATCGTCGGCACCGTCGCGGTCACTGGCAAAGCCGAAATTATCAACGATACCCTGCTCGACGACCGCTACATTGTTGATGACAAAGTGCGACGCTCAGAGATAACGGTACCCATATTCGCAGAAGATGAAATTATTGGCGTCATCGACAGCGAGCACTCAGAGCCGGGATTTTATCAGCAATCTCATTTAGAAATATTATCTGACTTGGCCGGTATTTCTGGCACAAAGATTATTAGCACCATTAGCCAAATCGAACGCGAAGACATGGCAATTTTTGCGCTCGAAAACCCCAATCCTTTGTTCCGTATGTCTTCAAGTTATGAAGTTTCTTTGGCCAACCCGTCGGCAGTAAAAATACTGGAGAAATTTCAGCTTCAATCTGACGAACAAAAAGTAAAAGATCTCTATTCTCATGTGTCCAATGCCTTAGAACATGGCCAAGCGCGTCATATTACCCTCAGCGTAAGCGATGTTGTTTACTCCGTCGATATCGTGCCTTTTCCGGATCAAGCCTTTGCAAATCTTTATTTTATTGATGTCACAGCATACTTTAAAGCAAGAGAAGCGGCTGAACAGGCCGATCAAGCAAAGACCGAATTTATGGGCATGATGTCACACGAAATTCGAACACCTTTAAATGGCATATTAAATCTAAGCCGCTTGCTACGAGAGGATCTCAAAGATAAGCGCTCAATCACACTGCTGGAAACGATGGAACACTCCGGGGAAAACCTCCTCAATATCATCAATAATATCCTTGAATACGAAAAGTTTGCCGCAGGAGAAACCTTACACGAAGAATCTACTTTCAATATTCGTAAGCTCATTGAACGCACCACCCAGATGTTTGGGCCTGATGCCAAAAAGAAACAAACCAAGTTACTATTCACCGTCGCAGAAGAAATACCCGAGCTTGTGCGTGGAGATAAGACCGGCTTGTCGCAAATAATTAATAATCTGACACAAAATGCTATCAAATTCACTGAGAAGGGGATTGTCTATCTGATTGTCGAGCTTCGCTCGAAAAACGAAGACAAGGTCAAAATCGCCATTCATGTCTCGGATACTGGGCGGGGCATCCCAAAGGACAAATTAAGCACCATATTTGACAAGTATGTTCAACTCGACAATGATGAATCAAAAAAGATGTTTGGCGTCGGATTGGGGCTCGGCATTTCTAAGCGTCTGGTCGAACAATTGGGTGGAACGATCTCCGTTAAAAGTATTCCGGAGAAAAGTACCGTATTCACGATTGAGATGACCTTTGAGATTGGCAAGCACGCAATGCGAACCAGCAAAAACTCGAAATTTACCGACCTTGATCTTGCGGGCACCCGAGTACTGGTTGTGGACGATTCACCAATCAATATTTTGGTGGCGCAAGAATTTCTAAGTTCGTGGGGTATGACCGTAGTCTGCGCAGAAGATGGCCCCAAGGCCCTTACCATTGCCCAATCTAGACCGCTGGACTTGATACTCATGGATTTGCAAATGCCGACCTGGACGGGATACAAAACTGCCAAAGAAATACGCAAGCATGGCGGTCAAAATCGAGACGTTCCCATCATCGCATTGAGCGCAGACGTATTGTCGATCTCCAAGGAAATTATCGAAGATTCTGGAATGAACGAAACGCTCACCAAGCCTTACCATCCTGATGAATTACACGAAAAAATCATTGCTTTATTGAAATAGCCTAAAACTATATACTATGCTATAGTTTAGCAAGTAGCTGTTTTAAATAGATTGTTTTGTATTGCTGGTTGCGCTACTAACTGGAAATAGTTTTCCTGATTGCGGTGTTTACCCGCTTGCTTAATTGAGCGTATTATTAACAAGAGGTACGACGCAATTAGAAACGACCAAATATAATGAACAAAATGATGCTATGGACACTTCACAACAAAGCCGCGCTGCACCGCAGATAGCCGCTACCGGGAACCGGATACTCCCATTTCCCAATCCAGGGTCTGCCTACGATTCACTCCCCGTCGTAGATATCAGTAAATTGTTTGATCGTAACCCCTCTGTTCAGCGGAAGGCATCGGACAGAATCGGTGAAGTTGCCATGGAAAATGGTTTTCTCTACATTCAAAATCACGGCGTATCGGCAAATTTGATCGACGCTGTCTACATGCAATCTCGTCAATTTTTTAATCAGAAGTTGCGTCAAAAAAATCGCTACTATATTGGCCGCTCGAGCAATCATCGTGGCTATGTGCCCACCACTGAAAAAGGCGCTTACGGGGATGAGCAGGGGCCCCGTCGCTATGAAGCATTTGATCTGGGACTAGACCATACTAGCGATAATTATGCGCAACAGAATAATATTCCATTGCTCGGTCCAAACGTTTGGCCAGATCAAACAGGCTTTAAGAAAACGGTCACGCAATACCTACGAGAAATGCAGAGAATCACCCAAACAATGTGCAAAGCCTTTGAGCGGGTGCTTGAACTGCCCGAAGGGTTTTTTACCCATCATATGCATAATCCCATGTCTCAATTGCGCCTATTGCACTTTCTTGATAACACAAATTCAGCCGGGGGCAATCAGGGCGTGAATATGGGCGCGCATACGGATTACGAGCTTTTCACTATCCTCCACTCACGATCCCGAGGCTTGGAAATTTTCGACCTCAATTCAAACTGGATCGCAGCGCCGCCGATTGATAACACCTTTTACTTTAATATCGGAGATATGTTAGAGGCTTGGAGCGGTGGCCTATTTGTCTCGACACCACATCGAGTGGTGAACAATGAAGAAAGATATTCAATGCCCTTCTTTGCCGCAACCAATTACAACACCATCGTAAATTCTATTCACTGCGAAAAATATAGCGCCCAACAAAGAGAATATGCACCCATCGTTGCGGGTGAACATTTAGTCAGCCAGCTACTTCGAGATTTCCCCTACCTTCGAAAGCGACACGCGTCTGGCAAAATTCCATTGCAGAACATCTATCAACAGGGCAATCCATTCGAACAGCGACTAAGCGCTACAGTTTAAAATAAATACTCATTGGCAACGACGTAGAGAAGGTTTTTGCCAAGATTTCAATCAGCGCAAAGGAAGTTAGATATATGCCAAATTTAGACGTCATCATCGCCGTTAGTATCGCGGGCTTATTGTTGAGTCTCAGTCCCGGGCCTTCGATGCTATACGTACTATCACGTAGCGTGGGCCAAAGTCGCAGCGCTGGATTAGCGTCTACCGTCGGTTTAGCGATCGGTGGAATTGTACTCGCAGTTGCTTCTGCCATGGGTTTGATAGCGATTGTTCGCTATTCGCCGAACCTATATATAGCAATTCAAATGTGCGGCGCTGCCTATTTGTTTTATCTGGGAATAACTTTGATATTGTCGGCGAATAAAGCTGATATGCAGGTTTACCAAGTTCAAGACCAATCGCATTCGAGTATTGTGATACAAGGTATTTTTGTTGAGATCTTAAATCCTAAAACAGCCTTGTTCTTTCTTGCATTTATCCCGCAATTTGTAGACTATAGTCGCCAAGATGTCTCGCTTCAGTTACTGTATTTGAGCATTTTAGTGCCGCTTACAGCGATACCGTCGGATGTGTTGGTTTCAGTTGGAGGAGGATCCGTGGCCGCGCGATTAGCCAATCATCCAACATTTGGTATTTGGCTAGGACGAATAAGCGGCTTAGTGCTGATTGCGCTTGCAGCCCGGTTGTTGTTTATTTGAACGCATTCTCCATTATTGTAATTGGTTCTTGCATTCACTTACTGTCCACAACAGTTTAGCTATCAGATCAACAAATTTACGGTTTTTCGCTGGGATGATAAAGTGGCTTGCTGCAAATTGTGTAAACAATCGGGCGGCTGTTTATTTAAGCATTCGCTCCAATACCGAAAACGTATCCTGAATTAGGTCATTCAGAACAACACCTTGATCTGTAATTGCTTCTTTCTCTATATGTTCGTGTTCTATTTCTTCGAGTAGGCCAACAATAGCTGAAAAACCCATAATCTTCATCGTGGCGCATAATTTGTGCGCATGAAATTTCATCTTAGCTGGATCATCCGAGGCAATAGCGTCCATAAGCAGCTCTAAGTCCTTAGGGGTATGTTTAAGATACAAGCCAATTAGTTGCTCACTAATGTGCTCTGGCAGGCCCGTCTCTTCGACATAGTCGATGGTTACGTTATCTACTTTGTCCATTCACTATGCGCAATCGCGCGATGGTTTGACACGTATGCCAGCTACACTCCTTCATTAGCCAACCCCCCCAGAATGTGTATATACTACCACGCAATACAATCCTTTTGTATAGCCTGACGAGTTTTGTATTCAAGCCTGTCTGCTCAGCCATGATCTTTTAAGCGGTCAGAAGATAGCTCGACAAGTTGAGATTTATTGAGCATAAACAGCGCCATCGCTTCGTCGTCTGTGCTGAGCCAAGTAAATTCAACACTTGGATATTTTTCTTCCAATGCCAGCGCTGAAGTACCAACCTCCACAATCAATACACCGTCTTCATTTAGATACGCCGCCGCACGCGCCAAAATAGTATCTACTAAGTCCAATCCCATCGTACCGCCGCGAAACGCCATATCTGGCTCGTGAATGTACTCAGCGGGTAACTCCATCATGCGCGCATCAGAAATATAAGGCGGGTTTGAACAAATTAGATCGTACTGTTCCTGTAAATCCGCAAATAGATCACCCTGAACCAAATTGACCCTATCTTGCAATTGGTGAGCCTCAACATTTATCTCAGCAACAGCCAGGGCTTCTTCAGATAACTCGGTAGCATCAACGACAGCGTCAGGAAATTCTATGGCCAATGCAATCGCAATACATCCGCTGCCTGTACACAGATCCAATACTCTATGTATCTTACTGGGATCCACCCAAGGAGAAAACTGTTCAGGAATCCATTCGCCAAAATATGAGCGGGGTACAATTGCGCGCTCGTCAATATAAAACCTCAGGCCGCAGAACCACGCTTCCTGAATGATATAGGCGAAAGGTAACTTCGTTTGGATTCGCTGATCTAATAAGGCTTCCAACTTTGTGGATTGCTGGGCAGTCAATACGCTGTCCCAGTCAAATTCATCGCTCGCCATGTCCTGTTCCGTGACGTATATGCCCATCCATGCAGCCTCTTCCCAGGCATTAGAGGTGCTATGGCCGAAGAAAAGCTCGTGCGAATTGAGTTCGGCCTCTACCAAATCTACGAGCGCATGAAGTGGCTCATTTTCGGGGAGTTGCATTTAGGGCGACGCTTGTAACATGGAGGGATGATAGACTTTCATGCCCGTGACGCCGTGAGATTTGAATATCCAGCCACGAACGAGAATATTTTTACCCACGTATCGCTCAGCCTTACCTTTAAAATACTGCTTCCAGTTTTCCCGACGGATCAATACTCGGAACCCGCCGTCTAGATGTAATATTTGATTATTCTTTGAACGGCTCACCTTTTTAACGCGTGCGATGATACGTCGGTAGCCCCGACCTTTCTCTGCGATGACGGCCTCGGCAGTCATCGGCGCGTAAAAGTCACTCGCCCATACGCCCTTTTCAGCGGCTTTGGCACGACCTTCTGCGGCAAGATACTGATCAAGTAGGGTTAAATTCTTGCCTACCGCGACAGCGAAGGCCAACCCTCGTTCTAGCAGTTGAATCTGAACATTTTCACCTTCTTCAGTAAACACATGAGCTAACCACCGACCATGTCGGTCTGTCGCCTCTTTTGCGCGCACTAACCGAACCTTACGCCCCTGGAGTTTTCGCTTTATAAACTGCTTTGCTTGGTTTGCCAGCGGTTCATCGGGGAATCTGCCGTGCCCAAGTTCCGGTGTATTCACCCCAACAAAGCGCACTTTCTCTCCATTCCGAAGGTTCAAGGTATCGCCATCAATAACTGTATTCACATGAAAGAGGGCTTCGTCAGGCGTGCTGTTGGCGCACGAGACCAGCATTGCAAGCGCAATAAAAAAGGCACCGCCAATGGGTGCCTTTCTAAAGAACCTAAATAAGGCGCTCAATTTATTCATCGCTTTGTAAGATAATCGCTGCTCCGAAAATCGCTCGCCTTATCTTAACTTTTACGACCGTACCGAGCTTGAAATTTACCCACGCGACCCGCGGTATCGACGATTTTTTGTTGACCGGTATAAAAAGGATGGCATTCAGAACAAACTTCTACGGAAATATCTTTTCCTTCTGTCGAGCCCGTCTCAAAGCTATTTCCACAAGAGCAACTTACTTTTACCGCGCTATAATTAGGATGCCTGTCAGCTTTCATCTTAAAACCCTCGTTATCGCTCTAGCCAGTAGAGCATGTTAGTCAGTCCCCAAAAATGGGGCGGTGAATATAGGCAAATCAGCGATCAAACGCAAGCCCTCACTCCCTATTTTGAAATAATGCTCGCGATGATTAACTAGCGATTCATTGACTGAAAAAATTCAGCATTATTTTTAGTGGCTTTGAGCTTATCCAGTAAAAACTCAATCGCCTGAATATCGTCCATCGGATGCAACAACTTTCGCAACAACCAAACTTTCTGTAGCTCATCTGGCTCCATCAACAACTCTTCACGGCGCGTGCCTGATTTATTAATAATGGTCGAAGGATATACCCGTTTTTCAGCAATGCGTCGATCAAGGTGTATCTCCATATTACCGGTACCTTTAAATTCTTCGTAGATCACCTCGTCCATTTTTGAACCCGTGTCTACAAGAGCGGTTGCGAGAATCGTCAGACTCCCACCTTCTTCTAAATTTCGCGCGGCGCCAAAAAATCGCTTGGGCCGCTGCAATGCATTTGCATCGACACCACCCGTCAGCACTTTTCCAGAAGAGGGCGCAACGGTATTGTATGCACGCGCTAGGCGCGTAATTGAATCGAGCAGAATCACCACATCTTTTTTGTGCTCAACCAAACGCTTTGCCTTGGCGATCACCATTTCGGCCACTTGAACGTGCCGCGTTGCGGGCTCGTCGAATGTTGAGGCAATCACTTCGCCACGAACCATACGTGACATCTCGGTAACCTCTTCCGGTCGCTCATCAATCAATAAGACCATCAGGTAGGCGTCGGGATAATTACTGGTGATCGATTGCGCGATCTGCTGGAGCATCACCGTTTTACCGGTTTTAGGTGCGGAAACAATCAGACCGCGTTGTCCTCTACCGATGGGTGCAATCAAATCAATGACGCGACCCGTGATATCTTCTGTTGAACCCGTTTCTCGCTCTAGGCGAAAACGCTTCTCAGGATGCAATGGCGTCGCGTCTTCAAATAAAATTTTACGTTTCGTTTCTTCTGGGTCTTGCCCATTGATGGTTTGAACTTTAAGCAGGGCAAAATACCGCTCAGAATCTTTGGGTGGACGAATCAGCCCTTCAACCGTATCACCCGTTCTAAGTCCGAAACGGCGAATCTGGCTGGGTGAAATATAGATATCATCGGGGCCAGCAATGTATGAGCTGCCGCCCGATCTAAGGAAGCCAAAACCGTCTTGCAGTATTTCAACCACACCATCGCCATGAATATCTACGCCATTCTTGGCCTGGGATTTTAAAATCCCGAAAATTTGGTCTTGTTTACGACTGCGGCCAGCATTATCGAGGCCGAGCTCACGGGCCAGATCAATGAGTTCAGCAGGCGTCTTAAGTTTAAGATCAGATAAACTAATGGGTGTTGACATATTCAAAGAGTAATCCCTAATCGGTGCACGCTAAAGCGCGGAGGTGTGGTGAAATAATTTTAGAAATTCAATGCACTCAGATCACAGGCGTGAGAGCGCGGGTTGGAAACAAGTCACCCGAAAAGATACGGTAACTTGAAGCGGATCATACTGAGCTAGACATGCCTTGTCTAGTGTTTTTTCGCCTTTAATTTAGCGCAACTGAACCTGGTATCAGCCACTAATACGAAATAAACCCGCTATATACGCGATACCGCTTTTTTTGGACGTGTCAGATAGGTCGGAGTAGACATTTCCCAAAGGCGGCTGGCTGTCCGCTTAAATGGCTTGGCCAATTTCGACCCGCTATAAATTAAATCTGGGGGCTGCGCAGCAGACACCAGCAGATTGACGCCATAGTCATACGCCGTATCAATTAGGTTAATTAGCCTGCGCGCAGCTGAGTCATCATCAGCGCCCAGCGCTGGAACATCTGAAATAATCAACGTACTGAACTGATTTGACAATTGTATATAGTCTTTTTGCGAACGAGGTGTTTCACATATAGCTGCAAAGTCAAACCACGCGACGTCTTCGGACACGCTGATTGCTTCAATCTCTCGCCCCGCAATCATCAAGCGTTTGGGTAAGGGCTCAGGCAAGCCAGTCAACTTCGCATGGCATTTAGACAGCCCCTCACGCGCGGCTTGATCAAGTGGAGAGTAATAAATTGCGTCGCAAATCCAAGTTTGCTTACGAAAATCTCGGTCACCGTCGACCAATACAACTTCGCTATTATTTTTGATTAGCGCTATCGCAGGCAGGAACGACTCGCGTTGAAACCCCTGATCATACAATTCATCAGGCGGCAGATTTGAGGTCGTGACAATGGTCACGCCTTGCGCATACAAATGTTTAAGTAGCTGGTGCAGTATCATCGCATCGGCGATGTCGGTCACCATAAACTCGTCCAAGCACAATAATCTATTTTTCACGGAGACCAATCGCGCAATTTGCGCCAAAGGATCCTGAGTATCGGCTAACTGCCCACTTTGTTCATGCACCCACAACATAAACCGATGGAAGTGGACACGCCACTTAAATTGCGTTGGCGCTGCCTCAAAAAATATATTCATTAAGTGGGTCTTGCCGCGACCCACGCCTCCCCAGATATAGACTCCTCTATGTTCAGCCTTCGAGTTTTTACGTTTAAACCAATTAAGCAAGCCAGGCTGCTCGCTATTTTCTTGCTGGGCCAAGGCCTCGTGCACCCGTGACAAGGCTTCGATCATCGGAATTTGAGCCTTATCTTCTAGTAGTTCACCGATCGTTATCCGAGTTTGTATATTTTCCTTAAAATTCATGTTGGCATAATCTGTTCAAAGCTGCTCAATAGGGTGTAGTGATCGTGCCTGAGTTTCTCACCACTTGAATCAGGCTGCTCAATGCCAAATAGGTTTTCGATCCCAAATTGGTGTGCGCTATCCAATACGCTAAAGCTATCATCGATGAATACCGCTGTTTTAGGATCGAAGTGGTTTTTTTGTTGCAATGCTTCCCAAGCCTGCACGGACTCCTTGGCATGACCCAAGGAATGGGAGGTGACGATCTGATCAAAGGCTTTTGAGAGTCCTGTTTTGCTCATCTTAAGTTCAAGGGTATCCTCATGAGCATTGGTAAATAATATGATTTCTTTACCAGCCGAACGCAGCGCCAAGAGGAATGAATCAACATGGTGGCGCGATCGAATCAAATGCGATACTTCGCGCTTAAGCGCTATGATAGGCAGGCTCAATTCTTTAGACCAAAAATCTGTGCAGTACCATTTGAGCTGCCCGCGTAGTGCCTGCATTCGAGGGAATAACTGTGCTTTGGCTTGCTCTAGCGTAATCGATTGCGCTTCGGAAAACCGCAGGGGGACATGCTGCAGCCAAAAGTGATTGTCAAAATGCAAATCTAACAAGGTGCCATCCATATCTAAAATAACGGTGGATATGTTATCCCAGTTAGGCATATATTTTGGTCCTTGTGCGGCGCATCTTTATATTGTTAAGCGTTCGTTCAATTCGAGCGCGACCCATCGTAGTTCATTTGAATTGGGATCGCCATCTGTTTGGCAATGAGATTCGTCCAAACCCCTGAAATCAATTCCATTATTGCGTCAGGGTCTGGGTTAATATTTCCTGAATCGTGCATAAACTGGTTTGTTCAACAAACTAAGATCTTATTGAAAAGCACACATCGCTCAACTCGCGTTCGTACGCCAACACACCACCTTTGCAAATTTTTTATGAGCCGAATTCTAATTTTCAGCGCCTTACTTCTCTCATCTACCCAAGTTTTGGGCGCCCAGATATCGATCTCAAAGGCCTATGTTCGTGCGACGCCGCCGGGACAAACGACCAGCGGTGCGTATATGGTCTTGCGCAATGACGGTCAACAAAACCGCGCCTTAGTCGGCGCCAGCAGCAATATCGCGGAGATGATCGAAATACATACCAATTCGCACGATAACGGCGTAATGCGAATGCGCGAAGTTGATCAAATTAAATTGCGCGCCGGACAAACCACATCACTCGCACCCGGGGGCGTGCATCTCATGCTAATCGGGATCCAGCAGGGAATCGCACCCGGTCAGAGCATCACGTTGAATCTTATCTTTGATGATGACTCAGTTGAAACGATCGAAGTCAAGGCCAAACGTATCACCGCAATAACCGACATGAATGTCGACAGTGCGACGATACAACACAAAATGTCATCGCCCGCAAGCAACTAGCCCTATACGCCCAGGCGGCAGCCCATCATTCGCCAAGCAACACGCGGTAAAACTTAGCGCTTTAGAATAATAATATTGGTATCAACATTGCTGCCTTCTGTGAATACAAAGTCAGCTAAATTGATCGAATTTACTGATGCTGGGCCATAAAGCGTTGTCCAATCTTCTCCATCAAATGAGTCGATCAGCAACAAGCCGCCAACGCTTGATATTGTCCCCTGAAATCTTCCGATCGACATCGTGTCTGGCAACGAAGTATCAATGATAACTCGATTGCCTTCATGGAAAATGGTTGCCGACAGCGCAGTATAAGCCCCAGTTAGATTCCTGAAATAGCCTTGCCATGTATCGCCATTTAGATCGGGGCCAATCGGGGGCTCCAGAACCACTGCCTCGCCCCCGCCGCTAGACGACCCCCCACCTTGGTTGCAACTCACGAGACCCAGCAACAATATTGGGAAGATAAAAAATTTCAAATTGAATGGAATTTTCATGGCTGAGTCTATATACAAATATTGGTTGTTTGAATGAGGGCCTAATTTAGAAAAACTGCTCATGCTGGCCGAGCAGCGCGCGATTTTAGTAGATTTGCCTTAACAACTCTAGTGCCGTTATCGGGCGCTAGCCTTTATCAGACAATAGGTCATAAAACACGCAACTTTTAATCAGGCTTTACTTGAGCTTTTCGCACCGCACGAGTACTATTTACGCCCTTCTTGAATCCAATATTTTCACATGTTTACAGGCAGTATGGTGGCATTGGTCACGCCCATGCAGACGGATGGCTCCGTCGATTATGCTGCGCTCGAACGCTTGGTCGAATTTCATGTCGAGAATAAAACCGACGCGATTGTCTCCGTCGGCACCACAGGGGAATCCGCCACCCTCAGTCATGATGAACATCTGGCCGTCATTGAACGCACGATTGCGATTGCGAGTGGGCGCGTTCCGATTATCGCTGGAACGGGATCAAACAGTACCGCTGAAGCGATTGAATTAACCCAGCGCGCGCATTCTGTCGGCGCGGACGCTGCGCTGTTAGTCGTCCCGTATTACAACAAACCCGAACAAGCCGGTCTATTTCTACACTTTGAAGCGATAGCCAAGGCGGTGAATATTCCGCAAATCCTATACAACGTACCCGGCCGAACAGTACGCGATATGGACAATGATACGGTTATTAAACTATCTAGCATTGCCAATATTATTGGCATAAAAGATGCGACCGCCGACATGGCGGTGGGAAAAGCATTGGTCGAAGGCACTTCTGACGATTTTTCGATTTGGTCAGGCGATGATGCAACCACCCTTGAATTGATTAAATTGGGCGCCAAAGGCTGCATTTCGGTGACCGCCAATGTCGCACCGCTCGCGATGCATCAGATGTGTGGTGCTGCCCTAGAGGGCGACATCACTAGCGCCGATGAAATCAACCAACGTCTCGACCCACTGCACCAAAACTTGTTTACCGAAGCAAATCCTATCCCGGTTAAATATGCCGTTGCGCGCATGGGCTTGATGGGAGATACGCTTCGACTGCCGATGACAAAGCTCGCCGCCCAACACCAGCCAGCCCTTGAAGATGCCATGATTCATGCTGGCATCAGCTTATCGTAAGAAATTAATTTTTAGCCGATCATTCCGTCCCATAATTCCATGGAAAAGACCACCGAGCTCTACGCAGGCAAAGCCAAAACAATCTTTTTGACTGACGACCCAGACAAACTGATCGTTGAGTTTCGTAACGACACGTCTGCCTTTGACGGAGAGCGCATCGAGCAACTCGAGCGCAAAGGCAGGGTGAACAATAAATTCACCGCCTTTATTATGGATCACCTTCAAGCCGCCGGCATTGACACCCATCACATCGCCCTGTTGTCTGATACCGAAGCAGTGGTGAAAAAGCTCGACATGATTCCGGTGGAATGTGTGATTCGAAATATAGCGTCGGGCTCTTTATGCAAGCGTTTGGGCACTGAAGATGGGATAGACCTTAACCCTCCCGTCTTCGAATTTTTCCTTAAAAACGATGCCCTTCACGACCCGATGATCAACGAATATCATATTCGCTCATTTGCTTGGGCCGATGATCAAGACATCGAAGCCATGAAAGCCCGAACGTTTGAAATAAACGATATCTTGCGCAAACTTTTTTCTGATGCGGGCATGTTGTTGGTTGATTTCAAGCTCGAGTTTGGCAAACAAAATGGCAAGCTTTACCTCGGCGATGAGTTTAGCCCCGACGGCTGCCGTTTATGGGATGCCGACACGCGTAAAAAGTTAGATAAAGATCGCTTTAGGCAGGGCTTGGGCGGTGTCATCGAAGCCTATGAAGAAGTCGCAAATCGACTTGGCATCGACCTGTAAGGAAAGTCGAAATCGTCATTCTTTCCGCCCATTCAGGCGCCCATCATCAATGTGCCTCATCATGATCCCCAAGCTATGCTAAGTATCCCAGGCGCGTCAGCTTTATCAAATTTTCGACAAGAGAAGTTGCTGTCAGCGCTGCGTCTCGCGCATCCGCACTGCACGGCGATTCGCGCATTTTATGTTCACTTTATCGATATCGATTCCAGCCTAAACGAGCAAGAGCAAAAAATCCTAAATAAGCTCGTGACATACGGGCCTAAGCAAGACGACACCCAACTGACAGACGCCTATGATTTTTTGAGTCTCCCGCGCATCGGGACCATTACCCCATGGTCGACCAAAGCCACGGATATCGCCCAGCACTGCGGATTAACAAAAGTGAAGCGCCTGGAACGTGGCATACGCTGGCAAATCAAGTCCGAGGACGAAATCGAGAAACAGCAATTGTTCCGCAAGATTGAAACCATTCTTATCGACCCAATGACGGAGACCTTACTGAGTGATCCCCACTTAGTAGAGAAACTTTTCGATCAAGCCGAGCCTACTCCATTTAAGTCGGTCGACATACTGAAGGGCGGCATAGAAGCACTCCATGCGGCCAATCAAAGTTCTGGTTTTGCGCTGTCTGAGCCTGAACAGCGCTATCTGGTTGAACAATTCACCGAGTTAGGGCGTAACCCAACGGACACTGAATTGATGATGTTTGCTCAAGTTAATTCTGAACACTGCCGACACAAAATATTTAACGCCGATTGGAACATTGACGACATAGCGCTGCCGCTTTCGCCGTTTAAGATGATCAAACATACCCATGCCCAACATGGCGAGAACACCTTAAGCGCCTATCACGACAATGCCGCGGTCATCGCTGGAGCAAGCGCCGGGCGATTTTTCCCCGCGCCGGATGATGGGCGCTATCAGTTTCACCACGAAGCGATTCACATCTGCATAAAAGTAGAAACGCATAACCACCCCACTGCTATTTCACCCTTTCCCGGTGCGGCGACCGGTTCAGGCGGGGAAATACGCGACGAAGGTGCGACGGGTCGAGGCGGCAAACCCAAAGCCGGTTTGACGGGGTTTAGTGTTTCGCACTTACGCCTGCCCGATCTGCCACGGGCATGGGAACAAAGTGCTTCATCACCTAGCCGAATCGCTGATCCCTTACAAATCATGTTGGAAGGCCCGATTGGCGCCGCCTCTTTTAATAATGAATTTGGCCGCCCAAATCTATGTGGTTATTTCCGAACGTTCGAGCACAGCAATCCAGATGATGGCGACAGCACCTCCCGCCGGGGTTACCACAAACCAATTATGCTGGCGGGTGGTCTGGGCAATATTCGCGAGCAACACATTGAGAAACAGGAGTTCAAACGTGGCGCGGTTTTAATCGTTTTAGGGGGGCCAGCGATGTTAATTGGTCTAGGCGGCGGCGCAGCATCAAGCATGGCCAGCGGGGCGAGTAGCGAGAACCTTGAATACGCTTCAGTCCAACGCGGCAATCCTGAAATGCAACGCCGTTGCCAAGAAGTGATCGACACGTGTTGGGCAATGGGCGAGCGCAATCCAATTTCTTGGATCCACGATGTAGGCGCAGGCGGGCTCTCCAATGCGCTTCCTGAGTTAGTTGAAGATTCTGGCCGTGCTGGAAGTTTCGATCTACGCAAGGTGTTAAACGACGACTTGGGTATGTCGCCGATGCAAATTTGGTGCAACGAGTCTCAAGAGCGTTACGTCATTGCTGTGGATCCCAAGCAACAAGCCATTTTTGAAGCGATATGCGAACGCGAGCGCGCGCTGTATGCAATTGTCGGTACCGCCACTGACGACGGGAAACTAGTATTGAGTGACGCGCACTTTAAGACCGACGGTGAGCAACGCCCCCACCCCATCGACCTGCCCATGGATATTTTATTCGGCTTGCCCCCGAAAATGAAGATCAAAGCCCAACGGCTAGCGCCCACACTACACGCTTTGGATATTCCCCCCAGGAGGGTCGAAGCGGTTTTACTCGATGTACTTCGTCATCCGACAGTGGCAGATAAAACCTTTCTAATCAGTATCGGGGACAGGAGCATCACCGGGCTCATCGCACGCGATCAAATGGTTGGCCCGTGGCAAATTCCGGTGGCTGACGTTGCGGTTAGTTTAAGTGGTTTTGAGGCCTATAGCGGCGAAGCAATGGCCATCGGCGAGCGAACCCCGTTGGCTTTGCTCAACGCGCCGGCCAGCGGACGTATGGCGGTTGGTGAAGCCCTAACTAATATCGCTGCTGCCACCATCGATTCAATTTCAGACATTCGCTTATCGGCTAACTGGATGGTGCCCGCAGGCGAGCCCGGCGAAGACGCCAATCTTTACGACACCTGTCACGCCATTGCAATGGAGCTGTGTCCTGCGCTGGGTATTTCTATTCCGGTCGGCAAAGACTCAATGTCGATGCAAACCGTTTGGCAAGACCAGCACCCACATAAGGTGGTCGCGCCATTATCCTTAATTATTTCAGCCTTTGCGCCGACCAGCGATGCGCGCAAGACATTAACGCCTGAATTGCAATCGATAAATAATACTCATCTGTGGCTCATTGATTTGGGTGCCGGCAAAGCGCGATTAGGGGGTTCGATTTACGCACAAATCCATCAACAACTCGGTGATACGCCCCCCGATGTCGACGATGCAGATAAACTAAAAGGCTTTTTCAATTTCATCCAAAGCGCCAACCAACAAGGGTTGATTTTGGCCTATCACGACCGATCCGACGGTGGGCTGGCCGCCACTCTCTGCGAAATGGCCTTCGCGGGGCATTGCGGGCTTTCAATACAAATTGACGATGCACAAGCCGATGCACAGGCATTTCTGTTCAACGAAGAATTGGGCGCTGTCATTCAAGTTCGTGATGATCAGCAGGACGCGCTACTAGCACTCGCTGAACAGTGCGAAATTGCCGAGCTTTTAACTGACATCGGCCACCCTCAAGCCGGTGAGCAAATCCGTTTCCTCCATAATGAAAAACCTATCTTTGACGCTTCACGCATTGAGTTACACCTCGCTTGGTCTGAGACCAGTTTTACCATGCAGTCGCTGCGTGATCATCCGAAATGCGCGCAACAAGCTTACGATAAACTTTTAGATACCGACGACCCCGGCCTTTCTGCCAAGGTGAATTTTGAGCTACTAGCCCCGATGCTTAACGCTGGTATTGCGCCCAAAATGGCCATACTCCGCGAACAAGGCGTCAATGGCCAGATAGAAATGGCCGCGGGATTCGATCGCGCGGGCTTTGAGGCGATTGATGTGACGATGAGTGATTTGGTCGATGGCCGTCATACGCTGTCTGAGTTTCAGGGCTTTGTCGCTTGCGGAGGATTTTCCTTTGGCGACGTGCTCGGCGCAGGCGAAGGCTGGGCCAAGTCCATCCTGTTTAATCAAAATCTCAGAGACCAATTTGAAGCGTATTTTAGTGCGGATGACTATCTTGCCTTGGGCGTGTGCAATGGCTGTCAAATGATGGCCTCATTGGCCAGCATTATTCCGGGCGCCGATCATTGGCCTCATTTTGTGCGCAACCAATCCGAGCAATTTGAGGCGCGTTATATATTGACAGAAGTGGTCGAAAGCCCCTCCCTATTCTTAAGTGGTATGGCAGGCAGCTATTTGCCAGTTGCGGTTGCACACGGCGAAGGTCGTGTTGAATTTAGCTCAAAAAGTGAGGCGGATAAGTTCAGCGCCTCGGGGAAAACCAGCCTTCGTTATGTAGATCATCAAGGCAATGCAACAGAGCAGTACCCCGATAACCCCAATGGCTCGCAATCAGGAATCACCGGCGTGACCAACGATTCCGGTCTGGTCACTTTACTGATGCCGCACCCCGAACGCACCACGCGCACAGTCAACCATTCGTGGGCGCCGAAAGACTGGGGCGAGTTGAGCCCGTGGATGCAGCTTTTCTATAACGCCCGCACACATTTGAAGTAAGCAATATGACCACAAAATTCACCGCCATCAATTTTATCGTTCGACTACTGGCCGCATTCGCTTTGGTCTGCGCCAGTTACAACCCAATCAAGCCCTACTCTTACTACGAATGGGCGATTGCACCGGCGCTCAGTGATTTTTCGCTTTTCACCCCTTTACACGGTTTGATTGGTGTCGCCTTGCTGATCATCTGGGTCATATTTCTTCGCGCGACCTCACGATCCTTAGGGTTTTTTGGCATTTTATTGGCCGCGGCATTTATCACCATGTTGGTTTGGGTAATCGTGGATCAAGGCTGGATATCGCTAGAAGAAAATGGCACATTGGGTTGGATTATTATTGCAGCGACAAGCGCGGTATTGGCAACCGGCATGTCTTGGTCACATATTCGTCGCCGAATGTCGGGGCAATTGGATGTCGATGAAACAGACGATCACTAAACCACCGCTATAAACCGAAGCCACACTGCCGCCAAGCCTCATAGACAACAATCGCGACCGAATTTGATAGGTTCAAACTCCTATTGTTCTCCTGCATTGGCAGGGTAAGCTGCGCGGCTTGTTGATCGCTATCGCGAATCTCCGCCGCTAAGCCTTTGCCTTCTGAACCAAATACCAAGGCATCGCCCGCTTTAAAAGAAAAATCAGAATATATCGTTTGATGGTGGGTGGATAAAGTGACCCATCGATCAAACTCCGTGCCGCTCATAAAAGCATCCCAGCTTTCCCAAACGCTTACCGCGGCCAAATCAGCATAATCCATTCCCGCACGCCTCAATTGTTTTTCGCCCAACTCAAACCCCAACGGTTCAATTAAATGTAATTGGCAACCTGTATTGGCACACAAGCGAATGATATTTCCAGTATTGGGCGGAATCTGCGGCTCAACGAGCACAATATGGAACATTTTAAAACGGCTTCAGCACGACCAAAATCAATATGCCAAGAAGCAGAAAAACGGGCAACTCGTTCATCCATCGATAGAACCGCTGCGAATGCTGATTCTGATCACGTGCAAATACGCCCACGATACGCATACACCATAAATGATAAAGCGCTAGTATGGCCACTAAGATAAGTTTGAGGTTTAACCAGTTGCCGTTGAACCCATAGCCCAGCCAGAGCCACATTCCGAACACCACAGCGGCGATAGCGCTCGGTGTCATGATGCCCCAAAGCAGCTTGCGCTCCATCAGCTTAAAGCGTTCGAGGCTGAGCTTGTCTTCCGTGACAGCGTGATAGACAAACAAGCGAGGTAAATAAAATATGCCCGCGAGCCAGGAGATCACAAAGAATAAATGAAAGACTTTTATCCACGCCATTTTTCAAGCCGATTTTTTAGGCAAAGCCACATTCAACCCGTTTAGTGCGAACAGCCCGCGCCGTGAATATGGCCGTGAGATAATTCGTCTCTGCTTGCTTCTCGAACATCAATCACCGTCACAGAAAAATGCAATGTTTTACCCGCCAAGGCATGATTTCCGTCAATCACAATATCATCTCCGTTTACTTCAGCAACCGTCACTGGAACGGGCTCACCATTTGGCCCCGCGCCATTAAACTGTGCGCCAACCTGAATTTCTGAGCCATCTGGAAACACCGATCTCTGAACGGTTTGGATCATAGCATCGCTGAGTTCTCCATAAGCATCTTTAGGTTCGATCGTGACGTCAATGGCATCCCCCGCTGACTTTCCATTTAAGGCATTTTCTAATCCGGGAATGATATTGTTCGCCCCACCTAGGAAATTGAATGAGCCATCATTTGATTCATCAATAGTTTGACCATCATCGCCCTTTAAGACGTAATCAATCGTGACCGCTGTATCTTTTTTAATTTGCATCGGGTGCTGAATTTTAAGTATAAAACCCGAGTGTATCGCACTTAAGCACCGGATGCATGATCCGGCAACACCGCCAATAAGACAGTGTCGAGATAACGGTAGCCCTTATCGGTTGGCGCGATTCGTCCCTTGCTTTGCCGCAAGTAATCTTGTTTGAAAAAATCTGACAACACTTGTAACAAAGCGCCTTCATCCGCGCCTGTGCGCTGCGCATACAATGACAAATCAAAGCCTGATTTTAGTCGGAGCGCATTCATTAAAAATTCAAAATCTCTGTCTTTTGTCAGCGTCTTCTTTGTTTCAGCCATAAACGTCGATGCCTGCGCTGCATCGAGATAAGCTTTGGGGTGACGATGGTTCCAATAGCGTTGAATCTGAAGTTCATCGTCTAAATTAAAGTCACTCAGCTTACCGTGTGCACCCGCCCCAATCGCGACATAATCGCCGAACTGCCAATAATTGAGGTTGTGCTGACAAGGCTGATTTCGGCTATACGCCGACACTTCATATTGCTCGAACCCCGCTTTCCTAAGTAATGCTTGGGCTTGTTCCTGCATCGCCCACGTCATGTCAGTATCAGGTAAAGGAGGCGGCGTAACAGCAAATTGCGTATTCGGTTCGATGGTGAGTTGATAGACCGAAAGATGTGATACTCCATATTGATCGGCTAGTTCAATTGCCCGCTCAATATCAAGACGCGATGCTTCAAGACTTTGCTCGGGCAAGCCAAACATTAAATCAATATTGATACGCTTAAACCCTGCTTGATGAGCGCGTTCCACCGCCATGCGCGCCTCTTCGCTGCTATGAATTCGACCAATTTTTTTGAGTAAGCCGTCATTAAAGCTCTGCACACCAATCGACAAGCGATTCACACCCCCGTCTAAATAAGCGTCGAAATGCCCAGCGTCCAAGGCACCGGGGTTCGCCTCAATCGTTATTTCAGCACGATCAGCCAGCCTTTCACTCTGGCGTATCGCGGTCAGAAGCCGCTTGATTTCTGTGGGCGCAATTAGGCTTGGCGTGCCCCCGCCGATAAACACCGAATCAATGGTTCTTTCACCAAGCGACGCAAGTTGCTGCTCGAAATCTTGAATCAAGGCATCGACATAAGCACGCTCGGGCAAGGTCGTGAGCGCGGCATGGGAATTAAAATCGCAGTAGGGGCATTTTTTAACGCACCACGGGAAATGAACGTACAAAGACAATGGTATACCGATCAAGTCAGTCCAAACCCACGGTCTTACTTCTACGTTCAAGCAGCTGAACATCGCGCCAAACCCCGTTGAGCTTGGCCAAATTTTTATGCAAGCCTAATATCTCAAAACCCAGTTTTTGATGGATGGCGATGCTTGCGGGATTCTCCGGAAATATTCTTGCTTGGAGTGTCCAGTAGCCCGCTGCTTCTGAGGCTTCAATCAAGGCTTGCAATAAGGCAGTACCGACGCCCTGACCCTGAACCTTATTATCCACGTAAATTGAGGTCTCCGCTACGCCACGATATACGCAGCGACTCGTCACCTCACTTAAACACGCCCAGCCAATGACTTCATTATCAAGTATTGCGACCAAACGCGCCGCCTTGGCGGTCATTTCATCCCATACTTGCCAGGTTTTGATCTCAGTTTCAAATGTCGCTTCACCCCATTCAATGCCTTGCTGGTAGATCGCTTGCAAACGAGGATAGTCCGCCTTTTGCAAGGCGCGTATGGTGGGCATTAGAAAAATTTTGAGGTGATTGGATAACGCCTATCTCTCCCAAATGCACGCGGAGTTATGCGCACGCCGGGAGGCGCTTGGCGTCGTTTATACTCGTTCCTGACCACCATTTTAATCACACGGCGAACCGTTAGGGCATCATAGCCCGCGGCGATAATTTCGCTGTCTGACTCATCTTCTTCAACAAAACGCTGCAAGATTTCGTCGAGTACGTCGTAGTCCGGCAGAGAATCTTGATCTTCCTGATCCGGCCGCAATTCGGCGGAAGGCGCGCGCGTGATAACGCGCTTGGGAATCACATCACTTAAGGAGTTTCGATATTTCGCCAAGGTGTAAACCATGGTTTTGGGGACATCCTTAATCGCAGCAAAGCCGCCGGCCATATCGCCGTATAAAGTCGCGTAACCCACCGCCATTTCGCTCTTATTCCCCGTCGTCAGTAACATTAAGCCTTTTTTGTTAGAGATCGCCATCAACAATACCATGCGGCATCTGGCCTGAATATTTTCCTCGGTGGTATCTTCAGCGAGGCCCTCAAAAATGGGCGAAAGCTGTGAAATGCTCGCTTCTACAATCGGCGCAATCGATATCACCTCGTAATGAACCTCCATCTTTTTAGCCTGTTCACTTGCATCTTCTAGACTCATCTCACTGGTATAGCGATACGGCATCATCACCGCCTCCACCTTATCTTTGCCCAGAGCGTCGACGGCAATCGCGAGAGTCAGCGCTGAATCTATGCCGCCGGATAAACCCAATACCACCCCTTTGAAGCCGTTCTTAGTCACATAATCGCGCACACCCACCACCAAGGCCTTGTATATTCGCTCAACTTTAGAACCACGCTCTGCCAGTGCACCAGGCTGCGGGCACCATCGCTTTTCGCTCGTTGGCTGAACGGACACCGTTAGAAAATCTTGCTCAAATATGGGCAACCTTGCAACAATCTCCCCCTCACAATCGACCACGTGGGAGCCGCCGTCAAATACCAACTCGTCTTGCCCACCGACTTGATTGACGTATAAAACAGGCACTTTATTTTCCCTCGCGCGCTTGCGCACCACATCCTCTTCGCGCTCGATGGCCTTATCAAAATGAAAAGGCGAAGCGTTAATCACCAGTACGATATCCGCGCCGGCTGCAACGGATTCGCGCACGGGCGGCTCTTCCCATATATCTTCACAAATAATGAGGCCAATCTTTGCTTCTTTAAGGCTAAACACAGTGTGAGATTCGCCCGCTGTAAAATACCGTTTCTCGTCAAAAACGTTGTAATTGGGTAGAAATCTTTTCTTGTACGATGCAATAAGCTTTCCCTGATGTAGAACACTCGCGGCATTAAAAGTATCTTCGCCCTCGCGCAGGGGGTGACCCAGCACAATGGTTGCGTCAATATTGCGCGTATGCTTGAGTATTTTCTTTAGCGATCTATCAACCTCGCGCATAAAATCATCGCGCAATAATAGGTCTTCTGGTGGATAAGCCGTCAGCGCAAGCTCTGGAAAGACCACTAAATCAGACTTGTCACCATACGCATCGATTGCTGACACAATCAAGGCAATATTGCCCGCTAGATCGCCCACGCAGGGGTTGATTTGCGCTAGGCATATGTCAATCGCTTGGCTCATATTCTTTAAGGATGCTAAATATTTACGGGGTGATAGAATACTACTTCATTATTGAAAAGACATCTTTATATCGTGTCCACAGACCGTTGGTTCCCTCACCTTACTGTCGCTGCAATTATTCAGCGAGACAACAAATTTCTATGTGTTGAAGAGCATCCACGCCACGCGAATGTGATTAACCAACCGGCGGGGCATGTCGATGAAAACGAGTCGATTTTAGAGGCGGTGAAGCGCGAAGTCTTGGAAGAAACGGGATATGCTTTCGAACCGAGTGACATTGTCGGCCTTTACTATTTCACCGCCAGCAATCAGCAGACCTATTTAAGGGTGTGCTATACCGGGTCGATCACCGCGCAAATACACGATGGTCCACTCGACCCAGACATCATGCAAACCCATTGGTTTGAGCTGGAAGAGCTTAAGCGCCAGACCCTACGCAGTCCTATTGTAATCGATGCAATTTCCGACTATCTTGACGGCCAACGATTTCCTTTGAGCTTAATCACCCATAAAAGGGTCAAGACAGACGAAAAGACATAATACGCCAATGGAAAAGCCACCCAACACTCGATCAATCACCCTACGCGCGCCGGACGATTGTCATGTCCATCTTCGCGAAGGCGAAATGCTCAAGTTCGCAGCACGTCAAACCGCTGAATCGTTTCGTCGTGCGGTCGTGATGCCCAATCTTCAAACGCCCGTGACCACCGTTGCGCAAGCCGAGGATTACCGCCAAGCGATCTTAGCTGCAGTCGGCCACAAGGCTCAGTTTGAGCCGCTGATGACTTTATATTTGACCGACAATACTTCAACAGATCAAATTCAACTCGCTGCCGAAACAGATTGGTTGGTGGGTGCAAAATTGTATCCGGCGGGTGCCACGACCCACTCTGATGCGGGCGTCACCAGCGTGGTCAGCTTGATGCCCGTGCTGGAAAAAATGGCGGAAACAGGCTTGGTATTACAAGTTCACGGCGAAGTGACCGACCCACATATCGATATATTTGATCGCGAAGCAGTGTTCATTGATCAAGTTTTATTACCCATTGTGCATGAGTTGCCCGAACTAAAAATCGTGCTTGAGCACATCACCACTGAACAAGGCATTGCCTTTGTCGAATCGGCGACAAATAATATTGCGGGCACACTGACTCCGCAACATCTGCTGTTTAACCGTAACGAGATATTTCGCGGTGGCATTCGCCCGCACCATTATTGCCTGCCCGTCTTAAAACGCGAACAACACCGAGCCGCATTGGCCAAAGCAGCAACCGCGGGCAGCGATAAATTCTTCCTCGGGACCGACAGCGCTCCGCATACACAAAATACCAAGGAGTCTGCCTGCGGATGTGCGGGTTGCTACACTGCGCACGCCGCCATGCCAATGTACGCACGACTCTTTGAACAACTCGAATCATTGGATAAACTCGAACATTTTTCCAGCATCGCAGGGGCGAATTTTTATGGACTCACGCCCAATAAAAGCACCATTACACTGATTAAAGACACTTGGGAAGTCCCCGCCTCATATGAGATCAATTCCGCAGACAAATTGATCCCACTATTTGCCGGGGAGAACATGGATTGGCGGGTCGCTTAGATTTTTCAGAATATCAAATAATCGGAAAAACCCTTCACAATATCTTGATAGGCCCCACTTTCAATTAATTGCTTAGCGACTTCAATAGATTCGTCAAATTTATTTTTCCATAGCAATATAGTTGCCTTCGTGTCTAACAGATAGGCTCCCGAATCTATCGACAGACTTCGCTCTGAAAACTCTAGCGCTTGATCCGACCTGTTAATAATATTCTCATCAAAATAAAGCCACGCCAGTTTATTCATCGCGTCTGAATCTCCCAACTCAATCGCCATTAGATAATATTCAATCGCCTTATCGATATCTTCCTTTTCAATTAGATATAGATTAGCCAAATTATTCATCGCCTTTGACTCACCCAACTCAATCGCCATTAGATAATATTCAATCGCCTTATCGATATCTTCCTTTTCAAATCGATATAGGCTAGCCAAATTATTCATCGCGGTTGACTCACCCAACTCAACTGCCATTAGATAATATTCAATCGCCTTATCGACATCTTCCTTTTCAATTCGATATAGGCTAGCCAAATTATTCATCGCCTTTGACTCACCCAACTCAATCGCCATTAGATAATATTCAATCGCCTTATCGACATCTTCCTTTTCAATTCGATATAGGCTAGCCAAATTATTCATCGCCTTTGACTCACCCAACTCAATCGCCATTAGATAATATTCAATCGCCTTATCGATATCTTCCTTTTCAATTTGATATATATTAGCCAAGTTATACATCGCATTTGAATCACCCAACTCAATCGCCATTAGATAATATTCAATCGCCTTATCGATATCTTCCTTTTCAATTAGATATAGATTAGCCAAATTATTCATCGCCTTTGACTCACCCAACTCAATCGCCATTAGATAATATTCAATCGCTTGGTCAGGCTCACCGTTTAGGTGAAAGAATTTTCCCGTATAAAATGGTGACTCTGCATCACCTAAACCACGAGCTCTTTTGATATCAATCAATTGCTTCTCAAACTCAGTTCGGTTGCCTGAATCAATCGCCTTTTCCAACAAAGATTTGTCCGATACCAGTAACTTACTCGCTGCGGTAGAGTCCAACGCTTCGAGGTAAGATTTACTATGGCTGATTAAAGTGTCTTGCATATCAATACAAGACACAACTTGCGCCAAGGCCTCGGTTAAATGGTAGGCACCTTTTACATTCAGCGTCCCTTGTCTCATCTTATCAAGATGAGTCGTGACGCGGCGCGTGATTTGATCTGGTGTATACCACGCTTGTAAAAACTCAACCAACCACCTCACTCGACTGGAATCACGTTTACGTGCATGACGCATTAAATACCAAATATTAAAAAATCGCTCGCTGATAAAATATATTTTGTTTTTCCTATCTACAAGTTTAGAAATCACAATGTTGTCTTGTTCTAAGGTTTTAAGTTGAGCGGCTACTTTTTTAGTACTAAATTCCTCTGTTCTTAAACACTTCGCTATTTCGCCTGTCGTTATTCCATCCCAATTTAAAGCCAATACATCCACAATCGCTTGTTGCTGTCGTGACAGATCGTCCATTCTATGCTTATAGAGTGGCGTGACCCGATCAAGTAAGACTTCCAAGTCATCAAATACTTCTGCATTCTTATCTAAGAAAATCTCAAACAAAAGTACAATAGTTCTTGGAACACCCCCTGTAAGTAATCTAATCGTTTCGATACGTTCAGGCTCCTCATACGCAATTCGGTTAATTTCACCAGCAGATCCATATTGCTCGCCTAAGCGCTTAAGCAAAGAAACAGCTTGATTTGAAGTTAAACCAGATAAGCGAATAATTTTGAAAAACTCATAGAATGGCTCATCATAATTGTAGGTCTTCTGAAGGGTTGGAACAGAGCCAGCAATTAACTGGATATTTTTAGTTGTATGAAAGATATCGCGCAATCTTTTGTGTTCTGTTTTGTTAAATCGGTCTAGCATATCACCGAAATTATCGATAAAAAGCACCAACCGTTTTCGATTTAAAGACAGATAATCATCCAACCATTCAAAGCAATTAATCTCGTAATCCTCTTCTTCCGCATGCGTATCGAACGTCTCAACAATACCTTCAAATCCACTCTCTAGTTCTATGTGATCTGCTATATGCTCCCATAACTTACATAGTGAAAAAACCCCGTATTGTTCTTCTGACAGTTGCAACGGAAGTATATGTTTAGAGCCTTCCTTAGACTCCAGCTCGTACCGAATGCGCAACATTAAGGTTGTTTTACCCGCTCCACGTTGTCCTTCGATTAAATAATGTTGGGGCGGCTCAGATAAACTAGTCGCGTTTATTGAGGAAAATATTTTATTGAATTCTTTAGTGCGAACAACAAAATTGTTGATTAGATCTTCTCTTGACTGATTTCCTGGGTTGTAGCTGTGGGATACCCTATATTGAGGGTTATTTTGCGACATTATTCGACCACCATTTTTGTAATAATACGGAATTGAACGAAAAACTTTGTTCGCTTTCATCGGCGAACAAATAGCCATCATGCTGTAGAACGTCTAAGATATGGTTTCGATCACCTGCCTTATACTTCACAGCTAAATCGCGATATTCCGCAGAGGATATCTCGCCATTTGTTGAAGCTATATTTAACACTTCAAAGGCGAGCGAATTGTATGGTTGCTCTAAACTTGCTAGACGAGTTTTCCAGTGCTGGAAATAGTCAGAATACTGTGATTTTGTTCTAACAAGCTTCGATAAGGAGGCTTTGACCGATTCAGTTGTGATCTGCTCGCTATCATTTTCAAATTCTTCGAACAAAGTTTCTACAATAATTTGTATAAAGTACGGTAATAACCAATTAATCTCATTTACCGTATGTTCTACAACCTCATCTGAAATATGAAAACTTTCATTTTCAAAAGTTCTCTTTCCGAGAATTAGGCATTGCATTAATGATTTCGCCTCATTAACAGATAACGGGGGTATTTTTACTTCGGCAAGGTTATTGATTAGATGAATTCCATCCAGCCCTTGCACCACGTTTCTCAAACCAGTTGAGCCCGTATATACAAATTGTACGGCCGTATTCTTATATTTTTCTCGCAGCTCTCGCTGTTGTTGTAATAGTGTTCGGGCTTCGTCTCGACTTCCACTCGCAATATTACTCACTGCATCAGGGAATTCGTCAATAAAAATGACGACCTGCTTTTCTAGAACGCTTAGGCTTTCCATAACATTATTTAGTTCGTGATAATAATCGATGTTCACGTTCCTGTGAATTTCTACGCCTGTCGCGGAAACCTTTCTGACCTTGCTGAGCATCTCCTTAATGGCTATGTCCGATCGTTTCCTCCAACGATCCATGCTTTTGAGTATTTGCTTGTTTTTAATCAGCTCCATATAGAGTTTTTTATTAAACTCTCCTATCGAACTAACACTCTGCACAATCATATAAATGATGATTTGATTGTCGTTCGGATTTTCTCGGATATATTTCAGGATAGAAGACTTGCCAATCCTTCTTGGGGCTGAAATCAAAATA
>CBDBQB010000038.1:0-47855 GCA_965209105.1 Candidatus Poriferihabitaceae bacterium | reverse complement strand
TGGACATTACCCGTATTCTCTACCGTGACTGTGTAAACAATGATATCGCCCACCACTGCCGGTGATGACAAGCCACTGGCATCACTGCCCTTCGTTGTCGTCAACTCCGGATCTTGTGGAATAGCCGTATTCGTTGGATCTTCTGGCGTACCCAAATCATCCGCTGGATTAGTACTGTCTGAATCATCACTCACTGGAGATCCAGTGGGGTCTTCACCTGCACCCACCGCGGTGTTCTGCACTGTGCCCGCATCATGTCCGCCTGCGTAATCGGGTAGTTCACTGTACACGTTACTGTTTCTGTCGGCGCTAATCCTGTCAACGCATCTACTGGGAACACACAACTCGCTGTGATATCTCCTCCCAGCTGCGTATCCGTCACCGTCATATCCGAGACTTGGACATTACCCGTATTCTCTACCGTGACTGTGTAAACAATGATATCGCCCACCACTGCCGGTGATGACAAGCCACTGGCATCACTGCCCTTCGTTGTCGTCAACTCCGGATCTTGTGGAATAGCCGTATTCGTTGGATCTTCTGGCGTACCCAAATCATCCGCTGGATTAGTACTGTCTGAATCATCACTCACTGGAGATCCAGTGGGGTCTTCACCTGCACCCACCGCGGTGTTCTGCACTGTGCCCGCATCAATGTCCGCCTGCGTAATCGGATAGTTCACTGTACACGTTACTGTTTCTGTCGGCGCTAATCCTGTCAACGCATCTACTGGGAACACACAACTCGCTGTGATATCTCCACCCAGCTGCGTATCCGTCACCGTCATATCCGAGACTTGGACATTACCCGTATTCTCTACCGTGACTGTGTAAACAATGATATCGCCCACCACTGCCGGTGATGACAAGCCACTGGCATCACTGCCTTTTGTTGTCGTCAACTCCGGATCTTGTGGAATAGCCGTATTCGTTGGATCTTCTGGCGTACCCAACTCATCCGCTGGATTAGTACTGTCTGAATCATCACTCACTGGAGATCCAGTGGGGTCTTCACCTGCACCCACCGCGGTGTTCTGCACTGTGCCCGCATCAATGTCCGCCTGCGTAATCGGGTAGTTCACTGTACACGTTACTGTTTCTGTCGGCGCTAATCCTGTCAACGCATCTACTGGGAACACACAACTCGCTGTGATATCTCCTCCCAGCTGCGTATCCGTCACCGTCATATCCGAGACTTGGACATTACCCGTATTCTCTACCGTGACTGTGTAAACAATGATATCGCCCACCACTGCCGGTGATGACAAGCCACTGGCATCACTGCCCTTCGTTGTCGTCAACTCCGGATCTTGTGGAATAGCCGTATTCGTTGGATCTTCTGGCGTACCCAAATCATCCGCTGGATTAGTACTGTCTGAATCATCACTCACTGGAGATCCAGTGGGGTCTTCACCCGCACCCACCGCGGTGTTCTGCACTGTGCCCGCATCAATGTCCGCCTGCGTAATCGGGTAGTTCACTGTACACGTTACTGTTTCTGTCGGCGCCAAACCTGTCAACGCATCTACTGGGAACACACAACTCGCTGTGATATCTCCTCCCAGCTGCGTATCCGTCACCGTCATATCCGAGACTTGGACATTACCCGTATTCTCTACCGTGACTGTGTAAACAATGATATCGCCCACCACTGCCGGTGATGACAAGCCACTGGCATCACTGCCCTTCGTTGTCGTCAACTCCGGATCTTGTGGAATAGCCGTATTCGTTGGATCTTCTGGCGTACCCAAATCATCCGCTGGATTAGTACTGTCTGAATCATCACTCACTGGAGATCCAGTGGGGTCTTCACCCGCACCCACCGCGGTGTTCTGCACTGTGCCCGCATCAATGTCCACCTGCGTAATCGGGTAGTTCACTGTACACGTTACTGTTTCTGTCGGCGCTAATCCTGTCAACGCATCTACTGGGAACACACAACTCGCTGTGATATCTCCTCCCAGCTGCGTATCCGTCACCGTCATATCCGAGACTTGGACATTACCCGTATTCTCTACCGTGACTGTGTAAACAATGATATCGCCCACCACTGCCGGTGATGACAAGCCACTGGCATCACTGCCCTTCGTTGTCGTCAACTCCGGATCTTGTGGAATAGCCGTATTCGTTGGATCTTCTGGCGTACCCAAATCATCCGCTGGATTAGTACTGTCTGAATCATCACTCACTGGAGATCCAGTGGGGTCTTCACCCGCACCCACCGCGGTGTTCTGCACTGTGCCCGCATCAATGTCCACCTGCGTAATCGGGTAGTTCACTGTACACGTTACTGTTTCTGTCGGCGCTAATCCTGTCAACGCATCTACTGGGAACACACAACTCGCTGTGATATCTCCTCCCAGCTGCGTATCCGTCACCGTCATATCCGAGACTTGGACATTACCCGTATTCTCTACCGTGACTGTGTAAACAATGATATCGCCCGCCACTGCCGGTGATGACAAGCCACTGGCATCACTGCCCTTCGTTGTCGTCAACTCCGGATCTTGTGGAATAGCCGTATTCGTTGGATCTTCTGGCGTACCCAAATCATCCGCTGGATTAGTACTGTCTGAATCATCACTCACTGGAGATCCAGTGGGGTCTTCACCCGCACCCACCGCGGTGTTCTGCACTGTGCCCGCATCAATGTCCGCCTGCGTAATCGGATAGTTCACTGTACACGTTACTGTTTCTGTCGGCGCTAATCCTGTCAACGCATCTACTGGGAACACACAACTCGCTGTGATATCTCCTCCCAGCTGCGTATCCGTCACCGTCATATCCGAGACTTGGACATTACCCGTATTCTCTACCGTGACTGTGTAAACAATGATATCGCCCACCACTGCCGGTGATGACAAGCCACTGGCATCACTGCCCTTCGTTGTCGTCAACTCCGGATCTTGTGGAATAGCCGTATTCGTTGGATCTTCTGGCGTACCCAAATCATCCGCTGGATTAGTACTGTCTGAATCATCACTCACTGGAGATCCAGTGGGGTCTTCACCCGCACCCACCGCGGTGTTCTGCACTGTGCCCGCATCAATGTCCGCCTGCGTAATCGGGTAGTTCACTGTACACGTTACTGTTTCTGTCGGCGCTAATCCTGTCAACGCATCTACTGGGAACACACAACTCGCTGTGATATCTCCTCCCAGCTGCGTATCCGTCACCGTCATATCCGAGACTTGGACATTACCCGTATTCTCTACCGTGACTGTGTAAACAATGATATCGCCCACCACTGCCGGTGATGACAAGCCACTGGCATCACTGCCCTTCGTTGTCGTCAACTCCGGATCTTGTGGAATAGCCGTATTCGTTGGATCTTCTGGCGTACCCAAATCATCCGCTGGATTAGTACTGTCTGAATCATCACTCACTGGAGATCCAGTGGGGTCTTCACCCGCACCCACCGCGGTGTTCTGCACTGTGCCCGCATCAATGTCCGCCTGCGTAATCGGGTAGTTCACTGTACACGTTACTGTTTCTGTCGGCGCTAATCCTGTCAACGCATCTACTGGGAACACACAACTCGCTGTGATATCTCCTCCCAGCTGCGTATCCGTCACCGTCATATCCGAGACTTGGACATTACCCGTATTCTCTACCGTGACTGTGTAAACAATGATATCGCCCACCACTGCCGGTGATGACAAGCCACTGGCATCACTGCCCTTCGTTGTCGTCAACTCCGGATCTTGTGGAATAGCCGTATTCGTTGGATCTTCTGGCGTACCCAAATCATCCGCTGGATTAGTACTGTCTGAATCATCACTCACTGGAGATCCAGTGGGGTCTTCACCCGCACCCACCGCGGTGTTCTGCACTGTGCCCGCATCAATGTCCACCTGCGTAATCGGGTAGTTCACTGTACACGTTACTGTTTCTGTCGGCGCTAATCCTGTCAACGCATCTACTGGGAACACACAACTCGCTGTGATATCTCCTCCCAGCTGCGTATCCGTCACCGTCATATCCGAGACTTGGACATTACCCGTATTCTCTACCGTGACTGTGTAAACAATGATATCGCCCACCACTGCCGGTGATGACAAGCCACTGGCATCACTGCCCTTCGTTGTCGTCAACTCCGGATCTTGTGGAATAGCCGTATTCGTTGGATCTTCTGGCGTACCCAAATCATCCGCTGGATTAGTACTGTCTGAATCATCACTCACTGGAGATCCAGTGGGGTCTTCACCCGCACCCACCGCGGTGTTCTGCACTGTGCCCGCATCAATGTCCACCTGCGTAATCGGGTAGTTCACTGTACACGTTACTGTTTCTGTCGGCGCTAATCCTGTCAACGCATCTACTGGGAACACACAACTCGCTGTGATATCTCCTCCCAGCTGCGTATCCGTCACCGTCATATCCGAGACTTGGACATTACCCGTATTCTCTACCGTGACTGTGTAAACAATGATATCGCCCGCCACTGCCGGTGATGACAAGCCACTGGCATCACTGCCCTTCGTTGTCGTCAACTCCGGATCTTGTGGAATAGCCGTATTCGTTGGATCTTCTGGCGTACCCAAATCATCCGCTGGATTAGTACTGTCTGAATCATCACTCACTGGAGATCCAGTGGGGTCTTCACCTGCACCCACCGCGGTGTTCTGCACTGTGCCCGCATCAATGTCCGCCTGCGTAATCGGGTAGTTCACTGTACACGTTACTGTTTCTGTCGGCGCTAATCCTGTCAACGCATCTACTGGGAACACACAACTCGCTGTGATATCTCCTCCCAGCTGCGTATCCGTCACCGTCATATCCGAGACTTGGACATTACCCGTATTCTCTACCGTGACTGTGTAAACAATGATATCGCCCACCACTGCCGGTGATGACAAGCCACTGGCATCACTGCCTTTTGTTGTCGTCAACTCTGGGGTTTGTGTCACGGTCGTTATCGCAGTATCCACTTCAGGCGTGGTGATTTCGTCGGTCGTAACCGAGATGGTATTGGTCAAATTCGTACCCGCATCGATATGAGCTTGATCAGCTGCAAAACTAGTGGTGTATGTCCATGTCTCTCCAATATCTAATATGTTATCACCGTTTGTTCCACTACCCCCTGTTTCAGTGGGGCCTGTTAGTGGTCCAGCACTAGCATCTGGCAGGGTATCTGACGGCATAATATTGGTCAGCGCCACATCACCGGTATTTACCACAACAATGGTGTAATTAATCGTTCCTGGCGCACTGATTGATGCAGTTGCTGTGGTTTTAGTAACCGTCATCGATGAAGGATTAAATACCACCGCACACGTCACGCTGGCATTATTTGTACCGTCTGAATCAACAGTGCTCGAACTTGCTTCAGCGCGGTTTTGAAATTCGTCAACCGCGCAAGCTTGTTCACTGACCGTAGAATCGTTGTTAGTATTATCCGGGTCAGTCTGGTCTGCAGTTACGGTTGCGGTATTAGTAAACGTACCGGGACCAGTAGCAATGGCGTCAATTGTTGCATTAACCGTAATCGTGGTGCTTGATCCATTGGTCAGAGTACCAATATTACAATTAAATGAGGTACAGGTTCCGCTTCCACTTGTAACGGAAACACCTGTAATGGTTAATCCAGTTTCACTATCGCCCACCATAACGTTCGTTGCATCTGAAACCCCGTTGTTGGTGACCAAGATAGTGTAGGTGACGGTGTCTCCGCTAGAATAGGGTGCGCTCGTAATTAGTGTCTTCAGAATCTCGACATCAGAACTGTATACTGAACGAAAATCAGTATCAGATGGATCACCATCAACATTAGGCAATGAACCCGTTAATGGCTCATTAACATCACCGTCAGGGTCACTGTATGCAACACCGGAAATGGTACCCGCTTCGGCTGAATCCAACAGGCCATCACCGTCGCTGTCATCATCCAAGTAATCAGGAAGGCCGGCGGCATCGTCATCATTGAGCTCAGCACTTAGCGCGACAAAGCCGGTGTTGAGGCTACCAAAGCCGGTGCCCGTATCGTATATGTCTAAGATACCGTCATCGTCAGTGTCTGCTGTGGTATCAACTACCGGTGGGTATGCCACGTAGTCCGCTGTTGCGCGCGCTTCAGTTGCATCCGGGATAGTGTCGTTATCTGAATCCAAATCAAGGTAATTTGGAATAGCATCTGCGTCACTGTTTTGTGGGGTGGTACCAATATCAGCTAGACCGAACACATCCATCAAACCATTATTAGTAATGTCGCCGTCCCCAGCTGTGGCGCTGGGGTCTGCATTCGCCTCGGCAATAGAAACCGTGCCGTCACCATTGGTATCAGCTAAAGCACCCGCTACTGAACCGCTTTCTAGTAAATCACTGATTCCGTCATTGTCGCTGTCTAAATCATAACAATCCGCAATTCCGTCTCCGTCTGTGTCAGTAGTAAACAACACGTCAAACCCAAGTACTCCCGTATTTGTTTGCCCATTTAATACAATTTCATTCACTCTAATATCTAGCCCCGTGCCATCTGGAACAGAAGCAACTACAAAATGAGTAAACGCCGTTGTTGCTGTCGCTGTATGTGTAATAATTCCATCACCGTCAGGGCCGACATAGCCAGGGTCTGTCCCATCATCATATAACTTTATATCTGAAAATGAGGTATCAATTAAAGTGCCTCCTGTTAATGGGTTACCATCGTAAAACTGAATAATTACGCCCATTGGGGAAAAATCAACGCCCTCTGTATCTATGTCACCGTCACCGTCACGATCAAAGTCAGGGCCATCTAATACACCTATAATGCCAACATCAGTGAAACTACCCGAGAACAAATCCAGTGGATTTAACCCCAAATCAGCCAAATCAGCATTTAGATTGTCGGCTATGTCTTGTGCATTGTCTCCCGCAACATCATCATTTTCCATATAAAGGGTGAAGGTAGATCCTGCTGGCAATTGCGCCACCCCGCCGACAGTACCCATAACCAATGAATTATCTAAAATAGAGGCCGTTAAGTCGCCGACTGTTATACCAAAATCATGAAATCTTAAATCTTGATTCCCTGTGTAAACGTCGAGTCCATCAAACAACAGGGCACCGTTGGTGGCATCACTCAGATGATTTGGGAATTGCACATATTCTAGTGCAATAAATTCTGAAGTACAGCCCTCTACTGTATCTAGAATACCGTCGTTATCGTCATCGATGTCAACCGAGTCGAAAATGCCGTCTAAATCGGTATCGGTTTGCGCATAGCTATTAGCGGATAACAATGCTAATAAAGCCAGTGAGACTATAGTTTTAAGTGTATGTTGGAATATTTTTGTACTTGTAGCAGGTGGTAAAGGGGTCAGACCCCTTAATGCGATGCTCGTTCTCATTGTACTTCCCCGGTTACTGTGAATAACACCGTCGACCCATCTGCCATGCTGGTAAGGGTGCAAGGGAATGAATTGGTTGCACTACAGGTGCCTACATTGACCGTACCGGTTGTATTTACAGCGGTATACACAACGCTAGTCAAGCCTGCTGGTACATCAGTAACGACCACATTAGTTGCTTCTTCTGGGCCATTATTCTTAACTTCAATAGTGTAAGTGACGGTATTTCCAACAAAATACGGGGCTGGCGTAACCATTGTTTTAGTTACCTCTACATCTGCCACCTTTACATTTACGGTTAGATCAGCCGTTACCCCCGTGGTATTAGTACCTAAGTCTGTTATTAAGGTACCCGCTGCAATCGTGTTGGTATAAACACCCTCATCAATCGAGGTTACCTCAACTGTAATCACGCAGCCGCCGATTGGAATGGTCGCACTATTTGCGTATGCGACTGTGCTAGACCCCGCCACCGCCGTAACGCTCGCTGTGGTACAGGTACCACCAATAACAGCAGGCGTGGTCACCACTACACCTGTTGGCAATACATCCGTAAAAGTCGAATCTAAGGTAGCGACTGATGGGTTAGTAAGGTCATTGATTAAACCAATTGTTAATACCGATGTTTCGCCCTCAAAAATAGTTGCGGGTGTAAATGACTTAGTCACCTCGGGTGGAATTGCAAGTAACGGCGGCGTAACCGTCGCGGTATCCGTGTTGTTTGGAGAGCTTATCTCTGTATCAAAATCATTTGTAACCACGGCACTATTAACAATTGGTGATCCATCTGCCGTTGCCGTGACGTTCAGTACGAGTGTATTGAATGTATCGCCCACATCAAAGTCTTCATCGTCAATCACAAAAGTACATATCGAATCAAATGGCCCTGGGCCTGATCCGGGCACACAAGTCCAGGTGGCTGTAGGTTCAACAGTGCCATCAAAAATGGTACTTGCGCTATTTAAAGTTATACCAGCGGGTATCGAGTCAGTAATGGTAACCGTCTGTAGATTCTTATTGTCTCCCTTCTGATTGTCGCCACCGACTTGACTAGCAGCCAGTGTGTAATCAAAGGGAACACCCACGTCGGGAGTCGCCGTGGATGTAGACTTAGAAAGCGATAAATCAATATCTGGAAAAGTTGCAGTAGCGAACAACGACAAAATCGCCGCAGAAGCAACACGGATTAAATTATATTTGATTTTTTTCATCTTTTAGGAAACGCGTGAGTGTGAGGGCTGTGTAAGTACGCTTTGTGTAGATGCGTTCACCTTAATCGGTTTTACCAACAAACCCAGCAATTCGGATACACCTCCAAAAGGCTTAGGCATTGACTTAACCTCGACCGAGGCAAGGACTAGAGTGGATACATAACTAAAGAAAAACATATTTACCTCAACACAGCTGTTGAATTATTACTATTTCTATCTGTACCCACTTCAATATTAAAGACGTCAATATTAAAGACGGATACGTTCAAATATTTTTGGGTTACATAGCTATTACTATTACCAAAACACCAGCACAAGCACCCTGCTAAATATACTAGGGTAAATATACTAGCGCGAAATACTGACATTGGCGACGTTGGTTACAAATCAAACGCAGGCAAAGAGGCCAATTATTACTTGTTGCAAATACTACTAAACAAGTTCAAATATGACAAGTACTCCTATGATCCTGCTTTAAACACCTTTTGTCAACCCGTTACCTCCTTTAGTCTTAGCTAATGCGCCGTTTTCCCGCGAATGCGCTTACTTATGTTACAAAATATTTGAAATAAATATTCTTTTTAATAAATAGCTTATTATTTCTATCTACTTACTATAGAGACCTTTGCATAATTCCGAAAGGGTCGAGACATAAATGTTAAAATTCAAACAGAATTATATCGTTAGGAAATAGTCGCTATGTCTTGGAAAAACCTATCACAATATGGCCTTGCAGACGCCTTGTTATCGAAGCATGATAGTCTAAAAGAGCTTGATGATGTTCATCAAATTATCGATTGGCCTGAGATCGAAGGTCTTCTGAGTCCGTTATATTCCAGTAAACGAGGTAAGCCAGCCTTTCCGCCGCTGATGATGTTTAAAGTGATGCTGCTCCAAGCCTGGTATAACTTAAGCGACCCAGCGATGGAGAAACAACTGGCTCGGGATTTATTGTTTCGCCGCTTTGTTGGTCTGAATCTAAGCGATTCGATACCTGATCATTCAACTATCTGGCGATTCAGGAATCTTCTTCAGAAAGAAGGCTTATTGGATGCCATGTTAGCGCGTATCAATACGCAACTTGCCCGAGCCAGTTTGATCGTCACCCAAGGTTCGATCAGTATTGTGGATGCCACCGTGATTGAAGCCAAGCAATCTCGCCCGAGGAAGAATAAGAAAGGTAAAAATACGCAAGACCCTGAAGCGGCTTATACCTCAAAGATATCAGCCGATGGTAAACGTAAAACGACGTACGGATATAAGCTTCATGCAAATACAGATGAAGATGGCTTTATCAAGAAATTGGCGTATAGCCCATCGAACGACCATGACTCACAGCATTTTGATGAGGTATTGACGGGCAAGGAATCTGCTGTCTATGCTGACAGTGCCTATGCTAGCCAGAAGAATGAAGAGCGACTCGGCAAGAAAAGCAAGATATTGTATCGAGCTTATCGGAACGCACCATTGAGTGATGCGCAGAAAGCGGCGAATAAAATACGTTCTGGTATCCGTTCGACAGTTGAGCGTGTCTTTGGCTTACTGAAACTTCACCACGGATTATCAAAAGCGCGTTATATGGGTTTGGAGCGAAACAAATGCCGAGCGCAGCTGATCGCGATGAGCCACAACATCAAGTGTGGCCTGTCGATATACCGGAAAATGCAGGTGAGTTGTGCCTAAAGGCCACGAAAGGCGATTAAACCAGCCTCTTTCCTTGGAAAAGGCGCCTCAAATGGTGTTAATTCCATCGAATCGGGTCGAAAAGCCCCTTTGCGAAGATAAATGCACATGTGTCGCTCAAAAAACGGAGTATTCATACGAAGCGGCGGAAAAGCTGTGATAATGCAAAGCTCTCCTATAGTTATACATTATAGGTATAGTGTTGTTTTAATTGACTATTATAACATTTTTTTTTGCGACGCAAGCTGACCGAGGTGGCCGCTTATCGTGTCTAAACCCTATCATCTACACCTAATCAGCGTAAATTACACTAGCATTCATACAAATTTCTGGTACACATTTTACACGCTCAACGAGCACATGCTGGCACCTATCATTATTGTATATTACTAGTGTATACAGTGAACCCTGTCGATAAACGATTGAATCTTGTCAGATAGTGCAAAGCCTGATTGTAATTGCTTCTCTGCAAAGATTACTAACAAGCGAGCACTCATATGCCCTTCAAGACCGCATTCAAAACTAATCGCAAATAACTCTTGGTTAGTGTCCGTACCAACACCTATCCCCCAATAATAATTTTTATTTTTTACAGTAATTTTACCACGGCTTTCAATACCGTCTGGCAACCCAAATGACAACAAAGACTGCAAACTAGCTCTAGAGGTCGCTCGATCAGTTGCTGCTATATTTGCAATTACCTTCACCGACACTTCTTCATTTTCAGCAAAAATAACAGCTTGTTGACCTAAGGCAAGCCCGTAAGTATTGGTACCCGCATCAATGGCAACTTGACGATCTAAAAGCCAGTCATTCCTGGTTATATTCCAGTTAGTGCCCTCTAGTCTCACCCCTGCGACTGGCAGCATTACTCCATTATTTTCTTGATAATCCATGCCGCGTACCGGCGCTTTTTGCCCGGATGCACCTGATTCTTTAAACAGCACCCTAGCGTGTTTAACCCAAGTACCGGTCCCTATGCTCTTTGGGGAATTAAATTCAACGATGGGTGTTTTATCACTATTGATTGTCACATCGCCAACGTAGGCCGCTAATTGCTGAGCATCTAGCATATAATTTTCGAGAAAGTTATGCACGGAGTTAATATTTATTCTTGATAACTCTTTACCCATCTTGGGTTGCGCAAGTGTATTCACCGCTGCCCTCCAATCTAGAATTAAGGGGCTTTCAGACCCAACAATGAGTAAGTCAGACGCATCCGCAGACCAAAGTTGCACATAGGGGTAAACTTGTAAAATGGCCTTAAACAAGGAACGTAGACTATATTCGTCCATCCCATAAGATATAAAGAACTGCAAAAACACCCCCCCTGGCTTTAAATGTTGCCGCGTTTGTTCTAGGAACTCGACGGTATATAAGTTAGAGACACCCGACACCCAAGGATGGGAGGGTTCTGAAACAATGACATCATATTTTTTTCACTGGCTAACAAGTAATTTCTGGCATCAGCAACAATCAAGTTGACTCGAGGGTCATTTAAGGCATCGTGATTGTCCTCTGCAAAGTGATCAGAAGCCTCTATCACCTCAGGTGAAATTTCGAGCATGTCCATTGATTCCAACTCAGTATGTTGCAACATCGTGCCCACGGTTATTCCACTTCCGTAACCAATTTGCATGGTCTCTCGCGGGTTAGGGTGGATCAACATGGGAATAGCCCCGTGGAGTATTTGGGTTTTTAAATCACCTGTATTCGAGGCATCCGCTTTGCCATTAGTTAGTAATACTTTGCGGTCTTGTGTCTGCAGTACGCTAACGATGCCGTTTGTGCCTTCTCCATAATACAAAAATTCATATTCTTGCATTTTTTGCTTAATTTTTTTCCGAACGTTGTTTCCAACATATCTATCAGAATGTCTAAATACTTGTGCTTGAAGTATGTCCTTCTCCCAACCCGGCAAAAGTGTAACGGCCAAGGCTATCGCTATTACCGCCACAGGAAACCCCATGAGTGCCCGCTGGGTGCTAGCATGATCTACGCGCAACCACCAATACGCACCAGACACTATGGCGCATAGTAGTGCTGCAACAACCATCGCGTTGGCAATGCCGAACCAATCTACAAAGAAAAGCCCACCTAACAGCGCCCCACCAATGGTGCCGGCCGCATTTGCGCCATAGGCCTGCCCTACGCTAGACCCCACCTTGCCCACCACGGTAGACCAGATAGCCGTAACCAACGGAAACAAAGCACCTAAAAGTAAGGTAGGCACTAACATAACCAAAAAACTCAAGCCGAACATAAGCGCCTGAATAGACAGGTAACTGCTGTGCCACTGCGCCCAACCTTTCACATATAAAACAGGCAACTGGCTAAGCAGGGTGAGACTGAAAACCGCGGATAGACCGATCAACAACAGTAAAATAGCGGCGAGCTTAAGCATGCTATCTCTATCGCGGCCCTTGAGCCAGCGAGCGACAATTATGCTGCCCAAAGCAATGCCTACCAAAAACGACGTCAGGGTAGAACTAAATGCATAAACGCTTGTGCCGATAACCAATATTAACGCTTGTATCCAGATAACTTGAATAACCAACGCTGCAAAGCCCGATAGCGCAAAGCCCGTTAACAGTATTACCCCAAAGTAGCGTTTGGTAGTAGCTGAGTTATTTTTAGCAATATGCTTTGCTATTCGACTGGCTTTTCGGTTGAGCTTTTCAGGCGCCGGCGAGTCTGACTGAATCTCGATAGCCTTTTGTTTGAGAAGCAGATAAACCAGTGCGCCGACTGCCAAATTTATTAAAGCGGTTAGGAGCAATGTAAATGTTATGCCCATCGCCGGTAACAAAATGAACCCAGCGCTGAATGCCCCCAAAGCGGCGCCGAAAGTATTTAAGCCATATATCCTAGCGGTAACAGCTTGTGACTGTTCTACCCGAGCTACAAAATGACGAACCAATAACGGAAGCGTGCCCCCCATAAGAAAAGTAGGGATAATCATGGTTATAATCGCAACCGCAAACCGGACAAACTGCGAAGCTGGCCCTGTTACCCCCACCTCGCCCGCGATGGCTATATAGATATCTTGAATCCAACCAAACAGCCAGGGTGTCGTCAAGCCGTAAATGCCGATGCCAATCTCAAGCAAGGCGTAGACAAATATTGGGCTTTTAACCTTATCCGCTACTCGACCCAACACCAAACTCCCTAGTGCTAAACCGGCCATAAAGGCCGTTAGCACGGCCGCGTTAGCATAAGCCGTGGTGCCTATAAATAAGGTGAGTTGTCTAGCCCACACTACTTCATAAACTAGACCAGCACCGCCCGACAATAGGATTAGAAAATAGAGGAAAAACCGGTGGCGCATCTGACTAATAAAACAATCTGGAATTTAGAAGCAACTTGTATAGCCTATTGAACCACTAAATTCGCCTAGATGCAGTAAATTTTGGGGTTGTTGGTATTGGGATACATCATTGATTGAACAGAAAACTGTATAACAACAACTTACTGCTCAATCAAACAGAAAGCGAGTTTAGATTCGGTCTAAGACTACAAGCAAACGGAATGTAGCACATGCAATTAACACGGCACTGATGCTACTTGATAAGCACCTTGCGCCCTGACCTGTCTCATTTATGGCGCGCCAAGTAAAATAGGCGAGCCTGCTTCCATCACAAAATAACCAACCTGCTCGTTAGTATGTGATCGCTCAGAATCACTTATCTGGTCTTCATCTATCGCCATTGTAATTTGGGTGCTGGTAATTGAGTTTGAACCTCGCAATACTGCCCAACCACCGTTGTTTCCATCCATTGCAGCAAGGGTTACTATCCCAATGGGGGGTGAACTGAAGGTTTGCGAAAAACTATAGCTATCTGCAGCGTTATTCAATCCGCTAACGCTATCCGAGGGAATTGGGGGTCAGAATTAGCAAGAATTAAGGGTCTGCATTTCGCCCCTTGGCTTGGTCATTCTTTGATAGTTTTTGGGCCTTCTTTTAACGCATCTTGGCTCCCTGCGTCCAGGGCGTTGGTGTAGAACGCTCGCAGCCAAGCTATCGCAAAGTAATGACCATAATCGTGCCTGCTCCTGTGAATCTATATCTGTCCTCAACAACGGCTCCCAGTGGCGCAATGTTTGAAGGCTTGCCTTGAAGCTGATCAACCGTACCGGCACATCTGCTTTGTCTGCCGCTTTAAGCATCAGTAACCGCAGGCAGTTGTATACTATGAAGTGCATCAACACTTCCTTTCGAATCATGCTTGGCGATTTGCACCTTAAGATATCCATGCCCATCGTTGTCTTAATATCGCCAAAGAATAGCTCTACATCCCACCTTTGCAAGTATAAATCAGCTATCGCCTTCGCAGTGTAAAGGTGGTCGGTCTGTCAGCGTTGTAATGATATAAAACGACTTGCTGCGAAAGCCAGCTTCGCAGACAGTGACTTTTATTTGTCGTAAGGTAATTGTATCGGGCAATGCTAGCCACTCGTCCTTGCTGTAGCTGGTTCTCTTGTTCCACTTTGGCTTAGACCAGTGAATGAGAAGATCATCCTCGCCCAGTATTTTATCCGCATCTTTAGCTTTAACAGGCGTTCTTCTGGCTAAGGTAATCACCGAATCAACCCCTCTTGCAGCTAGTTGGTGAACATCGTAATAGCTACAGAACCCTTTGTCTCCAAGGAATATGTCGCCTGAATTGAAGGTGCTCCATTGCTCTCGTAATAGCCGTAACTCATGGCTCTTTTTGTTGCCCATTCTGTAACTCAGCAACGCACCCGTATGCAGATTAAAGCACGGCAATAGGAATGCCTGAGGAAACCCACAACCTGGCTGTTGCGACCGCAGTTGCGGCCATGCATGTTGATTCTCTATGGTATCGGGCATGCTGACACCACTGGCCGTCGGCCACTATCACACGCCGGTTTTGCAGGTCGTTGTTAATTGGGTGCTTGTCCAAAGCCTCACAAGTATGGGCTAGAATGCTCTGTAAATCAGCTTCTTCTATTTTTACTCTAGCCTGACAATAGGCAGAAGTAGAAGCTGAGGGTAGTGTCAATGAGCGGCTTACCGCCAAAGGCATGGAACTTTCGAACCACTTCAGAGCAACCACCATCGGCATTAAGAATTTGAGAAAAGAACCCCCAGAAAGTATTTTCTTTACTGAATAATCTGCGCCTACTCAGAGCACCGGCGTGGTGGGGCTTTAGTGCTTGAGTGGAGATAAAACCTGCAAAATACTCAGCTAGTTGACCAATGGACTTTCGTTGTATTTGGCGATGTTCATCTAGCAAAGTTTTACCGCGCGGATCGGGGCTTTCGGCGCAACGAGAAGAGATGGAAACCAGGTAAAAATAAGTTGGGATTCTTCATGCCAAATTATAGCATTTTAGGGCCATTTTCTCATCGGTTTTACCGTGCTGAAGGGCCTTAACTTAGCGCCATTCTGGTCTGTCCCCATTTTACCTTTTACCCCATTTTATTGCACCACTTCAAAGGTTTGCGTTTGTTTGATTAGTGATTCAGCCGGAATGCCCAAATTATCATGTAGCTTCCATATCATTTTAAGCGTTAGCGAACGTTTACCATTAAGCACCTCATAAACTCGGTTGCTACGGCCAATCATGGGTTCTAAATCTTTTATGGTTAAATTCTTTCGTTCCATTTCAAATCTAATAGCATCTATTGGATCTGGAAGATCAAGCGGGAATTGCTTAGCTTCATAGGCTTCAACAAGCGTTACCAAAAACATCAAGCTTTTCCCCATCCGATGTATCTAACTTAGACATCATCAAACCCTCTATTTCTTGTAGAGTAATGACGGTAATCACTGTCTGTTTTTATTGGTTTAATATTCATTAGAGTTATCCTTCAAATATTTTGCACATCTATTTTGTCGTATTGTGAATGGGTGCCGATAAAGCGGATATAAACCACACGATAGGTGTAGTTTATCCAAACAACTAATCGATACTTGTTACCTGAAATATTGAACACAACCCGACCATCTTTAAGAACACTAGCACTTCTAAAATCATGCTTTACATCTGATGGTGTAGACCAATCAGCTTGAAGCGTAAACCGATACCAAGCTAGTGTTTGGCTTTTAGCATCTATGAATTCTGGTTTTTCTTCCCAAAACGATTTTAGTGTTGATAACGCTATAATTCTCACTAACACATTATAGTCCCATAATGGGACTATAGCAAGATATAGTCAGTTAATATCGAGTAATAGGCAATAGGAGGTAATAGGCATAATACAAGGAGAGGAGTGCAAAGTTTTAGCTCCGCACATTATCTATAGTGGATTAGGCCAAACAGAAGTAGAGAGGCAAGAAGCTTACAGAAAACTATTTAGATACGAATTGAGGCCTGGATTAGATGATGAAATACGCAAGGCCACTAATGGCAATTATGTATTGGGAAACGAACGATTTGAAAAAGAAGTTAGTGTAAAAGATGCAGAAAAGATGCAGAAGATGCAGAAGATGCAGCAGATGCAGGGTCAGGTCTATCTTTATAGCATACAAGCTAGGCCCCTTTTCGGATGCAGGGTCAGGTCTATCTTTATAGCATACAAGCTAGGCCCCTTTTCGAACAATCCGGCCAATACTTGTTTTCGGATGCAGGGTCAGGTCTATCTTTATAGCATACAAGCTAGGCCCCTTTTCGAACAATCCGGCCAATACTTGTAAAATGCATCCCAAAATATTCTGCTATCGTTTGATACGAATACTCTCCCGTTTTATGCGCCTCAATAATTGCTGTGTTTCGATTGCTGTGTCGCCCAGATATTTCCTTCAAGGAGTCGGCAGGTGGTCGTGTCTGAGCGACAGGGATATTCACAACATCCGGCAGCCCCTTGTATTTCTGCTGTGTCGCTTTGACAAATTCGTCATTTCCCAGATATACCTGTCGGTTAAGGTTTGACCATATAGGTTTTCCACCGATACCCTCCTCAACAAATTGAACATACCGGCTTATTGCCTGCGCTCGTCGCCCACTAAACTGCGCTAATAGCCCATCCACAGCCAACCATTCAGGCGAGGCCGCTTCCCCTATCATCGCCATATAACTACTCCATTGCCATTCTCTTGGTTGACTAACCAGTCTAGCGGCAACGGGGTTGAGCACGATATAACGCGTCAGTTCTAGCAAATAGGATTCTGCATCGACCAGTATACTTTTGAATCTTCCTTGGAACAGGTGGCCCGTACGATGATGGCGTCGGTTTGTGGCTTGGGTATAAACACCGTTTAATTGACGCATGCCCTTCGATAAATTCGCATCAGGCGTTTCTATCAATAAGTGATAATGATTGCCCATCAAGCAATATGCATGGCAGACCCAATTAAAGCGCTCGACAACCTCACTTAGAATTTTAAGGAAAAGGCGTCTATCATCGTCATCTTCATAGATGTCTTCTTTACGGTCTCCTCTTGAAGTAACGTGATAAGTCGCGTGCTCGAATTCGATTCTTAGTGGTCTTGCCATGTTTGGAAATTAGCACAGAATATGCATTTATTATAGACCTGACCCCGTGTTGTTTTTGACCCCGTGTTGTTTTAGCCGAATCGAAATCTAGATCCCGCGTTAAAGCGATGCCAATATTACCGCTTGTCTAATTTAATTCGCCTTTTATCCAATTTTCAGCTACCGTTTGGGCTTATTCCTGATATACTATCTGCCTTACATTTAGACCTTTCCACCTGCTTTTACAGCGCCTAAAACAGTCAACAATGATCGATACACGCTTTATCGCTCGCTTGATTTGCCTTCTCATACCCTTGGGAATGGTATCGACTGCCGCCAACGCGGCAGAGAGCCCAACCACGGCAAATACCACCGACGCGGGTGATTACTACCTTGGGCTTGACGGACACCCAATTCGGTTTCGCCGTAAAAATCAGCAGTTTTTGAAACTTGACAGTATTCGAGCGGCGCGTAAGCATTCCAGACAGGCAAAACTAAGCCCCAGTGCTTCAGCAGCGCTCCGCCCTGCCCCACATGGCTTTTCACGCGTTAAAAAACATCGATGGGGCAAACTCGAATTAATCGATAGCACTGCCCCTAAAGCAAGTGCTGCAGCTAAACGAAATTTTAGGGCTGCTAATCAGCAATCTCAGCTTGCTCCCATCTTTACCAACGAAAGCGGCAAGGGTGAATATTTAATCTTGCCCGATATTTTGATCAGCTTTAACAGTGCTGCCGATGTTCAATTGAATAAACAAGCCATGCTGGATCAGTTTGATCTGGTGGTGAAAAACCAACTGATGTTTTCCGAAACCAATTTCTTGCTTGCGTTTGAATCTCCCGTTCAGGACTACGCAGCGGTGTTCAAAACCACCCGAGATTTGATGGACTTGCCCTATATCGCCTGGGCAGAGCCGAATATGTTGGTCAAGCTTAAAAAGACTGCGACCCCTGATCCGAATGATTATTTGTTTCGAGAACAATGGGGGCTGTATAACTGGGGCTTGAAAGGTGAGTATTGTGATGCAGCTTTTCTACCCAATGGTATCGCAGCAGATATTGATGCGAACGATGCTTGGGATTTCATGGGCACACTTTCTTTGCCGGATTATCCAAGGTTCGATTCAAACGGAGACATCATTTACCTCGCGGGTAAAGGGCCTCTTATTGCTATCATTGATGATGGGGTGAAACTCAATCATGCTGATTTATCCATTTGGTCGAACCCTTCACCTGGAACGGGCATTCCAATGTCTGCTAATCGCTGCGAGAACGATACCAATGGCTGCAATTTTGGTGATTTTTATGAATCTGGCGGGCGCGTGTATAACAATAGTAGTAGTGTTGTTGTCGTTCCCCCAGACCCCCAAACGGTTAACGATACCCACGGAACCAAAGTTGCAGGCATTGCCGCTGCGACGCGCAACAACACGATTGACATTTCTGGAAGCGCTTATAACGCTGAGATATTGCCAGTTCGTCTAGACTTTTACAGCGGCGCGATGGATTGCACCTCGATAGTTGATGCCCTTTCTTATGCTGCGAAATACGCTGACGTCATTGTGAACGGATGGGGACTTGACGGGGGCGATACCCCAAGCTGTCAATCAACTATAAACAGTAAGCTGACTGAAATCTCCTCCGCTAACGTCCTTTACAAAAGAGGCGCCAATGGCGGCACACCGGTGTTGTTCGCCAGCGGCAACTCAGCAGCGGGTTGGCAGAAAATCTCTGTCCCTTTAGCATCCGGATTTAACGCAATCAAACTAGTCTTTCACAAAGATGATCGATTTCTTACGGACGAAGGGGAAGATGCAGTTTGGATTGACGATTTGACGATTCCCGCAAACGATACGCTAGGGTCAACATTTTTCGATTTCGAGAGTGGTTTACCCGCGGGGATCGTTATCGCAGATGCCGCAAATTCTACTGTTACTCAATCTGGGATCGTTACCGATTACAATCAGTGTGCTGCCGTCGCTGCGAATAGTGACACGACCGTTACGGGTGCAGATGAACATGTCTATGGGGGTTCTGGGAGCTCAGTAAAATTGAGTATCGCCGCAGGAAACTGTGAATATCTGAATATCCCAGTTAATTTGACTGAATTTGGTAATATGACATTTTGGGTTTGGATGTCTGCTGAGCCGTGGGAATATGTAACACAACCCAATGATGTAGATCAGTTGGAAGGCGACCCCTTCCGCGTTTATGTTAATGGTGCAAAAATAGCGAACGTGGACTTGATTAGTGCAGAGAACAACCCGATTGACCCGTCCCAAAATAGTTTAATTGAAAACGTTATTTATCATAACCAGCTTGATTACCCTGCGTCACATAGCAATGTTATTGCTGTCGGCGCTAGCAATAATGGCAGCGACGCACAAATGGAAGATCGTGAATATTTTAGTCAGTATGGAAGCGATCTAAATATTGTTGCACCGGGTAGAAGTATTCGCACTACCACCAGCAGTGGTAGTTATGGCTACCTTTCCGGTACGTCTGCTGCCACACCTATGGTTGCGGGCGTTATCGCCAACATGCTTGCGGTTGACCCGACGCTAACACTCGCCGAAATCAAAACGTATTTACAAGATGGTGCAGATCAAATTGGGCCGGAAGCGGATCAAGCGTACGATGCGAGCAATGAATTTAGTTATGATGGTTCTGGTTTTAATAGCTACTATGGTCACGGTCGTACGAATTCATATAAGTCAACCTACTTAGCTGCCGATGCCGCGGGGCATTCTGTGGTGGGATTCCCTGTCCCACCGCTTTCCCAAGCCGAAACCTGCGAAGACCCTAACCCCGATGCCGCTGACGACGGCTGGTTATTGCTTGTGATGCCCGCCATTCTCGCTGCAGCACTTAAAAATAAAACGCCTTAACAATGCCAATAAGAATCGCACTACTTTTATGTGCCGCATTCAGCCTCAGCGCTTGCACCCAAGAAACGCAAAACAAAATTGGTCGCGCAGTGCAAAATTGGACCGGCACCAACGGTGTGCTTGAGATTTACGCAGGCAATAAACTCGTTAAGCGCTTTATCGAAATCGACAAGCTCTCAACGGCGGTCAGCACACAAGGCAATACGCCCCGCCCCTATCGATTTGGCTATGGCATACTGGACGAAAACTTGAATTCCCTCAAAGACGCAGACGAGAGCAAAGTTTATTTTGAGTTCAGCGATTACTCTACCAGTTATATCTTTTTCGAACAGCCCGATAATCGGGGTTAGCTGCGACCACTAGATTACGCCCTTGCCTTTGCGAGCACTGGAGAAGCAATCCAGTGCAAGGCTAAATGAGGCCTAATAGATTGCCGCGTCGCTGTGCTCCTCTCAATGACGATAGGCAGTGCTTTTTTGAGGTAGGTACTTCTCGCGGTGACGATTGGGGTCACTCTTACAGCACAGTATATTCAAGCATCCCGTCTTTGCGAATCCAGTCGTGCGGCGATTGAAGCCAACTGGAGCGTCACGTCGCTCCGCGCCTCGTAATCACCAGCGGGCGGTGATGATTTTACGAAGGAACAAGACTGTTGTATTAATACAACACTATATAACCTTTGATGTAAATAAACTGTCCTAATGTTGCATTTACGCTTCCAGCACATATAGTGGCGCCCGCACTCAATGATGAGTGCATTATTTTATAATAAATTTACTAGGAATCAACAAAATGAAAAAAAGTTTAATTGCTTTGGCAATCGCTGCAACTGCAGCTGCGCCTATGGCTGCATCAGCAGCGAGTCACGGCGCTTCTGGCGCAACTGTCTACGGTAGCTTTCGTGCTGACCTTGTTAGTAACGGTGGAGATCTTGATATTTCTGACGGTGGTTCACGTTACGGTGTTAAAGGTTCTCACGATTTGGGTAACGGTTTGACGGGTGTTTACAGAATCGAACTTAAAGCTAAAACTGATACTGCAAACTTCCCAGAAGGCGGCCGCTTAAGCTATGTTGGGATCGCAGGTGGTTTCGGAACAGTTGCATTAGGTCAACAGTGGACTCCTTACTACAACGTAGTAGCAGCTTCTTCTGATGTTATGGCGGGTGGCTTTACTTCTTTCTACTCGGGTGTGTATCGCACTGGAAATGCGTTAGCCTATGTATTCCCTGGTGGTAGCCCGATATCTGGCGCAGTCGCGTTGGTAATTGATGGTGATTCAGCCGACGAAGACGATGTTGATGCTGTAAACGCGGGTTTCTCATTTGCTGCGGGTCCTATGACTATCGGCCTTGGCATACATGATGCTGCTGCAGCTGCGGACACCCTAGTGGGTCTTTCTATTGCCGGCAAGGTTGGTGATGTAGGATTAGTACTGATGGCAGAAGATAATGGTACTACTACGCCTATGACCTTAACCGCCAAAATGGGCGGATTCGCAATTCAGTTCTCTGATGATGACGCCGATGATAATTCGGTTGCTGTTCGTTATACGCATAAACTTGGTAAGAAAGCTAAGATTCAATTCTCAGCTAAAGACCAAGATTCAGCGAGCGACGCTAAAGTGGTTGCGCGTTTACGTGTAGATATCTAAATTTATAGATAGTCTTAAACCAACTATTAAAAAGCGTCCTTCGGGGCGCTTTTTTTTGCCCACCAAACAGACATTTAAGTTCTAAATAAGGCTGCGATGGCCGGTTACAGACAAATGCGTTGAAGACGCCCCCCTCTATTTTCGATATTCGCATCAGAAAATTTCCAATATCTTCGACTTCAGTGAAGCGTATTTATTGCCCGCTTGTTGCCACACCATCAGCAAATTCAACCGTGGCTTTATGAATGCCCACGCGATGCATCAATTGGCACAGCCATCGGCTAAGCGGATCTTGTTATCATTAATGTTCTCACTACTGCTCGAGCACCACGCAAAGACAGGGAATGCTGGGGAATACGGACTGTGTAGAAGCTACCCATAACCATTGCGAGAAACATGGGCATAAAAAATACACGATACTCGTTATTGCGAGGAGCATCGCGACGCAGCAATCTAATCAACGTTTAATTAGAACTCAAAATCGCGTTTGAATTCCTGCGCCCCACCCCCAAATTAAGGCTAGATACTTACTTTAGCGGAGGAATCCTGATGCGAATGGACAAACTCACATCGAAATTTCAGCTTGCCTTACAAGAGGCGCAGAGCTTGGCGCTGGGGCGCAATCACCAGTTCATTGAACCGGCCCACCTCATGTTGGCGATGCTCGATCAGCAAGGCGGGACGGTGCGCCCACTGATCACTAAAACCGGTGCGGCAATTCCTGAATTACGCGCGAGCTTAGATAAAATGCTTGAGGCCATGCCCCAAGTAGACGGTGCCGACGGTGAAGTACACGTTTCAAATGATCTCAATAAACTGCTCAACCTGTGCGACAAATACGCACAGAAGAAAGGCGATGATTACATTGCCTCTGAGTTGTTTTTACTGGCTGCTCTGGAAGACAAGGGCAAACTCGGTGAGCAGCTTAAAAGCCAAGGCTTAACGCGCGACATGCTCAGCACCGCGATTGATGAGATGCGTGGTGGCCAAGCCGTGACCGACCCGAATGCTGAAGAGCAACGCGATGCATTGGATAAGTACACTATCGATCTGACCGAGCGCGCTGAGCAGGGCAAAATCGACCCAATTATTGGCCGCGATGATGAGATTCGCCGCGCCATACAAATTTTGCAGCGTCGAACTAAAAACAACCCCGTTTTGATTGGCGAACCCGGTGTCGGAAAAACCGCCATCGCCGAAGGTTTGGCGCAGCGTATCGTCAATAGCGAAGTACCCGAAGGGATGCGACACAAACGGCTTTTATCCTTAGATTTAGGTGCACTGTTGGCCGGGACTAAATATCGCGGAGACTTTGAAGAACGCTTGAAAGGCGTGTTGAACGACATCGCCAAAGCGGAAGGTTCCGTTATTTTATTTATTGATGAAATACATACCATGGTCGGCGCCGGCAAAACCGAGGGCTCAATGGATGCGGGCAATATGCTCAAGCCCGCACTTGCGCGCGGCGAATTACATTGTATCGGCGCAACCACCCTAGATGAATACCGAGAAAACATTGAAAAAGACGCCGCGCTTGAGCGACGGTTTCAAAAGGTGCTCATTGAAGAACCGTCTGTTGAAGATACCATCGCAATATTGCGCGGCTTGAAAGAGCGCTATGAAGTCCATCATGGTGTTGATATCACTGACCCGGCTATTATCAGCGCCGCCACTTTATCGCATCGCTACATATCTGACCGTCAACTGCCCGATAAAGCCATCGATTTAATCGACGAAGCCGCTTCAATGATCCGTATGGAAATCGATTCCTCGCCTGAGGAGATGGATAAGCTAGAACGCCGATTGATTCAACGTAAGATCGAACGTGAAGCGCTCAAGAAAGAATCTGACGATGCCTCCATAGCTCGGCTTGAAGAATTAGACGAACGCATCAAAACAATGGAAGGCGAATACAGTGAGCTAGAGGAAGTCTGGAAGGCTGAGAAAGCGGCTGTGCAAGGCTCTGCGCATATTAAAGAAGAAATCGAACGCGCGCGACTTGAACTTGAAGCCGCTCAGCGCGCCGGTGATTTAGCGCAAATGTCCGAGATACAATACGGGCGCATCCCGGCACTCGAAAAACAACTCGAATCCGCCAATGACACTCAAAACATTGAATTTACGTTACTGCGTAATACCGTCACGGAAGAAGAAATCGCTGACGTTGTTTCACGCTGGACGGGCATTCCTGTTTCAAAAATGCTTGAAGGCGAACGCGAAAAACTGCTTCAGATGGAAACAGAAATCGGTCAGCGAGTGATTGGACAAAGCGAGGCAATTGTCGCAGTATCCAACGCGATACGCCGCACTCGAGCCGGACTTTCCGACCCCAACCGCCCGAATGGTTCGTTTTTATTCTTGGGGCCAACTGGCGTGGGTAAAACTGAGCTGAGTAAAGCCTTGGCCTCATTCTTATTCGACACCGACGACGCGATGGTGCGTATCGATATGTCCGAATTCATGGAAAAGCATTCGGTGGCACGCCTCATTGGCGCACCCCCGGGTTACGTAGGCTATGAGCAAGGCGGTTATCTTACCGAGGCCATACGGCGCAAGCCCTACTCCGTGATTTTGTTGGACGAGGTCGAAAAAGCGCATCACGATGTATTTAATATCTTACTGCAAGTGCTAGACGATGGCCGACTGACAGACGGACAAGGCCGAACCGTTGATTTTCGCAATACGGTGATCATCATGACTTCAAATCTTGGTTCAGACGTCATCCAAAGTATGGCCAAAGACGATGATTACGAAGCAATGAAATCTGCTGTGATGGAGATCGTCGGAAAGTATTTTAGACCTGAATTTATTAATCGTTTGGATGAGTCGGTGGTTTTCCATCCTTTGAAAAAAGACCAGATTCGGCAAATCGCCAAACTACAAGTGGACGTGCTTGCGAAACGCCTTGCTGAGCAAGATATTGAATTCGTAATGAGTGACGAAGCATTGGATTTTATCGGTAGCGCGGGCTTTGATCCGGTGTATGGTGCTCGGCCACTCAAACGTGCAATTCAAGCTGAGTTGGAAAACCCATTGTCACAAAAAATACTGTCCGCAGAGTTTGTGCCCGGGGATGTCATTCGGGGCGAGCTGGTTAAAGGGAAAATAAGCTTCAAAAAATCCTAGTTGACGCTAACTTTCCACCATCGCAAAGAGCACCGCGACGTAGCAATCCATGGCCTCGCCTATCGCTGCTGTGGATTGCTTCACTGCGTTCGCAATGAAGATTTTTACACTGAATCGTAGATAAAATGAGATTGGACAAACAGAGTAAACTCTATTCATTAAATTAGGACTAAACGGTATTAAGCATCGCCCAAACCCATTTGAAGATTAATAGCGCTATCCAACTAAGCACTAATGGCCTATAACCATAACGCCCCTCAAAAACTAACACCGAGCTGGCAAACGGCGGGTTTACTATGGCCATACTTCTGGCGTTATCGCACTCGCATTCTGATTGGTTTGCTATTTCTCATGGCGGCGCGTCTGGCAAACATCAGCGTACCATTGATTCTCAAAAACATCGTTGATCAGCTCGACATCAATGGCGAAAATCTAATTGCAATAGTGCCCGTGATGCTAATCGCAGCCTATGGCGTATTGCGATTCAGTTCAATATTGTTCAACGAGCTACGCAATATCATTTTTGCACGCGCATCTATCAACACCGTTCGGTCTATTTCACTCGAAGTCTTTGAACAACTTCATCGGCTTTCTCTGGCTTTCCACCTAGACAGAAAAACGGGTGCGTTATCACGCGACATAGAACGCGGCACCCGTGCAATCAGACTTTTTATGCGTTCCTTCGTATTTAATATACTGCCCACAATTTTTGAAATCAGCGTGGTGATCGGTATATTGTGGGTTAAATTCCAGCCCTCTTTTGCCGTGGTAACGCTCAGCACCATCGTGATGTACGGTATTTTTACCTTTATGATTACCCAGTGGCGGACTCGGTTTCATGTCGAGATGAATCAGGCAGAATCAAACTCCAACACGAAAGTATTGGATTCGTTGTTAAATTACGAAACGGTCAAGGTATTCGGCAACGAATCGCTCGAAAGTCAGCGACTCTCGGAAATTTTAGATAAATGGCGCACCGCGTCGATGAAAAGTGCCACCTCACTTGCATTTTTAAATATTGGGCAAGCACTTATCATCGCGGTTGGATTGACAATCTTGCTCTCTATGGCAGCCAGTGGTGTGGCGGATAAAACGTTGACACTTGGCGATTTCGTCATGATCAACACCTTTCTTATTCAACTGTATATCCCGTTGAATTTCTTAGGCTCAGTGTATCGAGAAATCACTCATTCTTTGATTGATATGCAGCGCTTATTTGATTTACTCGACGAGCAGCCCGATGTGACTGAAAATACCGCTGCAACACCCTTGACACTGACGGACGGGAAAATTGAATTCAGGGATGTGAGTTTTCGCTACACCCAAGATTTACCCTTGCTCCAATCTCTCAATTTTACGATTCATCCGGGACAAACGCTGGCGATTGTTGGCCCATCTGGCTCCGGAAAATCTACCTTATCCCGTCTACTATTTCGCTTCTACGATCCAAACGAAGGTGAAATATTACTGGACGATCAAAACATTAGGGATTGCACGCTGGAAAGCCTGCGCGCCACCATGAGTTTTGTGCCGCAAGAATCTGTTTTATTCAACGAGACTATCGGCTACAACATCCGCTACGGAAAGCCAGACGCCAACGAAGAAGATGTCGTTCATGCGGCACAGCGCGCGCAATTACATGAGCTGATCGACTCTCATCCAGAGGGCTACGATATTCTCGTGGGAGAACGTGGGCTTAAACTGTCAGGTGGCGAGAAACAGCGCGTAGCCATCGCAAGAATGGTGCTCAAAAACGCGCCCATATTGGTATTCGATGAGGCCACTTCTTCGCTCGACAGCCGCTCTGAAAAAGCCATTCAAGCTGCGATACAGGATATTTCGAAAGGAAACACCACGCTGATCATTGCGCATCGTCTGTCTACCATCATCCATGCTGATAGAATCATCGTACTCGACAAGGGGCAAATCGTCGAACAAGGCACACACTCTGCCCTGATAGAAAAAAATGCGCTGTATGCCCAAATGTGGGCAATACAACAAGCCAAAAACGACTAAATCTCAACCACTTTACGAACCTTGGGTAGACGGTAGCTGAAAAAGATCAAGCCACACGCGCAATAGCGATTCTAAACGGTAACGTAATCTTGATCTTGAACAGAGGCAGCCCAGCCAACAAATGGCTGGTAAATGCCATCCCAATTGGGCAAGGACTTCATGGCCTCTATCCATCTAATAATATTTGGATACGGATCAAACTGCTGTCCAATAAGCGTGCCCAGCGTAACAAATGAAGACCCCATATAATCAGCAAGCGTAATCTCGCTGCCACATACAAAATTGTTTTCTGGACCAATCCAATGATCATTGAGTAACGCTAGCCAATGTCTGCTCTTTTCTTGGCCCCAGGCTAACGTAGCGCGCTGGGCTGCTTCAGAACCGCGTTTGATATGCGGCAGCACTTGCGGATAAACCAAGTTGTAACCGTAATCCATATAAAAGCCCGTATTAAACCAATCCATTCGCTCATTAATCTGGGCACGTTTACGAATATCGTCTTTTGGGTAGTGCTCCGTTCCAACTTTCTCCGCGAGATATTTAAGAATAGCGGAACTCTCGGTCAGTTTCATATCCCCATCCTCGAGCATTGGAACACGATGCATCGGGTTTATCTTCACGAAATCAGCGCCCATATGTTCGCCGTTCATAAGATCAACAATACGCTGATCGAGTGCAATATTATGCTCTGCGCAAAACAGTAATATCGGCATACAAGTCGTTGACGCAGGATACATATATAGTTTCATCAGTTTTCCTCCCGATTAGACATTTGAGACCTTTGCACAATGAATCGAGTGCAGAGGTCTCTAATATATTAGATCACACCCTGGTCATGGCTCTCCAAAAAACTTATTTGCGGCGCTTCAATCACCCCTGCGCGTTGCATCGCCTCTTTTAAATCTGCACTGCCCACAAAATCGCGTGCCTTGTCTAGACTTTCCCATTCGTTGATCACGACAATGTCGTTTGGATCATCAGAAATATGCATGATTTGATAAGATTTTTCGCCACCACCCTTTCGAGCTTGTGAAAAATTGTCGAACTCTTTCTTCCATGTTTCATAGTTGTTTACTTTGTGTCGAATAATTGATGTTGCCATGTTTAATTCCTCTATCATCAGATTGATAAGAGATCCTATTATATTCAATACACTTCATTTGTAAAGTATTTCTTTTATATTGTTTCATTAATATACTTTACATATAGTAATTATTTTTATCGTATAATTCTCGCAAGCTAAATTTTCTAATATATTTTGAGATGAATATGATCCCAGTTAAAGAGCGTCCTCAGGCGATGGCAATGCGGGCGCTGTTTCGAACATCTGCGCGTTTATATGATAGCCATAAACCACTGATGGCGAAAATCGGTATGTCAATTTCGGAATTTGACTTATTGGCTGCTTTGGGAAATACCGACGGAATGCAAATGTCAGCGCTGGCACAACACATGATTACAACCCCGCCCAATGTTACGCGCGTGTGTCAAAAGATGGAGAAAAACGGTTTAGTAAGCCGAGCGCGTTCCGCCGAATCTGATCGCGTTGTAGTCGCCTGCCTCACTCAAGAGGGGCAAGCACTATTTGACAAGATATTTATGCCTGTCGTAGAATTTTCGATTGCGCTGGTCGACCAGACACTCAGCACAAATGAGCAAATACAACTTGCCCGCTTATTAAACAAAATGGACAGCGCACTACAAAGCACCCGAGTTGAAAAGTTTATTGCAGCGTCGGGAATTGCTTGAATTTGCGCAACAAATCAAATAACAACCAACCCTAGACCGAGCACATTACATGAAAGCGCTCAAATCATGGTGATGTCTTATTGATCGACAAAAGGCGCGGGCGAAAATAACACGCCAAACAGCTCACACCATATGACCACGCTAGCGTATTCCATTGGATTAATATCTTCTGGAATCGGGTAGTTCTGATTACCGACATTACCTTTAAGTTTGCCTAATTTTGCAAACCCCGCATCGCTGACATCAGAGGCCTTCGACGGATCTGAATGTTTTGCCAAATAGACCACTAAATCAGGGCCATTGGTCACGCGAAAATCTTCTAAACGCAACACATGGCTGCCGTCAGTCAAGCGATACAATTTTGCCAAGCCCGAGCCATTATGCGCTGAATCGGCATTTCTAAACATCGCTGTTTTAATCTGTTGCGGCGCGGCGGGCATCATTGGATCATCTATTTCGGTAGCCGGCATCTCCGCCATTTTCTCCATGACTTCATCCATCATTTTCTGTTGTTTTTCCTTAGGCATTGCCATGAATACTTGGTGCGTTGATACGTCAATAAAAGCCTCGTCAACTGCCTCGTCAAACAACAAAGGCGAAAACAAAAACCATGCAACACCCGCTAACAATGCGGCAAGAAGTGAGAGCTTAAACAAGTGACGTTTAATAAATGACATGGCTGTAATTCTCGTGGTCTAAATGGTCATCATATCATGTGTATTCCCCAAAGATTTAATATTGGGAGTAGTAACGCCCAAGCAAGCCGACTATGATCAGCGCATCGCAAAATTAACTACCTGAGCAATGAGTTATCAGACCATACTGGGCGTCAACATCGATCACGTTGCGACCATTCGCCAAGCACGCGGCACGCGCTACCCAGATTTACTTGAAGCGGTTAAAGAGATAGAAAAAACGCAGGCTGAAGCGATTACCATACATCTGCGCGAGGATCGGCGGCATATTCAAGACGTGGATGTGCCTGCAATAAAATCCTACACCTCGCGGCGGCTAAATCTTGAATTGGCTGCCACACAAGAAATGGTCGATATCGCCTGTGAAGTGAAGCCCGAGGATTGCTGTATCGTGCCGGAAAAACGTGAAGAACTCACCACCGAGGGCGGCTTAGATGTTATCGGTCAATTCGCACGAATTAAAGATGCGACGACCCAACTTAATGAAGCGGGTGTTCGCGTCTCACTATTTATTGAACCTGAGTTAGCGCATATCGACAAAGCGAAAGAAATCGGCGCTCCCGTCATTGAGCTACATACGGGCGCCTACGCAGAGCAACAAACCACGGCGGATGAGCAACGAGAATTCGAACGTATTGTTAGCGCCGCAAATTATGCGCATTCCCTAGGCTTACATGTTAATGCTGGGCATGGCTTGCACTACACCAACACACGGCCAATTGCTGAGATCGGTGCAATTCGAGAACTGAACATCGGTCACGCGATTGTTGCCCGCGCGCTATTTGTGGGATTAAAGCAAGCGACTGAGGAAATGCTCGAATTGATCGCCTAGAAAATGCTCGATTCCCCCGAACCGAAACACACCCAACCGTCGGCACTACACTTACTATCTAAGTATTTTGGCTACGATCAGTTCCGTCTAAAACAAGCCGATATCATCGACGCGGTCGTTAATGGCAAGGACGCCATGGTACTCATGCCGACCGGCGCTGGTAAATCCTTATGTTATCAAATCCCTTCTCTAATGCGCGAAGGCGTGGGGGTGATCATTTCGCCATTGATCGCCCTGATGCAAGATCAGGTCGATACTATTCGCGCCCTGGGAATGCGCGGCGCATATATTAATTCAAGCCAAGATTATGAGACCCGCCGCGCGGTAGAACAAGATTTACTGCAAGGTGGACTAGATTTATTATATGTCGCGCCTGAACGCCTGCTCAATGGCAATACGCTGGCCTTACTCAGCCAATGCAAAATCGCCCTTTTTGCGATTGACGAGGCGCATTGTGTTTCGCAATGGGGCCATGATTTCAGGCCGGAGTATCAGCAGCTCAAGCAACTCGCGAGCCGCTTCCCGGGCGTACCGCGCCTTGCCTTAACCGCCACCGCAGATTTACGCACCCGTCATGAAATTATTGAGCAGCTCTCATTACAAAATGCCGAGCCGTTTGTGCACAGTTTTGATCGACCCAATATTCAATACACTATCGCTGAAGGCGGCCAAAGCAAAGAAAAGCTTTGGGCTTTTTTGGAGAAGAACCACCCGCAAGACGCCGGCATTGTCTATTGCTTATCGCGCAAGAAAGTCGATAGCATCGCGCAATGGTTATCCGACAAAGGTCGCGATGCGCTGCCCTATCACGCTGGCCTTGCCAATACCACTCGCGCCGAAAACCAATCTCGTTTCTTAAAAGAAGAAGGTCTTATTATTGTCGCCACTATCGCCTTTGGCATGGGCATCGACAAACCCGATGTTCGCTTTGTCGCACATTTAAATCTACCGAAAAGCATCGAGGCTTACTATCAAGAAACAGGTCGTGCTGGACGCGATGGGGAACCCGCCAACGCATGGATGGCGTATCAACTGAACGATGTCATTACCTTGAGTAAAATGCTCCAAGAAAGCGATGGCAGCGATCACTATAAGCGCATCACCCTGCAAAAGCTCGATGCGATGCTGGCCTTATGCGAAATGACTGGCTGTCGCCGTCAAGCCATTTTGAGCTATTTCGACGAGACCATGAGCAAAGCCTGTGGCAACTGCGATAATTGTGATACTCCCCCGAAAACTTGGGACGGTACCGAAGCCGCGCAGAAAGCCTTGTCGTGCGTGTTTCGTACCGGGCAGCGCTTTGGTGTCGCCTACTTAATTGACGTTTTGAGTGGTTCTGAGAATGAGCGCATCGTCAACAATGCGCACCACAAAGTTTCAACTTTTGGGATCGGAAATGACCTGCATAAAACACAATGGAGAAGCATTTTCAGGCAGCTCATTGCACGCGGGTACTTGCAGGTCGACCACGAACATTACGGCACATTACGCCTAACAGAAAAATGTCGTACCGTTTTAAAAGGCCAACGAACCATCGCCTTTCGCGAAGCACCGGTGTCTAAGGCGCGCCAAACCAAAGCGCGTAAGAAATCAGAAGCTTTAGCACTACGAGATGTCGACCAAGCTTTGTTCGAATCACTCAGGGCCTTGAGACTCGACCTTGCCAAGGCGCAAAATGTGCCGCCTTACGTGGTATTTCATGATCGAACGCTGGCTGCAATGGCCACTCGTCGCCCGTTGGATGAAAATTCGCTTGCACAAATTTCAGGTATTGGTGCGAAGAAACTGGAGCGTTACGGGGATGAATTTTTAAATCTAATTGTTGCCAATCCCCTGCCCGAGTTACTCAATAATAAGCTCTCCAATACAATCAACCAAACGCTTTCGCTATACCTTGAGGGCATAACACTCAAGGAAATCGCCGAGCAGCGCGAGTTAGGCGAAAGCACAATATATAGCCATTTCGCCGACAGTATAGAAGCAGGATTACTGGGTGTAGAGGATGTGCTTGAGCTCGAAGAAAACGAAATCACCACGATTCAGGATGCGATTGATGCCGCTCATTTTCTTGAAGATGGACAAATTAAACCCGTCTATGAGGCATTGAGCAGCGCCTATGAATACGGCGTGATTCGCTGCATTGCCGCACAGATGACGCTCGATTCGTGATTTCTTTTCGTGAAGCGGTGTTCCCCGATGTAATTTTGCACCTACTTAAGCGTCACCTTTAGTGTATTGGTTTGTTCCCCGATGTACACCATCAAGCTGTGAATCAAAACGATCACACCGATCATTTCCAGAATTTCTTCGACCGTATACAAAACGCTATAGTAGATCGTCGAAGTGCCATTTATATCTGCCTCTCTTCCACCGATCATATCCAAGCCCACCGCGCCGCTTAAAAATAATATTGCGGCTAACAGCAGACGCTTTTGCAGTGGCCGCGGCAGGCTCAAGTAAAACCTAAAATAGATCGCCACCAGCACGGTCAATACTAAAATATACGGCAACACCCACGGGAAATACAGATAGTCGTTTGCGCTGACAAATTGCTCAACCCAATCGCCGATGTGCTCGTGAATTTTGGTGCCTTCATCTATCCCTAAAAATAAGAACACCCACGCCAAACCCAGCCAGTATTTTTTGTGCCAAGGTGTTTTCGCGTATGTGATCCGTGCCAGTAGAAAGAATAAAGCCGCACTGATCAGCATCAAGAGGCTAGAAAATAAAGTAGGAATATTACCCTCGTAGTCAAAGTCGATTAAGCGGACAAAATCAAATTTCTCAGGATCGTCAATAATAAAATAGGCAAGCAATACCCCGCAATGAAATATTGTTAGTACCAAAGTAATTAACAACAACACACGCGTTATTTTTTGAGGATTGATCGAAAATTGCATCCAGTAATTATAGCTGATCGGTATGGAAAGCCGAAAAAGAGAAGGCCACGTAGAAATTTAGGTGTAGTTAATCGACTGCCTCTATGAAGATAAATTAGGATGGCACGTCGCCAACTTTATTGACTATATTAGGGAAAATGATGCAAGTAGTTGTTTTTGCTTTAGAAAAATGGTGGCCAGGGACAGAATCGAACTGTCGACACGGGGATTTTCAGTCCCCTGCTCTACCGACTGAGCTACCTGGCCACATTGTGTGGCAAATCATCCTTCGGTACATCTAACAACTGAAAATCCAATTTCAGCAACCTCTCCACCCTGTCGCTGCGCGACCCCGCAACCTGACCACATGCATGGCAATTCATCCTTTCGGTATATCTAACACCTGAAAATCCAATTTCCAGTCACCTCTCCACCCTATCGCTGCGCGACCCCGCTACCTAGCCACATATTGTGGCTAATCATCCTTCGGTACGTCTAACAAACCTGAAAATCCAATTCCCAGTCACCTCTCCACCCTATCGCTGCGCGACCCGCAATCTGACCACCTGCGTGACAAATCATTCTTACGGTATATCTAAAATCTAATTTTCACTCACCACTTCATTTGATCGCAGTGCGAACTCGCTACTCTGCGGTATTTTCGGCGGTTTATGGAGGAGGCAGATTACAAACGAGCGGGCAGATAGAGTCAAGACCGAATTCGGATTTGTTCGACGATTTGGGCAATTAATGCCTATTCAAGCACCTGATAAAAGGTCTCACCCTGTTTGATAAAACCCAACTCCTTGCGCGCCAACGTCTCGACGGCTTGTCCGCCGTTTTTCAAATCTATTATCTCAGCCAAGAAAGTATCATTTCGTACGGTTAAGGTGTCGATTTCAGTTTCGGTATGCTTAATAATATTGCTCAGGTGATACCAATCAAACACATTCTTATCGCCTGTCCACAAGGCAAATTGCAGCGCAAGGAGCGTTGCGACTAAGCCGTAGTTTAAAGTCTTTATTGATTGCGTCGACATGAGCTGTATTCTATCTTAAGTGCGCAAATGCATCCATCCCCGCATACGCCAGCCCAGACATCTGTTCGATATGCATGAGGCGATTATATTTCGCTACCCGCTCAGAACGACAAAGCGAACCCGTTTTAATTTGACCCGCCCCCGTCGCCACGGCTAGATCAGCAATCGTGGTATCTTCTGTTTCGCCAGAGCGATGTGAAATCGTGGCGGAATAACCCGCGTCGTGCGCCATTTTTATAGCGTCAAAGGTTTCCGTCAAGGTGCCGATTTGATTGAATTTAATTAAGATGGAGTTTCCGACACCCAGTTCAATGCCTTTTTTTAGAATCGCTGGATTGGTCACAAACAAGTCATCGCCCGTCAGCTGTATCTGTTTGCCGAGTTTTTGCGTCAGTGCCGACCAGCCCGTCCAATCGTCTTCTGCCATGCCGTCTTCAATCGTAAGAATCGGATATTGATCTACCCAACGATTCAAATAGTCAACGAACTGCTCGGAATCATACGTGGCATTCTCAGCGCCGAGATGATACTGCCCATCACGATAAAATTCTGTGCTCGCCACATCTAAGCCAATGTAGACATCCTTACCCGCAGAATAACCCGCGCGATCAATGGCTTCCATGATGAGCTGCACGCCTGCTTCATTGGAGTCCGCCTCAGGGGCAAAGCCACCCTCGTCGCCAATGCCTGTGCTCAGGCCCTTTTCCAATAACACGCTTTTAAGGGTATGGAATATCTCGGTGCCGTAGCGAATTGCTTCAGCAAAATTTTCTGCGCCAACGGGCAAAATCATAAACTCTTGAAAATCAATCGCGTTATCCGCGTGCTCACCGCCATTGATAATATTCATTTGCGGCACAGGCATATTTAACTTCTTGTTATTAAACAAGCCTGAAAAATATTGATATAGTTCGAGATTGCTATCCAAGGCCGCTGCTTTGGCGGCAGCCAATGACACGGACAAAATCGCATTGGCGCCTAAATTTTTCTTTGAAGCTGTGCCGTCAAGTTTCAGCATCTGCTCATCCAAGCCACGCTGATCACGCACATCAAAACCGAGCAATAAGTCTTTAAGTTCTTGGTTGACGTGCCCCACTGCTTTGAGCACCCCCTTTCCTTGATATCGCTTTGGGTCGGCGTCCCGTAATTCTAAAGCTTCTAAGCTGCCTGTGGATGCGCCTGATGGAACAGACGCGGTACCGATGATGCCTGAAGTTAGCTTAATATCGGCAACGATGGTTGGATTCCCCCTGGAATCCAGAATCTCTCTACCAGAGATATCCGCAATTTTTGTCATGAGTTTTATTTCTCGAATTTGAAATTTTAGGGCTAGAATTGCAGCAGCGCTACAATTGCGCGAGATTATAACCAAACTCAAATACTGATGTTGCTTGATTCCGAGCTAAAGAGATCAATATATTTAAGCTTACATAGAAAATATCGGCACTCTTGCGCTCGCAAATACGCAATCCGCAGAGCGAACAGTGTAAAATCGGGCGCTTAATTTCCCCCCCTATCCGTACATCAATCTGCTAAGCGCTCGAACCACTTTGATTCAATCCATTTTTAAGTTACTGCCTTGGTATCGCTCAAGCAAGCGTTTGATCTGCGCAATGGGATCTGCCGGCTTAATCTCGATGGTCAGTCCGACGGTTTCGGCAATCACCATCGCCTATATTGATTCAGGCGTCTCACCGTCTCTCGCGGCCACCGAGCCACGATTATTGCTCGGTTATGACTATGTCAACGACGACAACGAAGCCGATGATATCAGTGACCTACAAACCGGCACATCGACCGCAAAAATATTGTTGGGTGCGTCGACCAGCCTTATCCTACCGCTCAAACTGACCGAGCCCAGTTCTGGCTGGTCTCTGGCACGCGGCGATGCGGCACTGAGCGATATACTTGCGCAAGCAGATATTCGAGTAATCGACCACCACAACTTGCAGCCGACCTCTCTCAATTTATTGCAGCAAGCAGTAGCGACAGGCAAGGTAATCGTCATTCAAGCAGGGGATGGCGGACAAATCAATCCAACCCACCTCGCACGCAGTGTACCGCTGATGTCGGGCGGCGCAATCATTGTCGGCGGCGTTGATCAAAATAATTTGATTACCGATAGCAGCAATCGGGCGGGAGATATGCAAGCCTACTATTTGGTCGCACCGAGCACTTCCCCTTATACGTCGCTCAATAGCACGGAAGTCGCCAAATCCAATACGGCCGCCGCGGCCGCTGTACTGATCGAAGCGGCGCCCACCTTAAGTTCACAACAAGTCGTGGATATTCTACTCAGCACCGCCACTGATCTAGGTGCAGCCGGCGTTGATAATATTTATGGTCATGGCTTGCTCAATATAGAAGCCGCCTTATTGCCACTAGGCGTGACCAATATCGGTGGAAATAATTCAAGTGGTAGCGGCGCAGGAGCATTTGGCGCCATCGCCGTCGCTGGCGCGGTGGCCTATGCCCTATTTGGGCGGTCTGAACAATTGCAAAAAACGCTCATCATGGATCAATATGACCGCCCTTATCAATTAGACCTCACCGCACGGGTCCCCATTGCAGGGCAAGCCTCAACATCTTCATTGCTCGGCTTTTCTCGTTCGTCGCAGCGTGTGGCTAGCAACACGCAAACCTCAATATTGGGCTTTCAACAGCAAAGCGCAAGCGTCACAGAGACTTCAAATCGCCTGCGTCTAGAAAACCGAACTGAGCAATCACAGAATGCAGCTAATATCGTATCGCTCAGTCAAACCCATCAGTATGGAAATATGGGTTTCACCAGTGTATTAAATCGCTCGCTTAATGAGCCTCTGGGTTTTGGACAAAGCACGTCATTTGGCTCGATACCCACTGCAACACTTTATTCACCTTATCTCGCATTGAGTGGCCGCGGTGCAGGCTGGGTTTCAAGCCTGCGTAGCGATCTTTCCGATTCCAAACACCGTCAGCACAAGCTCGGTTTCGCGCTCAGTCCGCAACAAGCCAAGCACGAAGGCGCAGCGCAAAGTGTTGTGTATCAAAACAGCGTCTATGACGCACGAGGAGAACTGGGCATTCAAATAAGTTTTACGCACGAAGACGGCGCCTTGTTTGGCGGAGCCTCGGGGGGCGTATTGAGTGTTGAGTCGGCCAGCACGCTTTCCACTATGGTGGGTGGCAAGCTAAATTTAAACCCAAATTGGTCGCTCAGCGGCGCCTACGCGATCGGGCGCACCGAGGTGAAAGCAGCCCGGGGTTCTTTATTAACTAATTTCAGCCGCCTAAGTTCTGCCGCCAGCGAGATTAAATTGAGCGGGCAATCCATCTTTAGCGCAAAGGATTCAATCCAGTTTGGGATACGCCAACCGATTAGTTTTACGGGGGGTGCGATCGATCTGTCTGTCCCCACTGCCGTCAATGCGAGTAACGAAGCTTTGTTCAGCGATGAAACCTTATCGTTAGATGACCTCGGCGCATTACAGACGACTTATGAAATTCGTTATCAACGACCCCTGTCGCGCCGCTCCAGCTTGAGCGCAAGATGGTTAAAGCGACAAAGCAAAGTCGAACAGCAATCTGTGAATGGCCTGTCTTTCATCTATTCTCAGCAACTATAAAAACACCCTAACTTTATTTCCCCCTTCTGTTTATGAGCAACCGCAGCATTAGCCTTGGCCTATTTTTCGTCGCAATGACGACGCTCCTCTTTGAGCTTAACCTCATTAAAATTTACGACACCCTGTGGTCGTCTAACTTAAGCTATATGGTGATCTCTATTGCCATGTTTGCCTTGGGCGTCGCTGGGATTTTCAGCACGCTTTATCCCATTCGCGCTGAGGTCGGTCGGGGCAGTATATTGGGCGTATTGTCCATCTTGTTTGCGATTACGATAGTCGGCACCTTCTGGGTGCTCAACACCTTTCAATTTAATTTTGAGCTGCTCAAAGGCGCACCCTATATCGGTATTCGAAATGTTTCTATTTCGATGATGTATATCACTATTCCGTTTTTCTTAAGCGGGCTGATTTTAACCACCCTGTTTTCAAGCTTTGCCAAAGACATACAACGGCTATATTTTTATGACCTCGTGGGCGCCTCCATAGGTTGCGTCATTATCATCCCCTTGATCTCAAAAGTCGCGCCCGAAGGCTTGATACTCATTGCCGCAGGCTTGGCCTTGGTCGCCGGCGCCTTTTTTATCGCCTCCAGAACCAGCGCTATATTGCTGGGTTTAATCGGCATTGTGGTGATCGGCTACCCCATCCTTCACGAGGGTTACCTGTCGCTTGATTTGCAGGCAAATAAGCGCGGGATTCTTAATTACCACGATAAAACAGAACTCACTTATTGGGATCCTATTGCGCGTATTGATGTCATTGATTATCAAAATTACGAAGAGCAAAAGGTTGGCATTAAGTGGATCGCCTATGATGCGGGCACCCAGACCAGCTACTTCTACCGATTTGACGGTGATTTCGAACGCGTTCGTACGGATGTTGAGAACGGCAAAATCTCACGCCATTTTTGGGGCAATTTTGTATTGCCCTCGCATTACTTAAAGCGCGACACCGATCAGGAAGTCTTGATTATTGGTAGCGCGGGCGGCCAAGAAATGAAAGCTGCCTTGGCCTATGGCGCGAAAAGCGTCGAGGGAATTGAGTTAGTCGGCAAAGTGGTCGATTTAGGTAAAAACGAATATGCCGACTACACCGGAAATGTTTTTAATCTACCCAATGTTAATGTCAATAAGGGCGAAGGCCGAAGCTTTCTGCGCGCGACCGACAAGCAGTACGACATCATTCAAATCATGAGCAACCATACGAGTTCGAGCATCGCATCGGGCAGTACGGCGGTGAATCCGACCTACCTGCAAACCAAAGAAGCCTATATCGAATACTTTAGCCATCTAAAGAGCGACGGCGTTTTGCACATCAATCACCATGTCTACCCCAGAATGTTGGCGACCGCTGCGACCGCTTGGGATGAAATGGGATTAAACGAATCCTTGGGTGCGTTTAAGCAACACGTTGCCGTGTATATCGTGCCGAGCACACAGGATAACTTGCCGACGCTCATGATCAAAATGACCCCATGGACGCCCGCGGAGTTAGATGAGGCAGGCAAACTGCTGAAGCCTGCGCAATTAGTGGTAGACCCTAGGCGGACGGATGACTCAGATCTACAAACGCGTTTAATGACCGCCCAGCTGACCAAGCAAGATTTGAAGGACTCGCCTTATCAGATTCGACCCACCACTGATGACCACCCTTATTTCAATTTGCTTCGAAAATCTCGACATCATATCGAGGCGATGCCCGACAAACTATTGGATACTGCAACCGCAAGGCTTTTAAACTCGCAAATCAAAGCCGGTCTGCCAATGGATGTTATTCATCTTTATGTGGTGGGCGCTGGCGCATCGTTTTTCGCTATTTTGGTTATTTTGATTCCGCTGCTGTTTTCTAAGGCTGGACGCGCCTATTGGCCGAATAAAGCCCCGACATTGGCTTACTTCGCGCTATTGGGTCTTGGTTTTATCTTGTTTGAGCTTGTCTCTATCCAACTGTTGATGCGCCTCATCGGCTATCCGCTATACGCGTTGACCACTGTGATTTTCGGCTATTTAATTGGCGCGGGTATCGGCAGTTTGGCCTCCGAAAAAATGGGCATCACCCCATGGCGCAGATGGTGGCTGCCGTTTGTGGGTATTATCATCACATCAGTCACTGTTTTACTCATTCACCCCATGGTGATCGATCATTACCTGCAAGCGGGTCAAGGCGTCAGAATCGCCGTTGCCCTGGCACTCGTACTACCCATTGCCTTTTTCCTTGGCATGGCCTTTCCCTTGGGTGTTTTACGCGTATCTGAAACCCCTTACGCCAAGCAAGCCATTGCTTGGGCTTGGGGCGTTAACGGTGTCTTCACGGTAATTGGGGGCTTTTTGAGCGTTTTATTGTCGATCTTTTTCGGCTTTACCGTCACGCTCAGCGTTGCGATCATCTGTTATGTCTTGGCGTTCTTTATCTTCAGGCGATTTACCCATGCGGCGGCGTATTGAACTAAACCAGCTATGGCGATATAAATAATTAGCTGCGCTGATACAGTCGCGTATCAAACTAAGATTTTTATTGCTGACCTTGCGGACTTAACCCGCTTTAGATAAGCCCGTATCGCTCGCGATAAGCCAGCACCGCTTTAGCGTTGGGGAGGCTATCTGAAGCTGCTCCATAGGCAATGATATCGCCTAGATCGATGATTGAGTAAACCGGTAATCCGTATTGATCTTCTACCGCCTGTACCGCTGACATCCCACCTTCTCCCGCGCGTTCTTGACGATCCACTGCAATCACAACGGCTTTTGGCACTGCGCCCAATTCTGTAATGATCTCGACCGATTCCTTGATGGATGTCCCTGCGGTGATCACATCGTCAATGATAACGACATCCCCGCTTAATTCCGCGCCGACTATCGATCCGCCTTCACCGTGGTCCTTTACTTCTTTGCGATTAAATGCATAAGGTGTTGCTTTGCCAAACTTCTCTGCAAGCTTAATCGCAGTTGCTGCTGCCAGAGGAATCCCCTTATATGCCGGCCCATATAAAACAAAGTTTGAGTCTATATTTCGGTGGATACACTCGGCATAAAATCCCGCTAAGGCGGACAATAAAAAACCGTTATCAAAGCGCCCCGCGTTAAAAAAGTAGGGGCTAATGCGACCCGACTTCAAAGTGAATTCTCCGAACTTCAGGATATCATTTTTGATGATCAGATCTAAAAATTCAGCTTTATATTCAGACTGCATGTTTAAAATGCCTCACTCATGGGGGTGTCGATTTTGGTAGCGGCTGCACATCAAATAAATGCCGATGCTTGCGGCCAATCCAAATTAAAATAACAATACTCGGTAGTACCATTACAGCTGTGATGATAAAAAACAAGGACCAATCCCCGCCAAGGGTATCAACCATCCAGCCACTCCCTGAGGATAACACCGTGCGACCCAAGTTACCGATGGAGGCCATCAAAGCGTATTGAGTCGCGGTATAAGTTCGGCTGGTTAAGCTGGTTAAAAATGAAACGAACGTGACGGTGGCAAAGGCGCCTGTAAAGCCGTCCACGACGACCGCAGCCGCAAATAAATCGGTATCTGGCCCGACTTGCGCAATCCATGAGAACATCAGATTGCTAGCGGCCATCGCGATTCCGCCGATCATCAGGCCTCGGAATATCCCGAATCGTGAATTTATAAAGCCACCCAAAACCGCAAAGACAATCGTCACCCACCAGCCGATAAGCTTGGAGTAAGTTGCGATCTCGCTATTGCTAAAACCCACCTCTTTGTAAAATACAATCGACATTCTGCCCAAAAATGCTTCGCCGATTTTAAACAAGAAGATGAAAACCAAAATCGACACCGCGAGCTTGAATCCGTTGCGCCTGAAAAACTCTGATAGGGGCTCTAAAATTGTTGTTGCCAACCACGCCGTGATACGTTGCGATTTGCTAACGATACCCAGCCTAGCTATTTTTTCTAAATATGCCGCCTCAAGTGCGTCTTGAGTTTGGCGGCGATTCGATTCAGGCTCCCGAATAAAATAGACAAACACCATTAAACCGAGCAGGATCAGCGACAAAGCAAGATAGACATCCGACCAGCCAACCCCCGCGACATCAGAATAGTAAAGCGCTAATGCGCCGGGCAGACTATAGCCTGTCCACCAGCCACTGGTCGCCATCGCCGAAGCAATCGGAATGAGGCGTGCTTCGTCGGGGCGAATCGATTCAATTCGATAAGCGTCGATGGAAACGTCTTGTGTGGCGGAAGCAATAGCAATCGACAACGCAAGTATGCTCGTCCACCACAGCGTGAGTTCAGGACTGGTCTGCGACAATAAAACGACCGCAATAAACATAATCGCAAGCATCAGGAGCAACCAAGATTTGCGTTGTCCTAGACGCCCCAATAATGGAGGCCTTAGCCGATCAAGTAAGGGGGCCCATAAAAAATTTATCGCGTAAACCGCAAATATGGAGCCAAAAAATCCGATTGCCGAGCGCGTTAAACCCGCCTCCTTGAGCCACGCTGACATCGCAGAGCCGATCAATACCCATGGGAAACCACTGGCAAAGCCCAACATAAAAATCACCCATACACGTTTATCAAGATAAAGCTTAAGGGTCGTGAGAAAGCTATCGGGCTGGGTGTGCACAGACATTATCGCCGCAGACGCTACATTAATTGCGCCGCCGAATAGTACAGAGGCGAAACCAGCAATCTTTGCAGAAAATTCAAGGCGAGAAACGCCACGATGGGCGAGAAATCAATGCCGCCCATTTGCGGCAATAGCCTGCGAATTGGGTCGAGCACTGGCCGAGTTAAATCACCCAACAATGCCATTATCGGATGCCCGGGATGCTGTATGAACCAACTCATAATCGCTTGCATAAAAATTGCAATGATAAAAACCCATATCGTCATATCCACGAACTTAGCCAGCGACCACAGTAAGCTGCCTGTTAGCGAGAACTCAGTGCTGCCGAGCACACTCAAAAGAATTAACTTAGCCACCGCCAGCACGATAAAAAAGGCGACAGCGGACAGATCAATGCCGAACAAGCCCGGAATAAATCGACGAAACCAGCCTAAGACGGGTTCGGTCAACTTAACAATCGGCGCGACCACCGGGTTACGGAAATTCACGCGCGTAAGACCAAATAAGAATCGCAACAACACCAGCAACATTGCCAGCTGGAAAATTGACTCGACTAAAAAACTAAAACTATCTTGAACGGGATTCATAGGCTTACCTTATTTTATTTTGCGGCTTGCTCAGCCAGCTCTCTTGCGCGGATCACAGCGGCGCTTACCGCCTCATTCACTAATTCGGCCATTGCGCCAGACTGAAAAACTTCCAGCGCAGCCTCAGTGGTGCCGCCGGGAGAGGTCACGCGCTGCCTTAAACTTTTAACATTTACATCGCTCTCAAGTGCAAGTTTAGCCGCACCAAATGCGGTTTCTAAGCTGAGCAATTTTGCCTGTTCAGCCGTCAGCCCATTTTCCAATGCTGCACTTTCCAGCGCTTCAATGAAATAAAAGAAATAGGCCGGGCCACTTCCCGACACCGCGGTTACCGAATCGATTAAAGCTTCGCTGTCGACCCACACCACAGACCCCACCGCGCGTAATATCGATTCACCAATCTGCTTCTGCATCTCGCTGACTTCTGCGCTGGGAAACAAGCCCGAAACCCCTGCGCCGACCAGTGCTGGCGTATTGGGCATTACTCGGATTATCGGACAAGGTCGCCCCAACCATTGCTGCATGAGAGAAATCGGCAAGCCCGCCGCGACGCTGATAATAAATGCCCCATCGCCCATTGGGGTGTCGCGCAAGTCTTGTAAAACAGCTTTCATAATCTGTGGTTTAATCGCCAAAACGATTACGTCACAGCGCGCCACTAAATCACTATTTTCGCCGAGGACATTAAGCCCCCATTGACTGCTTAGCTGGCCGGTTAAGTCAGCATTGGGTTCTGAAATATACACACTGGCAGCCGAGGTACCCGTTTTTAATAGGCCTCCAATAATAGCCTGAGCCATATTTCCAGCACCGATAAAGCCTATTTTTGTCTCTGTCATCGTTGATTTAGATTATTGTCTCGCGCCAAACAAAGCCGTACCGATGCGTACCATCGTCGCGCCTTTGGAGATTGCAGCCTGCATATCACCCGACATTCCCATGGAGAGTTGATCCATATTGGGAAAGCGTCGCTGCAAACTGATGTAGCTTGATTGTGCCCGGCCAAAAACGGCCTGTTGATCGGCAAACGTTTGATGCATTTTAGGCATAAACATTAAACCACGCAAATTAAGGTTTCCTAGGGTTTCAACTTCTCCGGCTAACTTTTCGAGTTGATCCAGCGGCACACCGCCTTTGGATGTTTCTTCCTCTAGATTAACCTGAATAAGCACCTGAAGGGGCGTTTTCTGATCTCGAAATTGATTCAACTTCTGCGCAACCTTAAGGCGATCAAGACTGTGCACCCAATCAAAGTGCTGAGCGATCAATGCTGCCTTCTTACTTTGTATCGCACCGATAAAATGCCACTCAATATTACGCGCTTGTAGATACTCAATTTTAACTAAAGCTTCCTGCAAATAATTTTCTCCAAAAGCGGTTTGCCCCGCTTCGTACAAGCGTGAAATATCTGCCGCCGTGCGCGTTTTACTCACCGCAATCAACTTAACGCTGCGAGGTTCCCGAGCATGGCTAAGTTCATATCGCGCGATGGCCTGACGGACTGTTTCCAATTCTGTTAATTTAACGCTCACTTCGCTTTAAATTGATACCTTAATTTTGATCGGTAAGACGATTTACAATGTGCTTAATTTCAAAACCCAAGGCCTGACTTTATTTTATCGCGCAGGATTTATCTTGTGCTTGGGTTATGCATACGTCTCTTGTATAGTAAACAATCGCCAGACCCCTATATAAAACCTAACTTCTTGTTTATCTTACTATGGAACTCGTCGATTTACTCACCTTCTCAGTAGAGAACAATGCATCAGATTTACACTTATCATCGGGCCTACCCCCGATGATTCGTGTCGATGGAGAAATCAGGCGGCTGAACTCAGCGGCATTGAGTAGCAGTCAAATTCTAAAGATGGTTTACGGCATTATGAATGAACGTCAAAGAAAGGTATTTGACGAAAATCACGATATGGATTTTTCGTATGGAATCGACGGTTTGGCGCGATTCAGGGTCAATGCCTTTCAGCAACTTCGGGGGCCAAGCGCCGCGTTTAGAACTATACCGGCAAAAGTTTCCACCCTAGACGATATCCAAGCACCCTCAATTTTCCAATCGTTAATCGAAAAGCCTCGGGGCTTGATTCTCATCACTGGGCCTACCGGTTCGGGGAAATCTACTACTCTCGCGGCGATGCTTGATCTCATTAATCAGCGACGACGCGCACATATTTTAACGATTGAAGATCCGATTGAATTTATACATACGCCTAAAAATAGCATCATCAATCAGCGCGAACTTGATCAACATACCAAGTCTTTTGCCGCCGCATTGCGAGCGTCACTGCGCGAAGATCCAGATATTATTTTGGTCGGTGAAATGCGTGATCCCGAAACGATTTCGCTTGCCTTAACCGCGGCAGAAACGGGTCACCTAGTGTTATCCACCTTGCACACTAATTCCGCGAGCAAGGCCATCGATCGAATCATCGATACCTTTGCCGCGGGTGACAAAGCAATGGTTCGTGCGATGTTGTCGGAATCCATTCAAGCCATCGTTGCGCAAACACTCCTACCGAAAATTGGCGGGGGTCGAACCGCTGCTTGGGAAATTTTAGTCGGAACCAACGCAATTCGAAACCTCATTCGCGAAAATAAGATCCCACAAATATTTTCTTCCATTCAAACTGGCCAAGCACACGGAATGCAGACCATGGACGATAGCTTATTTGATTTGGTTAAACGAAAAATTATTCATGCCGATGTCGCAAGGCCATTAATGAGAGATAATAATGTTTTGGAGCGGCTCATTCAATAGTCTCACTAGCGCGGAGGTGTGGCTTAACTAATTTCTTGCTTCGTGACGCAAGAGCAGGGTATGAAGGCGTTATACCCGACTGGTGATAAATAACTCGAGTTGTTCCAGCGCTTTCATTGGATGATCCGCCGCCTTGGGAACTTTCTTCCAATGCTTGACAACAATACCTTTTTCATCGATCCAGACCGTCGAGCGAATGGTCCCCGTGACCGCTTTACCATACATCATTTTTTTGCCCCAAGCGCCGTACTCTATCATGACTTTTTTGTCTTCATCACACAACAAGGGATAAGGTATATCGTAAAGGGCGATAAACTTTTGGTGTGAACTTTCGCCGTCGGGCGACACACCCAATATCTGCGTATTCAAGGCTTCGAATGCTTGATGTAATTCAGTAAAGCCTATCGCCTGCTTAGTGCAACCCGGCGTATTGTCCTTTGGATAAAAATAGATAAAGACCTGCTTGCCTAGAAAATCAGACAGCGAGACCTGTTGACCATTTTGATCGGGCAAGGAAAAATCGGGCGCTGATCGCCCCTCAACAATATTAGTCATTTCTAGTGTTTGAGCGACAAACTCGGAACTTTAGGGGGTGCTTTGAGCTCTAGTTTACTTTTCGGCACAGATGGAGGTGCCGCCTTCGTGGGCCGGCTGCGGTCACTGCTCGCACTTTCTTTGTGGTCCATGTCTACTTGCCCCTTGAACTGACAGCCATCTTGCAACATAACTCTAGGTGCCCTGACATCACCGTGTACGATACCAGTGGGGCCGATTTCAACAATCTCCGCGCCACGCAATTCGCCGCGAACTTCGCCTTCAACCAAAATCGCCTTTGCGATGATATCACCACGAACCAAGCCTTTCTTAGCGACGATCAATGAGGCGTCATTGAGCGTAATCGTGCCTTCGATCGTCCCCTTAATGACAAGATCCTCATCACCCTTAATATTACCTTCGAAAATTAAGGTCTTGCCGATATTGGCCTTTCTACCTGAAGAGCTGGTGCTTGACATTCTGCTTATCTCGTTTTCGTTCATAATTTTTGCCTTTAAGTGGGAGCGCCGATCTGCTTACTCTCAAGTTCACGCTTATAAGCGACTTAAATAAAAGCTATGTATGTATGGTTTATCTAGTCAACCATCTATTTATAACTCAAAAGATTCTTCAAAAACTGTTAAGGCTGACGGCTTTAGAACTAAACTCAAAAGTCGCGCCACTCTATGTGCCTTAGCTTACTAAAACACTCCCAATAATTGTATCTTTAGTTTCATATTTATAAGTGAAACCTTACAATAGGCACCACTTCAAACCTTCTCTATGCTATTCGTGCCCAACCGAACCCTTACCGATAACTTACGGATCATAGATACCGAAGCAGCGAAAGCACCCGCAACGCTGATACGCGAGTTCCCAATCACTAAAACCGCAGAAAATACGGTATTAGAGGCACGCCAGTCTGCACATAATATTCTACATGGTGATGATGACCGATTGATTGTGATCTGCGGCCCTTGTTCAATTCACGACGTTGAAGCGGCCAAAGAATATGCAGCAAAACTTAAAACACTCAGCGATCATTCTAGCGATCAGCTGCATATTATTATGCGTGTCTACTTTGAAAAGCCGCGCACAACGATTGGCTGGAAGGGTCTCATTAACGATCCTGACCTTAACGGTAGTTTCCAAATCAACAAGGGTTTGAAAACTGCACGAAAACTGCTCCTAGACATCAACAATATGGGTGTTCCTTGC
>CBDBQB010000037.1:0-49938 GCA_965209105.1 Candidatus Poriferihabitaceae bacterium | reverse complement strand
GCTCAGGGTTTGGCCGGATCATGATATCGACGTGGTTATACCAGTGCCAGACACCTCACGCCCTGCCGCGCAACAGTTAGCCAAGAAGCTCGGCGTAGAGTACCGCGAAGGATTTATTAAAAATCGGTATATCGGCCGAACATTTATCATGCCAGGGCAGGGCGAACGGCAAAAATCCGTGCGCCAGAAATTAAATGCAATGCCCAGCGAATTTGAAGGCAAGAATGTCCTTTTGGTCGATGATTCGATTGTTCGCGGCACCACCTCTAGAAAAATAATCCAATTGGCGCGCGAAGCCGGTGCGAGACGCGTTTATTTTGCCTCTGCCGCGCCACCTGTTAGATATCCCAATGTATATGGAATCGATATGCCGACCTCAAAAGAGTTTGTTGCTCACGGCAAGAGTATTCAGGAGATCGGCGAAACAATTGGGGCGGATTGGATTTTGTACCAAGATATTGAAGATTTGGTCGACGCTGTGCAGCACGGGCAAACCCGTATTAAAAATTTCGACGCCTCATGCTTTACCGGCGAATATCTTACGGGTGATGTCACAAAAAGTTATCTGAAACTCATCGAAGCACAGCGTTCGGATCAAGCAAAAATAGACAAAAAGGACAATGATCTAGATTTGTCAGAAATTAGCAGCGTCCAAGAAAAACGCGCCTAATGCCCTGAAACTAAGTTCGATTATGGCATCGAACTCGATCTGACTGTCCTACGAGTCAGCTTACTTCTTCAAATAAAGCTTTCCTTCATTGGAGTAGATAACGCTTCGCTCGGTCGTCCATTCGCCTAATACATAGCGACGATAGGATTTTCCATTGTGTTCGATCGAGTGAACATAGGGCCGATGGGTGTGCCCGTGAATCAGAATATCCAGCTGATTTTCTTCTAAAATTCGATTTATCTCGTCTGGATTGACGTCCATAATTTCAGCGGCTTTTTCTTGTTTACTTTCTTCGCTCAGCAAGCGCAGTTCGATTGCCTGAGCCTTACGCTGCTCAAGGGGTTGAGATAAAAAGTCTGCCTGCCATTTTGGACGCATAAAATGTTCTCGGGCTTTGAGGTATTCGGTATCGTCGATACAAAATTGATCACCGTGCGCGATCATTACACGTTGGCCATCCAAGTCGAGGATCGTTTGATCTGCTAGTGCTTGAACACCCGTTCTTGCAAAGAAGGCTTCGCCAACCAAAAAATCACGATTGCCCGCAATAAAGTAAACTTGGGTGCCGCCGTCGGTGGCCTGCTTTAGTGCGTGTTCGACTTGCTCATAGCCCAAAGCGTGACTGGCGTCGTCACCAATCCAATAATCAAACAAATCGCCCAAGATATAAACCGACTCCAGCAAGCGGCCAGACTTTTCCATGAAGTCCGCAAATAGCGACATCGAGGATGGCCGCTGTGCGCTTAAGTGTAAATCTGAGATAAAGGCGATGGTCATTTGGTTTTCATGGGTTTCGATTGATATACTCCGCGTGCGGAGCGATGGCTCCCACTGCTTAGTTTAACTGAATCTAATCGTATGCTGCATATCTACAATAGCCTGACGCGTCAAAAACAATTGTTTGAGCCAATCGAACCGGGCAAAATTGGGCTCTATGTGTGTGGAATGACAGTTTACGACTTATGCCATTTAGGCCATGCGCGGGTGCTGGTCGTGTTCGATATGATCGTGCGTTATATGCGTTCAATGGGCTATGAGGTTGATTACGTGCGTAATATCACTGATATTGACGATAAGATCATTGATCGTGCCAATGAGAACAAGGAAGATTTTACTGAACTGACCGAGCGGTTTATCACTGCCATGCACGATGATTCAGCATTACTCAATGTGGGTGCGCCAGATCAAGAGCCTCGCGCAACCGGTCATATTGCTGACATTATCAACATGATCCAATCCTTGGAGAAAAAGGGCTACGCCTATCAAGGCGAGCAGGGCGATGTGTACTATCGCGTTCGTAAATTCGAAGCTTACGGCTCGCTTTCCGGTAAAGATATTGATGATCTTCGGGTCGGCGCGCGCGTTGAAGAAAATACCGATAAAGAAGATCCACTGGATTTTGTTTTATGGAAAAAGGCCAAGCCGAACGAGCCATTTTGGAAGTCTCCTTGGGGCGAAGGCCGCCCCGGTTGGCATATTGAGTGTTCTGCGATGTCCACGCAATGCCTTGCCGAGCATTTTGATATTCACGCGGGTGGGATGGATTTACAATTCCCCCATCATGAAAACGAAATAGCGCAATCAGAAGCCGCCACCGGCTGCACATTTGTGAACTATTGGATGCATAACGGTTATGTGCAGATCGATAGAGAAAAGATGTCTAAATCACTAGGTAACTTTTTTACCATTCGAGAGATACTCGCGCAGGATACTCAACCCGAAAGAATGGGCGAAGTGATCCGCTTTATGATTTTGGCGAGTCATTATCGAAGCCCGCTGAATTATTCAGGGGTAGCACTCGACAATGCGCAAGCTGGCTTGGCTCGCTTGTATAAAGTCGCAGATCGCTTGCAGACTCTATCGTCTTCAGGTAGCCCAATTCAAGAAGGCAATTCATGGAAGCGGCGTTTCGATGCTGCGATGTGCGATGATTTTAATACACCCGAAGCCCTCGCCGTTTTATTTGATTTGGGGCGTGCGCTCAATAAGCAGCTGGATTCAAATGAAGTCAGTCAAGCTGATGCAGCGTCTTTTTCTAGCTTGAGTAAAGTATTGGGTATTTTGTATCAAGATCCAGCGCGATTTTTAGGCACGGCGATTGAAGATAACAAGGCCATTATCACAGGCGGCTTATCGGCTGTTGATATTGAGGCATTGATTGCCGAGCGCAGCCAAGCAAAGGAAAGCAAAAATTGGTCTCGAGCGGATGAAATACGCAAGCAACTCACCGCCTTGAATATAGAGCTAGAAGATAAGCCTGGCGGACACACTATTTGGGCACATAAAAATAAACCGACAAAATGACTAAAGCTCCACTACATATCATTTTCCCTGTTGGCTTATTTTGCACTTTGATTTGTCTACCTGTTCAGGCGCTTGAGTGGGAATACATTATCGATGATGGCGATGAAGGTTATTTGGAATATGACCCACATGGATCTTGGAGCAGTTGGTCTTATCCTGGAGCATACAACGGTGATTGGCGATACTTAAGTGGTCTGTATGATGTTGCCGGTGGGCCAGTACCCAGAATGGGCGCGGCTTCGTGGTCAGTGCAAGTACCTGTGGCGGGTTTATACGAAATCTCTGCGCATTTCTTCAATACCGAAAATCGAACCACTGACGCGGATTATTATATCGAAGACGCGGATGGCGAAAGGTATCATGTCGTGCTCAATCAATTTGCCCTACCAACGGGGTGGCATTTATTGGGCGAATACGAACTCTCTGAAGGGCAATTATCCAGCGTCGTACTCGACGGTACTGACGACAATATGTCCGATGAGGCCGATGCAATACGCTGGAAACTAATTAAGGAAACTAAGCCCGCCGCTGCTCTGATCGCGCCGCTAGGCTTGTTATTAAACGATTAATTCTATTGCCTAGAAAGACAGCCTAAAACATACTCTTTACGCTGGGCCTGTTTTAGCCTTATTCACCGACCTTGTGCAACTAAAACCGATCTAAGCGGGATATCCTGTTCTTTCTGGCATGTCGAATGCTCGCCGGTAAGATTAAGAGTCTTAATAATGAGTATCGTTGGTGGATTTTCGCTTGGGTAGTAGCCTCGCGCCAATGTTGAATCTAGCTCTCAACGGGGCAAGCTATGCCACGCCGGCCACGACAGCAAGTAAACCAATACTAACCCTTGTAGCTGTTATTTATTTTGGTCATTCATGTTTTGATTCATTTAGAAATAAGCGCGGGGTATATTGCCGATGCCACAGGCTTTTTTGGGTGAATATAGAATACAAAAAATCTTGAGAATAGCGAGTATTTCCGCTTGTTTCGCTGGTTCGCTGTCGTTACAATACGCGCCCCTTTAGCACTGGTGTCCAAAACATGGGGACGTCTGGTGAACGGGTCGAGCCAATTTATATGATGGTTATTGTATGGCTCGAAATTAAAACGTCATTTATTACGTGAGAGGAACCCTACCCAATGGCACTTTCTGTTGCTGATCGCCAAGCGATCATTAAAGAACATAAACGCAGTGAAACCGATACTGGCTCGACAGAGGTCCAGGTTGCTTTGTTGACAGCTCGAATTAAAGATTTGACCGAGCATTTCAAAACCCATATTCACGATCACCATTCGCGCCAAGGTTTATTGCGTATGGTAAACCAGCGCCGCAGCTTGCTTGATTATCTCAAGACGGTTGATATTGTGCGTTACCGTGACCTCATCGCCAAGCTTGGCTTGCGTAAATAATTAACAGGAATCTATTCGTGAATGAAATAACCACAAGCTTTCAGTATGGCGAGCATACCGTCACTTTAAAATCAGGCAAGATCGCGCGTCAAGCAAGCGGTGCAGTAGTTGCCAGCATGGGCGATACCACCGTTATGGTCACTATGGTTGCGCGCAAAGAAGACAACGACCGAGATTTCTTCCCGCTGACTGTTGACTATGAAGAACGGACTTATGCCGCGGGTAAAATCCCAGGCAGCTTTTTCAAGCGAGAAGGGCGACCTTCAGAAAAGGCTATTTTAACTTGCCGCTTAATGGATCGCCCTTTGCGTCCATTGTTCCCTAAAGATTTCTCACAAGAAGTTCAAATCGTTTCGACGGTGATGTCCATCGATCCAGAAATTGATCCAGATCTTGTCGCTATGATCGGGGCTGCCGCCGCGATTGAAATTTCAGGTGTGCCTTTTAACGGCCCAGTTGGCGCATCGCGCGTAGGCTTTGTCGATGGCGAGTATGTTTTAAACCCTGATAAGAGCGTTTTAAAAGAAAACTCTCAGTTGGACTTAGTGGTGGCTGGCACCAAAGACGCTGTGCTGATGGTTGAATCAGAAGCAGATATGTTGTCAGAAGAGCAAATGCTCGGCGCGGTGATGTATGGCCATGAGCAATTGCAACTTGCGATCAATGCCGTGGAAGAATTTGCTGCTCAGTTTGACATTGAGCCATGGGATTGGAAAGCACCTGTTCATGACGAGAGCGTCGACCAACAAGTGGCTGCTGCTTGTGAGGCTGATTTAGATAAAGCGTATCAAATCGCTGAGAAGATGGATCGCTATGCAGCGATAGATGCTGCGAAGAGTGCGATGAAAAGCGCCTTGATCAACGAAGACTCAGAAGATGGTTTTGCTGAGAAATGCTCCAATGCATTTAAAAAATTAGAGAAGAAAATTGTCCGTAGTCGAATTATTGCTGGCAAGCCACGTATCGACGGGCGTGATAAGCAAACGGTTCGTCCTATTACGGTCGAAGTTGGCGTATTACCCCGTACCCATGGTTCAGCCTTATTTACACGGGGCGAAACACAGGCCTTGGTGGTGACCACCCTGGGCACGGATCGCGATGCACAAAAAATTGACGCGCTCGAAGGTGAATACAAGCAACCCTTTATGTTGCATTATAACTTCCCGCCTTATTGTGTCGGGGAGACGGGTCGTGTTGGAAGCCCTAAGCGCCGCGAGATCGGTCACGGTCGCCTGGCTTATCGAGGAATTGCTGCTGCAATGCCTGATATGGAAGCCTATCCTTACTCTGTTCGAGTGGTGTCTGAAATTACTGAATCAAATGGTTCTAGTTCAATGGCGTCGGTTTGCGGTACCAGCTTATCTTTAATGGATGCAGGTGTGGCGATTAAAGCTCCTGTGGCAGGTGTTGCAATGGGGTTGATTAAAGAAGGCGATGATTACGCTGTATTAACCGATATTTTGGGTGATGAAGATCATCTCGGTGATATGGATTTTAAAGTTGCTGGAACAGAAAGTGGTATTACTGCCTTACAGATGGATATCAAAATCCAAGGTATTACCAAAGAAATTATGGAAACAGCGCTGGAGCAAGCAAAAGCTGGGCGTTTGTTTATTCTTGAAGAGATGGCGAAAGTTATTTCTGAGCCGCGTGAAGAAATGTCTGATTACGCTCCGCGTATCGATACCATGAAAATTCATGTAGATAAGATTCGCGACGTGATTGGTAAAGGTGGTGCGACGATACGCGCTATTTCAGAAGAAACGGGCGCATCAATTGATATCTCGGATGATGGTACAATTAAAATTGCCTCGGTCGACAGCGAAGGTAGTCTAGCTGCCCGCAAGCGGATTGAACAGATTACTGCAGACATTGAGTCTGGAATGGTTTACGAAGGCAAAGTGGTGCGTTTGATGGACTTCGGTGCATTCGTGAATATTCTACCGGGCAGAGATGGTTTGGTGCATATCTCACAGATTTCTCACGAGCGGGTAAATAACGTGAGTGACGAGCTTTCAGAAGGCGATGTTGTTAAAGTGAAAGTGTTAGAAGTCGATAAGCAGGGGCGAATTCGTCTCAGCATGAAAGCATTGTTGGAAGATAGTGAAGCTTAATCCACATTAATATCTAAACATAAACCTTTGAAATTATTTAAATCATGGTAGTTATTAGACTTTCTCGAGGCGGTTCTAAGAAGCGTCCTTTTTACAGTATCACGGTGGCAGACCAACGCCGATCTCCAACGGGTCGTTTTATAGAACGCATCGGTTTTTATAACCCTAATGCGCGTGGTAGTGAAGAAAAATTACGTGTCGATGTGGAGCGTGCGCAACATTGGATTGCTCAGGGTGCGCAAGCAACTGATCGGGTTACTGAACTTATAAAGCAAGCGCAAAAAGCAGCTGCTTAGTGGACGACTAAGGTGCGATTTATACGCACCTTTTGACGCCTCTCCCAGATGCGATAATGACATCCCATACGGTCATACTGGGAAAGATTACAGCTGTTCAGGGCGTGCGTGGTTGGCTTAAAGTGTTTTCAGATACTCGGCCGAGCCTGAATATTTTTGAATATCAGCCTTGGACCTTAAAGCGCAATACGAGCGAAATGCAAACCGTTCGAGTTGTCGATCATCAGCAGGCGGGTAAAAAGCTGTTGGCTAAATTTGATGGCGTCGATGATCGAGACGCTGCGCAAGCATTGGTAGGTTTTGACATCACAGTTGATGTCGCAGTCTTGCCCAAGCTTGAGAATGAATATTATTGGCGAGATTTAATTGGGTTAACCGTTAGGAATACTCAGGGTGTAGAGCTCGGAAACATTATTGAATTAATGGAAACGGGCTCAAATGATGTGCTAATCGTTAAAGATCGTGAGGGTAAATCGCTGGCGATTCCGTGGTTGACTGAGGTGGTGATTGAAGTTGATATCGATCAGTCGATGATATTAGTCGATTGGGAGGCAATAGAATGACTAAGGCGAGCAAACCGCTTACAGTGAATGTTATTTCTATCTTCCCTGAAATGTTCGAGGCCTTGAAGTTTGGAATTTCCGGGCGCGCAATAGATAAGCAGGCTTTGGCCTTAACCTTGACGAACCCGCGTGACTTCGCGACGAATCGTCATCGAACGGTCGATGATCGACCTTATGGTGGCGGGCCTGGTATGGTGATGATGGCTGAACCGCTGGTAGCAGCGATTGATTCGATCAAGTCGGTAACGCCGAAAAATACGGCGGCACCGGTGATATATTTAAGCCCGAAAGGGCGGCGAATGACGCAAAAAGATGTGGTGGCTTTTGCCCAGAGTGAGGCTTTTACACTCATTGCCGGTCGATATGAGGGCATTGATGAGCGAGTGATACAAACGCGCGTTGATGACGAAATATCGATTGGTGATTACGTATTAGCGGGCGGTGAATTCGCGGCCATGGTGGTGATTGAAGCGGTATCGAGATTGTTACCGAATGTGTTGGGAAATGCAGCGTCTGCAGAACAAGAATCATTCAGCAGTGGTTTGCTAGATTTTCCGCAGTATACGCGGCCAGAAAGCTTTGAGAATTTGAATGTGCCTGAGGTGTTGCTCAGTGGCAATCATGAAAAGATTGCTCAGTGGCGCGATGCCGAGGCACTGAAAGTGACAAAACAACGTCGCCCGGATTTATTAAAAAAGAATCCTAGCGACACGCTATAATTAATTGAAATAGACGTGGAGACACGAAAAATGACTAACATAATTGATACGATTAACGCCGAGCAACTTAAATCTGATGTACCTGATTTCGGTCCAGGCGACACGCTAAAAGTAAATGTGATGATACGGGAGGGCGACCGCCAGCGTATTCAAGCCTTTGAAGGGGTGGTGATCGCAAAGAAAAATCGCGGCATCCATTCTTCGTTTACCGTGCGCAAAATGTCTTCGGGAGAAGGTGTTGAGCGAGTATTTCAAACCCATAGTCCATTGGTTCACGAAATTGAAGTCAAGCGTCGGGGCGATGTGCGCCGCGCCAAACTTTATTATCTTCGTGAGCGCACGGGTCGTTCTGCGCGCATCAAAGAGAAGCTTTAAGTCGCCCATTATTAATTAATGTTCGTTCTGATTAGGCCCAGAACGAACAGTGGAATGGGGAAATGGCGTATGTTTAATCGAATGCCCTCATTGGTTTTAGCACTCCTGCTTCCTTTAAACGTGAGTGTTGCTCAAGAACTCCCAACCCAAGCGCAGCCAACACTCACCGCAGATGGGCTTGCGAGTGCTCACCAGGGCGTGCTTGATACAGCCGGTGATTTTCTTAAAGCAGGTGCCACCGAGTTATCCCTACAGTTCCTTCAAGAAAATCCACCCAAAACTGCTGAGATTGATACTTGGAAAGCATGGGCGGAACAAAAGTGGAATATCATGGTTCAGCTTAAGGATTGGCACAGGCTAAAACAAGATGCCAAAGGATTGCCCGCCAGCTTCGGTGCCGCGAAAGAATTCTCGCTGGTTTATCAGGCCAAAGCGATGATTGCATTGGGAGAGTTCGTAGCGGCTAGAACGCTGTTACAAGATGCTATTGCAAACGGAAAACTTTCGACCAAAACTGAGCAAAACATTCGTCGTGAAATGATTGCTTTATATCAAGCCCAGGGGGATCATACCAACGCCAAAATAGAAGCGATTAGGTTCCACGATGAATTCAAACCACAATCGGCTGACTGGTATATACAAAGATCCGTTATTGAACATCTCGCGGGCGATACGGTTGGCGGTGCCCGCTTATTGGCGGCCGTTTCCTCTATTCAGGCGAAGTTATTACTAAGTTTTTATCGTTTTACAGCGAATGAGATTACTCAAACGCAAGCCTTGCAGGCAATCGGGAAACAACAACAGCGCAAAAGAATTAAAGCCGCGGAAAAGAAGCTGGCTTTCGGCTTGATAGCAAACATCGCTGGAAATGCAAACCAAGAGAGTCAAGTTAAACAAACGGCTGCGCTAGAACAGTATCTCGAAATAGATCGGCCTGATTTATTTCCCAGCATCGCTGCGTTTGACAGCGAGAATCTAAAAACCGCCTATTTGCTGATGACGGATTCCTTGGTCAATGAGGTGCAGTTAGATCCCAAGCGAATGAACCAATGGTTTACGCTTGCGCAGCAAAAGCAATCGGACGGTTTAACGATCGCGTCTCGTTCACTTTATGCTGCATTGGCACTCAGCGAGGACGATGAAAAACTTGCCTTGGCTGCCAAGAATGAAATTGTTAATAATTTAATTGAGGCAAACAAGTATTCATTGCTAGTCACGTTGTTTGGTACGCAAAACACCTTGGGAGATTTTTCTAACATGGAAAGCAGTGCTAGCGCAAAGCTGTTGAACCATGCTTTAAAAGCGGGTGATGCCAATTTGATTGCCTCTATCGCTCCGTTTTTAGGTGCCGCCCCAGAGAATATAGATTCGCGCGATTGGCTGTTACAAAAATCACGAATCGATATATTTTCAGGGCGCTTTGAGCACGCCAGCGAGAAAATCGAGGCGTGGTTAGCCACGACAGAGAAGTTGGCGGGCGAAGACGTTGATCGTGTTTTGCAAGCCGTATTTGATTTACAAGCCGTACATCAAAACGATCTCAGTCTTAAATTATTAGATTTGGTCAGTCTTCAGACAAACTCTGCTCGGCATAAACGTGAAATACTTTTTTGGAAGGCACAGTCTTTCGAGGCAAAGGGCGAGCGAAGCCGAGCTGCTCAGTTCTATTTACGCTCAGCGCTGGCAAAGGAAAATGGCTATGATCAATGGGGGCAATCCGCACGCTATCATGCGGCATCAAATTTAATGGAAAGTGGCGCCTATGCCGATTCTAAAGCCCTATTTCAGGGCTTGCTATCAGCGACCAATGATGCATCGCGTAGAGGGACCATTAAACAGGCGCTGCAGCGGCTTTGGTTATTAGAACATAAGGTAGAGATAGACTGAGGCCAAGGCATAGGATCGGCTTATTATTCAGATCATCATCGTGTGAAAACTTAGTGCTAAAATCACACGTTCTGTATTCCTAGGCCGTTTATCGCTACGTTTATCAAAGCCTCAGCGCACACCGATCAGCCCATTATCGATCAGTTTATCGATGCTATGTGGATGGAGTCTGGTCTTAGCCCGCACTCTTTAGCCGCGTATCGAACGGATATGAACACAGTTGCTGTGTTCCTGAAGCAACAATCACTCTCGCTGGACAAAGCTTCCGCGTCAGCGCTGATGGATTATCTTGCAAAACGCAGCCAGCAAGTATCTTCTCGCAGTATCGCGCGTAGCATTTCGAGCTTGAGACGATTTTATCGATGGCGTTTGCGCGAAGGATACATAGTAAGCGACCCATCTGCTCAAATTAAATCACCTTCCGTGACTAAAATACTGCCGAATGCACTTTCCGAAGAAGAAGTAGAAAAATTATTGGTAGCTCCTGATTGTGGCGCAGTATTGGGCTTAAGAGATCGCGCAATGTTAGAAGTGGTTTATGCCTCTGGATTAAGGGTGAGCGAATTGATAAACCTGCTGATGGGTCAAATCGATTTACGTATCGGCGTTATCAAGGTTTTGGGGAAGGGGAATAAAGAAAGATTGGTCCCCGTTGGAGAGCAAGCCATTGATTATATTGAGCAATATTTAGCCTCTGCACGACATAGCTTGGTCAGCGCGAAACAAAGTTCACACTTATTCTTGAGTAATCGCGGATCAGGAATGAGCCGGCAAGCTTTTTGGCAGATGATAAAAAAATATACTCGAATTGCAGGTATTCAAACTATTGTTTCACCACACAGTCTGCGACACGCCTTCGCCACACACCTTTTAAATCATGGCGCAGATTTACGCACCTTACAAATGTTGCTGGGGCACACAGATTTATCGACCACGCAAATATATACGCATGTGGCAACCGCCAGGCTGCAGAGTATCCACCAGAAGCATCATCCCAGGGGTTAGTGCGTGAATATTAAGCAAGAATCATCATTTAAATTCTTTCTTATCATGTTGTTTTTGAACAGCTTTGTTGATTTAGGTCATAAAATTACCATTCAAAATACGGTGTTTAAGATTTTTGATGGCCAGCAGCAAATTGTATGGGTAGCGATTGTGAATAGTTTAATCTTGCTGCCATATATCTTGTTATTTACCCCCGCAGCCTATTTTTCAAATCGCTATCCTCTACTTAAAATTATACGTGTCAGTGCATGGATTGCTGTCGTTTGTAGTGGCTTAATCGTATATTTTTATTATCAAGCTAATTATCGGCTGGCATTTACCATGACGCTTGCGCTCGCCATCCAGAGTGCAATTTATTCCCCAGCGAAATATGGTTATATCAAGCAGCTGATGGGCGAAGCGAAGCTCGTCGGTGCCAACGCAAAAGTGCAAGTCACAACCATTGTGGCGATCTTATCTGGGACCCTGATATTTTCGATCATTTTTGAGTGGTTACTTGCTGAGAGACATTTGGCTACTGCGCCATTAAGCGAAGCTTCGATTTTACAAGCGATTGCACCCCTGGGTTGGTTATTGGTGCTCAGCACCATACTGGAATGTTGGGTTGCTTACCGCCTTCCAGGATTAGAGGCAGCAGGTAGTCCAAAAGAAGGGTTCGATTGGTCGGCGTATTTTACTGGCCGAATGCTTAAAAAGAATATTGGTGCTATCACCTATCGTCGGGAGATCTTATATTCAATTCTTGGCTTGAGTGTATTTTGGAGTCTTTCGCAGATGGTACTGGCGGCTTTTCCTGCCTATGCAAAGCAGCATCTACTCGAAACCAATGCAGCTGTCATTCAGGCAATGCTCGCCTGCTCTGGGGTCGGCATCTTGGCAGGGGCGATGCTGGTCGGCCGCATTGCCAAGCGCACTTTATATCAACCTTTGGCGGAGTGGCAACTCCGTAAACAGCTAATTCCGGTTGGCGCGATTGGCCTGGCAGTCAGCCTAAGCTTAGTGCCCTGGATGGATTCAATGTTCGCGATCACGCTTTGTTTTGTCGGCGTGGGTTTTTTCGGCGCGTTTTTTATTGTTCCTTTGAATGCCATTATTCAATCTTTGGCGCCACCCGAACGTGTCGGCTCAGTCTTGGCAGGGAATAATTGGGTACAAAATGTCAGCATGTTCAGCTTTTTGCTCATTACGATTTTTAGCGCCTTGGCCGGCGTCAGTGCGGTTTGGTTGTTTTATCTAATCTCCGCTATTGCTTGCTTTGGGGCGCTTTTCTATTTGCGTTTCGGCCTACGTGATTTACTTCAGTTTGTGATCGCCTCAGCGCTCAACCGCCGATACATGCTTAAAGCGGTTAAGCACAGTGAGTTCCCAGAAAGCGGGGCGGTTTTGTTGCTCGGGAACCATATTAGCTGGATAGATTGGGCCTTAATACAGCTGGCCGTTCCAAGGCCTATTCGGTATGTAATTGACCGAACTTTTTACGATCACTGGCTATTGCATCGTTTCTTAAGACACATTGGAACCATAGCGATTTCTCCTAAACGTAGCAAAGAGGCGATCAAACAAATTCACGCTGCTTTGGATTTAGGGCATGTGGTATGTTTATTTCCTGAGGGTAAAATAAGTCAAGATGGTGAACTGAGCCCCTTTAAAGCGGGCTATGAGCTAGCGATAAAAGATAGCGCTGCGAAAATCATGCCCTTTTATATTCATGGCATGGCCGGGAGTCGCTTCTCCCGTGTTGCACAGCCTCGCGTTTCTATTTGGAGGAGCCTGTTTGGAAAACGTAGAGATGTGCAGGTTTTACTTGGCAAGCCTGCGGATAAATTAAACGCAGAAGCACTTTATCAATCAGTAGTAGCATTACAGAAAAGCGTGCACCCCAATAGAGAAACACTGGGCTAGATCATTTTTTGCGCGCTATTTTAGCGACAGGCTTTTTTTTCGGTGCCCAAGGCTAATTTCCCTTTAGCATTCATTTGAATCAGCGTCATCGCTTGTGCTTTTGATTGTTTGGGATCGCAGACTCTGAAGTGTCCGTTGATTACAGAGCGGCCTCTTTCGTTGATTTTAATATTTTTCTGGACTGCGTGGAGTATGACACTGATGCGTTGGTAATCGTTGTTTCGATATTCTGTAATCATCTCATCACCCAGATCATAATGCAGGCTTAGATTGTTATCGACAAAGCCGATCCACCCGGAATCCCAATGAGTTTGTTTTGAGGGATTGCCTTGTTTATCTAAGCCCCATAAATAAGTCGGTTTGTGGCGCGTCATGGCCGCGCTTCTAATCAATCTTAGATCCTGATACAGATGATTGCGAACCGTCTCAATACTCGCCTTGTTCATCAGTGCCGAAAATGAGGGTGATGCTATGCTGGTGAGAATTGTGATGATGGCGAGCGTAAATAGTATTTCCAGTAGGGTGGTGCCTTGCTGAGCAAAGTCTAAAGTGGGATTGCGAGTACGCGCGCATCGATTGCTTATCATCCTTGAACCGTGTCCTTATTTATTAAGGCGTAAGTCTATATCTTGAATTTAAGTGAGTCTGTGAGTATGCGCACAAAAGAACGCCGTTTAATTACAGCTAAAAGAAGCAATAAATATTTATATTCGGGCAAATAAATAGATAAGCGGCTTGTGTAATAATATAAACGGTAGTATATTGGTTTCTACGGATCGTTTTTCCTTTCCAGTTTTGGAGGGGAGACAATAACCGAATATACTTCTTGCTGTAGACTGGGGTGTCTGTTGAAAGGGGGGTAGGTTAATCGTTGTCTTCTCTCCAAATTTTTTTGCCCCGCGCCGTTTCCTTTGCTTTTTGGCTTAACCTATGCCAAATACCTAATTTTGTAAGTCTCGCCACTTGTATTTGCTACAAAAGTCTCTATATTAGAGTTTGATTAAGTGCAATAAGATATTGTGTACATAACCTTGCCACCAATATGGTGATACTATTGTACAGTATCAATATCAATATGAACTTATAACCGATAGCTTCATGGAAGAATTGAAGCTGCTTAGACAACAATCAAAATAGAGACATCGGAGTAAATATGGCACAAGCAAAAGGGGCACCCGTTCAAGATCCATTTTTAAATATTCTGCGTCGGGAACATATTCCTGTCTCGGTCTTCCTTGTCAATGGTATTAAACTTCAAGGGCAAATTGATTCTTACGATCAGTTCGTTATTTTGCTGAAGAATGCCGTGAATCAAATGATTTATAAACATGCGATTTCAACAATCGTACCGGCTAAATCGATCAGCATACCCGTTGAAGGACAAGAAGCAACAGTAGAAGAAGAAGACGACAAAGACGACGAAGATCATAATTTCTAAAGCACCTTATATTCCATAAGCTTGATGATCAACATCTTTAAGCTAGGTCTGATTGTCCAAATGAGGTTCTAACACTGTTTCAATCTGTCGATGAAACGGGTAACGATGATAAGGCGGCTGAACGCGTTGTCATCGTTGACCAGACTTTTCCGAAGTTACAAACCACCTACGACATAGACGAGACTTGTCGACTCGTTGAGTCAGCAGGCGCTGTCGTCTCGAATATCATCCACGCGGTACGCCAACAACCGCATCCCGGTACGTTTATCGGGCTGGGTAAAATTGACGAAATAAAAGGCATTATCGAGCAACAGCATATCGACGCGGTGGTGGTCAATCATCCAATCACACCTATCCAAGAACGAAACTTGGAACGTGCGCTTAATTGCCGAGTGTTCGATAGAACGCGCTTAATTCTCGATATCTTTGCGCAACGCGCTCAATCTCACGAAGGTAAGTTGCAGGTTGAACTCGCACAGTTAGAACATCTCTCAACGCGATTAGTTCGAGGCTGGACCCACTTGGAGCGTCAAAAGGGCGGGATTGGTTTGCGCGGACCGGGTGAAACCCAACTTGAAACCGATAGGCGCCTAATTGCCAACCGAATAAAAGGCCTTAAGAAAAGACTACAAAGCGTCGAAAAACAAAGACAACTTAGAAGACGAGCGCGGGACAGGGTACCCGTTCCCGTTGTAACCTTGGTCGGTTATACCAACGCGGGCAAATCCACTTTATTTAATCGTTTGGTGGGTGAAAATGTTTATGCGGCGGATCAATTATTTGCCACCCTTGATCCGACAATGCGGCGATTAGCCATTGACGACTTCGGTGAAATTATCCTATCTGATACCGTCGGTTTTATACAGGATTTGCCACATTCTTTAGTGGCGGCTTTTCACTCAACGTTGGAGGAAGTTAAAAATTCCTCGATACTCTTACATATTATTGATCGTTCAGACCCCGAGCACCTATCGCATATTATTGAAGTAGATCGTGTGTTGTCTGAACTGGGTGCGGAAGATATTCCGATAATCAAAGTATTCAATAAGATCGATGTGTTAAACGAGGCGCCGCGCCTTAAAATCAAAGAGCACGAAAATGGCGATACACAAACCTCAGTTTATACTTCTGCGCAAGCGAATCTCGGATTAGATCTACTCAATAAGGCACTTTATGAGCAGCTGACAAGTAAGCATTCTCACTATGCAGTCAAGCTAAGCGCCCAGCAAGAAAAGTTGAGATCTATCATCCATACTCGTTATCAAGTGGTGACCGAAACCTTTGACGATTGCGGGGGTGCAGCATTGACCTTATATCTGTCCCCTCGCGATGTGGGCTGGTTGAGCAAACAAGGGGTGTCCGTGCTATCTGAGTAATAATAAATTAGCACAAGGACTAGCTTCTCGGCCCTGCGCCTTGCCGCGACATTTCAGATTCAGGCACATATGTTCGATGGGCCAGTTGGTTCAAAACGACCAACTCAGCGGGCCACCATTGTGATGGTCTTTACGTCGGTGTCTTTAATCAAAGCACTGTTTAATGATCACAGACGTGGCAATGGATAGAAAGTAAATTTCTTGCAAGTAAAAAGGTCTGCCTTTTTGCAGGCCTTTTTTAGACAAAAATTAGCGTTCCCAAATTGCCCATTTCTATCTTGGTTAATTACCATTGATGACTGCTGATTCTCAAGTTCCATCCTGATATTGGGATTCATTTGATTTAATCAAAGAAGGTTTGCCAGTTGCCTTGCAAGCAAGTCCGGATTTTTGAAGCAGCCGCAATATTATTGTACGCGAGACTGGTTTAAGAGAGGCTGAAACGCCGGCGTGCACGCGCAACCTTTTCTCTGATGTTGCAATATTTAACATGATCATTCACCAGCCCCATGGCCTGCATGAAAGCAAAAGCCGTCGTCGGCCCTACAAATTTCCAGCCGCGCTTTTTTAGATCTTTTGACAAGGCGATTGATTCCTCTGAAGTTGAGACTGCCTGAGGCTCTATACGCTGCTTAGAATCTGGTTCAAAACGCCAGAAATAGCTGGCAAGCGAGCCTTCTTGCGAAACCATTTCTTGCGCGCGCTCGGCGTTATTAATCACTGCCTCGATCTTGCCGCGGTGTCGGACTATCCCCGCGTCCTTGAGTAATCGCGTAACATCACTTTGCTTAAATTGTGCGACTTGATCGAAATCGAAAGTACAAAATGCAGCACGAAAATTTTCTCGTTTAAGCAAAATAGTACGCCAGCTCAATCCGGATTGAAAACCCTCAAGACATAATTTCTCAAACAATCGTCGATCGTCTTGCTCTGGAAAGCCCCATTCCGTATCGTGGTAATCTAGAAGTTCTGGTGCTGAGCCGCACCATTTGCAGCGTAATTTTCCATCTGGGCCGATTATCGTTTCGCTCATATATTTTAGGGGGTTGTGCGCATTGGTATCCTGCTCGAATACGGTAGAAGTCGTCTGATTAAATATATTCAATCACGCCAGGAACCGTCTTAAATAGTCAATATTTCTAGTTAATTTTAGCGTTCCTACCTCTATCTAGACCAAACAAATGATCAAGCGAAAACAGCCCTGGGCCGCGCGCCATAATCGCCAAAGCCACCACTGCCCACCACGCCGCTGGATTCCACCAGTGTCCTAAACTTGGATACACAGCCAGCTGGATAAATAGCGTCATTGCCAGCAAGCCCAGTGCGCCAATACGGGTAAACAGCCCCAATATTAGCAATACGGGCAAAGCCACCTCCAGAATACCTGAGCCCACCGCCAACGCTTTAACCAAACCTAAATTAAAGGAACCTTCGACATAATCAAGCACGCTTGGGTCGCAGAGCAATAAAGCACCTTCGCGCACGGGTTCTGGGCAGAAATATTCATACTTAAATAAATCATATTGCAATGCATTAAAATTAAACCAGCCAGACCATTTCAGTACCCCTGAATCAAGAAAAACTTTGGCCAGCAATAAACGAAGTAAAAGCGAGGAGGTATCGCTTAAATAGCGATGAAACCCACCACAAAGTTGTCGGTAAAGATTGATAATATTTGGCAGAATAGACATAACTCTAACGCTCCTTTTGAAATATAAATTTAGTGCGAGCCTAATAAAGCATCGCTCAGTAAATCGTTTTCTAACAAACGGCTAAAATACGCACTCACATCAAAGCCGATCTCTACTTTCATCGCGGCGCTGGCGGCCAAGCCTATCGTTGTTGTCGCTTGATCTGTCATCAGACTAGAAACAAACGCCTGCTGGGGCGGGCTAACAACTTTCAGCTTAACTTGATTGTCTGCATTTCTCCAAACCAGGACATCTTCGCTGTGCTGGGACACACTGACTTCGCCATCAAAACCGTCTTGGTGCTTTAACTCAAGCCATAAATCAGAAACTTCAAAGCGCAAGCTATGAATCGAAGCCGATGGTACTAAGGACACGGGCAGAGAGGGAATATCTTTGCCCTGTTCAAGCCAGCGTTGTACATCATCGCCGTTTAATGGGAGCGCATCGGCGGCAAAATAGGCTTGCAGCCAAGCGGCATCGAGCTCCGCGAAACTGGCTAAATACGCCAATTTGTGTTGGTTCTCATGCGCGTGTAAGAAAGCAGAAAACTTTTCTCCATAGCCCAGCAAAGAGCCTTTTTGGGGCGGATGGGAATCGACATATTTTGCCGCAATAAGATCAAAGTATTCGCTGCCAAGCAGGTTATCGACCACGGGGTAATTGCCCCGCAAAGCATCAATACACGCGCGCAAATATCCATTGCGATAAACCGCTGCCGACTTTAAATTTAATGCAGCTGGGAAGACTGCTTGCAAAGTAGTTTCATCGCCTGTATTGAGGTAGCGCTCAAAAGCCGTGCAATAATCCTCTAGGTTAGTGATGGCCGCGGGCAGGGCGCCAAGGGCTTTATCTTGTGAGGGCATCAAACTGCATTGCTTAATTCGATGTTCTGTAAAGCCTGTTGTGCAATTTTCCGCTCGCGGAGTAATTCGGCATAACTGGGCAGATTGCCATCGCGTTCGAGCAAAACAGGCTTAGGGCCAAAATGAGATAAGGCCTTATCCAGAAGCTGCCAAACGGCTTGATCGACATCCGATGCATGGCTGTCTATTAACAAGGCATCGCCCATATTTGGGTCTAGGTCAAAGCCTGCGACATGAATTTCTCCGACCAACTCGGGCGGTAACGCCGCTAAATAAGCATCAATATCAAGGCCACAGTTCTGGCCACTCAAATAGAGGTTATTTACATCAAGCAGTAAGCCACAACCACTGCTCTGCGCTGCTGAAATCAGAAAGTCGGCTTCATCCATCTCGGTGATCACCGGTAAATAATTGGTCGGGTTCTCAATGAGAATGCGTCGGCCTAATCCGGACTGATAGCAATCGATGCCATCGACTAATTGCTTCAAGGCATATTTTGTTCGGGGCAGAGGAAGCAGATCAGCAAAGTAGTGATTACCTAAACGCGACCAAACAGCGTGCTCAGAGACAGATACTGGATTAAGTAAATCAATTAAACGTTTGATTTCTTTAATATGATTTTCATCCGGTAACTGGGGGCCACCTAAAGACGCACCCACGCCGTGTAGACTGAGGGGGTATTGTTGACTAATAGAAATCAGGCTGCTTAGCCTTTCCCCCCCTGCAATGAAATAGTTCTCAGGATGAACCTCATACCAAATATCAGCAGGCGACGAAGTTTCTGCCGCCTGAAAATGTTCAGGTTTTAATCCCAAGCCCGCCTGAACAGGTAAACCCAATGATACCTGCTCAGGTGGTTCTAAGGTTGTTGCAGCCTGGGATAACATCATCTTTCTAGATCGCCTTTATTTAAGGCATCTATACTGTCTAGGCCTTATACGGCTTAACTTAACTCCTCCAAAGAACCCGTGCCATCTGGCGTAGAGATCAGTTCACAGCTACCTTTAGGGGCATACGTCCAGGCATTGCCTTGGAAATCTACAGTTGAAGACCCTTGGCAGCTGGTGCCAGCGCCCGCCATGCAATCATTTTCACCGGCTAATGCGATACCGAAGCATTTATCTTTCCGACCCGACAAACTTTCGCCTTTTTGCCAATTAGCAAAGGCCATTTTCACGGCATCAGAGCTATCATCTGCAATGGATAATTTGTCATTGGGTTCAGCATTCACTTGATTGGCAGCAGCCAGAATGGTTGTCAATACGATGGCTGTGCTTAACTTGTTTTTCATTTTCATGGTTTACTCTCTCGGTTAATTAATCATTAATGGGGTCATGAATGTATGATACTTCATCCAAATGATTATCACAAAAAAGTAACAAATCGATATCATAATCATAAGCAATAGGGAACAACTTGCCCCTGCGAATCCGCTTACTTTTATTAGTGCGTTTTAAGACTATGCTCTATTGCCAAAATAGGCGATTCTTTTAGAAATAACGTTTTAGTCGGCAATCTTGCCTGTTATTGCCACAGGTATAACTATCAATATCGTTCGCCAGTGTAGTGTATTGAATAGATCGTATATATCAGAGCGCCCCAAATGATCCAAGACAAGGCACAAACCGCAGTGAATGGTTGTTCCCTTCACAAGGGTTGTAAACGCAGTATTGGGTTATTTGGGGCGCTCCCTGCGGGCGAGACAATAAACGGCCATCTACGTTGTTGCATTGCTTGCAAAGGACTGGCCATTCACTGCGAAACGCGCCTAGTATCTGGCCGTTTCTTGTCTCGCTGATAGATACGATCTATTCAATACACTACACTAGATATATGATCATAAAACAAGTAGCAGCCAAATGGATTAAGCTATTAATTTGGCTGCTCTTTTTTAGCCGATGTGCTCTACGGTGCCACCCTTCGATCCATTCTCAGTCAGATTAAATATGTCGTCGTTCAGCTGGCTTTTCCATGGCATGCGTTGCACCCTTGTAATACCTCAGCTGGGCCACTACAACTATCGATTGGATATAACACACCACTGGGAATAGTGGCATTTGGCATCCACTCATAATAATCAATCAGGTCTAAATCACCGGCATTTGTTTCGTAAAACATCACGGGTTCATCATCGTATGAATACCAAGCCTGAATATTGGAAGTTGATTCACCCGTACCACCAAAATAACACGCCATTGCCTGTAGTGGGGTGTCTCTTGGGTTTAATGGCGAGTTTCCGCCGCTGATGATGTTTAAAGTGATGCTGCTCCAAGCCTGGTATAACTTAAGCGACCCAGCGATGGAGAAACAACTGGCTCGGGATTTATTGTTTCGCCGCTTTGTTGGTCTGAATCTAAGCGATTCGATACCTGATCATTCAACTATCTGGCGATTCAGGAATCTTCTTCAGAAAGAAGGCTTATTGGATGCCATGTTAGCGCGTATCAATACGCAACTTGCCCGAGCCAGTTTGATCGTCACCCAAGGTTCGATCAGTATTGTGGATGCCACCGTGATTGAAGCCAAGCAATCTCGCCCGAGAAAGAATAAGAAAGGTAAAAATACGCAAGACCCTGAAGCGGCTTATACCTCAAAGATATCAGCCGATGGTAAACGTAAAACGACGTACGGATATAAGCTTCATGCAAATACAGATGAAGATGGCTTTATCAAGAAATTGGCGTATAGCCCAGCGAACGACCATGACTCACAGCATTTTGATGAGGTATTGACGGGCAAGGAATCTGCTGTCTATGCTGACAGTGCCTATGCTAGCCAGAAGAATGAAGAGCGACTCGGCAAGAAAAGCAAGATATTGTATCGAGCTTATCGGAACGCACCATTGAGTGATGCGCAGAAAGCGGCGAATAAAATACGTTCTGGTATCCGTTCGACAGTTGAGCGTGTCTTTGGCTTACTGAAACTTCACCACGGATTATCAAAAGCGCGTTATATGGGTTTGGAGCGAAACAAATGCCGAGCGCAGCTGATCGCGATGAGCCACAACATCAAGTGTGGCCTGTCGATATACCGGAAAATGCAGGTGAGTTGTGCCTAAAGGCCACGAAAGGCGATTAAACCAGCCTCTTTCCTTGGAAAAGGCGCCTCAAATGGTGTTAATTCCATCGAATCGGGTCGAAAAGCCCCTTTGCGAAGATAAATGCACATGTGTCGCTCAAAAACGGAGTATTCATACGAAGCGGCGGAAAAGCTGTGATAATGCAAAGCTCTCTATCATTTTTATTTTGAATGCGTGCACTGATATTGCTGAATCTTGGTTAAATTTAGAAAAGGTAGAGCATTGGCATTTACTTTTTTCAGGTACGTCAATATCTGAGCAAATTGCGATGGGCACAATACTGGATAATTTTGGATTTAGAAATATAGATAATAGCATAGCCAAGTTTAGGGAACCAATAACTGATATCTCGAGGTATCTGCGCACAGGGAATGTAGCTACTGTTCGTCAGGTCAATGCTGGGGTATTAGCATTGGTCGATTTTAAGGAGCGCGATTCAAAAGCCAAATACTCTCGAATCGAAATATATAAAGCTTGTTTAAAATAAAATCGATTTAATTACAAATGTGGTATTCATATTATTGAATAACCATTACCTTATTTGCCTTTCGCAGGCATGGGACAACCTAGATAAAAAATGCAAACTAAATAGTTAACATCAATCAGTCTTGATTGATTACTAAGATGGGTGACCGAAGATTAATTTAAAAAGGGCGGGTTGCTGGTAAGACAAGCTCAAACATAGTTTCTATGAACCGGGTTGGAGTAATGATGGGCCGTATAAGCGTTCTAAAATTATACGCGTAACTGTCGAATAAACGTTTGTCCGGAGTCGTCCGGTTACCGCAATGACGCTATAATCCCAACGCATGGCGCATGCCGTGCAAATAACATAATAAACCAATCCACATGCCCAACGACTCGGAAGCATTAAACAATCCAGAACAGAAAGAATTTAGTGAGACGGTGAGTAATCGTAGTTTCGGTTTGATATTTGCGGTTATTCTCTGTGTTGTCGCGATACTGCCCTTGGTTTTCAGTGGGGGTGTTCGTATGTGGGCTGTTTATCTAGCCTGCGCCTTTGTTATACCTGCCTTGCTGTACCCCATTGTGCTAGGGCCGCTTAATCGCGGATGGGCCAAATTCGGTCAGTTTTCGCACAAAGTAATTAATCCGATCTTAATGGCGCTGATATTTTTTATAACAGTACTACCAACCGGATTGATTCTGCGTTTACTAGGTAAAGACCCGATGCAACGAAAACTTGATAGTGCTCTCAGCAGTTATTGGATTACGCGCAAAGACGCCATTTCTAAAGAGTCATTCGACAACCAATTTTAATAGGATACACCAGTGGAATTACTCTCAGAACTATGGCAATTCATGAAAGCCCGGAAAAAATTCTGGCTGCTGCCGATCATTATTACTTCGCTATTGCTGGGCGGGCTGGTGGTTTTTGCTGAAGGCTCTGCGTTAGCGCCATTTATTTACACTTTATTCTAAGTCAGGACGCAGTAATAATAGATGGTCATACTGGGTATTTCTGCGTTTTATCATGATAGCGCTGCTGCTATCATCGATGACGAACATATTATTGCTGCTGTTCAGGAAGAGCGTTTTACTCGTATAAAACATGATCACTCCTTTCCAATAAACGCGGTAACTTATTGTCTCAAAGAAGCTGATTTGACGCTCGATCAAGTAGATAACGTGGTGTTTTTCGAAAAGCCCTTTATCAAATTTGAACGCCTGTTGGAAACCTATGTGTCATTTGCACCAAAAGGTTTCAGCTCCTTCAAGTCGGCTTTGCCACTTTGGGTTAAAGAAAAACTTTTCCAAAAGAAAATTCTACGCGAAGCTATGCAGCATTTAGGCGGCGATTACGATTGGCAGAACAAGCTTAAATTTTCTGAACACCATCTGAGTCATGCCGCCAGCGCCTTCTACCCCTCGCCTTTTGAAGAAGCCTTGGTGTTAACACTGGATGGAGTCGGTGAGTGGGTTACCACCTCGCTGGCAATTGGCCACGGGAATTCACTTAGGATCGTTAAAGAAATTCACTTTCCACATTCGCTTGGCCTGCTCTATTCGGCGTTTACGTATTACACCGGCTTTAGAGTCAATTCCGGAGAGTATAAAGTCATGGGCCTGGCACCCTACGGAACGCCTAAATATAAAAATCTAATTCTCGATCACCTGATTGATGTTAAGCGAGACGGTTCATACCGATTAGACCAACGTTATTTCAATTATTGTACCGGGCTTACTATGACTAACGCCCGCTTCGCGAAATTATTTGGTCGGCCTGTGCGCGAGCCAGAACAAGAATTAGAACAATTTCATATGGATATAGCCGCTTCGGTACAGTCAGTAACCGAAGAAATTGTGTTGCGGCTAGCAGGTACGTTGGCTAAAGAAACCGGCATCAAGAATATTTGTCTGGCTGGCGGTGTGGCACTGAACTGTGTTGCGAACGGCAAACTGCAACGCTCCGGACTCTTTGATAATGTTTGGATACAACCCGCAGCCGGCGACGCGGGTGGAGCCCTTGGTGCTGCGCAAGCGATTGCCCATCTTTATCATGATCTCCCGCGTACGGTAAAGCCCAGGGATAATATGCAAGGGTCCTTTTTGGGTTGCGCCTTTGATAATGCTCAAATTAAGGCAGCGTTGGATGCACTGGGCGCACACTACACCCTATATGACAGCAGTGCAGAGTTGTTTGAACACACTGCGCAATGCTTAGCCGATCAAAAGGTGGTTGGTTGGTTTCAAGGCAGAATGGAGTTTGGCCCGCGCGCGCTTGGCGGACGATCAATTTTGGGCGACCCTCGATCACCTACCATGCAAAAGACGTTAAACTTAAAAATTAAATACCGAGAATCTTTTCGTCCTTTTGCGCCTTCCATTTTAGCTGAGCGAGTTTCAGATTGGTTTGACTTGGTAGGACCCAGCCCCTACATGCTTCTGGTAGATACGGTTACACCAGATAAGCGAGTGCCAATAAAAATTGATGACTCGGTACTATTTGGAATTGAGAAATTAAATGTTCCTCGTTCTGATATACCGGCGGTCACTCATGTAGATTACTCCGCACGAATTCAAACGGTACATGCCGATACTAACTCTGCCTACCATGCACTGATCAGTGTTTTTGAAAAATTGACAGGCTGTCCTTTATTGGTTAATACCAGTTTCAATGTCCGTGGAGAACCCATCGTGTGTACGCCTCAGGATGCTTTTAACTGCTTTATGGGCACTGAAATGGATGTCTTATCGATTGGTGATTTTCTGTTACACAAAATAGAGCAAAACCCGGATCTTAAACGCGACTACAAAAATAAGTTCGGACTCGATTAGTTGGCTTTATCGCACATTTAGCTGGATATCCATGGATAAATATTTTTTTGGATTTTAGGTGATCCTGGTTTTCTAGTCCTGTATATATCACCAAGGATGCTTAACTGGAATGCTATGGCTTTATTTCGGTGTACTACAATCGAGAGACCGCCAAGACAATGAGCTTAACTAAAAAGTTGTTAAGGACTTTTTTATATCTTCCTACTTCAACTAGCCTTAGTAGGATTTGTGCTTCACACGAATTGTAATGGGCTTACGGCAATTCCAAATCACAACTACACTGCGTCGCACCAGCAGTATCGACGGTTTCTGAAACAGAACACAGCTGTGCACCTTGATCGACGGCTTCTTCTTCGCAGGCAATTTGACATGACGATGCGCCGGTTCCGAGTAAGGGGCCTCCCGCCACTGCATCTGGCGTACATGTGGTTTGGGCGTGTGTAGGTAATACCACCGTATTGATGATGGGTGTTGACCATTTTGAGGGTAAGGCTATGGAGAGAGCACCGCCAAGCCCTAGACAAGTTAGTAGTTTTCGGCGACCAGTTTTAATGTCTTTCGTCATGATGGCCTCATCGTTAGTTGGTTGTATTAAAGGTAATCTATTCATGGTGTTGCCTTCTAAAGTAGAAGCAGATAAATAGGTGGTATAATTCTCTTACGAAGTTCATCGACCACATCAGGGATGCCATTATTATTCGTGTCTGTATCTGCAATATTTGGATCAGAGCCAAACTGAAACTCCTCAAAGTTGGTAAATCCATCTCCATCATTATCAGCTTGCTGATCGAGTGAGTTGTATGGGTCTAAGCCATGCGTTGTCTCGTAGCTGTTAGGCATACCATCGCCGTCGATGTCAGGGTCACATGCGTCGCCAACCCCATCTTCGTCTAAATCTGCTTGATTAGCGTTTGCATTATTTGGGCAATTATCGTTTTCATTAAGAATCCCGTCATTATCGAAGTCAATGTCAATGATGGTGATAAATGCGATTGCAGGCTCTGCGACGCTTAAGCCATTAATGGACAAACTACTGGTAGCATTGCTAAAAATACCTGGATCAGCTGTTGCGGGCACTAACAGGTCAACCGCGAAAGTACAGCTACCACCAGCCGGTAAATTGGCTCCGATTAGAGTAAGGAATGATGGGCCATGGAGTTGTGAGCCAGCGCCACATACATCATCCATTGGGAACGTACCAGTGGCCATTAGACCCGCAGCAACTGACTCCAAATTGTCGGAAAAGATCAAGTCAGTAACAGGGTCGGTTGCACTGTCGTTGATAATGGTAAAAGATAAGCTCGTTAGCGCACCTGGCACGACTGCGCTAGGCGTAAAATTCTTGGAAAAGCTAATGCTCTGTACCACGAGGTCATCGGTACCGGGATCACCACCCACAGCCAAACCAATTACGGTTGCGGTCACATCGCTGGTGGTATTTGTATAAGTGCTTGGTGCGGTGGCTAGAGGCACTAACAGAGAGAAACGCATGGTGCAGCTCGCGCCAGCAGCAAGCGTACCCGCACTAAAACTGAGGATAGGCGCGCCTAGCCCTGCGACGGTGATGCTACAGTCATTGCTGATTTCTGCGCTTGCTTGAAGCCCGCTAAGTGCTGCCTCAAGATCATCTGTAAATGCGATATCGGAGGCAGTGTCACTGGCAATATTATTCAGCACCAATTCCATGGTGACAGGTTCACCCGGTGCAACAGGGTCATCGATGAACTCCTTCGTGAGCTCAATGAGGGAGGAATTTATAGTCAGGTCATCGGTAACATCATCAAAGAAAAGGAACCCCCCACTTTGAATGGCAAAAATACTATACAAATTGTTGGTATAAGTTCCATCCGGCGCACCGACAGGTACCAATACCTCATATTCTATTGTGCAGGTCTGTCCTGCATTCAAGCTACCATTTGAAAGATACATGGAAGTAGTTGTTCCAGTGATGGTTCCCCCGCAGGTATCTACTGCGGGTACGATTGTAGTGCTTAGATCTGGCGTTCCTGGTAATACTGTCGCTAAATCGTCTCTAAGCGAGATTAAAGTGGCGTCATCTGTGGGGTGGATATTTTCAATGCTAATACGCATTGTTACCGTCTCACCTGCGATGACAGGATTGCTCAAGAATTCTTTGGTAAATACCAAGACCGCTACCGACAGGTCATCGCTCGCCGGGGCCGATGTTGTCGCCAGTCCGTCCACCGTGGCACCGACGCCGCTGGTGGTGTTGGTGAGAGTTCCGACGGCGGCCCCGGTGGGCACGTTGAGGGTGACGCTGAAGGTGCAGTCCTCACCCGGCGAAAGGGTGCCGCCCGCAAAGGTCAGCAAGGTGTCTCCGGCCGAGGCCGTCAGGGTCGAGCCGGCGCCGCACGGTGGGTCGGGCGTCGGCGGCAGATTCGCCGTTAGGTCGGTGAGGAACGTCAGGTCGTCGGTGAAGGTGATGCCGGTGGCGTCGCTGGGCGCGTCTAGGGAGTGGCTAAGGGTGAACTCGAGGGTGACGGTGCTGCCGGGCGTCACTGGATCGTCGGTGAATGCTTTGCTCAGGCTCGGCGCCGAGATGACAGTGAAGTCGTCGCTGCCGGGATCGCCGGTTTGGGTCGTGCCGTCGACCGTGGCGCTGATCTCGCTCGTGGTGTTGGGGTAGATGCCGGCCTCAGCGTCGACGCCGACGTTCAGAGTGAGGTCAATAGTGCAGAAATCTCCTGCCGTCCCCGCCGGCGCCAGGATGCCGCCCGAGATAGCCAGGCTGGCAGGAATGGTGCTATCGTCAGGGGGAGGGTTGAAGAGTGGAGTGAAAGTGCAGATCGATCCGGCACCACAGCAGCCGTCTCCCGGAATCACGGACGCCGTCGCGAGTATGGTGTCGAAGATGTCCCCGAAGGCGATGGCGGTGGCGCTCGAAGTCGTGCTGGGGTTGGTGATCTTAAAGCGGACGATCACGTCGTCGCCGGGGTTGACCACCGGGTCGGCGGCCATCGTCGTCGCGTCGAGAAACTCCTTGGTCAGGGTTGGCGCGGTGCTGATGACGAGGACGTCCGTCGCGGTGTTGCCGGTCACGCCGCTGCCGCCGATGGTGGCCATGAGCGCGGTCGTGGTGTTGGTGAAGGTGCCGATAGAGGCCGCGGCAGGTACTTTCAAACGGGCGCTGAAGGTGCATGCCGCTTCCGGCAAGAGCGTACCGCCGCCGGAATACTTGATCAGGCTCGGGGTCGCGGTGTCGAGGACGCCGCCGCAGTCATCGCTCAACAGGGAGTCGAAGGTCAGACCCGCCGGCAGGGGATCGTCAAAGGAGAAATCGGTCATCGAGCTCGATCGATCCAGGTTGGTGACAGTGAAGTCGAGGGTCACGAAGCCGTCCGGGGCGACCGGATCGTCGGTGAAGGACTTGTTCAGGAACTCGAGAGGAACGTCGAGCGCTGCGGTGGCGAAGCCCTCAAATTCGAGAAGACTACCCACAAGCAGCCTCGCGATGTTGGAGAGCACGCCCGTGGTATCGGTGGTGACGTCGACGCTGACGGTACAGATCTCCCCGGGCTCCAACAGCGGGAAAACAAAGGTAGGTGGGAAGTCAAAGCCGAATGCGAAGAGCTGGATGACGCTCGTTCCGGAGACGGCGGTGAGAGTCGTGTTGGGGGAAAGCGGGGCGATGCAGTCGGTGGACGCATTGGCCGGGGTAGCGATGACCATGCCGGCCGGCAAGTCGTCGAGGAAAACCGCGCTAAATTGATCCACCGCGCCAGCGGCAGTGTTGTCGAACGTGAACGTCAGAGTGCTGGTGCCGCCGAGAGGAATGGAGCTCGGCGCGAAGCTCTTGGAAAACCCCAGCAACTCCGCGTCGACGGTGAGGCTGGCGGTGGCGACGCCGCTCGAGCCAGCGCTCGACGTCAGCGCCCCCGAGGTGTTCTCGTGCACGCCGACAACGCTGCTGGTGACATTGACGGTGACTTGGCAAGCATCGCCGGCGCCGAGCCGGGCGCCGCTCAGACTGATGGTGGTGCCGCCGTCTGGGGCGCTGACGACGCCGTCGGGGCAGTCGGTGAAGGCGCTCGCCGGGTCAGCGATCGTGATCTCGGTCGGCAGGACGTCGGTGAAGGCGATGTCGGTCACCGGGGTCACCGATACGGAGTTGTCAATGTTGAAACGCAGCGTCGTGGTGGAGCCAGGGCCTATGGCAGTACGTCCTATTCCCGCTGCGGGCGAACCCGGGTCGAAGACTTTGCTGAAGCCAGGCGCACTACCTTCAAATTCAGTAACCGCGTTCAGTAGAGTCGAACTGACTAAGGTAACCGTAAAAAACAGCCATTGAATTATTGAACGAAAGAGATTCTTAGGTAGTGCGGGCTTTTTATTATGTGTCATATCAGGTATTTAGGGATGTTCCTAGAGGTGGTGCCAACCTCCTGGCGTAATAAACGGTCTATCAACTATGAGGCTTTGCAATACTTCAAACTTGCTAATAAACGCGAACAATGGTTATTGCAGAAGCAACAAAAATCTTTTACCGCGATGGTGAACGGTGATTAAAGACTTGCGGTGCTTTTAGTATAGAATGTTTCACACAGTCATTAATCATAATGCGCCGCGACTAAATACTATAGCATAACGCAATATGCAGGTCAGTTGATTATAGGCGTAGTGTTATTAGCGTAGATGAGGTGTTAACGCCTTGGTTTCGTGGCGTGCTAAGGGCGGCTTAGTTTTGGTAAAACTAAATCGTGCGCTCTACAATGTCCCAAGCTAAGGGAATATGCTTTGCAATATGTGATGGGCTAAAAAAGATCGATGCAGTGTGTCCACCAAATAAGCACAAATTATAGATTGATCACCCAAAAGAAATTCACCCGAAGACCGAACTTTTTGTAGAATACCAGTTAGGTTCAACCTGCGGAGCTTCAGCCCGCACCTAGATGCTTTAGAACATACTTCCCGTGAAAACCAGAACTAAAAAAATACTCTACATATTAATTGATGCTTTGCTGATCTTGGCAGCGGTGATCGTGTCGCTGTGGTTGCTAGGCGTCGAAATGGCGTCACTGCCGCAGGCGGGCAAGTTGCTGGTACTGGCGACGCCGCTGGCCGCAATACCGGTTTTCTACGCGATGGGATTATACGAGGCGGTCATACGTTATTTAAGTTTTAACGCGGTATTTACGGTCGTCAAGAGTGTTAGCGCCTTTAGTGCGCTCTGGGCGTTGGCCTTGATATTTTCCAAGCATGCACTACCTGTTTCTTTGCCTTTCATGATCTGGCTAACCCTGTTGGTTTTTATTGGTGGTAGTCGGTTTTTTAGAAGCTGGCAATTCGCCTATTTTGGTAATGGATATGGCGCCAATAAAGAGCAGAAAAATGTATTAATTTACGGCGCGGGCACCGCGGGGGTACAGCTCGCGACTCTGTTGTCCTATGGAAATAAACATACGCCCGTCGCGTTTATCGATGATTCGCCCTCCTTGCAAGACCGAGAGGTTGAGGGGCATCGCGTCTATTCCAGCGAGCATGTTCAGGATTTAATCGACAAATATCACATTGACGAGATATTGATGGCGATCCCTTCCGCTTCGAGCAGCCGGCGCAAACGGATACTGCGTGAGCTGGAACCGCTTAGAGTGCATGTTCGTTCCTTGCCGAGTTTGGAAGAGATCGTCAACTGCGAAGTTAAAATTGACGATATTCGTGAGGTGGATATGGTTGATCTGTTGGGCCGTGAACCTGTGCCAGCGGATCCGGGGCTATTGTCCGCGCCCATTGAAGGCAAGGTGGTGATGGTGACCGGGGCGGCGGGTTCAATTGGCTCTGAACTGTGTCGTCAGATCGCAAAGCTATCGCCGAAATGTTTGGTGATGTTTGAGCAACACGAGTTTAGTCTTTATACCTTATCGAATAAGTTAGAAGGCCAAAACGTAGAAGTCATTTCAGTTTTAGGCTCGGTGCTTGACGAAGCGAGGGTTCGCCGGGTCATTGATCGCTATCAAGTGGATACGATATACCATACCGCCGCGTACAAACACGTGCCGATGGTCGAGCATAATCCTGCTATGGGTGTGCAGAATAATATTATTGGAACCTATGCGCTTGCGAATGCTGCTTGTGAGAGTTCTGTGAAAAATGTGGTACTGATATCGACCGATAAAGCCGTTCGGCCCACCAATATCATGGGGGCATCGAAACGCGTGGCAGAATTAGTCATTCAGGCGATGGACGCGGAATGTGCAGGGGTGCAATTCTCTGCGGTTAGGTTCGGTAACGTGATTGGTTCCTCAGGATCTGTGATCCCCTTGTTCAGGGAACAAATCAGAAATGGCGGGCCGATAACCGTGACCCACCCAGAGATCACGCGTTTCTTTATGACGGTGCCCGAGGCGGCTCAACTGGTTATTCAGGCGGGCGCGATGGGCAGTGGTGGAGATATATTCGTCTTGGACATGGGGCGTCCGGTTAAGATAGACGAAATGGCGCGCCACATGGTTCAGCTCAGCGGCTTGACGGTGGTGGACGAGGACAATCCCGAAGGTGATATTGAGATTGTTTACCCCGGCTTGCGATCAGGCGAGAAACTCTACGAAGAACTACTGATCGATGGGGAAGTCAGTACCACGCAACACTCTAGAATTATGTGTGCGCAAGAAACGAGTCTCCCAATGTCCACGCTAAGGAAATACATCGATCAATTACAAGCACTTGCAGAATCAGGCGATTCGCCTGCCTTGATTGAACTCCTGTCTAAAATAGTTGATGGCTATCAGCCCATTGCCGAACTGGTCGACGTGGTGCATGTTGCCGAAGCGGGGTAAGTTGTTGAGAGGCTTGCATAGCTGAGAGTGATGATTTCGATCAATATCCGGAGTGATTTAAAGTCATGAGAGATGTAATGATAAGAAGATGGGTGACCGGTATCACGGTTTTTATTACTGTGCTATTTGCTTCACACGGTTTCGCGGAACAAAAGGCAGAGCAGGCTAGCGAAAAACCGATTCCTGTGACCGTCGTGTCCATGGAACAAGTGTTGCTTCAATCTACGCACAGTGTGCCGGCACAAGTGGTGGGGCTCAACCACGCGCAACTCAGCGCGCAAGCCACCGGCATAATCAAAACGATTGAAGCGCAAGTCGGCGACATTGTTGAACAAGGCGAGCCCTTGGTGAGTCTGGATTGCCGACAGGCAACGTTGAGTCGCGCGCTGGCGCAAAGTACGCTGACACTGGCTCGACAGGGGTATACGCGTGCGCAATCTCTGCGAAAGACACGCGCCATTTCTGAGGAACAGCTGAATCAGGCGCAAGCCACCCTAGATCAATCGAAGATCGCCGTACAACAAAGCGATATCGCTATTGAGCAGTGTGTCGTCATAGCTCCTTTTAAAGGCGTGGTCACAGACCGTCAAGCGCAGCTGGGAGCATTGGCGACCCCCGGCGCACAGATGGTGCGCTTTTTGCAAATAGATGAGGTCGAGCTAGAGGCTTATATCAGCCCAAGTCAGCTAGATTCTTTGCGTGCAGCGGATGCCGTCACGTTTATCGACCAAGCGTCTAATTTTGCCCTGGCGCTTAGAGCTGCGCTGCCAATGCTGGATGCAAGCAATAATCAGCAACGCGTGCGTCTTAAATTTTTAAATGATGCGCCGCTGCCGGGTAGCGCTGGAGATTTATCTTGGCAGGGTAGCCACCAGCAACTCCCGGTCGATTTGATTGTTGAGCGTGGCGGTAATCTGGGCTATTTTATTACCGATGCTGATCGCGCGCGGTTTGTGGCCTTACCCAATGCGGTGCTGGGTCATCCGGCAAATATTGACCCGCAAGCCGCTAATTTTAAGAACATAAACATTATTCGCGAAGGACGCTTTAGTCTTAGAGATGGGTCATTGATAGCGGTTCGAAAGTCGCAGTAGGGTTTGTGGCCATGTTAGAAAAGCTCTACCAAAACCATGTCCTGACCAACCTAGTCTTTGTATTGGTGTTGCTGGTCGGGGTATTGTCTTACCTTCAAATGCCGCGCGAGCAAGACCCATCCATCAATTTCAACTGGATTGATATTTCAACGCTGGCACCGGGCATGGCAGCGCAAGATGTGGAACAAAGAGTGACCGATATTCTCGAAGATGGAATTCGAAAGGTAGGCGACATTAAGTTCGTTCAGAGCACCAGCCGCGATAGTTTCTCAAACGTGCTGGTGCGCTTCAATGATTTAGATGAGCGTGAATTCGATAAAAGGATTAGTGATTTAAGAAGAGAGATTCAAGATAAGCAACGCCAGTTGCCCGAAGGAGTCGAAGACCCCAGTATCTTTGAAGTGACAACCGCCAACGCGTTTCCCACCGCGACCGTGGTGGTGACGGCGGTCGCCAATGATGCAAATTTACGTCAGCAAGCAGAGCGCATTAAACAAGATTTAGAGCGGCTAAAAGGTGTCGATAAAATACTAGATACCGCTTTGCAGCAGCCCGAGCTTCAGGTTCTATTCGATCCCGAAAAAATTACCCGATTGGGCATCTCGCCGGGGCAACTTGCGGATACAGTCGCCCTACATTATCGAGACATCTCAGCGGGGTCACAGCGCGTAGGCGAGGAGTCGTGGCTGGTTCGTTTGCAAAGGATGCAGCTTAACGCCGCTGAACTAGGCGATATACCTGTTGGACGGGGCGCGGGCGTGAAATTATCGCAGCTTGCGCAAATACAGCCAGGGTGGGAAAAACCTCAGCATTATGTTTTATGGGAGGGGCAACCCGCGGTCATGCTGGCGATAACCAAGCGAAGCTCTGCCAATACCTTAGCATTGGTAGAGCGCGTAAAAACTTATATCGAGTCGACCTCGTCACAACGTCAAGCATCGGGCGTGCAATTACATTTGGCGGATGATCAGACCGAGATCACCCGCAATGCCCTGAATATTATGCAAACCAATGCCGCGATCGGCTTGTTACTGGTGTTGATGGTGGCGTGGCTATTTTTAGGGTTTCGGGTCGCGTTCCTCACGGCCATTGCGATCCCCTTTGTGCTCGCGGGTACTTTCTGGGTACTTCAAGCGAACGGTGAAACGCTGAATGTGATGGTGCTGCTAGGGGTTGTCATTAGTCTCGGCATGTTGGTGGACGATGCAGTCGTGGTGGTGGAGAGCATCTATTTTCGCTTACAAAGAGGCGCTGCCCCAATCGATGCAGTGATCAATGGCTTTAAAGAGGTTGCGGCGCCCGTGGCGACGGCGGTATTGACAACCATCGCCGCATTCTTACCACTGATGTTGCTGCCCGGCATTATTGGAAAATTTATGCGCTTGGTGCCGTTCGTGGTGACCGTCGCCTTGTTGATCAGCTTAATCGAGGCATTTTGGATATTGCCCAGCCATATTCTAAATGCCAAGTTAGAACGTAAAAAGAGGCCAACCCGCTCACTATCTCGTTGGGATGATGAGTACTTTATGGATTTGGAAAAAATTTCGTCCACTGCCCGCGCATCCAACTTTCCATATATTCGCGGACTAGTTCTTCGATGTATTATATTTTTAGTAAAGTTAAGAGTTAAATTGGAATCTGCTTTTCATGCATTGAAAGTTCTGAGATACGAGGCTACAGAATCTATTCAAAAAAAGCGCCGTCGTTTCCTCAGTGGTTTACGGCGCGCTTACACGCGAATATTAATCAGAGTGATGCGAATGCCTGCGCTGATCCTAGTGTTTGCGATTTGCCTGTTTGGTGGCTCGCTCTATTCAGTTTTGGCGGGTCAAATGAACCCCGCTTTATTGCAAGACTCAAAAGCTTCAAAGTTCTTGGTCAAAACCGATTTCTTTGCGTCTGACCCACTGAGATTATTTTACGTAAGCGTAGAGATGGCCAATGGCACGCCACTTGAAGTCACATTAGGAAAAGTCAGGCAAGTTCAGGAGGTCGTCCGCCACACGCTCGACGACTCGCAAGTACGCAGTGTAGTGGCTTATGCGGGTCAGATGTTTACAGAGACTGCACCTTTCCAAGGTGCGCATTTTGGGCAAGTGATGGTGTCCTTGCCGCCGTCTGCGCCGGGCTTAGATTCAGTCGATACGGTGATAGAAGCCTTGCGAGAGGCGGTTTATGAGATTGCGGGGCCTGAGAAGCTCTATTTTATTCGTTTAGCCGGCGGACCGCCGACCAGTAAAGCGATCAGCGTTAAGATTCGAGGGGATGAATTAGATTCGATTCGGTCTGGCGTGCAAACTATTAAAAATATCCTTGAAGATGCGGGCTGGGCGAAAGATATCGCGGATGATGACAGCCCAGGCTTGAAGGAAATGGCGCTGACGGTAGATCATGATGCGGTGGCGCGTGCGGGGGTTAATCTTGCTGAAGTCTTGAGAAGCTTGCGCTTATTGGTCGATGGAGAGGTGGTCGCGGAGATACGCGATGGAGGGGATACTGTGCAGTTGCGGGTAAAGGCAAAGCAGCCCGCCTTAGATTCGATTACAGCGCTATTGGATTTCCAGTTGATTGGCCAATCTGGCAACAAGGTCAAGTTGGCGGAACTATTGAACACTACGCTGCAAACTGGGTTTGGCAGTGTTAAGCATTATAACTTTCGGCGTACTATTTCAGTCGAAGCAGATATCGATAAAGATAAAATTGACGTTGCGCAGGCCAATCAATGGATCAAAGATCAGTGGCAAGAACGCTCACAACAACACCCAAGCTTGAGCTTGGATTTTACCGGCCAACTCGACGATTTAAATGAGAGTCTAAGTTCGATAGGTAAACTGATGTTATTCGGTGTTTTACTGATGTACGCAATTCTGGGTACGCAATTTAAAAGCTACTTTGAGCCGATGATGATATTGATGACGGTTCCGATGGCATTTACTGGCGTGGTGGTGGGCTTATTGGTGACACAAAACCCGCTCAGTTTATTTACTTTGTATGGGGTAGTTGCCTTAGCAGGTATCGCGGTTAATGCCGCTATTGTATTGATATCAGCGGCAAATAGCCGCTTGGCGTCGGGGATGAGCGTTGTTCACGCGGCGGTGTATGCTGCACGACGTCGTGTCGTGCCTATTTTGATTACGTCGTTAACAACAGTCGCCAGTTTGTTTTCCTTGGCGCTTGGATTAGGCGGCAAATCCTTATTATGGGGGCCAGTCGCAACGGCAATTGTATGGGGCTTGGCCGTATCAACGGTGTTAACCCTGTTGATTGTGCCGATTGTTTATCGTGTTTTTATGGGGCGAGGGCATATCGTCAAAGCACGTTCAGGAAGCATTCACTCGTGAAAGATATAGTCATAAAAAACTATAAATACAAATAGATAGTGCAATTATTACATCTAAATTAGAGAAAAATGAAGCCCACACGAATAGCTTTTCCTTTTGTTATGCTGCTGCTTTGTGCGGCTTTTTTAAGCGCCTGTGATGACGTGAGCCGCTATACCTCAACGGATGCGGGTCAGGAATTTACTAATTTCAGCCCTGAAGTTGAAACAGTGACCGCGCCGATTAATGATATTACGATCACATCTTCTGGTGGGGGAAGTTCAACATCTGGAACGGCTACATCGACTGGAACAAGTACCTCATCGAGTGGATCAGGCTCAATTTCCGCACCTTCGTTGGCCACCACGGGTGTGGTATGGAAACCAGTTTCTGAAGGCGATCATAAACTCGTTGTTTTGACCCCAACGAGTTATGGCTCACCTTCAATAACGATATTAGATGCGAATGGAAACGGCGTTGAGAACGGTCGATATATAGGACATACAAACGGCAATCGTGCGACCTATCGATTTTCAAGAGCAGGTGGCGGCTATAGTGCGCCAGCTTATTTAAAAATTAATTCCTCAGTCTATCTCGTTTCGTCACCTGCCAGTCGCTACAATTAGTTTGTGACTATTTAAGCAATGGATCGCCGCGTCGCAAGCTCCTCGCGATGACGAAATTTCTGTTATTGCGAGCATCGCGCGGCAATCTATTTGGCGTTTGGCAAGCCTCTGAGAGCTTTATAACTAAGCAGCCTGAGCGAGCGCCTCCGCTTGCCGCTTCATCTTCCTAACGATGGCATACACGCCGACATGGCGGTTCGGGCTTAGATGCTCGAACAACTGCAATTGCTTGAAGACTTCATCAATATCGGTTGCTTGTATTTGCTCATTGGTTTTGTTTGCAAATAAGGCAACAATGACGGCCACCACGCCCTTGATTGTGGAAGTATTGCAGTCGGCGTCAAAATCAATTAAATCGGGTGCTATGCCCCGTTTTGCCTTGATCCATAACATGCTCATACATTCGATTACGCGGGTATCGGTGGTTTGATCCGCCTCATCCATGGGCTCAAGTTTTGTGCCCAGTTCGTCTAAAAAATGATAACGATTCTCCCAGTCCGGCAATAGCTCGAATGTTTCGATAATGCGTTCGACGGTGATTTCTTTGGCGAGGGACATGGCTGTGCTGGATCGGGAGAATAGGCCTTAAATGGGGTTGGAATGATGGGCATCAAGTTTAATTGAGCGATAGACATAAAAAAACCCAGCGCACAGGCTGGGTTTGGGCAGAGGTTAAAGCTAGCTTAGCGCTTAGAGCCCACCTCGTCGTGTGCGATTTGCATCACATCTAAAGCCATTTCTGCATACTTCTCTTTGTAGCCATCCAATTCATGTCCCGCTTTTGGCGCAAAATAGTCTTGTGGGTCCAGGCCATTTTTATGCTCGTACTCAGCAAACTTCTTTTGCATGGCAATTAATTCTTGGATTTTTTCTAGCTTAGTGCTCATTGGTCATAACTCCTGAAGAGGATTAGATTAAATATCAATGCGTACGATTCTTTCAAATATGGGGGGGGATAACAATATATCGCAGAGGATATTTGGCCCAGGCATCAGATCGCACACTACGCTTGGATTATTCGGGCATAGGGGGTAAAGATTCATGCAGCGTTTTAACCGCGGTAATGCCTTTGTGCGGCAGAAATATCCCCATCCCCATCAGCTGATGATCGCCCGTGCCATTTTGCTGTAAAGCGATAGATTCTTCTTTCTCTAAATCCGACAACATCAGGCTACGGGTGTGAATATCGCCATTCGGCGTGCGAAGGGTATGCGGCTTGCCGCCCATCATTTTCTTAATATTGACGCCCAAGGCAGTGATCGCGGGCGCGAGGCTATTCAGAAACGTATCCTCATCGATTGTGGCGTCTGTCTTGACATAACGCGCGAAGACAGTTGGCTGCGGAACGAGCGTTTGTTGTTTAAAGCTGTCCAGTCCAAGTGGATGACCATCGATATCCAAGCGTAAACCGAGCAGCTTATTTGCTAGCTCAAGCTGGCTTTTGTGTACTCGAAGCGTGAATCGCGCACGGCGAGATAAATGTAGAATTTCGTTCTGGGTGTCTTCTGGTCGGTTCCAACCATTGCCAGATTCCGCGCCATGTATCAGGTGGATGGCGGTATATTGGGTTTCAGCCAGCCAAGGTGCTGCGTCAATCAGCGCAGTTGATAAGGAATAAGCGTGATCCAGCGGCAAGGATTTACAATGCATCTTGAAACTGAGATCAATCACATCGTCCGAAATGTCAAACTGCTTTTCCTCAGATTTTTCTTCCCAGTACATTGCTTTATTCGGGCAGGCTTTCTCTTAGTTGATCTCGATCTACCCACCAATCATCTTGCGCCATGACGTCGACCACATTGCGCAAGCGAACAAGGAATTTACTGGGGTCGTTCAATTCCAATTTCTCTGTCCATTGGTCAAAATCTTGCTGATCCTCAACGTTACTATGACGTCTAGCAACTTCCCCCATCATTTGGGTGGCGAAGAAGCTTAAATCGTTGTGTGTATCCTCTTGTGCGCGCATATCGATGAGGTATTTTGCGGTGGCAGCGGCGACTGCGGCGCCGTCTGAGTCATCCGGCGTATCGTCAATCACGTATTGAAGCAACGATACGGTGACTTGAGGGTCAACCGGAAAGGTGACGCCAATCCAGATGCCGTTTGCCAGCGCAACCATGCTGTCGTTATGTTCGGTTTGCGATAAGACATCACAGGCTTCGGTGGCGAGCTCCCATTCTCCGGACTCGGCAAACAGATCGAAAATAGGGCGGACGATTTTCCATGCTTCATCGCCGCGTTCGAGTGCATTGAGTAATTCGCCTTCGTCCAGACGCAGCTTGGCCAAGGCTAATAACTCAGCTGAAGGGCTATCAGCGATAATACGTTCGCGTAGGGCCGCTAGCCGAACTTCAAGTGCTTCGGTGGAATCAATGGCATCTTCGCCGGACTCTGCGCCAAAATCGTAGGTTTGATTGATGCTCATTTTATAAGGAGAGTGGTGGGTGAATAGGCGGAGGGTTATCGCTGATCGATCACGGATGTAAAAATCGCTTCCAGTCGGTCTTCCCAATTATCGGGCGTATCAGGATAGGTCGGTTTAACATCCATTCTGAAGAACATTTCACCCGCAGCAGCTTTTTTACGAATTTCTTCCTCCAACTCGGAAAATTGGTTGAACGCGTAATTTTCAAGCAGTATTTCACTTAACCAAAGCATTGGGTTTGTTCACTTAAAGAATGATGGATAAAAAGGGGTATGAAGATATCGCTGTTGACCTATGGAGACCTCAGCATAACGTAGCGAGGGCAGAAAAGACTAGGCAAAAGTGAGCGAAAAAGCGCAGTTTATAGGTATTTACCACTTCGTGTCCCCGCATTTTGAGCGAGCTTTTAACGACGTATTTTCAAGCGCAGTAGTTATGCTGGGGTCTCCTATGGTGTAAATCGAGGTGTTTCAATAGACTCTTTAGCTATATTGAGGCAAGCACTTTGAATGCAAGCATTATGCGGGTTTTGTCGCCGAGTGCTATCCGTCAGATTGGGTGGGTGGGCTTTCTATACCAATGGGGTAGGGCATGGAAATTCATATCCACCCCATCAGGAGAATGGGTAAAACCCGCCAAAAGTTGCACAATGATGTCGCTAAAAATAATTGTGAGAGTGTTGTGCTGGCCTGACACTTCAGATGAGCGGTTTTTACGGTTTTTGCCGATACGGCTGAACCCTAATGATCAAGACTAATTTTATTGGCGCATTTTGCCGCCATTATCGAATAAATTTCTTAACCGGAGAACAGCATGGCTGATAATAAACATCCTACCCCGATGCTTGATGAGCTGGAAAACGGCCCTTGGCCTAGCTTCGTCACAGGCATTAAGCGTCTGCGTGACGAGCACAAGGATAAGCGCATCAATGGCGTGACCAATTCGCTATTGGGGCAATTAGAACACTCTTACGAAACCCGCAAGGGCTATTGGAAAGGCGGCACCTTGAGCGTATTTGGCTATGGCGGCGGTATTATCCCTCGATTTTCCGAGGTGGGCGATGCTTTTCCCGAGTCAAAACAGTTCCATACTTTACGCGTTCAACCGCCTGCGGGTAACCACTATACCACCGATATGCTGCGCCAATTGGCAGACAGCTGGGAGCGACACGGTTCTGGTTTGGTGACCTTCCACGGTCAAACCGGCAATATCATGTTTATCGGTTCTGATAATGAGGGTGTTCAACATTTCTTCGATGAAATCAATGAATACGGTTTTGATTTAGGCGGCGCAGGCCCGTGCGTTCGTACTGCGATGTCTTGCATGGGCGCGGCGCGTTGCGAGATGTCTTGTACCAATGAGCATAAACTTCATCGAGCACTGGTCAACAATTTCACCGACGACGTGCATCGTCCTGCTCTCCCTTACAAATTTAAGTTCAAAATCTCGGGTTGCCCGAACGATTGCCAAAACGCAATTGAGCGCGCTGACTTTGCGGTCATTGGTACTTGGCGTGATCACAAGAAAATCGACCAAGACGAATTCAAGGCATTTGTTGAAGAAAAAGGCCGTGAATATGTCATGGATAACATTATTACCCGTTGCCCTACCAAGAGCTTGGCGCTGGGTGATGACGGTGCTTTAATCGCTGACGAGACTAACTGCGTACGTTCAATGCACTGCATGAACGTTGTGCCCAAGGCCATTCATCCGGGTGATGATAAAGGCGTGACCATTTTAGTCGGCGGCAAGCGCGCGCTCAAAATCGGTGATTTAATGGGCACGGTTGTGGTGCCTTTTATGAAGTTTCACAACGAAGAAGATTACGAGAAGATCGTTGAAATGGCGGAAGAAATCATTGATTTCTGGGCAGATAACGGCCTTGAGCATGAACGTTGCGGTGAAATGATCGAACGTATCGGCTTGGTGAATTTCCTTGAAGGGGTTGGGATCGATGTTGATCCAAATATGGTCAGCGAGCCACGCCAATGTTCTTATGTGCGTATGGACGGCTGGGACGAAGAGGCCAAAGCTTGGTACGAGCGCAAAATGGAAGCTGCAAACGCTGCCTAATTCACATTATTTAATTCATTATTTTTAGACGCTATTCTTTAGCTTTAGCGTCTTAACTTCGGAGATTAGTAAAATGGCACGAGATATGAGAGAGCCCATCGAGTCAGGTTGTCCTGATGGCTTCCAATACATGCACCCATCGAGCATCAAGAACTTTGGCCAGTGGAAGTATCATACCCACCCGCGGCCCGGCGTTTTAATGCACGAAGCTTATAGCGGCGATCGACTTTGGACGGTTAAATGCGGTACCCAGCGGATTCTTGATGTATTCACTTTACGCACTTTGTGTGATATCGGTGATGATTACGCGGATGGACACATTCACTTTACGATTCGTTCATTGCCGGAGTTTTTGGTGGATGACGAAGCGAAAGTAGAGCCTTTGATTGAAGCCCTAGAATCGGCCGGTTTCATCGTCGGTGGTACGCGAAACTCGGTTGCGATGATTTCACATACGCAGGGTTGGTTGCACTGCGATATTCCTGGAACAGACGCTTCAGGGATTGTGAAATCGATGATGGATGAACTCATTGATGAGTTCCGTGAGTGCAATATGCCTAATCGTGTTCACTTAACGACGTCTTGCTGTCAAATTAACTGCGGTGGTCAAGGCGATATCGCGATTAATGTCCAGCACACTAAGCCGCCGCGGATCAACCACGATTTAGTCGCGAACGTTTGTGAGCGTCCTTCGGTGGTCGCACGTTGCCCCGTTGCGGCGATTCGACCGGCGATGGTCAATGGTAAAAATTCACTTGAAGTCGACGAGAAAAAATGTATTTGTTGCGGCGCATGCTACCCGCCTTGCCCGCCCATGCAGATCAATGATGCAGAGCATTCTAAATTAGCGATATGGGTCGGTGGTAACCACTCTAACGCACGTGGTAAGCCGACTTTCCACAAATTAGTTGCGTCAGGTATTCCAAATAACCCTCCTCGCTGGCCAGAAGCCAATGCAATCGTTAAGCGTATTTTGAAAGAATACAAAGAAGGCGCGCGTGATTGGGAGCGTATCAATGAGTGGGTCGAGCGTATCGGCTGGCCACGTTTCTTTGAAGTGACGAACTTACCCTTTACCAAATATCATATTGATAACTGGCGCGGCGCTCGTAAGAGCTTGAATTCTTCAACCCATATCCGTTTCTAACGTTTTTGTATATTTGAGAGCAGATTAAATGAAGTTTTCTATCATGGTCAATGAAGGGCCTTATAACCATCAGGCCTCTGATACTGCCTACCACTTTGCCAAAGCGGCGCTAGACGGTGGGCACGAAATATTTCGCGTATTCTTCTATCACGATGGCGTGAATAATGGCACGCGTTTAACCACGCCTCCGCAAGATGATCGAAATATCGTTGAACGATGGAGTGCGATGGCGGCCGATCACGAAGTTGATTTGGTGATTTGTGTCGCGGCAGCGCAAAGACGCGGTATTGCCGACGCAGATGAATCAAAACGCAATGGTAAAGACGCCGATAACATCGCACCGGGTTTTCGTATTTCTGGATTGGGTCAGTTAATTGAAGCGGGTATTCAATCTGATCGTTTACTCGAGTTTGGAGACTAGGCGATGTCAACGACTAAAAAAATGATGTACATCAACCGTAATGCACCGTACGGAACAGTCTATGCCCTAGAAGGGCTTGAGGTTGTTTTGGTTGGCGCTGCCTTTGAGCAAGACGTCTCGATGGCGTTTGTGGGTGATGGCGTATTTCAAATCCTTAAGGGGCAAGATACGGCGGATTCGGGAATGAAGAATTTCTCACCGACGTACAAGGCCTTGGGCGATTATGAAGTGACCCAGTTATATGTTGAGCAAGAATCATTAGATGAACGTGGTTTGTCGGTTGATGATTTGATGCCCTTGGTTTACGAAGACGAAGATGATGATTGGGCAGAAAAGCCATCCATCATTGTGATGCCACGCGCTGAATTAGCTGCTGTCTTCGCCACGCAAGACGTGTTGTTTAATTTCTAGGGGTCAATCGATGTTACATACAGTTAATAAATCGCCCTATAGCTCAGACAGTTTGAATGTTTGTCTGGGATATCTGCAAGCGGGCGATAGCGTTCTTCTAATCGAAGATGGCGTTTATGCCGCAATGAAAAGCGGCTCCTCAGCAGCGACACTGACGAGTGGCATGTCTAATGCAAAAGTTTATGCATTGGGTCCCGACCTTAAAGCGCGTGGTATTGCAAGCGATGCGCTGGTCGACGGTGTTGAAGTCGTTGGTTTTGATGGCTTTGTTAAGCTGGCGGCCGAGAGCGATAAAGTTCAAAGCTGGTTATAGCTAGATTTTACGCAAGTGGGTCTGATCCACTTGTAAAGCATAATTAATTTTCAATCCTTTATTACAGGAGAATACCATGGCAATCGAATTAAACGGTAAGACATACGAGACTGACGAAGAGGGCTATTTAGCTGATTTAAGTCAGTGGGATGAAGACATCGCAACCTATATGGCGAAAGATGACGACATCGAATTGAGCGACGCGCACTGGGAAGTCATTAACTTCTTGCGTTCGTATTACGAAGAGTATCAAATTGCGCCTGCGGTTCGTGTTTTGACCAAAGCAATCGGCAAAAAATTGGGCAAGGACAAAGGTAACAGCAAGTATTTGTATCAGTTGTTTCCTTATGGTCCTGCCAAGCAAGCCTGTAAGTTTGGGGGCTTACCCAAGCCTACCGGCTGCGTCTAAATAACCAATCATCTTACCCCTGAGGCACACAATTTCAGCGTTAGAAAAACATCGTTTACACGTGTAAACTCAATTTTTCTGCCTTGAACTTGTCTCCCTCATGGGCAATCTGAATCGTTATTTCATGTCAGAATTTCGACTTATATAAGAACGAAATTCTGGATATTTATATTTGTTCTGAAATCACTTAGGACCAAATTATGTTCTTGTTTAATTTTGCTGTTTCATTTACGACCTGATTTCACATAAATGCTAACTGCAATTTACGCCATTGGTTTTTATATCGCGACGATCATTTTGGTGGTCGGCGTTGCTAGAAAAATCATTCAATATGCGCGTATCCCTTCTCCTTTGGTAATACCCGTCACACCGGCACCGATCACCCGAACGGGCGTGGTGTTTCGTATGGCGCGGGAAGTCACTATTTTTCAAAGTTTGTTTAAGGGTAATAAGTGGACATGGGTGCTGGGTATTTTGTTTCACTACGGCATGTTGATCGCCTTGATTGGACATATTCGATTTGCAATCGATCCGGTATGGTCGTGGGTTGAGACGATTCAATGGGTCGCGAAGTATGGCGGTATCGCCATGGCGCTGGGATTATTGGGTCTGTTTATCCGTCGCGTATTTGTGGATCGTGTGCGTTATATCTCTAGTCCGTCAGATTACTTAAGCCTGGTGTTGATATTTATGATCGCTTTCAGTGGTTTACTGATGCGTTACGTTGCGCATACAGACATCATTGCGGTCAAAGCATTTTTTCGCGGCTTGCTGACGTTTGACTGGTCTCCATTGCCCGCGGATTTGCTGATTATGCTGCACTTAGGTCTGGTGATCACCCTCATGGTTATCTTCCCCATCAGCAAAATGCTTCATGCGCCGGGGATATTTTTCAGCCCCACACTCAATATGCCGGACAACCCGCGCGAAAAGCGCCATGTTGCGCCTTGGGCAGAAGGGCGAAGCCGCTTTTAATTCAGCTCAAATTGAATAAATAATATTTCAGATGGCCAAAGCAGATTTCGAAATCCCCGGATTAAGTCAGTATGTTCCGATCCCGAAAATTGAGCCGGGAAAGATGGCACATAGCCATCCCTATGTCGCCAAACCTGAGCACAACGAGGGCGTAGGTTTCCCCGGTGAACTGGTCGACGATTGGCATGACCGCGCGATTAGTAAAATGGGCGATTTACTGGGTAAGTATCGCTCCTTGCAAGTGTTCATGGATATTTGCGTCAAATGCGGGGCGTGTACGGACAAATGTCATTATTTCTTAGGTTCGTCTGATCCCAAGAACATGCCGGTGGCACGTCAAGATCTGATGCGCTCGGTTTATCGACGTCATTTTACTTTTGCAGGAAAGCATTTCCCTAAATTGGTCGGTGCACGCGACTTAACCAAAGACGTATTGGACGAGTGGCACAGCTATTATCATCAATGCTCGGAATGTCGTCGATGCTCAGTTTATTGCCCTTACGGCATTGATACCGCTGAAGTGACGATGGCAGGTCGCGAGATCCTCGACACGGTTGGATACGGCGCTAAGTACTCTAATGAAATCATCGGCAAGGTCTACAAGATTGGTAACAATCTAGGCCTCCCCGGCCCGGCATTACTCGATACCTTAGAGGGCTTGGAAGAAGATATCGAAGAAGAAACGGGCGTTAAGGTTTCAATGGCGATGGACAAAGTCGGTGCCGAAGTGCTGCTCATCACCCCATCGGCTGATTTTTTTGCTGAACCGCACGTCGACGGCTTGATGGGTTATGCCAAAGTATTCCACGAAGCAGGGATTGATTGGACAGTGAGTTCTTACGCTTCTGAAGCAGCCAATTTTGGCTTGTTCATTGGCAGTTACGACAATATGGAAAAAGTTGCCTTGCGGGTTCGTAAGGCTTCTCAAGATTTAAAAGTTAGGCGAATCGTTCACGGCGAATGCGGTCATGCGTGGCGCGTGGCCTATAGTTTTTGGAACACCCTTGCGGGGCCGTTTGATTATTTAGATTCTAATTATCCCGTGCCGCAACATATGTGTGAGTTGACCTACGACTTGCTCGAAGCCGGAAAAATAAAACTCGACCCGTCTAAGAATGACGATAAAGTATTGACTTTCCACGATTCTTGTAACGTCGCACGCGCCTCGCGCATGGGCGACAAGCCCGGCGGCCAGTTTGATATTCCACGCGCCTTGATTAGGGCTGCATGCAATAATTTTGTGGATATGGCGCCGGACACCATCAATCAAAATACCTTTTGCTGCGGTGGCGGTGGCGGGTTACTCACTGACGATCTGATGGAAATTCGCGTGAAAGGCGCGATGCCTCGAATGCAGGCGCTCAACGAAGTCGTTAAAAGCGACAAAGTGACCCATGTGGCCGCCATATGCGCGATTTGTAAAACACAATTTGCAAAAACCTTGCCCTATTTCAATATGAGCATGGACATGATTATCAGCGTGCATCATTTAGTCGGGGACGCCCTGATTATGAGTGATGCGCCTGTTGAAACTGAAGAAGAGGGTGATGAGAAAAGCTAAACGTTGTTTAGATTTCATCCCACCTATATTATAGATATTAGAGAATCCTAAGCGGAGAATAACCATGGCAGCAGAACCCGTTATCTTAGATAAAGAAACCCATACCTTTCGACAATACGAGGACGGTGACCACGTCACGACTGACTTTGAATCACAGATATTCAGAGAAGATACCTCGCATCAATGTCCGGTTTATATCCAGCGTACGCCGCCTTGCCAAGGCAGTTGTCCGTCAGGACACGAAATTCGCGGTTGGTTGCAAATTGTGCGCGGCATTGAAAAGCCCGACAATGATGCTGAGAGAGATGCCTATGCGTTTTATCGTAATACCATGGCAAATCCTTTCCCCTCTATCATGGGGCGCGTATGTCCGGCACCTTGCGAAGATGGTTGTAATCGTAACGAAGTCGATGATTACGTCGGCATCAACGCGGTTGAGCAATACATTGGTGATACCGCCTTGGATGCAGGTCTTAAATTTGAAGATTTACCGGAATTAGGCGACAAAAAAGTTGCGATTATTGGGGGTGGCCCGGGCGGTATGGGCGCGGCCTATCATTTACGTCGGCGCGGTATCGCCTCGACTGTTTTTGACATGCAACCTGATCTAGGTGGCATGATGCGTTACGGTATCCCAAGCTATCGTGTGCCCCGCGATACCTTGGCAGGCGAAAACCAGCGCATCATTGATATGGGTGGCATTGAAATCAAACTCAACACTAAAATTGGCGTTGATATGACGGTTGATCAGCTGGATAAAGATTTTGATTCAGTGATTTGGGCCATTGGTTGTCAGAAAGGCCGTGGTTTACCAGCTAAGAATGCCGATGCGCCGAATGTTATCACTGCGGTTGAATACTTAGACGCTTATAACAAAGGTAAGCTACAAACATTGGGCGGAAACGTCGTGTGCGTGGGGGGCGGTGATACCTCAATTGACGTGGTCACCGTGTCTAAGCGCTTGGGTATGATTGATGATCTGCCTGAAGATCAGCGTCCTGAAAAAATTTGCAGCGGTGAAGTTGAGGCACAAGATCCAGCCTTGGGCAAACGACGCAAGATCAATAAAGTCACCTTATCGGCGGTATTCGCGCGAGATGAAATGACAGCCACCGAGCAAGAAGTGCTTGAAGCAATACATGAAGGCATTGAGATCCAAAATGAAGTGATGCCGCTTGAAGTTATTCAAAATGACGCCGGCATGGCAACAGGCTTGAAAATGGCCAAATGCACGGTCGATGATCGCGGTATACCCACTGCGATTGAAGGTTCTGAATTTGAAATTGAAGCAGACTTGATTGTTTCTGCGATTGGCCAAACAACCGATTTGGAAGGCATTGAGTCGTACGCAAATGAGCGTGGTCTGATGGACGCTGATCCCATGTTTCGCCATCCCGAGCACGAGGGGCATTTCGTGATTGGCGATATTATACGCCCACACCTACTGACCACTGCGATTGGCCAAGCGTCAAAAGCCGTCGAAGGTATTGAGCAATATTTGCAGGGTGTAGAGCTGTCTAAGCGACCTAAGGTTGACGTGCATCATTTTAACCTTGCTGAGAAGCTAGAAGCGACCGGCTTATCGCCTGAGCAATACGATGGTAGCGATACCTATGGGACCGATAGCGAGAATTTCGCGGTGCATAATTTCCGTGACCGCTCGAAGTTTGAAATTATTGATGCCAAGGGCTTATTTTTAGGCCACTTTAATAAATCTGATGTGGTTGCGCGTGATCGCACTGGACCCGACGAAGCGAATGTGTTGGGTGACGATAAGCCCTTGATGAAAGGTTTAGAAGAAGAGCAAGCCGTCGAAGAAGCGGATCGCTGCATGAGCTGTGGCATGTGTTTTGAGTGCGACAATTGCGTTATTTATTGCCCGCAAGATGCAGTATTCCGGGTTAAGAAAGACGAATCAACCACCGGCCGTTATGTGGCAACCGATTACACAAAATGTATTGGCTGTCATATTTGCTCTGATGTCTGTCCGACGGGTTATATCGATATGGCGATGGGTCAATAAGACTGCGTCTTTATTGCACGTGAAATTATAAAATTGATACTCCGGATGAAGCGACTCTCTGTCGTGGCCGTGTTGGTGCTACTCAGCGCATCGAGCTGGTCATACGAAGATAAATCGGAGGTCGTGCCAGGGTCGCGTGCGGCGAGCTTAGATGCCTGTGTGGCGCCGACGGAAGATATGCGTCGTAATCATATGGAGTATTTATTTCATAAGCGTGATAAAACCATGCGACTAGGGATTCGTACTGAAGAGTTTAGTCTAAATGAATGTGTGAGTTGCCATGTGGCAAAAGATGATACGGGTCAGTTTATACCCGTGACGGACGACGAGCAGTTCTGCCAATCCTGCCACAAACGTGTGAGTCAAAAGCTGGATTGTTTTTCATGTCATCGCACCACGCCTGAATCGTAGGGGTAAATATTATGAGCCAAGTCAAGGTTGAGTTTCACAAAACAGATTCAAACAAGCGGCGTTTGTTAAAAGCAGCGTCGATGGGTGCAGCGGCGGTTGCCATTGCACCCGGTATTAAATTATTTAGCAGTGCCGCAGCGAAACCTGATGCCGAGCCGGTCACAGATCAAAACCGCTGGGGTTTGCTCATTGACGTCAATCGTTGCGCGGACGATTGTGATGATTGCGTAACGGCTTGCCAGACTGAAAATGGCTGGGGGTCGGGCAGTACCGATGAGCAGCTTTCGAATGATGATCAAAAAGCGCAGTGGATACGCAAAGTGAGCGTTAAAGATCCCAATACCCAGCGCGAGTTTAATATGCCGGTCATGTGCCAGCATTGCGAAAATCCGCCTTGTGTGGATGTTTGCCCCACCGGCGCATCGTTCAAACGCGAAGACGGTTTAGTGATGGTGGATCGTCATACCTGCATTGGTTGTCGATATTGCATGATGGCTTGCCCTTACAAGGCGCGATCTTTCGTCCACGAAGCCTTAAGCGATCAGCGCGCGCACCAGCCGCGTGGTAAAGGCTGTGTTGAATCCTGCACGCTGTGCGCGCACCGAATTGATAAAGATGAAATTCCAGCGTGTGTGGGAGGCGTGTACACATGGCGCGATGTTGTTTGGTGATCTCAATGATCCGAGTAGCGAAATCAGCCAGAAACTAGCCAATGTTCAAAGCCGTCAATTACGCGAAGATCTCAATTTGAATACGGGTGTTCGATACACCGGTATTTAACAAAGTTTTATGTCAGCCATGAAGAAAACAGTCTATAAAACCATCACCGAACACGGCGTAGCCTATGGGCTAGTCTTGGCCGTTCTGGCGGGTTTGACGGCGGTGGGGTTGTTTGCAGCCTACTATATGGAGCATCACGGTCATTACGTTACGGGCATGAACAACC
>CBDBQB010000036.1:0-73431 GCA_965209105.1 Candidatus Poriferihabitaceae bacterium | reverse complement strand
CTTTGATCCGCAATGAGGGTCAATTAGGCTTTGAAACACGTTTAGCCGAGGCCTTGTCTTTGGATGAGTTTTTATTTGGCTCTTTAACCAAGCGATTGGACATGACGCAAATGGATCAACGGGCAAAGCTGGCAACTCTGGCGCGCCCATTGCTACAAAAATTGCCGCAAGGAAATTTTAAAAGCATGATGTATGGCCATTTGAGTGAATTGGTAGGCGTAACGCAACATGAATCGCAAGCAGCACCCTCACCGCCCATCCAGCAATACGAAGCTTCGCAACAAGGCGCGAGTGAACCTAAACAGCTCGACGTTCCAAAACTGATTGAACGGGCGCTCAGCGTATTGATTCAAGCGCCCGAACTGGTGGAGATTGCCAATGAGTTTGTGCTCGATCAACAATCAGCGGGCGACGCCTTGGCGCTGCTGGATGAAATTATCGGCATGATCAATGTCTCGCCGGACATTAATACGGCGCAATTACTTGAACGCTTGCGTGACCACTCATATAGTCGGATATTGTCAGAATTTGCGACGCGAGACTTGCTGCTAGAGCCTGATCAGCGCGAAGGGTATCTGCGCGATACCATGGCTCGATTGGCGCAGCAGTCAGAACAAAATCAGATCGAGAAATTATTGAGCAAGGGCTTAAAAAATCTGTCAGATCAAGAGCGCGATACGCTCAATTCCCTATGGAAAAACAAAGCCCAACAAACGGCTAAAAACCACTAATTATCTAAGAAATGTCGCATAAAGATCCACTGAAAGCTATCGCACAATGGGCTGCGCAAGTTCGCGAGGGCGATTTTTCTGCCCGTATAAAACTCGACGATAAGGAATTTACGTCCACGCAAGATAAACTCAATCGCTTGGCCGAATGGTTGCAAAGCGTGGCCGAGCAAACGCAAAAAGAACGCAATGACCATCAGCAATTGATTCAGAGTCAGGCCGACACGCTCAAGTTGGTGTATGAAATAACGGCAGATTTAAATAAAACCCTCGATACCAAAACATTTATTACTCATTATCTTGCAACCCTCAAAGAATTTACCGGTGCGACAGCAGCGGATGCCGTGTTGCTCGATCAAATGGGCAATGAGACCGTCATTGGCAGTCTCGGAGCCGCTAGTGGCAGGCATCGAGACATTAAACATTGTATGGTCGTGCCGCTTTTAGTAAAGGAACAGCCTTTTGGCGAGTACCGGCTATATATGCCGTCACCGGTTGCGGACTTAGCATCGAGTACCCGTGAATTGCTCACTAATATCGGTTTAAATTTGAGTATGGCATTGGAGCACCACACGCATGAGCAAGATATTACCTTGCTTGGGCGAATGGCAGAACGAACTGCATTTGCCCATGAATTGCATGATTCGATGGCACAAACCCTCGCATCACTTCGTTTTCAAGTACGTATATTGGACGATATTTTGCAGGACGTTACCGAACCCAAAATTTGGTCGCAAATGGAGACAGTTGAAAAGTTGGTTGAGCTGGCGCACCAAGAGTTACGTAGTTTAATCGGCCAGTTTCGCGCGCCGATAGAAACGGGCAACTTAAGTGGAAGCATCAAGAAAATCTTAGCTCGATTTCGAACTGAGTCGGGTATTCCGGTTTTCTTTCAAAATCACTGTGAAGATCAAACGTTGGATGAGGAGACGCAAATCGCGATTGTGCGAATTGCCCAAGAAGCGCTTAAAAATATTTGCAAGCACTCGCAAGCTGAGACTGTCAGAATTCTCGTGCGTAAGAACGCGGACAATCAGTGCATGATGCTGATAGAGGACGATGGTGTCGGTTTCGACAGCCTACCGCAAGAAAACCAAGTGGGTATGCATATTGGTTTGTCTGTGATGGAAGAACGCGCGGCACAAATTGGCGGGGAGCTCAATATCGAGAGCGAAAAAGGCGAAGGCACACGGATTTTGTTGACCTTTTAGCCGACTTAGGCCATGCTTCGGACTTAGAAAATATCTCATTTGTCAGACCCGCTGTGAAAAATTTCAGATTATTTCAGGCGCGTTTGACACCCATACAGCATTTTGTGGAGGATCGAACGTGCGCGTTCTATTAATTGATGACCATGCCTTGTTTCGAGCAGGTATCATTGGCTTGCTTGAGCGACGAGGAATAGAAATTCAGGCAACAGGCGATAGCCATGAAGGCATAGAACTGGTGAAATCAACCAAGCCGGATGTCATATTGCTCGATTTACGGATGCCTGAAATGAACGGCATCGAAGTCATGAAGAAGCTAAATGAGCTCAAAAACAAAATCCCCGTGGTGATGTTAACCACCAGCGCAGATGATCGTGATCTATCTGACGCATTACGCAATGGCGTGAAGGGTTACTTGCTCAAAGACATGGAGCCGGATGAATTGGTTTCGTCGCTACGCGATATTGTTGAGGGGAAAACGGTGGTCGCGCCTGATTTAACTTCTGCGCTGGCGAATTTAGTCAAAGTCGGCGATTCTTCTGACCCTAAAGTGGCCTCCTCGCCTTTTAGTAGCTTGACCCCGCGTGAGATGGAAATCTTGTGTCACCTCGCGGAGGGTCAGAGCAACAAGCTGATCGCGCGCAATCTTAATATTTCAGATGGCACGGTGAAACTGCACGTCAAGGCAATCCTACGAAAATTAGAAGTTCATTCGCGTGTTGAAGCGGCTGTGATGGCCGTGGAGCATCGGTTGTGTAATCGTAATAATCCCGATCACTATTAAGACGGCGAAAAGGCTATGAGTATTGATCGAATTGTTGTTCGCGCTTCGCCTGCGTTGACTCACAGCCATCGTCCCAACTGGATGTGGCTCACCGCATTTGTCAGCATCAATTAATTTCAATTCGCCTATACGGGATTTTGCCCCTTGGCCAACATCCTCAAAGCAATGGGCAAGCAGCCCGGCAAAGCATTTCAGTAAATGGCTAAAAATCGAATGGTTTAAGCGCTGCGTTTGCGGCTTTTATTCGCTTAAGGTCGGTATAGATAAACGTAGCATTCGCCAAGCCGTACGATGACAGAAACCCGCGCCAGTGTCTGCCCGCACGATTGTCCCTCCGCTTGTGCCTTGGAAGTAGAACGCATTGACGCGCACACTATCGGTAAGGTGACAGGCGCTAAAGACAACGATTACACCTTAGGGATTGTGTGCACCAAAGTAGCGAATTATGCCGAACGTGTCCATCACCCGGATCGCTTGCGCGAACCGATGATTCGGGTGGGCAAGAAGGGTAGCGGGGAATTTAAAGCAGTCACTTGGGACGAGGCATTCGGTCGCGTTGCTGAGGCTTTCCAGTCAGCCAGCGATGAATTTGGCGCCGAATCTGTGTGGCCGTACTATTACGGCGGCACCATGGGGCACATTCAGCGCGACAGCATCATCGGATTTAAAAATGCCCTGGGTTATTCAGGGATGCTTAAAACGATTTGCACTGCGATTGCTTATGCGGGTTGGACAGCAGGCGCAGGGTCGGTCCGCGGCGCGGACCCGAGGGAAATTGCGCACAGCGATTTAGTGGTGATATGGGGCTGCAATGCGGTCTCCACGCAAGTCAACTTGATGAAACACATTGCGCGAGCAAAGCGCGAGCGTCAGGCGAAGATCGTGGTGGTCGACCCTACTAAAACAGGCACGGCAAAGAATGCCGATGTGCATCTCGCCTTAATTCCGGGCACCGATGGCGCGCTGGCCGCCGCGGTGATGCATTGTGCGTTTCGCGATGGTATGGCAGACATCGATTATCTCACGCGGATGTGCGATGACTCGGAAGGCTTAGCTGACGAACTGGCAGACAAATCCCCACAATGGGCGGCCTCGATTACCGGTTTGAGTATCGATGAAATCGAGCGGTTCGCTGCTTTATACAATTCAACACAACGCAGCTTCATTCGCCTTGGCATCGGTTTTTCGCGCAGCCGAAATGGTGCGCACAATGTGCATTCAGTGGCCTGTATGCCGATGGTAACGGGGGCTTGGCAACACAAGGGTGGCGGTGCATTGCTCGGTACCAGCGGGATATTTAGGCTAGATAAAACGCTGGTCGAAGGCTTGGATTTAAAGGGAATGCAGTGCCGAGATCTAGACATGTCAAGACTCGGCGCGATTCTAGCGGGCGAAGAAGCTGATTTAAAAGGCGGGCCGCCGGTCAAAGCGATGTTGATTCAAAATACCAACCCAATGGCCGTGACACCCGATTTAAATCGAGTCCATCAAGGCTTTTTACGCGAGGACTTATTTGTCTGTGTGCATGAGCAATTCATGACTGAAACCGCCAAGATGGCAGACGTCATTTTGCCTGCGACGACGAGTATGGAACACGATGATTTATATACTTCCTTTGGCCAGCCCTACTTACAAGTGGCGGCGCCTGTGATTAAACCTTTGGCCGAGTGCCGCACCAACCATGAGGTGATTGCCGCTCTGGCTAAACGGCTTGGTGCGACCGAAGCGCGTTTTAATATGAGCACGAAAGCCCTCATCGCCCAGACACTGATTGATTCGGGTTATCCAGCGTATGATCAGCTGCTCGCGAATAAGTGGTTGGATTGTTCAAAAGACGTTGATATGCAATTCACCCAAGGCTTCGATTGGCCGGGTGGAAAATTTCGACTGAAGGCAGACTGGTCTGCGGTGGGTGAAAATCATCAAGGCATGCCAGGCTGGCCTGGGCACTGGGCGGTCACTGCACGCACAACTGACGAGCAGCCATATCGATTAACCACGCCGCCATCGAGACGATTTTTGAATACCAGCTTTACGCAATCGCCAAGTTCGCTTAAAAGGGAAAAATACCCCAGTGTTAGAATTCATCCCGACGATGCGAGTCGTGACAAAATTCAAAATGATGATTGGGTAGAAATTGGCAATGCGCAAGGAAGGGTTAAGCTTCGCGCCGAAGTAACCAAACTTACTCGTACAGGTGTTTTAGAGGCGCGCGGAATTTGGCCGGGGGATGCCTTTGAAGGAAAAGTTGGCGTGAACGTCTTGATTAGCGCACAGGCAGCACAGCCCTGCGGGGGCGTAGCATTTCATGACGCGGCAGTTTGGCTGCGTTCAGTTTAAATAAAATCACGACATGAATACTAAAAGTTTACTTAAAGCTGTTTCCCTTGTTGCGCTGGCATTTATAGCTGCTTATGCAGGCGGCTGGGCTTATCGCTCGCAACAAGATAATCAACGAATTCAGGCAGAGTATGCGGGATATACCGGCGGTGGCTTTACCTTGCAAAGCGCGGACGGTGATGTGTCCTTAGCAGATTTTAAAAATCGCGTTGTGTTGATCTATTTTGGTTATACCTATTGCCCAGATGTATGCCCCACCTCATTGGCCGTCATGGCGGAGGCCATGGCACAGCTTGAATCCGAACACGCTGTAAAGGGTTTGCTGATAAGCATCGACCCTGAAAGAGACACTTTAGACAAACTTAAGGAATATGCGCCGTATTTTCATCCGGAAATCACGGGATTGAAAGCGGGCGCACCGCGTACATTGGAGGTATCGACGCGCTATGGCGTGTATTACAAAAAGGTCGAGCGCGAACAAGGCAAAGACTATTTAGTGGATCATACTTCCCGAATTTACATCGTCGATCAGCAAGGCAAACTTGCGGGGGTTCTTAATCACGGCGCCACGCCACAAGATGTAATTGAGCGCGTACGGCGGCTGATCTAGTTGAGGCGTACGGGGGTAAAGCTTCCGCTCTAAATAAATTGCCGGACTTGTTCGCTAAATTCAGGGCAACGCAAATAGCCATAAGATTTATGGAATATTCCGCCCCAATCATTGAGTACCATATCGTCCTCGGGGCGTATTCCATTTGAATTGGCTTGATAGTCGCGCCTAAGGTGGCTGTCCAGCGCGACAGGGTCGCGTCGATCGGCAAAATTTGTCCATTTATTAACCACGCTGGGCGCGCGCAATGAGCCGAACTCTTTGGCTATTTTAGCTTGTACATGGGGAAGCCCCAAGGGACTGCCAATAGTAATAAAGTGATCGATACTGTGCTTCTTATCCATCGAGCCGAGTATTCTTAGAACGTCGTAAGCAATGATCGAGCCCATAGAATGCCCCACCAACATAATTCGCCGATGCTGATTTTTCAGTAAGCAGTCGATCAAGCGTTGACGGGTGGCGTTTCGTTTGGCTTTGTCGTCGTAATAACCGTCCAAATCTTTTAGATAGCGCCCGATCGCCTTGTCTGCGAGGCCGTTAAGCATGCCGCGCTGTTTAAGAAATTCCAGTGGTTTTTCAAAAGTATCTCCGATCCAGGCCCGCATCGCATCTAGATAATTCTCGCTAGAAGCGGCGATGGCGTGTTTGGATTCACTGGCCGGATGATAGGCATTCTCAGGTTTATTATCTTCGCTGTCATAAAATAAATCCGCCCAATAGACGGTTTGTAAATTGACGTTTTCGGGCGGTGTTGCGCTTCCGCTTAGATGCTGTAGACCTTCGCAAACTGCGCTGTTCCAGCCGTCGTCGAGAGTTTGAGCATTGGGTTTATTGGCTAATCCGTGTACGCCGATGATGAGATGGCTCATGATATCCTCCTAGTAGTCTGTACCTGTAAGTTTTTTGTCTAACCAAGATTTTCCCATCGACAGCCTCTTTAAGTTACGCGAGAATCTGGTTTGAGTAGCATCTATGATTTTTTGGTCTAATGGTTGAGAGTGTCGCTTTATAGCGGTGCCTTCTTCGTCAGCCTGTACATGGCTTGTTTCTATTAAATGAAATTTCGACCAGAAATTTTTCCCCATTTCCGCCATTTCTTTTTTGTTCCAGATACTGGATAGGAATAGGAGCCCAAAGTAGGCAACCAAGCCTATTGAAAGGAGTGGATTAGCCAAAAGCCAAGACATTATGGCATCGGAAATACTGGTGCTGATAGCTATGGTCTGTTCTGGTTTATCTAAACTCTCTATCTGATTGGCTTTAAATATAGACAGAAAGTTTTTTGTCGCTTGGTATATATAGTCGTGAAGCAATAAGTACGAGACGAAAGCGGTACCTATTGCGAGCATCCACCAGGCTATACCTCTACTATCCTTATATACGCCCATTTTATGTTGTGCATCTGCTACGTATTGTCCATTTTGAGGAGGCTCTGGTATGACATGTTTAGCTTCAATTGAAACTTTTTTAGTGGATGGGCTTGTCTTCCACTCGAGGAAGTGATGAGGTATTACGGTAGGGTAATATCCTTCGGTATGACGACTAATCCGATCAACCACGCTTTCGTGAACGAGAGGAAGTTTTAGTGTTGGCGTTGTTTTCTTTAGATCTTTCTCGATGAGATTAAATTTTTTATAAGCATCGCGAACATAAGACAGCTGGTCGTAATTCCTATTATTTCGGTTGACGATATCAAATATATTTCGAGGCTTGTAGCGATAGTAACGCCCGAACGCTCGCCTAGAATCGTACATGTGATCATGTGCGTTAGCATGGTTGTAAATATTATTAAGGGCGGTGTCTTCAAACCGAATGATTTCATCTTTGGTTATTCGCGGAGCATCGCGCTCGGGAATTCGATTCAATTCTTCAACCATCCATTTTAAAGATGTTTGTGCCATACCGTCCTTGGCGTACCCGCCGCCCACATTTGAATGCATGCCAGCAAACCAGACCTGCAGTACATTTGACTGCGGCGTTGGGAGGTTTTCGCTAGATGGGTTGTCAGGGCTGCCTGTCCAGTAGCGAGGATTGAATGGGCTACGTTCTTCGTCAATCGCGAGAGCGTGAAAGGCGTAGGATGCGCTCATCGGGGCCTTATCGATGGTGTTATCTTTGCACCACGGCTTCCATTGCCAGTATAGGGCTCGAAGAAAGCCCGGAAAGCCCACTGAGTTTACAGTGTCCCATACACCTAGAACGCAGGTATCAACAGCTTGGTGTTGGATGACATTTCCATAAATATCCTCTGGATTCTTGCTGGGCTCGGCGCTACCAATTTTATCTTTATAACGTTTGAGAATCTCTTTGACGTGACTGTCAATTTCTTTGATGGATAGGCTGCTGAATGGTCGCTCAGGTGTCTTTGCTTCTGTGTCTGCTAGCACATTTTTCGGAACACCATACATCGAGATTACGTTTTCAAGTACTCGGATAGTAAAAGCGCCTCGACTAAACCCGAATAAGTAAACATGATCACCTGATCGGTAATTCAGCGCTAAAAACTTATATAAATCGCGTACATTTTGAGAGAGGCCAAAGCCAAAAGCGCCCGCCAATAGACGTAAGGGTTTCAATTTTTGTGTGCCAACGCCATCGTGATAAGTTATGACTTGTTCTCGAGTTTCGTTGCTTGTATCTAATGCGTTGAATATGCGCCATACATTGGTGCCGCGTCCGACTCCACCTCGATTGCCGGTTCCATCGGCACAAATAATTATGTTTTTGTTCATGATTTAGCGCCTCTTTATAGTGATGACCATTAATTGCTCTCGGCCGGGTCTAGCGCCTTGTCTTTAGCGGCTTTTGCAGCATCCTTGGCTTTTTCCTCGTCCCACATATTTCCAGTTCGGTGTTTAAGGCGATCAAACTTATCGCCGCGTAATCGATCCCACAGCGACAATCCTGCTTGGCGCTCGATATCGGTGGTTTTGCACAAAAAGGTATCAAGATCGGCGCCGGATTGACGATTTTCTATGATAAATGACCACAGTTTTAAGCGGCCGCGTTTGTCCTCAGCGAGCACTGATTTGAAAAAGCCATGGGGTATTGGGATGATGATATCGTTAGGATCATTATTATTTTCGCCGATTACTTTGATGCGTGAACCAACATTAAATAGAGGGCCGCAAACCACATACGTTTCGATATACAAATGAGATAAATCTCGAACAGCTTTTTCAAGCTTTTTCCATACGCCGCGATTAAAGTTGGGCTTTTGCGGCGACATATTCGATAGCAGAAAAGTCTCGCTATTGCGCACGCGATCAGAACGTTTGCCCGCGCTGGCGATCAAATGCCCACGATCAAAACCGGAGCCTTGAAAATCGACGAGCTCGGCTCTAAAGGCTTCGGGAATACGCAGATCCGTTCTGAAACTGTCATTTCGCTTTACGTCTACCCGACGAGTGTGAGGATCAACCAACTCCATGGCCCAAGCGGCCTGCCGCAATAAATAGGAGTAACCAACGATATACTCGCGGTTAAACAGCAGTTGGTCTGCGCTTGGGATGCCATAACGGCTTTCTAGGCGTAGGCTCGGTATCTCTATCATCCTAAATCCTTCTTGCGATCTTCAGTCCGTATTAAAACCCTATACAAAAGTTATTAATGTGAGAAAGCCCACAAAACTAGCGAATTTTCTAGGCAGCGCAGTGCGCTAGGAATTCTTAAACTGCTCAGTGCTTGGCGGGAAAGTACGGTCACGATTTGATCGATACCTGAGACTGAGTGTGATACCACGCACCAATAGAAAAACTTCTAAGGCCAGCCAAAGGCCATGATTTCCCCAGAGGGGTAGGAATATCCACCACGCTAACAAATAGATCACCAGAGATAAAAGCATCATATTGCGCATATCTCGCGTCCACGTCGAGCCGATATAAACCCCATCCATCAAGAAGGCCAGTGCACCAAATACGCCGCTCAACGCCGCCCAAATTAAATAGGTTTTCGCTTCTATTCTCACGGATGCGTTGGTGGTGAGCGCGTCAATCATCAATGGGCCCAAAAAGAACAAAAATCCAAATATCGCAACGGACAAAACTCCGCTCCAAAATATACAGAGGCGTACTGCTTGATCAAAGGCGATCTGATATCGAGAACCAATTGCCTTTCCCACCAACTGTTTAACCGCAGTGGCGAACCCGTCTAGCATAAATGCGGCGAGTAGGAAAAAATTGAATAGCACGCCGTTGGCGGCCAGCGTGGTGTCGCCCAATCGGCTGGCTTGCGCGGTAAAGAAACTAAAGACGAACAGCAAGGCAAAGGAGCGAATCATGATGTCGCGATTCATCGATAGGGTGCGCCGTATTTTTTGAATATTCAAAACTTGTACGCGGCGCGGCCAGCGATGGGCGACTTTCTTAAAACAGATAATGATGCCGAGTACAGCCGCAAGCGCTTCGGAATAAAAAGTTGCCCATGCGACACCTTCAATGCCGCCGCCTTTTATTAAACCGAGATAGATGGATAAGACGATATTGCTGGAAGCCGCCACCACTTGCAAAAATAAACCTAAGCGGGCATAGGCAAGCCCCAGTAACCAGCCCAGTACTGTGTAGTTAATCAGCGTGAAGGGTGCCGATAGGATACGAATACTAAAATATAGGCTGAGCGCATCCGCCACTGCTGGGGAAGGCTGCATCAGGCCGATCCCTGCTCGCAGTAATAAAGCTGAGCCAATGAGTAGCGGGATACCAATAAGCAGAGACAGCAAAAGGGCGCGTATCAACACGGCATTTTGTTCGAGTGTGTCGTCTGCGCCCAAGGCCTGCGCCGTTAAACCTGTCGTGCTGGAGCGTAAGAAATTTAGCCCTGTGTAAATGAAATCGAACAGTACCGCACCAATCACCAGCCCGCCCAACATGGCAGTGTCGCCTAATCGACCGATCACCGCGATATCGGTAATGCCCATTAGAGGCACGGTCATCGATGCCAGCATCACCGGCCAGACAATCGCGAATACACTTCGGCGGGTGACCTTGAAAGGGCGAGTCCTGCCCGACGCTTGAGTCGACAAAGTAATGCCCGTTTAGGAACTACAAGAGAGCATCGAGCAACCCGGTTTGCTACGCGCCCAATCCGGACGTTTTTGCGCGTAGGCCTGCATGCCCGCCTGCACTTGGTAAGGGTTTTTTAGCAAGTTTTGCAAAGTATGAATTCGATCATAATCGCCTTTTTCAGCATCATCAATTGCCAGTTGCGCTTGGTAGTTGCGCAATACATAAAGGGGGTTATTGGCGTTCATTAGTTCAATGCGCTCTACCTCGGACGTGTCAGATTTGTTCCAAGCGCTGATCAGTTCGCGCAGCCAGTTGGCGGTCAGCTTTCGGTGTGACGACGGGAATTTTTGATAGTATGCGTCGGACAAGGGCGCAATCAATTGTTCGTCTTGGAGATTTGTATCTAAAGGGATATCTGCCAACGCGCGAAAAAACAGGCTCATGTCTGTTTCAACGGCCTGTAATAGTTGCAAACAATCCTCACGCAAGGCTTGATTATTGTCATCGCTCGCTTCGTTGATGCCTAGTTTAGCGAGTAGCATTTTTGACCAAACCGCTTCAAAGTGTTCGACGTAGGTTTGTAGTGCGATTTGTAAGGCTTCGGGGTCTTCGGTTGCGACCACAATCGAGCGCGCCAACTGAACTAAATTCCAGTGTGCCACCGACGGCTGATTGCCGTAGCGATAGCGGCGGTTTTGTGCATCGGTGGTATTGGGTGTCCAATCCGGATCGTAATTGTCGAGCCAGCCATAGGGGCCATAGTCGATGGTCAATCCCAGGATAGACATATTGTCAGTATTCATCACGCCATGCACAAAACCCACGCGCATCCAATGCGCAATCATCTCGGCTGTGCGGGCGCATATTTCGGTGAACCACTGTGCGATGGTCTGATTGTTGATTTCACCCAAATGAGGGAAATCGGTGCGGATGGTAAAATCGATGAGCTGTTTTAATAGCTCGGGATTATTGCGCGCCGAAACCAGTTGAAAATTTCCAAAACGAGTAAAGCTTGGCGCCACGCGGCACACAATGGCACCGGGCTCATCCTTAGCATTGCCGTCGTAAAACATATCGCGGCGAATGGCTTCGCCCGTGGTTACCAGGCTCAGTGCGCGCGTCGTCGGCACACCCAAATGATGCATCGACTCAGAACACAAAAATTCTCGAACCGAAGAACGTAGCACGGCAAAACCGTCGGCTTGCCGTGAATAAGGCGTTGGGCCAGCGCCCTTTAGTTGTAATGCCCAGCGTTGCTTTTCAGCGTTTACTATCTCCCCTAGATTGATAGCACGGCCATCGCCGAGTTGCCCAGCCCAGTGGCCAAACTGATGTCCGCCATAGCACATGGCGTAAGGGTCCATTCCCGGTGCAAGCTGATTGCCTGCCATGATTTGGGTGAATTCTTTGTTGCGCGCGTAGTTGGCATCCAGCCCTAAACTTTCCATCAACTCCGGACTATAGGCGACTAATTGGGCATCTCTGACCTGTTGCGGCTGGACGTGTGAATAATACGCATCGTTAACTTGTCGGCAATGGTTTTCTCGTACCGGGTCGGCGGGCAACTCGTTGACAAAGCGATTGTCGTAATTTAGCTCAGAAAAATTAGCAGCGTGCGGCATTCATTTATTATGGTGTGCAAATACGAAATAGCAAATGAGCAATACTGAGTAGAACGTACAATTGGGTGAGTCTTGCAGCAGGCGTGCCATTGAGCACTTCGCACTAATCAACTTCGATGAGAATTTCTTCTGCGGCTTCCATGGATTGTATGGCGGCTTCTAGATCGAGTTTTGCAGGATTTTTTACACTTTGCGCGCGCAATAGCGTGTTGAGTTCTGCTTGCTCAATAATTTGGTGCTCGCCATTCTCATGTTGATGGTAGGCTGCCCAAGGCACAAATTTTGTCAACGGAAACGGTTGGCTCTCGGCGGGTGAAATATCGATATGTAGGCCTGAGATGAACAATAGATTTTTCCCCTGATAGTCCGGTTCGACAAGAATGGTTCGATAGCTACGATCAAACTCGACCTGTGTATTGACCTTGGCCGCGGTGAGCGCCGGATAATCAGAAGCCAATATCCAAGGCATGGCGGGCAGGAGATTATGTCCTAGATGCGAATGTCCTTCAGTGTCGTGTGCGACATTTCGCTCAAAATAATAAAGTTCGGGGCGTAAGTTATTTTGCAAGGCTACCCGTTGCTTGGGCTGCCAAGTATCGCGCCCCAACATATTGAGGAAGTCATCTGAAACACTAAATTGTGAAGACGTGCTATAGGAATGCAGCGGTTCTTGATTTTTGCCGATGATTTTATCGAGCCTTAAAAACAGACCTTCGTTTTTATCCGTGCGCAGTAAGGCTTTATCGATGGTGATGTAAAATTTATCTCCATCAGTTTCGAGAAAAATATTGTTTGATGCAAGCTCGAATTCGCTTTGATACCAAGCCAGCGTGGCCATAATCTTGCCGCAATTAGTGGATTTTCGCGCACCCTCGGTTTGGTGGCGCCGATACTCGCCAAATTTTTGGGTATCGGGGTCATAGCCAACATGACTGGCTTGAACGATCAGCATATCTTTGCCGTGATGTGCATGGGGGCCGTGCCGATCGGTCGCGACGATGCCGCCGACACGGCCATGATTAAATGGAAACGCGCCGAAATGTTTGGCGATAAGTATGGTCGGAAAGCCCTGACTCTCGTCGGAGCAAAAGGCGCGCGACGGCATGATCTTACCGGCTGTAAAACCCAAGGAAAGGCAGAAGTTATATAAGCGTGGCGCGAATTGGCTGTAACGCATCATCAACCCGCGCAGGGCAAAACTTTTCAGGATTGAATTGGTGATCGCGTCGTTAGAGTACATCGCCGAATGATAAGGGCAGTATTTTTTGAATACAAATACTATACCGTACTTTGGGCGTTAATCGAACGGGATTAGCGCTATGCTCTAAACGATATTTCGTTTAAGTGTTCTTCGAACAAATGACACACCGCTTCGATGTTGTGCTCCATCTGGATCCAGCACGAATGCTGCATAATAAGTTAAGGGTGATAAATTTCTCTTAAGCCCGGTGCCCCGTTGTAGTTGGCGCCCGCCAAAATAGCGGCAGCGTAAAATTGCCTCGACAGCTACTGCATATAATGCAGAGAACGTGATGTGCATGGGCGGCTTGAATATAGTCATGCTCACCGACATAATACGCCCTGTTTTTTCGTAATCAGATATCGTTAAGCCGATAGGGTCAATGATCATATTGCCTTTTCAGCGGCCAATACTCGCTCACGGCATAGCAAGCTGAATGCTGGCGTAACTTAAGGGAACGCTGGCATTGTCGGTGCGACTCCAAAATCACGCGCGCGGCTCGAAGCAGAACTGACCAGTTGGCGAATCTCATCGACACGCTGGACGGGTACGTCGACCATCAGTAGCACTCGGCCCTTGTCGATTTGTTTCTTAAAACGTCGTAATTGCGTGTTCGGAATACTGATGCCAATTAAGCTTGAAGACCACATGCCGATCAAGGCGCCCAAGAAGCCAATGACGGCGATTAAACCGACCTGATCAGGAGTCATTTTAAAGAAAAAATATGCGCCCGTCCCGACCACGATTCCAGTGACTAAGCCCGCCACTAAACCGAGTTTTAAGGCGTGTAAGATATCGGTTTTCTGGAGTGGTGAGGCTTCGTGCAGACTGTGTAAATCCACGGAATCTTTGGCCATAAAGTGCATATGGCTGTTCTCGACACGTGCAAGTAGCAGTGCTTTTTCCGTTTGCTCGGCTTCACCGACATTGGGTAAGACAAAATACAATCTTCTACGCATTCTTCTATCCTCCTGTACAAGTTAATAAGTATTGATGACTACACTATAATTATTTATCTTGATATTGTCAAAAATCCCGCCTGCACCTAAATTTTATTATCGAGGCAACGAAATATTTTTATAAGGCTGAGTGACCTTGCTCGGCGATTCTAAGCTGCGCTAAATGAGCTATATTTCGCGTTCGGCGATATCCTCTAAATTGCCCTGATGTTCTACACCGACAAAAATTCCAAATTTTCCTGCTTGTTTTTCATTTGTGTAGCGTTGTAGAACCTCGGCGAGGTAGGGACGACTTAAATTGTCAAGTGGAAGCGCATCCAAATCGAAATATTCAGCATTCTCCGGCGTGGCGCGTTCCGCTGTTCGACAGCGGTAGTAAATCGATAGGCGTTGTTGGTGGCGACCTTCTACAACGGTGAATAAGACCTTTTCTCGAACATCAATGCCTAAGTTTCGCATGGCGGAATTGATGCCTGTTTCGTGATCTTCGCTTGGCTGAGCCCGAGGCACGTCGTAACGGCCATCTGATTGTTTGACGAGCAAGAGTTGATTGTTGTTATCGACCAATATCCCGGTTGACGCGTGTACCGACTCCCGGTGTTCAAGCCGGCTGAGTGTTTCCTCGGGTAAATCAACCGCACAATATTGACCCTGATAATAACCCAAGGGGTGACGAGTAGTTTTTTCAGCGTCAACGATCCGGCCGATCAACATAACATGATCACCCGCCAGAATGATTTCGTGCATCTTGCAATCTAGCCAAGCCGCGCAGTCATCTAATACAGGACTGCCCGTGGTTTTAGCGCTCCAGGCCACCCCAGAGTAGCGGTCCGCATCTTTGTGCGCAAAGCCGTTTGAAATAGCATCTTGTCCCGCAGCAAGTATATTGATCGCAAAGGCATTGGCGCGGCGAAAGACCGCTGACAATCCGGCGGACTGCGCGACACAAACCAACACCAAGGGCGGATCAAGCGATACCGAAGTAAAGGAGTTGGCCGTAAACCCTACGGGCACCTTATTTTTATCTAAGGTAGTGACGACGGTCACGCCGGTCAGAAATTTTCCGAGAATTTGTCGAAGATCTTGTTCGCTGTTTTCGGTCATTAATTTGTAAGTCTTTCGCTTATTCACAAACGGGTGCTGCTTGAGGGTGGTTTCAAGTTAGTCTAGCGCCAAATAAATCTGACAAGCCAATTTTATAGGATGCTTCGGTCATAATCAGGGTTTCTTCTAATAACGTTGGCGATTCCCAGCGGCTGTGGTAGCGTTGCACGCAGATGTTCCAAACGATTTTTCTTTATGCGCTTGTATGCTTTTCTGAGTTCACCAACCTATATGCACTATCCGGCAATGCTGTCGGCTCTGGCGCTAGAAGCGCAACGCTTCAGCACGACCCGCCAGCTCAATAAGGCGATTGCACAATCGCCGCCAGATATTTTAGTTGCGCAATTTGAATATGGCTTTGGTAACAATTACGCAGGCGCGAACCTCAGCAATTTAGATGTGAGTTTGTCGGCCTTGCAGCGTTACGCGCCGAAAACGCGGGTTATCGTTTTGGTTGAGAAGGATCAAGCAAAATATGTCGAAAAACTGCGAGCCTTGTTCCCTGTTCACGATAGTTTACTTCACCCTGTTTCTGAGCCACAACTTCGCGCGGCCTTGCGTGCGCAAATCGAAGCTGCCAAAGCTTAGCGGTTAAGAATCTTAAGCACTCGTTTTTGAAGGGGCGGCAAGAGCTCTTGCTCAAACCAAGGGTTGCGTCGCAACCAAATATTGTTTCTGGGGCTAGGATGCGGCAATGCGAGCATATCTGGCCAATCGGGTTGCCAAGCCTTTACCCGCTCGGTAACGGACAGGGGCTTACCTTTAAAGTGATAGGCCTGAGCGTATTGACCAATGACCAGCGTAAGCTGCAAGCCGTTAAGGCAATTCAATAGCGGCTCTCGCCACGCAGGTGCGCATCCTGGGCGCGGAGGCAGATCACCCGATTTCCCTGTGCCGGGGTAGCAAAATCCCATCGGCAAAATGGCGATTTTTTCAGCATCATAAAAAGTCTCACGACTAATCCCCATCCACTCGCGTAAGCGCTTGCCGCTCGCGTCATCAAAAGGGATGCCCGAGGTATGCACCTTTTTGCCGGGTGCTTGTCCGACGATGAGAACTTTTGCCGCGGGGTGTAGCTGCAAAACCGGTCGTGGCCCCATGGGCAGATGCGCCTGACACAATGTGCAGCGGCGGACGTCGGACAATAGTGCTTGATGATCTTGCATGCGCCAAATTGTATGAGATTTTCGGCTTACGCGTAAATTATTTCATTGCCCGCGATTAAAGGCTATGTTGTATTACCTTGCCCCATAACCTCGTTGAACCTAACAAATCATGGCGCGCTGATGAGAATATAGCCACGATTTTCAACGGTATCAAAAGTTCTCATACCCTTTATCAGGGAGGTTGTTTTTACCCAAACCCAGCCCGCGCTAGCGGGGTTCACATCAAGCACAAGGAAAGAATCTGAGGTTTCGTCGTATGCACCGAGCGGCGAAATATGTCCTCCGCCTTTCTGGCCGAGTGCAGAGCGTTTATAGTTTACGATTGCATAATCATCTGCGCGTTTCAGGTTTTCGATCAAATCCTTTCTAATAGCGGATTCTGGAAAGTCGTCCGTCACTACAACAAGATGTGTATTAAGGCCGTTGGCACTCAACATTTCATCAAATTGGCGAATTTGATAACCAAAATCTTTTGTTTTCTTTCCGTTAATTGTTGTTGGTTCGCCTAAAACCTGTGCACGCGTCTTTTTACCTTTCGTAATAACATTGTCTTGCGTGTACCGTGCGATGGCCGGATCAAACGTCGCCGAAATATGTTTAAGATCATCCATGCGTAAGCGGCTCCGATCAACAGGGAGTCCCGCACTACGACTGTAAATCGTATTTAGGACGATAGCGGCTGAAGTTGGCCCACAAAATGCTGCGTTGGTTTGGGCTTCAAATTGGTTTGCGAGCGAAGGAAAATCTATTCGACCTGTCGAACGAGAAAATCGATCCAAGCCTTCTTGCGTGGAGAACTCGATGAGGTCTAGTGGATAGCTGGGGCTTGTTTCCAGCGCATAAATAGGTTTCAGCTGCAGGAGTAGCAACGTAAGGATTGATAGTATTTTCAGAAACTTCATATCAAAACTTCTTTTTTGACTGAGGAAGTGTTCAGCTTATCAGTCGCTAAAATCTTTTTCAATGCGTTAGGTGGTCATCGCAAACGTGATCAATCCTTGCTAAATATAGTAATTGTCCATGCAATCTGATTCTAAGCTATGCCCGATTAATCAGAACTAATATTAATGAGCAAATGTGGGCACAGCCAGTGCATCTGATGTCAGATTGAATAGCGAAGCAGTGAGAAATTAGTATCGGTAATGCTCAGGCTTATAAGGCCCGTCAACATCAACACTGATGTAATCGGCTTGCTCTTTTGTAAGCGTGGTTAAATTTGCCCCTATACGCCCAAGGTGCAGGCGTGCAACTTCTTCATCTAAGTGTTTGGGCAAAATATACACTTCGTTTTGATATTCGTCGGGCTTGGTCCATAACTCTATTTGCGCGAGGACTTGATTGGTGAAGCTGTTTGACATGACAAAGCTTGGGTGTCCGGTAGCGCAGCCCAAATTCACCAAGCGACCTTCTGCCAACAAGATAATCTTGTTGCCGCTGGGCAGCGTGATGTGATCAACCTGAGGCTTGATGTTTTCCCACTCCAAATCCTTCATGCCCGCGACGTCAATTTCATTGTCGAAATGACCAATATTACAAACAATCGCTTCGTGACGCATTTGCAGCATGTGTTTGCGGGTGATGACATTAAAGTTGCCGGTGGCGGTGACGAAAATATCGACTTGTGGACAGGCATCGTCCATCTCTACCACCCGAAAGCCTTCCATCGAGGCTTGAAGTGCGCAGATGGGATCTATCTCAGTGACCCAAACCGTTGCCCCTAAGCCACGCAAAGATTGTGCACAACCTTTGCCGACATCGCCGTAGCCCAATACCAAGCAGACCTTGCCTGCGATCATGACATCAGTGGCGCGCTTAATGCCGTCGACCAAGGATTCGCGGCAGCCGTACAAATTATCAAATTTTGATTTTGTAACGGAGTCGTTGACGTTAATCGCGGGGAACGGCAGGCCGCTTGTTTTTTGCATTTGATACAAGCGATGCACACCCGTGGTGGTTTCTTCAGTGACGCCTTGAATATTTGCAAGCCGCGTGCTGTACCAGTCCGGTTGATTTTCAAGGCGCGCTTTGATTGAATTGAACATGCAGATTTCTTCTTCACTGCTGGGATTATCCAATACGCTGATGTCTTGTTCAGCCTTACTGCCCAGCACCAATAACATGGTGGCATCGCCGCCATCGTCGAGTATCATATTCGGCATACCGCCATCCGCCCATTCCATGATGCGGTGGGTATAGGCCCAATATTCGTCCAGTGATTCGCCTTTAACCGCAAAAACGGGGATGCCTTGATCGGCGATGGCCGCGGCAGCTTGATCTTGGGTAGAGTAAATATTACAAGACGCCCAACGCACTTCAGCGCCGAGCGCGATCAAAGTCTCGATCAGCACCGCGGTTTGGATGGTCATATGTAAAGAGCCGGCAATCCGCGCACCTTTAAGCAGCTTATCGCTGCTGTATTTCTTCTGTAGTGAGGCAAGGCCGGGCATCTCCGTCATGGCAATGGCGATTTCTTTGTGGCCCCAATCGGCGAGGCCGATATCTTGAATGATGTAGTCTGCAGTGCTCATGATGTTTGTGTCTTTATAAGGTAAGGTTTCGAAGGGTTTAGCGGTCTTTCGCTGCTTTGCGAAAAGGTTCCGCCCTAGCGTTGTGTTTGTGCTTTTATTTTTTTAAAGGGTCGGTCAACTCAGCAGCATTTCGCGGCTTCGCGCAAAACATCGGCTTTATCGGTACGCTCCCAAGTGAATTCCGCTTCGGTTCGACCAAAGTGGCCATAGGCGGCGGTATTGCGATATATGGGGCGGAGTAAATCGAGCATTTGGACGATTCCCTTGGGCCGTAAGTCAAAATGTTCGCTAATGAGGGCTTCGATTTTCTCGTCAGAGATCGTGCCGGTGCCAAAGGTTTCGACCATGATTGAGACAGGGTGGGCAACGCCGATTGCATAGGCCACTTGAACTTGGCATCGATCCGCCAGCCCTGCGGCGACGATATTCTTCGCAACGTAGCGCGTGGCATAAGCCGCTGAGCGATCGACCTTGGACGGGTCTTTGCCCGAGAACGCGCCACCGCCGTGGGGGGCCGCGCCGCCGTAGGTATCGACAATAATTTTTCGCCCGGTCAATCCGCAATCGCCCACGGGGCCGCCAATTACAAATCGGCCGGTCGGGTTAACTAAATACTCAATATTTTTTGAGAGCATGTCCGCGGGCAATACGGGCTTGATGACTTCTTCGATGATTGCTTCCTTTAAGGTGGCGTGATCGACGTCTTCGCTATGCTGCGTGGATAAAACCACCGTTTCAATACCCACGGGTTGGTTGTTCTCGTAACGCACTGAGACTTGTGATTTGGCATCCGGGCGTAGCCAAGTGAGCCCCCCTGTTTTACGGACTTCAGATTGCTTTTTAACCAAGCGATGCGCGTAATCTATTGCGAACGGCATGAGGGTATCTGTTTCCTTACAGGCGTAGCCAAACATCAGGCCTTGATCGCCAGCGCCCTGATCGAGATCAATCCCTTCGCCTTCATTCACGCCTTGCGCGATATCGACGGATTGCTTGTCCAGCGAAACCAATACCGCGCAGCTTTTGTAGTCAAAACCCAATTCCGAGCTGTTATAGCCGATCTCTTTAATCGTCTTGCGCACGATCTCAGGATAGTCGACGATCGCATGGGTGGTGATCTCGCCTGAAATGACCGCCATGCCGGTATTGACCATGGTCTCGCAGGCGACCCGAGAGTTGGGGTCTTGTTTGAATAAGGCGTCTAATACCGCATCAGAAATCTGATCCGCGACTTTGTCGGGATGACCTTCTGAGACAGATTCTGAGGTAAATAAGAAATTCTTCGCCATTTTGTCGGCTCCTAAAGTTTCGTTTTCAATGGGCGGACTTCAATTACTAATATAACCACATAAAGAAGTCTTTATATGTTTTCGATGATAGCATAAAGTCGCAGCAGATTCATCAAGCGTGTATTCCTTAGGTCTCGACTAGTCATTGGCAGTAAAGTTGCCCACTTTCACTTGAAATTTCAGATATCTTAAGGCGCTTTTGCTTACAATAATGCCTTTCTATTCGGCCTAAGGCATGTCAGATCTAAGTACCCGTTTCTTATTGCCGGATCACGACATTCGCGGACAAATCGTCCAGTTGGAACATAGCTATCTGAGTGTTCTGGCCAACGCAGATTATCCCAATGTGCTAGCAGGCATTATTAGGCGAAGCTTTGGCTGCTGTGAGCGCATTGGCCAGCATGATCAAATTACGCGGCTCGATGATTATGCAAATTCAAGGAGATGGGCCGATACATACGCTGGTTGCGCAGGCGAATAATGCGGGCGAGATACGCGGCCTTGCGCACGGGCATGAGCGTATTGATCAAGAAGAGATGTTTTCTGATTTAGTCGGCCAAGGACGCTTGGTCATGACGGTTGACGGCGAGGGTAGTCAGCGCTATCAAGGTGTGGTTAATATAGAGGGCGATGAGTTGGCAGAGGTGTTGGCGGTGTATTTCAAGCGTTCTGAACAGTTATTGACGCACATTCATTTAGTTGCCGATGGTAAGCGCGCGGCTTGCTTTTTATTGCAGCAGTTACCCGATCAAAGCAGTGCGATCAGTGGTGACAGTTGGCAACATATCAAAACTTTGGGCGCGACGCTTAAAGACCAGGAATTGCTAAAATTGGAAGTGCCTGACATATTGCATCGTTTATATCACGAGGAGTCAGTGCGCGTTTTTGATTCTGAATCCTTAGTGTTTCGCTGTCGTTGTTCGCGCGAGAAAATTGAGCCGGTGATTCTTCAAATGGGCTTGGACGAGGCCATGGCACTGGTCAACGAACAAGGTGAAATTAGAGCGGATTGCGAATTTTGTAATCGTGATCACCGATTTGATCGCGTGGATGTGGCGAACTTGTTTGAAGCCAAACGTTCCGCGCCGGTAAATGAACAGTAGGGCGCGTATATGTTAGCGGGTTACGCCATGATGTTTTTAACCGCGCTCATTTGGGGCTTAGCTTTTGTCGCGCAAAAAAGCTCCATGGAAGTGATGGGGCCCTATACCTTCAATGCGATTCGTTTTGCCCTTGGTGCGACTTGCTTGCTTTTATTACTGCCATTATTCAAATCTAAGGTGGGTGCCTTGGGCAAGGCAGGCTGGTCAGCGGCGATTCCAATGGGCGTGTTTCTGTTTCTAGGCTCAATCACTCAACAAATCGGGATTGTCAGTACCACCGCGGGTAAGGCGGCATTTATCACCGGGCTATACATCATTATTGTGCCGCTGATACTGGCATGGGTCGGTCAAGTAATTTCCAAGTGGGTTTGGTATGCCGTTGCGCTGGGTGCCTGTGGTATGTATTTATTGACTATGCAAGGCCTAACGAGCCCCCCCGTGATCGGTGATCTTTGGGTCTTATCCGCCGCGGTTTTCTTCGCCTTTCATATCATTGTGGTCGGGCGCGCCTCACAATATGACGCCCTGCGTTTGTCGGTTATTCAGTTTTATATGTGTGCTGGCTTCAGCACATTAGGCATGCTGATTTGGGAAACGCCGACGTGGCTGGCGATTAAAAGCAGCAGTACTGAATTAATCTACGCGGGCGTATTGTCGGTGGGCGTCGCCTATACCCTACAAGTGATCGCGCAAAAGCGTGTCGCGGCACACACGGCGGCATTGGTCTTATCACTCGAAGCAGTATTCGGCGCATTGGGTGGTGTATGGTTATTGGACGAAGAAATGAGCTTTAGGATGATCGTCGGCGCAAGCCTGATGATGGCGGCAATTGTGATTGCGCAGATTCCCGCATCTTCTCGGGCCAAGTCAAAATCTACGTCCAGTGGCTAAGAAATGAGTTTAAGTAATCGGGCTGTGTTGTTTTATACTCAAAACAGCCATTCGATTTCAACTCACGAACGATAAATTAAAATGGACATCATTAAAATTGCAGCATTTTCTGACGCTGAAGCTGGCGGTAATCCCGCAGGAATTGTACTTACAAAACTAATGCCGTCACCCACTGATATGCAACAAGTCGCAGCAAAGGTTGGGTTCTCTGAGACCGCATTTTCGGAAATGCAAGGCGATAAACAAAGTTGGCGCGTTAGATATTTTTCTCCTGAATCCGAAGTACCATTTTGCGGGCATGCAACCATTGCTCTTGGTGCGGCTTTAGCCCAAAAGTATGGTGACGGAAATTATAAACTAAGCCTTAACGAAACTACGATTTCTGTCGAAGGGGTTTATCGCAATAATCAATATTTCGCGGCATTACAATCACCCAATACTCACTCTCAGAAACTAACAGAAGCAGAAGTAAATCAAACATTGGCTCTGTTTGCTTATAACCACTCTCAGTTATCCGAGGCAATTCCACCTGCTCATATAAGCGGCGGTGCTGATCACTATGTATTGGCGCTAAAAAAACGAACAGACTTAGCTGCAATGAAGTATGACCTTGATGCTGGGCGTATCTTTATGAGAGAGCGAGGGATAGTGACTGTGATGCTTGTGGTTGCTGAAACTGAGCAGCTATTTCACGTGCGCAATGCATTTGCTTCAGGTGGCGTACTTGAAGATCCCGCAACTGGCGCAGCCGCCGCTGCATTCTCTGGTTATTTACGAGACCTTGATTGGAATACATCAGGAAAGATAACGATTGTTCAAGGTGAAGACATGGGCTTACGTTCAGTCATTACCGCTGAGATAAATCCCGAAATTGGGAGTTCAATTCGTATTTCTGGAGCCACACGAAACTTAGAATAGATTTTATTTAGATAGGTAGTTACATACGACTATTAGAGTTTAGTATTTAGCGATAAAGCGATAAAGCGATAAAGCGATAAAGCGATAAAGCGATAAAGCGATAAAGCGGAATAGGGGATGTTATGAGCTTGTTGTGTTGTGCTCGATGACGAGACTCAAGAATCACGTCACTTACGGGTAAGCTGTATCAAATAGTCCGCATTAGAAATGAGTGGCTGAGTTTATGATTTCATTTGACGGGTGAAGCGAGGACTGTCTGAGCGTAGCGAGTTCCGCAGCGACGGTAAATTAAATCATAAGCTCGGGAACCCGAAGGGCTACCATTTGCGGTGTGTTTTCTTGGTTCTGTTCTTTTGCACAAGCAAAAGAATGAACGCCCGCCACGGCAGTGGCAATGTCAGATATATTTCTAAGCGACAGGATTGCCAAAGAATAAAGAAAAAACACCACTATTCTTTAGACCTAGTAGTGATTACTACAGAGAAAATGCGGAATCTGTATGTATTCTCTATCCCCATCGAATCAAGCCAATGATTGCCGAAGTAGCGTAGAAAAACTGCAGGGTTAAAAACGCCCATCGTTTATCGATAATCGCCCATGCTGCAAAGAGTCCCGATGAAGTTAACAATAGCGCAAACCCGAGTATTTCGTTTCCAGTGTTTGACGCGATTAGCATGGCATATATAATTGCTAATGCGGAACCTGTTACCTCAAAAAATTTGATGCGCCTATTTTTATTCATGGGCAGATTCCTTTAATTTAAACGCAGCTGGGATTCCCAAATCGGCGTGCAGCGGTAATACAGTTCGGGTAGGCGCCCGAGTTGTACCCAGGGTTTTTCGGGGCCGTGGTAGTCTGAACCGGCAGAAGCGGCAAAATCAAAATCTAGGGCGTGCTGTGCCATGGTGTGGTTTTCTTCTTTGCTTTGGCTGCCTGAGACCACTTCAATGCCTTCGCCGCCCATTTGCTTGAATTTGGCGAATAGCTTTCTCAGCTTTGTTCGGCTGAGTCTATATCGCGCGGGATGTGCGATAACCGCAATACCGCCAGCCTTGTGAATAAGTTCAACGCCATTGCTTAGGCTCATCCAATCGCCGCCGACGAAGCCGGGCTTGCCGCGCACCAAAAATCGTTTGAATACTTGGCGGATATCCTTGGCGTGACCTTGCTCGACAAGATAGTGTGCGAAATGCGAACGACTAATGAGATGAGTTTTGGCGTAGGTACTGGCGCCTTCGTAGGCATTGTCAATGCCGTGTTGCGCCAGCTTTCGAGCTATTTCTTTCGCGCGGGATTGTCGAAATACAGCGGCTTTTTCTAAGGCTTTGGTGAGCGGGGGATAGTGTTTATCAATGTTCAAACCGACCAAGTGCAAAGTTTGTTTTTGCCAGCTAACAGATAACTCGATGCCGTGGACGAGATGGATGCCATAATCATCAGCGGCAGTTTGGGCTTCTGAAATACCGTCTACTGTATCGTGATCCGTCAATGCAAGCACCGTGACGCCCGCGGCGGCTGCATTTTTAACTAAGGTACGCGGGCTTAGGGTGCCGTCCGAGGCGGTGGAGTGTGCGTGCAGATCAATCACAAAATAAAGCCTTAGATGAGTTCAAATACTGTATTGAGACCCATAATGCTGATTAATTTTTTAGCCTGATCACTCGCGCCCTGCAAACGAATTTTTCGGGCTCGACCGCCGTGCTGATTTCCCCAATAGACGAGAAAGGCAAGGCCAGCGCTATCAATGCTGCTTACCCGAGATAAATCGATATGTGAAGACTTCACCTCGATACGTTCAACGGTACGAAGTAATTTCGGTACGCTGCGACGGTCTAGCGCCCCCTCGAATGCAAGACCCGCTTCGTTGGCCTCAACGCGCATTGTTGAATTTGGAGACACGTTTAACCTGCCTTTCTATTAATCGAGTCGATTAAATAATCAATTCCCTTGGCGGCGATAATTTGATTATATGAGGAACGGTAAGTGGTCACCAATGAGACCCCTGCAATGGCGACATTATAGATGCGCCATTTCTCCTCTTCATCAGAAAACAGAGAAAATGAGAGGGGGATATTGGGTGAACCTTCGCCCAAGGTACCGTTTGCATTGACGGTGGCGCGGTTATTTTTTTTGCCCTTATAAACCGGCGCTTCGAGGGTAACCGCTTCTTTGCCCGTGTATTTAAACATGGCGGAAGCATAGGTGCGAACCAGCAGGCTTTTGAAAGCCTTGGTAAAGCGTGCTTTTTGGTCATCGCTGATCTTACGCCAGCTCTTGCCCAGCACCAACTGTGCCATCTTGGCAAAGTCCCAGTGTTCGTCAATGACTTTTTCAGCAAAGGAATAGAGCTTGGTTTTATCGGCCTCGAGTTCAGCGCGGTGCGCGGTAAATTCAGCGAGTAGGCCATCAATCGATAATCGCAAAGTCTGTTGAGGATCGTTCTGCGCATAAGACGCCGTGCTAATCATCAAGGTGAATGCGAGAGCCAAGCTTTGAAAGAATTTATAAGTCATAAAATAGTGTCTGTGTTTTAAACGTAAAAGATTATTGCCGATAGAGGTTAAACCGAACTGAACCGATTTACTTGAGTTTACTGGTTTAGCCTGCTATTCGGCGCCGCTGAACATAAATTTACCAATCAAGTTTTCAAGTTGAATCGTAGATTGTGTCAGTTCGATCTCGTCGCCCTCGCCGAGGATTTCAAAATCTCCGCCCGGATCCAAGCCGATGAACTGGGCGCCCAATAAGCCAGAAGTTAGAATGGCTGCGGAGGTATCGATCGGTAATTCATTGTATTGCTCTTCCACTGCCATAGAGACCACGGCGCTATAATCATTTGTGTCCAAATCGATGTCGGTGACGCGCCCAATGCGTACCCCGCCGATGGCCACGGGCGCCTTGACGTTTAAGCCCCCAATATTTTCAAATTTAGCTGTGAGGATGTAAGTGTCAGGCGTGCCCAAACGTGCGGTACCCACTTTGGTGGCTAATGCGATCAGCGCAGCAATACCGAGCAGCACAAACAAGCCAACAATAAATTCTAGGGATTTTGAAAACATGAGGGTTCTCCGTTGTCGGGGTGATTGGTAAAATTAATTTTGGGCTTAAGCCCCGCCGAACATAAGGGCGGTCAACAAATAATCCAGCGCGAGCGTGCTCAGTGAGGCGTTCACCACCGTTCGGGTGGTTGCGCGGCTGACACCCGCAGAGGTGGGCTTGGCGGTAAAGCCTTCAAACAAGGCGATTGCGGTGACGACGACACCAAAAATAAAACTTTTAATGATGCCGTTTAAAATATCTTCTCTCCAATCAATGCCCGCTTGCATGGTTGACCAAAAAATACCGTGGTCGATGCCAAATTGACCCACGCCCACCAACCAGCAGCCAAGTATGCCGACCATGCTAAACATCGCGGCCAACAGCGGCATGGAAATGATGCCAGCCCAGAATCGCGGACCAATGATGCGGCTGTATGGATTCACCGCCATCATCTCCATGGCTGAAATTTGTTCGGTGGCGCGCATTAGGCCAATTTCAGCGGTGAGGGCAGACCCCGCGCGACCTGCAAACAATAAGGCTGTTACGACGGGCCCGAGTTCCCGCGTTAAAATCAGCGCAACGCCTAAGCCTAGGCTAGATTCTGCTTTGATCGTCGATAGTTGAAGATATCCCTGTAGCCCCAATACCATGCCGACAAAGAATCCAGCGATTAGGATAATCGCCATCGACAGCACCCCCACAGAAAAAATTTGCTGAACGATTAATCTTGGGCGCCTCAGAATAGACAGCATCCCCTGGATACTCGGCGGATAAAACAGCGCGCCTCGGCCTAGCCACGTAGCAAGGCCAATCGATTTTGCGCCCAATGAGCGAATTGCTTCAATCATTGCGTAGTGACTGCGCATAAGGTTCGGCAGGATATTGGTAGGGCACGGGGCCGTCAGGCAAGCCCTCTATGAATTGCTTAACCATGGGATCTTCGCTGGCCGTAATCTGGGCAGAAGTACCGTGCCCCAATATGCCTTGGTTGCCGAGAATTACGACATAATCTGCGATACTCAGGCCTTCCTGAACATCATGGGTCACCACGATAGAGCTCAGTCCCAGTGCATCGTTCAATTCACGAATTAATTTGACGATCACGCCCATCGAAATCGGATCAAGGCCGACAAAGGGCTCGTCATACATGATGAGTTCAGGATCAAGCGCGATTGCCCGTGCGAGCGCAATGCGCCGAGCCATGCCGCCGGAAAGCTCGGATGGCATCAGCTTGTAAGCGCCGCGCAGGCCGACCATTTCCAGCTTCATCATGACGAGTAGGCGAATAATTTTCTCGGGCAACTCGGTTTGCTCGCGTAAGGGGAAGGCGACATTATCAAAGGTATTGAGATCCGTCAGCAGCGCGCTATTTTGAAATAACATGCCCATCTTGCGGCGCAGCGCATAAAGTTTATTACCGCGCGCTTTATTGACCAGTATGCCGTCGAATTTGATTGATCCGCGCTTGGGCTTTAATCGTCCTCCAATTAAGCCGAGCAAGGTCGATTTTCCACAGCCGCTCGGTCCCATAATGACGGTCACTTTGCCGCGCGGTATTTGTAGACTGACATCTCGATAGATCAGCTGATTAGAAAATCCAAAATCAAGGTTTTCAATCTCTACGATTGCGAGATCGTTGTCGGCAGAAGATTGAGAGCTTGTCGTCATGGGGTCATCCAAAAAGAGACGCGATTGTAGTGGCCGATTCTGAGCGATAGATGAACAAGTTTAAGGCGCTCGATGGTGTCATGCCCATTGTTCTAAAGCGAAGGCTATTGTACCCGATATTGTTTAAACAGCTAAAGGATTTGCAAGTTAGGACTTAGCCAGTGGATATTCCGTTGACGGTGTTGCGACGAACGGTATATCTACTCACTTCGATTGGAGCAGATCGACCAACTAATTCTAGATTTTGGGGGCTGGGTGGGGGTAAATGCTTGAAAGGTAATGTCGAGATTGATTGGCGACTATACTTATGTATACGGGCTATACTAAAGATAAACGGTATAATATAGTTGACAATCGTTATATTAATGGTTTATTGTATCGCCCGTGGTAGAACTGGCTAGACGGTAAGCGAAAATTCGTCAACCAGCCTTACAAGCACTGAGGAACCAGGAACAGAAAATGCTATTTTTTAAAACGAATAGAAACGATGAATCCACTAAGTACACGGGTCAACAACGTGCGCTCGAGCAGCGCAAATCTGTCCGTGCACCTGATCCTCGCGAGCCACTGCCTGAGAATACAGAAATAGAAGGCTATCGATTTGGCAAAGTAATTGGTACTGGAAGTTTTAGCATCGTTTACTTATGTGTTGATACGCGAACCAACGAGCAGGTCGTCATCAAGGAGTATTTCCCGAAGCGTTACGCTTTCAGAAAACCAAACTCTCATAAAATACGGCCACATACTGGCAAGCACTTGATACTTTTTAAAGACGGTTTCGTGCAGTTTTTTAAAGAAGCGTTGGCCTTTAAAAAAATTCAACACCCGAACGTGCTTAAAACTAGAAATATTTTTCGCGCAAATTCCACAACCTATATGGTTGCAAACGGTGTCGGTGCGCAGGATCTTAGAAAAGTCTTAGCCGCGACGGGAAAGAGGTTGATCGAGCGTTTGTTTTCAACTCATTTTTACCCATTCTAAGCGCGCTTAACTACGTTCATACTGCGCAGTTGATGCATTTAGATATTAAGCCTGCCAATATTCTACTCCAAGAAAACGGCGAGCCATTGCTAATTGATTTCGGTGCAGCACAACGCTTTGAAAGCGCCAATCGCCCCGGGCAAATGCAAACTGTCACCCACGGTTTCGCCCCCCCGGAGCAATATGATCGCAACAAAAAGATGGGGCCATGGTCAGATATTTATGCGGTTGCTGCAACCATTTATAATTGCATCACTGGCCTCGCCCCTACAAAATCTACGCTTCACGATCAACCCACAGTGCTTGATCCAGATCAGTATGGCGAGCGTTATGGTCGTCAACTAATACTTGCAATCAATCGAGCACTATCCTACGACGCTCGAAGCCGTTATGAAAGTATCGACGAGTTTGCCTATCATTTGTTGGAGTCATCGCCGTGGAGAACACTCAGCGAATACGAGCAAGTGGTCATGAATTATGATCGAAACAAGACCGCGACGTATGAGTCCCAGAAAGAGCTGAATACTGCGCTTGCCTTGACCTAAAGCTTATTGATGACTTTTAGAACTAGGCTATCGCCAGTAGTTCGATTAACTCTTTCGCTGCCATCGCTCGCTGAGCACTTTGCGCAGCAGGTTCAATAAAAACCCTTACACACGTATCTTGATCTGAGAAAAAACGTAGTTTCTCAAACATGACTCGTAAATCTCGCAAGCTGACCAAGGGTGTGCGAATGATAGCGATGTCAGTGTCAGGCATAGGCGTAGAGCCCTTGATGTTGGGTCGCCATACCATACCGATTTGATGTTGTTGAGCCAAGGAAGCCATCGATTCGTGGGGGCTTTCTGTGGAATCAAGCACCAGAGGATATGCTTTACGAGCATGAGCCAAAACCTGATCTACTTCCCCTTCAGGAATACCCTTGGGGTCGATCACCAAACAGCAAACATTTTTCTTCAGCGGTGCAAGCTGCGCAAGGTGCTCGCTGATGGATTGTTTTGATGAGGGCGGTAGTTCGACCACCAAATCAAAATCTTCATCGAGCTCTACTGTAATCTCTGCAATCAATTGTGGCGAGTTTAGCCACCGCGATGCAGGCAGATACACCGAGCTGAAATCATTCATATAATAGGCAAATTGCCAATCCCTAGGACATTCCTCGGGATAGTACTGCTCGCGCCATTCGGCGGCGTCAAAGCCTACGGTGCTGCAAATAAAGTTCGCGCTTGAATATTCGCTCATGGAATTCAGGCGTTTTCCAGTTTTTGTGCGCAGGCAATACAATATTGTGCAGCGGGGTCGAGCAGTAGGCGGCCTTGGCTAATCATTTCGTCGCAGGAAAGGCATGCCCCGAAGTCTGCGTCTTGCATCCGCGCGAGTGTGCCTTGTAAGCGTGTAATTTCGAGTATCCGACGTTGCTGTGCAGCTTGGTTCATGGCTTGAGATTGCATGGCGTCCATTCTCGATAAGCGGCCGACGCACGTTTGGTCGAGCGCCACTGTCTCGCAGCCCGCTTGTGCTTCGCTTTGTAGCGCGCGTAGTTCGGTGAGTTTTTCTTGAACCACGCGCTGTATTTCAATCTTATCCATCCGCGCTATATTACCTCAGTCGGCACAGGATGAAGGTAAACGTATTAGGCAGGTCGGCGTGAATACTTTGCGGTAAAATTTGGCTTGTTTTAAATCGGATGATTATACTTTGAGCGCCACCACCCCAGGCCACACAGCGAACGACTCCTCAGGAAGCGACCTTTACCGGCGTTTGCTCAGGTATGTGTTGCCCTATAAATCTGTATTTGTCATCGCGGTCGTTGGCATGTTTGTGGTGGCCTTGGGCGAAACGTCTTTTGTCGCTCTGTTAAAGCCGATCATGGATGAAGGTTTTGTAAACCGAGATCAATTTCTAATCAAGTGGTTGCCAATCGCCCTGGTGTTGGTGATCTTTTTTCGCGGCTTGGGTCAATTTGTCGATACCTATAGCATGGATTGGATCGGTCGCCGGATTGTTTATGATCTGCGTAACCAGTTGTTTGATCGACACCTACATTTGCCAGAATCATACTTCGATCACCACCCCACGGCGAATTTAGTGTCTCAGCTGGTATTCGAGTGTGAACAAGTTTCCAAGGCCAGCACCCAAGCACTGCGCGTTTTAATTCGTGACAGCATTAATATTGTTCTCCTGCTCATTTGGATGTTTTACTTGAGTTGGAAAACTACGCTATGCCTGTTTTTGATTATTCCTATCGCGTGGCTCATCATTCGTTACTCCAGTAAAAAGCTTAGACGTGCAAGCACTGAAGTACAAAAATCAATTGGCAGAATCACGGAAGTTTCCAGCGAGGCCCTGAGCGGCCACGAATTGGTGAAAGCGTTTAATGGTTTTGGGCAGCAGCAAAGCCTGTTTGAACAGGCGAATAATCGAAACCGCCAGCAATACATGAAGCGCTCGATGGTGGTGGCTGTATCGGTGCCGCTGATTATTTTCGTCGCGGGTTTGGCGTTGGCGATGATCGTGTGGTATGCCCTGCAACAAACGGGCGATCAGCAAGTCTCGGCTGGAACCTTCATTTCATATATATCAGCCACCGTGATGCTAATGCAGCCCATCCGTCGATTGTCACGGTTAAATGAAGTGATACAGACGGGAATTGCAGCGGCCGATTCAATTTTTGGCACCTTAGACCTTGCGCCCGAGTCGGAGATGGGTGAGGCAGACCTTAGCCAGCCAGTGCAGGGCGCGATTGAATTTAAGGATGTGTCCTTCGCCTATGAGGAAGAAGCACAATCAGCATTGAGCAAAGCGAGCTTTAGTGTTCCGCCGCGGTCGAAAGTTGCATTGGTCGGTGCATCGGGAAGCGGGAAGTCCACCGTTGCAAAATTGCTGATGGGCTTGTACGCGCCGCAGTCGGGTGAAATCACCATTGATCAGCAGAATATTGCGCAACTGAATCTCCACGCGCTGCGTGCGGCCATTGCTTTTGTGCCGCAAAAGTCCATTCTATTTAATGACACCTTAAAAACCAATATTACTTACGGGGCGCCAGCGCTTGACGAGGTGCATTTAGCACAAGTGATCTCAGCCGCCCTGCTCGAGCAGGTGGTGGAGTCGAATGTCGATGGGATAGATCAAAAGATCGGTGAAAATGGCGAAAAACTTTCCGGTGGGCAGCAGCAGCGTATTGCGATTGCGCGTGCCTTGTATAAGGATGCGCCGATACTAATATTGGATGAAGCGACGTCGGCTTTGGATTCTCAGGCCGAGCAGAAAATCCAAAGCGCCATTGATGCTTTGCTTAAGAATCGTACGGCTTTAATTATTGCACATCGCCTATCGACGATTAGAAATGCGGATTTAATATTGGTATTTAATCAGGGCGAGGTGGTTGAACAAGGTACGCATGAGCAGTTGCTCGAGGCAGATGGCGTGTATGCGGGATTGGTTATGGCGCAATCTTATCAGCAACAGGGATAGATAATTTGCAGCTGTTTTTTCATCGGATATGGCAAACCCGCGGATTTTGGGCATGGTTAATGCTGCCCATATCATGGCTAGTTTGTGGGCTTGCTTGGGCTAAGCGTGCGCTGTATGAGCAGGGATGGTTGGCGCAGAAAGCTGTTTCGGTGCCCGTCATCGTGGTGGGTAATATTGCAGTTGGTGGCTCGGGTAAAACCCCGCTGGTGGCTTACCTGGTTGGTCTATTAAAGGAAAATGGTTTCGCACCTGGGGTGATCAGTCGGGGCTATAAGGGCGAGGCGAGAGCTTGGCCACAGGCAGTTTCGGCGGACAGTGATCCAAAGCAGGTGGGTGATGAACCAGTGATGCTGGCAGTTCAGGCTCAATGTCCGGTGGTGGCTGGGCCCAATCGGGTGAAGTCAGCGCGATATTTGCTCGATCACAATGAATGCGATGTGATTGTCAGCGATGACGGCTTTCAACATTTGTCTTTAGCCCGAGATATCGATATCGTGGTGACCGATCGCCAGCGTGGATTGGGCAATGGCTGGTGTCTGCCCGCCGGCCCCTTGCGTGAATCTGCGTCGTCGATCAAGCATGCGGATATGCGGGTTGATCATGTGGAGCAATCACTATCAGTCGCCTTAAATAATGACTACCTGATGACACTAAAGCCGGGGCAGGTGCGGTCTTTGGACGGTGCGCCCGCAGCCGAGAATTTAGATTTATTTCAAGCCCCCTTACATGCGATCGTGGGGATTGGTCATCCCGCGCGTTTTTTTGATAGCTTGCGACGCCTTGGCTATGAGATCATTGAGCACGCGTTTGCTGACCACCATCGCTACACCCCAGCAGAGCTAGATTTTGGGGACGGGAATTCGATCATTACCACCGCTAAAGACGCGATAAAAATTGCCGACCTCTCAATCAATGTGCCGGTATGGGTACTGCCAGTTTCCGCTATATTAAGTGCTAATTTTAAAGACGATCTACTCATAAAACTTAAAACCATCAATTCATGAGCGCCTATACCGTTATCATTCCCGCGCGCTATGGTTCTAGCCGCTTGCCCGGTAAGCCGCTACTAGAGTTGGCAGGAAAAGCCATGATTGTGCATGTCATCGAGCGTGCGCAGGCGAGTGGCGCTAGTGAGGTTGTGGTTGCCACGGACGACGCTCGAATTGAAAGTGTAGCGCGTACCGCCGGCGCCGAAGTGGTGATGACGCATGATAACCATCCCTCTGGGACGGATCGAATTGCGGAGGTGATCCAAACGCTGGCATTGGCGGAGGACGAAATTATCGTCAACGTTCAGGGCGATGAACCCGATATGCCGCCTGAATTGATTCGGCAAATGGCGGAGGCTTTAGGGCAACAAGCAGCGCTCAATATTTGCACTGCTTGCACGCCGATGGGTGACCCTGTGCAGATTAGTGATCCAAATATTGTAAAAGTCGTACGCGACAGCAATGACAATGCCTTGTATTTTAGTCGCGCGCCTATTGCTTTTGACCGTGACGGCAATCAACAGCATTTTTCTTATCGACGACATCTTGGGATTTATGGCTATCGGGCGGGTTACGTTGTGGCGTTCAGTTCGACACCACCCTGCGCACTGGAAAAAACCGAAAAACTTGAACAGTTACGGGCTTTATATCATGGCGAGAGGATTTATTGTCCCGATGCCATTGCAGCGCCTGGAATTGGCATTGATACCCCCGCTGACATCGAGCGTGCGCGCGCACAATTTATGTCTTAAGTGTTTATACGCGGGCTTTAAAACAGGCGAATCGCGAATATGAATAGTCAGGAAAAAACCTACACCTTGGATCCACGCTTAGCGCGCGATTGCGTGGTCTTGGGGCGAGCCGGATTGTGCGATATATTGTTGATGGATGATGCCCAGTATCCTTGGTTCGTATTGGTTCCGCGCCGCGTAGGTCTGCGTGAGCTATACCAGCTTGACATCGAAGATCAGACGCAACTGACGCTTGAATCGAACGCCTTAGCGAAAAAAATGATCGAAGTTTTCAAGCCGCATAAGCTAAATATTGCCAATCTAGGAAATGTGGTGCCGCAGTTGCACATCCATCATATCGCGAGATTTGAAGAGGATATCGCCTGGCCAGCGCCGGTGTGGGGTAAAGTACCCGCGCTGGCGTACTGTGCCGAAGAGATCGAAACGATACGCCAAGATATGGCGTCATTGTTTGCATCCTAGCTCAACTGAAGATTGCGAACATGATAAAAGCACCGCTCAACATAGAGGTCAGTTACAACACGTCCGGCGAGCAGCGCCTAGTGTCGCTTAACCTTAAAGTAGGCGCGGTGGTAGAGGATGCAATCGAGCAATCCGGCGTATTAATAATCTTGGGTGTTGACTCAGCGGCCAGTCTTAGCTTGGGTATATTTGGCAACAAGTGCACACCGAAGACGGTTTTATCCGACCATGATCGGGTCGAGATTTATCGGCCACTGCGACTATCTCCGACCGAAGCGCGTCGATTACGCGCGAGCACTGCCGAAGCTAAATTAAAAACCAAGGGCTAAGCGAAACCTGTTTGATGGGGGCACGCGCATCTCCTGAATTGCCCTGCGCAAACTGCTAAACTCGCGCGCTTTAAGCTAAGCAATATCACTATGCACGTATTGATCACCGGCGGCGCGGGCTTTATCGGCTCTAGTTTGGCGCACCGATTGTTAGATCGGGGTGATACTGTCACTGCCATTGATAATCTCAATGACTACTATGAGGTGAGTCTGAAAGAAGCTAGATTGGCGCGGCTAACCGTCCGTAAAGGCTTTGATTTCGTCAAAATGGATTTAGTCGATGAGGCCAAATTGATGGCTTTGTTTGATCAAAATCAATTTGATGCGGTGATGAATCTCGCCGCACAAGCGGGGGTTCGGTATTCAATCGATAATCCCAGTGCGTACGTGTCGGCAAATTTAGTCGGCTTTGGCTATTTGCTGGAGTGCTGTCGGCATCAGAAAATCAAACATCTGGTTTTTGCCTCCTCAAGCTCAGTGTATGGCGCCAACACCAAATTGCCTTTTTCGGAAGATGATCCAGTCGATCATCCCGTTTCACTATATGCGGCGAGCAAAAAAGCCAATGAATTAATGGCGCATAGTTACGCACATCTTTATGGCGTGCCTTGTACCGGACTCAGATTTTTTACCGTGTATGGTCCTTGGGGACGCCCCGACATGGCCTTTTTTAAATTCACAAAAATGATCCTCGCGGGTGAATCTATTCCAGTGTTTAACCACGGTAATTTGAGCCGAGATTTTACCTATATCGATGATATCGTCGAGGGCGTTTTAAGGGTCATCGACCGACCTGCGACACCGGCCGAGGATTTCAGCTCAGATCAGCCGACGCCTGCGACTAGCCAAGCACCGTTTCGCCTCTACAATATTGGCAATGGCAGCCGCGTAAAATTAATGGATTACATTGAAACGCTAGAAGACTGTTTAGGCGTTAAGGCGGAGTATGAAATGTTAGCGATGCAAGACGGTGATGTACACGCCACCAATGCCGATATCAGCCGATTAAAAAGTGAGTTTGGCTTTGCACCGAAGACTGATATTCGTACCGGTCTACAGGCCTTTGTCGATTGGTATCGAGCGTATTACAAGTGCGTCGACTGATACGGGTACTTCATGAGTAGCGAATACTGAGGATTGAATAATCCCGCTGCTCGCCTGCGATGGAAATACTCACTTGATCGTCGACCTGTTTACCGAGTAAGGCGCGCGCCAGAGGCGAGTCCACGCTGATGTAGCCCTTGCTTGAATCGCTATCTATTTCATCCGCGCCGACAATACGATATTCAAATTGTTTCCCGTCCTTGTGCTCAAGCTTTATCCACGCGCTAAAAAACACTTTCTCCTCATCGCCGACTTTGTCGATGAGTTTTAAAATGGGTAGACGTTTTTGCAAGTATCGAATTCGTCGATCAATCTCACGCAATTGTTTCTTACGGTAAATATATTCCGCATTTTCTGAGCGGTCGCCTTCGGCCGCTGCGGCGGTGACGGCGGTAGTGACTTCAGCGCGTTTCCTCCACAGGCCGCCGAGTTCTTTTTCTAACACACGAAACCCTTCTGGTGTGATGTATGGGGAGGATTTTACTTGGGGTGGGCGGTTGCGACGCATGCGGAAATTGCAGGGACAGGGAATGGTTTAGTCTAAAATGTGTAGGCGTGTAGGATGCCATAGACCGATTTAGATGGATAGTTTCATAATAAGCGGCGGAGTGTTGTACGTGAATTGTTGCGCGTATTTTGGGCTCTCCACGTCAGCGTATTGTCGCTGGAGTCTTGCTTCCCGGAAAATAAACAAGGGTGAAACGATTCTGCTATCATGCTGTATTCCGAAAGGCGTTTTTGGTTCGCGCCACTCATTATTCTAATAAAAGAGGAAATATATATGCCCATTACAACTATCAAAGTGATTGAAGGGGTTTTTTCTAAAGAAAAGAAAGCGCAGTTAATTGAAAAGGTGACTGAAGCCATGATTGAAGTGCAAGGTGAAGCAATGCGCCAGCTAACATGGGTTCTCATTGAGGAGGTTAAGCAGGGTGATTGGGCAATTGGTGGAGTCGCGCCAAAACCTAAAGTTAAGGAGTAGAGACCCCAGCATAACGTCGCGAGCGAAGATAAGACAAGGCAAAAATGGACGAAAAAGCGCAGTTTATACGTATAAATGAGCATTTTGAGTCGCTTTTTAACGCCGTATTATCGAGCGCAGTAGTTATGCTGGGGTCTCGAGTAAGTATTTAGCGATCAGTCGCGCAGTGTGCTTGCTTATGTGTGTTAGGCGCTGCGTTGGCTAACGGGTGGCACGACAGAATTTACTGTCGCATGGTATTTGCGGTACGACCATCCCCGCGGCTACAATGGCTGGATCGAAATAACGCATTTACCTTATTAAGCCTTCTAGCCCTAATAATCGGATACCCCCCTCTCTAGCCATTGCACGCTATTTGCACGATTTTTCAAAAGCGCAGTCGCTGACCTTGATCGGGCCGCTCTTGCAGCTAGCGGTAAAAGAGACTGCGCCGATTATTTATGTGGACGGGGGTGCGCGCTACAAAACTACCGAACAAGGCTTGTCGGTGGGCGATGGTGACTCCTTCGACGGAGACTTAGATGAGCGTTTAAACCCGCATAAGGATTACTCTGATTTGGCTTATGTATTGGCCAGTGTGCCAACACACTTTCGAGAACTTTTTTTATACGGGTTTTTGGGCGGCAGGCGGGATCACGAATGGGTCAATTTGGGCGAGGCCAACGCTTTTTTAAAACATCGCCACCAAGCGACAAAAATACATTTTGAATCTGAGGTGACGGGCTTTAGTGCGGGCAAATGGCAGCTGTCCATCCATGGCACATTTAGTTTGCTATGCCTAGAACCCGCCAAAGTGATGCTAAGCGGAGCGTGCCAATATCCCCTGCCACAGGCTACGTCAATCGTACCCCTAAGCTCGCGTGGTTTAAGTAATGTCGGCGAAGGCGATATCGTGCTGCAAACCGATCAGCCCGTGTTCATTGTTTATGAACAAACGGTTTAGAAGCTTTTAACCGTTTTACCAATGGCCTATATTTGCCATCGAGGCCCAAGGTTCGATTGCTTTCAGTGCATCCCCCTTTTGTAGCAACTCGACAGAAATATTATCGGGCGAGCGTACAAAAGCCATACGCCCATCACGAGGGGGGCGGTTAAGGGTGATACCCTGATCGGCAAGGGTTTGGCAAAGCGCATAAATATCATCGACTTCAAACGCCAGGTGACCAAAATTTCGCCCTTCATCATAATCTTCAGGATCCCAATTGTGGGTCAACTCAATGACCGGCGCGTGATGGCTGACGTCTAGAGGCAAATCTCCCGGGGCGGCAAGAAACACCAAGGTAAATCGGCCGGATTCATAATCACTGCGCCGTGTCTGTATCATGCCCAGCGCATCTGTATAAAAAGCCAAGGATAGATCCAAGTCTTTGACCCGAACCATTGTGTGTAAATAGCGCATTGTGGAATTATTTTGGAAAAATGGAACTAATAAATAGCATACAATGGAACTTTATCGATAGAAGATATCTAAAATAATTCAAACCACGAAGAGGAGAAAACCAAATGCTTAAATCTAAACTTACCACCCTTGCGGTCATTGTACTGATTGCGTGTCTGCCACTTAAGGCTAATTCTGAGGTGGCGCATAAGGTTGTCATTCAAGTCAGCACCGATGATGCGCGCACTCAAAAAATCGCCCTGAATAATGCGGTCAATTTACAAAAACACTATGGCGTTGATAATGTGGCGATCGAGATTGTGGCCTATGGACCCGGCCTTGGCTTATTGACGAAAAAAAGCGCACAGAGCGATCGTGTGGAAAGCCTGGCCTTGTCGGACATTAAATTCAGTGCCTGCGGGAACACCATGAAAAAAATGGCAAAGAAATCCGGCAATATGCCAATTTTGCTTGAAGGCGTTGGCGAAGTGCCCGCTGGGGTGGCGCGTATTATGGAATTGCAAGAACAGGGCTACGCTTACGTCAGGCCCTAAGCCTTGGTTAAATATTCGCCGTGATTGGCGTAGAAGCCCTGCCACTGTGGAGGGCTTTTTGATTTATAATTCGGGCTAAATTCTCACATAGCCTTTATGACTTTCACTTCCGACGGGCAGCGCGTTTTCGATATTGAGCTCGAAGCTCTACAACGTGTACGCGCAGGCCTAGACACACAGTTTGAGCAGGCTTGTACGCTGGTTCGGGCCTGCGCGGGTCGAGTGGTGGTGACAGGAATGGGCAAATCGGGGCATATTGCCAATAAAATCGCAGCGTCTCTGGCCAGCACCGGCACGCCCGCTTTTTTTGTGCACCCCGGCGAAGCCAGTCACGGGGATTTAGGCATGATAACCCCCGTAGATTTAGTGATTGCTTTGTCCAATTCAGGCTCTACACCTGAAGTGTTGAGCATCGTGCCCATTATTAAACGCATGGGTGTTAAGTTGATTTCGATGACGGGTGATGCGGAATCCGAACTGGCGAAGATCGCGGATGCGCATCTCGACGTTAGCATTGATCGCGAAGCTTGCCCGCATAATTTGGCACCGACTGCCAGCACGACCGCGGCGCTTGCCATGGGCGACGCCTTAATGGTCGCAGTCCTCCAATCCAGAGGTTTTTCCGCCAATGATTTCGCGCGAACGCATCCCGGTGGCGCCCTGGGAAAGAGATTGTTATTGTATGTCAGCGATCTAATGCATCAAGGCGATGATATTCCCCTGGTGGCAGATACCGCGAGCTTTAAAGATGTACTGCTTGAGATGACGAGCAAATCTTTGGGTATGACGGGCGTGATAGACAATCAAAAACGCCTGATCGGCATGATTACCGATGGTGATTTGCGGCGCACCCTTGGCACAGGTTTCGATGCCGAAAATGTTCGAGCAGCGGATATCATGACGCACACGCCCTTTACCGTCCCGCCCGACACGCTGGCTGCGGACGTGGTCAAAGCCATGCGCGAGTATGCGATTGAGGGGCCACATGCAATTAATGCAGTATTCATTACCGATGACGACAATCATGCACTTGGAGCATTGAACACGCATGACCTGCTGCGCGCAGGCGTGGTCTGAACCTGCCGAGGCATATTATGAATTCACTTTTAGACAAACAAAATGTGGTAATGCTGTTTATTCTCACCTTGCTGGTCTTGTTGACGATTTGGATGCAATTCGTTTTGCTTGAAAAGCCCGAAACCCTTGTTTCCTCGGATGAGTCAAACGACCCGGATTATTATGTTGAAAATTTCACGTCTTTCGGCATAGATGATAGCGGACGTCAGTATCAGCTCGAAGCGGATCGATTGGTGCATTACCCGATGGACAATAAGGCTTTGCTAGACAGGCCTCATATTACGCAAATCGACCCGAAGGGAAACCCGACTCATATTTATGCAGATTCAGGTTGGTTATTTTCGGATGGCAGCGAGATATTATTAACCGAAAATGTTAAAGTCATTCGTAGTGCCGGTCTAAAAATAGGCGGTGCTGCGACCACAAAGCGTATGCGTATCAAGTTGAAACCTAAAGATAAATCATGAAAAAATTCTTCCTAGTATTGTTCGGCTTGTCCGCATTATTTTCATTTTCATTTTCAGGCGCAGCGCTAGCCCTAGAATCAGATCGCAGCCAACCTGCAACGCTGGACGCCGATGAGTTCGAACTTGATTTTCAAACTGGGGTGAGAACCTATCGTGGTAACGTGGTCTATCAGCAAGGCACGATTCGCTTGTATGCTGATGAGATCGTGGCGTATTTTAAAGATGATACCCTTGAGCGAGTGATCGCGAGAGGAAACCCCGCGAAATTCAGTCAGCGCCCCGATAAGGCAGAAACAGATGTTGTGGGGGTTGCGCTTAGAATTGAGATGGACGATAAACGTCAGCTCGTGACTTTACAAGACCGCGCGAAAGTCACCCAAAATTCTAACGTTATTACGGGCAAGAAAATCACCTATGATATGGTGACAGATAAAGTCAATGTTCGCAGCGGTAAGCGAAAGATACCTAAAGTCAGCCCGGTAGAGAATGAGCTTGAGCTGGCCATCGACGCGGCCAAAGAAGGCTTGAAAGACCAAATGGAAATGTCCACTGAGAATCGTCCTAGGCTGGTTATTAAACCTCGAAAATAGATCGATAAAATTATAAATGGGCGTTCAAGAAAAATCTAAAGGCAAGGCGCGTGACACGCTGAGCGGGAATACACTACAAGGGAAAAACCTTGTTAAAGTAATCAAAGGCAAGACCATCGTCGATCAGGTCACGCTGGAAGTTTCCAGCGGTGAGGTGGTCGGGCTACTCGGCCCTAATGGGGCGGGCAAGACCACCTGTTTCAACATGATGATCGGCCTGATTCGGCATAACGCTGGAGAAGTGTATTATAACAACCAACCGATTGGTGGTTTAGCGATGCACGAGCGGGCACGAATGGGGGTGGGTTATTTACCTCAAGAAGCCTCTATATTTCGTCGCCTCAGCGTCGAAGATAATATTCTCGCCGTACTCGAAGCAACAGGGCGCGGGAATCCAGAAACGCGTCAGAAGTTTGCGATGTCAATGATGAAGGAGTTTGGCGTCGATCATAAAAAGGATGCGCTGGGAATTACTTTGTCGGGTGGCGAGCGTCGACGCGTAGAAATTGCACGGGCGGTTTCTTTAGAGCCCTCTTTCATTTTGTTAGATGAGCCTTTCGCGGGTATCGACCCCTTATCGGTTAAAGATATCCAACGCGTGATTCGTTTGTTACAACAACGTGGCATCGGTGTTCTGATCACCGACCATAATGTAAGAGAAACCTTAGGCATCTGTAATCGAGCATATATACTCACGGACGGCGAAGTATTGGTCGGCGGCAGCCCGGCTGAAATTCTCGCCGATAAACGCGCGCGTAGCGCCTACTTGGGCGACGATTTTAATTTATAGCGTTCTAAGGCCGAGCCAATATTTTGATATGGGCATTCATCGTTTGATTGTCTTTGTGCGGTGAGTTAGAATGTTGTTTATGGCGTTTCGTAGAAAAATATGGGTTCATGAAGTTCAAGTCTAAGACTTCAACCCCAAACACCATCCCCCCGCTGCATTCTCACGTAGCGCTCACGCCCCACAGCAATCTCAAAGTTTGTCAGCCAGCTACCTTGGTGCCGTTGGCCGTGGGCGCTTGATCGATATGTCGAGCGGAAATACACCAGCGTCATGATTCTTAGACAAGTAATGTCGAATTTCTGTACCAATCGGCTTTTTAGCAGTCAAACCTGCCCCACCCTTCGAGGAGAAATCTATGCAAGTATCCATTAGCGGCCAACATTTAGATATCACAGACGCCTTAAGAGCGCACGTCAACGAAAAAATGGAAAAGATCATTCGACACTTTGATCATGTCACCCATGCTCAAGTCGTTCTACACGTCGAAAAAGATCAAAATATAGCTGAAGCGAATATTCATACCAAAGGGGCTTCGATTCATTCTACCGGTTCAGCAGGGAATATGTATGCTGCGATTGATGCCATGACGTCTAAACTTGATCGTCAGGTACTTAAACATAAAGATAAGATGACAAGTCACCATCGTGCAGAAGGCGGCTTGAAACATGCCGCGGGGTAAGCGCTAAATTCTCTTTGTCGGTGCCTGGCGAAATGAGGCGAGTTGTCCTTGCTTGCCTTATCGTCGATGGAGAACATAAAACAGTGCCGTGATGCTTGAGCAGCAATCCATCATTATTGTGATCAGTGGCTTGTCAGGCGCGGGTAAAAGCGTTGCTTTGCAATCCTTAGAGGATATCGGGTTTTACTGTATTGACAATATGCCCCTGTCTTTATTAGGGGAATTTTCTAGACAACTTGAGCTTGCACCCCATCGCCAGCGCGCGGCAGTTAGCATTGATTCGCGAAACTTGGATTTTAATGCCTTGGACAAAGGGCCGGAAAAATCCAGCTTGCTCGAGGGTATTGATCAGTTGATTTTCATCGAGGCGTCGACCGAAACCTTATTACGGCGTTATAGCGAAACTCGGCGCAAACACCCCTTATCCAGCCTAACGACCAATCTGGCGCAAAGCATTGATCAGGAAGTCAATCTTCTATTGCCATTACGCGAATCCGCCAATAACATTATTGATACCAGTCAATTAACCCCGCACGAATTACGTGAGCGGATGAGAGATTGTGTCGGCGGAGCGAAGCAGGGCGTGATGCTTTCAATTGAATCGTTTGGATTTAAGCACGGCCCACCGAGCAACGCGGATTATATTTTTGATGTTCGCTGCTTGCCCAACCCCTATTGGGATGAGTCCATTCGCCATCTGAGTGGCGTAGACGCTGAGATCATTCAGTTTTTAAACGCCGAGCCAGATGTGCAGGCGATGCATGATGATATCGCTGCATTTGTGCAAAAATGGTTGCCCGCTTTTGAAGCGGATAATCGTAGTTATCTGACGCTTGCGATTGGTTGTACGGGTGGGCGACACAGATCCGTCTATATTGCGAGTCAATTGGCCGAGTGGTTTAAGCAGAACAAGCAGAATGTTCAGCTTCAGCACCGAGATTTGTAAAGCGATTTTGAGCGCTGCCTCGACTGTGTTTGAATAAGGCCAGTATTTACAAATTAGATTTCACTGAAATTAGAATGCGTAATATGGCTGAGGCAGTCAAGGGCGGTTCTTGTTCATCGCACCCTAGATTGCCGCGTCGCGATGACAAGATGTGGAATGCAGATCAGTGTACAGCAGACATAAAAAAACCGCGGCGAGCCGCGGTTTCGTGGAGATGATTTAGATTTACTGTACGACAGTTAAACCCAAAACTTCCCAGTCTTGCATGCCGCCACGGTACCACTTGATTTTGTGTGCAGGATAGCCAAAGCCTAACAGTGTCTTAATTGACGCTGGAGACTGACCACACCACATGCCGTTGCAATACATAACCAATGTCTTCGCATCGCTGAAATTAAAGATGCCTTCAACTTCTACTACGCCGAAGTGCTCGGTCATGATTTCAGACACGTCGATTACGGTAGCGCCTGCTTTGGTTGCCAGTTTAGTCCAAGGAATGCTCACCGTACCAGGGATATGGCCACGTGCGTGCCATTCAGACGTACGAGAATCTTGAACCACGACAGGATGACCGTCATGCATACCTTTGATGTAGTGAATCATTTCTAACTCGGCAATGGTTTCAACGCCCGGCGCTAAAATTGCAGGTTGGATACAAAAAGGTGGGCAAGGGCGAGATGTTTTATTGAATTTCTCGTCGATGACGTTTTTGTTATCCTGGTTACGTGAGATGGTGTGGCTTTTACCGTCGGCGGTAAACGTCATATCCATCATACCTGGCGTAATTCCCACTGGCTTGCCGCCGTGCGATGCTGCGCTGGCTGTTCCCGTTGCTGCTAACATTGCCGCAAATGAAAGACCTAACAAAATTTTATTTACTTGAATCATTATTAAAGCTCCTCTCTTAATGGTTGGGTTGGTTATTTATACGATTGCAAAAGGCAATCGATTTGATTTCGGGCACTCGCTTTCGCTAGCGGCAGAGATTTCAAATTCGTGATAATTAACGTCTAGCTATATTTTAATAGCCTAGCATTCTGGTTCTTCTTCTTCTCCTTCGGTTTTTTTCTTTTCGCCATCGGCCGGCTCTTCGGATTGATAATTTGCGAATTGGTCCGCTTGTAAAGCGGTGGCTGCTGCGCTGGCAGTAGACGCCATGCAAATTGCAAAAATCAAGCTTGCCAATAGCGTGGTCAAATCTTTCATACTTAATACCTAAAAATTAGTTTTCAGTTCGCCGCGATCTAAATGATGTTTACGCGTCGGCCGCTGCGCACAAACTTTTGAAGCATTTATAAAGATTCATTAAAGTCTGTGACCTTGTCCCTGTTGTTTCTGGCGTTTGAGTAAATCTCTATCTCAAACTGCTTAGTTTTATTAGGAGATATAGGGTATCAGCTTCAAAAACTATTATTTGACTGTTTATATAAAATTTACTTATAGCTGCAATCTATTGAATAATACTCAATACTCAATACTCAATACTCAATACTCAATACTCAATACTCAATACTCAATACTCAATACTCAATACTCAATGTCCAATTAAATCGTATTGCATAAGCCCTATTTGGTGCTTAGAGTATTTCGATGGGCGTAGCTTAAATTGATCGATTAATTGATCTACAAAGGCGATGCTGGCGGCGTTTTGAATATCGCCTTCAATGAGTTCTAACTCAAGCTCGTCAAGGTGGACGGCCCGTCCATTGGCCAATATCTCGCCGCTATCGCTGGCCAGTTCGAGTAAGGTTTGATCGACACGCAGCAATCGCTTGCTGCGCAGCATATTGACCTTAACACGCGTGAGCAATTGGGTTTTTGGCGAGAGCGCAGATAAAATCGCTGTTGCAATCGTTCCAGAGGGAATATCAGCCACCGAGTTAAATGCAGTCGCCACGGGCTGCTCAATTTCCTCGCAGCGGGAATGCCCACCGATGATCGAATGATTGCGTTTGAGTGCGCAAATATGGGCATCACCTTCAAAACGTGTTCTGAGCGACCATCCAAGCTTGAACAAGGCCCAATCATGGGTGTCGTAATAGCGCGCGTGTAAGCGCAACGGTTCGTCCACCATATATGCCGGTTCAAGTGCCCGAGTAAGCAAGGGGCTGGTGAGTATATTGTTAAGCGTCGATGCGTCGGGCGCAGTGAGCTTTATTTCCTGTTCGATGTGGTGTTTCACAGACATGCTTAAGGTAGAATCGCGACCTTCAAAGATTACACGCGCATAATTTACGCCAAGACCCATGCCAATGGAATATGATTTCGCTAGAATTGAAGTTGATGTGCAGGCTTATTGGGAGCAGGCTGAGAGCTTTAAAGTCAGCGAAGACAGCGACAAGCCCAAATTTTATTGTTTGTCGATGCTGCCCTATCCCTCGGGGCAACTGCATATGGGGCATGTGCGTAATTACACCATCGGCGATGTAATCAGTCGCTATCAGCGCATGTTGGGCAAAAATGTGCTGCAACCGATGGGCTGGGACGCATTCGGATTGCCTGCGGAAAATGCGGCGATTAAACACAAGATGCCGCCCGCTAAATGGACGTATGAGAATATCGCCTACATGAAAAAGCAGCTCAAACGCCTGGGCTTTGCTTACGACTGGAGTCGTGAACTCGCGACTTGTACGCCGCAGTATTACAAATGGGAGCAGTGGTTTTTCACCAAACTGGTCGAAAAAGGGTTGGCTTACAAGAAAATGGCCGAGGTCAACTGGGATCCGGTTGAGCAAACCGTTCTGGCCAATGAACAGGTGGTTGATGGCAAAGGCTGGCGCTCCGGTGCGCCGGTAGAGCGCAAGAAAATCCCCCAATGGTTTATCGCGATTTCAAAATATGCGCAAGAGCTGCTCGACGATATAGAAGGTTTGGATGGCTGGCCGGATGCGGTGCGTACCATGCAGCGTAACTGGATTGGCCGCTCTGAAGGGCTGGAATTTAGCTTTGAGGTGCCCGGTCATGCGCCGCTGTCGGTTTACACCACCCGACCCGATACGATTATGGGGGTGACCTTTGTTTCGGTGGCAGCGGAACACCCTTTGGCGCTCGCGGCAGCGGAAAATAATCCTGTACTGGCCTCGTTTATCGATGCCTGTCGAAACGTCAAAACCTCGGAAGCGGACATGGAGACCATGGAGAAAAAGGGCATGCCCCTTGGCATCCAAGCGATACATCCCTTGTCGGGTGAGCGCGTAGAGATTTGGGCAGCTAACTTTGTCTTAATGGGCTATGGCACAGGCGCGGTTATGGCGGTGCCGGCGCACGATGATCGAGATTGGGAATTTGCGCGCAAGCACGACATCGAAATTCGTCCGGTGATCGAGCCTGTGGGCGGCGAAGCGCATGATTTTGCCCTGGGCGCATTTACCGCCAAAGATGGCCGTGTGGTAAATTCGGGCGAGTTTGATGGCCTAGATTTTGCGCAGGCTTTTGAAGCGATTATCGACCAGATGGAGCGCGCCGGCAAGGGCTCGCGTCAAGTCAACTATCGTCTACGCGATTGGGGCGTCTCTCGGCAGCGCTATTGGGGCTGCCCGATCCCCATTGTGTATGATGAGAAGGAAGGCTTGCATGTGGTACCCGTCGAAGATTTACCCGTTAGATTGCCCGAGGATGTGGCGTTTTCAGGCGTCAACTCGCCGATAAAATCCGACCCTGAATTTATTAACACGCCCGTTCCAGGCAGTGATGCACCGGGGCATCGCGAAACCGATACCTTCGACACCTTTTTTGAATCGTCGTGGTACTACGCACGTTATACCTGCCCCGACAACGATTCGGCGATGCTAGATGAGCGCGCGAACTATTGGTTGCCGGTTGATCAATATGTTGGCGGCATTGAACACGCCGTCCTGCATTTACTCTACGCGCGCTTTTTTCATAAATTGATGCGCGATGAGGGTTTGGTCGACAGTGATGAGCCATTCACGCGCTTGTTGACGCAGGGCATGGTGCTGAAAGATGGCACCAAGATGTCTAAATCTAAAGGCAATACGGTTGATCCTCAATCGATGATCGATCGATACGGCACGGATACGGTGCGGTTATTTGTGATGTTTGCCGCGCCACCTGAGCAATCTTTAGAGTGGAACGATGATGCGGTGGCGGGAGCGCACCGTTTTGTAAAACGCTGGTGGGCACTGGTCGATACTCATCGAGAAAGTTTGCGCCAAAATCTTTCCAGCTTAGATACCAATGCTTGGGCGGCGGTAGAAGACCAATCAGCACGTGCCTTACGCAATACTTTGCACACGCAGTTTAAAAAGCTGGAGCATGATTTTGGACGGCACCAGTACAACACAGTGATCGCTGCTGCGATGGAATTGCTGAACACGCTTGAGAAACTCCAACTGGGCGTGAATACTGACCTAGATATGGCATTTTGCGAAGCCAATGTTTTAATGATTAAGGTGCTCTCGCCGATCGTGCCGCACATTGCACATGTCTTATGGCAAACCATCGGCGCCGAGGGTGATGTAATCGACGCTGCTTGGCCAGTCTTGGATGAGTCGGCCTTGGTAACCGACACAATCAGTTTGGTCGTGCAAGTGAACGGCAAAAAACGCGATGAAATTGAAGTGGCACGTGATGAGTCCAAGGCACAAATAGAACAAGCCGCGCTCGCCTGTGCGGGTGTGATACGACATATAGAAGGTAAGGTGGTGAAAAAAGTGATTGTCGTGCCGGGCCGATTGGTCAGCATAGTTGTCTGACAATCCCCTTAATATCTCGCTATAATCATACGCCACAATAACTAGACTCAAACAGATCGTTATGTCGACCATTATTTCTCGCTCACTTATCGTCTTAGTGCTAGGCCTCAGCCTAAGCGCCTGTGGTTTTCATTTGCGTGGCAAGATAAACGTGCCGGACAGCCTAAAGCAGATTCATATCATTGGCGATGACGCGGGTTTGGTTAAACAATTGGGCAAGAGTTTGGAGTTCAGTGATATTGTTTTGGTCGCAGCAGATCAGGGGTCAGCGGTGCTAGATTTAAGCAACATCGAGTATAAGAAAGATGTAAACGGCACAGACAGCAATGGCATCGTAAGCAGTTATACCCTTAAGTATCTGGTTGAATATGAAGTGCTTGATGCGGAGAAAAATTCTTTGCAAAAGCATCGGGTGAGCCAATCGCGCACGCTAGAGTATGATGCCGAGAACATCCTATTGTTTGAGCGTAAAGAGACTTTCTTAAAGGACGATATGCTCAAAGAAGTGGTCGCACAAATGCTCAGACGGATCAGCAAGATTAAATAAATCTTTGGCGTCAGCACTGAGTGTTGCGCACCCTTCCCTTCGCGTCTCTTGAAATGCTCTCCCTACCAACTGGCAAAGCAAACTGAGCTTTCGCCGGTCTATCATTTATTTGGTGCCGAGCCTCTGATTATCGAAGAGGCGCTTAACGACTTGCGTGAGGCTTGTCGTGAACATGGCTACCTTGAGCGTGAAAAGCTATCGGTTGAACAAGGCTTTGATTGGGATAGCTTATTGGCCAGCGGTCAGGCCATGTCTCTATTCGCGCAAAAGCGCGTCATTGAGTTACGCATGCCGACTGGGCGCCCAGGCGATAAAGGCGCTAAAACCTTGATTGCTCATTGCGAAAAGCCACCGCCAGATACGGTGTTGCTGGTGATCAGTGGAGAAATAGACAAGCGCGCGCAAAACAGCAAGTGGTTTAAAGCCTTAGCGTCCGCTGGAGCGAGCGTTGAAGCAGCCAAGGTTCAAACCTACCAAATCGTTGGCTGGATTGATGAGCGTCTTAAAAAATCAGGCATCAATGCCGATCCCGGGGTGGCGAAGCTGATTGCTCATTACGTTGAAGGAAATTTGTTAGCGGCAGCGCAGGAAATCAATTTTTTGCGCTTGCATAGCGAAGGGCAGACACTCAGCGCCGATCTAGTTCAGGCGCTCATTTCAGACCAAGCAAGATTCACCAGCTTTGCCTTTGTAGACGCTTGTCTAGCCGGCGAATCGGCTCGCGCAGTGCGAATATTAGGCAGCTTAAAAGGCGAGAAAACGGAGCCGATTTTGATCATCGCGGCCTTGATTCGAGAAACCACCAAGCTGCTTGATTTGTCCTATGCCAAGGCGATGGGGCAGCAGATACAACCCCTATTCAAACGCTTGGGGATTTGGTCCAGTCGCGAGCGATTGGTCAACGGTGCGCTGGCACGCGTCAGTCATATCGGCTGGCAAAGAATTCACAGCAAGATGGCTGATCTAGATGCCATGGTTAAAGGGCAGCGTGGCCTCAATAACAAAGATATTTGGGAAGAAATCGAACGCCTAGGGCTGGCGCTCGGTGGCAGGGCGAGCATGCTTCGTTAGGCGGCGTCTAATACGGCCGAACTAAACTTTAGGAAAATCCTTCAAGCAGCAGCGTCCAGCAGGATTGACAACCGCGCAAGCGCAGACTTTTTTACGGGTTTGCTCAACAACGAACTTACGCAGATCGGGGTTTTCCTTGGCCGCACTAAACGACACACCGAAACAATAACAGACGGTCGCAGACGCATCATTGCTTGCCTTAATGCCGACCTCGGTGCGCATCTCGTTTTGACGAATAGACAATCCCTCGTCGCCAAAATAGACGGTATCGCAGTGGCTAGAACCACAAAAATAGATGTTTTGATTACCCAGCGCATTCGCCCAGGGGCGTTTTATGTGGAGTGCTACGGTTGACGAGGGGAGGGTATTGGCAAGCTGCTGACACACAGGGCAGGCGAGTTTCTTTGCGGCGCTAGGGGGCTTTGGGTCGCAGCAGTCGGTCATGGCGGGAAAAGGGTCTGATCAGTAAAAGGGTGATTTGGAAATTGATAATAGCGGTCTTGAAAGATAATCACAATTGAATTGCATGGTTTGGGTCGATCATCTGAGTCTTATTTCCGTCCATATCTGCTCGATAATCTAGTATTAAGTTGGGGTGCATTTGGGGTTTTGCTAATATTTTTCGGCCTCTGCGAACCTTTGGTGAAGCTATCCAGTACCCAGTGATTTTGTGATCGTAGAATGCCGCGCTGCGCTCACTACAATATGTTGAGGCCTCAAGTGAAGATTTCGGCTGGTTTTTGCAGGGCAGAGTGTTGACCTAAATTTGCGCGACCCTCCTCAAAAAAGTCGGCGATGCCGTGCCAATCCGATAAATTTTTTACGGCGGAGAAAAGCCAATAATATTCATTTAAAACAACGACATAAAATGAAATTTAGAAATACGAAATAGCACTGCCTATGGTATAATTCTGGGCTCTAAATTAGCGGTGTTTTGCATGTCTGAAGACTACGGTTCCGACAATATAAAAGTCCTTAAAGGTCTCGACGCCGTGCGTAAGCGTCCGGGCATGTATATCGGGGATACCGACGATGGCACGGGCCTGCACCACATGGTGTTTGAGGTGGTGGATAACTCTATCGATGAAGCCTTAGCCGGACACTGCAGCAAAATTACCGTACGAATTCACGCGGGCGAGTCAATTACGGTTGAGGATGACGGGCGCGGTATTCCGACGGGCATATTAAAAGATGAGGGAAAATCAGCCGCGGAAGTGATCATGACGGTGCTTCACGCGGGCGGCAAGTTTGACCAAAACGCGTATAAGGTGTCGGGCGGTTTACATGGCGTTGGAGTCTCGGTCGTCAATGCCTTGTCGGATCACCTTAAGCTGACGATCTACCGTGAAGGAAATGAATACGAACAGCACTATAAACTGGGCGTGCCAGAAGCTGATTTGGCCATAGTCGGCAAATCAGATCGAACCGGCACAGTGGTTACTTTCAAGCCCAGTGCGACTATTTTTACCAATATTTTGTTTCATTTTGATATATTGGTTAAGCGTTTACGCGAGCTGTCCTTTTTAAACTCTGGGATTCACATCGAGCTGTATGACGAGCGTAATCAAGCAGAAAAGGTATTCCATTATGAGGGCGGTATCCGTGCGTTTGTCGAGTATCGAAATAGACAAAAAACAGCGATCCATCCCAGCATCTTTCATATGCAAGCAGAGAAGAATGATGTTGAGGTGGAGGCCGCGTTTCAATGGAATGATTCTTATCAGGAAAACGTCTCGTGCTTTACCAATAATATTCCACAGCGCGATGGTGGCGCACATTTGGCAGGGTTTCGTGCAGCGCTAACGCGTACTTTGACGAAATATGCGACTTCAACTGGCCTAGATAAAAGAGCCAAGGTGTCACTGACAGGAGACGACTGCCGGGAAGGGATCACGGCGGTATTATCGGTTAAAGTGCCTGATCCAAAGTTCTCGTCCCAGACTAAGGATAAGCTAGTGTCTTCGGAGGTGCGGGCGCCGGTTGAATCATTGCTGTCAGATCGTTTCAATGATTTCTTGCAAGAAAACCCTGCCGAGGCAAAGGTTATCGTTCAACGCATTGTTGAATCCGCCACTGCGCGTGAAGCCGCGCGTAAAGCACGTGATATGACGCGCAGAAAGAGCGCCCTAGATTTAGGCGGCTTGCCGGGTAAATTGGCGGATTGTCAGGAGAAAGACCCTAGTTTGTGTGAATTGTACTTAGTCGAGGGCGATTCAGCGGGTGGGTCGGCCAAACAGGCGCGTGATCGTCGTACGCAAGCCATTTTGCCCTTGAAGGGCAAGATTCTAAATGTAGAAAAAGCGCGCTTCGATAAGATGCTGTCTTCTGAAGAAGTCACCACCTTAATTACGGCGCTGGGCACAGGGATCGGCAAGGAAGATTTTGATCCAGACAAATTGCGTTATCACCGAATTATTCTGATGACGGATGCGGATGTGGATGGCTCGCATATTCGCACTTTGTTGCTAACCTTCTTGTTTAGGCAGATGCCTGCGCTGATTGAGAGGGGTTACGTCTATATCGCTCAACCGCCGCTGTATAAAGTGAAGGCTAAAAAGCGCGAGTTGTATTTAAAAGATGACCCTGCTTTACGTGAATATTTGCTCAGCATTGCGCTGGACGGGACGAAAATTACCGCCAACGATGTAATGCTAGAGGGCGAAGCTTTAAAGACCCTTGCGCATGAGTACTACGCCACGACAGCGATGCTTGAACGTTTGTCGCAACATTATGATGCGCAGGTATTGGATGCCTTGGCGCGTATCCCGCCGATTACACGCGAGGATTTTGATGATAAGAAGAAACTCAAGCTCGTCGCTGAGCAGCTACAAGAAGAACTAAAGGTGGTGCCAATTGAAGGTGGCAAGTATCAAATTCGTCCCGCCATGTCAGAAATTAGCGAAGACTCACCCGCTCAGCTTGGCTTGGAAATAGAGCGTTATCGTCACGGCTTGACTAATTTTGCGAGGCTTGAATCGAGCTTTTTTGATAGCGCCGAGTATCGAACCTTGGTTGCCTATGGTGCGCGCATATCAGTTTTTGACGGTCAACCGCTGACGATGGCGCGCGGTGATCAAGCCGAGGAGGTCGCTCGCTTTAAAGAAGGCTTGGAATGGTTGATGAAGCAAGCTCGTAAAGGCTTGTATATTCAACGGTATAAGGGCTTGGGTGAGATGAATCCGGAGCAACTTTGGGAAACCACAATGGATCCAGCTTCGCGTCGATTATTGCAAGTCAATATTGAAGATTCAGTGAGTGCGGACGAAACCTTTACTATATTAATGGGCGATCAGGTTGAACCACGACGTGACTTTATCGAACGAAACGCATTTAACGTATCCAATTTAGACGTATAGCCTTATTCGCCAGTGGCGATAGGGCGTTGTGGGTCTAGAATCCATTCGCTCCACGAACCGGGGTAAATTTTAGAGCCAGCAAGACCCGCGTATTCCATTGCCAGTACACCCATACAGGCGAATACACCTGAACCACAGCTATGAATGACCCGATTTGATGGAATATCCCTCATCGCGTTTAGGTATCTAGCTCGGATAGTGAGCGGGTCAAGGAAAGTCCCCTCCTTGTCGAGCGTTTCAGCCACCGGTAGATTGACAGCACCTGGAATGTGTCCAGCGATCGGATCGATAGGCTCGTCCTCGCCGCTGAAACGCTCTGCCGCGCGTGCATCAATCAATACGCAATTTGCTTGTTTAAGCTGAGTTTGTAGCGTATCAACATCACACCATGCGGACTGGTTGGCTTGGCCGGCAAAAGAACCAGAGTTTGGTGATTCGATTGATTTGGTGATGATTTGCCCGGCCATTTCCCAAGCTTGAATGCCACCATTTAAAACGGCAACATTTGAATGTCCAAGCGTACGCAGTAACCACCATAATCTAGAAGCGAAACCGCCACTGACATCGTCATACACGACGACCTGTGAGTCATTACTCACACCCCAGTCGCGAAGTTTGCGTACAAGTTGCGTAAAATTGGGTAAGGGATGACGCCCAGTTAATGCGGTAATTTTGCTAGACAGGTCTAAATCTAAATCCGCGTATACAGCATTCGGCAGATGTCCATCTTGATAGGTTTGCGCGCCTAAACGAGGCTTGCCTAAGGAAAACCTGCAATCAATAATCAGGCAAGTGCCGTATTCAGCGGCAAGTTGCCTAGCAGAGATTAACGTTGTGTACGGCAAGTGTAATTAAAGGAGGGGGGTGCTTTGATTAAAGCTAGATTAGGGGCGAAATTAAAGGGTGTGCTTGAAGAACCAGCGTGGCTGGGAACGTCTACGCGACAGAGGCAGCCAAATCACTTTGCGATTGGCGAGCACTTAGCTCAAAGCGATCGTAATTCATCGCTTGAACTTCGTAATCGCGTAAGGACTTCCACTGTGAACCGGCGAGTAGCGCCTTGGCAAAATCATCAACATTGTCGTAACGATTTTCAGCTGTATAAGAGAGCGCACGATTAACGGCTGAAATGAGTTCGTAATCATAATGCTTACCAAACTTTGCGGTGGACAGCTGGTTTTTGGATTTACTGTCTCTAGATTTGACCGGCGGTTTGCAGGCGATGCCGTAAAATAGGGTTGCAGCAACCGCATAAATATCAGTCCAAGGGCCAAGCGCACGATTACGATCATATTGTTCGGGGGGCGCGAAACCGTGTGTGAGAGTCTGCATTCGGCTTATGCGTTTGCGGCTGGTCATTGCTTGGGCAGCACCGAAATCCAATAACAAGGGTTCGCGATTTGGCTGCAGCAGAATGTTCGCAGGTTTGATATCTAGATGTAGAAGTTCAGCATCGTGTAAAAAATGCAAGGCGCTTAGCAGAGGCATAAATACCTGATAGATCAATGCTTGATCCATGGATTCATTCACAGAGGATAAAAACCATTTCAGGTCACGCCCGCCTTTGTGAAGCGAGACCAAATAAGCCGTCCGATTGGCGCGAAACATATTGTGGGTTTTAAGCACATTAGGATGGCTGATTTTTCTGAGTGCCATTGCCTCATTAAAAAACTGATTAAAACCTTCGGTAAAAGTGAACAATTTTTTGCCATCAAGCGGTGTGATGGTGTCGTCAGGTAAACGCTTGGAAAAATGTTTAGGGAAATACTCCTTAATAACAACTTCACTACCGCTAGGCTCTTCGTGAGCTTGATAGACTAAACTAAAACTACCACGGCCGATTAGTTTTCCAATGGTATAGCCTTCAAACTGCGTATATTCTTTTAGGGGGGTACGGGGATCCGGTTTAATCCGTTTAGCCAATTTTTTGGCGACAGACTTTTTGACCACGGGCTTACGTGTTCTTTGGCCTGATACGGAGTTAGATGGATTGAGCCGAAAAAATTTCATGTTTACCTTTTAAAGTTGACACCCCCACTGACGTCTGACTTTTTGAGTACCCAATAGCATAAACTCATTGAGGGGATTCTGCAACTGTAAACAATCGCTCGACTTTCTCTTATATTCAATGATTTCAATTAGATGGAGACACCTATACATAAGTACATGAAGATTGGTCGAAAAGTTTAGAGTGGATTAATGCCCTTGTCTTAAGCGTTAAAAGAATGTGTCATCAAGCCACATTTCCGTGCTTCTAATATTCTCGTTGAGACCCATCATCTGGTAGAAAATTTAAGGTCAACCATGCAGAAGGCTAGGTTTGAACAGAAAAGCCGAATTAGGGCTGTTGGCGTAGCGGGTTTATGGGTAGAATTTGGCGCACTTTTAAGCTTAGTTTTTTAGGTGACTGCAATTTTGCCGAACAAAAAAATTTACATTTTTTCCGCGCCTTCCGGGTGCGGGAAAACCAGCCTTGCGCAAGCGCTGATCGATTCACGCGACGATGTGGCCGTGGCGATTTCGCATACCACGCGCGCAAGGCGAAAAGGTGAGCAAGACGGCAAGGACTATTATTTTGTGGATACCGAAACCTTCGAGCGGATGATCGAGCGTGACGAATTTTTGGAGTACGCCCAAGTATTTGATAATCTATACGGGACTTCAAAAGCCACGGCGCAAGCTCTAATCAGCCAGGGTAAACATGTTATTTTGGACATCGATTGGCAAGGCGCGCGCCAAGTGCGTGAGCAATTTCCAAAAACTGAAACGGTGTTTATCGTGCCGCCATCGATCGAAGCACTTGAGCAGCGCTTACGTGCGCGTGGCCAAGACGACGACGAAACTATTGCGCGGCGTATGCAAGGCGCTAGGAATGAACTTAGCCATCAAGACGAGTATTCGTATCGAATTGTTAATGATAACTTTGAGCACGCCTTGTCAGAATTGAACGCCTTGTTTGATCTCGCATAGGCCGTAAAGACGCGAAGCAAAACAAACGAGTGATAGCGACGTTTGATTTTCGCAGCGAATGGCTAGAAATCGTGATCAAATACCCCCATATAAGGGCTGTATTTAGAATCCAGACCGCCTAGAATCAAACCCAACTGAATTTGAGGAAATATCCATGGCACGTGTAACCGTGACAGACTGCCTAGAACATGTCGATAATCGCTTCCAGCTGGTGTTGATTGCTGCCAAGCGCGCGCGTCAGCTTTCAATGGGCGCCAAAGCTTTGGTTGAAGACGAAGGTGACAAACCCACCGTTATCGCTTTGCGCGAGATTGCTGAAAATTTAGTGGACGCGAGTATCCTAGAGTCAACCAATATCGGCTTATTCAATGAAGACGAAGAAATTGAAGAGATCGATGACGAAGAAGCAGAGCGTTTAATCGCTGAAGCCTTAGCAGAGACGATGGGCGCCGAAGCCTTTAATGCGGAGGCTAGCGATGAGAAAACAAAAGACGAGCCAACAAGTTCTAGCATGATGATAGAGGGCGACGAGCAAGTGGCCGAGCCGGGTGATGCTGAGTCAGACGCCAAGACCTAAAGAAAAAGTAAACCCCTGGCGGTTAGTCGCTGTGTAAGTGGCGGTGTCGGAACTCACGCCCAATGTCGATGTACCCAAAGAGCGCGTATTAATCAGCCAACTGCTCGAGACGACTAAGAAGTACCTAGAGCCCGATGCCCAGCAAACCGTCTATGACGCGTATTTGTTCGCGGCGGAAGCTCATCTTGATCAGACCCGAAAGAGTGGTGAAGCCTATATTCACCATCCCTTAGCTGTTGCACTGATCTTAGCGGATATGCAGATCGACAGTCGCACCCTGATCGCAGCGATCTTGCATGACGTCATTGAAGATACCGGTGTCAGTCGAAAGGTGCTTGCCGAGAAATTTGGCGAGGACGTCGCGCATCTGGTCGATGGGGTCAGTAAGATATCGCAAGTCACGACTGACAAACCCCAGCACGCTGAGGCCGAATCATTTCGAAAGATGTTATTGGCGATGGCTAAAGACGTGCGTGTTATCCTGATTAAACTCGCTGATCGCTTGCATAATATGCATACCATTGAGCATTTACCGAAAGACAAACGCGAGCGCATTGCGAGACAGACTTTAGATATTTACGCGCCGATCGCAAACCGCCTGGGTATGCGCGAAATGACAGCAGATCTCGAAGATCTCTGCTTTAAAGCTTTATACCCTGTCAGATATCAAGCCATCGCCAAGCGCTTGGAGGCCGATACCCGCGGCAGAAGGCCGGTAGAAACCGATATCGCTAATCGTCTCGAGGCGAAATTTAAAGCAGCTGGCATTGAAGGCGCGAAGGTCGTGGGGCGTAAAAAACGCGTGTACAGTATTTATCAGAAGGTCAAACATCGTAAAGTCTCGGTAAAATCGCAAAGAGACATACATGGGATTCGTATTATTGTGCAAACGCAAGATGAATGTTACCGCGCCCTGGGCATTGTGCATCAGGAATACACGCCGATGCTGCACAATGTAAAAGACTACATCGGCATGCCCAAAACCAATGGCTATCAATCGCTGCATACAGTGGTCATCGGGCCGCACGGATTGCCGGTAGAAATTCAGATTCGCACAGTGGAAATGGATCGTGTTGCTGAGTCGGGCGTCGCCTCACATTGGATTTATAAGTCCAGCGATGATCAGTCCAAGCAGCCGCAACAGATTGTCAAAAAATGGCTAGACGGGTTTTTGGATATGCAGGGCAAAGTAGGTGATTCTGGGCATTTTATGGAGCATTTACGCGCCGAAATGTACCCCGACAAATTATTTGTTTTTACCCCCAAGGGCGAAATAAAACACTTGCCCGTTGGCGCGACTGCGGTCGATTTTGCCTATGCGGTACATTCAGATGTTGGCAATCAATGCGTGGGTTGTAAAGTCGATGGCGAAGTTTCTGCGCTCAATACAGTATTGGACTCAGGTAATCGAGTCGAAGTGGTCACCTCTAGAACCGGCCGGCCATTGCCGTCTTGGTTGAATTTTGTGGTGACTTCAAAAGCCCGAACCGCGATACGCCATTTCTTGAGCCAACAAAAAGAAAAAGAGGCGATTAGTCTTGGGCGCAGGCTGTTGACTAAAGCGTTACGAGATCGCGGCTTTAAAGGTAAACATATTGCGAGCAATCATAAAGTCCAATTACTGGAACTGTTTGAAATCAAAGATTGGAACACTTTGCTAGCAGATATTGGATTCGGCAAGCGTCTACCTTTGATGGTGGCAGAACAGCTTGTTTCGCTCACTGCCTTAGATATCGATGAGCAAAAGTTACCGGCTTCCTCAAGCTTGTCGATTCGTGGTGCCGAGAATTTACTGATTAACTATGCCAGTTGCTGTTATCCCGTTCCTGGCGATAATATTATCGGTGTGTTTGCCGCCGACCGAGGAATGGTAGTGCATCGTGATAACTGCCCGAACACTAAGCGTTATCGAAAACACATTGACCGTTGGTTGCACTTGGATTGGGGCAAAAATCCCAAAAATTCTTTTAAGAGTAAATTGAGAATTGTGGTGAATAATACTCCCGGTGTGCTGGCTAACATCGCACAGATTATTGCCGAACATAATTCGAACATCACTAAAGTTGAGATGCCCACCGAGGAGCAGAATTTGGCAAGTATGGAATTTGAGATCGAGGTCAGTCACTTAGATCAACTTAAGGAAATTACCACTGCCCTGACAGAAAGCCAATACGTTTTTGAGTTAGAGCGGGTCGGGGATATTGGGTCACATTAAATTGAGTTGATGCTATGCGCAGGGTAAGTGTTGTATTTGTATGCTTGGGAAATATTTGTCGATCGCCGACCGCAGAAGGCGTGTTTCGCAAGCTGGTTGAGTCGCATGGTTTGATGAAATTTATCGAAGTCGATTCAGCGGGAACCAGCAATTGGCATGTCGGGGAACGCCCCGATTCGCGTGCAATAGACGCGGCACGATCCCGAGGATATGATTTATCCGGCTTTCGCGGGCGGCAAGCCACCGCCAGCGATTTTGCGAGTTTTGATTATGTGCTTGCAATGGACGAAGATAATTACACCCATTTAGAATCCTTGGCGAGTATTGCGCAATCCGACAAACTGCATCTATTCCTAGATTTCGCAAAAGGGGTACCGGAAACAGAAGTGCCGGATCCGTATTTTGGAAGCGCAGGCGGCTTTCCGCATGTATTGGATTTAATCGAAAATGCTTCGCAGGGCTTGCTTGATCATATCGTCTCAGAGTACGGCTGATGCAACTGAAAATCGATGTATCCGAACAAAGTATGCACTTATGTACTCTGGGCAAAACGCTTAGGCGCTATTCCATTTCAAGTGCGGCGAACGGTCTTGGCGAACAAAACGGCAGCGAATGTACCCCCCGAGGCAAGCATATCATTCGCGCTAAGATTGGCGCGGGCGCAAAAGCGGGCGCGGTCTTTGTCGCGCGTCGATTGAGCGGTGAAGTCTATACACAAGCTCTACGAAAGCAATTTCCAGATCGCGATTGGATACTGACGCGTATCTTATGGTTGAGCGGTGTTGAGCCGGGTAAAAACCGACTCGGCGATACCGACACGATGCAACGCTATATCTATATTCACGGCTCGCCAGACGATGTTGCAATGGGTCAGCCGGGTTCGCGCGGTTGTATCCGTATGCGCAATTCGGACATCATCGACTTGTTCAATCAGGTAGAAATCGGTACGCCCGTGGAAATACTCAGCGAGCAGGGCGCGCAATAGTGGCGAGTATGCGTCAGGCGCTAGGCGCTTTAATGATTGATCTTGAGGGCCTTAGCTTGGGCTCAGATGATCAGCGTCGATTGCGTCAGCCTAGCGTTGGCGGGGTGATATTGTTTAGTCGAAATTTTGCGGATCAACAGCAAGTCAGCGAGCTCATTCGAGAAATTCGCTCGCTGCGAACCCCGGCGCTATTGATCGCGGTTGACCAAGAAGGCGGTCGAGTACAACGCTTTCAAACGGGCTTTACGCGTTTGCCACCTATGCGTGCATTGGGGCAGCAGTACGACGCCGCGCAAGATAAACAAAGCATACTTGATTTAATTCACGCCACGGCGCAGCTGATGGCTGAGGAACTGATTAATTGCGGCCTTGATTTTAGCTTCGCGCCGGTACTGGATATAGGCGTGCACGACGAGACGGTGATTGGTGATCGAGCCTTTCATTCCGACCCGGTTATTCTTACGACACTGGCTGGCGTTTTCATAGACGGAATGAATGCTGCGGGTATGCAGGCGACCGGCAAACACTTTCCTGGGCATGGTCATGTACTTACCGACTCACACTTAGAAACCCCTGTTGATCAACGTGCACAGCAGGATATTGAACGCGAAGATATGCTGCCGTTTATCGCCCTACAAGATAAGCTCGGTGCGGTGATGACTGCGCATATAGATTTTCCCAGCGTCGACAATCAGCTGCCGACTTTTTCCGAGTATTGGCTGCAAACTGTGTTGAGAAAGCAGATGGGGTTTAAAGGGCTAATCTTTAGTGATGATCTAAGTATGCGCGGCGCCTGTGTCGGCGGCAATATTATCGAGCGCGCCAACCGCGCCGAGGCAGCAGGCTGCGATATGCTGCTTGTCTGCAACGATTCTGATGCGGTGGATGAATTATTGCAGGCTAAGGAATACCCTGCCGCAGAGGCGAGTCAAAAACGATACTCCGAGATGAAGGCAAAACCAAGCAAGCCAATCGATAAAAAACTAGCCTTGCAGATTAAAGCGCAACTCGCTGCTTTGGTTTGAGCCTGCTAAATTAAGCACCGGGATAGGTCACAAAAACATTGGCCTCGTATACCAGCTTATATATAATCGCCAACCTCGTTTGAGTGGCAGATCGAGCCGCGTGGCGATCGAAGCCACATTAGTTGATCAAATGTATGACCTTTAAATATGGAGAGTTGGCGGAGTGGTTGAAAAATCTGTAAGGAACAGATTTTCACGAGCGTAGCGAGCCCGAAGGGCGAAACCTAGGAAGGGTTGACCAAGTGATTGGGTAAGGGCGGTGGATTGAGCCGCGTGGTGATCGAAGCCACATTAGTCGATTAAATGTATGACCTTTAAATATGGAGAGCTGGCAGAGTGGTCGAAAAATCTGTAAGGAACAGATTTTCACGAGCGCAGCGAGCCCGAAGGGCGAAACCCAGGAAGGGTTGAGTAATGCGGTGGATTGAGCCGCGTGGTGATCGAAGCCACATTAGTCGATTAAATGTATGACCTTTAAATATGGAGAGCTGGCAGAGTGGTCGAAAAATCTGTAAGGAACAGATTTTCACGAGCGCAGCGAGCCCGAAGGGCGAAACCCAGGAAGGGTTGAGTAATGCGGTGGATTGAGCCGCGTGGTGATCGAAGCCACATTAGTCGATTAAATGTATGACCTTTAAATATGGAGAGCTGGCAGAGTGGTCGAATGCGGCGGTCTTGAAAACCGTTGACTGTAACAGGTCCGGGGGTTCGAATCCCTCGCTCTCCGCCAATACAATAAATAATCCATTGATAATTCAATGGATTATTTTGAGACTGTCTTTCTACCCACCACTCTACCCACCACTCTACCCGCCATAGGTGTTCCCAAAGTTTATAGACAAGAAAAGTTAAACTCTAATGCTTGGATACTAGTTACGGATAGTAAAGAACGATTAGGGATGGTATTTGTTCTGGTCATATCTAGGTAAAATTTAGGAAAATATCTGTTTGCTAAGCTTTCCAAATAGTTCATGTTAGTTTTATGGAAAAGCTTAGGCCATATTTTCGAGTTAAGTAAAAACTATGCTATAGTCGAGCGAAATACAAAAGGGAAATGGAGAATGAGTACAATGGTCAGGGCGCTTTATGCTAGCTATATCATATTATTTAGCGCATGTTGGATATATTCGGCTCACGGTCAAACGCTTAAAAATCAATACTATGTGAGAGCTTTGCATTATCACAGCTTTTCCGCCGCTTCGTATGAATACTCCGTTTTTTGAGCGACACATGTGCATTTATCTTCGCAAAGGGGCTTTTCGACCCGATTCGATGGAATTAACACCATTTGAGGCGCCTTTTCCAAGGAAAGAGGCTGGTTTAATCGCCTTTCGTGGCCTTTAGGCACAACTCACCTGCATTTTCCGGTATATCGACAGGCCACACTTGATGTTGTGGCTCATCGCGATCAGCTGCGCTCGGCATTTGTTTCGCTCCAAACCCATATAACGCGCTTTTGATAATCCGTGGTGAAGTTTCAGTAAGCCAAAGACACGCTCAACTGTCGAACGGATACCAGAACGTATTTTATTCGCCGCTTTCTGCGCATCACTCAATGGTGCGTTCCGATAAGCTCGATACAATATCTTGCTTTTCTTGCCGAGTCGCTCTTCATTCTTCTGGCTAGCATAGGCACTGTCAGCATAGACAGCAGATTCCTTGCCCGTCAATACCTCATCAAAATGCTGTGAGTCATGGTCGTTCGCTGGGCTATACGCCAATTTCTTGATAAAGCCATCTTCATCTGTATTTGCATGAAGCTTATATCCGTACGTCGTTTTACGTTTACCATCGGCTGATATCTTTGAGGTATAAGCCGCTTCAGGGTCTTGCGTATTTTTACCTTTCTTATTCTTCCTCGGGCGAGATTGCTTGGCTTCAATCACGGTGGCATCCACAATACTGATCGAACCTTGGGTGACGATCAAACTGGCTCGGGCAAGTTGCGTATTGATACGCGCTAACATGGCATCCAATAAGCCTTCTTTCTGAAGAAGATTCCTGAATCGCCAGATAGTTGAATGATCAGGTATCGAATCGCTTAGATTCAGACCAACAAAGCGGCGAAACAATAAATCCCGAGCCAGTTGTTTCTCCATCGCTGGGTCGCTTAAGTTATACCAGGCTTGGAGCAGCATCACTTTAAACATCATCAGCGGCGGAAAGGCTGGCTTACCTCGTTTACTGGAATATAACGGACTCAGAAGACCTTCGATCTCAGGCCAATCGATAATTTGATGAACATCATCAAGCTCTTTTAGACTATCATGCTTCGATAACAAGGCGTCTGCAAGGCCATATTGTGATAGGTTTTTCCAAGACATAGCGACTATTTCCTAACGATATAATTCTGTTTGAATTTTAACATTTATGTCTCGACCCTTTCGGAATTATGCAAAGGTCTCTATGTGTTGAATCCAGCTTTGGAGTCTCAGACCCTCAAGGTGATGAGCCTGTCGGATGGGAACACCATTCAAGCGGAGTCTGTGAGCTTGTCTTTGAATCGATATGAAATCGGTACTATTGAGGCGGGTGCTGGCATTGTACTTGGTTCGGAAATCAAAGGAACTGGCGCATTTGTTTTAGGAAGCGATCTAAATCGGACTGACTTACCCGTTCCAGCTTCTTTTCAGGGGACAAGGTTTGTTGTACCGCATATTCGAAATTTTCATTCGTATAACCTTCTCAGCGTTGATAGCGATGCGAACCTAATTATCCAGCGAAATGGTGTTAGTGAGTCTCTCGTATTAACTAAAGGGGTCGTCATGCAATTTGACGCGGGCTCTGACAATACAATCTCTGGTATTATTGATTCTGATGTGCCGATATTATTGACGCACATAGGGATGAAGAATGGTGCAGTTTGGGGAGATGTCTTTCCCGTTCCGCCTGCTGCAAAAGAGTTGTGGGGCATACGATCAAAACAAATTATCGTAGGCGCAGTCGAAGACAATACTTCGCTCGTCGTGTACTCAAGTGGTGGTGCAAGTCAATCTTATTCGCTAAATTCAGGAAGTCGGACGATTCTCAGTATTGGGTCGAATACTAGTCAAGGTAGGGGCGATGCATTTAGATTGGTCTCGGATAAACCTATTATGGCGGCCCAGTATGGTGACAGCGATGGCAGTGACGCCACTGCATTTTGGCCACGCTCTTACCTTGCTAATCAATATGGCATACCAATCGATACTCAATATGTCGCTGTAGTATGCCCCGAACCTGATACCGAATTGACCCTGATTGATGGTATAGCCGCGCCTATCGTACAGAGCTGCAGTGGAAGCTTGGATAGTTATCCAGGGAAAGCATATTTCGGGTCTTCCACTAACGGAGTAAACATTAATGCGGGCGCGTACATTCAGAGTACAAAGCCTGTTTATATTTATCACGAGGCAAGTTCGCCAAACGACGAGCACCAGTTGCTTGGTCAAGAAAATAGCTACTACGTTTTAGACCCTTGGCTTCAAGAAGATAATCTGTCAGTAATGAGTCTAGCGGATAGCAACTTAGTTATTGCCGGTTCCACGGTGCTTAACTTAAACGAATACGAAATTGGCAGCATACCAGCAGGCGTGGATCTAAGTCCTGGAGGAAGATTGTTTGGAACCAAACCTTTTGATGTTGGGAACGCGATTGATGGCTCTGACATGCCAGTTCCATCAGTATTCATAGGGTTAAGATTTAGTGTACCCCACTTAAGAGGTTTTCATACCTACGATCTTTTTAGCCCGAGCGGTGATGCCGAGGCAACAATCAATATCGATGGTGTTGAAAGCACTGTAGCTTTACCACAGGGTCAATCAATTGCCTTTGACGCTGGGAATGTAAATGCGACTGTTGGCCTTATAAGTGCCACTCGCCCGATTTTGGTTTATCACCGTTCTCAAGAGAGTCTAGGGTCGGGTGTTCGATATGATGCCTATCCGGTTGCACCATTAGCAACTGAGTTATGGGGTATTCGCTCATCTAATTTATATGTGTCAGCATTTGAAGATACTACAAGCGTTACTGCGTACGCAGATAATAATGAAACGCAAAGTTTTGTTCTTAATGCTGGAGAAATGACAGCAGTTACTGTGGGAGATCAGTATAGCCAAGGCGGAGGCGGCGCGATACATATTGTGTCAGATAAACCACTTAGTGGTGTGCGGTATGATGATGGTGATGGAGGTGAAATCACAAGCCTATGGCCAATTGAGTACAGAGGTAACAAATATGGCATCCCTGTAAATACTCAATATATTGCTGCAGTATGTGTCGAGGACAATACAAAAGTCATTCTTGTAAATAACGATAATACTAAAGTCGTTCAAGATTGCTCTGCGAGCGGAAATTTCCCTGGAAAAATATTTTTTGGCTCAGCCGCGAGCGGCACGAGTATCGCTGCTGGGGCTTACGTGGAAAGCGACAAGCCAATATTTTTGTATTTCGAAAACAGTGAGTCCGAGGACGAAAAAAACTTACTCGGTACGGTTGTTATACCATCTTTGCCGCCAATCGCAGATATAGTTGTGAACGTCAGCCAGGGCGATGTGCCGCTCAATGTGCAATTTGATGGTACAAATAGCTCCGGGAACGGAGGAAGTCCAATACTTAGTTATCAATGGGACTTTGGCGATGGAAATTCTGGAAATGGAGCAACTATAAATAACACATACACCGCGAGCGGAAGCTACTTAGCAACGTTAACAGTGACAACGGAATCTGGAGAAACAGATGCTACGACACAAGCGATCATTGTTAATCAAAGTGCAAATACACCTCCTTTTGCATCGTTCAATGCCACACCTTCCAATGGAAATGCACCACTAAATGTCGTATTCGATGCGACTAGTTCGAACGACAGTGACGGCACGATCAGTAGTTATAGCTGGGATTTTGGGGATGGTCAGGCGGGAACGGGCATAAATGCTACTAATACTTACGCAGCAGCAGGTTCCTACATAGCTGAGTTGACAGTAACAGACGATGATGGTGATACAGATAGTGCAACGTTTACGGTGATCGTGGATGCCCCCAATGTAGCACCGATTGCAGATATTGTTGCCACGCCATCAAGCGGGGTAGTGCCGTTGACAGTAATTTTTGATGCAAGTGCTTCGAGCGATAGCGATGGCACGATTACTAGTTACGCATGGGACTATGGAGATGGTCAGAGTGGAACAGGACAAACTGCAAACCACGATTACACGCTAGTTGGAAGTTATATCGTTACGCTTACTGTGACGGATGACGATGGTGATACAGGTTCAATCACGTCAAACATAACGGTGAGCGAGCCACCGAATAGTCCACCGACGGCAGTAATGACAGCGATACCTGAGGCGGGTCATGCGCCATTAGATGTCATATTTGATGCGACTAGTTCGAACGACAGTGACGGCACGATCAGTAGTTATAGTTGGGATTTTGGGGATGGTCAGGCGGGAACGGGCATAAATGCTACTAATACTTACGCAGCAGCAGGTTCCTACATAGCTGAGTTGACAGTAACAGACGATGATGGCGATACAGATAGTGCAACGTTTACGGTGATCGTGGATGTCCCCAACATAGCACCGATTGCAGATATTGTTGCCACGCCATCAAGCGGGGTAGTGCCGTTGACAGTTAATTTTGATGCAAGTGCTTCGAGTGATAGCGATGGCACGATTACTAGTTACGCATGGGACTATGGAGATGGACAAAATGGAACTGGGCAAACATCAAATCACGATTACACGCTAGTTGGGAGCTATACGGTTAGTCTAACGGTGACGGATGACGATGGTGATACAGGTTCAGTCACGTCAAACATAACGGTGAGCGAGCCGCCGAATAGCCCACCGACGGCAGTAATGACAGCGATGCCTGAGGCGGGTCATGCGCCGTTAGATGTGATATTTGATGCAGTAGGATCGAGCGACAGTGATGGTTCAATCAGTGGTTATAGCTGGGATTTTGGGGATGGAAACAGTGGGTTTGGCGTTACCACCATTCACACTTACCCAGTGTCAGGGTCCTATGTGGCCATGTTGACGGTAACGGATAATGATGGCGATACAAATAGTGCGTTATTTGAAATTGTTGTGGATGTTCAGAACATACCTCCTTCCGCAGTTTTCAGCACGAATGTGACCGCGGGCGAATTACCGTTGGTGGTTGGTTTTAATGGGGCGAGTTCGACAGACAGCGATGGAACGATTACAAGTTACAGTTGGGATTTCGGTGAAGGAGGAAATGGAACCGGGCTAAACACCAGTCATACTTATACTTCAGCGGGTAGTTTTAACGCAGTATTAACGGTAATCGATGATGACGGAGCAAGTAGTACTGCAAATCTTACTATTACAGTAACAACACCACTCAATGCCCAGCCTATTGCTGAATTCGAGTTACATCCATCATCTGGAACGGCTCCTCTAAATATTTTGGCCAATGCCGGTTGGTCTAAAGATTTAGATGGGGATGAGCTAGAGTATGAATGGCTTATTGATGGGGTGCTTGTGGCTGGGAACCTAGTGAGCTCAGCTATTGAGGGGCCTCAGATTTTATCGTGGACATTGGACGTAGGCACATACGATATTACACTAAATATTTCTGATAAAAGGGAAGGAAACCCAAAGACAGACAGTATTACAAAGTCGATTCAAGTAAACGCTAAACCTTTTGCGGATTTTATCGCTTCTCCTCTTTCTGGTGCCTCTCCACTAGCTGTTGATTTTGATGCGTCAGCGTCTGCATCCTCAATTGGTTATATAGATCAATATATATGGGATTTTGGCGATGGTACTGCGGGAGAAGGTGTCGCTGTTTCACATACTTATGATGCGCCTGGTCAGCACGAGGCAACGCTTCGCATAGTGGACGATAATGGCGGGGTAGCAAACACTACTAAAATTATTGAAGTTTCAACCTCTGCGAACCCAGTTGCTAATTTCTTAGCTACACCAAATAGTGGGGAGCTCGGAAGCTTCGGGTTTATTGCTTTCTTTAATGCAACAGGCTCTAGTGCTTCAGAAGGAGAAATTTCCAGCTATGAGTGGGATTTTGGTGATGGGAGTATAGGTTCTGGATCCACAATAACGCATTTTTATACTACCTCAGGTACTTTTGTCGCGACTTTAACTATTACAGATAAATCGGGTAAGACGGATACTATTTCAAAGCCGATAGAGGTTACCGGGGTCTCCTCGCCTGACAATATTAGTTTTCGATTGGGTCAAGCCTACGTTGATGAAAACTGGAGCACTATAAATCTAGGCCAATCATATACATCTATGGTTGTTGTGGCCTCCGTAACAATGTTAGATACGAGTGCGACACCAGTAGTCCCAAGAATAAGAAATGCGGATGGAAGTAGTTTTGATCTTCGATTACAAAGTCCAGCAAACCAAAATATCAATCGATATGACTACCTCGTGAGTTACTTTGTGCTCGAAGAAGGAATTTATAATATTGGTGATTTTAAGTTAGAGGCATTAAAACACACGTCGTCCAAAACATCTTCTTCTGGGGCGTGGAGTTATGAGCCACATGCATATTTCAATACCTACGAGAACCCAGTAATACTTGGTCAGGTAATGACTTTTAATGATCCTAGATGGTCAGTATTTTGGGCGTCTTCTAGTGAAGATAAGGATCAGGTTGCTGATTTTTCAGGATACTCTGCCAGTAAGCATGTTGGTGAAGATGTGGATACACTTAGGGTCGATGAAGAAATAGGAGTCATGATATTTGAGCAAGGAGAAATGAACTTCAATAGCAGTGATACTAAGCTCATTGCAGGCCTAACAGATGTGCCGGTTGTAGGGATTGACGATAACGCGACTGGATATACTCAAGGTCTAGAGAATTTAACTTCCACCTATACGGCTTGGGTGAGTTCAGCGTCTGTGACTAACGATGGAAGTTGGCCAGTACTCATGGGAAGTGCGTCAGTTGACACCTATGGTGTGACTTTAGGCGTGGACGAGGACACTATTTTGGACAGTGAGCGAAGTGCGAGCTCTCAATTTGTTGCGTATTTGGTATGGGGAGGAAATGGAAATGCCGTATCTATTTCACCTTTGGCGAGTTTTTCGACCAATCCTGATACTGGGGTGTCGCCTGAAACGATTGAGTTTGATGCCTCTGCTTCTAGCGATGATGATGGCACAATTGACACATATCATTGGAATTTCGGGGATGGCTATTATTCTGAAGGTCAAGTAGTAAACCATACCTATACGCAAGCAGGAATTTATGATGCGCAATTGACCGTGGTGGATAATTCAGGCGACAGGAACTCCGTATCAAAAAGTATAACGATCGCACGCTCTAATCCTCCCACGGCAGATTTTACGATTTCGCCTCTTAGCGGCAACGCCCCATTAGCCATTACTTTTGACGCGAGCGTGACTAACGATCCTGATAGTGACCCAATATATTATGAGTGGTGGGTTGACGATATAAAAGTAGCTGGCGATTTGAGTCGGGGCATATCTGCTGCCGAATTGATTACTTCTAATCTGGGGGGTGGGTTGCATTCAATTAAATTAGTTGTTTCAGATGGTTTTTCAAATGTTGATAATTTCGTAGAAGTAATAAAACAGGTTCAACTAAATGTACCGCCAGAGTCGAGTTATATTGTTTCCCCTCAGTTTGGTGAGGCGCCCTTGAATGTCACTTTTGACGCAAGTGGGTCTTTTGATGAAGATGGGAATATTACAGCTTATTATTGGGACTTTGGTGATGAACAGAGCGATTCCGGAATAAGCGTCACTCATAATTATGCAGCCAACGGCACCTACTTGGCTAGGCTTACAGTAACCGATAACGATGGTGGTGTTGGTGTTAGTACGTCAGTTGTCTATGTAAAAGAAAATAACCCATCTAGCGATATAACACCTGTTGTGTTGACCCAAAGTGCAAATACCTCATTAAACCCAAAGGAAATTACGGGTATTGCAACAGCCAATCGAGAAGTTAGGTTATACGTAAATAATGAGTATCAGGCATCGACGACATCGGATATGCAGGGTAACTGGAGTATAAAAGCAATTCTCAATGATGGTTCAAACAGTATTTGGGTAACATCTGTCAGTAATGAAACTGAAAGCCAAAGTTCGAACTTCATTTTATTTAATTATGTAAATCAAAACCCTCGAGACCTAAGTGGATTGGTGATCAGCGAAGATATGGTTTTGACACCAGGGACGAACAGCCTACCTTACATAATAAGAGGACGAGTAACAGTGCAGTCGAGCGCAACATTAACAATTCTCGCAGGTACCAAAGTAGAACTAAAGTAAGCGCCTAAACAACGCCGTCATTGACATTGCCAGGCAAGAGCCGATCAACATCATCATAAGACATGACGTTTGGCAGCGCAGTGAATACCTGCTTTAAATAAGCGTAGGGTTCCAAGCCATTGGCCTTTGCCGTTTCAATTAAACTATAAAGGTTAGCGCTGGCTTTGGCACCCTGTACGCTGCTTGAGAACAACCAGTTTTTTCGTCCAATAGCGAACGGCCTGATGGCATTTTCAACAGCGTTGTTATCTATCGGGTAGCGGCCATCATCAAGATAGGCTACCAGCCTCGACCATTGATGATCAAGATAATATAGCGCCTTGCCCAGTGCTAGTTTTGGCGCAACTTGTGGCCGCGTTTCGTTTAGCCATTTTCGCAGCTTGCTAATGATCTCTTTTGAGTCTTGTTGCCTACGCTGATAGCGCACATCAACTGGCTCACCTTTGATCTGCTTTTCTATCGCATACAGCTTAGCAATCAACTTGATTGCATAATCTGCCTTGGGGCTTTTCTTGTTTTTACCGCCGGCCTTGCTCGCCTCCACAAACTTACGCCGCGCATGCGCCCAGCAACCAAGACGTGTAATGCCTTGTTCGGCACATACCGCATCATAACCCGCATAGCCATCCACCATCATGCTGCCATGATAATCCGCTAATAAGCGTTTGGGTACTTCACTGCTGCGACTTGGGTCGTAATCAAACAAGATAGCTTTGCCACCCGGCGGCCCCGCACTGCGCACCCACATATAAGATTTACTTTGTGCGCTCTTGCCTGACTCATTCAATACTTGAACGGGCGTCTCATCCATATGCAGATAAGGTTGTTCTAACAGCGTCTCTTCTAGGCGATTAATCAATGGTTGTACTAACTGCCCACATTTAATCATCCAGTTGGCTAGACTGGTCCTATCTATCTCAATACCAAAGCGACTTAGAATCACACTTTGCCGATACAGCGGCAAGCTATCAGCGTACTTGGCCGTGGCGATATACGCCAACAAGCCCGCACTAGCTTGGCTTTTCTCTATGGCTTGTTTGGGTTTGGATGCTGTCTTGATTAAGCCCTCGCCTTTAGCCTGACAGCAAGGGCAACCATATTGCTTGCGAATGTGGCGAATTACCTGAATCTTCATCGGTACAATATCTAATTGCTCCGATACTTTATCGCTGATGAACTTAAGTTCATGGCCGTCATGCGGGCAGATCTTTTCTTCGTCACTGAGGTCGTGAATGATCTCAATGCGGGGCAAATCTGCTGGCAATGGCTTACGACCACCGCGTTTGCGTTTATGCGCGGGGATGGTCACTGTCTCAGCATCATCTAATTCAGCATCGACGTCAGACCGGGCTTGATCTTGTTCGGCTTCGTCAAACAACACCAACTGCAAGGTGCGCAGTGCTTCGCTGTTCGATGCAAAGCGGGCATTGCGCGCCAGCACCAATGCTTCTTGAAGTTGCTCTATGTATCTGTCTTTAGACTTTAACTTTGTTAATGCTGTCTGATAGGCGCTGTCCTTAGATTTTAATTGCGCTTCATAATCCGCTTCCTGCGCCAATAATATCTGCCGTATTTGATGGTTTTCTTGTTCTAATTCGGCATGACTTTGCATGCCCGTATTTTAACAGATCAGCTAATTTACTTCCTTATAAGCCAAGGTTTTATGCGGTTCTATAGACAATCCACTAAGCAGGCAATTTAGCTGATCCGCACTGATGGTGATGGTTAGATCATCGCCCCGTTGCGGCCATTTGAATTTATCCGCTTCAAGACGCTTATACCACAATGCAAAACCCGTCTTATCCCAGTACAATATCTTCAACCGGTCTTTGCTTTTATTGCAAAACACAAACAGCCCATCAGCATACGGACTTAAACTTGTCTCTTGTTCCACTATTACACTTAGACCGTTCACCGCCTTGCGAAAGTCAACGGGCGCACGATGCAGATACACTGGCGGTAGGTCAGTCAACCATCTCACGATAGAACTTGATTTAACATCAGGCTTAACGCCCGAACATCTAGCGCATCACCTAGTTCAATATCAATCACCCGTATGCGCGGCTGCTTTGCTTGGGTCTTGGTGAGGCCACCATCAGGGCATGCCACGCGATTCACGTTTGGAGCAACGCGCACAAAATTTCCGGCGTTATCTCGCAACTGTGATTTACGCGTACTAAAGTACTTTGGGTTGATACCATGCTGTCTGCAATAAGCTACTGCGCTCAAACCACTAGATTCCTGGTTTGCAATCAACTCTCGCCACTGTTCTTTGCTTCGTCTTGCCATTGTTACGTTTTAATATAAAAACGCGACAATATACTTTTCTAATTCAGCTCGATAGAATGCCGTTTACTCGGCGCTTACGAACTAAACTATGATTCCGCCTTATATGAAAACGGAGGTATTGAAATAAATGGCGGACTAATTATCAAAGGAACAAGTAATAATCCCGTAACCATTGTTGGTGGAGGACGGAATAGCTTTCAAATACAAAATAACTCGCCAACGAGTTTTATAATAAACGCTGTATTTGAGCACGCAGGAATAACTTTCTACTCAGGAAGCAATATAAAAATAAGCGACTCTGAATTCATAAATAAAGGAAATCACAATCTTCACTTTTATCACTCAGGCGGCGGAGTCGAGGTAGTAGATTCGAAATTTTCATATACTGATACCACTGCTATATACTTATCTGGCGACTCTGCACCAGTTTTTACAGGTTGTACATTCGCCCCTCCCGCACCATCGATATATTACATATCACCATTTTACCTTAATGCATCTTCTTCACAAGATCCAAGCCTTACGCTGCATAATAATAATCTATATAAGGGGCCTTACGGAGTTGAAGTTTTCTTTTTTATCAATTATTCCAATTCTAAGTACACCGGAACTATCGACGCTCGCTATAACTGGTGGGGGACAACTGACAGTAGTA
>CBDBQB010000035.1:0-19343 GCA_965209105.1 Candidatus Poriferihabitaceae bacterium | reverse complement strand
TCACATCGGAAATCGTGGGTTGTGAGGAGTGGTTATATACGCCCGTTTGATACGAGGCGCCGTTTTCAACAACTATTTCAGTGTGGCTAATAATGGGGGCCGAAGCAGTAATATTAGCTATTCCATATTGCGTCGTATCACCATCTAATATTTTGATAGACAGATGGCTCAATAACGGTGAGGCAGCGTTATTATAAATTCCTACGCTAATACCACTGGCTCCTAAATTCGATAAGCTTAAGTCGCGCAAGCTGCTATGGTTTGCGCCAACAACGAGCGCAGAATCGCTGTTAAGGCTAACATCTCCAAACGATCCCTCGAGTATCGTTGCATTTTGTCCGCTACCCGCAATTTCGACGTATTCTTTCATCACCAACTGTTGGCTTAAGGTATAAACACCCGGTGCGATAACCACCAAGTAGGGATTTGCAGCGCTGGCATCATTAATCGAGTTTAGCGCAGCGACTGGGTTGGAAAAATCGCCATTGGCCTTGGCAACACTAACGACATTTTTTAGTGGTTTTAAATCATCGCCCGCCATGGGAATCACCACCACTTTGTTGTGCGCGATACTACTTAACGGAAACAACAAGATAAACGCCAGCATGATCACTAAAAATATCAAAAAGCTGGAACGACCAAAGCAATTTGATACTGCCATTTGGTTTCCTAGGCACGAAGGATGTACCATTGAAAATATTGACACACTCACACTTTTTGTTTTTGAATTCATGTGGCGTTTAAGGCGGAAGCGAGCAGAGCGAATCAAGCCGCGTTCCATCAGCCATACGCGTAAAGGAACATCTGGGGTCACCGCTTACCGGCCCACCATCTAAAATCGAATCACTAATGTAGGTTTCCGTCGCAGCGCTGCCCGTTGAGGCAGCGATGGAATTGGTGGGGGCAGATATCGAACTATTGCGAATAACAGAAGCGCTCGCATCAGAGGCATTGTAAATGCCGATTTGATTACCACCGCCACCTGATGCGTTAATCTTGACATTCGAGACGGTCGAAGTAGAACTACCCAAGTTAAATATGCCAGTTTGATCAGCGGAACTTCCAACCGTACTAATATCTGAAAATATAATATCGAGATGCGAGTTATAATTGCGAACTCCATATTGGTATGAACCACCAGACATTACGATTCTTGCATTCGATATATCAACCTCTGACGAATAATTGTAGACACCATATTGAGAAAGACCACTGCCTGATACTAAAAGACTTAAGTTGATTAGTGATGGTGCTGAATTACTGGTATTGTAAATACCATATTGAGCGGACGATGATCCATCTGTGGTAGAGATCACTACATCAGAGATCGTAGGGTGAGAACTATGGTTATAAATACCTCTTTGAATCGAACTACCGCTTTTCACGCTAATTTCGCTATGCCTTATCGCTGGCGCCGAAGAAGCGTAATTTGCTATGCCATATTGGCTTCCAGTAGCACCGGAAACTGTAATTGCTAGATGACTGAGTACTGGTGAAGCAGCATCATTATAGATTCCAACACCCCTACCTACTGCTCCCATATTGGTTAGGCTTATATCGCGCAAGCTGCTATGGTTTGCACCAACAATTAGTGCAGCGGCGGCGCTGGTAGCGCCACCAATCGAACCCTCGAGTTGCGTTGCATTTTGTCCGCTACCTGCGATCTCGACGTATTCTTTCATTACCAACTGTTGGCTCAAGGTGTAAACGCCCGGTGCAATGACCACCAAGTAGGGGTTTGCCGCGCTGGCATCATTAATCGAATTCAGTGCTGCAGTCGGACTATCGAAATCACCATTGGCCTTGGCAACGGTGACGATATTTTTCAGCGGCTGTAAGTCATCGCCCGACATCGGAATCACTACCATTTTATTATGTGCATCTGCAACGCAAGATATCGCCAATGCACAAACGCAAATTGAGTTTATGAATTTCTTCTCGTTACGCACGATCATGAAAATTAACTCCTTACATCTTGCAAAACACAGCCAACCATCCATTTTCTATAATCTAATTCCATACTTAAAATTGCATAATTTTTTAATTACAAAGGGCTAGGTTTAATTGCCAATTTCTGTCTCTTTATGATGCTGAATAATTTATCAGTGGTTGATCTCCGTGCCTATCACTGACCCTAGGTATATTACGATTGCGGCAGGCATCGCCCTTCCTATACAAAAGAATATTTTTATCTTGCAGGGAACTATGAATGTGGGTTTAGACTCGGATTTGAATCTCTATACGTCCACCTTTCGCTTTTCGCATGTTTGTTATTCGCAACTTTCAAATGTTGGGTGGAAGCGGTCATGCCTTGATGCCATTGGGTTTATCTGGGATACTTGTTTTTGGCTCCTATCTCGATATGTTTTATCCAAAAGATGATCCCGCCCGCCCAACAAGACACCGCCTCTGTCTTAATCGTTGAAGACGACACTACGATGTGTGATCGCCTGGCAAATATTGTTCAAGAGAGTGCATCCCTACGATTGCAGCGCTGCTGCTATGACCTGGAATCTGGCGCGCAGGCAATAAGTGATCTTCAGCCTGATATTTTATTGGTCGACATTGGTTTACCAGACGGTAATGGTCTGGATCTCATACAGTTCATTAGCGAAAACAAGCTGGCAACGCGAGCGATTGTTATCACGGTATTCGAGGATAATAGAAACATCATGCGAGCCATTACCGCAGGCGCGAGCGGCTACATCCTAAAGGACGATGATTCAATAAGTATTAGTGATGCAATTCACATGATACTCAATGGCGGCGCACCCATTAGCCCAACCATTGCCAGACATATACTCAATCAGTTTGCACCCCATGACAGCAGTACTGACCAAGAGCATTTAGCAGAGGCACAAAAACTCACCACCCGGGAAAAGGAAGTACTATTGCTCGTAAGCGATGGCTTTACCGACAAAGAGATTGCCGCACAAAAAAATATTTCCTACAACACCGTTACCACTCATATAAAGCACATTTACAGAAAACTCTGCGTTCGATCGAGAGTAGAGGCTACGCGTAAAGCATTGAGCATCGGATTAGTCGAAGCGGAATCAACCAAGTAATAAATGGATACTCAGCGCCAGAACCAAATAACTCTCTGGCAAACAATTAAAACGCCCTTTTGGCTACTACTGTATATCGCGGTACTTGTGTTTTTGGTGTTTTTCTTCCCGTTTAATTTGTTTCCCGTGTCAGACGACGCTATTCGCATCACGCAAGGAGAACGATTGGAGGGTAAATTTAAATCCATCAATTCACTACCCCAGCAGAGTTGGGAAACAGTACAGCTCCCCGACAACTGGAGTCAAACAGCGCTCAAGCAAGACGCATGGTATCGCTTCGACGTACCGAATAAAGCACTAGAAGCAGAGTCGTACGCGATATATCTGCCTGCCGTACGTCAAAATGTCGCGGTTTATTTAAACGGACAGTGGCTAGGTCAAGGTGGTCGCTTTGAGAACCCCATCGCTCGACTGTGGAACCACCCTTTATTCTTCGATTTTGCAAGCGAACTTTTAAACGCTGATCACAATACGCTACATATACGCCTGGCAACCAATCGTGATACGAGTGGCTACTTAAGCGAAGTCTATATAGCGCCGAGCGGAATTCTCCTGCCTGCATGGCAGCAGCGAAATTTCTACAAGGTGGATTTATTAGAGCTTGTATCCTATTTGATGATCGTCATTGGATTAATTAATTTCACATTGTGGACGCTACGTCGACAAGACACTTACTACCTTTGGTTCGGATTTGCGGCGACGGTGTGGGGTGCTCGCAGCTACTTGCTCCTCTTAACGGAACTGCCTATTCCCGACGGTACCTGGGATGGCTTGCGGCTTTTGCTGCTCGGTTATGGCGTTGCATTTGGTATATTGTTTAATCAGCGCTTTTTCGCGGATCGAAACAAGCTGGCAGATTGGGTGATAGCCCTCTACTGCATACCCGCCGCACTGCCCATGTTATTTATGGATATCGATACAGTTCATGTATACGGACATCAGGTCTGGGGGCGACTCATCATCGTACTTGCTCTATACGTTCTGTTTTATCTTTATCGTGTTTATCGGAATAAAGGGCAGGCTAGCGCCCTGATGCTACTGTATGCAGGAATACCTCTTTTTGTCGTTGGATTGCGCGACTTGATGGTTCTGAACGATCATTGGAACCCCCATAATGGCTTTTTGGTGAGCTACGCTTCTATTCCTATATTAATTTTGGCCTTGTGGTTTATCTTACAGCGGTTTGCACATTCTTTAACTGAAGCCGAAAATCTCAACATCAGCCTAGATCAACGGGTAAAAGATAAGGAATACGAAATTCGCAGACAGTATAAAAAACAAGAAGAAATGCATGAGCAACAGTTACTCAATGAAGAACGAGAGCGCATTATGAGAGATATGCACGATGGGCTTGGGGGACATTTGATTAGTCTTAAAGCCTTGGCTGATGATCAACAAACTAACAAACAACATATTCGATCACAGGTGGACAGCGCGCTCGTTGACCTCAGACTTGTAATCAATTCTCTTGATGTAACATCACAGAGTATATCTACCTTACTTGGCTCGATGAGAACCCGATGGCAACAACTATCGCAATCTCAGAACATCAAGCTGATTTGGAAGGTATCGAGTGAAGTGAGATCAAATAAACTTGGGCCTACACGCACTTTACAAATCATGCGAATCCTTGAAGAAGCGTTTACAAATTGTATAAAACACAGCGACGCAACTGAAATTACCGTTTCTAATGGTGTCGATACTGAAACAATCTGGATAATGATTCGTGACAATGGTCAATCAAGCAACAAATCTAGTTCCGGGCGCGGTATAGACAATATGCACCACCGCGCAAATCGGATTGGCGCTATTTTAAATATCGAGGGAACAACGGGAGGCCAAATTGTGCGGTTATCGTTGTCAAACGACTAAATTTTTCAGAACGAAAGCCTAGAATGAATGCAGTGTCTGTTTTTGGTATGCATAGTGCGGCATACGCCTATGTAGAAATAGCATTGCATACAATAAACGCGTTATCTTTGCGATACACACCTACCTACCAGACTCATGAATTCAACGATTAATACTCATTGTGGCATTTACGACGACAAAGATGGTGGTTTAACTGCCTTGGGCAAACTCATTCGTGAGGCATGGGTGATTGAAGCGCTTGCCGAAGATCAAACTTGCAGCGGATGGACAATAGGGGCTTTTGAATCGTTACTAGATAAAGTTAAAATAGAAAAGACTAAATACGGCTATTGTAGGAATTCCTCTATTCAAAAGTTAAGGAAAGTGGCCTAGGCTTCTACTTTTGAGCACGCTTATGGATGGGTGGATTACCATAAGCTTTATTGTAACCATAATAATAAATCATTGTTAATTTCTATTTTTATCGCCATAATCGCGCCTTCAATTTTATGGCACCAGGGCTACTATTCCCCTTGCGTTGCCGCCCGATTCACACTTTTAGGAGAAGCCTAATGGCTGAAGTTAAAGAAGTAAAAGGGAAAGATCGCTACAATGCTGGCGTAATTTCTTATAAAAAAATGGGCTATTGGCAGCCTGATTATGAGCCAATCTCGACCGACGTCATTGCGATGTTTTCGTCTTACCCCACAGCCGGGTGTTGATCCGGAAGAAGTCGCCGCAGGTGTTGCGGGTGAGTCTTCTACCGCAACCTGGACCGTGGTTTGGACCGATCGTCTAACCGCATGTGAACTGTATCGCGCCAAGTGCTACAAGTGTGACCTCGTTCCTAATACAGGCGAAGGCACCGACACTGAGGCTCAGTATTTCATCTACATCGCCTATGATATGGATCTGTTCGAAGGCGGTTCTATCGCTAACGTAACCGCCTCTATCATCGGTAACGTATTTGGTATGAAGGCGTTAAAGGCGCTGCGTCTGGAAGACATGCATTTTCCAGTTGCCTATTTGAAGACCTTCGATGGCCCTGCTACCGGTATTATTGTTGAACGCGAGCGTATGGATAAGTTTGGTCGTCCATTACTCGGTGCTACCACTAAGCCGAAACTTGGTCTGTCCGGTCGTAACTATGGTCGTGTGGTTTATGAAGCGCTGAAGGGTGGCCTCGATTTCGTTAAAGATGACGAGAACATCAACTCACAGCCGTTCATGCATTGGCGTGATCGTTTTCTGTATTGCATGGAAGCCGTTAACAAAGCCTCTGCGGCAACCGGTGAAGTTAAAGGTCACTACCTGAATGTCACTGCAGCGACAATGGATCAAATGATCGAACGTGCTGAGTTCGCTAAGGAATTGGGTTCCATTATCATAATGATCGATTTGGTCATTGGTTACTCCGCTATCCAGTCTTTGGCTGTGTGGTGTCGTGATAATGACATGATTCTGCATTTACATCGTGCGGGTAACTCAACTTATTCACGTCAGAAGAACCACGGCATGAACTTCCGCGTTATTTGTAAGTGGATGCGTATGGCGGGTGTTGATCACATTCACGCCGGTACTGTTGTGGGCAAGCTTGAAGGTGACCCACTCATGATTAAGGGTTTCTACGACGTCTTGCGTGAGACGCATAACCCAGTTGATCTACAAACCGGCATCTTCTTGGAGCAGGATTGGGCTTCTCTGAACAAAGTTATGCCAGTGGCATCGGGCGGCATTCATGCTGGTCAAATGCATCAGTTGATTCACTACTTGGGCGAAGATGTAGTTCTACAGTTCGGTGGCGGTACGATTGGTCATCCAGATGGTATCCAGGCGGGTGCGGTTGCTAACCGTGTCGCACTTGAAGTCATGATCCAGGCCCGTAATGAAGGCCGCGATTACTTGGCAGAAGGTCCTGAAATTCTGATGAAGGCAGCTAAGACCTGTTCTCCATTGCAGGCTGCACTGACCACCTGGAAAGACATTACTTTCAACTATGAATCAACCGATACTGCGGATTTCGTTCCGTCAGCTACCGGCAGCAACTAAGAGGACTATCTATCATGATGACAAATTACGGTAATCGCATGACGCAGGGACAGTTTTCCTTCCTGCCAGATTTAAACTGACGAAGAAATCAGCGCACAGGTTAAATACGCGTTGGATAATGGCTGGGCTATTAACGTCGAGTACACCGATGATCCACACCCACGTAATACATATTGGGAAATGTACGGCATGCCGATGTTCGACATGAAGGATCCTGCAGGCATTCTGCTGGAGATCAACGATTGTCGCAAGGCCTTCCCGAATTACTATATTCGGGTCATGGCATCTGATGCGACACGTGGGACGGAATCGCAAAAAATGTCTTACATCGTTAATCGTCCAGACAGTGAGCCGGGTTATCGCTTGGTTCGTGAAGAGCGTGATGGTCGCTGTCAGGGTTACACCATTTTGCCTTACTCGACTGACAAGCCAGAAGGCGAACGTTATTAAGAAAACTTGATAACCAAGCTTGATATAAAAGAGGCGGCTTGTTCCGCCTCTTTTTTTTCATAACGATGAGACCTCTGCCTATACAAGTGCAAAGGAAAATGAGAAAATATTGTCAAGGTTATTAGCAAAATTGAAAGTAATAGCGTGCTATTGCCCGATATTTTGATGAAAAAAGTGACAACTATTGGCCATTTTATTTTCGTGCCGGTTTGAAAGTTCTGATTTATCCATTCGTGGATAAATCAAAGTCGGAAATAGAAAAGTGCGATTTTCTGTTTTCTCACACTACAATAAATTACAATCATTGTAGCGGCGGCACATCCATGTGCCACATATAGATCTGAATAAATCAGATATCATTTACATTCTAGGAGTCACCATGTCTGAACCGACAGAAACCGAAGAAGTTCCAACACCCGAAACTATTTTACCTGATGATACTCCGGTAGATTTGCAGGCAGAGCTCGTTTCCTCCAATGTAATGGAAATACTTGATCAACTTGATCGTGAATTGATAGGGCTACAGCCTGTCAAAACCCGAATTCGTGAAACCGCAGCCTTGTTGTTAGTTGATCGAATGCGCAACAAGATGCACCTTAATGCCAGCTCTCCGACCTTGCACATGAGCTTTACGGGTAACCCGGGGACGGGCAAGACCACCGTTGCCCTGCGTATGGCGGAGATTCTTCATCGTCTTGACTATGTACGCACCGGCCAATTGGTCTCGGTTACTCGTGATGATCTGGTGGGTCAATATATCGGCCACACCGCGCCCAAAACCAAAGACGTGATCAAAAAGGCCATGGGGGGCGTGTTGTTCATCGACGAGGCCTATTACCTCTACAAGCCTGAGAACGAGCGCGATTATGGCGCCGAGTCGATCGAGATACTGTTACAGGTGATGGAAAACAGCCGTGATGATCTGGTAGTGGTTCTGGCTGGTTACAAGGATAGAATGGACACCTTTTTCCATTCCAATCCAGGCATGCGCTCACGCGTTGCCCATCATATCGATTTCCCCGATTACAGCCCCGAAGAGCTGCTAGAAATCGCCCAATTGATGCTGGCAGAACAGAACTACCGCATGACCGAGGACGCCAAGAAGGCGCTATTTGAGTACACCAAGCTCCGGATGACCTTGCCTCACTTCGCCAATGCGCGCTCGATACGTAATGCGCTAGATAGAGCGCGTCTACGTCAGGCTAATCGCCTGTTTGCTGACTCTAAAAAAAGCGTAACAAAACTTGATCTCATGACCATTGAGGCAGAGGATATTCTCGCCAGTCGCGTCTTTCTAGAAGGCAAGCTAGATTTAGATGGCGATGAAGGTGCTGACAATGAACCACCCGTTGAAGAATCCTAGCATTCGATTTATTAAGCTTAATCATGACGGTTAAAGAGTTTCATCAAGCAGCGTTGGCTGCGCTAACGGCGGCACAACCCAACGACGATGTGTTGATCGAACTTGCCAAGCAAGCAGAAGAGCTTGCCGACATGGTGGGTTGGGCAGATAGCATCATTGATAAAGAAGGGCGCGTGTCCGAGGCGATTTTCCAACTCCAGGCAGAAGCGCAAAAGCAGCATAAAACTACCGGCAACGAGAATGTCGCTATTCTCCACGATGCGGTAGGTGTTCTCCTTGGGGCCATAATCCGGCATGACGAAGACTTAACGCCATCGACCGATACCGATGATGACAGTGGCGTAATATAGATAACAAAATCATGGGTAAATCATCTGATGATGAGAGACCTCAGCATAAGGTAGCGAACGCAGAAAAGACTAGGCAAAAGTGCGCGAAAAAGCGCAGTTTATAGGTATCTGCCACTTCGTAGCCCCGCATTTTAAGCGAGCTTTTAACGACGTATTTTCAAGCGCAGTAGTTATGCTGAGGCCTCGATGAAATAAATAACGATTTTGAGTAGTCTTACCATAAAAGGAGTGTACAGCAAGAACGAGCGCAATCTAGCTGGCGAACCTGACAAAAAAAAGGAGCCGCTAGGCTCCTTTAGGGAAACGGCGTATTCGCTTAAATAACGATTACGATGTTTTCTTGCTGGTTTTCTTAGCCAGCGTAGACACGCTACGCGCAGGTCGATTGGCTTTCATCTCTTCGGTCAATTCACTAACACCCGAATCAAGTGAGCCATGCTTTTTGATATCGATCATTGTACGCTGACCAATGCCAGGCACCGCATCGACATCTTGCATCGTATCAAAGCCGCCAGTATTGAGTCGGACTTCAACGATTTTCTTGGACTTGCTCACACCAATTCCCGGAATATATTGCATGGTTTGAGCATCAGCCGTATTAAGGTTGATTTTCTCTGCCCACGCGCTTGAAGAAAAAATGGCGAGCAAGCTAAGCAGCAGCGCTGCTTTGATCGTGCGCGAAAAAGTTGTAATAAATGAATGTTTCATGTTGTATCTCCTATAACTGTAAATTAAAAATATTGCCCAATTCATTTGAGCAATTCCCTGCGCATTTTGCATCGGCTTCATGCCAGCTCAATGCGCGAGACGAATTCTAGAGCATGGGCTATTCGCAACAATGTGTGAAAACACACACTTAGCTTTTTTATCCGCAGTCTATATCCTTTCTCAATGAATTCTGCACTTGCTTGCTCAGTGATACGTCATTTTGATGATAGGCTGGCAAGTCGACTCCAGATGAAATAATTTCTTCAGCACAAACCCCCGCACACATCTCGTCTGTCAGCTGAAAACGCATAAAATGAACTGCAGATGTCTTTGTCTCGTTTTCACGCTCTAAATCTTCATTAGAAATCGCAAATACTTTAGGATGATTACCCACTTTCATCCATACGGTTTTCTCGACCCCCTTCATTGTAACCAAGGCTAGGCGCCGCTGATCTTCGTCGCCGAATTCGATCATAAAGGTGGCCTTCCAATTATTACCCTCGGGTATCAAGGTATTGTAAGTGTCTAGTTCCTCATGAATACCGTCGGCCTCAAATATCTTTTCGATCCTGAGCATTTCTTGTACTTGGTATTGCATGGTTAAGCGGTCTTCAAAATAAAGCGTCGCGTTGGGTCCCAGCGCGACTGCTCGGTGCTTCTTATGGGCCATGACCTTCGCGCGATAAGCTTCGCGCACCTCTGCATATTGCTCCAAACTCAGTAGATCTTCTCGTGTCAATTTCATCGCGGTAGGTTATTTTTTAGGATTTATGACAAGCCGTAAGCCAATCTAAGCATTGTGATGGGATGTACGGTGGCAAAATCTGTATCCATCACGTTTTCGATATGTTTGCCGGCCATGGGGCAATCACTCCCATAGTAATCAACTTCAGCCTGCTTAATCTTGGTCACGACGGGGCGGCATATCTTGACCGATGCTTCGTGGTATTCATTCTTAAGTGCATAAGTACCATCGTGGCCAGAACATCTATCGACCGTACTGACCTCGGTACCCTCAATTAAACTTAAAACTTGCTTTGTCTTTGGCCCCATATTTTGGACGCGCTGGTGACAGGCTGAGTGAATCATAACTTTACCCAGCGGCTGCTTAAAATCAAGATTCATCAAATTCTCTTGATGGCGTAACATCAGATACTCAAAGGGGTCAAAAATTGCAGCTTTCACGCGCTGCACATCTTTATCATCCGGAAACATCAGCGGCAATTCTTGCTTAAACATCAACACGCAAGATGGTACGGGTGCAATGATGTCCCAGCCTGCATCGATTTTCTCAATCATTTGCGGGATATTGGCTTCTTTAGCGCGTTTAACGGCCTGCAAATCACCCAGTTCAAGCTTGGGCATTCCACAGCATTGTTCCTTGTTCAGCAGACTGATCGCGATGCCATTGTGCTGCAGCACAGCAATTAAGTCGTTCGCTGTATCCGGTTCGTTGTAGTTAGCATAGCAGGTCGTGAAAATCGCGACTTTTCCGCACGTCTTTTCCCCAGATGTTATCTCCTTCCCCACCGCTACTCCTATTAAATCCTTATGCGTTTTTCGAGTTGTCTTGGCATGGTATTCGGGCACTTTAGCCTTGGGGTGAATGCCCAAGGTTTTAGATAAAACCTTACGCATTGACGTGTTCTTATTCGTTGCATTCACCACATTCACCAGCACTGGTATACTGGCGAGTTTGCCAATTGTATCTGTATTGGTGATTAATTTATCGCGGGTTTTTGCTTCCCCTTTTTTGAATTTCAAGGCTTTGGCTCGAAGCATTAAATGCGGGAAATCTATATTCCATTCATGCGGCGGTGTATACGGACACTTGGTCATAAAGCACAAATCACATAGATAACAATGATCCACCACCTTCCAATAATCTTGTTTATCCACCCCATCAAGCTCGAAGGTGGAAGACTCATCTACCAAATCAAATAAAGTGGGGAACGACTGACAAAGACTGACACAACGGCGACAACCCTGGCATAAATCGAAGACGCGCTCTAATTCGTCGAATACGGCTGTCTCGTCATAAAATGAACTGGACTGCCAATCAAGCGGATGCCGAGTCGGTGCACTGAGGTTTCCTTCTTTCATGATTTGGGATGTGTTAATACGCGGGATATCTAAAAACGCCCAACCCTAGGGTTGGGCGATCTATACAATCAATCTCTCGATTTCCCTTTTTGACTAAGAGGCTAACTCATCGAGTGCTTTCTGGAAACGATTGGCGTGCGAACGCTCCGCCTTGGCTAAAGTTTCAAACCAATCCGCGATTTCGTCAAAGCCTTCTTCTCGCGCGGTTTTAGCCATCCCAGGATACATATCTGTGTATTCGTGGGTTTCGCCTTCAATGGCGGTTTTGAGGTTAAGATCACTTGAACCAAAGGGTAAGCCCGTCGCAGGATCACCGCATTCTTCAAGATACTCTAGATGACCATGTGCATGGCCTGTCTCGCCTTCTGCTGTTGAACGAAATACAGATGCAACGTCGTTGTAACCTTCGATGTCAGCCTTCGCAGCGAAGTATAAATAGCGACGATTCGCTTGTGACTCACCCGCGAAAGCGTCTTTTAAGTTTATTTCGGTTTTAGAACCTTTTAAAGACATATTGAACTCCTAAATATTTAAGTTAGTTTTGATCAAAACTACCTGACAAAGTCAGATTATTTCCGCGCATAACTTTATGCACGGATTAAATATAGCGGAGTCTGGAATTACAATCTAATTGATTGTATCGTTGGTAACAATCTATTTAATAGATATGTAGCTGCTTTCTAATAGTTCAGCGATATACTGCTGGACTGCCATCATCTATCCCAAGGAGCAGAGCAGTGATTTTAAAGATTTCTCTAATCTAGCGATGCTAGTGTCGAGGTCAAAACGGGGGCAACTTGGTCTATGAGTTCCGAAATTTCCTCACCCGATAAGTCATCTTTTTCGATTCTGCGAAATATCTCAGAGGACTGTAAATCGCCCACCTGACCTATCGCTGCGGAAATTTTATGCGCTGCACTCGAGCGCAGCGCATCGTCTCCAATGTTGTGGGCTTGACGCAATTCAGAAAAATATTGCGTAATATGTTGCTTATATAGCGCCTTTAGCGCCGAACTTAACTCAGTAACCAAAACTCAACCCCCCCGCCCCCCCCACAGTTAGCACTTTGTATTTATTTTGACCGAAAGTTTCTCGAAACGTTCCAGACAGTTTGTGGCGACCCAACTTCACAATGTTAATAACGAGTACAATACCTATTTTTATGCGGCAGCTTATTCACTCATTGCCTCATCAATTTTTGACAACAATTCCTGAGAATTAAATGGCTTCGCGAGATAAGAAGTCGCCCCCATTTTTAGATACTGTTCGATATCAGTCTCATAGGCATTCGCGGTTAAGGCAATAATCGGCACGGAATTGACTCGCTCCGACATTTCCTGACGAATAAATCGAATGGCTTCATCGCCTCTCATTTTCGGCATTCTTATATCCATCAACACTAAATCAACCGTGTTTTCTTCCAGAAAGTTTATCGCCGCCGTACCGTCATTTACAGAAACAAATCGTATGCCTTCGCCTTTCAATATTTCTGAAATGTATTCTCTATTGAGCACATCATCATCGACCACCAGTACATTTAATCTCGACAATTTTTTGGTCTGCGCAAGCGCTTTCCGAGGCGCCGCCGCCTTTAACGCTACTACTTTTTTCAGTGGTAAAATTACTTCAAATGTTGAGCCGCTACCCGGCACGCTATCCACGGAAATAGATCCAGCCATTATCTTGATAAGTTTCTCAACAATTGCCAAGCCTAAACCGACACCTTGATAATCTGCTTTTTGTAAGGAGCTGACTTGTGAGAAAATTTCGAATACTCTTGCTTGGTCTTGTTCTTCAATTCCAATTCCAGTATCCGTAATGCGAAATATCAGATCACAAGTCGATTCAGTCTGATCTTGGACGTTCACCTCCAATAGCACACTGCCTTGTGACGTAAACTTTATCGCATTGTGCATGATATTCCCAATAATTTGTGAACACCTCGCTTTGTCTCCTATCAGTGTTGAAGGCACCGCTGCATCGATTCGGCAATCCATGTCTAAGCCTTTTTTAAGTCCATGAATTGAAAATAAGTTGAAGGTCGACTGTATTTCCTGCTCGACATCAAAAGGCTCAAGGTTAATGGAGATAACGCCATTCTCTATCTTCTTGAAATCCAGTATATCGTTCAGGATAGAAGTTAAATTTTGACTCGCGTGCAATATATTTGCGTTGTATTCTTTCTGCTTTTTATTGAGATTCGTTTTCGAAAGTATTTCGGCAAAACCAATAATAGAATTAATCGGATTGCGAATTTCGTGACTCGCGTTGGCAAGAAATTGACTCTTCAGCTGGCTCGCAAACTCGGCATCTGACTTAGCCGTTTGCAGCGCGATTTCAGTTTGCTTACGAGCAGAAATCTCGGCCTCCACACGATCAAGCATTCTGTTAATACCGCCTTGAACGATATCGAGTTCATCGCTACCCATTGCCTCCAATCTATCCGTTGTTTCTCCACCCCGATACCGGGTTAGATAACTAATTGTTTGCTTAATCCGTCGCCTTAACCGTTTTGTAAATAGAAAATATAAACCAATCACGATAGCGAGTACCGAAATACTTACCAATAACAAATATTTAAGGTAAGCACTTGATGAGCGATAGATCTCTTGCTCAGACATACTGGTGACAAGCCGCCAACCCCATGACGGGAGATGCACAGAATTTATATGCCAGTGATCATCGCCAATCGATATCCTTTCGTTCAGTAAATCACCCTTCTCCAGTAATATTTTTAGCCTGGGTATTATAGGCATACGCTCCTCATCCGCCCGATGTAGTACCAACTGTCCGCTGTCCTGTATTATCAATGTATTGGTTCTCAAATCAGGTGCACGTTGATTGTACGCCTCTATCAAATCAGCTTGACTGCCCGCCACGTAAGATTCAATATCTGAGACGCCAGCCTTTTTTAAAGTTGTGATATATCGGCGGATTTCTTCTTGAGATTGCATGCTCCTATCCCTTAAATAGGTCTGCGCTTCCCTTAAATCTATCTCACGGACTTTTAAATAACTCGGAATGACCGTACCCACCGCCATAATCATCAACATGATAAGCAGCAACAAAAAATATTGGGTTTGGATTTTCATTTATCTTAGCGGTTCTCTGAGAACTTTCTGCGCCACTATTCGCTTAGAATTTCTGCTGTTTGTAATACTTCTCGTGAAAAAACAAGGCCGAGTTTCTCTGATATACCCATATTTGCAATCAGTTTCCCCTGTTTATTCTGAGCAATCGGGAAATCTGCCGGTTTTTTCCCTTGTAATATTTTCATCGCAGTATCGGCTGCCCACCAGCCTTGTTCTTCTGGAATTTTGGTAATCGTCAATAATGCCATTGGCGCCATCCAAACGTGAGTCGTGCCCACAGGAATTCGGGTTTCATCGCGCACAAATTTTATAGCCAAATCGTTTTCCCATCCATCAATTCCCGAGGGATCTTCCAGTACCATCATATCGACTTTACCTTGTAGTTCAATAAAGCGAGCTTGCCACTCGGCATAGGTATTCACGAACTGCACCTGCTCAAATTCTTGCTTTAGTACTCGCGAATAATGTTCTAACGATCGATGCCCAGACAGCGCATCCATCGATAAATAACCCAGCTTATTTCCCTTCGAATACTGTGCTAATAAATCAACCAGTGAACCGATAAAATTGACTTCCACCATACCGGTTACATTCTTCGTGGGAAATCCATAGACCGAAGCATCCCAGTTTATTCCGCAAAAGACGAAGGGGATGTCCATCTTGTCCATATTCGGCTCAATGACATACTTTGCGGCATTATCGTCTGCCGTAATCACAATATCAGGCTTCATTGCACGTATTACCGCCAAGGTTTTTTTCGCTGATGCTTCAATTTCCTCCGGTGAACGTCTACGTTTAGTATCCATATAATGTGTTTTAAACCAGACATCTTCCACCAATATTCGGCTTTCCACGCCCCGTGATATCCCGTCACTCCATTCATCGCCCAGATGATACGAATTAATAAACAAGATTTTCCAGTGGCTATCAGCGAACGCATTTGCGCTGGCAAATGTAGTGATTAAGGCTATCACCAATGCACATATGATTCGCGGCAATCTCATCGACTATATAACAGTAGATGCTGGAAGGTAACAGAGTTCAGGTCACTTAATTATTCCCGATTCAATATAATAAATTCTACCCGCCTATTCGCCGCCCTTCCTTCTGGGTTATCAGTTCCGTCGGCAAAGGTATTGGGTACTAAGGGCTGCGTTTCTCCGAACCAAGCCGTTGTCATTCGATCACCGGCCAAGCCATACTCTTTAAGGGTGGCCTCGGTTCCTTGTGCGCGCTTCTTTGACAGAGACATATTGTAGGCGTCATCGCCCTTAGAATCGGTATGCCCTTCTAGTACGATTTTTCGGACAACGATGCCTTCTTCGTTACACACCTGTGCGATAAATTTTACTTTGTCTTTTGCAACATCCACCATTTCAGCACTACCGATCAAGAAAAAAACACTGGGCAAATACACCACGACACCACGCGGCGTTTCCTTAGCCACTAATCCACCCTGTTCAAATTTCGACAGTAAAACTTGGTTTTCGGTTGGGGGCGGTGTTTTGGCGCTTATACAAGCGGTAAATAGACAGGCCGATAAAAGGTACAGTCCGATCTTGACGGGTAGGCGAAAAAAAGGCGATTGAATAGTCATGGGTTCCTCGTTGACATTGGATTAATTAATTAGCGCCCTAATTGTAATCTTATTAATTCCTTTATTCAATCATATAATGCCGATTATCTTATTTAAAATGCCGTTTAATTATTTTTAGAGCAAAACTAAGTATTGCATAGACCGACAAACTCAATATTCTTCATCATCTAAAATAAATACTTTAATATTGCGCGCGTGAAATAGAAAATCAAGACTCAATAGGCAGCGAATTTTAACACGGCTATTTAGCGGGTGAAGCACTATGTTCTATCGACCGACCTCAAGCGCATTGAAACGGTAAGGACAAATGGGAATCAACTAGGCACAGGCCGTTGACCCAATTGGATACTCAGTGGATTAGTTGATATTCTGGCAGATCTATCAGGTACAGGCTCTACATAATCGAGTATCTGTCTATATCGCTCAATACGGCGCTATGCACCCGTCGAAGGCAATTCGATACTGAGAAAGAAAATGGCGTCCCCAAGGGGATTCGAACCCCTGTCGTCGCCGTGAAAGGGCGATGTCCTAGGCCGACTAGACGATGGGGACGCATCTGCTGTGAGGCTAGGACCTCACGATCTTTTGGTTGCCACTGCGAAAGTGTCTGGTGGAGCCAGGCGGGATCGAACCGCCGACCTCAACACTGCCAGTGTTGCGCTCTCCCAGCTGAGCTATGGCCCCCAAAAGAGGTCGCGTACTTTAAGGTTTAGGGCTGGTTGGGTCAAGCCAAAAAACAGCCTAATTTAAATAATTATCCGGACGACGATGCGTCGATTCTTGCTTGAATAAAATCGATCGCTTTTTGTATTCGTTGCAAGGTTTTGGGCTGGCCAACCAAAGCTAATGTAATGTCGATTGAGGGCGTTGCTGCCGCGCCCGAGACGGCCACTCTAAGCGGTTGTGCAAGTTTAGCGATCTTGACATCGTGCGCCTTTAAAATATCATTCACTGCCTTTTCAATGTTCTTTTCAGTCCACTGAGATAGCGCAGAAAATGAGTCAGCGGCGGCTTTCATCAGTTCCATTGCAACAGGACGCAGGTGTTTTTTTGCAGCAGCGGGATCATACTCGACCGCCTCCTGAAATAAGTATAAAGACTTCTCTGCCATTTCCTGCATCGTCTGTACGCGCTCACGCATAATTTCAATGACCTCGGCCAAATTAGGCGCATCATCAAAATTAGCCTTTAGCGCCTCCAGACGCGGCTTAATATTGGCCAATAAAGTATCGATCGGCGCTTGCTTAATATAGTGCTGGTTTAACCACAATAATTTCTCAAAATTAAAGGTCGATGGCGCTCGGTTAACATTCTTCACATCAAAGGCATCGATCATTTCTGCGATTGAAAAAATTTCTTGATCACCGAAAGACCAGCCGAGTCTCACCAAATAGTTCAACAAAGCCTCAGGCAAGATTCCCATCTGATCATATTCTAAAACACTGGCTGCCCCATGGCGCTTTGATAAGCGTTTTCCATCCTCGCCCAATATCATCGGTACATGCGCATAGATCGGCAGCTTTGCACCCAATGCACGCAGTATATTGATCTGCCGCGGCGTATTGTTGATATGGTCATCACCGCGCACAACGTGCGTGATATTCATGTCCAAGTCGTCGACCACGACCGTGAGGTTATAGGTGGGTGTACCGTCAGTGCGCGCGATAATTAAATCGTCCAATTCTTGATTGGCAACTGTCACTCGCCCTCTGATTAAATCATCAAAGGCAACCACCCCGTGATTCGGGTTGCGAAAGCGAATCACCGCTTCATCAGAGCTTTTCAATTCTAGATCGCGGCAGCGCTGGTCATATCGAGGTTTTTCACCGTTGACCATTTGCGTTTCACGCAGCTCATCCAAACGCGCTTTACTGCAGGTGCAGTAGTAGGCATGACCGCCAACCAACAGCCCCTCAAGCACTTCGTCATAGCGCGCAAATCGCTGCGTCTGATAATAAGGCCCTTCATCCCAATCTAGGCCTAACCACTTCATACCCTCCAAAATGACTTCGACTGCTTCATCTGTTGAGCGCTCACGGTCAGTGTCTTCGATTCGAAGAATGATCTTGCCATGAGCTTTACGCGCGTAGAGCCAATTAAACAAGGCGGTTCTTGCGCCGCCAACATGCAAATAACCCGTGGGGCTAGGTGGAAATCGGGTGATGATACTCATTGATTAAATTTTCAAAAATAGGACACTGATTCTAATGGAGGCTTTCGCATAACCCAAGCTTGATTAAACCACCTAGAAGCAATACTCAGCGTTCCGTTAGCACAGCGCCCCGTTAATATTTCGACAATTAGTATTTCCTGATATAATAAAAATAATTTATATCATTTCATATTTTGAGACATGGGACTCGACCAATCACACTCAGGCTGTTCAGAAAGCGAACCCTTTGCGCTACAAGTGCTAGGCGACGATATGGCGCCAGAGTTTCCCGATGGCTGCATCGTTGTGGGCGAGCCCAATGCAGTTGTCATAGACGGCTGTTACGTGATCGCGCAATATAAGGAGGAATACTTATTCCGCCAACTCAATATCAATGCCGAAACAGGTGCGTGGACACTCAGCGCGCTTAAAGCAGGCCTCCCTACGCTCTCGATATCCGGTCGCGATGAGGTGCGGGCAAGGGTGGTTCAAAGTACCCATGGTCGGCGCAAAACACGCAAGTTTTACGTTTAAAAACAAGCTTCTGCGCTTATTTTATT
>CBDBQB010000034.1:0-176589 GCA_965209105.1 Candidatus Poriferihabitaceae bacterium | reverse complement strand
GTCAGCTGGGATCAAACGGTCGGGTATTTTTAATTAATCCCAATGGCTTGGTGATCGGTCAAGGCGCGCGAATCGATACCGCTGGCTTTTTAGGCTCCACGCTAGATATTAGCAATGAGGATTTCCTGGCAGGGCGATTACAGTTCTATGGTGTGGGCGGAAAGATTGAGAATCACGGCTTTATTCGCGCAGGAAAGGGCGGTGAAGTGGTGCTTATTGCCCCACAAATTGAGAACTCAGGGATTATCGAAACCGACGCGGGAGAGATATTGTTGGCAGCAGGGCATGAAGTTCGGTTGACTTCGCTCGATGACGCTAGTATTGCCTATAAAGTTCAAGCTCCCGGAGACAGTGTTTTGAATCTTGGTGAACTGATTGCGAATAACGGCACGGTCAGCGTGTTTGCCAATTCAATTTATAGTTCGGGGAGTATCTCTGCAAATCGTATCAGCCAGCAAGCCGACGGATCCATACGCTTAGAAGCGGTTTCGGATATCACGGTGTCGGGTACAGTACAGGCGCGAGGTCAGGGTGTTGCGGGCGGTGAAATTTTGGTACTTGGCGATGAAGTCTCGTTGCAAGGCGCCGACTTGAATGTGTCCGGGCAGTCCGGCGGATCAATTTATATAGGCGGTGATTATCAAGGCAAGGGTTCGCTTAAAACCGCTGCCAATACCTCAGTTGATGCAAATTCCAGCCTAACAGCGAATGCGGCTTCGGTGGGTGACGGTGGCCACGTTATTGTGTGGTCAGATGGACATACTGATACACAAGCCTTAATCAGTGCCACGGGTGGCACGGTCAGCGGTGACGGCGGCTTTGTCGAAACATCGGGCAAACAAACACTCAGTTTCGGCCCCGCGGTGGATGTCAGCGCTGCCAAGGGTGAGCCGGGTACTTGGTTGCTCGATCCTGAAGATATCACTATCGGTGGTTCAGAAGCAGCCTCAATATCGACTTCACTCAACGGCGGTAGCAATGTCAGTATTCAAACCAGCGCGGGTGGTTCGGGTGCGGGGAATATTACGGTGGCGTCGGCGATTAGCAAGACAGAGGGCCCTGATGCGTCTTTGTTCTTGACCGCGCACAATAATATCGACGTCAACGCACAGATTAGTTCGAGTGAAGGCAAACTCAATGTTAATTTAAGTGCTGGCAATAATATTGCGGTCAATGCCAGTATTCAAACCAATGGCGGTGGCTTTTCTAGCCATATTACAGGCCTTGTTATTGTGCCTGAACCGGACGTAGTAGAAGATGATGACGAGCCAGAGGATGCGATGGCAGTGGCTGAGGTGTCAGCCGATGAGCCGCTCGCAGAGGAAAGTGCTGAGACGAAAAATATAGTGGCGCAAAACACGCCAGAACTGGAAGCAATTGTTACGCCAAAGCCGGATCAAGCGTCGCCTATAGACAGTCCGGCCATTGAAGTATCGTTGCTAGAAACGCCTGTTACGGAGCAAGTCGATATCCCAATAGTGCTTGCACCGGATGCCTCTGCTGATATCCCCGCACCAGAGGCGCTCGAAACAATTGTCGAGCCATTGGCAGTGGTGAGTGTTGAATCGCCAACAGTCGATGAAGCTGTGAAGGTGTCTGAAGTGTCGGAACTCGATCTTCCTGCAATAAGTGAGGTGGATGCGCTGATTGATACTGAGCGACAGCAGTTGGTGATTCGAGGGGATATTGTCACTGATGGCGGTGATATCGCCTTAGATGCAGGGCGTTCGGGTGATGTGTTGATTGGCTCAACCGTTGACAGCAGTTCGAGTTCCGCTCAAGGCGGCGATATCGTGATCGAAGGCGAACGTATTGCCTTGGTGGATGATGCGGTGGTGGATGCCTCTGGTGAAGAGGGGGGTGGTGAAGTGTTGATTGGCGGTGGGCAGCAAGGCCGAGATGACAGCGTTCAAAATGCCGAGTTTGTACATATCGGTGAAGATGTGTCGGTGCATAGTGATGGTGAACAAACCGGCGATGGGGGGCGTGTGATTGTATTTGCAGAAGATACGGCGATTGTAAAGGGACAATTAACTGCAAAAGGCGGCAATGAAAGTGGCGATGGCGGATTCATTGAAACTTCGGGTAAACAAGGTTTACGGGTGAGCAATGCCCCTGACGTTTCCGCCCAGACGGGAGAGAACGGGGATATGGCTTATTGACCCCTACAATATAGAGATTGTTAGTTCTGGTTTTAATAGTATTTTTGATACAGGCACTGCTGGAGACGAAGCTTGGCAACCCACAGATGATAATGCGCAAATTGATGTGGGGACGATCTTAGATGGGTTATTGACAGGCGATGTTTTAATCACTACCACTGGCTATGATAATTATAATCCAGCTTTACCGGAAGGTGGCGTTACCGCTGGTGCATCGGTGGATATTAGTCCCGATGTCGGGGGTCAGGCCGGAAATATTGATTGGAATGCGGACTTAGATTTAAATGGCACGGGTGGGTCCACTGGATCTTTAACCCTATTGGCGCATAACGATATCAATATTCGGGGGTCGATTGAAGATTCCGATGTTATTACTGTCGATGATCGCATTGATAATCTCACGCTAGTTGCTGATCAGGATGGTAATGGTTCGGGCGGCATCACCATCCAAAGTGAGGATAGTAGTGCTGCAAATCTGAATATTGGTGTTTCGGGTACGCTCTCGATGAAAGGCAATGGCATCACGATTCAAGGCGGACTGACGGCTGATGGCCGACAGGTAAACGTATTGGCAGACACTATCAATATTGACGCTGGAACGGGTAATATAGATGTTATTGCTGGTTCCGACGGACACTCGGTATCTGTGCAGAGTCAAAATCTAAATATTGGCGCGATGAGTTTTGATGGCTCGACGTCAGTCTTAGGCCCTGTCGATACGACTCAGGCAGGCGCGAATAATATGACTGTTCAGGGAAGTGACGACAACAGCGGGAATTCTTCTGGAGCATTTGCTGGCATATATAGTGATTCGCTCAAAGTAAAATTAGACGGAGATTTAACGATAAAAAGCGGTACGGGGAGTATCAGTTCTGCATTTCTTGAAAGTTATGGTACGGACAATACCATTGATATTCTAGGCGATTTGAATTTGACGAATACCCATGCAACGATCGACAATAATAGCGCGGGATTAGCCTACGGCACGGGTGTTGTAAACGTCGGTGATACGATCAATCTTGAGGGGGGTGAAATCGTTGGTTATGGTGCAATAACAACTCAACAACTCGACTGGCAATCAGGCAGGATTGCCGGTGACGGAACCTTAACCTCGACAGGATCAGAAAGTTCAATTTCGACAGACGGCGAGAAAAAGATGGTTGGCCGCGTCTGGGAGCAAGAGGGCGAGGTTGATTGGCAGGGCGGAGATGTTAACTTGGTCGCTACCACACTTAACAATAGTGGGAGCTTTACCGCGCAGTCGAACAATAGTATTGTTTACGATGATAGTGATGATGGTAGCAGCGAGGATACGACCCCCTTTATCAATAATAGCGGGACGTTCACTAAGGCAGGTGGCGGTGGGACGACGCTGATCGAACCTACATTTACCAATACAGGCATGGTGAATGCAAATTCAGGCGTGCTAGATTTTTTAGAAACTTATACACAAAATGCAGGTCAGACAGATCTCAACGGTGGGGATTTACTGGGGCACAATGAGTTTGATTTTCATGGGGGTAGCCTGATTGGAAGCGGAGATGTTACTGGCAACGTAAACGTGGGGGCAGCCACCATCGCGCCCGGCCATTCTTCCGGAACGATCAATATCAACGGAAATCTTATTGCCTCGGCGGCAACAACGTTTGATTTTGAGTTGGGTGGTGAAAACGCGGGCGAAATTGATGTGCTCAATGTGTCAGGCGACGCAACACTTGCTGGAACGATGAATATTGGCTTTATTGATGGCTATGATCCGGTCCTAAGTGGAACAGAAGATACTTTTAACCTGATCAATGTCGAAGGCAACGCATCAGGTGGATTTACCACCGAAAATACCGGTTCGGTGGCGGCTAATGTGACGACCAGCACGACGCAAACTACCTCGCTTTATAATGTGACCTATGAGCTTGATGAGTTGCCACCGACGATTCCTCCTGCGTCAAACCCTAACCCCCCGATCCCTGACCCAACGCCTAGTGCACCGCAGCCACAGCCTGAGCAGCCGCTTTTTGAGCTACCGCCGCTGCCTGATTTGACCGATATTCTTTTAGTGGTGTTTGGTCAGGTGCCTGAATGGCTCAGTCAACCCCCGCGGCGCGATATCAAAATGTGTATGGCGGACGACACCAGCTATTAGTGTTTGGTGTTTGGGCGAGTCAAAACCTATAATGAGACGCTATATTCGCCCTCTATAAAATACTCTATGATGCGATGCGCAGCGTGTTTGAATGGAATCGCTTTATCCAAATTATTCAAGCTCCTTTGCTCTGGGGTGTATCTTTGCGCTAGGTTTTTAGTTGGCTCTGAGTATGCACTGCTTGACGGCGCCTAGCCTTTCATGAAGTTTCGCAGACCCAGTTTCTTACAGGGCGCGTTATTTGCCATCGGAATGTTGCTCACTGCCGCGTTTGCCTGGCATGAAAATCAAAATGCCCCGCAGGGTTTCGCGCTATTACATGCCTTAGAGCGAGATGCCTACGATCTACGTCTAACACTAGGGCTCAAGCAAGGGCTAGATCCACGCATCATTATTATTGATATTGATGAAGAAAGTTTAAAGCGCGTCGGGCAATGGCCGTGGCCGCGGGCAAAGCTCGCGCAATTAGTTGAACAGCTGTTTAATCAATATGATATCGACACCTTAGGTTTTGATATCGTGTTCGCAGAAGCTGAAACACACATCACTCAAGATGCCTTGAAGTTCGCATATCAAGATTTAGGGGGAGTAACAAATTCAAGAGATTTGCAACTAGCACTTTCGGCGTATCAAGGCGATACCTTATTGGCAAAGGCAATAAAAGATCGCAATGTGGTGTTGGGATATTTTTTCGAAGGGAATAGCACAGTGGACAATGTAGGCACTTTACCCCGCCCCTTTATTTCAGATAGCACAGTAGTTTCAGAGACTGAGGCCCCGATAGAATCCCGCTTCAGTGCAAATGTCGATGTACTACAGGTCGCGGGCACGCAAGCGGGTTTTTTCTCCTTGGCGAGTATCACCGATGTCGACGGCATTATTCGCCGGGTTGCGCTGTTAAACAAGTACGACGACAAGCTATACGCTGCTTTGCCCCTGATGATGGCGCAGCAATTTCTGGGTTTTGATGCGAAGCCTATCCTTGCGCAACAAGCACTCGACACGCCTTATGCTGCGCTGGAAGCGTTGGATATTGGGCTGGGTAAAATCCCGTTGGATTCTCAGGGGGCAGTGTTTGTGCCGTATCGTGATCCGAAGCAGGGCTATCGCTATGTGCCGGCCTGGCAAATATTGGCGGGCGAAGTGGACGATGCTGAAGTGCTCTCAGGCACACTGGCATTGCTGGGTGCATCTGCTTCGGGTTTAGTTGATTTGCGCAATACACCGCTGCAAAATGCCTTTCCCGGTGTGGAGGTGCATGCGAGCATCTTGTCTGGCATCTTAGATGGGAATTTTCACAGTCAACCCGAATGGACACGCGGATTAACGGTCACAATGATCTTGGCGCTCGGGGTTTTGCTTTCGAGTTTGTTGCCTGTGTTATCGATTGCCAAAGCGACAATACTAAGCTTTGTCGCATTATGTGGCTTGTTGCTTAGTAATGCTTATTTTTGGTTCAAGCTCGACTGGGTTGTGCCGATTGCAAGCCTGTGTTTGCTCGCACTGCTTATATATTTGCTGAATGCGATTGTGGGTTTTTTTGCTGAATCGCGATCTCGACAAATCATGCGCCGTATGTTTGGCTTGTATATTCCACCGCAAATTGTTGATGAGATGAGTGCGACGCCAGACGTGTATTCACTCAAAAGTGAGAAGCGCGAAATGACAGTTTTTTTCTCGGATGTCAGGGGCTTTACCACGATTTCTGAATCTCTCTCGCCAGAAGAATTATCTATCTTGCTGAATGCCTTGCTGACGCCTATTACCGAAATCATACACCGACATAAAGGCGCGATTGATAAATATTTGGGTGATGCAGTGATGGCCTTTTGGGGCGCACCGGTGCCAACTGAGCGACATGCACGCGAAGCGATCGATGCCGCACTGGAAGTGATCGAAAAACTAGAGCATATTAATAACGATTTTACGGATCGAAAATGGCCTGAAATGCGCATGGGTATCGGTATCAGTACCGGCCCAATGAGCGTTGGCAATATGGGTTCAGAATTTCGGATGGCCTATACCGTGCTCGGCGACAGTGTTAATTTAGGTTCGCGTCTTGAAGGCTTAACTAAACTGTATGGTGTCGATGTGATCGTCAGCGAAGCGACAAAGTTAGCGGCGCCAGAATATGTTTATCAATTGTTGGATACGGTGCGTGTCAAGGGCAAGCAAAAGCCAGAGAAAATATATTCTCCGCTCGCGCTTGAAGTGAGCGCTGGGCAGTCTCGCGAACTCGAACAATATGCGCTGGCATTGAATCTTTATCGTGGGCAGGCATGGCAGGCCGCGCATCAGGCGTTTTCAAATTTGCATGAAATGAATGAGCGGGTACTGTATGCCTTGTATCTCGATAGAATATTGGAACTGAAAGGCCAAGCCAAAATTGAAAACTGGGATGGTGTGACCAACTTGACCCACAAATAACGCAGGGGAATAGCGCTGGGACGATAGTCGGCTACCGGCTCAGTCGCAATTTCGCATACAATACGCGATCTATGAGCTCGAGAATTTTGAAATCCACATTTGTCATCGGCCTTATGACGCTGCTATCGCGTATCAGCGGCTTGGTTCGGGACAACATTTTTGCGCAAGTCATGGGCAGTCAAATGATTGCCGATGTATTTTTTGTGGCATTTCGTATCCCAAATTTTTTCCGGCGTTTATTTGGCGAGGGCGCGTTTTCAGCAGCCTTTGTACCGGTTTATTCTGAATTCGACCTTAAGCATTCCAAACACGAGGGGCAACGTTTTATCGCGCTGGTCAGTGGCCGATTGATGCTGATTTTGCTGGTGGTGACTATTCTGGGCGTCGTCTTCGCACCGGCCTTGCTGACGATCATTGCGCCAGGTTTTCGTAAAGACCCTGTCGCGTTTGCGCTTGCCATAGATGTTACACGTTTGATGTTCCCCTATTTATTCTTTATTTCACTGGTTGCGCTATCGGCGGGAATACTCAATACAAAAGGGCGCTTTGCGGTGCCTGCATTTACGCCCATTATTCTGAATGTTTGCCTAATCATCGGCGCTTGGTTTTTTGCGAGCAAATTCTCCTACGCGATCTATGCGATTGCGCTGTCGGTTTTGGTGGCTGGCTTATTGCAATTGCTTTTCCAGCTGCCCTTTTTATTTAAACTTGGCAGTTTGGTGCGTCCACGCATTGTCAAAAAGAAAGACGATACCGTGGCTGACGACGGCGCAAAGCAAGTTTATCACCTGACCTTACCTGCGTTATTTGGGGTATCGATTGCGCAGATCAATTTGCTAATCAATACGGCGCTCGCTACATTATTAACCACCGGCAGCGTCGCATGGTTGTATTACTCTGATCGTTTAATGGAGTTTCCGGTGGGTGTTTTCGGTATCGCATTGGCCACCGCTATTTTACCGAGCTTAGCAAAAGATTACGCCAAACAATCCACGGCAGCGTTTTCTCGAACCCTCGATTGGGGTTGTCGATGGGTGGTATTGATTTCTGTGCCCGCGATGCTCGCATTGATTGTATTGGGCGAGGCCATGGTCACGACCATATATCATTATGGAAAATTTACCGATACGGATGTCACCCGCGTTTACCATAGCCTAATCGCCTTTGCCTTTGGCTTATTGCCGATCATATTGGTAAAGGTGCTGGCACCGGGGTTTTACGCACAAAAAAATACAAAAACACCCGTCAAGATTGGCGTTATTGCAGTGCTGGTGAATATTGTTTTTAGCCTTCTATTGTTTAAACCTCTGGCACATGTTGGTTTGGCCTTGTCCACCAGTATTGCGGCTGTTGTGAATGCAGGTTTGTTGTTCATCGCTCTAAGGCGCGAGGGTACTTATATCAGCCATGCCGGCTGGTGGAAGTTCTTTGTACAGATTTTTCTCTCGAGTACCGCAATGGTTGGCATACTGTTTTGGCTGACGCCCAGCAGCCAGTATTGGTTGGATGCAGACGTTTGGGGGCGATTCTTTAGCTTGATGATGTTGGTGCTTTGCGGCGGTTTTTGTTATGGTTTGAGCCTACTTTTACTGGGCTTGCGGCCTCGACATTTATTACTTAAAAAATGAAGCGCTCGATCAAAAAAGCACCTTTTGCAACGCTGAGCTCACGGCATATTCAAACCGAAGAATACCGAAGGGTTGAGCTAGATGACGCGCGTGAAGAACTGCCTTTGGTGCGCAGACTAACTGCACGATCAGCTGAACAGCTGCTACCCATACAGCAGCGATTAGAAAAAATGGTGCCCGCTGACCCACGCCGTGTGGAATTAAGTCTTGAATACGAAAGAATTGTTTTAAGTTGGACCGGCAAAATTGAGCGATTAGGCTTGCTTGGAATGGGTTTATGGCAGGTGGGCTTTGATAATGGTCAGGGTTGGTATGTTTGGCAGTATCCAGAGCGCAGTATTCGTTTTTTTGTTGAATATGGCAGTTTATTTAGCGAACGGAAATTAATTGCTGATGATATGTGTAGGCTCGACAATCGCTTGATTAAAAAGTTATGATCATCGCGCGTAGCGCCAGCGGGCTGCGTTGTGACATCCGCCTTAAAGAAATGGGCAGCGTCTTGACGATCGGGAACTTCGATGGCGTTCATCTGGGCCATCAGGCCATGCTCGCGCAAGCAAAATCTATATCGCTTAAGTACAAATTACCTTTACTGGTATTGAGCTTTGATCCGCATCCCGAAGCATATTTCGCCTCTGGGGAGGCTCCCGCGCGATTAGATAGTTTTGCGGAGCGTGTAATGTTATTTAAGGCCGCGGGCGTTGATCTGGCTTGCATCGTCCCGTTTAACGCAGCGCTCGCGCAAACCAGTGATCAAGCCTTTATCGAAAAAGTAGTGTTACAGCAACTGAACGCGAAATTTGTCGTGGTCGGTGATGATTTTAGGTATGGCACGGGCCGAAAAGGGAATGTGAGTAGCTTGATTCAAGCAGGTAAAAAATTTGGTTTTGAGGTGCACCAGCTCGATTCAGTCGAATGCGCGGGTGCACGAGTCAGCAGCACGCAAATAAGAGAATTACTGGGGGCGGGGCAATTTGATCTCGCCTCGAAATACCTGGGTAGACCCTACAGCATAATGGGGCGCGTGATTCATGGTGACGCACGCGGCCGAACTTGGGGCTTTCCAACTTTAAATTTAGTGATGAAGCTGCCCAGAGCGATAAAGGGCGTTTTCGCTGTTCGGATCAAAGGCCTAGGTCAACTGGCGCAAGCGGCATATTTGGGCGTGGCTAATCTTGGTAATCGACCCACCGTTGACGGCCTTAAAACACTGTTAGAAGTTCACGTTTTCGATTATAAAGACAAGGCTTATGGGCGACGGGTGTGTGTGGAATTTTGCACGCAAATACGTCAAGAACAAAAATTTGACAGCTTCGACGCCTTAAAGGCGCAGATACAACTTGATACAATAGCTGCCAAAAATTATTTCAAACAACTAAATAATGACTAACTCCCGATTAAGTTCACGCTATTTCCTCATTTCATTGCTGATTGCCGCTGCGGTTATTGTGCTTGATCAGCTTAGTAAAGTCTGGATAGTTGATCACTTGGCTTTGCATGAGTCTTTCCCCGTGTCCTCGTTTTTCTCGATTGCGCGAGCGCACAACTATGGCGCTGCCTTTGGTTTTCTAAACCAAGCCGGGGGATGGCAAACCATATTTTTTAGCGTGATTGCGCTGAGCGTCAGTGTGGTATTGATTATTTGGATAAAACGCATCGCGGGTGTGGAGCGCCAGTTGTCGCTTGCGTTAAGTTTGGTGTTAGGGGGTGCGATAGGCAACTTAATCGATCGATTGCAATATCAGTACGTGGTGGATTTTTTGGTTTTCCATTACCAGGGATGGCAGTTTCCTGCGTTTAACATCGCAGATTCAGCCATTACCATTGGCGCGATTTTATTGTTGATGGACAGCATGGGCTGGAAGCTGATTGCTGATCGATCCGCTGAGGCGTAATAGCAGCCATGTCTAAATATAAAACAGTGGGCGCTAACGACACCTTGCTCTTAGAGTATGAATTTAGCCATGCCGGTGAGCGCCTTGAAGCCAACCCTGATGCAAGGCCGGTTGAGTACGAGATGGGCGAAGGGCATTGGCCAATTCCAATTGAACTGTTGATGATGGACGAACCGGCTGGGGCGAAATTGAAGACTCACTTGGCGGCAAAAGATGAGGTGTTTGGTGCTTTAGACAGTGAGCGAATTGTGCAAATGGATGTGGCAGATTTTCAATCGACACCCGATCTGGGCGCCTTGATCAACTTTAATTTACCCGACGGTGGTGAAGTAGAAGGGCAAGTTTTAAACATTTTGGGTGATACAATTGAAGTCGACTTTAATCACCCCTACGCAGGCCGAGATATAGACGTTTCAATCCACATTCATTCCATTTTATCGAGTAAACAATGAAAGTAGTTTTAGCAAACCCGCGTGGCTTTTGCGCCGGGGTTGATCGTGCCATCGAAATTGTCGAGCGCGCTTTAACTCAGTTCGGCGCGCCAATTTATGTTCGCCATCAAGTTGTACACAATAAATTTGTAGTGCAATCACTCTCAGATAAAGGTGCGATATTTGTCGAGGAATTATCTGAAGTGCCCAAAGGGTCTACGGTGGTTTTCAGTGCGCATGGTGTCGCTAAAGGTGTTCGGCGCGAAGCTGAAGCCTTTGGACTTAAAGTTTTTGATGCGACCTGTCCCTTGGTGACAAAGGTACATACCGAGGTGATTCGCTATCGTAAGCAGGGGCGGACAGTTATCCTTATTGGTCATGCGGGACACCCAGAAGTCGAAGGCACCTTAGGGCAGGTGAACGAGGGTGTGATATTGGTAGAAACTGAGGAAGAGGTACAGCAACTGAACGTGCTGGACGAGTCAATGCTGGCGCACGTCAGTCAAACCACGCTTTCGATGGACGACACAGCAAAAATCATTGCTGCACTCAAGGCGCGATACCCCGATATTGTTGGGCCGCGTAAGAATGATATTTGTTACGCCACGCAAAACCGACAAGATGCGGTCAAACGGTTGGCAGAAGATTGCGATCTGGTGTTGGTTGTGGGATCGCCAAACAGCTCAAACTCTAATCGCTTACGGGAATTAGCGGGTCAACGCGGCGTCACTGCCTACTTGATTGACGGTGCAAATGAAATACAAGCGGGGTGGATGAGCGGTGTCAAGAAGGTTGGTGTGACCGCGGGTGCATCGGCACCCGAAATACTGGTTGAACAAGTGATTGAAAAACTAAGCGCCTATGGCGGAAAAGTTAAAAATCTCGACGGCCCAGCCGAAGATGTTTCTTTTGCATTGCCGCCGGATTTAATCCAGAACTAAGCCCAAAACAATGCTTACGGCCAGCCCGCGATAATCGCATTGTCGCCCGCGGCGAAATGCCTTCTTACCCCTATGTTGTCGAGGCTTAAGCGAAAGGTGTCATGATTTTGAACCGTCGGTAGCGCATAAATAATGTAGGATTGCCCCGTTGCATCTGCAAGAGCCGCAGCTTCTACTGCCGGTAGCACGGGAATAGGGACGCTAATCCTGAAATTATAAGTGGTCGTCGCATTGGGTATTTGATAGGTATTATTAGTCGCCATGGCCAAATCACCGAAATCATTGGTGTAAACGCGATTTGCGGCGTAATTACGTTCGAGGGCCAACACAATATCATTGAGTCGAGAAATACCTTCGCCGCGATCAGCTTTGGCTCTGACGCCGTTATAACTTGGGATAACGATTGTTGCAAGGATAGCTACTATGGCGACTGCTATCATGAGCTCTGCCAATGAAAAACCTTTCTGTCGCATATTCTTTTTAAATTTTTTCTTAATGGGAGTATTTTGATCTAAAGTAGCCTTCGCCATGAAGATCTAAACAAGTTCGACGTCACGCGGGTTGAATCATTAACATTTCCCTGAGCGTCGATAGAGGGGTAACTAACCGTCCCGTCTTTATGTTGGATAAATATAGGTGAATGTGTACCACTAACCGAACTAATACCGGTTACGCTCGCGGCTTGGTCTTCAAAAGAAGCGATGTCTGGGGTTTCCCCTGTTTCTCTATCTATTTGCATAAACCAACCGTGTGAACCCGCTTCGCAAACGTCGTAACTTTCGATAAAGCTTGTACTTACCGGTAGCGAACCGTGTATATCTTGTATCGTTTTTGCTGGAACGACAGAGTTAAAGATGATTCTCTCGAAGAATGTAGTGGGGCTACTTACAATCCGCTCTCCATAATCCCAAGTTAAATCTAAATACCATCCCCTATCACTATTACCAATCCAATCTATAGGTGCTGAAGTTGTTTCACGGATTTCTTTACTGCTTGGAATATCAGTAGTTTGAGAACTAATTGATTGTGCTACTAAATTGTTTCTTGTTAGTTCATGATCGACATCATTATCCCAAACGGTGTAAAAGCTTTGAACCTTCATATTGTTTGTGTGCGACAAATCTGCTCGATCAAAATATCTGCCCGTGCCAAAAGATACCAATACACCTCCCAGCGGAGCATCGTCAACAGGGCCAGGAGAGACGGTGACGCCCCCAGTAATGGCTTGAGTGATTATTTCTGAGACATTAGTATCGCGATTGTAGTCATTAATATCTGCTATTTGAGCGGTAAAAAGAGGTTCTGGATTCGCTACTGTGCCATATTTTGTTCTAAATTCTTTATTCACACCGTCATAATCAAATCTCCAAACATTGCCTTTAAGCGTGGTGATATACAGACGGTCAGCCACAGAATCTGAGTCAATGTCGATGGCCGAGACGTCAGTCGCTCCGTTTCCGTCATTAAGAGAATCATACTTTGGGTCATTTGAACCGTCTAATCCCGTGTCCAACACTAATTCTTGATACAAGTCGCCCGTTTCAAGGTCAAGAATATAAACCACTGCGGCACCATTTTCGCTGTGTACACCGTTACCCGTTATTAAAAACCAATGTTCAGTGTCATCGGCGTTGCGGACGCGAGCGATTTTAGCTTGACTCAGGATGTAACCTAAATCATCAAATGTTTCACTATTTGAGTCGATGGTGTCTTCATTGAGTTCCCATTGATATATTTCGTTAAATTTAGCTGTATCGCCTTCAGGAATAGCAATAGCTGATTTTGGTGGATCGGATATATTGAGTAAAAAAAGTCCTTTTGCGCCAGCACCAAAGGGTGAGGAATATAGAGTCTGCCAATCGTCATCGCTATCATAATCACCGTCATTATTGGTATCGAGTTTCGCATCGATGGTGGTGGGTAGTCCGTCGACAAAATAACGGTGATTTTTGGGATATTCTATCTTGCTTAATGAGGCTAAATTTTTAAATACTGCATTCGGCACATAACCAAATTTTTCTTTGCCTGTGGTTGCGTCAAAGGCATGAAGAATCCCATCGTTCGCACCGACAAAGACCATGCCATCACGCGCAGTTTGCGCAGCCGCGTTTTTGAATGTTGCGTAGTCTTCGTCCGGATAACCGTAACCATCATTTTTTACATAAGCAGGGCGAGAGTGTACGGTGTCACCTAGATAATGACCTAGACGCTCTCTATACGATGAAGCGGTGATTCCTTCGTTAATTGGGTCACCGCGTAAATATTCTACTATCTTGTTAGCTTCCGTAGCATTTATGTGTAACGTGGTTTTTTGAAGGGCTGAAAGAGAAGCGTACGAAAATTTTACAGCAGCATTGGTGTCTTCGTTATAAGTAAATAAAGCACGGGAGCTATGAATAGGTAATTCATCCGAGGCTTTCCAGTTTAGACTGGTACTTAAATTACCTGTTACATCATCTTCTATCAATTCGTAACTATAGACTTCGCCTTCCCAGTTAGTTGAATCATATTCAGTGACATAGACATCTAGGTCTGCGCCAGCGACGAGGCTGACCCCGGAGCTTGCTAAACCAGCGCCAGTGCCCGATCCACTCACCGCACTGAGTACTGCATCTTCAAGCGCCTCCACTAATCCACCTTCGGTATTGGCGGATCTGTATTTTCCATCACCATAGAACGCAGCATCTTCAAGGTTTTGAGTGTCTATATTGAAGCCAATGGTATGTGTTTGGATATTTTGCAATGGGAAATCCACGTCAGAATAACTTTCCCCAGCGTCATCTATGCCGGATGGCTTGATGTCAGTTTCTTTAGCAAACAACGCTAAATCGTCTAGGAATAAGCTGAGTGAGTGCGCAAACTGGCTTTGGCCTGCGATGCAAGCGGTATCGTCACCGCAGAGCCCATCGGAAAATTGGGGATATCCCGCTGCAGGCGTATCGGCAGGAGATATGCCATCCCAGTCGGGTAAGCTTTTGCCACCCGAGGTTTCGTGGGCCATATTAATGGGAACAGCTGCGCCACAATTCACTCCAGCGCAAGCTCTTCTATCCCAATCAAGTTGTGGTTCTCCATCAGTAACGACGATCACGGTATTATTTTGGCATCGAAATTGCACGGGATCCGCATAGCCCGGCGGAAAGGTTCCAAAGTAAGCAGGTTGGTTTCTGAAGTACCGGGTAATATCGTAGAAAGATTCGGATAATTGCGTCGAGTTATCAGCGACTAAGCTATCAATTTTAGTGACCATTGCAGCCTTGCCAACAGGGTCGCTCGTGCACTCCATGTCAGATTCAATCAATGCGCCTGAGGCGTCAAATATCGTATTGTGATTGGTGTAGTGTTCAAACACACTCATACAAAAGCGCACGTTGTCGAAACCCTCGATTAGATCAGTTACGGCATCTTTGGCGATCTGCATGCGGTTGCTAGGATCTCCTCCGCTATCGTTCATAGCGGAAGACATGCTGCCTGAATTATCAAATAAGATCATCACATTCGGCTCAGCGGGAGTCAATATTTCTAGCGGCATTTGTACCGGTGTCGCAAAACTTGGCGCCGCGGTGATCAGCCCCGAAAGCAATAAGAAAATGCTCCTTCGCGCAAGTTTGAATAGAGTTTTATAAGTCATAGTCTATTAAGCAATGTGTTTATCCTATTGGCGAATAATGATGCTTTCAAGCACCGCGGTGGAAGTAGAACTAAGCCCATTTCCAGCGCCTAAAATTCGATAATAGGTCGTGCTGCGAACACGTTTGCTGGCTTCGGTTTCACCATCACCCACTTCAAGATCTTTGTTTGGAGAAGAAAAGGCTTCTAATTTGTATTGGGGTTGTGCGGTTTCGGCGCCTGCCCAATCGCCAGCATCAGTGTTATAGCTAAACGCTGCCCCCCATGCCACAGCGTTGGGTGGGCCACCAGCTTCATTGCCAAGCGTATCGTAATAAGCGACATCGGTTGAAGGTGGAAAGGATACGAGTGCACTCTCACCCGAGCGTAAGGCACTTTCGGCCCCGTCAATCGCTAGAAGGCGATCTTGAATATTGATTGAAATTCGTTCTTCAGTCAAAGCACCCGTCATAGAAGAGACGCCAAAGATTGATAAGGCCCCGAGCAGTGCAAGGCTGATCAGCAGTATATTTCCCTGCTGATAGGAACTTTTCAGCTCGCAGGAGCAAGAGGAGTATTTTTTAAATGAATGGGGAATCATATTGGCGTCACAATTTGTTGCCGACTGAGTCGGAAGGTGAAACTTACCACTTTATGAAAATTAAAGCCCGCACCCGTGTCTTGGAAGTTGACGAAGCTCGGGCAGGCATCATCTTCTGCGGGCGTGCTAGCACAGTTAACGATAGTACCGTTGGACGCGGGAAAATTAACGGTGGTCTGCGTGTTGCTGAAGGTGGTTTGATCTGACTCAATCATCAGGGTGACGCGCGTGGTAAGCGCGCTGGCAATATTGATGGCTGGGTTTAATCCAGCGGCCGTATTAAATTGAGGTGCCGTGAGATATTGTGTGACCATCGCATTTTGGCTAGGGTTCGCGGGGGCGGCTGGATTGAGCGCATCAATACCATATTCAACCCGCATATTGACTACGCCACTGACAACTGGCGTATCTAAAAAAGTTAGGTTTCCGCCATTTAGCGCACGACGAACGGTTCGCGCAATCAGGGCTGTGCCCCCCCCTGCTAGTGCGCCCAGATAAAACAAGGTAGGTTCAAATCGGCTGACCACCGTTGATTGTGGGAAGGTTATGCCGGGTCGCCAGGTGCTGGTGGTCGTAATGACGCCTGCGCCAGGAGCACTTGCCCGCAATACCACTGGGTTTGCACAGTCATGGACCAAAAACAGATCTCCCGTTGTGACAGTGATCGGTTGATTAAGCACAATATTGGCCGCGGAACTTATCGTATTTAAGATTCTGCTGCTGGTGCCGTCCGGGCTTAGGGCATAGAAAACATCGCCAATCGGGGTATTTGCAGTGGTGCCGACTGCAGCGCCTGTTTCAGTGGCGAGGCGGAAGGTGTTGAAGTTATTGCCAAAGTCGCCCGGGATATTTGCATCGGCCATGCCATAAATTCGATATGGCGTGGGGAAATTAAATGCCCAGTTAACAATGCTGGCATTCCCTATTGCATTGACGCCTGATTGCAGGTTAGCGTTGGAACCACAAGACATTAAACTGGCTTGGCGAATTTTGCGACCGAGCACGTCATGGCTAATTTGCTCGACGTCTTGAAGTGTCGAAATCGCGTTAGACATTCTCCAAGTTGCGACAGATGGCGAAAACACTGCTATTACCCCGCCTATCACAACAAGCCCCAGCGTCATGCCAACTAAAAGCTCGATCAGCGTAAAACCAGAATATTGATCTTTATTGCTATAATCTGACATTAAAATATAACGGTTGTATTGTAGGTTTCGACGCGCGCTCCTGAATTAAAATCATTTTCTAATTGGGTCTTACCATGCCCGCTATCCCAAGCAATAGTTAATTGACATATGGCTCTTTGAGCGCAGTTTATCGCGACAGTGGGGTTTGCTGCGGCGCCTAAATTGTTTTGCACGTCATTTATCCACTGGTTGATGTCATTGCTCGCAACATTCGCAGTATTTAGTGGGTTTGTAATCAAAACGGGGGCGGTTGCAATATTTACCGCGGCGGTTTGGTAGGCGCTTACAGGAGTAACAAAGGCCGCTGAATTGGCGCGCATCCGTTCTGTCATGCTGGACATGAGCAGTGCCACATCGCCTCTGGAGAGAGCGGCTTGACCACTTTTAAGAGAAGTAATTTGCATTGCGCTCACCCCCAATAATCCGACAGCAAGAATGCCAATGGTGACTAATATCTCAATGAGCATATAACCCGATTGGCCAGTGTTTTTGTAGCCAGAACTAGCCATGTTCTGTTTTTGTTTCTTCGACCAAGGTGGACTGGCCTGCAGTGTCGATATTGATGGTTTGACGGGCTCTATAATTTCCATCCCCATCCCCTGCGTCACGAATGGTAATGGGGCTAAATGTTGGTACGCCCATAATAGGGCCGCTACTATTAAAGGTGATACGATTATTTACAACCGGATTAGCGAAAGTGATATTGATATTCTTGCCGTTATAATCAGAATTCATGAGGATGACGGTATCTAGGGCATCAAACCCGAGATTTGCGATGTTGTTCTCTACATACAGTACCCAGCCGTTTCCCCAATCGACTGCTGCATTGTTGCAAGCAGTTTGTGCGGCGTTAAGCGGACAAATTGTGACGTCTAAGCCGGCATTGGTTCCAATGGTGCGTGTGCGAGCTTCAGCACCCGCAATTCGTAAGGTGTCGTGGAAGGCTTTAGCTGCGCTTTTCGCATTGGCGCTTGATAAAAATTGGCTAAGAGATGGACTTGCAGAGGAAACTAAAATCGCAAGAACAACGACTCCCATCAACACTTCAATTAATGTGAAGCCATTTTGATGGCCTTGCGATATACGGGGAGGTACAAAATTCATTGATGTCCGCCAACAGGGGGTCAATATTAATAACAATATACCGACTATACTCTAAAATATACCGTTAGGCCATGATGTTCTGGGGGTTTTTGTCTGGTTTCTATCCGCAAGCTCACCGCCATTTTTAAGTACTGATTTGAAAGACCTATCGTTAATGCTTATTGTAGTGGTGTTGAAGAGGGTAACTCACTCGCTCGCGTTTAGTTTAAGCTAGACAGGTAAACGGATAAGCTATGAATTTGACTTAAACTGAGAGGAAAGGCCAAGCTATTCATCATTGAGTCTTCACGTGTTCCAGCTTTGAAATCTATCAGCTGCTTTTCCAAATATTGCGAGTGCTGGCCCGAGAGGCGTGGGAAATTCGGCGATAGCCCCTTACCGTCTGGCCCATGGCATGCAATACAAGCCGTGACTGAAAATTCTTCGATACCTGCGCGATAGATGGTTTCACCTTCTTTTGCAAGTACCAATTCGATTGTGCTAATTTCGTTTACAGTTGGATTTTGAGCCGCATAAAAGCTGTCTAAATCTAGCATATCTTGTGGTGATAAGTTTGTAACCATACCTTTCATTGTTGCATCGATACGTTTGCCAGATTTGAAGTCCGCCAGCTGTTTAGCGATATATCCCGTGGGTTGCATGGCCAAGTTTGGAAAGCTGGGCACCGCGCTATTGCCTTGAGCGCCATGACAACCCGCACATACCGCAGATTTATTTTTTCCAGCTTCAGCGTCGCCTGTCTTCGGCGCTTCATTGGCAGCAGCAATAATACTAGCGCATAGCAAAACTAATACGAACAAGGAGCGTGTCGTATAGAGAATGGGTTTGTTAAATATTGTGGGCATTTATATCTCCGAAAGCTTGGTCTTTAAACTCAATGGCTAATGGCCAGCTTAACATTTTGGGTTATGAAGAAATGGATAGGGCAGACTTGACTCGACCCAATACAAAATTTGGCCGCGAATTCTAACATTTCGACTGTGGTAGATGGTAAACAGAATTCGCGAATGGAGTGAAAAAATCGGCACCAACAAGGCAATACTATAGTATAGTTAAAGGACTGGTTCAGTTTATAACGCTTGAATATTCAGTATTCGTCGCAGAATCCGAACAAACGAATCAGCATAGCTTGTCTACCTTGAGCGAAATTGATCTAACTCAATTTATAACAACAAAAAATAACGCCTAAGAGTTCCAAAATGCCTATAATTATTTTTCTGATTATCGCGCTTACTTACGCAATTCCCGTGGCGGTGGCTGACGATGACGATATTCTATTATTTTTGCCCGCTATATTGGTAGGCGCCTTGAATAATATAAATGTTGGTGGTGTGGAAACAGGCGAAACAGGCGAAACAGGCGAAACAGGCGAAACAGGCGAAACAGGCGAAACAGGCGAAACAGGCGAAACAGGCGAAACAGGCGAAACAGGCGAAACAGGCGAAACAGGCGAAACAGGCGAAACAGGCGAAACAGGCGAAACAGGCCCTGCAGACGGTAAATGCGTCGGCTCATGGACCTATGAGACGATCAATGCTTTGAATGGGCAACCAATTTCATTTCTCGCTAATTTTAGCGTAGTAAACGGTGCGGGGGTTGGTGAACTCGTTACCGCAACATCACCGAGACCGGCAATTGCCTGGACCGCTGAGGGTGGCGATTTTGCGATGAGGTTGACTTATCTTGATAATAATTCTCTCGACCACTCTGGTCAGTACAATGCGAGTTGTACGTCGATTAGTGGTATTATTGCTGGTGCTAACGTTCCATTCACAATGCTAAAATAAAACGATGTTTCAAGACGCCTGAAATTAGGCAATATCTGTGAATAACTGCGCTCTTTAATGGCCTGCTTTTTCAGAATCAGTATAGATTTCGTGAAGAGATGTTAGAAAATGGTTTAGTGCCTTTGTCGAATATTTATATGGCGTTCAGTGTGGCGAACTTAACCTACAAGTATGTTATCGCGCGTTTAATTAGAACTGACTATGACCGAATCGCTCGATTTTAGACAGGCAAATTTCATCCTGAGTAGCCTCGAAAGTAAAGACTGGGTGGCTGATACAGGCAAGGAAGTCGCTTTTGTGGGTCGCTCGAACGTAGGGAAGTCTAGCGCGATCAATACCATATGCAATCAAAAAGGCTTGGCCAAAACGAGTAAAACACCCGGCCGAACCCAGCTATTGGTGTTTTTTAATGTCCAAGAAAACAAGCGCTTGGTCGATTTGCCGGGGTATGGTTATGCGAAAACGCCGATTGAGGTTAGAAATCGTTGGCAAGAAAAAATCATAGAATACTTATCGGAACGTGAATCTTTGCAGGGCTTGGTCATTCCGATGGATATACGCAGACCGTTCACGGAACTTGATCAACAAATGATGGCCTGGACGGATGAACTGCAATTGCCCATGCATATCTTACTGACCAAAGCGGATAAGCTTAGCAGAGGAAAGGCGAAAAGTGTCTTACTTGAAGTGCAGCGCAAATGGTTAAGTGCCTATGACGCCAGTGTTCAATTATTTTCTGCACCTAAATATATTGGGGTAGATCAAGCGCGGGAGAAATTGACGGATTGGTTACTTCCCTAGTCCGTGAATGCTCGGCTGCGCAGCGGCTACAGGCGACTAGTTACTCTGGCGGCTGGCTTTTTTTTACGCTCAGGTTTGTCGATACTTTTCAGCAAGGATTGATGTTCAGGCTTGCGTCTGTCTCGATTAAATAGTGTATTCCAAACCCAGCCATCCGAGCGATCTTCGCCAGTTTGAGAGAAGTGCAGTTTTTGTGGCGTGTTGCAGATCAATTTCATGCGGTTGTGCGCCCGCTGGCGCCCGCAAAATAGAATTCGGTCGCCAAACTTCAGCGGCATACCTTCATCAGGCAGTAGATGAAGCTTCCTCTTCCGCTGTAATAGTAAAGGGATACACGACAGATTGACGAGATGGTTTGTGGTGCTGCGCATTAAATCGCCCAACAATACATCCCGATTCTGGCGCAGTTGTTCCCAAACCGCGGGCGTCTTATCTTTGCGGATACTCAGCACCCAAGTATTAGGCACCTCGTCTTCCAGCAGGCCGACCACTCGGCTGATTAATACGCTGGCCCATTGCTCTGACTCTGAACGGGCCATCCGTAGAAAATGTCCGGTCAACGGGGTGGTTAAGTTTTCCAGAATTCGGCTGGTAATGATTTCACTATGATCCATCAGCAAGTTTGGCTTGATGGCTCGGCTGACGTGTTGATTCACCGCCAACTCTTGGCGCAATATTGAAAATATTTTAGGATTAAGTTGATCAGCGGTCAGCAAAATAGATAAGTTATTCACGTCATTATTCGTGCCGGCAATAATGCCCACCGCGTTATCGGCTTTTGCTTCCATCAGCGTATCGGCCTCGGTTCCTCTCCCAACAACCGAATTTTCAGGTGGGTTCGTCCAATTGGGTTTCGCTTCGACGACGGTCACCGGGTTGCCTAGCTTTAAAAGTCGTTGGTGCATGGCTTTACCAAAGCGGCCGAAACCGCACAATACCCAATGCCCTTTGGGTGGGAAAACGGGTTCTGTTAGCGGTGTGTTGGCAGGCGCTGTGATCCATCGTTCGAGCAAATACATGCTCGGTTTCTCCATGGCGAGCACAAAATCTTCTGCAAATGTCTCATAGGGATTGACGATTAAATCAGTACCAAACGAGGCCATATTGCGCTCAGCATCTTGGGTCTGTGCGCGACATATCACTTTCATGTTCGGCTCTAGAATTTTGACCGACAGTGCGACTTGCAGATTGGTATTGTCATTTTGCGTCATGGCGATGACGCCTTTACAGTTCGGTAGATGAATGCCTGCTTTTTGTAGACTGTTGGATTCTTCGGCATTGCCCAATAGCGCGGGCAAGCTATATAGCCATTCCTGAGACAGTACCAGATCAATCAGTTCGGCCTTGTTGTCAACCACCACCGCGCGCTGCGCACTGCGGTGTAAGGATCTCACCAGCGTTTGACCGGTATCGCCAAAGCCGCAGACAATATAAAACGGTTCTTTTAATCTTTTAATTCGACGGGTGAAGCGTTGTTCGCCCAGCGCACGGGTAAAGGCTTGGCTTTGAGCCAGTGTCAGCATGGTACCGATGGCGTATAACCAGACAATGACACTGGCATAGATGGTCACAGTCGCCCATAATCGTTGGGCATCAGTAAAGGGATAGGGGATTTCACCAAAGCCAATGGTGGAGCCCATGAAACTGACAAAATAAAAGGCATGGAAAAATCCCATCTTCCAGGGTTGTCCCTGATCATCCATGCCGGGGATTAGTGTAAAACCAAACACCGAAATAGCGTACACGGCGATTAACACGACTAAGGGTAGCCGCAATCTCCTAAAAACCAGCGTAAAGACGTTTTGCATGGCGTAAAAGCCAATCAGCCTATGGAGTGATTGAGCGCCTTACAAGCGTTGCATCGAAGTTTCGATAATCAGGATGATCACCGATACGATATTGGCGAGTAGAGCGCCACCTGAAAGCGATACGATGATCGACATATAGTGGGCGTTCATTTCAATGCCTAATCCATAGACGACGACGCCCCATATTAAACAAGCCGCGACCAGCTGCAGATCGGCCACTAGCGAGGTCGCGAGGAGGACGGCATCAACGTGCGTACGATGCCCTATTTTAAGTATGGTTGCGATAAGGCTGATAACGATTGCTGCAAACAGACCGTAAGCGCTATGCTGGACGGGATCGGTCAAATCACCCAGAAAAAATCCAAAGTTTAGCGTGAGCGCCAACAATATAAAAAATGCAAAAACAACTTTTTCGAGATTCATGTCTTTTCCTCTTTCCGTTTGAATAAATTTGGCGCTACTCGGCCATTATTTTGGAATTTATGTGGGTAAATGGTTCTTTTTTAATACGGCACGATCGCGCCATCGTAGGCTACAAATGCGCCCGGTGGGTATTTGTCGATATTATCGATGACTGACGCCAGTCCTGCAACAGAAGTTTTAACATCTATTAAGCCCGTGTTTTGGGTCATGTCGGTCTGAACCCAGCCGGGATGTAAGCAGATTGCGCTAATATTTTCATCCGCGAGATCGATTGCCATGGATTTAGTGATGTTACACAATGCTGATTTAGCCGCGCGATAAGCATAAACGCCACCGCTACTATTATCTGCCACAGAGCCCATTTTAGAACTCATATTGGCAATACAGGCGTGGCCTTTCTTTAACTGCTTGAGTAAGCTTTGTACGACCAATATCGGCGTCGCAGCATTCACTTTAAATACTTCTAGTAGCTGCTGCTGCGAAACTTGGCTTAAGCCTTGCGTGCTGTCACCATAAATTCCAGCATTATTGATGAGCAGATTAATTTCATCAGGCAGCTTTGAATATTCAGCTTCGTTAAGCGGCTCGGTGACATCCCAACGAACAGGGTGGCAGCGCGGATGATTTAGAGCGCTTAAGGGTTCAGCACTATGCCGATAACAAGCCCATACCGTATCTCCTTGCTCGAGATAGTGCTGAACAAAACCTAAGCCAATTCCCCGGTTTGCGCCGGTAATAAAAACGTGATTCATCCGAAAAGGGTTGGCGAATAAACAGTCTATTTATCAAGGCAAAGCGAATGATCCATATCAAAAGCGGCTTGATTTGAATCGTCTGTTTCAGGGGCTTTACCAACCGAAACGGCGGGAATGCCCGCGAAGGTGTGGTAGTCCGGCACGTCGGTTAAAACCACGCTCCCCGCACCAATTCGCGCGCCTTGACCGATCACCACATTGCCCAATACTTTGGCGCCTGCACCAAGCAAAACACCGCACATCACCTTTGGGTGTCTGTCGCCAGTATCCTTGCCCGTTCCGCCGAGGGTCACTTCGTGCAGCATCGATACATTGTCGCTGATCACCGCGGTTTCACCCACCACCACTGATGTGGCATGATCAATCATAATGCCTTTGCCAATCCGCGCGGCAGGGTGTATGTCCATGCCGAAGACCTCAGACATGCGCCCTTGTAAATATAATGCGAGCTCAGTTCGATCTTGTTGCCATAGCCAGTGCGCGATTCGATAGGTCTGCAAGCCCATAAAACCCTTTAAATAGAGTAAAGGCAGGGAATAACGATCACAGGCAGGGTCGCGATCACAAAAAGCGGTCAGATCAGCGCGAATGGCGTCGCCGATTTCGGGATCATTCTGCAAGGCTTCGTCAATGATTTCCCTCAATAATATTCCGGGCAGCGTTGCATTATCGAGTTTGTGTGCGAGGTGTAAACTCAGCGTGTCTTCCAGCGATTTATGCTTGAGCACCGTGGTGTGTAGAAAACTGGCGAGCAGGGGCTCTTTCTCGACTTGTTCCTGTACTTCTGCACGAATCTTCGCCCATATCGGATCTTTCTGAGATTTGACCCAGCTGGGTTCCGGCTTGCGTTGTTTGCTGTCCATTTTACGATTGAATCGACTTTTTAAACTTTGTGGGCATAAAGTTTAACTGCTTTGAGGTGAAAATAATGGCCTATTTGTGAGCCATTTCATCACCCACAATTGCTGGGTATGGCGCTTTATGGTGCTAGGCATACTGGCTTTTTTCCCAAGCAAGCAGCGACTGCTTGCGCGTATTGCCCCAGCGATAAGCCCCCACCACGCCCGTGGCTCGAATAACTCGATGACAGGGAATCAACCAGGAAATGGGGTTCTGCCCGATCGCTGTGCCAACCGCCCGCGCTGCACGCGGAGCGTTAATCAAAGCCGCGATATCTTGATAGGGGAAGCAATGGCCAGCGGGAATTTTAAGCAGTGCCTCCCAAACCCGAAGCTGAAAGTTGCTGCCCTTAATGTGTAGGCATAGTGGCGATTGACTAGAACTCGCATCAAATAGCTGTTCGATCAGTGCTTGGTGTTTTGAGTGATCGGTGTGGAATGTTGCCTTGGGCCATTCATCGTGCAGCTGCCCGATAGCGTCGTCTTTAGAAATAGGCCCCGTAAAGGCCAGCCAACAAACACCCTTATCGGTGGAAGCAATATGACATTCACCAAACGGTGAGGCATAAAAACCATGCTTAATCGAAATCCCTGCACCTTGATCCCGTACTTGCTTGGGCGTCATGGCATAAAACCGGATGAAATGATCATGCACTCGGCTGGTGCTTGATAGCGCAGTATCTAGGCTAAGCTCTAATAATGAAGTTTGATCTGTCAGTCGCGCCTTGATATCTTGAGTCGTGAGATATTGCGTAAACCGAGTCGGCGATATACCTGCCCAACGCGAAAACAAACGCTGAATTTGCATTTCGGATAAGCCTGAGTGCGCTGCCAAAAAGTCCAGTCGTTTGGCTTCCGGCGCCGCGCGATCAAGTAGTTCGATGATCTCGGCGACTTGCTCGTAGTCGGAAAGATTAGGAGGTTTTAACACTGGAGATGCTTGCATGGCTTAGGCGAATAAGGAGTGTTTAACAAGCGTAGTGTTATATTTTAATGAGCGCAATCTGATTCTTGCAAGCAGCCCTGTTCGGTCACACACGAATCCAAGCAAGCGCTGGCTAAAACAGCAAGGCGAGTGGGTTATGGGGCTTAATAAAAAAAGCACATCCTTGTGCAAATAATTGAGGAAACAACAGAGTGTTTGGTCTTTTCAACAAAAGCCTAAGCTATCGTTGATCCGACCTATTACGCCATCCTCGACGTAATCTTTTCTGATCGAGTTAAAATAAATATTCTAGCTCGATCATTTGTCGTTACGATTCAATTGGAATCGCGACGAATAAAACTTTTCCCTCGCGCTCTATTAATAGTAGCAATGATGACTTATCACCTTTTAATGCCAGCTTAACAGCTTCGTCAATATCGTCGACATTAGTGACATTTTTGCGCCCTACTTTTTTAATCACGTCGCCGACGCGCACTCCACGGTCGGCGGCTTCGCTTGCGGGGTCAATATCAGTCACGATTACCCCCTGGGTCTTGTCTTTGACGCTGTATTGCTCTCGAAGTTCCGCAGTAAGTTGACTTAAAGCCAAGCCAAGAAATTCTTCTGATTCGGGCGCGCTTGGATTATTGGAGGCCTGCTCGGCTTCGGTATCTAATTCACTGATCGTGACCGACACGCTACGTTTGGTTTCGTTGCGCCAGATTCCAAGTGTCACTTTTGAATTGGTCGGCGTATTGGCAACCAATCTAGGCAAGTCTCGCATCTCGTCTAAGCGATCACCATCGTAGCTGATGATGACATCGCCAGCTTGCAATCCCGCGCGCTCGGCAGGGCTGCCGTCTACAACATCTGAGACTAGCGCACCATGGGGTTCATCCAAGCCGAGTCCTTCAGAAATTTCCTCAGTAACCGATTGAATATGTACGCCCAACCAGCCGCGTTCCACGGTGCCTGTATCACTCAACTGCGAAACGATATTTTGAACCAAACTCGAGGGAATGGAAAAACCAATTCCAACGCTGCCGCCAGTGGGTGAATATATAGCTGAGTTGACGCCAATCACTTCACCCGCCGTATTAAATAAGGGGCCGCCAGAATTGCCGCGGTTAATGGGTGCGTCGATTTGGATAAAATCATCGTAAGGGCCGGACTGAATATCACGACCGCGAGCGGAGACGATCCCTACGGTCACAGAGCCGCCTAAACCAAAGGGATTGCCGATGGCAATCACCCAGTCGCCGACCTCGGCTTCATTGGAATCTCCAAAAGCCACATAGGGTAGCGGGCTGTCTGTATTAATTTGCAAGACAGCAATATCGGTTTTTTTATCCGAACCTTTGAGCTTGGCAGGGTAGCGTTTGCCGTCTTGAAACACGACTTCTATTTCGTCAGCGTCTTCGATGACGTGATGATTGGTGACGACGACACCGTCTTCGCTGACAATAAACCCCGACCCCAAGGCATGCGTTTCACGGGTTCGAGGCGAGGGTTGGCCTTGGCCGAACTGATCGCCGAATTGATCGCCAAAAAAGCGTTTAAGAAATTCATCCAGCTCAGGCGCATTTCTGTCTCCAAATCGCGGGCTATTCCTCGATGCTGTTTTTACACGGCTGGTGGTTGAGATATTAACCACCGCCGGTTTAACCGCTTTGACTAGGGTAGAAAATCCATCGTTAACATTGATTGTCTTTATTTGCGAGGAGGCAGGGGGTGATTTAGCCTCAACGCTGTGTGAAAGAACGCCTATCGCAATACCCGTAAAAAACAGGGATGATACGAGCAGGGTGCTAAATTGATTTATAGGGCTTGTCGCGCGAGCTGTGCCTAGCTTCATTTAAGGATATCCTCAGATAATTAATCGAATGACGCTATGTTAAGCAAATACACATTGCTAAAGGGTGAAGACTCGATTACAAATTGTTAATGTTCAGTTTGAGAATTTCTGGAGATTCGTGCAATAATTAATTGCCAATAGGCTTTGAATCCGGCGCTTAGTGTCGCTATAATCGCGCGCCTTAATTGCGTCGTGCTCCTAGCACGTTGGCAAACGAACATATAGCAGATTTCTAGGGTTTACCATGGCCGTTCAAAAAAGTAAGAAAAGTCGCTCGCGTCGCGATATGCGCCGTTCGCATGATTCGCTAAAAGAAAGTACTTTATCTGTTGATGAAACAACGGGTGAATTACATCGCCGACATCATATGACTGCAACAGGGTATTATCGCGGCAAGCAAGTCGTGGTCATGCCAGATAGTGAGTAGTTATTCGGGTAGTCTACTCACGTTCAAGGAAGAATTATGATGCATATCGCCATTGACGCGATGGGTGGCGATATCGGGATTGATGTAACAGTCCCCGCAGTGCTCGACATCCTCAAGGAACATAAGGATATTCAAATCACACTGGTTGGCAACGAAGCAGAGATCAAAGCCTGTCTGGCAAAAAACAACGCTTCGAACACATTGCCCGATGGGGTGACCATTCAAAATGCCTCGCAAGTGGTAGAAATGGACGAGGCGCCCGCCTTGGCCTTGCGCAAGAAAAAAGATTCTTCGATGCGCGTAGCCATTGATTTGGTTAAGGTGGGCAGCGCAGATGCCTGCGTGAGTGCAGGGAACACAGGTGCCTTGATGGCGACGGCTCGGTTTGTGTTGCGTATGATCGAAGGGATAGATCGTCCGGCGATCTGCTCGATATTGCCCCGTGCAAATAGTGTGGTGCACGTTTTAGATTTGGGCGCGAACGTTGATACGCCGCCGCAAGGCTTGCTGCAATTTGGGCAAATGGGCGCCGCCGTTGCGAGTATTGCTGAGAACATCAAAAAACCGACGGTGGGTTTGCTTAATGTTGGCGCAGAAGACGTCAAAGGCAACGAGCAGGTAAAGAAAACCAATGCCTTATTCAAGCAAAGTCAGCTTAACTATATTGGCTTTGTCGAGGGAGACGATATATATCTGGGTGATGTAGATGTGATCGTATGTGATGGCTTTGTGGGAAATGTGGCGCTGAAAACGTCGGAAGGCTTGGCTAAATTGGTCTCCACTGTGCTCAAACAAGAGTTTAATCGAAGTATTTTAACGAAAAGCTCGGGCCTGATCGCCAAACCCGTTTTAGAGGCCTTCAAAAAACGTTTGGATCCTGGCCGCTTCAATGGAGCGAGCCTCGTCGGGCTCAATGGTGTCGTGGTTAAATCGCATGGCGGTGCAGACGCATTCGGTTTTTCATCAGCCATAAAAGTCGCGATTAATGAAGTTCAAGCGGGTATGATAGGCCGTATCAAGTCACAACTGACCTTATAAGCAACTGAACAAATGATGTACTCGCGAATAATCGGTACGGGGAGTTATTTGCCCGAAAATCGCATGACGAATGAGGCGCTCACTAAGATTGTCGACACAAGTGATGAATGGATACGTGAACGCACGGGCATCGAAGCGAGGCATATTGCAGCGGAGGGCGAATACACTTCTGATCTCGCACTACAAGCTTCTCTGAATGCGCTTGATGCGGCTGGAATCAGTGCAGAAAAAATTGATCTAATCGTATTGGCAACTTCAACACCCGATCTGGTGTTCCCCAGTACCGCCAGTATTTTGCAACAAAAGCTCAAAGTTCGGGGTTGTCCAGCCTTTGATATTCAAGCTGTCTGCGCGGGTTTTGCGTATGGGCTGTCGGTTGCCGATCAATATATCCGTACGGGAACCGCGAAGAATGTTTTGCTGGTGGGCGCGGAAACTATTTCACGCATTGTTGATTGGAAGGATCGTAAAACCTGCGTTCTATTCGGCGATGGTGCGGGTGCGGTGGTACTCACTGCAAGCGATACACCGGGCGTTCATTCCACGCATATTCATGCGGATGGCCAATTCCAAGAATTATTGTGTGTGCCGAGTGGGGTTTCAAAACAATATAACGGTATGCTTGAGTCTGAAGCCTATATTCAGATGGACGGTCAAAAAGTATTTAAATGGGCGGTCAAAGAAATGTCTGCCCTGGCGATTAAGACACTAGAGGAGAATGGCTTAACGGCGGACGATGTGGATTGGATGGTGCCACATCAGGCCAATATCCGCATCATCGAGGCGGTCGCCAATAAGGCGGGTATGCCGATGGAGAAGGTTATTTTGACTGTAACGCAACACGGGAATACTTCTGCTGCGTCAGTGCCGCTTGCGCTGGATACAGGGGTGCGGGATGGTCGTATAAAGGCGGGTCAGAAGATTATTCTTGAGGCGTTTGGGGGTGGGTTTACTTGGGGGTCGGCGTTGATTACGATTTGATAGGGGTAATCAATCGTGTTTTGCCCTATTGATCAGAATATAATATACTAAAGTATTGGAATATTAGGATTTTCAATGACACTCGGACACCACATGCTAATTGTGATCAGTATGTTATTGAGTATAAATTCTTGGGCTCAGGATAAAACGCTAGTTAAATTATCTGAAGATCACGCGCTATATTTAGATATTGAACAAACCTTCGAAGCCATAGAAGACTATCGAATCAGCCCAGATGGAAAATACGTGGTTTATATTGGTTACCGAGGCTTCTTCCCCTATATCTATAGCGTTCCAATTCATGGAGGGCCATCAACCCAACTCTATTCGATTCGCGAACATGACAAGCCTTCAGGCGTTACAAGTTTCTTTATCACCAAAGACTCCAAACACGTTGTATTCTTTACTGGCTCCTATGCGCCATCCTCTACAAAGGCATTCTATAGCGTACCCATAACTGGGGGCGGCGCCAAACGCCTATCACCTACGGATGGCTGGCAAAATAATCAGCGATACAGACAATTATGGGATGGGGAAGAAACTCCAGACAGCAAAGGTTTCATCTATTCAATGTATGTATATGATTCAAACAAACCTACAGTAGATTTGGAGATTTATTAAAAAACCAAAGGGCCAGCCAACTTGATTAAATGATGAATGACAGAATAAATAATTAAAAACCAATAGAAAACCAAAAACCAATAGAAAACCAATAGGGTCAGACACGATTGGTCGTTCAGCGAGCTCCAGAGACGCTACACTTATCTAGTCGAATTTGGTTTTTGGCGTATCTTTTCTCACTTTTTGCGTGGCCAAAAAGTAAGCAAAAAGGCCACCCGATCGCCAGCCCTGCGGGTTCCCTGTGCTTCTCGAATTTGATGGGTGCTCCGCAACTCGCTTACGCTCAAACAGTGCTCGCACTATTCCATAAAATCCTGCGATGCTCGGCTGGCTCAAACGGGAATAGTAGATGCTACCGTGTTAGAGGGACGTTTTTTGTGGTGAACTGTATCCAAAAAGTCCGCATTAGAAATGAGTGGCCGAGTTTGAGATTTAATTTAATGGAAGAAGCGAGGACTGTTTGAGCGTAGCGAGTTCCGCAGCGGCATTAAATTAAATCTTAAAATCGGGAACCCGAAGGGCCACCATTTGCGGTGTGTTTTCTTGGTTCGTTCTTTTGCGCAAACAAAAGAATGAACGCCCGCCACGGCAGTGGCAATGCCGGAACATAATTCCAATCAGCAGATTGCCACGTCGCCTTGCTCCTCGCAACGACAGAATTTACGGAAGTTCGGGGGCGCTATTCTTAGTTAGTTAAATTTTGTTGTGGGCATGTCTTTTCTCATTTTTGCGTGGCCAAAATTAAGCAAAAAGGCCACCCGATCGCCAGCCCTTCGGGTTTCCTGTGCTTCTCAAATTTTACGGGTGCTGCGCAAACGCTGCGCTCAAACAGTGCTCGCACTAATCCATAAAATTCTGCGATGTTCGGCTGGGTCAAACGGGGGTTTTAAAACCTAATCAATAAGGCCATGAACCAATGAGATTGGAGTCAATTGATCCTTTAGCCCGCAAATCTTAGACTGAGTCTGCGAATGTTCAGTCGAAGGAATGTATCACTTCGTTAAGCTGCTATTTGATTGATGGTTTTAGCTATAGAACTATCGACCAGCTCAAGTTCATAGTTGGATTGTAGGTTCATCCAAAATTGCGCGGTCGTGCCGAAATATTTTCCAAACCTAGTCGCCGTATCTGCGGTAATGGAGCGATTATGCTTCAAAATATCATGTATGCGCGTAGAGGGCACATCGATATCTTTTGCAAGACGATAAGGAGTAATGTCGAAATCTTCAAGAAATTCGACGAGGTGTTCGCCTGGATGAATTGATTTAATCATAATAGCCTCTTAGTGGTAATCGGTTATTTCTACATTGAAAGCTGCGCCATCTTCCCAATTGAAACAAATTCGCCATTGCAAATTAATGCGGATACTGTGCTGGCCTTTTCTATCGCCACGCAAGGTTTCAAGCATATGCGATGGGGGAACTTTCAGGTCATCAATGATAATCGCCGCGTTAATTCGATCAAGGCGCATCTTAGCTCGTTTGCGAATATCATTAGGAAACCGTCTCCCGAAATTGCCTTTAGCAGCGTTCTCGGTTTCTTTATTGCGGTAACTTTTAATCACAGGCAGATAATAATGCATCGCGGTATTAATGTATAGCGTTACTATGTTTGATTAGGAATAATAAGGGGTGCTACACTTTTCTAGTCGAATTTGGTTTTGGGTAGATATTCCTCACTTTTTGCGCCCTCGGATTCAACGGGTCATCACAGCACACTTATACTCAAACGGTGCTTGCAGTTATCCGAAAAATCCTGCGATGCTCGGCTGGCTCAAATGAAGCTTTCGGAAATTGTCAGGGCTCATGCCGCAATTGATAGGGGTGGTCTTGAAAGATCTATTAAGCCCATCGCGCGACTTTCTGTGTGATCGCTTCAGAAGCGCTGCAAGAAATCTTGAATATCTGAAAAGCTATCGCTAATGAACCTAAGGGGTTGCGCCAGCCCCACGATTACGCTTGCATGTGTTGCTTTGTCATAAAGTTTGTACTCCACAATGTTATCCGCATCTTTTAAAGCAGCGATCAACTTTTGGGCATGGTGTACGCCTACCCGCATGTCTTTCTTACCGTGTATGAGTAACACATCGGGCATGTCCGTTAGATCTTGGCGCGTAATTTTCGCATTCTCTGGCGTTGCAAACGGTGAAAATACTGGCATAACCTCTGGGTCTTCAAGATCAAGATCGTAGGGTCCAGCAATTGCAATCAAACCGCTGACCTCGGCTTTAGAATTAACGGCTTGAAGATAACTGGGCTGACTACTCAGCAATGCAGCGGTATGTGCGCCAGCAGAATGCCCCATTAAAATAAAGCGTTTAATGCCTTCACCATTTAGTTTCTCTGCAATGACTTCTGCTTCTTTCATCGCGAGTGCAACGTCATATACAAACGCTGGGAACATCACTTCTGGATACAAACGATAGTTCGGGATTAGAACGTGATGCCCGAGGCCGGTAAGCGCATGGGCGATAAACTTGTAGTCTTGTTTGTTGCCCGATCGCCACGCACCACCCAATACAAATACAATGGTCGGCTTGAGTTGCGCTTCTGGCGCTTTGGAGAAATACATATCCATTGTTTGGCGCTCAGCCTCACCGTACGGAATGTTATTGTGAAGTACATAACCGCGATCGGACAAAAGCTTATTTAGAGCCCCAATCGGGTTTATAAATCCACAACCACTTAGGAAAGCGCCCACTAGGGCCAAGAGGATAAAACGGTTAAACATTTCTTAGTTGCGCTCATGGCTTGAGTGTCCAGCTTCAACTGATAGATTTAACATAAATCGAGAGGCTCAGTCTTGATTGGTTTCTTATAGCGCATATCACCCAATGTCATTACATCGCGCTCGCCAAAGCCTCTTTAATATACAAAGCGCGTAAGCGTTTTACGATTTCTCCGGGCTTGCCGTCGCCAATTTTTCGCCCATCTAGTGCGACCACGGGCATGATAAAGATTGACGCAGCGGTGATACAAAGCTCGTCTGCTTGATAGGCTTCTTCTAAGCTAAAGGGGCGCTCTTCGATCCTGATATCCTCTTGTTTGGCGAGCGCTAGAATCGCTCGCCGGGTCACGCCGGGCAAAATGTCGCGGCTTAGGGGGCGCGTGATGAGGGTCTTGTCTTTGACAATATACGCATTGGAGGAGGTGCCTTCAGTGACCATGCCGTCTTCCACCATGATGGCTTCATAAGCATTATTTTCAACGGCGGTTTGTTTGCCTAGACACTGCGCGATTAAAGATATGGACTTAATATCACGCCTTTTCCAGCGTATATCGGCAATGGATATCAAGCTTACGCCAGTGTCGGTATCCTCTCGGTCTACTAGTGTCATTGGCATACAGAAGGCAACAATGCTGCTTTTAACCGAGGCATCTGGGAACTGAAAGGTGCGTGCGGCGACGCCGCGGGTGATTTGGAAATACAATAAGCCTTCTTTGAAATCATTTTTCGCAATGAGCTGTCGAAGCATTTCTATGATTTCGTCGTCGGATAAGGGCGAGTTCATCGAGACTTCGTTCAGTGATCTTTTTAACCTTGCCAGATGTGGCAGTGCGTCGATGAGTTTACTATCAATCACCGAGATCGCTTCGTAGATACCGTCCCCAAACAAAAAGCCTCGATCAAACACCGATACTTTCGCTTGTGCTTCTTCGACGAATTCGCCATTGACATAAACAATCGACATTATATTACGGGTCTTTGAGTAAAGTACGGATCGATGCTTGGATCGATGTGGTCAGAGGCTCCAGATGCTTACGCATCACCGTGCCAGTGGCATCACGCCCACCAAACACGCTGTTCAACGTGTTATCGCCTAACTGCGCGAGCACCAGCATTGCTTTAAATTGCGTGCCTTGTGTTTGTGTAAGGTGGCGATATGCATCGTCCAAGTCTGAAGGGCTTTTGGTCGCAATGCAAAGCTTTTCCGCTTGCTTGACGGCGTCGTCAATATTCAGTGCGCCGCGCCGAGGTTCTAGGGGTAAATTAATATACTGATCTAGCCTGATAAATAAGGCGATGACGACATTCGGTTCGGTTGGTTTATCCAAAGTCGAGGCTAATAAACGTAGCCATTTGCGACCATCACTGGATAAAAAGTGTAGGTAGTGCTGGGCGTACAGATTGCCCTTTGCAAGCTCGTCATCAAGCGTTTGGCGGAGTGCGGTATAGTCGGTATGTTCGGCTTCATCAGTGGGAATCTCGGCAGGGTCGGCGAGCAAAAACCCGACCAAATACGGGTTTTTCCGCTTGGCGCGTTCCCATAAGGCGGTTTTTTGGTTGGCACTGATTAAATCTTTCTGTAAGCATAGCTGCACGCTTTGTACGACATCCAAAGGGCGTTCTTCGAAAGGAATAAATTCAAACAAGAATTGCGCCAACTCTGCGCCCAAATCAGATTGCACGACTGCCTCGCTTTTTAATAAATTGCGCGCGATTTCAGGGCTCTGGTAAGCCCACCAAGCAGATTTGGCTTGATCCGCGTTCAGATGCTCAGAGTAGGCCAGCGAAACAACCGCTTCGTGTTCGCCCAATAAGAGCATTTTATCCAAGGAATTATGTGTCACCCCCATGCGCGTCCAGCGTTCGAGGTGGCGGGGATAACCGCCGGGCATGCCCAGATACTTTTCTGATAAAAACTCGCGTACTTCGCGCAGGTAAACATCGTCATGGCTGTTGGGTCGTAGTTCTATGCGTGCTTCACCTCGGTCGGTGAGGGCAGTCAGCACCATGCTCGATTCATTGATGCGCACGGCTTTCACCTTTTGCGCGGACAGCACATTTAAACGCAATTTATCTTCGTTGGACAGTGACATCAGTTCAGTTGGATGCGCTCACCCCAAGGCACAGCTGATTTACCTTTGACCAGCCAAATGACTGGGAAATTAGGTGGCATACCGGGGAATTTCCCTTGAGCATCTGTGAAGTAAACCAATACATCCGTACAGATGTCTTGATCATTTATCCAGCGAAAAGCAGGCCTGAAATCCGTGCCGCCACCGCCTTCAATGGTGTCGTCTAATTTGATCTCTTCCCAAGCTTCAAAAGTTTTGGGGTAGCCCGGGCATATATCACTATCTGTAGCTATAATAGTAATATTAGCCCTTATTTGTGCTTTAATTGCGTTTATTTCAGCTATGCACTCTTTTAGCTCTTGGTCGTTAATTGAGCCGCTGGCATCGACCGCGACCACCGCATTGATTTGCGCACTTTTGAGCATTGGAAAGATCGCGGGATCCCCGCGCCGACTATTCGGCCTGGCGTAGGAATAATCGTCTCGCGCGGTGGCGCTCAAATGGGTGGCGAGCAACTGTCGCCAAGATAGGGTTGGAGATAACTCGGCATCAATGAGTCGTGCGAGCAGTGCGCTCATCTTGCCAGCTTGTGTGGCCTGCTGGGCGGCGCCCGCAGTGCGTTGTTGCCACTTTTCTTGTAGTGCCTCGACTTCATTCGGGCGTAGAGTGGGTGGGGGGGCTTTCAGTGGCCCGTCTATCTCTGGCTTGTGATTGGAGGGTTTGTCTAACTTACCTGGTTCTGAAATGTTCTCTGCTTGCTGCGCCTGATCGCCAGTATCTTTATTGGTTTGCTCTGAAGATGGGTCTTCTTTATCTTGATCATTTTGAGTGTTCTGCTGATTAAGCTCATCCTTTTGCTTGTTTTTTCCGCCTTCTTTAGGTTTGTCAGGCTTATCGTAGAGGTGTTGATCCATGGTTTCAGACTGATCATTGTCTTTAAGCAGGGGGTATATTTCTTCAGCTGACATATCACGATATTGCGTCATGATCATTACACCGGGCGGCGGGCTCAAGCCTTCGTCAAGTAAAATAGGATTGATCGCGTAATCGCAAGCCAGATCCCAGCGATGTTTGATTCGATGTTGGCGTCTGGCGAAATGAGAGAGCGCACAATGCAAGGCTTCATGCGCCAGTACGAACTCAAGCTCTCGAGTTTTGAGGTGATGGATATACGCTTCGTTATAATAAAACTTGATCGCATCCGTGCCGGTGGTTGGACACCATGCGGGGTCCGCTTCTTGCAGCTCTAATCTTAGAACCAGCGCGCCGAGAAAGGGTTTGTCGAGTATCAGTTTGGTTCGAGCGGAGGATATCTTGTCTTTAATATCCATCAACTGAGGGTTTATCATGAAGCAGGGCGGGTTTATTCGTACAGCATAATATCGCCAATGGAACTCGCCCATGCAGCGAACTCAGGCACTGCGAATACGTCATCACCAATCGCCCGAAGCATATCGGATACCAGCATCACGCCCATTTCTTTTTGGCCAAAACTATTCGCGTAATTAAGTATTCGGCCCAAGGTTTTTTCGCTATCTTTCTTATCTTGAGCAGCAATCGCGCGCCCCACTAAGGCCGATGCCAACGCATACTGTAGATCGATTTCTTTAGGCGGTTTGATCTGTTCGCCCGCCAAGATGGCGTCTAAATCAGGCAGTTTATCCAAGCTATCAACAAAGGCGTTCAATTCAATGCCTGCCGCGTGGCCGACACAAGCCTGCAACGCACCCGAAAGCAGCTTGGGCAGGGGGTCAAATTTGTGCAAGGCACGGTGCGCAAACTCCCACGAGCGAGGCGAGGGGAAAGCCATCGGGTTTTGCGCGGGGTCAAAATCGAATAGCAATTCTGGACGATAACGTAAGAATCCAATCACGCGTTCGTCAATTTGGTGTTGATAGGCCCAGGCGACCCAATCATCGAGGTTGATATCGACGTCATAATGCGAGAAGCGATTCGCCAATGGCGCTGGCATGGTATAAGTCACGCCTCGGTCGCCCTGACGATTCCCGGCAGAAAATATGGCCCAGCCCCTGGGGACTTCATAATCGCCCAGTTTACGGTCGAGTATGAGCTGATAAGCCGCAGCTGATACGCTTGGCACTGCTGAGGTGATTTCATCCAAGAACAAAATACCGGTTTTGCCATGACGCTTTTCATTCGGCAGCATCGAGGGGATCGCCCAATCAACAACGTCACCGTTTTTAAAAGGAATGCCGCGTAAATCGCTGGGTTCCATTTGCGACAAGCGAATATCGACGACTTCTACTTTGTGGCGTTCACCAATTTGATGAACCAGCTGCGACTTGCCCACGCCGGGCGGCCCCCAGAGCATGACAGGGGTGTGATGGCGGTGCTGAGCGCTTAAGAATTCTGTGTCCAGTATTGTGCTGAGTTGGCTGGGGCGCATGGCTAAATATTGAGGGTGGTCACGAATAATATCCTTAAAGTATTTAAGCGAATATAAGGGTTTACGCTCAAACTTTGATTGGATTGTGCAAGCGAGAATGATACCATTCTCTCACTGATATAGGGCATCAGAATTGATGCGATCAACTGAATATTATGATTATTACTCTCTCCCCATCCAAGGGGCAAGACTTCGAATCGGTAGCGCCGACATCGACTTTTACTCAGCCTCAACAGCTCGATCAGTCTCAAATATTGATTGATGCGATCAAACCTTACGATACCGATGCTATTCGCGACTTAATGCGCGTCAGTGAGAAAATTGCCAGCCTAAATGTGGCGCGCTTTGGGTCTTTCCAGACACCCTTCACGCTTAAGAATGCCAAGCAAGCTTTATATGCCTTTAAAGGTGATGTGTATAAAGCCTTTACGCTGGAAAATTATTCAGAGAAGGAAATACAATTCGCGCAGGCGCATGTTCGGGTGTTATCGGGTTTGTATGGCTATCTTCGGCCCTTGGATTTGATTCAAGCCTATCGATTGGAAATGAAAACCAAATTAGTCAATCCTAGGGGTAAAGATTTGTATCAATTTTGGGGTGAGCGAATCACTGAATTACTCAACGAGGATTTGCTCAAACAGACCGATCCAGTACTCGTCAATCTCGCTTCGAAGGAATACTTTAAATCGCTCAAACCAAAACAGCTCAAAGGTGATTTAATCAACATTAATTTTAAAGAGACCAAAGACGGCGAGACGCGCATCATCGCGATTTTTGCCAAGCGGGCGCGAGGGCTCATGGCCAATTGGGTCATACAAAATAAAGTTGAACAACGTAAGCAACTCAACGAATTTGATTTGGAGAACTATCGATTTGACGCCGCCTTGTCAGATAACACGCAGCTTACTTTTAGCCGCCCCCAGCCGCAAAGCGTTGCCTAGTCCTAGAGCATGCCCCCGCCCTAAAGCATGAAAAGAAATCTTATCCTGCTTGCGCTCTGTCAGGCGCTGGGTATGACGATAGCTTCAGCGCTGTTAGCGGCGGGCAGTTTGGTAGGAGAATCGATTGCACCAGATCCCAAGTGGGCGACGCTGCCCTTGAGTGGGCTATTTTTATTTACCATGCTCGCGACCTTACCCGCTTCGTTATTAATGCAACGCAGGGGGCGTCGTTTTGGCTTCGTATTGGCGGCGATCATATTAATGCTATCGGGGGCGGGCGCTGCGCTGGCAATATATGTAGAGAGTTTTGTGGGATTTATTGCAAGCCTGATGGGCATTGGTGTGGCGGCAGGATTTTTCCAGTTTTTTAGGTTTGCGGCAGTCGATGTGGCGCCAGCAAAATATGCCTCAAAAGCAATTTCATGGGTGTTGGCAGGCGGTTTACTCGCAGCCTTCTTAGGGCCTAATTTGGCGGCACAAACCCAGATGATGGACATTGAGCATCCTTTTTTGATCACCATGTTGTTCAGTATCCCAATTGGCCTCATCATGTTGGTCTTGGTCTGGAAAATGAAGCTGCCGATGCCCACGGAAGAAGAAGTCTCCGGCCAACAGCGTAGGCTCAAGGAAATCATCTCTCAGCCGGTGTTTATCGTTGCGGTGGTGAGCGCGATGGTGGCGTATGGCGTGATGACCCTACTGATGACGGCGACGCCGCTGGCAATGAAAGGGCATGGCTTTGTGTTTGGTCAAACCGCATTTATTATCCAATGGCATCTAGTGGGAATGTTTGCGCCGTCTTTCTTTACGGGTTTTTTAATTGAGCGCTTCGGCGTATTACAAATCATGTTGATGGGTACCTTGGCCTATCTCTGCGTGGTTGCCCTGAATATGCAGACCCAGACGATGACGGTATATTGGTTTGCCCTCGTCTTGCTGGGAGTAGGCTGGAATTTTACCTTTATCGGCGCGACCACTTTGTTGCAAGAGGCGTGGAAACCTGCTGAAAAAGGGCGCGTTCAGGGTATAAACGATACCTTGGTTTACTCCGTGTCGGCGATCGCCGCGATGGGCTCTGGAATCTTATATGCTGAGTTTGGTTGGGAAAGGACCAACATTATTTCCTTGCCCTTTACATTTATCGCAGCTGCTTTAATCTTTTACTTATTGATGGCTCGAAAACGCGAGAATCAGCCCGTTCTCTAGAGATATTTAGCTCGCCATATTGGCTTTGGCAACCACAATTAATCGTGTGTGCGAAGCCATATCATGCCAGCTTAAATGTGCCGGGATAAGCAGCATCCACAAAAAGCCTAAACCCGCAGCGCCCCAAGAAACTATCGCAATGCCAAACCGAACAATGCATTGCTTCCAGCTGGGTATTGATGTGGTTTGATTTGCCTGAATTATTTTAACTCGCCACGATTTCATTCCGATTGTTTGACCGCCTCGCCGCCAGCTATAGGCGAAGTAAAAAAAACAAATACTCAGCACGTAGACTTGTTTGAGCATCCTTACGCCCAGCTCGGCCTGTAGAGTCTCTGGAATTAAAGGGAACCATTGCGCAGCGACAAAGACGATGGCAAAGACGATGAGGGTATCGTAGATTATTGCTCCCAGAACACGAAGGAAGCTGGCATTATCTAACATTGGTTTAGGCTTGAAGCGTAGAATTTGCGCGATCATACACTAATTTTCGCACAGCGATGAATAATCAAAACCTTATATATGAAAAATATTTATCAACAATTCCAAAATAACTGTTGACACGTCCGTTGGCGCATTTAGTTAAAAATGCGCGCAATAATGACTGTATAACTAGTTGAAAGTAATAGTTAAAACAACATTTCTATTTATAATATTAGTGTTTCCTTCAATAGCTGAAAATCGACGAAGATAGTGTGGCAACTTTATCCACAAAGTTATCCACAGGCTTATTGATCAAAATACAATTGCTGATGGACAGCCATTCATCGGCATAAAATAAAGGCTCGTCGGAAAAAACATGATATTTTTCGTTAGAGTCAGGCAAACTCAATTGCGTATGATGATTCAAGCTGAGGACACTTAATGCGGACTATCGATCTTAACTGTGATGCCGGTGAGAGCAGTGTCGAATGCTTGATGAGCGATGACGCGGCGATGTTCAGGATTGTCTCGTCCGCCAATATTGCCTGCGGCGGTCACGCCGGAGATGCGACAACAATGCGCGATACGCTTGTGCTTGCAAAGCAGCATCAATTGGGGATTGGCGCGCACCCCTCTTTTGTCGATAAGGAAAATTTTGGTAGGCGAAGGCTGCTGCTCAGTGTGCACGAAATTAAGCAATTGGTGATCGAACAAATCGAAACATTGGCGAGTATCGCAGCACAGCAAGGCACCCATCTAGACCATGTTAAGGCGCACGGTGCCTTGGCGAATATGGCTGCCGAAGATGCCGATATTGCAAACGCTATCGCAAGAGCGGTGAAGGCGGTTGATTCTGGGCTGATATTCCTTGCGATTGCGGGGTCTGAACAGCAAGCTGCTGGGGTACGCGCGGGCTTATGCACGATAGCAGAAGGCTTCGCAGATCGCGCTTATGATGAGCAAGGACAGCTCGTTTCAAGATCTATTTCGGGCGCCGTGATCGATGATCCTACCTTGGCAGCTGCCCGCTGCGTTGATATGGCAATGGGTAAAGGGCTGCCTCGTCTCGACGGTGAATACATCGCTTGCGATGTACAGAGCATTTGCGTGCACGGTGACACTCCGAACGCGGTGATTATTGCGCAGCGTTGCCGCGACGAATTGAATGCCGCTGGTTTTATGATTCGCGCATTTTCGGCATAGATCATCAGTGTTTGAATCTGCATTATTACGCTTTACCAGCGAAAGCACCTTGCTGATAGAGTTTGATAACACTTTATCTGCAAAAACCCACCAAAGGGTGCTTCAGGTCGATGCGGCATTGGCGCGATCTGACTTGCACTCGATAATCGAGGTATTACCGACATTACGTTCATTATTGCTACGCTTTGATCCATTTCAGATTTCGCACAATGCACTGCTAGAGGCCTTATCAACGGTTTCATTGGCGCCGATAAAGTTAAGTAGCAAGGATTGGCAATTAGCGGTCTGTTTTGAAGGGCCGAGTGCTGAAGATTTGGCCGAGGTGTCTGATCAGCTCAGTATTGCGCAGCCGGACATCATTAATCGGTTGGTTGCCGCGCCGCTGACTTTATATATGGTCGGTTTTGCGCCGGGGTTTAGTTATCTTGGTGGATTGGACGCCAGCCTAGCTATTCCGAGGCGTCAGACACCGCGTGCGCCGATGCCTGAAAATTCCTTAATGATCGGCGGCGGTTTAGCCAGCCTATCGTCTGTGTCGATGCCCACGGGGTGGTATGTGGTCGGGCGAACACCGATCACCCTGTTTAATCTTGAACGCGAGCCAATGCTGCCCTTTGAAATCGGTGATCGCATACATATGTACGCAATCGATACAGTGCAGTTTTCTCGAATGCGGGCGAACAACGCAAAAAACTCAGATGAACTGCAAGGGCTGCTCAAAGTTGATTTGACTCACGATGCCTAAATTACTGATCAAACGCGCACCGGCAGGGGTGTCTTTGCAAGATGCTGGGCGTTTAGGTTTTTCGCGCAGAGGGATCTCACCGGCTGGCCCAATGGACTGGGCGCGCCACAGCATGGCGAATCGTATGCTAGAAAAATCTGCCAGTTCGACCGCAATCGAAGTCGGGCCAGCTGGAATCGCACTCAGCCTCAGTGCTGGCGACTTACAAATGAGTGTCGCAGCGCCCAGATTTGAAGTTTATATCGGAGATAAACCGCAGGCAAACCTATCGCGGTTTATGCTTAAGTCCGGTCAGACCTTAGAACTGGTGCCCAAGCGCGACGCAATGTGGGGGTATATCGGTGTACAAGGCCTAATTGATACGCCAAGCCTACTGGGCTCGCAATCTGAAAATAGTGCCAGCGGTATGACGGCGCTTAGCTTGGTTGAAGCGTCTGTGATTCAGCTTAAGGCATCCGATAAAATTCTACCGCATTCTCAAGCATACTTTGATCCTTATCTAGCCTACGAAGGCGCTGCAATTGGGCTATTAGCAGCCGCGCAAACTGAGGATTTTTCAAAACAGACGCAGCAGCGTTTGGTGGCTGAGCCATTTACGATATCCCCACGCTTTGACCGTATGGCGTATCGCCTTGCAGGGATGAAGTTACATTCCGAAGTCGGCCATGATATTTTATCTGATGGCGTGACGATGGGTGCAATTCAAGTGCCGGGCAATGGTGAACCCTTTATATTGATGGCGGATCATCAAACCACTGGGGGCTATCCTAAAATTGCCACGATTTGTCACGCAGACTTACCCAGAATAGCGCAGTTAGCACCCGGTAGGCACGCCTTATTCGAGTGGATCGATATGGATCAGGCCGTAAACCGTTGGGCAGACACCAAGGGTCAGTTGGCGTCTTTACTCGCATTATCGACAGTGCGCTAAATGTATTTCTCATTTTTGTGAGAAAATTATTTCGCTAATTAGCCTGTGCTAAACTGCGCACGGAGACTTAAATATAGAATGATTACGCTAAATTAAATGACTTCAAGCACACTTAAACACCGGAGAGAACCATGCTTAAAAAATTAATTCCTCTGTTTTTTTTGGCTATTGTTGCAGGCGAAAGCGCCGCTATTGCTTCTGATTTGGAAAAGGAGAAACGCTGGGCGGATCAAGTGATTGGTGATTTATTCGACGGTGAACCACTGTATCTCAATGATGGGGTTCAGGACTTTTTATCTCTAGCAATTGAGGCGGAAGAACCGAAATCGACGGGTGTTGTTGTGATTCATGGCTTAGGTGTTCATCCGGATTGGCCGCAAGTGGTGAATCCGATTCGGGTTGTACTTGCCGAGCAAGGTTGGAACACACTGTCCATTCAGATGCCGATCCTTGGCAATGATGTCGATGGTGTGGAGTATCAAAAATTACTACCCGAAGTACCCGGCAGAATAGATGCTGCGGCGGCACACCTCAAACAAAATGGCGCTGAGAAAATTGTCTTGATTGCGCACAGCATGGGATCGCGCATGACGAATTACTATTTAGCCGAGGCGGCCAACAAGCAGGCAGACATCGCCGCTTATATTGGCATTGGGATGAATAGCGGCAATGAGGGATTTATCCGTAAAATAAATTTACCCATGTTAGATTTATACGGCGAGCAAGACCTAGAAGGTGTATTGGCCTCGGCGAAAAGTCGCGCTGGAGCAGCCCAACATAATGCGAATTATCAACAACAAGTCGTCGCAGAAGCAGGACATTTTTTTGAAGGAATGGAAGACGAGCTATTAACTGTTGTGTCTAACTGGTTGAACAAGCAAGGGCTGTGAAGCGGCTTGTCTGCACAGCAATAATAGACGCGTCGACAATACTGCGATAGTCAAACGACGGGCTGTGCTAAACTGATCGACCTAAAACTCAAGAACCGATGATATGGAACTCACCAACACGGAAACAATTCCAGGTAAAGACATAAAGGCGTGTTTGGGCGTGGTGTCCGGCAGCACGGTACGCGCCAAGCATTTTGGGCGGGATTTCTTGGCGGGTCTTAAAAATATCGTCGGCGGCGAGTTGGAAAGTTATACGGAGTTATTGGGTGAATCGCGTACTCAAGCAACGCAAAGGATGATCAAGCAAGCGGAGCAGCTCGGCGCGGATGCGGTCGTAAACGTTCGATTTTCAACGTCTTCAATTGCTGCGGGGGCCTCTGAAATTTATGTCTACGGCACAGCCGTTACGCTCGCTTAGTTTCATGTTCGACTTATATATTCTTCTTGGCCTATTATCGCTGGGCTATGTATTCGGCAAGCTTAATGAGCGTAGACATTATCGCTCGATCATACGCCGCGAACAAGGTCTTGCCGCACTACCGTCGACCAGCAGTAAATTTCCAATTAGTGCGGATCATAATTTCTCGCGGGCGCAATTGGTTACCGGCAATGTGGTCATTTCGGTGGATTACTTCAAGAGAATGTTAGCGGGCTTAAGGAATATTTTTGGCGGATCGATTCAGGCCTACGAAACGCTAGTAGATCGAGCCCGTCGTGAAGCGGTTTTACGCCTGAAAGAAAGCTGCGCAGATGCGGATGAAGTTATCAATTTGCGTATTGAAACGTCTTCGATTTCTAAGGGCAGTGGTAGCAGCATCGGCTCGGTTGAGGTCTTGGCTTACGCAACGGCTTTATATCGTTCTTCGAGGACTTAGCGCGGTGGCTGATTATCGGCCGGGTCTGCCCGAGCATAACGATAATGTCAGTCACGAATCACCTGTAAAAGAATTTCTAAGCCTGTTGTTGGGCGTCTTGCTGCTGTTATCTCTGGCCTATTGGGCGCTGGGCTTGGCGATCGATAAAGCGGTTGATTATCTGCCCTATGAAGATGAAGCCAAGTTGTTCGAAAAATTGCCTGTTGAGTGGGGCGCCGTGATAGGCGGAGATATCCAAGCGACGAACCCGAGGCTACAAAGCTTGGTCGACGCCTTGCGGCAGTGTTCTGAGTTACCCGTGCCGATTTCTGTCTCGACACTCGGTAGCGAATCTCCCAATGCAGTGGCTTTGCCGGGCAGTCAGATGTTGGTGTTTGACGGCTTATTCGATTACGTCCAATCAGAGAATGGCTTGGCATTTGTATTGGCACATGAGCTGGGACACTTTATCAATCGGGATCACCTCAAGGGGATAGGACGGGGCATAGTCTTACTCAGCCTGTCTTCGGTTTTGACCGGTCCCAGTTCGAGTTTGTCGCGTTTACTCACGCCAAGCATCCAGCTTAATACGGCACGTTTTTCTCAAAAACGTGAGTCAGAAGCGGATCAAACCGCGCTGGAAATTCTGAAATGTCATTACGGGCATATCGATGGCGCAGCTGAATTCTTCGAGGCGCTTAAGATTAGCGATCTCGGAGATTCAAGCGTGAATCATTATTTCGCCTCGCACCCTGAGTTCGATACGCGTATCAAGCACATCGATCAGTGGAAACGCGAAAACGCCGTTCCATCAGGCACAACGGTTCCTTGGGAGGTTACGCGTTAAAGCAGCACAAGCCTATGAAGTTTAGTCCTGCCCAATAGGGAGCGAAAAAATCGCCAAAGGCACACTGAACTTATTACGTCACCGCTTGCAAAGCGTTAAATAATGACCTATATTAAGACCATTATATAAGTCTTAATAAACAGGTTGCTGCCATTATGAAACAGATTCTTTCAAGCTGCTCTGCAAGTATTTCAGAATTAAAGAAAAATCCGACGGCTTTACTCAATGAAGCCGAAGGTGCTCCAATCGCTATTCTCAATCATAATGTTCCTGCTGCCTACTTGATCCCAGCGGAAACGTATGAATGGCTGATGGACAAGCTAGAAGACTCGGAACTTGCTCAAATAGTTGCTGACCGTGCCAGTGAGAAAGGAAAAGCAATCGAAATGGATATTGATGCCTTATAAACTTAAATTTCTACCGAGTGCTTTAAAGGAATGGAAAAAACTAGCACCACCCATCCAAAAACAATTTAAGAAAAAGTTAAAAGAAAGATTACAAAACCCACGTATTAAAGCCAGTCAATTACGTGGCTTTAAAAATGTATATAAAATTAAGCTTCGTTCAGTCGGTTATCGTTTGGTGTATGAGGTTAGTGATCAAGCAGTGGTCGTTTATGTTATTGCGGTCGGTAAGAGAGAACGTGGCATCGTTTACACTAAAGCAGAAAAAAGGAAATAGGTAGAACTGTATCCCATCAGGTCATTTGGACAGCCAATCTTATTGCAGGGCTGCCATGCCTTTTTCTAGTGCTTGAAGGATTTCGCTCACTTCAGATTGATGACAGGTGCCGACGGATATCCTGAACCAATCTCCATAACGCTCTGCGCCGAACCAAGAGAAGGGCAGTATGCCTATTTTAACTTCATTTAATAGATATTGATGCACGTCCTTAGTGTTGGATAATACAGTGCCGTTCGGCGTACGTTTACCGACTAAATCAATTCGAACGGTCAGGTAAATAGCGGCTTGTGGCGCAATCGCATTGACAGGATATCCGTCTGTTTTAAGCGCTATAAAACCATCATAAAAGGCTTGCAAACGGTTTTTTAATTCGCGACGAAATTGTTCTAGATAATCGTCGACGGCTTCGGTATCACGCAAAAATTCTCCCGCTGCGACTTGTTCGGGCTTGGGCGCCCAAGCGCCGATATGGGCGATGAAAGCGCGCATTTTTGGCAATACATGCGCGGGTGCAGTCGCCCAGCCTACTCGAATACCGGTGCCGGCAAATGACTTAGACATACCATCAATAAAGATGGCGTAATTTTCAAGTTCCGGACAGATCGCCAGCGGGTGATGGAATTCGGCTGCACCGAAAGTGAGCAAGCTATACACCTGATCAAACATGACGTATAAAGGTTTTTGGTCTGCCGAGCGGCGCTGATTCTCCTCGACAACCATGTCACATATTTCCTTAAGCTTTGCCAATGTAAAGATAGTTCCTGTTGGGTTTTGCGGCGAACATAATGCAAGCAGGCTTGCGTCTTTTAGGTGTGGGCGTAATTGATCCGCAGTCGGCATGAAATCATTTTCTGGCACGGTCTCGACGACCACCGCTTGGGTGCCGGTGAGCTGGGTATAGTAATCGTTATTCCACGACGGCGCGGGGAAGACGACTTTATCCCCTTCATCCACAATCACTTTATAACAAGCATATATGAGCGGCCGCGAGCCACTGGCAATTTGAATATCCTCGGCAGTGTGCTTGACGCCAAACTTTCGATTGAGTGTTTCCGCAACCGCTTCGCGCAAGCCATCCAAGCCGAAGGCGCCGGGATAATTGGTTTGATTGTTTTCGTAGGCGTGAATAATCCCCTTGTTTAAAGTCAGGGGTATCGGAAAAATAGTCGGGTCAAAGTCGCCGACTGTTAAGTTATAAATGGCTTCACCCGCGGCCTTTTTAGCGTTAATTTCTGCAGCGATGGTCAATATAGGTGAGGTACTGATGTTTTCGGCAAGTTGAGATAATTTCATGTGTTTAGCGTGCTGATGATGGCTTAATAAAGTGCGCGATGAAGCGCTGTTAGTTCTCGCCTGAATTTAAATGAAATATAACAAGGGCGTCTAAATTTTTTGCGCTAGCACTTAATTAGGTGCTGTCAGAGGGTAGGCCAAGTTTAGGGCACAAAAAAAAGCGGCTGTCTAAGCCGCTCTAATTGGGTTCATCTTTAAGATTACTTACATAATTTCCCAGTTGCCATCAGGCTGTCGACAAGCTTTGCCGTAACCGCTTTTAGGGCTGCCCCCCACCGTAACAGTCGTTTGATACTCGCGGCAGTAACGACCCTTGGCTGTTTGATAAGTTTTAGTCGGGGTGACGCTATATTCGTTGCCACTATCAGGGTTAACCCAGACGGACGTTTCATGGCTCTTATTGCTTTCCAAGGCGCGTTGGGCATTTGCGCGATCGAGCTGATCCAGTGATTTTCCGATATTAGATCCTGCCGCTGCGCCTGCTAAAAAACCAACCGCGGTGGCGATATCTTTACCGTGTCCGCCACCGATTTGATTTCCAACCACACCACCAACGACTGCGCCCATCAAAGCGCCGGATTCTTCGCGGCTCAATGTGCACGCGCTGGTTTGTAACAAAGCAATGGCAAGCGCTGTTGTAGCGATAATTTTTTTCATAACACACTCCTAAAGAACAAGTTTGAGGATACGTGGCGTACTGTACGGCAGCGTTCCTTTCTTCAGGGTGAATAGGAAGTGTTTAGCTGTTTGTGTGGACAGCCAGCTTATTCAAGCTATTGAAATTTAATGATTTATGGCGTCGAGTATAAAGGCTGTTGCTGAGTCGGTTTTTAGGTCTTCTTGATGGCCATCCGAACGACGCTGATATTCAATATGGCCACGCTCAAGCGCACGATCACCGACCGTCAGACGATGCGGGATACCGATCAATTCCATGTCGGCAAACATCACGCCGGGGCGCTCTTTTCGATCATCCAACAGCACATCGATGCCCACATGGCTTAAGGATTCGTATAATGCGTCCGCCTTGGCTTTGACTGCCGCAGATTTTGCGTAGCCAATGGCGACGATGGCGACTTGAAATGGCGCGATGGATTGAGGCCAAATAATCCCGCGATCATCATGGTTTTGCTCGATTGCGGCGGCGACAATTCGAGTAATACCGATGCCGTAACAACCCATTTCTAAGCGGCAGGCTTTGCCTTGCTTATCGAGCACCGTTGCATTCATCGCTTCGCTGTATTTAGTGCCCAATTGGAAGATATGCCCAACCTCAATCCCGCGCTTGATTTCGAGGGTGCCTTTACCGTCAGGGCTGGCATCGCCTTCAACGACATTGCGCAAGTCGGCGACCTCGGGTTCTTCAGTATCGCGATCCCAGTTGATGCCAAAATAGTGTTTGTCGTCGATATTGGCGCCGGCACCAAAATCGCTCATCATCGCGACTTCACGGTCTGCCACGATGGGCAGCGGCATGTTTATCACTCCAAGAGACCCCGGCCCCGCGCCAACCGCTGCGCGTATTTCATCCTCAGTTGCGAACGTTAGCGGCGTGGCGACTTGAGATAATTTAGCTGCTTTAACTTCATTGAGATCGCGATCACCGCGGACTAACAAAGCCACTAAATCTGCTTCAATATCTTCTGATGCTTTGACAATCAGGGTCTTGATTGTTTTCTTGATGGGTAATTTAAAGTTATCGACCAATGCAGCAATGGTTTTCGTATCGGGAGTCTCGACCAGCCTTAAATCTTCGCTCGGGGCTGCGCGTTGGCTGATGTCTGGAATCGCCTCGGCCATTTCGACATTGGCGGCGTAGTCTGATTCTGTTGAAAAAGCAATATCGTCTTCACCCGAATCGGCTAAAACATGAAATTCGTGCGAGGAGTCTCCACCAATACTGCCGGAGTCGGCACGCACAGGTCGGTAGTCAAAGCCGATTCGGTCAAATATCCGTGTGTAGGTTTCATGCATTGTTTGGTAGGTACTTTGCAGCGATTCGCGTGTGCTATGGAAGGAGTAGGCATCCTTCATGATAAATTCGCGTGCGCGCATAACGCCGAACCTAGGGCGAACTTCATCGCGAAATTTTGTCTGAATCTGATAGATGTTCTGCGGCAATTCTTTATAGCTACGGATTTCATTTTTTGCTATTTGAGTGATGACCTCCTCGTGCGTGGGGCCGAGGCAGAATGCTCTGTCATGGCGGTCATTTAATCGCAGTAACTCGGGGCCATATTGCTCCCAGCGCCCTGATTCCTTCCATAGTTCAGCAGGTTGTACCACCGGCATTGAGACTTCTTGCGCGCCAGCGGCATTCATTTCCTCACGGACGATGTTCTCTACCTTGCGTAACACGCGGAGACCCATTGGCAGCCAAGTGTAAATACCCGATGCCACGCGCCGAATCATCCCCGCGCGTAACATCAGCTGGTGGCTGATCACTTCCGCATCGGAAGGGGTTTCTTTTAGGGTGGCAAGTAGCAGCTTGGAGGTGCGCATGGACAAGAATGACAAAAATCAAAGGCGCTAGTCTACCTCAACACCTTGTCTGCACCAAGCGCTCAGTGGGTACTTCAATTTGCCAAAGAGATTAAGCTATTTATGTGAAGCTAAGGCCGAACAATTTGCATGGCAGCTATCTGAGTGGCGTACCAAAACGGGCTACCCCGTAGGCGGGTGTCACCGCGATTCAGTGCGGACAGTGCGCGCTTATAGAGCTCGGGTTTTTTCAATTTACCGCTATTATGTAAGGCAATCGTCGTGCGAATAATCACCGCGGAAGGCGAAGCACTCGCGTCTTCCGACAAAATTTCTTCGCCGTCTGCGGGCGGTAGAATTGAAGTATCGGCGTAGGACCAAGCATTGTTTTGGTGGAATTTATCCCAGGCAGCGCTCAATACCGCCTCTACCAGCGAAAAATCGTCTTCATTGCCAGCCAACTGCGCCCAGTCATATAAGCCTTGTGCAACATAGGCATAGTCTTCGATGGCAGCACTGCCCAGCAATTTGCCTTTGGCAAGGCTGCGCCTTAGGCGACCGTCCTGCCATAATGTGTCGACTAAAAAGTTTCGTATTTTCTGTGCTTGTGCGCGATAAAGTGGCTCATCTAGTGTGGATACGGCGACAGAAAAGGCCGAAAGCGCCTGCGCATTCCATCCGGCGATCAGTTTGTCATCAGTCGGTAGCACGCGCTGCTGACGCATAAGCGAAAGCTTGTCTCTGGCAGCTATCAAAAGGCTAGAAATTTCCGCTGGTGCTAACCCCAGTTCCGTTGCAAGCGCCTGAATCGGTTTCGCATCGCGTAAATGATTACCTTCTTCTAAATCAGCGGGGCGAGTGGTGTTCCAACGCGTAGAAAACACACGATATTCTTCGCTGCTAAGGGCTGCTTTAAGCTGCTCGGTTTGCCAAAGATAGTAACCTCCTTCAATATCATTATCGTCGACCGCGGAAAATGATGCGACCAGTGCGCCATTGTCGCTGGACATGTGTGAGATCATAAAATCTAGGGTGTCACGCGCGACTGCGGTGTACTTCGGTGTATTCAGCTTTTCGCCCGCTTTAAGGTATAAATGGGCGAGGTTGGCGTTGTCATAGAGCATTTTCTCAAAATGCGGTATTTCCCAACTTGGATCGACGACGTAGCGGAAAAATCCGCCAGACAGGTGATCACGCATGCCCTGATCTGCCATGGCATCCAGCGTGGTTTGAAGGAACTCGGTGACCGCTGCTTTATCTTTAGCATTCGCCAGAGATTCGAGTAGAAAATCTAGCTGTGGTACCGATGGGAATTTATTACTTTGGCCGAAACCGCCTTCTAGCTCATCTGCGCGCTGTAGGATTTTTTCGATTCCAAGATCGCGTAATTCGCCAATCATCGCAGTTTCAAGTGTCGGTGGCGTATCGGGGAAGCTGACAGGAATTTTTTCAGCGAGGGCGAGCGAGCGTATACGTTCACTTTGTTGTTGCCAAAGGCCCGTTAAACGATTGAGTAGACCGAGAAATTGCGCTTGTGGCTGGTAAAGGACAGCGTACACGGGCAGGCCATCGGGGGACATAAAAACATTGAGTGGCCAGCCCCCGCGCTTGAGGGTGGATTGCGCGAATCCCATTAGACGCTTATCCAAAGCGGGCTCAAGTTCGCGATCAATTTTAACGGGGATATATGCGCTATTTAAGATCGTCGCCACGGCTTCGTTTTTGTAACTCTCACGCTGCATCACGTGACACCAGTGGCAAGAAAAATATCCACTAGAGAGCAGAATGAGCTTGTTTTCGCGCTTGGCGCGTTCTAGTACCTCCGGCCCCCAATCTTGCCAGGCCACCGGATCGCTACCATGCAGCGCGAGGTAGGGCGAAGGGTGTTCGCTCAATTGATTTTCAAATACTTGAAGATCGGGGTCTGCTTGAAGTTCGGCCTGCGCGGATACTTGTAAGTTAAAAAAGGAAAAAATCAGGCTAAAAGCAAGGCGTAGAGAAGGGTGAGTTTTCATTATCATGGCCTGTCTGACTATCCCCTATCCCTTTAGTTCATTTGTCGAACTACTTGTCTATCTGGGTGGTAGGCGGCGCGTCCAAGACGTTCAATTCGTTCTCGGCCGCTTCAAATTCTGCGTCCATATCAAAACTATCATCGTCAATATCTTCCTGGGGTGAGGGCTTGATGAACTTCCGTGATGCCAAGAGCCCTAACTCAAACAGTATCCATACAGGAATCGCCAGCATGGTTTGTGAGAAGATATCAGGGGGTGTTAACAGCATGCCGACAATGAAGGCTGAAATGATGATATAAGGCCGTTTTTCAGCAAGTGCGTCGGGAGTCGTAATGCCCATTTTTACCAGTAGTATCGTTGCGATCGGTACTTCAAATGCGACACCGAAGGCAAAGAACAGCTTTAACACAAAGCTCAAATAGGAATTAATGTCTGTCATGACGGCAACACCTTCGGGCGCACTGCCGGTGAAAAACTTAAATATCAGTGGAAATACCACGAAATATGAAAAGGCGATACCAAGATAAAATAATGCGCTGCTCGAGATTAATAATGGAAAGACCATGCGCTTTTCGTGTCGATAGAGTCCCGGTGCAACAAATGCCCACATTTGATATAGCAAGTAGGGGATGGTCACTGCAAAGGCGACGGCGAAGGCAAATTTAAAAGGGACAAAGAACGGCGCGTGCGGCTCGGTTGCAATCATGGTTGTGCCTTGCGGCAATTGCTCCATCAATGGCTTGGCCAAAAACTCATATAACTCATTGGCGATAAATGCGAAAGGAATAAAAACGATCAGCAATGCGATGACCGAGCGCAGCAAGCGATTGCGTAACTCGAGCAAGTGGGAAATGAGTGAGCCTTCTTCCATTTAGGTCGTCTTTTTTAGCTGAGAAGTTTTCTTCTTTGTGACTTTTTTCTTGCGGGCAGGCTTTTTAGCCGCATTTTCCGGCGATAAATTACGGCTCGTTTTTTTCTGGCCTGCCTTGTTCCTGCTGGCTTTCTTCTTAGCCGTTTTATGTTTGGCTGGCGCGACAGCATCTGATTTTTTGGCTGTGCTCATGGGTTTATTCAGTGCGTCATTAATCGCGCTGTCCATTGCACTGGCTTTTTCCTGCGCGGCTTGGCTGGTGGATTCAACTTGCGATTTAAACGTATTACCCGCCGCGCGCAATTCCTCGCCTATGCTCTTTAGCTCGCCTAACTCCGCCTCATTCATTTCAGATTTAAGATCCGCTTTAACATCACGTATCATACTGCGTGCTTTGCCCATCCAATGTCCGGCGGTGCGCGCGACTTTCGGTAGGCGTTCGGGGCCGAGAATAATCAGCGCCAGCACGCCTATCATGGCGATTTCCCAAAAGCCTACGTCGATCATTTTAAAAACTTAGCTTAAGTGAGTAACTTAGCTGTCTTTATTCTGCTCGTCTGATTTGCTCTCTTCTGCTTCCGCTTCCGCTTTTTCTTCATCTGTCATTGCAGACTTGAAGTTTTTGACTGCGCCGCCAATATCGCCGCCCATGTTCTTGAGCTTTTTAGTGCCGAAAATAAGCACGACGATCACTAAAACAATTAAAAGTTGCCAAACGCTAATGCCACCGAAACCCATGATTAATCCTCTTTTTGAATTGGTTAATTTTTTAAATATTTGATATTAAAGGAAATTTAATAATTTCCTCGTTATTCACTGCCTATCTATTGGGAGCGAGAGGCCTTTTCTTCAATACCCGAGACGCCAAATCGACGCTCTAGTTCGTTTAAGACTTCTGCCACGTTAGTATTTTTGTAGGCCAACAAGACCATGGTATGAAACCATAAATCTGCGACTTCAGACACCAGCGCTTGTCGATCATCGCTTTGTGCCGCCAAAATCGATTCCAACGATTCTTCATTGACCTTCTGCTGAATTTCTTCAAGGCCTTTATCAAATAGCGATGCGACGTAAGAATCCGCAGGGTCTTGGGTGCTACGCTGTTTGATGACGTCGGTCAGAAGGTCGAGTATATGTTGACTCATGCCCGTATTCTAACGCTGTGGCCAATTACTTGTAGATTTCTTTCGGGTCTTTTAGCACGGCTTCAACGCTCACCCAATGACCATTTTCTAGGCGTTTGTAAAAGCAATGTTCGCGGCCGGTATGGCAGGCGATGCCGCCGATTTGTTCCACTTGCATTAGAATGACGTCGTTATCGCAGTCTAAGCGAATCTCTTTCAAAGTTTGGACATGGCCTGACTCTTCGCCTTTACGCCAGAGTTTTTTCCGAGAGCGTGAATAGTAAATTGCGCGATTTTCTTTGACGGTGGCTTCAAGCGCTTCGCGGTTCATCCAAGCCATCATGAGCACTTGCCCCGTTTTATAGTCCTGCGCGATGGCAGGGATCAGGCCATCGCGAGTCCATTTAATTTCGTCCAACCACTGCGTATTTTTTGTCATCGTCATATCCTCATTTCAATGCCGGCAGCCGCCATATGCGCTTTGGCTTGTTGCACCGTATAATCACCAAAATGGAAGATGCTCGCAGCCAATACTGCGTCAGCGCCGCCTTTAAGCACGCCATCTGTGAGGTGATCGAGGTTACCAACGCCGCCCGATGCAATCACGGGGATGCTCACTGCGTCACTCACTGCCCGCGTGAGCGCAAGATTAAATCCACTGCGCGTGCCGTCTTTGTCCATGCTGGTGAGCAAAATCTCGCCCGCGCCATTGTCTTGCATTTTCTTTGCCCAGTCGACGGCATCCAATCCGGTCGGTTTGCGCCCGCCGTGGGTGAATATTTCCCAGCGCGGTGATTCACCCTCTGCGCTAACCGTTTTTGCATCAATAGAGGCAACAATACATTGATTGCCGAAGTGTTTGCTGGCCTCGGTAATAAAGTCTGGATTAAATACTGCGGTGGTGTTGATGCCTATTTTATCCGCGCCAGCGTGTAGCATACGATGAATGTCTTCAAGTTTACGAATACCCCCGCCGACGGTGAGGGGAATGAAAACTTGATCGGCGACTTGCTCAACCACCTTGACCATGGTCTGACGATTATCTGAGCTGGCAGTAATATCTAAGAAAGTTATTTCGTCTGCGCCTTGCTCATCATAGCGTTTGGCGACCTCAACCGGATCACCCGCATCGCGGATATCAACAAACTGAACCCCTTTAACCACGCGGCCAGCGTCGACATCTAAGCAGGGGATAATACGTTTGGCCAGTCCCATTAGCCGATTTCCTTACTCAGTGTATCCAACAGCAATTGCCCCTGGGTGAAATCCAAGGAACCCTCGTAAATCGCCCGTCCTGTGATGGCGCCAGCGAGCTTACATTGTGTGATACGTGCTAAATGTTCTAAATCGCTGAGCTGGTGAACGCCACCCGCAGCGATCACCGGAATATCCACCGACTCTGCCAGCGTGTTGGTGTTTTCGGCGTTGGCACCTTGCATCATTCCATCGCGGTTAATGTCTGTGTAAATAATTGAGTTAATGCCATCTTGTTCAAACTGCTTGGCCAAGTCAAGCAAGCCTATATCCGTGATGTTTAACCAGCCTTCGGTCGCCAGTTGGTTGCCCTTGGCATCTAATCCAACAATAATATGTTCTCCGCCAAAGGTATGACACAGGCGTTGTATAAAGGCGGGCTCATTGACGGCTTTTGTGCCGATAATCACATACGATACGCCCGCATTGAGATAGGCTTCAGCGGTGGTTTCGTCCCGAATACCGCCACCAATTTGTATCGGTATTTCAGGAAAACGCTCGCAGATTGCTTGCACAATATGCGCATTGATCGGCTCACCCGCTTTAGCGCCATCGAGATCGACAATATGTAAACGACGCGCGCCTGCATCGACCCATTTGCTTGCGACCGCAACAGGGTTAGTGTCGAACACGGTTTTATCCGCATAATCGCCTTGGCGTAGGCGTACACATTGTCCGTCGATTAAATCTATGGCAGGAATCAGCAACATCTCAGATCGACCAGTTGACAAAATTCTCGATGAGTTTTAGACCGTCGTGTTGACTTTTCTCGGGGTGAAATTGCACCGCAAATAAATTATCGTTTGCCGCCGCTGCGGTAAACGGAATACCATAATTGCACTGACCGACCTCCTCGCCAACGGTAATACAACGTGCGAAGTAGCTGTGCACAAAGTAGAATCTTGCCTTGTTTTCAATACCGTTCCACAAAGGGTGAGATTGGGTTTGTATCACATTGTTCCAACCCATGTGTGGAATGCTTAATTGAGATTGCTCAAGGGGTAAATGCACCGCAAAGTGTTCGACTTTACCCTGCATTATATTGAGACATTTAGCTTCGCTATATTCTGAACTAGATTCAAACAATGCTTGGAGACCTAAGCAGATACCAAGCACAGGCTTGCTTTTTAACGCGCCCAAGACGGCCTCTCGGATAGCCTCTAGCTCCAATTGTTTCATCCACGTGCCAATAGCGCCCTGACCGGGTAAGACTATCCGCTCAGCCTGTTGAATGACTTCGGGCAGATGACTGATTTGGACGGTTTTCTTTGGCGCAACGTGCTCCACAGCTTTGGCCACTGAGCGCAGATTGCCTGTGCCCAGATCGACGACAACGATGCTCATTTACAAGGATCCTTTGGTCGACGGAATAACGCCAGAAGCACGTGGATCGATTGCAATCGCCATGCGCAGCGCACGACCGAAGGCTTTGAATATTGTTTCGACAATATGATGCGAGTTGTGCCCGCGCAAATTATCAATATGCAGGGTCACCAAGGCGTGATTACAAAATCCTTGAAAGAATTCGTGCACCAGTTCAGTTTCAAAGCTACCGATATTTTTGCCGGTATATTTGACATCTTCGACCAGTTGGGGGCGTCCAGAAAAATCAATGACGACTCGGCTTAATGCCTCGTCCAAAGGTACATAGGCGTGGCCGTATCGAACGATACCCTTTTTATCGCCGATGGCTTGGCTGATAGCTTGGCCCAATGTGATGCCGATATCTTCAACCGTGTGATGGGCGTCGATTTCTAAATCGCCCTTGGCTTTAACGTCCAAATCCATCAGACCATGTCGCGCAATTTGATCCAGCATGTGATCTAAAAAGGGCACACCTGTTTCAAACTTAGCTTGGCCAGTTCCATCGAGATTAATCTCAATAGAAATTTGGGTTTCGTTGGTGTTACGTTCTACGCGAGCGGTTCTGGTTGACACGGCTTGTTGATCGTTGGCTGTTAAGCGGGGTATTGTAGCGAGGTCGCGCATTATTTAATAGCGATGCCGAGGTGTTTTCTTTTTCAATAGAACTGCCCCATAATATACACATGCCTATGAATTATAAGCAAAAATATCAATGACCAAGCTCAAGCTAGAACCAATTTACCGACTGTTACTGGGTGGTATAAGTATTTTACTAAGTGCTTGCACGACACCGGAGCGTATCTTAGCAACGGATCTACGGCCATTTGTAAGCGACGAGTGTAGCTATTTTTTCGAAGGAACGCCTGGGACGCCCAAAAAATGGGCAGCGTGCTGTGTGTCGCATGATCGAGCTTATTGGGCTGGCGGCGTGGCTTCCGCAAGGGCTTTATCGGATGAGCAATTCAAACAATGTGTGATTGAATCAGGGGGTGGAAAAGCCTTGGCAAATTCAATGTGGTTAGGCGTGAGAATAGGCGGTGCGCCTTGGTATCCGAGTCGCTTTCGTTGGGGTTTCGGCTGGCCGTATTATCGAGGCTACAAAGCGATTACGCCGGCAGAACAGCTTGAGATTGATAAAAAAAGCGCGCTTTGATTTTGCTAAGAAATGGCGTAGGATTCACCTATCATAATTAGACTTTGGGATAGTTAAGGAGGAACAGGATGAATTTCATAAAATATTTCGCTTTAATCGCTCTGATAGGCTTTCTGCAAGGCTGTAATACTTTGGCCTTTACCAATAAACAGCTTGAGTCAGAAGATAAAAATCAGCAAACCAAAGCAAGCTTTGAATTGGACAAGGATCGAGGGGCATGGCAGCAACGATCGGGCGGGCAAACGCTATTCGTTCTAGCCTTGTCCGGCGGCGGAAGTCGCGCGGCGTATTGGTCTGCATCGGCGATGCTGAAACTGCAATCGGTGTTCGAAGATTTTGATATCGATTTGCTGTCTGAGGTCGATGCGATTTCTTCGATTTCGGGTGGCTCGATGGCCGCGTCGTATTATGCCGTGTCGGCAGATAGCGAACAGGACGAAAATTTCGAAACCCCAACAGGTAATCGACCCGTTTGGGAAACTGAGTCTGTTAAACAAGCGATGGCGAAAAACTTTGCGCTGCGGTGGTTCGGCAGCTGGTTTTTACCGCACAATATATTGCGCTATTGGCTCACCGCCTATGATCGAACCGATATTATGGCGGAGACTTTTGCGGACAATCTATATGAGACCAGTCGAGGGCATGATTTCACCATGGCTGAGATCAACCCAACACGGCCAAATCTAATCCTTAATGCCACCACCAGTTCTGGCAAAGATTTCGCGAAAGGATTTTCATTTACAGATCAAGATTTCAGGCAAAAGTTGTGCTCAGATATCAATGAATACGAGCTTGCGCGGGCAGTGATGGGGTCGGCATCCTTTCCAGCGGCGTTTAACTCGATGACCATGAAAAATTATGCTTTTCCGCATAAAAAAGCAAAGCCTTGCATAGTAGATGTTGACAACAAAGATGAGGCTTATCTGCATATTATCGACGGCGGTAGTTTTGATAACCTTGGATTGAGTTCTGCAGTCAAATTTATCCGGGAGAATGATAAAGACTACGATCGGGTGGCTGTGATCCTGATTGATGCGTATACGCCGCCATCTGGGGTGAGTAGCGATACACCCAATCCACGCGGACTGACCGATTACATCATTGACTCAAATTTTATGGACAGCGTGAATTCTTTGATGGATCGAAATCGCGATGAAGTTATTCAGGAAATGCGAGATTACTCCATGAAGAATGATTTTTTCCCTGAGTTTGGCAAGCGCAAACACGTTGAGTTTTATCACGCGACTTTTCAAAGTATCGATGAAGGTGTGCTGCGCAATGAACGACAAAACTCTTTCTTGAGGGAGTCTCTAAATAATATTAGCACTTCTCTAAATATCAGCGAATTGGGTCAAGCATCAATCGATCAAGCGGTTGATCATTTGTTTCACCGTGACAACGTTTGCTTACAAAAAATCGCGCAACTAATCACGGGAAAGCCTATGCCCAATGTGAATGAGATGGGGCACGGAACAGATTGTCTGTGGTCGGGTTGACCTGAGTTACTCAAGTTGTTCGGCGCCTAAATTGAAGCAGGCTAATCGCTGAAATCACAAAGATTAAGCCGAACACCTGAGGCCAACCGAAATATTCATCCAGCAATATGACGGCAAAAATAGAAGTCATGACGGGGCCGAATGTACCACCGATGGCGGTTCTAGTGGGGCCGATTCGAGCAATTGCGGCGGCGAGTAAAAAGGTAGGGAATACGGTGGTAAACAGCGCCATCAATATAAGTAAATAAAACGCGGGCAATGGCACTATGAGACTATCGACCCGCTCGATGGCAAAGAAATGCAATAGTGCGATAGTGCTGCTGCTTAGCATGGCAACGACGGTAAATTCATTTGCGCCGAGTTGATCAATCAAGGGTTTACTAAAAACCACGTATAAAGCAAAGACCAGGGCGGAGAGCAAGACCCAAGCGGAGCCGACCCAAATGCCTTGGCCTAACTGCTGCCAATCACTCACAAAGATGACGGCGATACCCAAATATGACAGCGATAAAGCAAGCAATACGCGCTTGTTAAGGGGTGTTTTCAAAATCAGCCAAGACAGTATCGCGACCCAGGTCGGAAAGCTGTAAAGGATCAGTCGTTCGAGCTGCGTTGTAATGGTTTGCAAGCCTTGGAGGTCGAGCACAGAAGCCAAGTAATAACCCAGCAATCCCACGGCCATGCTCTTAACGATCAATCTTCTCTCAAAAGGCGCGGCAGGGGCGTTTATCGAGCGCCTTTTTAAAATCACCATGCCAATTCCAATATAAATGGGAATTGAAATCAACATGCGCCACGCCAAAACGGTCAAAGTACCTAAATCGTAGGCGTAAATTAATTTTACCAATATGGGTTTGAGCGAAAACAGTAAAGCAGCGCCTATCGCGCACAACATGCCGATGTTTTGACGAATCATGGGTCGCATCAATTGGCCCAACAGCTTATCTATATCTATGAGACCTCAGCATAACGTAGCGAGCGCAGAAAAGACTAGGCAAAAGTGAGCGAAAAAGCGCAGTTTATAGGTATAAATGAGCATTTTGAGCGAGCTTTTAACGACGTATTTTCAAGCGCAGTAGTTATGCTGGGGTCTCTCTATAGTTCTTTCGGCCGAGTTAGACTTTGGAGCGTGGGGTTGAGCAAATCATCAAACTCGATCTCCGCAATATTCGCTGTGCTCATCAGTTTGCCCGATGAAGTGCGCGGTGCATCGGGGCAATAGTGTAGGAGAATGCCGTCCATACCGGGATTATGGGCAATCAACATTATCGAATCGTGGTCTCGAAAGTTGGCTTGAATAAGGTCTTTAAGTGTTGATAAAGACGCCAGATATAAGGCATCGAGGCTTTTCTGTTCAATCGAGCTTGTGTCCGCATCATTAGATTGCAAGCCAAGCAATAACAGCTGTAGGGTTTGTTCTGCGCGTCGGGCGCTAGAGCAAAGGATGAATTCAGGTAGCTCAAGATTCTCTGACATCCATTTGCCCATTTTGCTCGCGTCTTGAACCCCGCGCTTATTGAGCGGGCGTTCAAAATCGGTCAAGCCGCCTTGATTCCAATCAGATTTCGCGTGGCGCATCAGGATTAATCGCTTCATCTTGAACTCCTAAAGATTGCTTAGGCTGATTAAAGCATAAGATTCACGCACTAAGATAGTTGTATTAACCCAGGTGACAAATACCCTGCATTCAGGGCTTTTGGTGTGGGCTGGATCAAGGCGGGGTGTGCAGGCAATGGTCGTTCCCTTGCCAAGAGCCCCAACGCCGAGCCAGTACACACCAGAAGCCCCCAACTTATTGATATTCTCGATGGGCCGCCGTGTGCTTGCCCGTAGACTGCGTTACACAAAGCTTGCTGGAGCACGACTACAGCGGCGTTTGTGTGTCTTGCTACGAACAAGTACACGGTGGCTGAATGCAGGGTATTTGCCACCTGGGTTAATATGTGCTGGCTGTGGCTTATATCTGCTCAGAATACAGTTCGTCTGCTCGCTGCACGAAGGAGTCGAGCATAGAATTGGCAATAATTCTAAAAACTGGCCCGATCACCGCGCCGACTATTTTATTGGAAAAATCAAAGTCGAGGTCGAGGCTAACCTTGCAGGCATTCTTGTCTAGGGCTTTGAACGTCCATCTTCCTTGTAGGCTACTAAAAGGTCCATCAAGCATTACCAGCTTTATTTCGCTATGAGGGGTGAGCTGGTTATCGGTTGTAAAGGTTTTATTGACCCCTTTAAATACGATGGTGACGGATGCCACACGGCCAGATTCGGAATCTTCCAGCACCTTGGAGTCTCCGCACCAAGGCAGAAAGTCTTGGTACTTGTCGACATCATTGATGAGGTCGAACATTTTTTCGTCTGAATGCGCCACTAGCGCGGATCGATTGATGTTGTACATTTCACTCTTATATTAAACGCGCGACTCGAAAATTCAAGCTGTCACGCTATAAAGGTATGAAATATACTCCACCCCATGGCGAAAAAGAAAAAACCTAAGGCGAATTCCAGCACGATTGCGCGGAATAAAAAGGCCACGCATGACTACTTCATCATGGAAGAGTTCGTTGCAGGCTTGTCGTTATTGGGCTGGGAAGTTAAAAGCCTGCGGGAAGGGCGCGCACAAATCAAAGAAGCCTATGTGATTAATCAAAATGGCGAGCTTTTTCTATTTGGCGCTCATATCTCTCCGCTGACTCAAGCCTCCACTCACGTGGTGGCTGACCCTATCCGCAATCGGAAGTTATTGCTGAATAAGAACGAAATCTTACATCTAACGGGCTCGGTAGATCGCAAGGGTTATGCAATGGTGCCGCTTTCCCTATTTTGGAAGCGCGGCAAAGTGAAATGTAAAATCGCCTTGGGCAAGGGTAAAAAATTGTACGATAAACGCGAAACCATTAAGCGCCGAGAGTGGGACAGAGAAAAGCGGCGCGTGATGAAGATGAATCATTCCTAGCGGCGGCTAGGCGAGTCCGAATCGATCCCTTAAACGGTAGCCACTATCGATAGCAGTTTGGCGAAAGGTAGGTGCCTAAATACCGCTTGATTTTTGCTTGCCAACACCCATAATAGATGCTGCACGGGGGTGACTGGTTTTGACGCTGGTCGCGAAGCCATCGGAGCATGTCGAGGAACAGATCACCTCGTTAATCCAGCTGTAAATTGTTATAGTTGCAAACGACGATAACTACGCACTAGCAGCTTAATTGCATGCTAGTCCTCCTTCCCGGCTCGGTCGTAGGCTTGGTTTTTGGAGGTCACTTTATACGAAATCGCTTACCTAGTTCGTCTGTACGCAGTAAGTTAAAACCAGTCAGGCTCGCCAGTGACCACGCTAGTCTATCGGTGTAGGTAACGGTTAAATTAAGGCATAGACTAAGCATGTAGTCGCCGATGAGTGTAGGGCTGACGGACGTGGGTTCGATTCCCACCATCTCCACCATACAAAGAAAAGGCCGCCGTAAGGTGGCCTTTTTTTGTCTGGCGTGGCTGGGTTGAGAGGTCGCGTATGGGTTCGAAAAATTTGTCTGGAACAAATTTTATCGCGGGAGCGTAGCGACGGCGCTTTCGAAGAAAGTCCACGCAGGACAGCGTGGAATAATCCCACCATCTCCACCAAAAGGGGGTTTATAGACATCTAATAACGTCTAGTAATTCCAGCAAAAAAACCCAGCTTAGGGCGGTTTTTTTGTGCCCCCTCGTTCACCTTCACCGATCTAAGTTCGCTGAGACATCCTAAATATGAGGTGCAATCCCTGCATTTTTAAGTGACTCAACTAGCAGAAGCTTAAGCCGCTATGCCGTAAACATACGTTTCAACATAATTCACTACTTTATCCAATACTCGTTGTTTAGTCGGCGCCCGCTCCATTAACTTCAATGGTCGGTTGATCAAGTCAACAATATCTGGGTCAGGTAAAGGTTGCTTGCCAGTGTAAACATATCGATCCACTACCTTTTCTAGTTTCTCGGCATCTAATTGCTCCTCTTTGCAGAGTTGCTCAAACGCAGCAAGGCGTTCCTGTTCCCAAAACGCCTCGAAGCTATCGGGTATTTCACTCGCGTCGTCAATATTCGGTAAGTTCTGGTCTATAAATTTTGCAATGAGCTCTCTTTTACTTCTTAGCTCAAGCTCGCCACCAACCGTGTCCAAGATTAATTTTCGTAATTTTGCGGCGTCGGCATCACCAGCCTCATACAAGTTTGCCAACAACACGAGGATGTAGTTAACGTTAATGACATCTCGATGAATTAACTCTAATTCAAAATCAACGTCTTCTAGAATCGAAGCTTTCTCAGTTTGGTTATCGCTTTTAACCTTATCGTATAAATCAAGATAAGCGCTTTTATAATCAGCGAATTGCTGGGCCGTTAGCGACAAATCATCATTATCAAATTCAGAAAATGACGCCAACACATTACGTAAACGCATTAACTCTCGGAATATTTTTACAAACTGCAGTTCATCGTCTTCGCCAACTAGATTTGAAACACTTTTAACCGTCGGCGCGACTTTGAACAATTCCAATACCGCACTATTGAACGCATCCACATATTCTTCATAAGGCGGTATAAAAACTTCTTCCTTGGCCTTTACGTTAGCAAATAAGGCCAGTGCCTCATCCGTTTGCTTTTTGAGGTTGCGAAAAACAACAATATTTCCCTGTGATTTCACCTCATTGAGTATTCGATTGGTGCGCGAGTAAGCCTGTATCAAACCATGGTATCTGAGGTTTTTATCTACGTAGAGCGTATTTAGGGTTTTACTGTCAAAACCTGTCAAGAACATGTTAACCACTAGCAAGATGTCAATCTTGCGCTCTTTAACTTTTTTAGCAATGTCTTGGTAATATAGATAAAACGACTTGCTGTCCTTGGTGGTGAACTTGGAGCCAAACAGGGCATTATAATCACCAATAAATTGCTCCAATTTGTCACGGCTGTGGGTGTTCACATAATAGCTTTGCTGGATTTCATTGCTGGTATTTAGCATCCCGTCTGCATCCTTATCTTCTTCATTCGCGGAATAACTGAAGATGGTGCCTATTTTTAAGTTATGTTTTCCTTCCTGCTTTTTCTGTGCAAACAGTTCATAATATTTAATCAAAGTCTCTATCGAGCTAACACAAAACATCGCCGTAAATTCACGGTTACGGGTCTTGATGGGATGGTGCTGCAGAATGTAGTCCGTTATTTTCTCTAAACGCACTGGGGAATCCATCAACTCCTTGGTGTCGATGCCCTCCACCTCAATGTCTATTTCGTTGGCTTTCTTATCTTTACGTTTATAGCGCCCAACATACTCGACCGCAAACTTGAGAACATTCTCATCTTTTATCGCGTCAGTAATCACATAAGAATGTAACTGCTGGTGGAACAAGTCTTTGGTGGTGTGCTTCTTACCCGATGTGCTTGCTGCGTTGATGGCGAAGATTGGTGTGCCGGTAAAGCCAAATAATTGATGGTTTCTAAAAAAACTGCAAATACGTTGGTGCGTGTCACCGAACTGACTGCGGTGGCATTCGTCGAAGATGAAAATAACCCGCTCGTCGCGCAGCGCCTCCATTTGCTTGAGGTAGGTTTGCTTGCTAATCGCGGTGTTCAGCTTCTGCAAGGTCGTTACGATCAGCTTGGTATCTGCGTCAGTGAACTGACTCACCAGCTTTTTCGTGTTGTTGGTGCTATCGACGCTGCCTTTGCTGAAGCCGTTAAATTCTTTAATCGTTTGGTAATCCAAATCCTTGCGGTCTACACAAAATACCACTTTGTGCACAGCTGGAAGGCCCGTCATTATCTGCGCCGCTTTAAAAGAAGTCAGCGTTTTACCCGACCCCGTTGTATGCCAAATGTAACCGTTGGCCTTTGCAGCGGGTGGGTTGATAACCCGTTCCACTATGGCCTCTGTCGCATAGTATTGATACGGGCGCAGTACCATCAATATTTTGTCCGTTTCGTTCAGCACGATGTATTTACCCATCATCGTACCGAGATGGGCTGGGTTTAGGAACGCATCAGTAAAGGCGCTTAACTCACGGATGGTTTTATTATCCTCCTGTGCCCAATAGAAAGTTTGCTTGAACGATTGCCGCCGCGCGTTAGCATAATATTTGGTGTTCACTCCGTTGCTGATGACAAAGAGCTGGACGAAATGGAACAAGCCGTGGCCACTCCAGAAGCTGTGTTTTTGGTAACGCTGGATCTGGTTGAAAGCCTCTTTCATCTCCAGCCCGCGCCGTTTCAACTCGATCTGTACCAGCGGCAAACCATTGACGAGAAGTGTCACGTCATAGCGGTTCTTGTAGCTGCCCTCCATCTTCACTTGCTGCGTCACCTGATAGCGGTTGCGCAGCGAATCAACTGAGTCGAAGAACTCCAGATAAACCGTCTCTCCATCGTCCTTATCCAGCTTCATTCTGTCCCGTAGGATGTGCGCCTTGTTGAACACTCCAGATTGCTTGTTCAGGTGATGTAGCGCCTTGGTAAATTCCCCATCAGTCAGCTGCACCCCATTAAAAGCCTCCAGTTGCGCCTTCAAATTCGTCAACATCGACGCCTCGTCTATCACTGCTGCTGGTTCATAGCCCAGATGAATCAGCTGTTCAACCAGCTTATCTTCTAGAACTTGTTCAGGCTGAAGTTTAACAATCATAGAGTGATGGCATAGGGTTGCGACATAGGGTTATTGCAAACAAATCGGTTACGGCTGTACTAAAAAGTAGCGTCCAGATTTTCGCGTACCCCTTTTCTCTATCAGCCCCGCCTCAAGCAGTGGGTTGATAATATTCAACGCGCCTTGTCGGGAAATCTTCAAAAATTCCCAAATTTCAGCGGGCGCCAAACTGCCGTGGTCACGCAACAGGCCCAATAAGTGCTCTTGGCGTGGGGTGAGTGTCATTTTTTGTTGTTTCGAACCTTGAAGCTTTTGCAACCTCAACCAAACCCGTTCAAGGGTTTCTCGCAGCCCCTTAGCTGAATATTCTAGCCATTGAGTCAAATCTTCGCCTTGTGTTCGAACTTGAGATAAAGCCGCGTAGTAAGCGGGTCGATTTTCCCAATAATACTCATCAACCGAAAACAAGTAATGGGAATCGAATCCGCGTCGATACATATCCCACAATGCCAATGCGCGCCCCGTTCTGCCGTTGCCATCGGCAAAGGGGTGAATATCTTCAAAACGATAGTGCAAAATGGCTGAACTAAGCACAGGAGAAAGCGCTTTCGACTGCGTATTCCACCATTCCAGCAATTCGAACATCAATGGTGAAACTTCATTTGCAGCAGGGGGAATATGCCCACCCACTTGTACAGCGATAGTGCGGTAAGCCCCTGCACTGCCTTGGTCCATGACTTCCTCCGCTAATAAAAGATGCAGCTTGAACAAGTGCTGGTGGCGAACGGTTTTAATTTGGCTATTCTTTTCAATAAAGCGCAATCCAGCAAAGTAATTCAACACTTCGCGTTGCGAGCGCCTGTCCGAGGCCACCAGTTCGCGCCCTTCCTCCAGCGCCCGCACTTGTTCCAAAGTGAGCGGATTGCCCTCAATCGCCGTAGAGGCATGGCCATTTCGGGTACGGGTGTCTTTTTGTAAAGCCGGAATCCACGGCAAGGCCACGCTCGCGCCTTCAATCCGTTCTCGTACTGCCGCAATCTCTTCCACTAACGAGAGCAATTTAGGGGTAATGGAGAATCGCGGCTGATAAGGCATTAAATAAGTAAACTATAAGTCAAGTTATTAGTCAAGTGATGTCGGCTGTTAGTCCACTATAAGTCAAGTTATTAGTTTATGGGCGAATTCATGTAAATCCAATTCAATCAGCACATTAGACAAACATTTGCTGGAGTAGTCCGCGTTTGAAGGTTTGAGTTTCGGCAATCTGGGTGGCGACGCTTTCGATCTTGTGGTCGATGGCAGAAAGGAAATTGGCTATTTTGCTTTGCTCAGCAATTGAGGGGCACGGAATTTTGAATGCCTTGATAGCGTAAATCGCTAGCTTAGGCTGGGCGCCAGTAGTCTTCATACTATCGATTAATGATCCCAGATAATCAGATTTCAGATACTGTAACAAATAACCCTGATCGCACCTAAGGTTCGTTAGTTTATTTGCGTTCTCGGTAAGATTAGCTCCATCAAGACAATCTGGAATTATTCCAACCAATCCCAGAGTCCCAGCAACGGAAATAAAAATGTCACTCGTATTGATCGTGTAGTTCTTTATCGATTCTACGGTATCCAGTGGCACATATCGGATTTTGCTCAAATTGACTGAACCATGATCAAAGTCTGAGACAGTAATGTAAGGAAAATCGTTCGGGATGCTTTCAAGTACTTTTCCCTTTGGGATTCGCTTTCCACCTTTAATGTCTGCAACGTCTCCAATGGTCCTCTCCTCCCAATCAGGGAAGACATTGCCGTGGTCGTCTTTGAAGCGGATGTCTTGGGTGAAAAGCTGTTGCATCACGCCTTTCTTGTAGTCCTGCAGCAGGGCTTTCTTTTGGATCAGTTGCCCAATCCGCCCATCCACCGCCGTCAAGAAATCTGCAATTTTCCGCTGCTCGGGGAGGGTGGGAAGTGCAATTCGAAGATTCTTAACCAAATCACCGCTCAGGTTCTTCTGGCCGCCGTCATTACTGAGATTTCGAAGCTCGTCATACCTGCGTTGGATTTCGTAAAATAGAAACTGAATTTCGACATCCTTCCGATGAATCAGTAGTGCGGCGCACGCTTGATTTGTCGTGGCTTCAAAATCGAGAATAGCGACTTTCCCCCTCGTAACTCCCTGCCCATAAAGCGCCATTACCAAGGTGCCTTTGGGGAAGAGCTTTGCTGCCGAATTGGCTAAACCTTCCTCCGAAATAAACTCAACAGCCTCCCCTATGCGATTGAATCTAATAAGCGAAGTTGTGACCCAGGGAATTCCACCGTTCCAGTAACTTGGTTTCTGGCGGCTTGGTGTTCCGCCTGATGTGACCTTAGCCACCTCGCTTACTTTCAAAGACAAAATGCTGTCCTGAAAATCGGGAAATCTACGAGTGGGAATTATCATCAAAACGGTGCCTTAATTCCCAGTTCTTCACAAAACCCCGCGATAACTTTTTCCGTCTCGCCCATCTCTTTTTCCAAGGTCACCAGCTTTTCAGACACCTCGGCCAGATCGACCGGTTCTTCTTCCTCAAAGGTATCGACGTAGCGCGGGATATTGAGGTTGTAGTCGTTTTCCGAGACTTCGCTCAGCTCGGCGACGTGACTGAATTTCTCGATACTTTCCCGCTTGCGGTAGGTGCTGACGATGCGTTCGATGTCCGCGGGGCGGAGATGATTCTGATTGCCGACTTTTTCAAAACTCTGGCTGGCGTCAATAAAAAGAATATTGTCTGAGTTCTCCCGCTGTTTCTTTAGCACCAGAATACAGGTGGGAATGCCGGTGCCGTAGAAGATATTGGCCGGGAGGCCGATAACGGCGTCAAGCCAATTGCAGTCCTCGATGAGGTAGCGGCGAATGTGGCCCTCAGCTGCTCCTCGAAATAACACGCCATGCGGCAAAACACAGGCCATGGTCGCGCCGCTGTCGAGGTGATACGCCATATGCTGTACAAAGGCAAAATCCGCCTTAGTTTTAGGCGCGAGTTTGCCGTAGGCGCTAAAACGATCATCGTTTTCCATCACTGAACTGGCCGACCAGTGTGCTGAAAAAGGCGGGTTGGCGACTATGGCCTCAAATCTCAAATCCTTATGTTCCGGTGCTGGGTGTTCTAAGGTGTCTTCGTTTTTTAAGTCAAAGCGTTGATAATGCACCTTGTGCAATATCATGTTCATTCGCGCTAAATTGTAAGTGGTCGGATTGCGCTCTTGACCATAAAACCCGCCTACCTCCTGCACTTCTTTAGCCACGCGCAACAACAAGGAGCCAGAGCCACAAGTTGGGTCATACACGCTCTTTAAGCTAGATTTTCCTGTGGTCACAATTTGTGCAAGAATGGTGCTGACGGTTTGCGGGGTATAAAACTCGCCCGCCTTCTTACCGGCGCCACTGGCAAATTGCCCGATTAAAAATTCGTAGGCATCACCCAACACATCGCCTTCGGTGTCATCTAAGCGAAAATCTATTTGGTTAAGGTGCACCAGCACTTTCGCTATCAACTCGTTCTTTGCCGTCTCTCCTTTGCCTAATTTGGAAGAGCCTAGGTCTATGTCTTCAAACAAACCTTCGAAATCTTCTTCGCTGGCATGGCCCATGGTGCTGCCTTCAATGTGCTTAAGGACTGCGGTGAGCTCACCCAAAATAAAATTGTCGGTTTGTTGAGCCCCTTTGGCAGCAACGGTGCTAAACAATTCAGAGGGTTTGAGAAAGTAGCCTAAGGCATCAATCGACTCTTGCTCAACAGCCTCTAGTTTCTTCTGCCCTTCGTTAGAAGCCTCATCAAGCGCTTCAAACACTAAGCCATCATTTCGTAAAATACCGTTGGCAAATTGATGCATGCGCTCGGACAGATACTTATAGAAGATAAACCCAAGGATGTAGTCACGAAACTCGTCCGCACCCATCTTGCCGCGTAAGGTGTTAGCGATATCCCATAGTTTAGTTTGTAGTTCTTTTTTTTGCGCTTCTGACATGTTTGAGAATTATTAATTAGAGGCTATCGTTACAACTCCATTCACCTATTTAAGCACTGGCAACAAATTCGTTGGCTTTGTTAATCAATTATTGCATTCCTTAGGCCTTTAGGCACGAAAATTAAAAGTAAAAGTAAAAGTAAATGTACATGTACATCAGTAAGGCAGTCATAGTTTTAACACGGTGGGCGGGGCGCTCAACTCATCGATATACCGCGCGATTGTATCATTTCGAATACCACTGCCTGAGTGGCCGTAATCATGGCTTTTAAAACGAAGACTTAGCTGTGTGGTAAATTTTTCAGAAGGGGTTAAGGTTGTATGCTTTACGGTGGGTTGATCGAATAATCAAGTTTTTAGCCATGAAACCTCGAAATCACACTGCCACAGATCCTCTACTCAAGAAAAGTCATGCGCACAAAGCGCTGAAGGACTACGATCGCAAACGTGACAAGAAAGCGCTACAACGTGAGCTAAAAGAAGCGCGCCGGAAAAGTTCTGCTGAGCGTTAGCCTTGCCTATTCAATGTTTAGGCTTTCCTTTGTTTGCGGAAAATAAATAGGCTCAATAACGCTAATAAGCTAAGGCCCCAAGCGCCTTGCAATATTGATTTAGGGATCGCACCCAGGCTTTTTTTAAGAAATTTTGCAGCACGGCTCATGCGTTTTATCTTTGCGGCAGTTTTAAGGATATTGCTGCCATTTTTATTCAGCTGCTTAATGCCACGATTTCCGGCCAGCACACTGACTGCGTAAGCTTTCTTGGGATCGATGACGGCGGCACCCGCGAGCCGGGCTAAATCCGCCTCGCTTTTTACTGCCTTCATTGCGCCCCTTGTTCGTGCGAGCCCGAGTTTTTCGGTGACTTTTGCGAAATGAGTGACCAGCGATGTCAATGGTTTGTAATCGCCTGTTTTAAGCGCAGTGTTGGAAACCCGTGCTAAAGATTTGAGAAACGATTTACTTAATGCCCCACTGCGCTTGAGACTTTTTAATACGGCGGGTGCCCAGTGCAGCTGTGGCAAAAGGCTAAGGCCAAGCCCCGTTGCGGACAGTGCGATAATAATTTTGTCGCTGGGCTGGTCGGTCAGCACCTTATAACCCTGGACGACTAAATCTCGCACGTCACCCAATACGAATAAATCTAAAGCCAGCGCCCCAACTAGGCTTGAACTATTGTTTACTTCGCCGCTGATTAAGCCGTCAAGGAATGATCGTCCTGAGATAGTTAATGAGGACAAGGCCTCATCGGCGTCGAGTTCGATACGATTTGCGTGCTGCGTGTCGCCTAAGTCAGAACGCCTTGCAATAAAAGAGGACAATGATTTTGCCTCTTCCCATCTCTCTTGCGCAAGCAAATTATCAGCTTGGTCTAATGGCTCAGTTTCTATTAATATCTGGGTATTCGCTTGAAAACGACGCTGTAGTTCGACGCTGCTGAGGCAGAAAATAAGCAAACATATGATAAAAAAAATGAACCGGAACATTTATGCGGCAGCTAGCCTTAATCATTTGAATACTCAGGTCTAAATGTAGCAAAAATATGCGCATCTATGTACGTGAACGAAGCTAAAACATTTATGTCATAATTAACATCTAGGTAGCAATTTATAAATATGATTAATACCCTGAAAAAATGGCTACAAGGCGCACGCAACCGCATTGGACAGGGGCTGATATCGTGGCTCCTTAAGCCTAGGGTGGTAGCGCCCGAGAGCTTGTCAGATTTTTCGCGCTTAAAAGCCGAAATAAGGCCGAGTGACGTGTTGTTGGTTGAAGGGCAAACTCAAGTCGGGCAAATTATTCAAATCGTGACCCACAGCTGTTGGTCGCATGCTGCTATTTGTGTGGGTAAGCCGCGTGATTTTAATAAGGATTTGCCAACGGGCGTGGAGGTAAAAGATTTAGACCCCGATACCATTTATTTAGTCGAAGCTGAACTGGGCAAGGGGACGGTACTCACCCCGATAGACGGATATAAACGATATCGCCTTCGAGTCTGTCGACCAACAGGCTTATCGCGGGGTGATCAAGCGAGGGTTGCTTGTTATGTCACCAAACGATTAGGCACAGACTACAATGTGCGGCAGCTCGCTGATTTGGCGAGGTTTATGTTCCCCTATGGCATATTGCCGCGCAAATGGCGTTCAACCCTGTTCCAGCACAATGCAGGACCGGAAACCAAGATTGTTTGCTCAACCCTGATCGCGGATGCATTTCAGGCAGTTAAATTTCCGGTGTTGCCGATTGTGACGGAAGACACGCATGGCAATAGCCGCTTATTCAAGCGCAATGCGAAGCTTTTTGCGCCGTCCGACTTTGACATTTCCCCGTATTTCGATGTTTTAAAGTTTCCGAAATATTCCATCGATCAGCATGAAACGCGCTATTACCATCATCTCCCGTGGTCTTTAAATACTGCGCCTGCAGAACCCAATATCGAAATCGATCCCTCGTATTCTCCGGAAAATCAAAGCCCAGAAGACAAGGAACTGGAGGTTAAGGTATGAATTACGCAGCGTCGCGGTTGTTTCAGCTTGGATTTGGACGCTGCCTATCAGGGAGGACAATTGCGCTTGATAGCGGTTTTTCAAAAACCAGCACTTTAACGAACCATCGTATCAAAATAGGGTTAATCACTGCCTTTGCCTTTGGGAGCATAGATATGGTACAAATCGGCAAGCTCAACTCACAAAAGTTAGAAGGTAAATAATGAAGATAAATTTTCGAATAGGCCGCCGCCGTGGCTAACTATTCTCCGGTGAATATTGTTGATGGTAGTCGGACGCCATTTATTAAAGCGGGCGGTAAACCCGGCGCATTTTTAGCCTCTGATCTGGCGGTTGCAGCCGCGCGTCCCTTAATCATGCGCCAACCCTTTGAGGCCAACGAGTTTGATGAAGTGGTGTTGGGCTGCGTTGCGCCGACTGCTGATGAGGCGAATATTGCGCGGGTGGTCTCGATACGCGCGGGTTGCGGGAAATCTGTGCCTGCCTATACCGTGCAGCGAAACTGTGCATCGGGCATGCAAGCCGTTGATTGCGCGGCAAAAGATATACAATTGGGCCGTGCTGATTTGGTGTTGGCGGGCGGTACTGAGTCGATGAGTCATTCCCCTGTGTTGTTGAACGACGAAATGGTTGGCTGGTTAGGCCGCTGGATGAAAGCGCGCTCAGCAGGGCAAAAGGTCAAAGCCTTGGCGCAGATTCGCCCATCAATGTTCGTTCCCATTATTGGTTTGCTGAGGGGCTTAACGGATCACACTGAGGGTTTGTCGATGGGGCAAACCACGGAGATTATCGCGGATCGGTTAGGTATCAGTCGCACGCGGATGGATGAGTTTGCGGTCAGCAGTCATCAACGCCTTGCCGCCGCGATAGACGCGGGGCACTTTGATGGTGAGATAGAAGTGATCTACGATGCGATGGGTAAACATTATGCTGAAGACAGTGGTTTGCGGCGCGATAGCTCGATGGAAGCCTTGGCGAAATTAAGGCCGGTATTTGATAAGCCCTATGGGCGCGTGACAGCGGGTAATAGCGCACAAATCACTGACGGTGCAGCATGGCTTATTCTTGCCTCAGATAAAGCAGTGAAAAAGCATAAACTGCCTGTGCTAGGCCGATTATTGGATGTCAATTGGGCCGGTATGAATCCCGCTCAAATGGGGTTGGGTCCTGTGCATGCGACGTCGCCCATTTTGCAGCGACATAAACTAAGATTAGATGATATAGACGTTTGGGAAATTAATGAAGCTTTTGCAGGGCAGGTGCTGGGGTGTTTAGCTGCTTGGGAAAGTGACGAGTATTGCCAGTCGGAATTAGGCCTGGACAAAGCCATGGGTGTGCTCAATCGGGATCGCTTAAATATAGACGGCGGCTCGATCAGTCAGGGGCATCCCGTGGGGGCTTCGGGTGCACGCATAATTTTGCATGCTTTGAACATTCTCAAACGCAAAAAACTAGATCATGCCATCGCCACCTTATGTATCGGTGGTGGGCAAGGCGGGGCGTGTTTGCTCGAACGGGGGGATATCTAATGCCTAAAACGAAAACATATAAGAATTGGCAACTCGAGCGCGACGACGCAGGCATTGCTTGGCTGACGATTGATTGCCCCGGCGCGAAGGTCAATACATTGGGGCGCACGGCCTTAGAAGAGCTGAACGATATTATCGAGCAGATAGATATCGAACTTCCCCTAGGTTTGGTGCTCCGCTCTGGAAAAGAAAGCGGCTTTATTGCGGGTGCTGAGATTAACGAGTTCACGCTGCTAGAGACTGAAGCACAAGCACGCGAGATGATTCTTTTTGCACACAGTGTTTTCAATCGAATAGAAGCATTGCCGATTCCTAAGGTCGCATTGATACACGGCTTTTGCTTGGGCGGTGGTTTGGAGCTCGCCTTGGCATTCGACTATTTGGTTGCGGAGGATGTGCCGGCGTGTAAGCTTGGGCTACCAGAAGTGAAATTAGGTATTCATCCGGGCTACGGGGGGTCGGTGAGGCTAATTGAGCGAATCGGTGCGCCCAAGGCGATGGATTTAATGCTCAGCGGGCGCGTGATTATTGCGCGCGTTGCGAAGAAAATGGGTGTGGTTAATCAAGTTGTTGCCAAGCGATACTTTAGTCCCGCCGCTGAGGATTACGTTCATCGGGGGCCTAACATTAATCGCGACAAGCCGCTCAATCGACTATTCCGATTCAAGCCACTGCGCATTGCACTGGCTAAGTTCCTTGAAAAGCAAGTGGCCAAGCGGGCGCGTCGTGAGCACTATCCCGCGCCTTATGCCTTGATCGATTTGTGGCGAGATCACGGTGGAGACCGCACGGAAATGTTGGATGAGGAGGTTGAGTCGGTGGCAAGACTGTTCAGTACTTCAACCGCGCATAATCTGGTGCGCATATTCTTTTTACAAGAAAAACTCAAAGCAGGGGGCAAGCGCAGTAAGGCGCCCAAAATTGAGCGGCTACATGTGATCGGTGCTGGGGTGATGGGGGGCGATATTGCCGCTTGGTCAGTGCTGCGTGGTTTACACGTCACGTTGCAAGATCAAAATCCAGAGAGTATCGCGCAGGCCATGTCTCGGGCGAATAAATTATTTAAGAAGAAACTTAAGCTGCCAAGATTGGTGCAGGCTGCAATGGACAGACTGACGCCAGATTTAATGGGCAAGGGTGTAGGCAATGCACAGATGATCATTGAGGCGATAGTCGAAAACCTTGAAATAAAGCAAAAGGTATTCGCTCAACTTGAAGCGCGTGCGCAGCCCGACGCAATACTTGCAAGCAATACCAGCAGTATTCCTATCGAAGCCATTGCCAAGGGACTGAAGAAGCCGAGCCGTTTAGTCGGGATACATTTTTTTAATCCAGTGGCTAAAATGCAGCTGGTTGAGATCGTCAAAGGCAAGCAAAGTCTCAAAAAGGTACTTGACGCTGCGAGCGCCTATGCCCTGCAAATCAGTCGCTTGCCTGTCAGCGTTAAGAGTCATCCCGGTTTCTTGGTTAATCGCGTTTTAATGCCCTATTTGGTCGAAGCTGTACGGATGTTGGACGAAGGGGAGGATCCCGTGCGCCTTGATCTTGCGGCAACCAATTTTGGCATGCCGATGGGGCCGATTGAGTTAGCAGATGTGGTCGGCCTAGATATTTGTCTGCACGTTGCGAAAAATTTAATGGGCGATGTGACCATTCCAGAGAGCTTACAAAGCAAACTCGACAAAGGGGATTTAGGCAAGAAAACGGGTCGCGGGTACTACGCATGGCGTAAAGGCAAGCCGGTGAAAGCATCTGTCAAAACAGAGGATGAATCCATAAGCAACGAATTGGCCGTTCGGATGCTTTATCCCTTGCTCAATGAATGTATCGCCTGCTTGCGCGAAGGGGTGGTGGCATCGGCCGATGAGCTAGATGCTGGGGTTATCTTTGGCACGGGTTTCGCGCCGTTTAAAGGCGGACCGATGCAGATGATTCGAGACACTTCCGCGGCTACGATAGTTTCGCAACTAGAAGCCCTGCAAGCAAAACATGGTGAGCGATTCGCGCCGGATGCAGGTTGGGACGACCCAACACTCATTGACGCCGATTTGTGATGAATTTTATGCCGGAATGCTTGTCTTAAACTTATATGGTAACAATTAGCCGAGGCCTTAAACTCAATAAGCTTTCAAGTAGGAGGAGAGCATGAAAAATACAGCAGATCCATACGCAGCATTTGATGATAGCCAAGTACCTGAGCATATGGTTGGCTTGCTCGAAGCGCAAACACTGGACGGACTATTTCGAGCGCGTGTCAGCAGAACGCCTGACAGCGAAGCGTATCGATTCTTCTCGTCACGTACCGAAGCTTGGGAGACGATGAGTTGGCAGCAAGTCGCTGAACAAGTCGCACGCTGGCAAAGTGCGCTGAATCAAGTTCCTTTGTTGCCCGGCGATCGTGTCGCAGTGATGATGGACAATTGCGTGGCATGGCCAATACTTGATCAAGCTGCCTTGGGTTTAGGCTTGGTACTGGTGCCTTTGTATGCCAATGATCGCCCTGAGAATCTCGCCTACGTGCTGCATGATTCAGGCTCTAAATTTTTATTGATCAGGGATCAAGCTCAGGCCGACCGTATTGAGCGCGTCGCAGACAAACTGCAAGATTTGATCATTAGGTCGGTATTGCCCGTGAACACTGAGAAACTATTAGTTCAGTGTGTGGATGATTGGCTGCCTGAGAAAGGAGAGCCTGTCATTAAAGCCCATGACCCTGACGCCTTGGCGAGCATTGTGTACACATCTGGGACGACCGGTAATCCAAAAGGTGTCATGCTCAGCCATAAGAATATGCTTTGGAATGCGTGGTCAGGCTTACACAGTATGATGATTTATCCAGAAGACCAACACCTTTCTTTTTTACCGCTATCCCACACGCTAGAGCGTACGGTGGGTTATTATTTAATGATGATGGCCGGCGCGAAAGTGGCATACAACCGTTCGATTCCTGATCTGGCAGAAGATTTGCAAATTATTCGGCCCACTGTGATGATTGCGGTACCGAGAATATTTGAACGGGTTCATTCTAAAGTGCTTGCGAAGGTAGAAGAAGGATCCGCGATTAAGCGATTCTTATTTAAGCAAGCTATCCAAATTGGTTGGCAACATTTTTTGATCAAACAAGGTCGTGCTCAGAAAACACTTACGCAGATTTTTTGGCCTGTTCTAGATAAGTTGGTCGGTCATAAAATTCGTCAGCGTTTAGGGGGCAGATTGCGTATTGGTATTGTCGGCGGGGCGCCTTTGTCTGAGTCGGTGGGCAAGGTGTTTTTAGCACTCGGTGTGCCTTTATTACAGGGCTACGGTTTAACCGAAACCAGCCCGATACTGAGTGTGAACACCCACGATCACAATGATCCCGCGACGGTGGGCGCGCTACTGCGCGACGTCAAAATCAAAAATGATCCTGAAACTGGAGAATTAATTGTCCACAGTCCGGGTGTCATGCAGGGCTATTGGAATAATGAGGCCGCAACGCGCGCAGACATTGATGCAGATGGCTGGCTTAGAACGGGCGACATCGCGAGTATGCAAAATGGGTTTTTGAAGATCACTGGGCGCGTTAAAGATATTATCGTGTTGGCCAATGGTGAGAAGGTTCCGCCGAGCGATGTTGAAGCTGCGATTACACTTGACCCCTTGGTCGAGCAGGTATTAGTGATCGGCGAGGGCAAACCTTTTTTGACCGCCCTATTGGTATTGAATGAAGAAGAAAAGGCCAGTTTTTTGTCCGACGTCGCGGGTTCGAATACGGAAACTGCGCAGGCGCTCAAAACCTCTTTAGAAGATCGGATACGGAAAGCTTTACAAGCTTTTCCAGGTTATGCACGTATCCGAGAGTTTGCGGTGCTGGATGAGGAGTGGACAATTGAAAATGAGTTGATGACGCCCACCCTAAAAATAAAACGGTCCAAGGTGCTGGATCGATACGCCGAACAAGTCGAGGCTTTATATGCAGGGCACAGTTAGCGGGATATTATTTTTAACTGTAGTGAACGCTACGCAGTCAGTGTTGTCACATAGGCTCTAAATTACGATATCAACAGGGTTAAAAGAGATGAATAGTGTAATCAGCACGAGCCGCATATTGATCGGCGTATTTTTCTTGATGGCGTCATTTGTAACGGCCTATGCCAGTACCAGCATAAACGAGCTTATTCAGCGCGGCCAAGCGCCAGCGGGCGTTGTATTTGAGATCGTCGATTGGGAAGATGATCATTTAAACGAGGCATTGCCTTGGGTAAATACGCAAATAATCGCTTTACGTGACCGATTTCCAAATTTGGATATTGCTGTTGTGAGTCATGGCTCAGAACAGTTCGCGCTGTTAAAGGATGCGGATGCGGCTTATCCAAGTATTCACAAGAAAGTGCAAAGCTTAATCAGTGATCACGATATCAAGCTAGAGCTTTGTTTAGGGCATGCCAATATGCGCGGTTTTGACCAGTCAGACTTTCCTGCATATGTTGATATCGAGGCGTCTGGCCCATCACAAATTCGAGCTTATGAAGCGTTGGGCTATGCGCTGGTACTGGTTGACCTATAAGGTTTGTAACTAGCGCTTTATCAAATTTTGAACTAGGTTAAGCCGACCCGAACCGACGATCCAAATAGGCAATAATATCGTCTGATTCATACAACCATCGGACTTCCTCGCCTTCTACAATCTTCAAACAAGGTGCCTTTATCTTGCCACCTTCTGCCAGTAACTCGGCGCGATACTCTCCCTGTATCTCGCGCGTTTGAATATTCAAAGCCAATCGTCGGATCGCGCGACGCGTTTTAATGCAAAAAGGGCAAGCGAAAAATTGATAAAGAACTAAGCCCTGCGTTTGCTGATCGACTTTTTCTTGTTCGACAGCGTTCCGTTTTAAGATTTTTGGTGGCATCAAAAAGCTTCCTAACGCTATTGTGCCCCCTAAGCCTTTACGCACTGCTTTGACGAGTATGCCCATTTTAATGTTTGGCTTGACTAAATTGACGGCGGATTATAAGCGGCTTGGGTTCATTTTTGCACTATTCCAAACAGTCATGAAGGAAAGAGGCGAAATTTTTGCTGGGCTAAAGCGCATAGCCCTATCGAGATCGGGCTATAATCGCCGACCCTAAATTTACACCGCTATCAGCAGGGTTGTTCAACCAGCCGCCGCAGCCGAAGTCTATGAAAAGTATTTCAAGCCCAGTCGCACATATTGGTATTATTGGCGGTGGACAGCTCGGACGAATGATGGCAATGGCTGCGCGTCGAATGGGCTGCGCCGTGACGGTTATCGACCCCACGCCTAATTGTCCGGCGGGACAGCTTGCGGATCAGCAGATTGTTGCAGGCTTCGATGATCAAGCTGCAATGCGTCGCTTAGTCGAACAGACTGATGTCACCACATTTGAAATCGAAACCATTGATGTCAGTGATTTAATTGAGCTTGAATCTAAGGGGCATTCGATATACCCCTCGCCGCAATTATTGGCTTTGTTGCAAGACAAGCTTTTTCAGAAACAAGCACTAGAAGCAGCAAATTTGCCGACGGCTGAGTTTATCGATGCCAAGCCTTTGGATGCGAAAACCTTCGCAGAATTTGGCTACCCGCTGGTACAAAAAGCCCGTCGGGGTGGCTATGATGGGCGCGGTGTTGCAGTGCTTAATAGCGAAAATGACTTTTCTAAGCATTTGCCCGTTGCTTCTTATATTGAGCGTTTTGTTTCTGCCAAGAAAGAGTTGTCGGTAATTGTGGCGCGTAGTCGACAAGGTGAAATGCGTAGCTACCCCGTTGTTGAGATGACGGTTAACACCGAGCATAACGTTTTGGATAGTCTGATCGCGCCAGCACAAATTTCAAATGCTGCTGCGGAGCAAGCAATTAGAATCGCCCAGCGATCTATCGAGGTACTAGATGGTGTGGGGGTGTTTGGTGTCGAATTATTTCTGACGGTTGACGATGACATCATGATTAATGAGATTGCGCCTCGGACACATAATTCGGGGCATCACACCATCGAAGCGAATGTGACGGACCAGTTTGAGCAACACCTACGCGCAGTGATGGGCTTGCCGTTGGGTTCGGTAGCACAGCTCTCGCCTGCCGTGATGCTCAATCTATTGGGTGATGCGTCAGCAAGCGGCAAAACGCGTGTACTTGGTATGTCTGAAGCCTTGGCGATTGATGGGGTCAGTGTGCATTTGTATGGCAAACATAAAGTCAGCCCCTTTCGGAAGATGGGTCATGTGACTATACTTGATGAAGAGTTAGACATCGCCGCAGAAAAAGCACGAATTGTGCGCGATTTAATCACGATTACTGGAGACCAAGGCAATGAGTAAACCTTTAGTGGGCATCATAATGGGCAGCGATTCTGATTTGTCCGTGATGCAGGCAGCCGCCGATTTTCTGACTGAAATTGAGGTGGCCTACGAGATGACGATTGTATCAGCGCATCGAACGCCTGATCGATTGTTCGAATATGCAAAATCCGCTGTAAAGCGGGGTTTAAAAGTCATCATTGCGGGTGCAGGGGGGGCGGCGCATTTGCCGGGCATGGTTGCATCCCTATCACCGCTACCCATTATTGGTGTCCCTGTAAAAACAGCCTCTATGAATGGCCAAGATTCCCTGTTGTCGATTGTACAAATGCCCGCTGGCGTGCCGGTGGCAACGGTGGCGATCAACGGCGCGATGAATGCGGGCATTTTGGCCGCGCAGATATTGGGGACGTCGATGCCCGATATTCAAGCGAAAGTTCAACAATATAAAATTGATATGGGCGTGGTCGTCGAAGGAAAGGCAGCCAAGATGGAAGCGATATAAATTACTTGCTCTTGATTAGAACTTCGCTTTGGTCAGAGACTGATGTTTTCACTTTGCTCTTTCGATCAGTGCTGGGTGGTCGGCGAGGTGTTCACTCAGAAAGTTAATGAACGTGCGGACCTTTAAAGGTAAATGCTTCCGTTCAGGATAGACGGCACTGATCGTGACGGGTTCTGCGCTAAATTCACTGAGTAATTCGATCAAGGTGCCTGCCTGGAGTTGTTTATATGCCAGCCAAGATGGAACCATGGCCAGGCCAATGCCGACTACTGCAGCTTGCACAATCACATCACCATTGTCACAGCGTATATTCCCCGAGACTGGAACCGCTACATTTTTCGATTGATTTAAAAATTGCCAAGTATTTTGGGTATGCAAATGACTGTAAATTATACAGTTGTGTCGTGTCAGGTCTTCGGGTGCAATGGGCGAAGCATTTTTTTGAAGGTAATCAGGGGAGGCGACTAGGTAGAAATGGCTTTGGCAAAGCGGTTTTGCAATCATTGAACTATCCGGCATATGTTCCGAACGGATTGCGATATCAATACCTTCTGTGACTAGATTAAGCACTTGATTATCAAGCACTAAGTCTAGCGAAATGTCAGGATACAGCGATAAAAAGTCTTGGAAAAGAGGGCTTAGTATTGTCCGTGTGAAATCGACAGGGGCGGTGATTCTAAGCCTGCCGCGCGGTGCAGCCGATTGACATCGGGCGATTGCTTCGGCTTCATCAAGCGCTTCTAAAATTAGCTGGCAGCGTTGGTAGTAAGCTTTACCCGCTTCGGTTAGAGATTGGCTTCGACTGCTGCGGGTGAGTAGCTTAACGCCTAAATGTTCTTCGAGCGCGGCAACACGCTTGCTGACGGTTGCCTGACTGGTATTGTGTTCTAGTGCAACGGCGGAAAAACTTGATTTTTGTACCACGCGGATAAACGTCCGCATAGCGAGAATTTGATTCATCGCGCAACCTTCTATTCAATATACGAATAGTTATTATGTATTTATTGGGTCTTCTATTCAATAATGGTTTTGGGTATTCTTTCCTTAATACACATTTTTAGACTTTAAAACCCGTGAGATAGAATTTGGCTATTCACAAGATTTAGGTCTATCTAATATGAAGAGGGTAGAGATGAATAGAAAAATAAAATTCGTACAACAAGCCATAGATGCCCAAGACGGTGCTGGGGTGAAATTGAAACGCTTATTTCCGGTTGAAAGTTTAGACAATATCGACCCGTTTTTATTAATGGATCACTTTGGTTCAGATAATCCAGATGATTTCACTGGGGGTTTTCCTTTACACCCTCATCGCGGTATCGAAACCGTCACCTATATGCTTGAAGGCCGTGTTAAACACCGTGATAGTACCGGTCATAGCGGTAGCATTGAAGCCGGAGATGTACAGTGGATGACGGCTGGACGGGGGATTATGCACGAGGAAATGCCACAAGTGGCAGATGGTAAACTCGATGGGTTCCAGCTTTGGATGAATTTAGCCGCCGAAGACAAAATGAAACCCGCAGCGTATCAAGAGTATTCGGCAGATAGTATTACCCAATTTTCCCACGAAGGGCATACTGTCCGACTGATCAGTGGTGATTTATTTGGGCATCATGGCGTGGTGACGGGGAGGGATTCGCCGCCTATCTATGCGGATATCACCATTAACTCGGGGGCGATAAATATACCCATCCCTCAAGACCATGCCGCTTTTATTTATATTTATCGGGGTGAACCCTCTGTGATTGATGGTTCGGGAAATCACGAAATGGTTTCACAGCAAGATTTTGCGGTTTTGACAAAAGGATCAATTTTAAGCTTGCATACAGATACAAACGCGCGCGTAATATTGCTCGCGGGCAAGCCGATTAATGAACCCATCGTTCGATCAGGCCCATTTGTCATGAATACTCGAGAGGAGATTCAGCAAACGTGGCAAGAAATACGAGACGGTGTTTTTCCGCCGGTATAGTGGCACGTAATCAATAAAACGAGGTTTGAAAGATGACGATTGAAAAGCATACGTCAGAGGCTGGAACGCTCATTTTTGATGGTGGAAAATGTATCCATTCTCGAAACTGCGTACTTAATCGCCCCAGACGTTTTTGTTCCGAATGTCAGTGGCGAGTGGATACACCCCGAACAAGCCGATAGAGGTGAGCTTATTGCCTTAGCCGAAAATTGTCCGTCTGGTGCTATTCAATTTGAATGTGCGGATGGTGTAGCCAAAGAAATTTTGGTGAATACTATCCATGTTCGCGAAAATGGCCCGCTGGCCGTTAAAGCGGAAATTAAGCTTGAAGGAGAGTCAGGGCGTTCGAATCGATTAACCTTATGCCGATGTGGCGCGTCGAAGAATAAGCCGTATTGTGATGGTTCGCATGCGGCCGCTGAATTTAAAGCAACCGGGGAGCCTGACGCAAAAGTCTCAGAACCACTGGATAGTCGAGGGGGTGAGTTAGGTATCACCCCAATCAAAGACGGGCCATTCAAAGTAGAGGGTAATCTAGAGATATGTGCGTCGACAGGCCATACCGTGAATCGAACGCAACAAACGTTTCTTTGTCGGTGTGGTGCATCTCAGAATAAACCTTATTGTGATGGCAGCCATCAAACGATAAACTTTAAAACGTAGCTTGTGACGGGGCTGGATAATACAGTTCCAAATTTAAACTCAGTGAGGAATATAGATATGAAATTTTTAGATGGTTTTCAAAAACAAATTTACGCCCTATTTAGAATCGCAACTGGGTTTTTATTTATCTGGCACGGAACACAGAAATATTTAAATTTCCCTATCGAATATCCCTGGGGGCCACTTAATCCTATGATGAGCGTAGCAGGCGGAATTGAAATAGTTGGAGGTTTGCTGGTGATGATCGGCTTGTTCACACGTCCTGCTGCTTTTTTATGCAGTGGTACAATGGCCGTCGCTTATTGGATGGCACATGGGTCGAAAAGTTTTTGGCCAATTGCCAACGGTGGAGAATTGGCTGTGATGTTCTGTTTTGGGTTTTTGCTAATTGCCTCACGCGGCGCGGGTATTTGGAGTATAGATAAGTAGTGGTATCCAGCGTGGTTCATTGATTTTTGAATGTTCTGCGCTGGTTAATTTAAAGGACAAAACAAAAATATTAAGCGAGCAGACGATACGTATTGTCAGTTAGTTTAAACTGCCAAAATTTCCTCTCTTTTCCATAAAATGAGCCGTTTTTACTCTAAGACAGTCTTTAACTTTATTATGTAATGGAGACCTCAGCATAACTACAGCACAAGATAAAATGCCTAATAATTTCCAATCTTTTCGCCAAAATATTGCGCAATAGCTCGCTAATACACTCCATTTTGTCAAAAACCTTGAAAATATTATCTCGTTTTCCTATGCACTTTAGTTATGCTGAGGTCTCCAATGAATAATTAATGTCAGACATACAGCAAGAAGAGCCAGTTTTTCTTCAAGGTAGTTTAATGAAGCACGTTGCGGTGATGTCATCCACTGCCAGCATTGGTCTGATGGCGATTTTTGCGGTCGATTTTATCGACATGATTTTTATTGCCATGCTGGGCAATGAAGCGTTGGCTGCCGCGGTGGGCTATGCCGGAACGATATTGTTTTTTACTACTTCAATCGCATTGGGGTTGTCGATTTCAGCCGGAGCCTTGGTTGCCAAAGCATTGGGGGCTAAAGATCAACTTAAAGCGCGTGAAGTGGCGAGTAGCGTGTTGATGTTTGGTCTGGGTGTGTCTGTCGTGACTGTGGTTGCGGTGTTGTGGGGCTTGTCAGGGATGCTAGATTTTCTGGGCGCCAAAGGGGAAACCAAGATGCTCGCAATGCAATATTTGTGGATTATTATTCCCAGTATGCCGGTGATGGTTGCGGCGCGCTGGTTTCGAGTGCTGTGTTGCGTGCGCATGGTGATGCTCGACGTGCAATGTGGGCGACCTTATCAGGTGGGATTGTTAACGCGGTGCTTGATCCAATATTTATTTTTACTTTAGGTTTGGGCTTAAATGGGCTGCGCTTGCTTCACTGTTTGCTCGATTTGCGATGTTAGTGGTGGCAATAAGACCCGTGCTTCGGCTTTATCAGGGTTTTGCGCCTTTGAAGTTCGAGTTGTTAAGCCGTGATATGAAAATAGTGGCGGGCATTGCAGGCCCAGCAATATTGGCCAATATTGCCACGCCAATAGGCTCGGCCATCGTGATGCGAGAATTGGCGAAATTCGGTACCGATGTGGTGGCGGGTATGGCGATCATTGCACGCTTAACGCCGGTTGCTTTCGCGATGGTTTTCGCACTGTCTGGAGCGATTGGGCCGATTATCGGGCAAAATTTTGGTAACGGTTCTCATGACAGAGTTCGCGCGACTTTTTTCGCTGGGCTACAGTTTTCATTTGTGTATATCGTGCTGGTATCGGCATTACTATTTTTACTTCGAGGGTCTATCGCCGATATATTTCATGCCAGTGGAGAAACCTTGTCTCTACTGTATTTGTTTTGCGGGCCGCTGGCACTCTTATTTTATTTCAACAGCGTAATTTTTGTCGCGAATGCCAGTTTCAATAATTTGGGGCACCCTTTTATTCGACAATCGTCAATTGGGGGCGACATACTGTCGGCACCTTACCTTTTGTACTACTCGGTGCATCTTGGTGGGGCGCAAAGGGGGTGTTGATTGGACAAGCCGCAGGTGGCGTTGTGTTCTCTGTAATCGCCTATTTACTCGCGATGAAGGTGTTGGCACATCGAGGCCCAGTAGACGATCTGCAGGATTTAGAAGCATGCCAGAATTCAAGTAATTTCATCCCGAAGGCACTGAGCAAAATGATAAAATGATCCATGTTGGGACATGGGACTGATTTTGCCTACTTCTTTGATATTGCGGTTGTCAACGCGAACTGAAGCTACTTAGTAATGTTCCCTAAACCTTTGTCTGCTGTACCTATGAACGTGTACTCAATATAATCTTCATTATCATAAAGCGTTGGTATGCCTAGGTGGTGGATCAACGATACAACTAAATTCTCGACCAAAGGAGGTTTCCATGAGTGAAGACCGTCTCCATCCTGTGATGAAAGCTTGGGAAGATCGCGCGTACATTGATAATGCGACATATCTTCAGATGTATGAGCAGTCGATTGCTGATCCAGACACTTTTTGGGCAGAGCAGGCCGATGAGCTGCTGACATGGTCTAAGAAATGGGACACCGTTCAAGAGCAGGATACCATCGTGCACATATTCGCTGGTTCGAAGGCGGGCAACTCAATGTTTGCGAGAATGCGGATGATCGACACCTCGCCACGCGCAGATCAAACTGCGATAATTTGGGAAAGCGATGATCCTAGCGTTGATGAGCATATCAGTTATCGAGATTTACACGAGCGGGTTTGTCGTTTTTCGAATGTGCTTAAATCACGGGGGGTCAGAAAAGGCGATCGAGTTTCAATTTATATGCCGATGGTGGTGGAAGCGGCGGTTGCAATGTTGTCTTGTGCGCGAATTGGCGCGGTGCATTCGGTTGTTTTCGGTGGGTTTTCACCAGAAGCTTTAAAGGATCGTATTTTGGATTCAGATTGTCAGGTGGTTATTACGGCTGACGAAGGTATTCGAGGGGCAAAAACCCATCCCCCTAAAGGCGAACACCGATCAAGCGGTTCAGGTTTGTCCAAATGTGCATACTGTGGTTGTCATTCAGCGCACTGGGGGCGAGATTGATTGGCTAGAGGGCCGAGATATTTGGTATCACGAAGCGGTTGCTGCGGCGTCGGCTGAATGTCCAGCAGAAGTCATGGACGCGGAAGATCCATTGTTCATTTTATATACGTCTGGCTCGACGGGCAAACCCAAGGGGGTATTACATACCACGGGTGGCTATTTGCTGTACGCAGCGATGACGCACAAATATGTATTTGACTACCATGATGGCGATATTTATTGGTGTACGGCGGATGTCGGCTGGGTCACGGGGCACTCTTATATTATCTATGGGCCACTGACCAATGGCGCCACAACATTGATGTTTGAAGGTGTGCCGACCTACCCCGACGCTGGCAGATTTTGGGAAGTCTGTGAGAAGCATAAGGTAAACATTTTTTATACCGCGCCGACTGCGATCTGGGCGCTGATGGGTCAAGGTGATGAGTTTGTAAATAAATACGATTTGTCATCTTTGCGTACGCTGGGCTCAGTCGGTGAACCGATCAACCCTGAAGCTTGGGAGTGGTATTTTCGAGTGGTCGGGAATAATAATTGCCCGATTGTCGATACTTGGTGGCAAACTGAAACGGGGGGCATCATGATTACGCCTTTACCCGGTGCGACGGCCTTAAAGCCAGGGTCTGCCACCCGCCCATTTTTCGGGGTTCGCCCCGCTTGTTGGACGAGGAAGGCAATGAGTTACAAGGTGCGGCGAGTGGGAATTTAGTGATTACTTATTCTTGGCCCGGCCAAATGCGAACCATTTTTGGCGATCATGATCGCTTTCACGAAACCTATTTTTCACTGTATCCGGGTAAATACTTTACCGGTGACGGCTGTCGCCGAGACGAAGACGGTTACTACTGGATTACAGGCCGAGTCGACGACGTGATAAATGTTTCAGGGCATCGCATGGGCACCGCCGAAGTCGAAAGCGCTTTGGTCTTACATGCGCAGGTTGCAGAGGCCGCAGTCGTCGGATTTCCTCACGATATTAAAGGCCAAGGCATTTTTGCTTACGTTACCTTAAACGCGGGCGTTGCTTCGAGTGATGCGCTTAAGAAAGAACTGGTTGGATTAGTGCGCTCAGAGATCGGTGCCATCGCTGCGCCCGACGCTATTCAATGGGCACCGGGCTTGCCGAAAACGCGCTCGGGTAAAATCATGCGGCGTATCCTGCGTAAAATTGCTGGGAATGAATTTGAAGGCTTGGGCGACATCTCTACCTTGGCCGAACCGGCGGTGGTGGAAGAATTGATCGCGAATCGATCAAAGGTATGAGATCTTAGAGTTTGCCAACATTATGAAGGGCTACTAATCACAGGTTTCGGTTAAAAGCAGTTTAAAGAGCCCACTTGGCGGGCTCTTTTTGTTGTCTTTGAACACGCTTTATTAGAGGTAGCCTCGCCTAAATACCCTGGTTTATCAGCTTGTAATTACTTAACGCTTCAATTACGGTTTGGCGCGACAATAATATAATAAATTCGGTGCTGGATGCTGGGTATGCCCATCTTAAATATCCAAAACATACACAAGCGTTTCGGCGAGTTAGAAGTACTGCATGGAGTTTCCTTATCAGCCGATGCCGGAGATGTTATTTCACTCATCGGATCGTCAGGTTCAGGCAAATCCACATCTTGCGTTGTATCAATCTGCTGGATATGCCCGATCAGGGTGAAAATACGATTACACGGCGAGGCAATAGAGTTCGTTCATGATCGTAGGGGGCAGCGTCAAGCGGCGAGCCCAAAACAAGTTCAGTCACTACGTGCGCGCATTGCGATGGTGTTCCAGCAGTTTAACCTTTGGTCGCACATGACCGTTTTACAAATGTGATAGAGGGCCCGATTCGGTTAAAGGCTTGGATAAGGCTGAGGCGAATGATCTCGGCCTTGCGTATCTAGAAAAGTGGGCATCGCGGAAAAGGCGGACAGCTATCCAGCATTTCTGTCTGGTGGGCAACAACAGCGTGCTGCGATTGCGCGTGCATTGGCAATGCAACCAGACGTAATATTATTTGACGAACCGACCTCGGCTTTAGACCCAGAGTTGGTGGCTGAAGTATTAGCCGTTATGCGCTTGTTAGCTGACGAAGGAGCGACTATGATTGTGGTCACTCACGAAATGAAATTTGCCAGAGAAGTGTCAAACAAGGCACTATTTCTGCACCAAGGTAAAATAGAGGAGCAGGGCGATCCAGCGACTCTTTTTAATTCGCCTCAATCTGAAAGATTACGGCAGTTTTTATCCAATGCGGCGGCTTAGCCTCATCGCCTGTTTTGGTACTATAATTTGAGGCGGAGGAGAACCTAATGAAAAAACTATTAGTTCCTGTCGCGTTGGCGGCAATGTTAGTATTGGCCATGCCTGCGATGTCTGAGACAGTGCGTATTGGTACCGAAGGGGCGTTATGCGCCTTATAATTTCGTTGATGACAGCGGTAAGTTGGCAGGGTTATGAAATTGATCTGGGTAATGCACTATGCGCCGAAGCAGGCTTAACGTGTGAGTTTGTCGCGAACGAGTGGGATTCGATTATTCCAAACCTTGTCGCCGGAAACTACGACGCGATTATGGCGGGTATGTCAATTACCAGACAGAGCGCAAAGAAAACGATAAATTTCAGTGAAGAGTACTATCCTTCTGAGCCTTCGCTTTATGCAGCGGCTTCGGGTGCTTCAATCGATATGGCCAATATAAGTGGACAGAAGATTGGCGTGCAAGGCGCGACCATTCAGTCTGCCTATGCTGAGGAACATCACGGCGCGAATAACACAATTCTGTCATTTGGAACATTTGATCAATCCGTTGCGGATTTGGCGGCGGGCAATTTGGGATTTCATTGCTGGCGGACGGCGACCCATTGAAGGGCGTGATTGAAGCATCAAATGGCGCTTTAGTCTTTGTCGGCGATGGTGTTCGTATTGGTGGAGGTGTGGGCATTGGTCTGCGTAAGCAAGATACTGACTTGGGTGCCAAGTTTAACGCTGCAATCACTGCGCTTAAAAACAATGGTACGGTAGATGAGCTCATCAAGGAGTATTTCAAAAATGGGCCTTTTTATTCTAACTAGACTTTCCGAAAAGCCCGCCATCGAGCGGGCTTTTTTTATTCCCGCTGACGCCGAATAACTTATTCCATGTGGCTCACAGATTGGCTTAGTAATGATGCCAGTTCGACGCTTGCCTACCTGACTAACGGCAAGCACTTGGCATGGTATGCCAGTGTGCGCTTTACCCTCATTGCAGCGTTCTTTGGTGCGATTTTTGCGGTGATTTTTGGCCTGATTGGCGCGGCATTGAAGCAGTCTAGTTTTGGGCCCTTTAAGATGGTGGGGGATTTTTACACCACGATTGTGCGCGGTGTTCCAGACGTATTATTTATTCTCTTTTTCCCCCTTGGCCTTTGAGCAAGCGGTAGAGTAGGGGTACTTCTTGCGCGCTCGTACTGTGATGCCGACCTTATCGCGGCGGCGACACAATGGCCGCCGTGTGATGCGGCACAGTGGTTTTTAAGTACCGCGGATTATCTTGCACTCGCCTTGTGTATCGCTCGGCTTGGTGTACGGGGCGTTTGCCGCGAATGTGATACATGGCGCGATGTCAGGCTGTGCCTAGGGGTCAGCTTGAAGCAGCAACGGCCTATGGTTTTAGCCCAAGACAAGTATTTTGGAAATTTAAAGTTCAGGCAAATGTGGGTCTATGCTTTGCCAGGGGTTATCGAACGTGTGGATGTTGCTACTCAAAGCCACTTCATTTTTATCCTTGCTCCAAATCGCTGATATTGTTCTATGGGCGGAGCGTTTAGGGGCGGCTAATTACTATTCTCGCGTAGGATTGGTTCATCCCGATTGGCGGTGGAAATACTATTTAGTATTGTTCTTGTTTTACATTTTATTGACCTTGTTATCTGAGCGGTGTTTTTGCGTATTTGCACTCGCGCGCCAGTCGCGGCATGGCAATCGCTGAAGCATAACTATGTTAGACAGTCTTTTAAATAATGGATTCGTGCAGGATATAGTAACCCTAGCGCGACCCGCGTTAATTCAATTTGTATTTCGCGTTGGCCTCTATTCCGGTTGGCTTTCCGCTCGCAGTAATGCTTGCACTGGGAAAGGCCAGCCGACATCGAGGCATATCAGCTTTCGCCAGGATATATATCTACGCCTTTAGAGGCTCACCCCTTTTTATTCAGTTCTTCATGTTTTACTCAATGATGTTGGCGCTCAATAAACCCCTGTGGCAGCCCCTAGGCGTGAATGATTTTGTGTTGCATCCTTTGTTTCTTGGGCCGCTGGTTTTGATCTTAAATACCAGTGCCTACGCAGCAGAAATATTTCATGGAGCTTTAAAAACTGTGCCCAAAGGCGAATTAGAAGCCGCGCAGGCGATGGGGATGAGCCCTTGGGAAGTGTTCAAAAGCGTTACTTGGCCCAATATGCTGCGCTTAGCCTGGCCAGCGTACACCAACGAAATGGTGTTTTTATTTCATGCAACCGCCTTGGTCTACTTTACCTTGCCTGTCATCAATGAGCAGAAAGATCTTATGATATAGCAGCAGGTGAACTATTTGAAAAAGATTACAACGTATTTTTGCACTTTAGTGTGGCTGGGCTGTATTTCCTAAGTATATCAATCATGATATTTAGTTTGGCAGCTTGGGTGCAAAAGCGCTTGAATAAACATAATCAATCCAGTGTAGATTTAAAATTTCGTCCCAGCTATCTTCGATAAGTAACGACAACGAAACGTGATATCAATAGCACTTGGTCTGCTGATACCTATTATTCCGTTGTCCAACCTTCGTTTGACTAGCGTAGCATGGGATCACGAAATTCGACATGAAATGGAAAAAAGAGAAGGGGTTTATGCGTGCACGGTACCCTCAGTCATTCAGCATATTGGAGCTCATGGCTTATGGTCCAGTAATGATCGGTTCGATCATGCGAAAGATTTTTTGTAGAGTAAGTTGAATAGAAAATCAGGAATACGAACAAAGCCTTAAATTTATTGTTGATGTATGAAGAGTACCAAAAGCAACGAAAATGGCGTCCCCGAGACGATTAATGATGGCCTTCCTTGGCCATCACCCTACGGGCGCACTGCGTGCGGGTTGATTGGCTCCTGGCCAATCAATCGAACGGCGCTTGTTTATTGTCGGACTTTCGAACCTTAAGTGGTTTAGAAAGTTAGGTGCGTGATTATTGCTGAGTTTTTTTGAGCGAAAATGGCGTCCCCGAGACGATTAATGATGGCCTTCCTTGGCCATCACCCTACGGGCGCACTGCGTGCGGGTTGATTGGCTCCTGGCCAATCAATCGAATGGCGCTTGTTTATTGTCGGACTTTCGAACCTTAAGTGATTTAGAAAGTTAGGTGCGTGATTATTGCTGAGTTTTTTTGAGCGAAAATGGCGTCCCCGAGACGATTCGAACGTCCGACCTGCCGCTTAGGAGGCGGCTGCTCTATCCAGCTGAGCTACGGGGACAGATAGAGAAGATTTATGCCGACTAGGTGCGGGCATGCAAGGACGGTGATTCTACTCGACTACGGCTTAAAATAGGCAGAGAGATAGTCGTCTAAGGAGAGGGTGTCGGATTGTTCAATTTGTGTTTGCTTGGTGATTGATTCTCTCGCTTCTTGCTCAAACTGTGATTTCGACACGCTGTTTTGGACGAGATGTTTAAAAAAATGTTCGTGTTTTTCAGCCTGCGATTGGGCGAATTCAAAATGGCTGGAATAATGTTTTTGGATATCGTTTAGAATTCTTCCTGACGGGGTTAAGTCTGCATTGCCTATACTTTGCCTGTGTAGGTCTAAGACTTGACTATGCTGCTTAGAAAAGTGAACAGAATCAAGTATTTTCGCGATGGGTTGCATTTTTTGCATTACCTCATTTGCCCAATCTCGGAGCAGTATTTCTTGATCCTCTTTTTGTAGTTTTAAATCAGGCTTGCGGCCTTGCATGACCGAAAGTTGATTGTTCTGCTTGCACGCTTCCATTTGTTCTACAGACATTGCTGGGCTGTCTTCGAACAGGCAGAAAAGTAAAAACATATCGAGGAATACAATGGTTTCTTGATCAATACCGATGGGCACATAGGGATTGAGATCCAAACAACGCACCTCGACGTACTCTACCCCGCGATCAATGAGTGCACAACTCGCCCGCTCGCCGCTATTTGCAACGCGCTTTGGACGGATAGAAGCGTAAAATTCATTTTCGATTTGCAATAAATTCGCGTTTAATTGGCGATATTCCCCATCGACCTTAACCCCAATTTTTTCATACTCTGCTTTGGGCGTGCGCATTGCTTTAACTAAAGAGTCGGTAAAACCATTGAGTTGATTGTATGAGATATTGATGCTGCTCTGGGCGTCGTTGCTGTACCCCAAGCCGCTCATGCGAAGTGAGGTAGCATGGGGTGCAAAGTAGCTGTTTCCTGCGTATTCTTGCAGATCGTGTTTGCGTCCGCGTAGGAACGATTTGCACACGCCTGGCGACGCGCCAAATAGGTAAAACAATAGCCAGCTATGTCGATGAAAATTGCGGATGAGCTTTAAATATTGATCTGAAAGATCATCCTTAGAAACATCTTTTTCATCCTTTTCTAAATAGTATGCCCAAAACTCTTGGGGCAATGAGAAATTATAATGGATGCCGCTAATGGTTTGCATCAACCGTCCGTAGCGATGGCCCAAACCGCGCCGGTATGCTTCTTTCATCTGTCCAACGTTCGAGCTGCCAAAGCGTGCAATCGGGATGGAATCTTCACCTCGCAGTATGCACGGCATTGAATTGACCCATAGTTTTTCATCCCCTATATTTTGGTAGGTATAGTGATGAACGTCTGTTAGGAAGTTCGTCAATGTGTCGACATCAGTCGAAACAGGAGAAACAAATTCTAACTGCGCCTCAGAGTAGTCTGTGGTGATGCTTGGGTGGGTAAGTGCTGAACCCAGCGCAACGGGGTGGGGGGTCATCGCCAATGCGCCGGTAGGGTCTACGCGCAGGCTTTCCTTTTCGATGCCTCGGTTGATTTTTTTAAACAGGCTTTCGATGCCGAGTTTAACAATTAGGTTTAGATTTTGGTCCAGAGTGCTCATCGGAATGTATTGGAGAAGATGCAAAGAATTTTAACGCGCTGGAGGAAAAGCACCTAGAAATAATTTCGCTTTCCCAGTATTTGGGTATGCCTTGTTAGATGGTGTTTGAGCATCACATCGAGACAATAATCCGCTGTATTTATTTAGATAAATAACGCAGCAATTCGCAATCGTAAGTCTCAAATGGGTGAAAGGTGATTTAGAATTAGATTTACATGGCGCTTATTTGTAGCTTGAGAAGCTTATGTTGAACGGGCGGGTACAAAAAGCGATAGAGCAAAAAACAGGCCTGCTGCGAGCACAATGGATGGACCCGTCGGGGTATCAATTTGGAAGGAGACCACCAAACCAGAGAGCATTGAAAACAAACCAAACAGGCTCGCGAAAACGGCCATTTGCTCTGGAGAATCGGCAAAATTACGTGCAGTTGCGGCAGGAATAATGAGCAACGATACAACCAACAATACGCCAACCAGTTGCATCGATATGGCGACCACTATGCTCATAATAATCAAAAATACCAAGCGCGTACGTGGCTCATTAATGCCATCGACCAAGGCGAGTTCTCGATGTAGGGTTAAGGCTAGAATCGAGTTCCATATTCGCATGAGCAAGACGAATGCGATGATGCCCCCCGTATAGATCCATAGTACATCTTGCCAGTTGATAGCGAGTATATCGCCGAACAAATAGCTCATCATATCGATACGTATATTCGGCATCAGGCTCAAGGTAATAATTCCGAGTGCGAGCGAGACGTGCGCCAGTACGCCCAATAAGGTGTCAACAGAATATTGTTGCAGGCGGCTTAAAGAGAGTAAGCAAAGTGACACAATGAGGCTCACCCCCAGAATCGCAATTTTCAAATCGATATGGAGTAGGAATCCCAAGGCGATCCCCAATAGGGCGGCGTGCGACAAGGCAGCCCCAAAGTACGACATACGTTGCCACACCACCAAACAGCCCAGCGGCCCACAAACCAGCGCAATGCCGGCGCCCCCCAGCAATACGCGCAGGATTAACTCATCCATGGGGCCTTATACGATGATGATCGTGGCCCTGAACTTCGCCATGTAAGTCGTGTTCATGGTCGTGTTGGTGGTGGTAAACCGTCAGTTCCTTGGCGAGTTTTTCACCAAATAGCGATACAAATTCGGGTGCTTGGCTCACGACTTCTGGCGTACCGGAGCAGCAGAGATGGTGATTCAAGCAAACCACACGATCTGTCGCTGCCATGACGATATGTAAATCGTGTGAAACCAATAATATGCCACAAGCCAGCTCGTCACGTAGAGATTGGATTAAGCCATACAGCGCGGCTTGTCCACCAATATCCACGCCAGCGGTTGGCTCATCTAAGATCAAAAGATCGGGTGCTGAAATGATGGCGCGTGCAAGCAAGACGCGGCGCAATTCTCCTCCTGATAAGGCGTGTAGAGACTGATTCAATAAAGCGGCCGCCCCTGTGTGTTCTAGTGCAATTAAACAGGCTCGAAGGCTCGCTTGGGTGTGCAGTTGTAAAAAACGCTTCACCTTGATAGGCAGGATCGTCTCTATATCCATTTTCTGCGGAACATAAGCGACCTTCAAATCAGGTCGCTTGGTGATCGTTCCAGTGTCAGGTTTAAGCAAGCCGAGCGCGGTTTTAACCAAGGTGCTTTTCCCTGAGCCATTTGGGCCAATCAGCGTGAGTATTTCATTTTTCACAACACTCAATGAGACATGGTCGAGTATCATTCGGCCATGCTTGCTGACGCTAACATCCCTAAGGTTTAGCAATATATCATCTGCCTTACTGATCATAGGCTAAACTTGGCATTGCGGGCAAAGGCCCATGATTTCAATTGTTTGATGGCTAATATCAAAGCCAAACTTCTGTGCTTGGTCATCTATCGTACGCGCGACCTTACGATTTTCTAGCTCGGCTACTTGCTGGCAGTCCGTGCAAATCAAAAATTGGCTGATGTGTTTTTCGCCGGGATGTTCGCAACCCACAAAGGCGTTGAGCGACTCAATTTTATGAATGAGGTCATGTTCAAGCAAAAAGTCTAAAGACCGATAAACTGTGGGTGCTTCGGCGTTATCCTTTTCCTCACGCAGACGTTTTAAAAGTCGATACGCAACGATCGGTGCGTGGCTCGCCCAGACCAGTTCAAATACGCGTTTACGAATTGGGGTGAATCGTATTTGCTTGGTTTCGCAATGTGCAACAGCCTTATCAACCGCTTTTTGAACACAACGCTTGTGATTGTGTTGGGTATCGCGAAAACTGCTTGATACTGGCATTTGCGTTAGAGGCTAGAAATATTATGTTATAATATAACATTAACTGTGGATTTGCGCGCTAAAAATAATGTCTTGGGGGATTAATATTTTACATGTAGCCGCGAGGTATTTGTGCCGTGTGATGATATTGTGGCTGTTGTGTGGCGGTATCGTATCGGCCGCGCCACCGAGGGTGGTGGTATCGATTGCGCCCATCCATTCCTTGGTGAGTATGGTGATGCAAGGTGTTGCAGAACCAACGTTGTTGATAGGCAGGAATCAATCCCCGCATGCTGCGAGTATTACGCCTTCAATGTATCGCCAATTATTTAACGCAGAGTTAGTGATCTGGCTGGGCCCGAGCTATGAAACGAACCTTAGAAAGCTTGTTTCGGGTTTGTCTGATAGTATTTCGATTATTCATATACTGAAGTCATCTGAGATAGTGGCCTTACCAAACCGAGTGAGCAGCCTGACGGACACAAGGCATGATCAAACACTAGACAACAATACTGAGCACAGTATTGACCCTCATTTATGGTTATCGTTCGACAATGCCTTGGCAATTATAAAGTTGGTGCGTGATGCTTTAGTTAATCTCGATTCTGGAAACATAAAGTTATATCAACACAATGCAGCGACGGCGATAGAAAAAATAAATCAGCTCCGAACACGAATTTCAGCCTCCTTAGTCCCTTTTAAAGACAAGCAGTATCTTATTTATCACGACGCATTCCAATATTTTGAGCATGAATTTGAATTGAATTTTGTCAGAGCAGTCACCAGCCAGCCTGATCGAAAGTTGGGCTTGAAATCCGTATTAAGCTTAAAGCAACAAATTGCTAGCCAAGAGATAGAATGCATTTTTCATGAGCGACAATATGATCCAAAGTTGCTTAGGCATTTAGCGGAGCAGGCAAATCTAGCAGTGGGGCTGCTTGATCCGATTGGCGCGCAATTAAAGACGGGGCCAAATCAGTGGTTCGAACTCATTGAACTGAATAAAAATGCTTTGATTGGCTGTGGCAAACCCTAATATCAGTGCTTTTGCTCGTTGTCAAAGAGTTGAGCCTGCGCTGGTCACGTTAATCGCCATTTGTTTAAATTTCCATTCATCGGGCAGTCCAACCTAAGTTGGAACAATGCGCGGTATAAATATAAGGCCTCCGGCTGGCCACGAAGTTTTTGCAGCGTTTTATCCTCGTCCTGAGTATCGGCCAATAAGGCGTCGATGCTGTTGGCATCTGACAACAGACGACTCGCTGTTTTCGCGCCTATGCCCTCTATGCCGGGCACATTGACCGAACTTGAACCAACCAACGCGAAATAATCAGCAAGTTGGTCGGGCGTAACGGCGTATCGGTCCAAAATATATGCAGCATCAATCGGGGCTTGTTTGAATTGATCATATAGCTGTGTGTGCGCATCGAGCAGTTGCGCCATTAAGGAATCGGTCGATAGAATGAGGTTTTGGCAATCATGCTGACGTGTTTTCTGTACGATGCTAGCGATAATATCATCGGCTTCGTAGCCGTCGATCTGCAATGCATATATGCCGTGTTTTTTAAGTAGTTGCTTGACTTGATCAAAGTTGGCAAGCATCGCCTCGGGCTGGGGTTTGCGATTGGCTTTGTAGGGCGGGTAAAGGGCATGACGCCAAGTCGAATCGTATTGTTCAAATACACATACGGCATGGGTGGCCGCATGTTGTGCCACGATTTGTTTGAACACACGATCGCAGTTGGCTAAGAATTGCGCAATATCAGGCGGCGAGCCTTCCTGCGCAGGCAGTGCTGAATATAAACGCCGCAGGACATTTAAGGCATCGATGATTAATAACTTAATCATCGGGGAGGCATAGTGGAATGCTTAGTAAAGTTTATGCAATCAGCTGCAAAAATTCGGCGCGCGTGCGTTCATCGGTTCTAAAGGTGCCCAGCATCATGGACGTTTTCATGACCGAATCTTGCTTTTGCACGCCGCGCATCATCATGCACATATGCTTGGCTTCCATGACAACCCCTACGCCGCGCGCATCAACCGCCGAAGATATCGCACGGGCAATTTGCTCGGTTAAATTTTCCTGGATTTGCAGGCGTCGTGCGAACATATTGGTGATCCGCGCCAGCTTGGATAGGCCGATGACTTTACCCTTGGGTAAGTAGGCGATGTGGCATTTGCCGATAAAAGGCAGCAAGTGGTGTTCGCACAGGGAATAAAATTCTATATCTTTAAGAATGACCATCTGATCATTGTCCGATTCAAAAATCGCACTATTAATCACTTCTTCCAAGGTTTGCTGATACCCCTCAGTGAGAAACTGCATGGCTTTGGCTGCCCGCATCGGGGTTTTTATGATGCCTTCCCGCTTGGGGTCTTCGCCCAAATCAGAAATGATAGAATAGTAATGTTTTGCGATTTTATCGCTACTGCTTTTAGCCATATCGAATGATTAATTTTTCCATTGGGAAGTCGGAATTAGAGCATAAGTTTTGTCGCAAAACTATCCGAATATCTACTTTTAAAGGTATCGAGTGTAAAGGCGTGATTCTGTGTGCCGGGCTGCTCGATTTTAATCGCCCCGAGCAAGGAAGCCATTTTTCCGGTGGTTTCCCAGCCGAGTTTGTGAGTCGCCCCGTATAATAATCCCGCCCGAAAGGCATCGCCGCAGCCCGTGGGGTCAATCGCTTTGCTGATCGGGGCGACGGGGATGTCAATTTTCGACCCATTCGCGTAAATTTCAGCCCCTTTACTACCGCGCGTAATGATCAAAGCATCGACCTGTTGCGCGATCTGTTCAATGCTCAAGGCTGCGTTTTTAGCCAACATCTCAGATTCGTAATCATTGACCACAACGTAATCGGCGATTTCAATAAATCGTTTGAGCTCGGCCTCGTTAAACATCGGCAAGCCTTGTCCTGGGTCGAAGAAAAACGGCGTGTCTAGGGCGGCTAATTGCTCGGCGTGTTCGATCATCGCCTGTTTGCCATCGGGCGCGATAATGGCCAATTTGATATCGTGCGCATCAATCAGGGCTTGATCGATAATGTTTTCATGTGCGTGATCCATCGCGCCGGGATGAAAGGCGATAATCTGATTATCGTCAATGTCGGTGGTTAGGAATGCCTGCGCGGTAAAGGTGTCCTCAATTTTTAGAATGCATTGATCTTCTACACCACATTTTTTCATCCACTTTGCATAGGGACCAAAGTCTTCACCCACCGTTGCCATCGGAATCGGGTGTTCGTTTAAGAGATGGTAGTTATAGGCAATATTCCCCGCGCAGCCGCCATATTCTTTGCGCATTTCGGGCACCATGAAGCACACGTTTAAGATATGAACTTTCTCTGGAATGATATGGTTCTTGAATGAATCTGGAAACACCATAATGGTGTCATAGGCCATTGAGCCCGTGATGAGGACAGACATACTAAGCAAATATTGTGATTGAAATTATTGTTGGCAGGCTGCGCACAGTCCGTACAGACACAGCGAATGGTCATGAATCTCGAAACCATGTTGTTTGGCAATGGCGTCTTGTTGATTTTCGATGGTGTCGTCGTGAAACTCGATTATTTTACCGCAATCGGCACAAACCATATGGTCGTGGTGTTCGGTATCGGCCAATTCAAACACTGAGCGATCGGCGAAATGATGGCGCAAAACCAATCCTGCGGCCTCAAACTGGGTGAGCACACGATAGATGGTCGCCAAACCAATATTCTCGTTTTGTTGCAGAAAGATTTTGTACACATCTTCAGCGGATAGATGACGCGTTTTATTGGTTTCTAAAAGATTTAGAACCTTTAGGCGTGGCAGGGTGGTCTTTAATCCGGCCTGTTTAAGTTCGTCGGTTGCTTCAGTCATGTTATTGCGATTGGATCGTTTAAGCTTTCTGGGCTTCGATGAGTTTGGCTTTCTCAACCAAACCTTTGATCGTCAGCCCTTGTACGATGATAGAAAATACCACAATTACATAGGTCACCGCTAAAATGATGTCGCGCGCTGAACCTTCTGGAATAGAGAGCGCCAAGGCAACAGATATGCCACCGCGCAAGCCCCCCCATACCATGATCCGTGTGACGTGAGGGGTAAAGGTACGCTTAAATTTGAATAGGGCAATGGGAATACCGACCGCCACCCATCTTGCCAATAACACCATCACAATTGCAATTAAACCCGTTATCAGCGATGCCTTGCTGAAGGCTAAAACCAATACCTCCAAGCCGATCAGAACGAAGAGTAAGGCGTTTAAAATCTCATCAATTAATTCCCAAAACAAATCGAGATGTTCGCGGGTTTTATCACTCATGGCAAATTGCCGACCGTGATTACCGATAAATAAGCCCGCCACGACAATCGCGATTGGGCCCGAAGTATGTATGGCGATGGCGAGGCTGTAGCCCCCCATTACGATGGCGAGCGATATCAATATCTCTACCGAATAATCATCAAGGCTTGCCAGCAATTTATAACCGACATAGCCCAGTACCATGCCAAACACGATGCCGCCAAGCGCTTCCTCAGCAAACAATAGCGCAATATGGCTAAAATTGGCAGCGTCTGGGTCTTGGGCGATGCCCAACAAGGCGACAAATACCACGACCCCAATGCCATCGTTGAACAGTGATTCGCCCGTAATTTTTGTTTCAAGCGCTTTAGGGGCGCCGACGCTTTTAAGGGTGGATAACACCGCAATAGGGTCGGTGGGTGAGATCAGTGCACCAAACAACAGGCAATAAATAAAGCTAATATTTAAGCCCATGGCGTTAAACAAATAGAAACTCGCCACCCCTACAATAGCGGTAGAAACCAAAACGCCGACGGTTGCCAGCGTGAGGATGACCCACTTTTGCTTGGCTAAATCTTCAAGATTCACGTGTAACGCGCCCGCAAATAGTAAAAAGCTCAACATGCCGTGCAGCAGCGTGAAGTTAAAATCAATACCAGAGAGTACGTTCTGCGCGATCCCGCGCATCGGATACCAACCTAGCCAGTCCACTACGATGATCGCCATTGAAAACAGCAATGCCACCAACATCACACCAATTGCCGTGGGTAATTTTATCCACCTCGAATTGATATAACTAAATAAGGCGGTAACCGTGATGAGTAGGGCGCTGAGGCTAAGAAGTTGCATAGAAAATAATAGAGTAAGTTTAAAGTTGAGACAGTTCTGCTAAATCGCCGCCTGTTCCCGTGGCTAAGCGGCTGATGATAGATTTAACGGGTGCGATGCGGTCAGCTCGATTAAGCGCAAATGCGCGCAAGGCTGAAACCGTCGGCGAACGACTGGCAAAGCCACTTTTAAATGCTTGCATGGCTTGCAGTATAATCGAGTTCTGGTGCTTACGTCGGCGCTCGTACTGTCGAAGGGTCGCGTCGCTATAATATTGTCGATGCGCAGAATGCGCTTTCAGGATGGTTTCAGCCAATACTGCGGCATCTTGTAAGCCGATGTTCGCGCCCAGCCCGGCAAGCGGATGGGTACGATGCGCCGCATCACCAATCAGCGCAAGCCGCTGGCTGATGTAGCGTGTGGCGTGCTGCTGCGTTAACGCAAAAGCACCGCGTTTGCTCAGTATTTCGACTTGCCCCAATGTGTTTTGCATCGCCGTTTCGACTTCCTTCGCGAAGGCCTTGTCGTCGAGTTGCTTCAAAGTCTCCGCCCGTTCGGTATCGCAGGACCAGACTATGGATGAGCTGCCATCAGCCAAGGGTAGGTAAGCAATCGGCCCACTCTCGTGGAAACATTGATAAGCTGTTGCTTGATGCTTATGTTCGGTTTGAATGCGACAAACCAGTGCGCTTTGCTCGAAGCTACCGAGCTCGGTTTTAAATTGTCCTAATGCGCGTATTGCGGAATATTGGCCATCCGCGCCGATAACAAGCTTGGCACTAAGCGTGATTTGGTCTAAGTTCAATCGAATATGATCGGGCGCTTGATTCAGTTCGTTGGGTGCATTGCCGGCCAAAAACACCACATTGCTTTTAGAATTAAGAAAACTCAATAAAGTATTGACCATTAAGGAGTTTTCGAGAATGTACCCGAGTTGGTTCTGGTCAATTTCAGCTGCATCAAATTCAATTCGTGCGTCACTATTGGCATCCCACACTTGCATACATTCATAGGCGCTGGCGCGTTGGTCGAGCATCGACTGGGCGATCCCCAAATGCTCGAAAATTTGCATTGAGGCCAAATTAATCGCGCTGACCCGTAAATCATAATTGTCGTTCGCAGTTGGTGGCTTCTTATTGTTGAAGCCAGCGATTTGTTTTTCTACCACTGCGATTGATAAATCGGAGCGCGATAGAATCGCCGCAGCGGTTAAACCCACGACGCCAGCGCCGACGATACAAATGTCGTATTCGGGCTCAGTTGAATGTTTCAAGGCAGCTTTATTCACGAATTTTTAATCCACGCGCAAGGCGCGGCTGGTGTTTGCCCATGCCCATTGAGCGGCGCAGCAGGGCGCGCTTAACAAACGGTAAATTTTCTATCGCGATCAAGCCGAGGTTACGACCAATCTTTACCAGCGGAGAAGGGTGTGAAAAGAGCTTGAGCAAGCCATCTGTAAACTGTAGAACCCTTTTTGTATCTGCTTGTCGGCTCTGGCTGTAGTTCGCTAAAAACGCTGCCGCACCGATGTCTTGCGTGCCTTCTTTGCTGGGCACCGCCAGCAGCTGTTCTGCCAACGCAGCCACATCGCGCAAACCTAAATTAAAACCCTGACCTGCGACGGGGTGTACGGTGTGTGCTGCATTGCCGAGCACTAATACTCGCTGCGCATGGAAAGTCTGCAAGCTACTTTTATTGAGGGCGTAGGATTTTCGAGCACTGGCTTCGCTGAACAAACCTGCGCGTGTTCCGAAACTTGATTGTAGATGTTTAAGAAACGCCTCGTCGTTTAGCCCTTGTGTGTGTGACAAGGCCTCAGGTGATAAGGTCCAAACCACCGCGAAGCGCTGTCCATTGAGCGGCAGCAGGGCAAGTGGCCCATCCTCATCGAAGCGTTCGTACGCTTTGTTATTATGGGCGCGATTGCTTTTAACGATACTGAGCAGGGCTGATTGCGAATAAGTCTTTTGTTGACAATTAATCCCAAGTGACTCGAGTAAATTTGAGCGTCCCCCATCAGCCAATACGACTAATTTAGCGCTAAGCTCAGAGCTTTGCTTGGTATCTCTGTGCTGATAGTGCACAAGGGCTTCATCGGCTTGTGCCTTAACTTCAATGACTTCATACGGGCAGAAAAACTGTACATTGCTGGCGCTGGATAATTGTTGATTCAGCGAGCGTCCCAATACGCGGGTAGGAATAACGTACCCCAGAGCGGGCGTACCAATATCTTCGTGACTCAGCTGGGTGAGGCCTAAATGCCCTTTATTGGATATATGAATGCTGCGAATGGCGCAAGCTTCGTTTTCGATAGCGTCCGTCCAAGCGCCGATCTGGCTAAAGATATGTTTGGCGCTGTAAGTGAGCGCGATGGTTCGCTCATCAAAACTGGGCTGCGCGTCATGATCAACCTCAAAAGGCTCGATGACTGCAATTCGGTAGGGTGTATTCGCCAGTGCAAGTGCAAGACTAGATCCCACCAATCCGCCGCCAACGATTGCAATGTCAAAGTGTTCTGCTGTCGCTTGATTTGAGGATTTTCCCACGATCTGCTTCAAGGCCGCGCATCGCGCATGATGGCTTCAATCTCATCGGCGTCCACAGGAACGTCTCTGCTTAATATCTCAGGTTCTTGTTTGCCGACGACTACGTCATCTTCGATGCGGATGCCAATATTATGCCAACGGCTGTCCACATCCTCAGCGGGTGTGATATACAAGCCCGGCTCAACGGTTAAGGCCATCCCCGGCTCTAACACGCGCCAGACATTTTCAACCTTATACTCGCCGACATCGTGAACATCCATGCCTAGCCAATGGCCGGTACCGTGCATATAAAAGCGTTTATACGTTTCAGTTTCCAGCACTTGTTCTAAAGTGCCTTTGAGCAAGCCTAAGTCCAGCATGCCTTGCGCCAGTACCGCGACCGCCGCCTCATGGTAGGCGCGCCAAGGCTGATCGACACGAATTTGATCGATCGCGGCGGTTTGTGCGGCGAGCACGATGTCGTAACAGGCGCGCTGTTCAGCGCTATATTTCCCGTTGACTGGAAAGGTGCGCGTAATGTCAGAAGCGTAACATTCTAGTTCTGCCCCCGCATCAATCAACAGTAAGTCACCGTCTTGGCAAATCGATTGATTTTCGGTGTAATGCAAAATGCAAGCGTTCTCACCGGCGGCCACGATAGAAGGGTAAGCTGGATAGGGCGAGCCGCCTTGCATAAAGCTGGCTTCAAGCGTGGCTTGGATTTCATATTCCGCCATCCCCGGCCGGCAGACTTGCATCGCTCGCGTATGGCCTACGGCGCTTAATTTCGCCGCGCGGCGCATTACTCGAAGTTCTTCTGATTTCTTGAACAGGCGCAGCTCATGGAGGATATAGGTGAGGTCTAAAAACTCCATCGGCGCGTGAACACCACTTCGCGCGCGGGTTTTAATTTCATTCACCCAGCCAAATAGCTGTTGATCAAACTCGGGATGTCGCCCCGTGCAGGTATAGACTTTATCTTGGTTTTCCAATAATTTAGGCAAGATATTTTCAAGCTCTTGGATATCAAAAGCTTGATCCGCTCCATAAATTTCAAGCGCATTTTCAAGTCCGCATCGCTTGCCTTCCCATTGTTCTCGGGCGGGGTTGCTCGGTCGACAAAACAAGATGTATTCGCCTTCTTCCCGATGGGGTATCAAGACTGCAAGCGCTTCGGGTTCGGGGAATTGCGTTAGATAATAAAAATCGCTGTCGGGACGAAATCTAAAATACACATCGCCATTTCGGCGCTGTTCGTCATTGCTTGGGATAATAGCGATGCCCTCTCCCATCAATTGCATTAAGCCGCGCCGGCGTCGGTTGAATATATCTGAGTGCATTAGTTTAGACAGTATTGCGCTAACTTATTCGGCCACTGCATCAAGTGGCCGATCAGCATTAAACTCTTCAAATATAAGTTGCGTTGCCATGCGCAAATATTCCTTGATTTCAATAAATGCGATAGCGTCTTCGTTGGTGTCAGATTGGGTGGCTTCCAAACCAGCGATTTGGATAATGTCTTGTACGCTTTCTTGTAACTCAGGGCTAAGCTGTTCGAGCACCGCATTGCCGTCGTGTAATAGGCCGATTACAAAACCCTGACTCCAGTCCGCCAGCGCGCCCAATTGGATCGCCAAATCGTCGTCATCGGGCATCCATAAATCAAAGCTAAATTCGGCCTGATTTAAATCTCGCGTACTCATTTCCATCAAGCTTTCAAGCGCGGTGATAGCACCATCGTCGTAAAAGTTTAAATGCTGGGCGGTTTGCTCCAGTTCAGCGCTTTGAATATTCCGACAGACCAAGCCGCAAGCAATGCCATGCGCTTGTGCAGCCGAGCCGTCAAATGCGCTGTTGCGCAGTTTTTGGTCTAGCGCAGCATACAGATTTTGTTGATCCGCGGTGCCGCCCGAATTTTGTTGTACCTCAATCATCGCCCGATTATAGGCGAAGGCCAGCGAGCTGACATCTTCCTAAGCTAGATAATTGAATACTCAGCGTGAAGTAATTGATTTTGGGTTCGGCACGAAAAGATAAACTGGAAATTCAACTAGCTTCCGCTTCCCTCGTCCCCTTCGATTTTTGTGCAATTTAACAGCCTATCTTTTGCTGCGAACTTAGCCTATCCACAACGGACAACGGAACAGTAGTCGATGTGTGGCAGGTTTTGTTTTGGCGTGGCTATCCCTAGATGATCGTTCCAGCTACCGCTTACGTAACCATGCTTCACCATCAACTGGTAGTAAATAGCATATACTGGACGTAATGATAGTTAAAAAGATGCCACTAGCAAGACAGGAAAATGCTCGAACTTATCCCTCAAAATGTGCAATGTCCGTACTGCGGAGAAATTATTGAAGTTCTTATTGACGGCTCTATTCCTCAGCAGGAATATATAGAGGATTGTCAGGTGTGTTGTTGCCCGATAAACTTTAATGTATGTGTTAATCAAGACGAATTCATTTCAGTGATGGTCTCACATGAAAACGAGTAGCAGTAATTAAGAAAGTAGATTAATGGCAAAGATCGCAATCATTACGGGATCGAGCCGAGGCATTGGTGCGGCGACGGCAGTTCGATTAGCCTCAGATGGTTACGATATTTGTGTTAATTACGTGTCCAATAAGCACGCAGCAGATGCCGTCGTAGAAAGGGCTCTATCGCATGGTGTGAGTGCTATTTCAGTTAGGGCAGATATATCGTCTGAACCTGAGGTTCAACAGTTATTCGAAACGGTTGATCACTCACTTGGTCGGCCTTGTGTGCTGGTCAATAATGCGGGGATACTTTTCCAGCAGTCACGGCTGGTCGATATGAGCGCTGAGAGAATAAACAAAGTATTCTCGACAAATGTGACGGGTTATTTTCTATGTTGCAAGCAAGCGGTTTTGAGGATGTCTACAAAACACGGCGGCAAGGGTGGTGTTATTGTCAATGTATCGTCGGCTGCTTCAAGATTGGGCTCTGGTGGAGAGTATGTGGACTACGCTGCATCGAAAGGCGCGATTGATTCAATGACGATTGGCTTGGCGAGTGAACTGGCGGAGGAAGGTTTACGGGTAAATGGCGTGCGTCCGGGCTTTATCTATACGGATATGCACAAATCTGGCGGCGAATCCGGACGAGTTGATCGGCTCAAAAGTTCAGTACCACTGAAACGCGGCGGTGATCCCGAAGAAGTCGCAGCGGCAATATCTTGGCTAGTGTCTGATGAGTCGAGTTACACAACAGGTTCCTTTATTGAGGTGTCAGGCGGGAGATAAACCAGCGCTATTGTAATTCTCGATCCAAAAATAATTATCTCTATGATAAGGAGCTACCCTTTAATATATGTTTCTTGAGCCTCGTCATTACGAGCGCAGCGCGGCAATCTAGTTAATAACGACAGAAGTAAAGTTTGCCCCGTTGCTTTACTCCAGACAAAGGTTCAGGTTTTTAGGACGCCTTAGTCCTGACTGGGTTGCGCCCTATGTTTCAATAAATCCATGCGTCTTATACCAATCTACGGTTTCTTTGATGCCGTCCGCGTGGCGCATTTTTGATTCGTAGTTCAAGCCAGCCTTGGCTTTGGATAAATCAAAGGCACGGTCATGGGTGAAAAACCCTACACGGCGTCTGAAAATGGGTGGCTTGGCATTAAACGGGCGGTAGGCTATTTCAAACAGTAGGCCGACAAACCAAATTGGCGCAACGGGGATTTTAATTTTTGACAGTTTAACGTTGGCCGAATCTGCGATCATCTGTGCGACATCGTTCAACGAGATATAGGTATCCGAAGCAATATTAAATGCTTCAAGATGCACTTTTTCTCTGGACTGAACAGCGCCCCATAAAAATGAATCGGTCTGATCGGCTATATGACCCAAATGCGCGAGCACCTTTCCGGAACCAATCATCTTAAAGCTGCCTTTGGCAATGGTTTGGAATAGCTTCATCATGCGCACATCACCGGGCCCGTAGACCATCGCCGGGCGGTTAACCGTGACGATCATGCCGTCTTCGCCCAGCGTTTTTGCGTAGTCTAATACTGCCAGCTCGCCGTCGAGCTTGGTACGGTGGTATTCATCCATTGGGTTAAACGGCGTTTGTTCGGTGCAAGGAATTTGCTTGACATGGCCGTGTACGCCGACGGTACTGCAATGAACAAAGCGTGTAACGCCGACACGATTAGCGGTTTTGATGAGTTTTAGCGTGCCGTCTACATTGACCTTGTGATACATCTCCTCGGAGTTTTCGACTTCCTGAAATAATGCAGCCACGTTAAATACAATATCTACGCCCTTAAGCAGATCATCCCACGCTTCCTCGCTGGCGAGGTCAAGCACGGTGGTGCGATAACCCAAATTGTTCATTTCGTCGGCTTCGGCGGGATACAACACCGTTCCAGTGACATCTAAGCCATATTCATGTAGACGTTTAAGCAGATCACCGCCAATAAAGCCTGCCGCGCCGGTAATGAGCAGTTTTTGGCCCTGAAGATCAGCCCATTGTGCGGGTAGTTCGCGCGCTTGTATGGGGTCAGTAAGAACTTGATTAATCATAAGAAGGGTTGGGTTAAAGGTTAAGCGGCGGCACTAGGGCAGCTGGCAAGAAATGATAATAATATGGGTAAATAGTTTGCCCTTCCAAAAATAACGCTTTAAGCGGCGTGATACTCGGATATTCTGGAAGCCTGCTTTTTCTAGCAAGTTGAATAAGGCGTTTTGATCGTAAAACACCACATGATCTTTGATGACGGTTCGATGTAAGATATTCCAAAAGAGGGTCAGTAAGGAACGAGATTTATCACGTTCAACAATAATCAACTTGCCCGATTTGAGCGCTTGTGCCATTTTTTGCGTCGCGGCAAGTGGGTCTGAAAAATAATGCAAGGCGTTGGCACAAACGATTGTATTGAGTTTTTTAAGCCCCAAGGTGTCGATATCGATGTCTTCCCAATCTTCTACCAAGAATTTTAGGTTCGCTAGCCCCGCATCTTGCGCCTTACGATTTGCGATCACAGCCATATTGGGCGCGATATCCACCCCAAGGCCTTGTGCATTGGGGTAGCGTTGACAATACGCTCTTAATAAATAGCCTGTGCCAGAACCGATATCGAGTATATCCTTGGGTAGCGCATCTGTATTCTTACTTTCGACATTGTCGCTGATGAGTTCGAGTACCGCGTCTGCGTGGGCCTTATACCACGGCGATAAACGATTGGATTCGTAAACGGGCGCGACGGCGTTAAATTCCTCGCGGACGTGCTGCTTCTCATCTGTTAAGGTTGTCGCGTTCATAAGCTGGGGCGAAGGATTAAATATACTGTGATGGCAGTGTGAGAGGCCACTCGAAGCGGCGTATTTTAGCCGATTTGAAACGGTAAATGCGGATAAGGCTAAAGCCTGATGGCCGATGGTTTTCGTTCAGAAACGAGCGGGTCAGTAGACGCTAAACTTGCACCTTTATGACGCTTTCTAATTACCCAATTTCACCTGTATTCAATATGTCGATACCCTCATTTCAATCCCGTCAAGTTTTCACCCATCTTTTGCTTGCGCTAGGTGGCTCTATGGTCGTGCTATGGGGTTTGTTTTATGCCAGCGCGAATGCGGGGCATGATGTTCATCCCGCCAGATTACTCGAGTTGATCAAATCGAGTTCGATCACTTTATTTTTGCTGTACTTAACAACAATGATACTAGGCTTGCTGTTTCGTGCGTGGCGTTATCGTGTGCTGCTTATTTCAACGGGAGATCCAAACATCCCCAGCGCGAAAGAGATGTTGATGATTACTGCGGTGCGCAATATGACGGTCGATCTACTGCCTGCAAGATTGGGCGAATTGGTATTTGTCGCCTTATTAAAGCGCCAATCGAACACTAAAGTGAGCGCATCTTTATCGACCCTATTGTTTGCCATGATGCTGGACGTGCTTATCCTGGCGCCTTTTACGATCGCGATTGGTTTAATGGTGGGGTTCCCAACCAAGCAGCCTTATCTGCTCGCCTTGATCGCACTGTTCGTGGGGATAGGGTTTTTACTCGGCGTAAAATTTGTCCTCCCGCTTTTTTCAGGCTTGTTTAAACAGTGGTCAAAGAGCAACAATAAGCTGCTTGCCAGCGTTTTTGGCTTTGTCGCTTCGATTGACGATGCTGTGCAAACGACTTTAAAAGCAGGCGTGTTTGCAAAGGTGATTGCTTTAACCATTGTGGTGCGGTTCCTGAAATATGCGGGTTTGCTGTGTTTGTTTTATGGTTTAACGCAAGTCAACTTTCCCGATCTTGCGCAACTAGAAGAGCTTAAAGTATTGGGCGCGCTCATTGCCTCCGAAATGACAGCTTCTTTGCCCATTCCGGCCTTAATGAGTTTTGGCACCTGGGAGCTAGGGGGAATGACTTTATTGGCTTATTTTGGTGCCGTTCCAACGGACGCCTTGCTGACAATGCTCAGCCTACATATTCAAACCCAAGCGCTAGATTATGGGGTTGGGATTGTCGCCTTAGTGGCCTTGTTCGTCACGATCAAAACCAGCGGACCATCGCGTTCGGCTTTGACCCGACGCGCGCCGGTGGTGGCGACGCTATTTGCGATATTGGCTCTCGGGCTCAGCTGGTTCGGTTTAAATGAATCAAAGCAGCAGCAAGCAGCCTTTTCTGCTGGTCAAGCCGGAGAAGTCATGCGTCCAAGCGATATGCCGGTGCCCGGATGGTTGGCAGGATTGAACGGGTATATCGTATGGAGTTCGAATCGAAGTGGAAATCACGATATCTGGCGGATGAATTTATCCGATTTGAGTATAAGCCCGCTGACCACTGACCCACACACCGAAAATTTCCCGCGGGTTTCGCCCGACGGTAAGAAAGTGGTGTTTGCGCGCGCACATAAGGAATGGCAATCCGTGCGAGATGATAAGCCGTGGGATATTTGGATGATTGATATTGAAACAGGCGAAGAGCAGCGCTTGGCACAATGGGGTGTTTCACCTTCATGGTCGCCAGATGGAAGTTTTGTGGTCTTTCAGCGTGATCCGGGAACGATTATGGCCGTGGATATTCGCACAAAAAAGGAACGCCTATATTACGAAAGTGGCAATGATCCCTTTATGAAAGCGCGTGTGAATTTGAACACACCGACAATCGGAGAGGGACTGAAAATGGCTTTCACCTTCCGAAACCATGGACAGCCCACGAATATTATTCGTGATCAGTACGGCAAATTTCAAACGGTGCATCGTGATGCCTGTCAGGTGCAATGGGCGCCATCAGGGGATTTCACGACCTACGTGCAAAAGGGGGGGCGGCAGACCAATCAAATCATGCGATTTGACCCTGCGACTCAACAAAAAACCACCTTGATAGATTTGCCTGGCGAGTATAGTCATGAGTATTTTGCGCGCATGAGTCGAGATGAAAAATGGATGGTGTTCGCGGCGTCAACGGGGGGTCATGAACACGACTTGGCGGACTATGAGCTATTTCTATGGCCTGTTGGCCAAGCTGCCAGCGAAGCGCAGCGGCTGACTTTCCAAAGTAGCAACGATAGTTGGCCTGATCTTTGGGTGGAATGACCGTCTACTAATTTAAAGGATTTCTTGTGGGCACTGGGTGACTATCGAATATATCAACCACTAGAAGTAGCCTGATTGAGACCCCAGCATAACGACTGCGCTCGATAATATGGCGTTAATAAGCGACTCAACATGTTCATTTATACGTATAAACTGCGCTTTTTCGTGCCTTTTTGCCTTGTCTTATCTTCGCTCGCGACGTTATGCTGGGGTCTCCTGATATTACAAAAGGTGCGTTTTAAAACTCAACGAATTTGAGTTCGACATTCATGGGCAAGCTGATTTGCTTTGAAATCAACGAGATTAATCTCCTGATATCGAACGGAATGTTAGGAAAGTAGCTTCAAGAATATCCTGAAAATATTTTACGAATTCGGTCATACCGTTATTGATGATTCCGAAAAACAGGGTTCTTTCGTTTCAATTAAAAATGCAGGACATCGCTCAGAAGGTTTTTTCATTGATACAGGGCTGAAAAAGACGGAGCAGGGTTTGAGCAAGCCATTGAAAGAAGCTTTTCTGCGTATGTCAGGTATTTTTAGCGAAGCTTTGCGCTATGCAAGACTATCCCTCAGATTTAATCGGGTTGTCTGGTTTTCTACGAATCTCCACGCGATCAAAAGTAAGGTCCCCCTTGCCGCTATAGTAAACTCTTGGCTCTATAACCGTCACTTCATCTAAGTTTATTTCTAGGCTTATTACTCGGTCGGCTTGTCGCACATTCTCTGATGTGATTGAGGATTTACTACTGGGTTTGTAGGCCTCGACGGCGCCTACAAAACCTTCATCCAATTTGGCATCAATATAAAAAGTAAGAATATAGCGTCCGGCGGAAAGATATTGTTTTCTCCCATGTGCGAGCCAGCCCGATTTATCCACCTTTGCTCGAGCGATGAGGCTTTTGTTGGATCCTTTTCGACCAGTATCACTGCGTAGAGTATTGGCATAAAAAACGTAGTCTCGAGGCGACATTTTTGTCAATAATCGAGCGGGTTGGGCGGTGTAGCCTTCGACTAGATAGATCGGACGATCTGGGAATATTGAATGAATAATGTCGGTCACGCCCCAGCCGTCCCGAAGTATCAGCGGTTGCGAATGCATCCCGTGAGGGTTCCAAGTCGCTTGATCAAGAATATCCTTGGGCACGCTGCGCAGTAAAACGACGGCGCCTTGGGGGACGTTATGGATAACCTTTTGATACGTAAGCTTTAGTGCGTTACGCTCGGTAATAACTTTTGAAGTACTTTGAAAAGTTTCTACCGCATGAGTTAATACGGTTAGCACCGTTAAGCTGATGACGCCAAACCTCAGCAGAGGCGAACGTAACCAATTAAAATCGAGTATGCGTTGTACGCCGAGACTCGCGCTTAAGACGACGAAAACCAAGGTTTCATAATAGTATATCGGAGCGACTTCTGGAATACCTCTAAACCAAAAGGTGATATATGCACCCCAGACTAGGAATGTGCTGGCAATAAAAAGTAAGCTGTATTTATGTGTCCAGCCGATGATCACCAAGGCGCCCCAAACAAATAGTGAGCCGCTAAACCCCCATAAACGGGTGTTTAAGGTACGCAAATTAAATTCAAGTGCTTCCCATCCCGCCGCGAGCGAGTGGGCAACAGAATAATTAACGCTATGCCTTGAACCAAAGCCTGGGCCATCCGCTGGATCGTAGTAAAGATATGACGATAAGAAGGGGTCGCCACTAACCTGATAGTTATACACCAGAAAAATAGCGACGCCGATGGCGGCACAGGCGGCAAATGTAGCGGTGCCGACAAATAGCTTTAACTTGGGTGAGCGATATAATCCAATGAGGACAAAAATCGCAAATGGCAGCGCAATCCAACTCGAGGTATAGGTACGATTGAGGAATAAAAATGCCCAAGCGAGCCCTGCAATGGTTGCAAACTGCAATTTCCCTTCTTGTTGCCATACGATGAAAGCCCAGGTCATCAATGCAGTCATGGCCAAGCCCGATGTATGACTCAAGACCGATCCTTGCATCAACCAAAAATAGGGGCTTATCAACAGCATAGCAGCGGGAATCCAAATTGAGATTCGAAGACGGCCTGCTGCTTTAAGCGTAAACCAAAGAGACAAGAAAGCCGCAACGGCAATCATGATTCTGGGGTATCCAATCATCATGCCGGGTGTTAGCCAAAGCGGATGCGCAGGAGAGTAACGCGACAACCATCCCGCACTCTCATCTAAGATGATCATGCGATGGAAGAATAGATCTCTAAGCGATAGGAGCGGCGTTTCCGCGCGTAGTTCGCCATTGGAAAATAACCAGGCTTAAAATAAGTAACTATTCTCGTCCGTTGTAATGTACTCACCTAAGTAAACATACTCGCCGACAAGCAAAGCACCTATCGCGGCAGTGAACGAGATGGCAAAGCGAAGGTACAACTGCTTTTGCGCAGCCGCCGAGGAAATTTTATTCATGCAGCAAACAAAAACAATAAAAATACGAAAAGCCCGATTAAGCGACTTACGGAATCTCTTATCACGAAAACTATGGGATCGTCGTGAACCTCTCCGCGTTGTGCCAACAGCCATATACGGCAAATCCAGTACAACATAGCAGGGCATACTAACCACAAAATTTCTGGATGTTCATACAGCTTAAGCATGTCGTCACTATTGAGATATAGAGCCATCACCAATACCGCGATAAAGCCACTTGCGCTACCGAGTGCACCCATGATTGGCATATCATTGATATGATACGCCCTTGCAAAAGTCTTCCCTGAGGGGTCGATATTTCGAACCAGCAATAACTCAGTATAGCGTTTAACAATGGCTAAGCTCAGAAATAAAAACATAGAAAAAGCCAGCAGCCAAAAAGAGAGACTGACGTTAATCGCCACTGCGCCAGCATAAATTCTCAGCGTATACAGCCCCGCCAGTACGACGATATCGGCCATTAATAGCCGCTTTAGATAAAATGAATAGCTGATCGTTAGCGAAAGGTAAACCAGAATCACGAGTAGAAAACTGCGAGAAATACTGTGTGCAATGAACAAGGAAAGCGCTATCAACGTGATCATCAAGGCGCTGCCTAAAGGGATGCCGACTTGGCCCGAGGCGAAAGGCCGAAACCGTTTATTTTGATGTATTCTGTCAGCTTGTAGGTCTAAGAAATCATTCAAAATGTATATTCCAGATGCGCAGAGGCTGAAGGAGACAAACGCTAGCATAGCGGCAGTCCAGATGGGTAGGCTACCAAAGCTATGGGATGTAAAGAGTGGAACGAAGATGAGCAGATTTTTCACCCATTGGTGTGGCCGCATGGCGCGTAATAAGCCTGTCTTCGTTTGCGTTGGCTCAAAATGTTTGTCGACTGACGCAATCGCGGTTACCTTGGAAAGAAGGCGGGTCGAAGAGCTCACCACAATTGCCGCGCGTGCAGATCGCCATACTGAGATATCTGCATGGCTATCACCGACATAGTCGTAGCCCCGTACGCCAAACATCTCTATCAGCTTTTTTTCCTTGTTCTCGCCTTTAATATTATCCTTACCGTGTGTTGCAATAACATCATCGAAAAACCCCAAATAGTCGGCGACTGCTTGCGCGTATTTCTCGTTTGAAGCGGTTGCCAGTATAAGTTTTCGGCCTGATTTGTCCTGCTCGCGTAGCCAAGTAATCACTTCAGTATGATAGGGGAAATTCGCCACATCTAAATCCACTCGCGCTGCGATGCGAGATTTCATTACTGCACGATTGGTGCTCAATAACCAGAACAACACCAAGAAGATATTGAAAGGATTTTGCTTAACAAAGGCTAGGAAAGACTCGTAGAGAAAATCTGTCTTGACGAGCGTGCCATCTAGGTCGACGGCGAGAGCTGGGAGGTGGGTTTGATTGTTCACACTTTATTTTATCGAGCTTTCTTCAGTATACAGTAGCCGTGATAATACGATTTCATCATGCCACGGTTTAAAAATTGGATATCTCGATATTTCTTGGTATCCGCTCACAACATCACATTGCGCAATATAGTCTCTTTCGCGCCGACTGCTTGAGTCTGGCCATACCACATTCACATGATAGGCAGGCCGCCAATGCGCGACGCGCTCGCACATTGCCTTGCCTGAACCCCACTTGGCATCTAAAGACATCAGCGTATCACCATACAGGGCAAGTTGTGCCGAGTATTCACCGATAATAGGCACCATTTTTGCGGGGTTCTCGGCGCTGATAAACCCCGACATTTCGCGACTCGCATCCACCATAGAGGTGGGGTTGGTTCTATCGATCCATGCGGCATAGTAGGGCAATTGATATAAGAGATGTAGCGCGAGTGCGCTTGCGATTAATGCAGTTTTTGACCAAGTAGTGAATATCAAGTTTAGGCACGCGATAGCCAAGAAAGCGATGGGCAGGATGGTGAAGTAGTGATAATGGGCTTTATGGTGTACCAATGCGCCGACCACTAAAAACCCAGCGACAAAATAGGTGCCGATGGCCCATTCTGCCCGGCCAAGTTGTCGTAGGTCATCGAGAAGTTTGACTAGTAGCTTTGCCCTAAGGAGTGAAATGAAGTAATAGGCCGCCGATAAAAATAATATGATGATGAAGTAAGGGGCTTTCGTATGATACGGGAGTTTGCGGGTCGCATCTGCGAAACTGTTGTACAAATAATTAAAATTCAATTGCGGCGTCTTATTGCTATTGATATACAAAAAATTGGCAATTTCTTGCGCGTAGGCTTGCCGATAAAAAAGGTAGGAGAGCCCAATCGTCAAGCAGGGATATCACAAACATTACAATTGCTTTGCGATCTATCCTTTCTTTGAAAAGGTAGGGTAAAACGATTAACTCGACGCCCCACAAAAAGACCATTGTTGCGAGGGCAAATAGGAAGTACATCTTCGAAAAAAAGGCCAGATAAGCGAACACTAAACTAAGCGGAATTGCGAGCTGCTTGGTTTGGATGCGCACATATGCCAATAGGGCAAGCATTGACATGCAACTTGCAGTGGGGTCTGCAATCGCTGCCCGGCTAAAACCGATATAGTTAAAACTCAAAAGCGTCGCCGAACATAGGCCAAGTGAAACTAGGGGTGTGAAGCGCGTACGGGCAATAAAATAGAAAGCCAAAATGCTAAGCAAGCTCAAGCCAATGGAGATGAGCCTAGCGGCGCTTAAGCTGACGCCGAAAATTGAAAAAACGATGGTTTGAATAAATGCCATAAACGGCGCGCCCGGCCAATGTCGCGAATCTAGGGGCATATCCCACTGGCCAAATTTTTTGAAATTTTGCGCTGCATCGGCGTAAAAACCTTCGTCTACGTATAAGGCGCGGCTGGCTATATCAAGCAGCAGGAAGGGGTGGTCTATATCTAATGTAAAATAGCCAAGGATCGCCACGCTAAGCAATAAGCCGAGCAAAATTCGAATAGCGATTGTCCTGCTATTGTCGTACTTTTTAGCTTGAAACGAGGGGTATAAGTGGGCTTTCATGCACGTTAAGAAACGTAGAGTCTAGACGTGAGCGAGTATACAAAATTATGGCAAGCTTTGTATGGTTCGGCTTGTCGCTAGAGGTTCCCGTCTGAGAACGGAATCTTCACGCCTATATTTAAGTGATGGTTGCGATACGATGCCTTAAAAATGGACGTTCGATCAGCGCGTAGGTCAATGACGCCACTACCCAAGTGATCAATCCCGCCAGGATTAGCATAGGTAGACCTGCTAATCGATAATTGAAATAGAAAATAGACAGATCGCGAATAATTCCAATAACAGTCGGATGTAGTAAGTAAAAGCTAAAGCCAATCACCCCGACTGACCTTAAAACGGGGTGGGCGAATAGAGCGCTCAATTTCGAATTTGGTAGCAGAATTACCAGAAAGAGCAGTATAGTGCAGGCGATTCCTAATTCGGCACCTCGTTGAAACGGATAAATCGTACTGGGTGACAAGAATTCAGCGGTAAAGGCCTTGGTTGACATGAGCGCTATGCCTACAAAAAGTAAAATACCAAAGTAAGAAAGCAATGGCTTGATTGATCCAGATAGTTTGTCTTGTAAAGCTACTCGACTTGGCTGCAAAAAGGCGACGGTAATTCCCAGCATAAACCAGCCAATAAAGGGTGCGGTTGTTTTTCCAAATGCATATAAATTCACGGGCACTAATGTGGGCCTATATATCAAGATGCCGCTCATTAAAACTAGGCAAGCCAACATAATGAACCGGGGTAGCTTAGCAAGCCAATACAGACCGACCATGATGATTGGAAGGCAAAGGTAAAAGAACATTTCTTGTGGGATTGTCCATAAGTGTGCGTCAGCCTTTAGAAACAATATATGCTCGAATAGTGAAGTGGACCCCATGATTAGGACAGGTCGAAGGCCAAAATAAGGAGTTATTTTCTGTTTTATAATTGTTCAAAACGAGGAACAGAAAATGAGTAGAAAACGTAGAAATCATTCGCCACAATTCAAAGCCAAAGTTGCTCTAGCAGCAATCAAAGGAGATGAAACATTGAGCAATCTTGCTAGCCGTTATGACATCAGTGCGAACTTGATCGTCAAGTGGAAGAAGCAATTGCTTGATAGCTCATCTGAAGTCTTTGCTTCAGGCACAGGCTTGGCTCCAGATCGAGAATCAGAGATTAAATCCTTGCAGGCAAAGATCGGTGAGATCACCATGGAAAACGATTTTTTGTCCAAAGCGCTCGGTCGATAAACAGGCCCGAGCGCAAAGCAATGATTAATAAAAGCAATAAATTATCGTTAGTTCGCCAGTGTAAGCTGTTGGATATTCATCGGTCTAGTGTCTATTACAAGCCCACACTAGATACTGACGATGACCTGGAACTCATGCATCTGATAGACCGCATTCATCTCAATCGGCCCTTTCTCGGCAGCAGACGTATTCGGGATGTCTTGCAAGATGTAGGCCACCGAGTTGACCGTAAGCATGTGCAGCGTTTAATGCGTAAGATGGGCATTAAAGCCATCTATCCTAAGCCTAACACCAGCAAGAAGAAGGCTGGGCACAAGATTTATCCTTACCTGTTACGAGGGTTAACTATTAATCGTCCTAACCAAGCTTGGGCTACCGACATCACGTATATTCCGATGCCTAAGGGCTTTGCTTATCTTACCGTTGTGATGGACTGGTATTCACGCAAAATACTGTCGTGGCGGCTTAGCAACAGCATGGATAGTGCATTCTGCGTAGACGCTCTGGAAGAGGCTCTGCATTACCACGGCAAGCCTGAAATCTTTAACAGCGACCAAGGTGCGCAATTTACCAGCGAGGCGTTTACGGGTGTTCTCAAAGCGAATAACATTCGTATCAGCATGGATGGTAAAGGCGCTTGGCGTGACAATGTGTTTGTTGAACGCTTATGGCGCAGTGTTAAATATGAAGAAGTTTATCTACAAGCCTACCAATCGATGAAAGAGGCAAAAGACGGTATTGGCGCCTGGATAAACTATTACAACCAAGAACGTAAACATCAAACCTTGGGCATGGTGCCTGACATGATGTATGATCCATATCGCAGCCTGAAATTGGCTGCATAATCAGGTGAAAATAACTCCTAAGCTACCTGTCCTAAAAAGCGGGTCCACTTCTTAGGTAGCTGGTCTTGCCGTTAAACGCAAACATGATCAATACTGTTGTGTAATACATCGGCATGATCCGCGATAAGCGTCTTATCATATATTGTTTAAGGTATTTGACATCGAAAATTCTTGCGGGCTTTTTAACAAAAGGCTGCGAGAGTAAATATCCGCTTAAGATGAAGAATAGCCATACGCCGGTTCTCCCCATACCGAGGAAAGGGGTCCAAGTGTGTTCAAGTAAAACGAACAACGCGGCTGCTCCACGTATTCCATCAAGTTCAATCCGGTGCTTGCCATTTAACTGCGCTACGCTGTCTTGCATCGACAGGCTTGTCAGCCTGGATAATGGTATTTCGCACAGCAAAATATAACTCAATAGAAAAATTATTATGGGTAGCCCGACGCTGAGAGTGGGATTGCTAAAGCGAATCGGGGTTTGGAATTTTATAGTGGTATCTGGCGCTGCCGTGTGTATGAGCAATCTCTCATTGGAGAGTGATATTTTCGCATTTACTGCAGTTTTATCGACCATCTCGAATAGCTGTTTTGCGTTGAAGTAGTTTGATTTCGCGTGAAAATTGCTAAACGATATCGATTTGATACTTATTTCAGTGGGTGATTGAATTTCCAGTGATAAAATGGGCGCGATCCGATTTTGCAAATCTAAGAAGTGGGTTTTTTCATCACCTACGTAGAGCAGGGGCTTTAGGGTTCTCTAATGTTTGTGCGGCGACGGGCGTGGGGATTCCATTTCTAGAGTTGAAATGAATAAGGGTGTCTTGGTTTGCTTGTAAGACTAGGCTTGAATTGACGACCCTTGATAAGGTGTCAAACTGGATGATGACGCTCGTGATACCGCCAATCAGAACTGCGCCAATTAAAGGTAATTTCCGGATTTTTTTGAGAGAATCCATTTATTAGTTGGTGGGGTCTCAGTTTAGGGTGCGTGACTCGTTGACTCGTTGACTCGTTGATTCGATGGGCGGAACTAAATACCATTATTACTCGTTACCTGATTAATGCAAAGCTCTCTAATAGTGAAATTAAGTCGAATCGCATTTTATTCTAAAAGTAACAATAGTATTGCGGGAATATAATTTACGTATTGTCTTGGGTTGATTATCGCGTCGTACCATACATCTGCCATGAGTTGAAAACCACTCGAGTCAGGATGCAAGCCATCAATCATCATGTTTGACCACCCTGCATAACTCGTGGCATCGTATAGTTCAGCCAACTGTACTTGACGCCGATTGACGAGATTTCGGATGAGTGTGTTCGCTGTTGGAATATCCTTCACAGTATTGTTAGCGCCCCGCGTATCGGGCAATAGTGTGCCGATGATGGGGATTTTATTGTCTGCGAGGATGTTGTTAATCGCTGTTTCTATTCTACTTTCTAGAGTGTTAGGGTCGGATGTCCAAAGATCGTTCGTTCCCTCCATAAACAGTACGTATTCTGGATTGAGGGTGCTTATAATAATGGGAATACGTGCAGCGCCGAGGGTGCTCGTTTCGCCGGTCACCCCATAGTTATATACAGTGCTTGGAAGGTCGTTACCATCGAGCAGTGTTTCGAGGGCTTGCTCGTATCCCCCGCAGTAGATACAGCCGTTGCCCTCAAGTTGAGTAGGAAAGCCCGCGGTCATGCTATCGCCAACGCTAGCAATAATAGTTTCCGCTGTGGCTGATACAGGTTGTATTAGACAAACTATGAGCACAAGGGCAAGTTCTTTTTTGGAAATGTGGGCAATCATTGATATAGATTTATGCTCGAACTTGCTTAAGAGTTTCGCGAGAATATAATAAATCATATTTTTAAGATTTTAATCCACCTCTACCGATTTCCCCATCAACATACGAGGCTGACGATGTTTAAGCGCTAGGGGTAAAGTTCTAATGATTCTGGCATCTGTGACCTTCGGACGTTTGCTGGGTTTATGCTTGCTTTGCACCGGAATATTTTTTTGTGAACTGGGGCATGAGAAGGCTCGGCTTTAATGAGCGTACTTTGAGATTGAATCGCGGACGATGAGATTTGTTCCCAGTTTAAAAGGGTTTGATCTTGTTCGCCTGACGTGAAAAAGGGTTTGGTGTCGGGGATTTGGTTATCTGTGATAGGCGTTTCAGTCGTCCACTGTCCTTGAATATAATGAGACAGGCGAATTTCCTCATCGTGGCCATCAAACCCGCTCCAGGCGACGATTGGGTGTCCTGAAACGGTGGTGTCGATGGACGGCGCATAAATTTTGGCATCTTTAGTCTGAATAACCCCGACCTGAAGGAGTCTTTTCGACTCGGTGTCTAGCTGAGCAAAGTTTAACTGGTATTGCACGGCAGAGGCGCGATCGACCCAAACGACCCAAGTAAATGCTTGATCCAGGGCCAGAGATGGGGTGACATTTGCGCCCTGGTGACTCAATTGATGAATAGAGGTTACTTGGCTTTGTTCGAGATACGCAAGGTAAATTTGTATGCCAAAGTGATCTTCGTCCATCTCTGCCCAGGTCGACCAAACGCCGGCATGTGCGACACTCATTCCAAAAAGTAGAGATACGCCGACCAATACTCGCTTAATATGTGCAATCAAGTGCATCTTATTCCTGATTCATTCCGCTTATCTAAATAATTGACCGAATAATATTCGTAGCAGGCGAGGCTGTCAAATCACATCATTGCCCTGATTTGATCAATTTATGAAACAATTGAGCTGACTAGCAAGCTGATAAATCCTCACGAAAAGAAGGTTTAGAATACGCCTTACACTTGGCCCTTAGATTTGATAAATTATCATACAAATAATTTCACAAAAAGTATGGGCGCACCGCGTGATCTAATCGCTGGTTTTTCGGTATCACTTTGATCTGTCCGACAGAAACTCATCATCTAACACTAAATGGAACGATTGTATTCAAAAATTAATGGCTGGGGCTTGTTCGGGCTTTTGCTTGTATTGAGTTTTTTTGCGCTGCAACAACTGGCCAATTATTCCTTGCTGAGAATTAATCTTTCAAGCTCACAATCAGCGTATTTAAAAATATATTGGACGACTCATACTGACCCCAGTTGGAGCGAATCTAAATCTTCCTTGATCTCGGTGCTGGGTCGAAAAAAGCATCATATTATTCCCTTGCGTGTGCCGACCGCACAGATCAAACAAATACGCATCGACCCGAGTATGCGACGAGGCATTAAAACGGTTGTTCGCGAGCTAAATTTTCATCATCTTTCTAGCCCGACGGTCAGTTTTAAGGGCGCAAAGGAACTGTCTAAATTTACGCCGAATGACCAGATCAAAGATTTAGCCTTAACAACGCAACTGAGCTTTAAGTCCCTAGGCCGAGATCCTTGGTTAATAGCAGATTTCCCAAGTCTGCCGACTCATCCAGAACCCATGCTCCGGTTAGTACAGTCTTTTTTCTTCGCGGTCATAATTTTCGGATTGCTTAAGGCGATGCCGTGGCTATTTCGTGATTTAAGGTGGGTTGCGGGTGGCATGGTGGTCGCCCTGATTGGGGTCGCCTTGATGGCGCTACTCTCTGCTGAGAATGCCCATCCTGATGAGGGCACGCACGTCGTGAACGCGCAGTATTACACGGATCATTACATCCCCCCTGTAGCCTGCTCCGAAGCCTCGCGTAATACTTATTCCACTTATGGCGTATCAAGATTAGACAATCGAGAGATCGCTTACTATGTAGGGGGGCGTTATCTGCAAATGGTTGATTTCGTTCCGGCTTCTGCCTATTCAAAATTGCGCTATCTAAACGTCGCTTTGTTCTTACTTTTGACGTTTATCGCCTTGCTGAAAATTAAGGCGAGAATATTGTTTTTGCCGCTGATGTTGACGCCACAAGTTTGGTATTTGTTCTCATACTACAATTCAGACGCCTTGTCGCTATTCACGGTGATGATCGCGGCGTATCAGGTATTCGTTTCAGACAGCTTCGTACGTCAAACCCTGAGAGGCGAGCGCCCGTCGAATAGTGTGGTTTGGATTGGGCTGATCGCGTTGCTCATCGCAATGCAGTTTTGGCTCAAATTGAACTATGTTTTTTACCCAATATTTTTGCTGATGCTGGGGGGCGCTTGGTGCTTGCTAAATCGCAGATTACCAGTCTTACAGCACGCCAAACCACTCTTTATCGCCGCTGTTTTAGGCTTGAGTCTTTTCGCGACCTGGGAAATATCCCGCCATGCGGTGAACGATTTTACCCTACAAGAAAAAGCATTAGATTGCCGCGAGGTGACCGCGGGGAAGTTATATAAGCCCTCAACACCACTTGCTGATACGCATCCGAATTACAATCTTCGAGGCAAAGGTATATCGATGATTGAAATGATTACCGAGCGCAACTGGTCGGAACGAATTTTTTATACCGGAATCGGCGCATACGGATATTTAGAGTTTCTAAACAGTTACCCGCATTATGCAGCCCTGAGTATTTTAATTGTTTTATTGTTCTTGTACGCTACCCTAACGATTGCAATTAAAGGGGGCGCAATGGCAGGGTTGTCAGTGTTGGCAATGCTGGCATCAATGGCCGGCATTACCTTCGCAGCGGTGCTCAATAATTGGGATCAGGATTATCAGCCGCAAGGGCGCTATTTGTTGGTGTATTTCCCTTTGTTTGGGTCGCTGCTTGCAATGTATGCACGAAAACTTAATTTGACACTGGTGAGCTTTTTGGCTTGGTTAAGCTTTCTGCTCGCAGCCTATTCTTTTTTTGGAATCGGCTTGGTAGAAATACCCAAAGCCTTTTAAGCTTCGCCAGATTGCGTTTTGAGTAGATAAGCCAATAGACATAGCTTGGTTTCAGTGCTTGATAATATCCAACCCACCACCTCCAACACATTTTCAGTCTCAAAATCACGCCTTACCTTGGCCTGCAGCTGACTAATAAGTTCAGTTTGATCAAGCGCCCGCAGCTGCCCGGTGCTTAATGCCAGCCCATTCAGTAGTTTATCTACAATCTTGACGATATCCAGTTGCTTGTCGGGTTCGATATATTTTACGTAGGCTTTGCCCACTTTTAGCGCCAAATCGGGGCGCGCGAGCGGTGTCGCTGAAAGGTTTGCTGCCAAGCTGAGATAGTCTTCACGCTGACAGGCGGTCAATATCGAGGGCGCGCCTATGCTGATGACGAGCGATAGCAAAAACTTCCGTCGACTTTGAAGGATATTCATGCTGAACTTAAGTCGCTTTTCAAGTTGTCGCTCAATCGAAGCGCGAGCGCGATGATTGTAAGCGTTGGGTTAGCATAACCAATGGTTGGGAAAACTGAGCTACCCGCCAGATATAAATTCTGTAGGCCGTGTACACGGCAATGATGGTCGACAACGCCCTTTTCGATGCTTTCCGCCATGCGTGTTGTGCCGCAATGATGCCGTCCCGCTTCGAGATTGTCCGGCCATTGTGTCTTATCTCGATAAATCTTGCCGAAGCTACGCCCCAGACCGAGTCGCCCGAATTCTAAGGCGGCCAGTTCTAGGGCGCGGTGAGCATTATGTAAGTCGCTCTCTACCAGCTGCCAGTTTACCCTAATACTCGGCTGCCCAAAAACATCCAATTTTTCGTCGTTGAGGTCAATACTCGACAGTGGGTTTGGTTCAGGTTCAAGCACTAGATGTAAGGCGATCGAACCAAAATCTGCAGCTTGAGTCGCATCGTCGTAAGCCTTGTTTGAACGATCAAGCTTAGCGGATATACGCCCGATTGGACGATCATAATAGGGTGGGGCACTTACCAAGTGGATGCGAAAGTTAGGTAATTTTTCAGCTTTCATCAATGCATTGCTCGCTGCCATCACGGCGAACATCTTGCCCCCCGCTATTCGATGAATTCGCCGATACAAATCGAAGTTTGTATCGGCGCGACTAAATGAAATATCTGCGCCGGGTCGTAGCAAGATATGATCCATAAAATACTTGCCGACCAGCTCATGATTAATACCCAGACCGCGAGGGTTAGCGCGCTGCGAGAGCATTAATAATCTAGCGTTTTCCATGCCACCCGTTGCGACGACAAATATTTTTGCCCTAAGGGTAAATCTCGGCCCATCGATACATGCAACTTCTGCCGCCTCAATTTTCTCAGAGTGTGATTTTCGCGCTAACGCCAGTACATTTGCATTGAGATACACGGTAATGTTTTCTGAGTTGGCAAGCGTTTTTCGATACTCGACACCAAATCGCGTCGGTGGACTTTGATTATAAACCACTGTTTTTAAACGACGCTCATCCAACGCCAGCGCAGGAAGCTTCAATTTATGGGTGAAAAAGTCTAGAGATTCGTATTGATCCGGGCCTAAGCCAACCATAGGCTGCGCGCGGGCATAGTATGGGTTCAGTGATTGCCGATCAAGGGGCCAGCCGCTGTGTGCAACCCAGCCACGCTGACTAAAATCAATATCATCTAAAGGGCGGCAATGCCCTGCCCAATGATTGGTCGTGCCACCGAAATAGCGAAGTCGATTGACATGTACATCAAAGCTTGGACGCCCAATATTTGTCCCGTGATACAAGGCTTGTGTGCGCTCGTCATAAGCCATTCCGCCGCTTTCAAGTAAGGCGATTTTTATTCCCGTTCCGTTGAGTTCCATCGCCATTGTGATACCCGCTGCGCCCGCGCCGATAATACAAAGATCAGCGTGGATATTTTGTTGATGCGGCACGTATTTAGCGTCAAGGAACATGGATGATGGCAGCGACTTGTGAGATCTGATTATGTTTTAATCCATGCGTGATCTCAATCTTAATCTAGCGTGTGTTAATTGCACCGAAGGCGAAGCAAGTTGCTCAGGCTAAATTGATCCATCCGGCATGATCCCTTTGCAGTGTATTGAATTATTATGAAGCAGAAACTGAACCTCAAAGAAAGCTTAGAACAGTTTGAGAGGCTAGCAATAGGCCAGCAGGCTCAAAGAGGCAGGGTGAATCTAGCGCCAAACGCTGCTGATATGCTAGATGAAATTGATATCAGCTTGAGCAAAACAGGCAGCAGTCTTGATTCCCTTATGGTCGGCCTAGAAAAATATTTGTCCTTAAGCCCGGATGTTTCGCAAGCCAGATTCTTCAAATTGTTGTATTCGGGGCTGAATTTTCCCGCGCTGTTAGGGGAATGGGTCGCCAGCCTAAGTAATGCAACGATGCATACCTATCAAGTTAGTCCGGTTGCGACGCTGATGGAGCTGGAGCTGATCAAACAGCTAAATCAGCTGATCGGATTCAATAACGGAGATGGCGTCATGGTAAGTGGGGGTAGTCAAGCGAACCTCATATCTATGATGCTCGCCCGCGAGCGAGCCTGCCCTTTGAGTCGGCAAAAGGGAATAGGCGATGAAAAACTGATCGCGTATGTCTCTGATCAGGCGCACTACTCCTACTTAAAGGCAGCAAATGTTCTAGGCATTGGATCAGAGAATCTAATTTCAGTAGCCAGCGATGCGCAGGGTAGGATGTGTCCTTCCTCGCTTGGTAAAGAAATTAAAGTTAGCCTGAGAAAAGGGCATGTGCCGTTTTATATTGGTTTGACAACGGGCACCACCGTTATTGGAGCGTTTGATCCCATCGAACCCTGCGTGAATATTGCTAAGCAGGAGGGCGTATGGTGTCACCTCGATGCTTGCTGGGGCGGTCCAACACTATTTTCTGCGGAACATAAGCAGTTAATGGTGGGTTGTCATTTGGCGGATTCGCTAGCCTGGGATGCGCACAAGCTAATGAATGTGCCATTGACCGCTGGATTTATTTTGGTCAAACAAGCGGGGCTTCTGGCGGAAACGTGTTCTGGCGGCGGTGAGGATTACTTGTTTCACGAAGATGAGAATACAGAATTTAATTTAGGCCTGATATCCATACAGTGTGGCCGCCGAGCAGATGCGCTTAAAGTTTGGGCGAGTTGGAAGTTTGTTGGAAACCAAGGGTTCGGGGAAAAGATAGATTTTTTACAACATATCAAAGCTCGATGCGTTGATCTGATCGAGCAAAGTGAATGCTTTGAAATGCTCGCACCCGCAGCATTTCTCAATGTCCTATTTAAGTACAGGCCGAATTTTAAAATCGATCTCCAGCAATCGCGGGAAATAAATATTTCTATCTGTCAGCAATTAAAACGCGAAGGGCAGTCCATGGTCGATTTTGCCAGCTATAAGGGCGATACGGGGATAAGGTTGATCCTCGCTAACGATCAAGTTCATTGGTCGGATATTAAATTTTTCTTGAACAATTGCCAGCGGATGGGTGACGATTTGGCAAGCCAACTATAGGTGGTAATCTCATGATATTTAATTATTTGATCTTCAGCAATCTAGCAGACATATCACTGCGTTCTGGTCGGGGGCGTCGGGGCGACAAGTTAAAATAACTAACGGTGAGTTCGCCGATACGGTCGATCAGACTTATTTGATTCACATCTCCTCTTTGGCGAAGTAATTTTCCACGCAGCTCCCCTAATGCGTCCAGCGTTGGGTACGGAACGATCAGATCATTCACTCCAATAACGGAGTTGTGTAGCCGAATATTTTTGACTAATTGCTGCATCAGTTCGTAATCGATGGCCTGTTCTGCGATCAGCCTGTCTACATCTTGCCCGTCGTTTACAAGGGGTAAGATGTCGCCGCCTAACATGTCTGAAACGAATCGGAGGTAGTTAAGGAAAGATTCCGACACCCATTTAATCCGTTTAAGCGAAAGAGGAGTAGAAATCCATCATATTTTTATGGTGGGTGACGCGCTGTATTGCGATGGTCGAACTGATATTGATGATGTTATTGAGATGATCGTATACTGCCTTGTGCAATCTGTATTTATCTTGGTTGAGCGTGTTGTCGTAGATGGCGTCTCGAATGAGCGCATGTTTAAATCGATACCAGCTACTATCAATATCTGTTTTGTATATTTGTTCTTCACCTTCCAGTTCTGACGCGATTTTCACAATAGTGGTGTCAGTCATTGATAAGATGGCAGATATCATATCGATATCGAATTCTTGCCCAATGACGGAAGCCAGTTGTGCAACTGCGCGAGTTTTGGGCTTAAAGCCATCGTAGCGTTGAATAAATAAATCGAATAGTGAGGGCGGCGTCTGTAAAGTCGAAGCACTGTTGCTGGAGTGATCGCTCCGTATAGCATTGAGTGTCAACTCCTCAAGAAATAATGGCACGCCTTCCGCTTTATGTAGAATACTTTGTTTTTGCGAGGCAGACAGCGGCGCCGTCCCAACATTTATTGCGTCGAGCATTTCTGCTGCCTTCTGAGAAGATAAGCCTTTCATTAAGAACTCAGAAACGAAATGTTCGTCATGCTCAGGAATGTCTGACTCTTTGGTCCGATAGCTGACTGCGACCATTAATTGTTTGCTTTCAATATGTTTGATTGAGGCTTCCAGCAGTCGCTGTGATGCGTCGTCTGCCCAATGCATATCTTCGATAATCACGAGAACCGGTGCTTTGCGTGAAAACCTCATGGGCAACTGAGTGCAGGCCCTGATGGCGAAATCTATCTCTTTAGAGCTGAGTCCGCGGTCAAGGTCTCGGCGTTGAGTATCTAAAACCAAGGGTAACAATATTGGGCTAAATAATTCGACGTTGACGTCCCATGACTCAAGCAATTGCTGGAGTTTTTCCGTTATCGTTTTCGCGGAATCCGTTTTCTTGATTTGCATCGCGCGTGAAAATTGGCGCATCACAGGATACAACGGCGCCCCTTTAGCGTAGTTAGAACACTGGTAACGTAGCGAAATTAAATTGGGGGTCTGTCGCTGAACCCTTTGCAACAATTCGGCTAAAATACGCGATTTCCCAATGCCTGCTGCGCCCTTTATAATTGCAATTTGGCCCTGTTTTTGGGTGGTGAGTTCCCAGCGAGACAATAAAGACCCCATCAATTCAGTGCGTCCCACCAAAGGCGTAAGCTTTATACGGTTGCTGGCGTTAAATCTGAACTGAGATTCGTTTGGTTTTTTAACACCCCAAACAAAACTGACATCGCTAAAGCCCTTTAAATCGAGTTGGTCTTTTGGATACTGAAAGAACTCGAACATGCCGCGTGTTTTTGAATATGTTTCATTGCAAATGAGCACCTGACTCGCTTCAGCCAATGATTGCAAGCGTGCGGCAAGATAGGGCGGTTGACCTAAAATTGTTTGCGATTTACTGTCTGGACTGTGCTTGACCAGTGCTTCGCCACTGGAAATGCCAACCCGAATTTCTAGTTTAATATTTTCTTTTTGAGACTCAAAGGCGCGTAGCTCGTCGATGCTTTTAATCACTTCGTCCCCTGCGCGGACGGCTGATTCGGTAGAGTTTTCATGCCCGGCGAATAAGGCCACGATCCCATCGCCCACGACTTCAACAACTTGTCCGCCAAAATCACTGACCACTTGATCACAGATCGACTGATATAGCTTCATTATTCGAGCGACTTGCTCAGGGTCGAATAAGCGAATCAGTTGTGTCGAGCTCACGACATCAAAAAACACAACGGAAACGTAGCGCCTGCCCAATGGTTTCTTGCCAGCGCCTTCGTTCTGTTCCGCTGATATCACTCCGCCTATCGGGAGCCCGCATTGCCCGCAAAAATGATTTTCAATGGGTACACTAAACCCGCAAGCTGAGCAGCTTATTGCATTCGAACCAAGCCTAACTTTTTCAGAAACAGTATCCATATCTACCGATAATATTTTTGCCGACAGAACTGATGTCGACCATCCACATCATAACGTGAATGACTGCTGTTGTTCAATGGCCCAATGAATGTGCTCCCGTATTCGCTCGTTAGGATGATCTTTTCGCGCCAATAAGGCTTTAAGATTGTTAGGCTGCTGGTTAGCATTCCCAAGGGCGACTGCAATATTTCGGAGCCAATTTTGGTAGCCAATTCTACGTATTGCTGAGCCTTCAAAGGTCTTTAAAAACTTGGATTCGTCCCATGCAAAAAGTTCGGCCAGTGATTGAGAGTCTAGTCCATGACGAGATTTGAAATCTGGTTCATCGGCAATTTTTGCAAAGCGGTTCCACGGACAGACCAACTGGCAATCGTCGCAGCCATATATTCGATTGCCCATCATTGGGCGCAGTTCCAAGGGGATGTCGCCCGCATTCTCGATAGTCAGGTAGGAAATACACTTTCGAGCGTCGACAACATAGGGTTCGACGATTGCCTGCGTTGGACACACTGTCATACATTCCGTGCACTCCCCGCAATGCTCGGTTTGTTCGCTCGATTCCGGTAAAGAAAAATTTAGGTAGATTTCGCCCAAGAAAAACCAAGAGCCGGCCTCTCGATTTAGTATATTTGAATGCTTGCCTACCCAACCCAAGCCTGCTTTATACGCAATGGGTTTTTCTAGTACTGGAGCACTGTCCGTGAATACTCGATATTCGCTCGCGTGAACCTCAGATTGAATCTGAGTGGCGAGTTTTTGTAACCGGGTGCGAATTAATTTGTGATAATCCCGACCTAAGGCATAGCGTGAGATATAGGCTATATCTGGATTGTCTAGGATACTCTGTGCATTGACTTGTGATTCGGGCAGGTAATCCATTCGAAGGCTTAGGATAGACAGGGTGCCCGGAATGAGCAAAGCAGGCTGGCTTCGCTTGGTGCCGTGTTTTTCCATGTATGACATCGTGCCTTGAAAGCCTTTGTTCAGCCATTCGTGTAAGCGTTTTTCCGCGCTGCTTAAATCTATATTACTTACGCCAACTTGCGCAAAGCCTAGGGCTGCACTCCACCGAATAATTTTCTCGAGTAGAATAGAGCTTTCAGGGGAAGTGCTTGAGGGTGTGGCTTGCATGATGTGCTAAAGTTTCAACTATTAGCTGAGCAATTCGTTTCGACGATGACTAACTATAAATGATAGAAATTCGCTTTATGCTGAGTCTGAGTAGTCGGAAATATTCCAATTTGAATACCGTATAGTTGCACATTAAATGAAACTAATCAATGAATTAACCCACGAATCAACGCTTGGTTCTGAACAAGAAATGATCAGATTTGCGATGCGCTGCGCGCCCTATATATCGGCGGGGCAATGTGTGTTTTTGGAGGGAAACTTGGGCGTAGGTAAAACGACCTTAGCCAAGGGTTTATTGCGGGCGTGGGGCTATGATGAACTCGTTACCAGTCCAACTTTTAGCTTGCTTGAAACTTATGCATTAGACAAATTTGATGTCCATCATTTTGATCTTTATCGTATACAAAGTGCGGAAGAGCTTGAAATGATCGGGGCGCGCGAGTTATTTAATTCTGCGAGCATTTGTTTGGTAGAATGGCCGGAGAAAGCACAGGGCAATTTGCCTCAGGCAGCTTTTCAATTTTTAGTGTCGCATCAAACCGCAGCGAGAAAAATTATCGTGAAGGGTAAGCATGCGAAAGAGCTTGTTAATAGTTTAGACTCTTTTAAGGAATATGACTGATCGGTTTTCATCAATAAGAACTTGTGCCAGCCTACTCGGCTTGGCTGTCGTGTTGATAGCACCCCTTGCCGACGCAGCGAGGCTCAATGATCTTCGCGTATGGCACTCTCCAGAACGTACTCGGGTGGTTATGGATTTAGATCAGACCCCTCAATTTAAACATTTCTATTTAAGTAATCCTTCCCGATTTGTGGTGGATTTGCCCGGGTTTTCACTTAATACCCGTGCGCCCAATAAATTAAGGAGTGGCGAATTGCTCAGCAATATACGCTTGGGTACTCCCAAACAAGGTACCACGCGAATGGTGTTAGATTTGCAGGCAGATGTAACGATCAAAACGCAGGTGTTTGCGCCGGTGCAGGGTTATCGGCATCGCCTAGTGGTTGATATATACCCCAAACCTCAAGTTAAAAGCGGTTTGGTGAAAGCAGACAATCCATCAGCGTCAACATCCACCGCAGATGCGGCCAAAATGCCCTCGAAAGCCACCGAAACGACCAAGGCGCCTGCGCCTTCGCGTAAGACTGTTGCTAAACCCTTTATAATTGCCATCGATGCGGGCCATGGCGGCGAAGATTCCGGTGCGCGGGGACGACGCTCTCGAGAGAAGACAATTGTTTTGCAAGTGGCCAAGCGCCTAAAGAAAAAAATTGATGCACAGGCCGGCATGCAGGCGATATTGATTCGAAAAGGAGATTACTTCTTGCCGCTACGTAAACGTACTGAGATCGCAAGAGAATCAGCAGCAGATTTATTTATATCTATCCATGCCGATGGATTTAAAGATCGTGCCGCCCGCGGCTCGTCCGTCTATGCTTTATCTCTGCGCGGCGCTTCGAGTGAAACTGCGAGATGGTTGGCCGACAAGGAAAACTCGGCGGATTTGGCGGGTGGGGTCAATATATCTGAGCGTGATGATAGCGTCGCGAAGGTGTTGCTGGATTTGTCGATGGACAGTACCCAACACGAAAGCATAAGCTTTGCTGGGTCAGTGCTGACAGAGCTTAGGAAAATTGGCAAGGTGCATAATTCCAAGGTTGAAAAAGGAGGGTTTGTGGTGCTTAAATCGCCGGATATCCCTTCGATTCTAGTTGAAACTGCTTTTATTACTAATCGTGCTGAAGAGCGCTTATTGCGCAGTGCCAGTCACCAAGAAAAGCTCGCTAACGCGATTTTAATTGGGGTTAAAAAATATCTCAAAAATTCCACTTATCACACAGCATTCGCGACGCAATGAGCCACACAGGTGATGCGCGGCGGCGCATTACGCGACTCGATGATCGTCTGGTCAATCAAATTGCGGCGGGTGAGGTCATCGAGCGCCCCGCTTCATTGCTAAAAGAGTTATTAGAGAACAGTCTCGACGCGCAGGCAAGCACTATTAATGTTGAGGTTGAGCGCGGGGGCATGAAACGTATTCAAGTGACGGATACAGGGCTTGGCATCCCCAAGGAAGAGCTTGCGCTTGCTTTGTCTAGACACGCGACTAGCAAGCTCAGTCGATTTGAAGACCTCTATCAAATCAACAGTTTGGGTTTTCGTGGAGAAGCGCTGCCCAGTATTGCGGCAGTGTCGAAAATGCGACTTCGTTCCCGGGTAGCGGGATCAGCGAGCGCTTTTGAGATTCACCTGAATGGCGGCGAGATGCTGGGTGAGCCAACGCCTGCTGCTGGAGAAATCGGCACCACGGTCGAAGTCACAGATTTATTTTATAACACGCCCGCCCGGCGAAAATTTTTGCGTACAGAATCGACGGAATACAAACATATCGATAAAAATATTCGCAAACTAGCCTTGTCGCGGTTCGATGTGGCCTTTCATCTCGCGCACAATGATAAAACCTCTATTGACTGCAAGATTGCGGACAGCGATGCGGAAAAAACAGCGCGAATTGCGAAAATATGCGGCAAGGAATTTGCTCAAAGTTCAGTGTGTTTTAGCACAGAGCAAAGTGGTATTGCCTTAGAAGGCTGGTTAGGATTGCCGACTTTTTCTCGCAGCCAACGCGATTTACAATATTTTTACGTTAATGGCCGATCGATTAATGCCCCTTTGATCGCGCATGCCGTGAAACGCGCTTATGCTGATGTTTTGTATTCAGGGCGTCACCCAGCCTTCGTATTGTATATGAGCATCGCGCCAGATGCGGTCGATGTAAACGTTCATCCAGCCAAGACCGAAGTACGCTTCAAGGATACACGCCAAGTTCACGATTTTATTTTTCGTGCCTTACATCGAGTCATTGCGGATTTACGGCCGGGAGACAATATCCCACCCGCACGAGCACAACTTGACCATGCACAGGCTGGTTCTTTAGCGATCAACCCTAGAGAAAGTCAGGCCTACTCTTCGATCGCCAACTATCAGGCTGGGCAGGCTGCGGGGCAAAGTCAAGGCGCCTTTAAGTTCAATGCCGCAGAACAACTCGCAGGGTATCAAGCCTTGCATGGGCAAGGCGATACGCCCGGCACTGAGGTTCCCTTAAGCGAGTCCATCACACCAGGAGAAGCCGACGATATACCTCCGCTAGGTTTCGCCTTGGCTCAGTTGAAAGGCGTTTACATTTTGTCTGAGTCTGTAGAGGGTTTGATTCTCGTCGATATGCACGCTGCCCATGAACGTATCGGTTATGAGCAGATGAAACAGCAATTTGTGCGGCAAGGTATCGAGCAGCAACCCTTGCTCGTGCCGATCCGATTGGCGCTGCCTGAACAGCACGTGCGCCTTGCTAAAGATCACGCTGAGGTATTTGCTCAAATGGGGATAGATATCGAAGCCTTGGGCGAATCACAAATGGTTATTCGTAAAGTCCCCGTCGTATTGGAAAAGACAGATGTGGGCGATTTAGTCAAAGATGTGTTGGCGGATTTGTCCGAGTTGGGTATGTCAGACAGAATCGAGCAGACCATCCATGAGCTTTTTGCAACAAAAGCTTGTCACGGCGCAGTGCGTGCGAACCGGATGTTGACATTACCCGAGATGAATGCGCTACTCCGCGAAATTGAGCGCACCGAACGCGCGGGGCAATGCAACCATGGGCGACCCACTTGGGTGGCGGTTTCGATGGATGATCTAGACAAGTGGTTTCTTCGTGGGCACTAGGCATATGAGTCACGCGGGCATTTAGGATGAGTCATTCTCCAGTGGTTTTTATCGCTGGACCAACCGCCACGGGGAAAACCGATTTAGCCATGCAATTGGCGGATGTTCGGGATATAGCCTTAATCAATGTTGACGCTGCGCAGGTTTATCGTGATATGGATATCGGCACGGCAAAACTCGACTTAGCCAAGCAGCAAAAATACCCACACGCCTTGATCGATATTCGTGATCCTGCTGAAACTTACGATGCGGCTCAGTTTGCGCGGGATGCCAAGGCCTTGATTAAACAGGCCCATGAGGCGGATAAATTGCCAGTATTGGTGGGGGGGTCAATGTTTTATTTCTCTGCCTTAGAAAATGGCGTGTCAAAATTGCCTGGCGCAGACGAGTCCGTGCGAGCAAATATTGAACAACAAGCCAATAAAATTGGTTGGGAAGGTTTGTATGATCGCTTACTAAGGATTGATCCCGAGCTATGCCAGTCGATCAATAAAGGTGATCGTCAGCGTATACAACGCGCCTTAGAAATTCATGAACTGTGTCAAGAAGTGCCGAGTGTTGTCATGGCGCGCGATGCGCCGACGCCGCTTGGCCATCCAATCCTTAAATTTAACTTATACACACCGCAGCGATCTTTGCTCCATCAGAGAATCGAACAACGATTTAAGGCGATGCTGGAAGAAGGTTTAATCGATGAAGTTAGGAAGCTAAAAGATCGGGGTGATTTACACCCCGATCTACCTTCAATGCGGTGCGTGGGTTATCGCCAGGTCTGGCAGTTTTTAGCGGGTGATTTGGATGAAACGAGCCTAATCGATAAAGGCGTTGCCGCGACGCGTCAGCTGGCTAAACGACAATTAACTTGGCTACGCCATCAGCGCGGACAGATTTGGCTGTCTTCAGAGTTTGATCGAAATGTGGATCTTATTCTGCCATTTTTATAGCGGATTGATGTGATAATCGACCGAATTTCAAGCACCGTGAGGGCGGGTATTTGCGCGGCAGGGGTTTTCTTGATTGCGCCCAATATCGCGGGCGCGTGTACGAATAGTCCGGTTTTTGACTTAACGCGCGCATTGTATCTTGAGGAATATGAGCAAGCGCGATTGTTGCTGCCGAGCATTCAAGATCAGCGGGGCGCAGTGTTGAGTGATTTTCTAAGCGAAGTCATTGTTTGGAAGCGCGGTTTTGATCGGGATGATCGGGCTGCGCAAACGGCTGCCTTAGATGCGCTAGACCACAATATTTCAAATCTCTCTGCTGAACCGAATCACTTACAAGCAAAGATTAACCGAGCAAATGTATTGTTTCACACCGCAAGAATGAACTTCGCTTCTGGCAGAATTTTTCGTGCGATTAAACTGGCTAATAAGAGCCTTCCTTTGTTGCAAGCTATTGAAGCCCAAGCGCCCGGTCATCCAGATATTGCGCTCGCGCTGGGATTGTTCGAGCATTACGTCCGCAGCGACGAATCGGGCGGGTGGTGGATTAAACGCTACTTAGCCTTTAAGGCCAATCAATCAACGGGTCGTGCCTTGCTTGAAAGCGCGGTACGAGAATCAGCGGATTACGGCTACGAGGCCGCGCGCAGCCTGATCAGGGAGCTACCCTGGGAAAAGTCTGCGATATGTTTGCTTGCCGATTTGGGCGAACATCTTAATGCAGTGAAACGGCCGATATCGTTGGCAAAGCAAGCCATTACACTTAATTTGTTTTGTGGCAGGGCGACCAACGTCAGGCGCGATATCGCGAAGTTTAACGTTGCTGAACTCGACCCAGACGCGCGCCAATGGTTATTTGAAGCTGGGCGCCATGCCGATGCTCAATTGGCGGATAAAGAAAATTTGTCTTCATTGCTGGTGCTAGAAAAAGAAGAGGCGCGGCGTGCTGTGCTCAATTTTTCACTTGCCAAGGCCTTGGATATTGAGGGTGATCGGAAGGGCGCAGTTTTTTTATACCAGAAGGTGCTGGAATCAACGCTCGGTGAAAGCTATCAATTACTGGCTAAAACGTATTTAACGCAAGCCTACCGACGCCCAAAACCTCTTCGTTTGAGCCCTCGACAAGCGATAAGATTTTTTTGTCACGATGGTGTCAACTGAAATGCTGTGGGGCGGTATGGGTCTTCAATATGACTTGCTGGAGATGCGTTTAAATATTTTCTTCATGCGGGTGAATACGATTGAACCCCTAGGGTATCCTGTGTACACTTCGCGCTCTGAATTTTCAGGCGCGTAGCTCAGTTGGTTAGAGCACCACCTTGACATGGTGGGGGTCTCCAGTTCGAATCTGGACGTGCCTACCAAATTTAGGTAATATAATCAGTTATTTACGCAGTTTTTGCGTGTATAAATATTTGCTTGTTTCCTATTTTTTCCGTATTTTGTAAATTCAGCTGAGAAATTTGTATATTGGAGAAAATATTAGGCGTTAATGAAATACTGGCAGGTATTATTAACGAACCATTTTGACACCAAGCGCCCTTTAGTGTGGGGCGCCACTGAAAAGAGGTCAACTATTATGCCCGAAATCACCCTTCCCGATGGCTCCAAACGTGAGTTTGAGCATTCTGTAACAATCATGGACATCGCCACAGATATTGGTCCTGGTCTTGCTAAGGCAACCCTCGCAGGCTTAGTCGATGGCGAATTGGTCGACGCCAGTTTTATGGTCGAACATGATGCTGAGGTGTCAATCATTACCTCGCGTGACGAACAAGCCTTAACGTTAATCAGGCACGATGCCGCACACGTAATGGCGCAAGCCGTTCAAGAGTTGTATCCGGGCACGCAAGTGACGATTGGACCTGCGATCGAAGACGGCTTTTATTACGATTTTGCGCGAGAAATTCCTTTTACGGAAGATGATCTCAAGCAGATTGAAGTGCGTATGCATGAGATCGTCAAACGCGATCTGCCGATTCAGCGCGAAGTGCTGGACAGAGCCGAGGCGATCAAGGTGTTTAGTGAGATTGGTGAAACATATAAAGTTCAAATCATCCAAGACATTATTCCGGAAGATGAGGAAGTATCGATTTATCGTCAGGGTGAGTGGTTCGACGTTTGTCGCGGCCCACACCTGCCCAGCACGGGGAAGCTGGGCCAGGGTTTTAAATTAACCAAAGTCGCTGGCGCCTATTGGCGGGGCGATTCAAATAATGAAATGTTGCAACGCATTTATGGCACTGCTTGGCCAGACAAGAAGCAGCTCAAGCAGTATTTACATTGCTTGGCCGAAGCAGAAAAACGCGATCATCGTAAAATTGGCAAACAGCTGGATTTATTTCATTTGCAAGAACAAGCCCCCGGCATGGTGTTTTGGCATGAAAAGGGTTGGGCTTTATACAAAGTCTTGCGTGATTTTGTTGGACGTGAGCAAGCGCGGCGCGGCTATAAGGAGATCAATACACCTCAAGTGGTGGATATGTCCTTGTGGGAAGCCTCGGGTCATGCTGATAAATTTGGCGATAGTATGTTCACGGTCGCGTCTGAAAATAGAACTTTTGCGATCAAGCCGATGAATTGCCCTTGTCATGTGCAGGTGTTTAATCAAGGTCTGAAAAGTTATCGTGATTTACCGCTGCGTTTGTCAGAATTTGGCTCGTGTCATCGCAACGAACTATCAGGCGCATTGCATGGTTTGATGCGAGTACGTGGCTTCGTACAAGACGATGGTCATATTTTCTGTACAGAAGCGCAAATTCAGTCAGAAGTCGCGGACTTTATAGATTTTTTACACGATATTTATCGAGCATTGGGCTTTGAGGAAGTGATTTATCGTTTATCTACGCGCCCTGAGCAGCGCGTTGGATCTGACGAGGATTGGGATAAATCTGAAGCCGCACTGGCAAGCGCGCTAGACGCGAAAAACTTGCCATGGGATTTGCTGCCGGGTGAGGGCGCTTTTTATGGCCCTAAGATCGAATTTTCGCTCAAAGATTGCATTGGACGCGTCTGGCAATGCGGCACGATTCAGGTAGATTTTTCGATGCCGGGCAGGCTCGACGCTTCTTATATTGACGAGCAGGGAAACAAACAAATTCCGGTGATGTTGCATCGTGCCATCTTGGGTTCTTTCGAGCGATTTATCGGTATTTTAATCGAGCATCATGAGGGTAAATTTCCATTGTGGTTGGCGCCTATTCAAGTGGTCGTGATGACAATTACCGATAGTCAGCGTGAATATGCGCAAAAAGTCGAAGAAAAGTTGAAGAATAGGGGTATACGGGTCATTTCTGACTTGAGAAATGAAAAGATCGGCTTTAAAATCCGCGAGCACACGCTTAGCCGTATTCCTTATCTTTTGGTGACAGGAGATCGAGAGCTTGAGAGTGATCAAGTTGCGGTACGAAGCAGAGAAGGTGAAGACCTCGGTGCGATGTCCATTTCAGCGCTTTTACAGCACTTAGATGATGTTGGATTAACGTTAGATACTTTGACGTGATTTAACTTAAAATCACCACCGCTTCACTTTTCTAAACTTTAATTGAGGATTTAAACATCGCTAAAAAAAAGCAGGCCACCATTAATGATCAAATACGATCAGATCCTGTACGATTAATTGACGACAAAGGTGAGCAAACGGGTATCGTTTCCCTAGCTCAAGCACTCCAAAAAGCCAGCGATGCGGGGCTAGATCTCGTTGAGATTTCGCCCAATGCCGAACCGCCTGTATGCCGAATTTTAGATTATGGCAAACAGGTATTTAACGAGCGCAAAAAACGTCAAGAATCGAAAAAAAATCAAAAGCAAACCACAGTTAAAGAGATAAAATTTCGTCCGGGAACGGATGTCGGAGATTATGCAGTTAAGCTTAAAAATCTGACGAAGTTTCTAGAAGAAGGAAACAAGACCAAAGTAACGATGCGTTTTAGAGGCCGAGAGATGGCACATCGTGAACTAGGACTTGAAATGTTAGAACGGATTCGTGATGACCTTGAAGAATTTTCAACGGTAGAGGCCACGCCGTTGCTTGAAGGTCGTCAAATGGTAATGGTACTCGCGCCAATTAAAAGGTAAAGCGTGTCAAGGGTCCAGCTTAACGGCTAGGGCGATTGTCACCGCGCAGTGTATCGAATTAAATAAATACTCGGGGTTTTTATGCCTAAATTAAAGACAAATAGAGGCGCAGCCAAACGTTTTAAAAAAACGGGCTCTGGCAAATTCAAGCGTTCTCAATCGCACTTGCGTCATATCTTGACCAAGAAGTCCACTAAACGTAAGCGTCATTTGCGCGAAGCTGATCTCGTTCATAAGAACGATCATGCTGCGATCAAACGATTATTACCTTACGCCTAGACATTACAGGAGCGAACCATGCCACGAGTTAAACGCGGAGTCACCGCAAAACGTCGCCACAAGAAAGTCCTCGCGCAAGCGAAAGGGTATCGAGGGGCGCGCAGCCGTACTTATAAAGTAGCCAAGCAAGCCGTTGCCAAAGCAGGGCAGTATGCTTACCGCGATCGAAAACAGCGTAAGCGACTATTTCGACGTCTTTGGATTGCACGAATCAATGCCGCTGCTCGTATTAATGAGCTCAGCTATAGTCGATTTATGAATGGCTTAAGCAAGGCGGAAATTTCACTTGATCGCAAAGTGTTGGCGGATATCGCTGTGCACGATAAAGCAGCGTTCAGTGATCTGGCAGAGCGCGCTAAGGCTGCGCTCGCAGCATAGATTCGCCTCATTTACCGTCCGAACTGGACAGCTTGTTCAAGCAACTATAAAAATGGGGAAGGCCAAAGCCTTCCCTTTTTTATTTCTCAAATGAAGGCGTAACGATACGTGAACACCACCTCATTAAATGAACTTCAGACAGATGCGCTCGCGCGGATCAGCCAACTTGAAACGCTTGCAGAACTCGAGCAGTTTCGAGTCGAGTACCTCGGCAAGAAAGGCCGAATAACTGAGCAGCTCAAGCGAATTGGAAGCTTGCCACATGAGGAGCGTAAAAACTTTGGTAATGAGGTTAATGGGGTTCGCAATGCGGTGCAAACTGAGCTTGAAACCAAGCGTATATCGCTAGAACTCTCGGCGCTAAATGAAAAACTAAACAGTGAAAAGATAGATGTGAGCTTGCCGGGTAGGAATGGCGAGTTCAGTGGCTCGATTCATCCGATCAGCCAAACGATTAAACGCATGGAAGATATTTTTACGCGCATTGGTTTCACCATTGCAACTGGGCCCGAGATCGAGACAGAATACTACAACTTTGAAGCCTTAAACATTCCTCAAAGCCATCCGGCTCGTGCGATGCACGATACCTTCTATATAGATGAAAGTACCGTGCTGCGTACTCACACGTCGCCGGTGCAAATTCGTTATATGCATCATACCCAGCCGCCTATTCAGGTCATTGCGCCGGGGAGAGTATATCGATGTGATTCAGACGTGACCCATACACCGATGTTCCATCAAATTGAAGGCCTGACGGTCGATGAAGGCATTTCGTTTGCGGATTTAAAGGGTGTGTTGATTCATTTTTTGCAAGCCTATTTCGAAAAAGATCTCGGGGTGCGTTTTCGTCCATCCTACTTCCCTTTTACGGAGCCCTCAGCTGAAGTCGATATTGAATGTGTGTTTTGTGAAGGAGCGGGCTGTCGAATATGTAAAAAATCCGGTTGGATTGAGATATTGGGTTGTGGAATGGTTCATCCTGAGGTTTTAAAGCAAGGCGGAATTGATGCAGAGGTGTATACCGGTTACGCCTTCGGCATGGGCGTAGAACGATTGGCAATGCTGCGTTATGGCGTCAATGACTTGCGCTTATTTTTTGAAAACGACATTGATTTTTTGAAACAGTTTAAGGCTTAGCCATTGTGATTACGCTTCAGCTCAAAGATTTTTACTATAAGGTGGCTCGATGATCATCAGTGAATCGTGGTTACGCGAATGGGTGTCTCCTGAAATATCTACCGAAGCGCTGGCCGAACTACTCACTCAAGCCGGGCTTGAGGTCGAAACGGTTACTCCGCAACCCCGGCTCGGCGACAAAGTCGTGGTGGGTAAAATTGTAGGGATCGCCAAGCACCCAGACGCAGATAAGCTCAATGTGTGCAAAGTAGATGTCGGGGGTAAGGCTAATTTAACTATTGTCTGTGGTGCCCCCAATGCCGCTGAAGGTTTGGTCGCGCCGGTCGCCTTGTCGGGTGCGATATTGCCCAGCGGCACGAAGATTGCTAAACAAGAAGTTAGAGGCGTTGCCTCGTCGGGGATGATTTGTTCGGCCTCAGAACTAGGCTTGGAAGATCAGTCCAGTGGCCTGATGAGTTTAGATGCCGGGGCGCCCGTGGGTGTGGCGATTGAAGAATACTTGGGTTTAGATGATGTGTCGATTGATATCGATTTAACCCCTGATCGAGGGGATTGTCTGAGTATCTTGGGGGTCGCGCGAGATATCGCTGCGATGTCAAAAACGCCATTGAATGCGCTGGAGGTACCCGCTATTCCGGCGAGCATTGATGACTATATAGCGGTCAGCCTACAGGCGCCAGAAGCTTGTCCACGATACGCTGGTCGAATTATCAAGAACATCGATTTATCCGCACAAACGCCTGATTATATGAAGGAAAAGTTGCGTAGGCTTGGCGTGCGGAGCATTTCTCCAGTGGTTGACGTGACCAATTATGTCATGCTTGAATTGGGGCAGCCCATGCACGCGTTTGACTTGGATAAAATCGATAAGGAGATCATCGTCAGAATGGCTAAGCCTGGCGAAAAGCTGGGCTTGCTTGATGGGCAAGACATCGAGCTAGATGCTAAAATGTTGCTTATTGCCGACGCGCAAAAGCCCATTGCACTGGCGGGTATTATGGGTGGTGCTAATTCTGAAATTGACGATAAAACAAGCAGTATTTTACTGGAAGCGGCGCATTTTTCGCCACTTGCGATTGCGGGTAAGGCACGCATGCTCGGCATGCATACTGACGCTTCGCATCGATTTGAGCGGGGCGTCGATGCGTCGCTGCAAGTCACAGCGATAGAGCGCGCCACGGGTTTATTGCTAGAGATCGTTGGAGGTGAATGTGGGCCTGTTATTGATCAAGTCGATCAAGCCAATTTACCATCGGTCGAAACCATTACATTCCGACCGCAGCGCGTGCGAGATGTTTTAGGTTTAGCGGTCACTGATCAAGCGATTGCGCAGCATTTGCGTGATTTGCAAATGGTCGTGAATGACGAGACCTCGCCTTGGTCAGTAACTCGACCGAGCTGGCGATTTGATGTGACGGCAGAGCATGATTTGGTTGAGGAAATCGGGCGTTTAGAAGGCTTGGACAAAATCGAGCCGAACCCACCAGAACTGCGCGCACAGCCCTTTGTTCTAGCCGAAACGCAGATTGAACCGTATACGCTTAAAAGTTGGCTAGCCAGCGCTAAATATCGAGAGATTGTTTCATATAGCTTTATCGACCCAGCCGATCAGCGCGCAGTGGTGGGGCAAGACCGGAAGGATCAAGATATGCTCAATCTTGCAAATCCAATTGCGAGTAATATGTCGCAAATGCGCCTAAGTATTTTGCCAGGATTATTGAACGCAGCCCGGGCTAATGAACAACGCCAACACAGCCAGATTCGACTATTTGAAATGGGCAATATTTTTAGCACCCAAGCCAAGGTCGATGACAAGGAAGATACTGGCGCGAGTGAAACAAGCAAGCTGGCACTGGTGGCAGGTGGAGCGGCCAATAACACCTTTTGGTCGGGTCACGCACGTCAGTCAGATTTTTACGATTTAAAGGGTGATCTAGATACTTTGTTTGATCGTATTGGCTTAGGTGGGAAGCTTGAAATTCGCCAAACTGCGGATCATCCTGCCTTGCATCCCGGGCAATCTGGAACGCTTATCTTGGAGGATCAGGTGATCGGGTTTGTTGGCACATTACACCCCAGCGTACAGCAACATTTTGATTTAAACCAAGCTTATGTTGTGGCCGAAATTGATTTGCAAGCTTTGTTAATGCGGCCGTTGGCTGAGTTTTCCAACTTATCGAAATTCCCCCAAACAACACGTGATTTAGCCCTCGTGGTCAAAGAAAGTGTGCTTGCAGGCGATATATTGAAAGAAATTCGCGAAAATACCGGGAAGTTATTGAAAAAATGCGAAATATTTGATATTTATAGCGGTGACAATATTAAATCAGGGTATAAGAGCCTGGCATTTAGCCTATCGTTGCAGTCGGAGTCGGAAAGCCTCACGAGTGGAATGGTTGATAAGCTAATCGATGATTTGTTAGATTCGCTTAAGGCTCAATTCGGCGCAACCCTACGCGAATAGTGTATTTTATTTATTATTTATGATCGGAGCATAAATTTGAAATGACAGATACCAATATGACAGTAACTAAAGCAAGGCTTGCAGAAGCACTATTTGACGAGGTCGGCTTCAATAAGCGTGAAGCAAAGGAACTGATCGATCAATTTTTCGAGGAAATCAGGGTTTCCTTGGAGTCGGGCGAAGCGGTAAAAATCTCTGGTTTTGGTAGCTTTTTATTACGCGACAAAAGTCCACGTCCCGGACGCAATCCTAAAACCGGCGAAGAAGTGCCGATTTCCGCTCGGCGTGTGGTAACATTCCGTGCAAGTCAAAAGTTAAAAAATAAGATTGCTCAGAATTCTGATGCTTTGGCGAAACATTTTAGCGAAAAATAATACCCGATGACCATGCTCGATACTGGCGCGATGGAACTGCCAGAAATCCCAGGAAAACGATATTTCACCATCGGTGAAGTGAGCAAGCTATGCTATATCAAGCCCCATGTTCTTCGCTATTGGGAGCAGGAGTTCGATCAACTCAAGCCGGTTAAGCGACGCGGCAATCGTCGTTATTATCAGCGCCATGAAGTTAAATTGGTGCGCGCGATACGTCAGTTGCTCTACATCGATGGCTTTACAATCTCAGGGGCTAGAACAAAATTGAACGGCTCAGGCGGGAAAGACACCCCCTCTAACACACCCAATTCACTCGGATCTCAATCTAAAAATATCATTACACAAGTCATCAAGGAATTGGATGAAGTTGTGTCAATGTTGCAGTAGAATACGCCGCCTAAATCGGGGCGTAGCGCAGCCTGGTAGCGCACCGCTCTGGGGGAGCGGTGGTCGGAGGTTCAAATCCTCTCGCCCCGACCAATTTCTAATTTTTTAAACCCTTCGCAAGAAAAAGAGAGCTTAAATTTATTAGAGAATTGAGAGGGAGATGGAACCGATAAAAGAGATTCACAAAATCGTCAGGAACGATTTTGATCATTGCGCAGACGCAATGACCCGAAGGGCGGCGCGCAGGAAAGCGCGACGTAAATCCTCTCGCCCCGACCAATTCTATGGGAGTGAACATGTTTGTGATGAGTTTTTTTAAACAAAAGGGATCTAGGAACTTTTTTCTGACCCTAGTGCCGAGCACGATTGGTTTATATGTTCTCGCGCATCAAAACATTATTATATTTAGCGCGTTAATGATCTTCTTTTTATTCATTATCGGTATGCCTTATCGCGGATGGTTCAATACCGCACCTCGGTCAGTATTGTATGGAATTGATTTAGCGTTCATTCTAGTTGTCACTTATATTTTTATTGAATATTCGGTTCTTAATTAAGGGGATCAGTAAGGTTCACATAGCCATTGTGACTCGTCGAATAAAGAGCCAATAGGCTCAGACACGATTGATTTGATTGATTTATAGCAAGCATGGAGCGTTACCCTTTATAAGCGTGGAAAGAAAAGGCGGCCCGGGTTACGCTTATTTCCTGCGTTTGCTGATCTCCATTCGGCCGTACGCACAGCGCTTCCTGCACTGGCCTTACTCAATTTTCTTCCCTGAAAATTGACCCACTTCCGACTGCGATACTCGGCGCTTCGCGCTGGGTACTCCTTGAGTCACCGGTGATGCTAGGTTTCAGGTGATCCCGAGCATGACTGGAAACTCGATTCTTAGACTATTTGAAAATCCTATGTTTTGAGCAACACATACAAAGCCCCTGTTCCGCCATCCTGTGCTTGAGCAGAACAATAGGCGCGAACGGAATGCAGTGTTTTTAGATATTTTGCGGTGAAGTCTTTAAGGGTAGGGCCGTCGGACGAGCGCAGGCCTTTGCCGTGAATGATGCAAACGCATTGCGTTTCATTGGTTTGCAAATTCAGTAATAAGTTATCGATGGCGATTTGTGCTTTGGTTTGCGTTAGGCCATGTAAATCGAGTGTCTCGTCAATTGGATAACGGTTGCCACGTTTTAGGTCTTTTAGAACTTTGTTTTGTAGGCCGCTACTCAAAAAGAACAATTCACTCGCACCTTGTTCGTGACTGCGCCCCGTATCGTTGGCGCGTTTTAAGCTTGATCGTTTATCAGGCTCAGCGGTTTGGGTTGATCGACTGACAATTTGTGATCGAATAGCTCGAGCAGATGGCTGCGATTTAGTAGGTGCTTGGGAGGATTGTTTTTTGAGCGGTTTAACTCCGCGCATGGCTTGTTTGAAATCGATATCATCTACCATGCGTAAACCCTTAATAAATAAGCTTACGTTATTCGAGCGTTTTTAAATAGCGCTCGGCATCTAAGGCCGCCATACAGCCCGTGCCGGCAGAGGTGACGGCCTGTCGATAAACATGATCCATGACATCGCCAGCGGCGAATACGCCTGCCTTGGAGGTTTGTGTGGCATCGCCGTCGGTACCGCCTTTGGTAATGAGATAGCCGCCTGCCATATCAAGATAATCTTTGAAAATCCCTGTATTGGGGCTGTGTCCAATGGCGATAAATACGCCCATCAAATCGTGATCTTTAGTGCTGTCGTCCTGTGCGTGTTTGATGCGCATTCCAGTTACGCCAGCATCATCGCCCAAGACTTCATCTAGGTTGTGGTTCCATTCGATGGTAATGTTGCCGCCGTTTTCAACGGTTTTTGCCATCAAGTGATCGATCAGTATGGCTTCAGCGCGCAGTTCATCTCGGCGATGAACCAAGACAACTTCAGAGGCGATATTGGATAGATACAAGGCTTCTTCAACAGCTGTATTACCGCCGCCAATGACTGCGACTTTCTGATTTTTATAAAAGAAGCCATCGCAAGTCGCGCAGGCCGACACGCCTTTTCCCTTAAAGGCTTCTTCGGATTCTAGGCCTAAATATTTGGCGGATGCGCCGGTGCAAATAATCAATGCATCACAGCTGTAGTTTTGTGAATCACCTTGAAGTTGATAAGGTTTTTGATCTAAATCAACGCTATCAATTTGATCGAATATGACTTCAGTATCAAAACGCTTGGCTTGCGCCAACATCTTGTCCATTAATTCTGGCCCTTGAATACCCTCCGCTTCACCCGGCCAATTATCGACGTCCGTTGTGGTGGTGAGTTGACCGCCTTGCTCTAAACCGGTGATGAGTACAGGTTTTAGATTTGCTCGTGCTGCATAAATAGCAGCGGTGTAGCCTGCGGGCCCAGAGCCTAGTATTAAAAGGGGGTGATGGGTGACTTCAGTCATAAAATGATAAGGTGGTTGAGCGAGCTTAAAAGCGGCTATTGTAACGGCGTGTCTGCCTAGAATCTAGAACTTGAAACGTTGGCTCGTGATAAAATATGTGTCTTCTTTTATCGTAAGAACTTAACATCATTTATTGTGGCGAACGACAGAAATGCAATGCGCAAAGCTGCGATTCGGAAACGACTCGGCCAAAGCGGTAAGACGACACACCAAACCGCGGCTCCTGCACGAAAATCACCGACCTTTAGCGCGATTATCAAAGAGGGCGGCTTACTCCTGCTCGGCTCAATTGCGTTTTATCTTTTTATTAGTTTAATTTCTTTTTCACCCACTGACCCTGGGCCGTTTCAAGTGGGGGGGCAGCCGCCCGTTGAAAATTGGGGTGGTGGTGTCGGTGCCTGGATCGCAGACTTTATGTTTAATGTCTTTGGCAAGATGGCATATTTGGTGATCTTATTGATCGGTGCGGCGGCGTGGCATCTAATTGATGATAAAGAACCGCTTGCCGCCGAAATAACTGCCTCGATAATTATCTCTCCAATACTGGGCTTTTGTTTTGCGATGATCGGGGCGACCGCACTGGATCATTTATATATTCAAAACCCGGCGTCACTACCCTATGTTTCGGGCGGTATGCTCGGCGGAATTATTTCCAATAGCATTCTGCCTAAATTTGGTGTGATTGGCTCCACGTTGATATCCTTGGGCTTATTCCTGTCCGGTGTGACGATGGTGACACGCCTGTCGTGGTTTAAATTAATGGACTGGTTAGGCGCCAAAGGCTTTGGCTTACTTGGCCAAATTCGAGACCGCTTTAGCGGATTTAAAGACGAAATCAAAGGTAATCAAGAACGTAAGCGTCGCACAGAATCTGTCAGCAGTTTCCGCGACAAGTTGACTAAGAAAAAGTCGCCCAAGATTACCCCTAAAATTAGCGTGCCGACCTTGAGTAAGCGGGTCGAGAAAGAAAAGCAAATGCCTTTGTTTGTCTCAGATGCAAAGGGCGAATTGCCACCATTGGCGATACTCGATTCCGTGCAGAAAACAGAGCATGGATATTCGAAGCAAGAGCTCGAAATGATGTCAAATTTGTTGGTTAAGAAGCTGAAAGATTTCAACATCGATATTACGGTCGAAACCGTGCAGCCGGGCCCGGTGATCACGCGTTTTGAAATCGAGCTTGCGCCCGGGATTAAGGCCAGTACGGTTGTGGGTTTATCCCGCGATTTAGCCCGCGCTATTTCAGTCGTCAGCATTCGTGTGGTCGAGAATATTCCGGGCAAATCCTACATGGGTATTGAGATTCCTAACCAATCTCGTGAAATCGTCTATTTGCTAGAGTCCTTATCATCGGAAGATTTTGAGAAACAAAAAGGCCCCTTGCCGATAGTGCTCGGTAAAGATATTGCCGGCAATTCGGTGGTAACAGAATTATCCAAGACGCCGCATTTATTGGTGGCTGGTACCACGGGTTCGGGTAAATCAGTGTGCATCAATGCCTTGATCATGAGCTTGGTTTATAGCCGTACGCCAGAGCAAGTGAGGATGATCATGGTCGATCCTAAAATGCTGGAGCTGTCTGTTTATGATGGAATCCCACATTTGCTCGCACCGGTGGTGACGGATATGCGTAAGGCTGCGAATGCTTTGCGTTGGTGTATCGGAGAAATGGATCGGCGTTTTTTGATCATGGCGAAGCTAGGCGTCCGTAACATCGCGGGTTATAACGACAAAGTCAATAAGGCAATACTAAAGGGTGAACCGATCAAAAACCCATTATTTGAACGTGACGAGACTGATCCAGAATCGCTTGCAGATCACTTGGAAACTTTGCCATACATCGTTGTGATTGTCGATGAGTTGGCGGATTTGATGATGGTCACCAAGAAAAAAATCGAGGAAATTATTATAAGAATCGCGCAACGCGCACGCGCAGCAGGCATTCATCTGGTCTTGGCCACGCAGCGCCCATCGGTAGATGTTGTGACGGGTCTTATTAAGGCCAACGTGCCGAGCCGTATCGCCTTCCAAGTATCTTCTCGCGCAGATTCTAGAACCGTGCTCGATCAAATGGGCGCAGAACAATTGCTCGGGCAGGGTGATATGCTTTTCATGCCGCCCGGCACAGCGTATCCGATGCGCGTGCATGGTGCATTTGTGTCTGATGATGAAGTTAAAAATGTTACACGACATCTGCGTAGAATGGGTTCCCCAGTTTATATTGATGCAATCACAGAAGGCGAGCCGAATATGGATGGCGTAGGCGGAAGTTATGCAGGCAATGATGGGCCCGGCGGAGATGAGGCCGATGCCTTGTATGATCGTGCAGTTTTTTTCGTCACCAAAGAACGCAAGGCGTCGATATCAGCCGTTCAGCGATATCTGCGGGTGGGTTATAACCGCGCTGCACGGATGATTGAAACGATGGAGGAACAGGGCGTTGTGGGGCCGCTAGAGCACGGCAAACGCGAAATTATGGCGCCTCCGCCGGTAGAGTGATCTATCAATATCGAGTGGAGCAATATTCTGTATCGCTTATATCACAGCAGTCGCCCCGCACGAAATTAGAGGTTCCAGAGCAGTAGATGACGTACACTAAAAATTGTTTTGCGAGTGATAATTATTCTGGGATCGCGCCCGAGGCATGGTCTGCTTTGGAGCAAGCAAACAAAGGTTTTGCGGATGCCTATGGCGATGACGAATGGACCAGAAAGGCGGCTGACCGTATCCGTGAAGTTTTTGAAACGGACTGCGAAGTATTTTTTGCCTTTAACGGTACGGCCTGTAACGCGCTTTCTTTGGCGTCCATGTGTCAGTCTTATCACAGCGTATTGAGTCATCGCATGGCACATATCGAAACAGATGAGTGCGGTGCGCCAGAATTCTTCTCACACGGCACAAAATTATTAACCATGCAAGGCGAACAAGGGAAGGTGATTGCCTCCGAACTAGAAGCACTCATCACCAAACGCTCGGACATGCACTTCCCCAAGCCTAAGGTTTTATCGATTACACAATCAACTGAAATCGGAACAGTTTATACACCAAGTGAAATAGAGAAGCTCAGCGAGGTATTGGGTCAGCACAACATGTATATGCATATGGATGGTGCGCGATTCGCCAATGCGCTTGCATCGCTGAATGTTGCGCCCGCCGCGACTAGTTGGCAAGCGGGTGTTGACGTGCTGAGTCTGGGCGGCACGAAAAATGGCATGGCGATTGGCGACGCAGTGGTGTTTTTTAATAAATCGCTCGCACAAGAGTTCGAGTTTCGATGCAAACAAGCCGGACAACTCGCATCAAAAATGCGCTATATCTCTGCGCCGTGGTTGGGAATGCTCAAAGATGGGGTTTGGCTAGACTACGCGCAACATGCCAATCGATGTGCCAGCGAATTGGGTGCGCGGCTTTCCGAAATCGAAGGGATTGAGTTAGTGAGCCCGGTTCATTCAAATGGTGTCTTTTTAACCATGCCAGCCAATGTTGCGAATGTTTTGCGCGCCAAAGGCTGGAAATTTTACGATTTTATCGCCGATGGGGCTTATCGTCTGGTGTGTTCTTGGGCAACGACACAAGCTCAGATTGATGATTTTGTGCGCGATGTTCGTAAGGCGTAGCATCAAATCAGCATAGGCTTAGCTAAATCCTGAGCATTACAAGGCTAAGCTCCAGCCCCGCCCGAAAGCTCATTGCGACCACCAAACATGTAGTCGGGGAGGACATGGCCATAAATAATTCTGGCTGGTTTTGAGCGTGCGCGGACAAGTTCGATTTGATATCTTTATGGGAGACGGTATCGAATAGAGAAATGCCACTAAAACCCCTTTCGTTAGTAAAGCGCTTGTTGTAGAATCGCGCCCTCGATTTAACCGGGGTATTTATACCCTTAATTTGCACGCAGAGCGACGCAGTTAACATGGGTGCTGAAGCGAATAATCGCCTCTCAGTTTGTTAACGCGCTGCGGTAGTTTAACCCTAACGAAAGAGATTTCTCATGTCTGATATTACTATTCGACAGCTGCTTGAGGCTGGCTGTCATTTTGGTCATCAAACCCGCTATTGGTGTCCTCGCATGGAGCCGTATATATTTGGCGAACGCAACAAGCTCCACATCATTGATCTTGAGCAAACGAAGCCAATGCTTACGGAGGCACTCAATTTTCTAGGCAGTGTCGCTGCTCAAGGCGGAAAAATTCTGTTTGTGGGTACTAAGCGCCAAGCCAGCAAGCTGATTGAACAAGAAGCCAACCGCTGTAACAGCCCGTATGTCAACTTTCGTTGGTTAGGCGGTATGTTGACCAACTACAAAACTATTCGTAAATCAGTTAATCGTTTAAAAGAAATGGACGAGATGGTTGAGTCCGACAGTATTAACAAGCTGGTCAAAAAGGAAATTCTACAATTTAACCGAGAGCGCGCCAAACTCGAGAAGAGTTTGTCGGGCATCAAAGAAATGAACGGATTGCCCGACGTCTTGTTCGTGATAGATCGAGAGTATGACTATATCGCGGTGAACGAAGCGAACAAGCTTGGCATTCCGGTTGTATCTGTTGTAGACAGTAATTGTTCCCCAGTGGGCATTGATTATGTAATTCCAGGAAACGATGACGCGATTCGTTCGATTCGCCTGTATCTGGGGGCAGCCGCAGATGCCATTAATGATTCACGTTTAGAAGCGCTCACTGCACAAGCAGCAGGTTTGAGCGCCTCTGACGAAGAGGAGCCTGCGGAAGATGTGATACCTAATTTGGCTGAGAAGAAAGTAAACGCAAAGGCTGAGCCAACTGTCGAAACGGCAGAAGAAAAAACAGTTAAAACGGTGACTAAGAAAAAAGTAAATGCGAAGGCTGAGCCAACTATTGAAGCGGCCGATGAAAAACCAGCTAAAACGGTGACTAAGAAAAAAGTGACGATTGCGAAAAAGAAAGTTGTTAAGAAGGAGGTAGAGGTAGCAATAAAGAAAGTCAGTAAGAAGAAAGTAGAGACGGCGAAATCTGAGAAAGAAGTTGCTGATAAGCTGACTGAAATCAATGGCATAGGCCCTGTAATCGAAGAAAAACTCGAAGCCTTGGGCATCACGACTTTCAAGCAAATCGCCGAGTTAAGCCCAGAACGCATCGTGGAAATTGATGAACAACTCAGCTTTAAAGGCCGAATTGATCGAGAAGAATGGGTTGCGCAAGCCAAAAAACTTGCTTGATTGCGTTGCTCTTCAATATATTAATAATTTTATTTGGATAAGTCATGGCAGCGATTACCACAGCATTAATTAAAGAACTCCGCGAACGTACAGGCGTTGGCATGATGGATTGCAAGAAAGTATTGACCGAAACAGACGGTGATATTGACGCCGCCATCGATAATTTACGTAAAGCCGGCGCAGCAGCGGCAGCTAAAAAAGCAGGTCGAATTGCTGCCGAGGGCATTATTGCCCAAGTCGAAGCGGAAGATGGTTCTGCAGTTGTGCTGTGCGAGATCAACTCAGAGACAGATTTTGTCGCGAAAGACGAGGGCTTCCAAAATTTTGCCAAGTCGGTTGCGCAAGCTGTGATTGAAAATAATCCGGCCGACGTTGATGCGCTCAATGCGTCGAGCATTAACGGTGCGACGGTTGAGGAAGCACGCCAAGCTTTGATTACGAAAATTGGTGAAAATATAAGTGTCCGTCGTTTTGAAATGTTAAACGCAGAGGGCGGCACTTTGGGCGCCTACCTACATGGCGTAAAGATCGGTGTTATCGTTAAACTTGACGGCGGCACGTCTAGCCTTGCAAAAGATATTGCAATGCATATCGCCGCGAGCAATCCGAACTGTATCGCAGAATCAGATATGCCGGCGGAGTTACTCGAAAAAGAGAAAGAAATTTTTGTTGCACAAGCGCGCGAGAGTGGCAAGCCCGACAATATCATTGAAAAAATGATTGCAGGACGAATGAACAAGTTTCTTAAAGAAAATACCTTATTAGGCCAAGCATTCGTCAAAAACCCGGATCAGAGTATTGAAGCATTACTTAAAGAAGGCGATGCGACAGTGGTCAGTTTTAGCCGTCTAGAAGTCGGCGAAGGCATTGAAAAGAAAGAAGATGATTTTGTCGCAGAAGTCATGGCGCAAGCGGGTCAAAGTTAGGCAAAGCATTTATGCCTAAGCCAGCCTACCAGCGAATATTGCTGAAGCTAAGCGGGGAATCCCTCGCGGGAGAGGCAGGTTTTGGCATTGAAGGTAGCGTACTTGACCAAGTTGCGGCGGAAATTAAGCATATCGCCGATCAGGGCGTTGAGCTGGCAATCGTCGTCGGCGGTGGTAATTTCTTTAGGGGGATGCAAGCCGCAGCCAAGGGCATGGATCGCATAGGTTCCGACTATATCGGTATGCTTGCAACGGCCATGAATGCTTTGGCATTGCAACAAGCACTTCAAGCACAGGGGCAAAATTCACGCGTGCTTTCTGCGCTACACATTGTCGGTGTCGCAGAACCTTACGTTCGAGCACGGGCACTCAAGCATCTCGACAATAAAAAAATCGTTATTTTTGCGGCGGGCACGGGAAACCCAATGTTTACGACCGATACTGCGGCCAGCTTACGCGCTTTAGAGGTTAACGCAGACATCATGATTAAGGCCACACGGGTAGATGGGGTATATGATGCTGACCCGGAAAAGAATCCTGGTGCTACGCGATATGAACGCCTGAGCTATGAACAAGTCATTGCACAAAATCTAGAGGTCATGGATTTAACCGCGATAACCTTATGCAAAGAAAATAAATTGCCTATTCAAGTGTTAAACTTCCACGAACACGGTAATTTGTGGCGAGCGGTATCTGGGGAGTCGGTTGGAACACTCATCACTGATTAAGCCACTTCAACAATAAAAGGCATCACTATGATCGACGAAATTTATAAAGAAACCCACGACAGAATGGGGAAAAGTGTAAAAGTCGTGGTCGATGAATTTGTTCGAATTAGAACAGGCCGTGCAAGTACAAGTCTGTTGGATCATATTATGGTCGATTATTACGGCACGGCAACACAGCTCGCACAGTGTGCCACGGTCAGTATTCAAGATGCCCGAACACTGTCGGTACAACCCTGGGAGAAATCCATGGTGCCACCGATCGAAAAGGCTATTTTAGAGTCTGATCTCGGCCTTAATCCTGTCACTGCTGGAGAAATTATTCGCATTCCACTTCCGCCGATGACAGAAGATCGGCGCGTCGAGTTATCGAAAATAGTCAAACAAGAAGGTGAAAATGGCAAGATCGCGATACGTAATATTCGACGTGATGCGATTTCACACGTCAAAGATCTCGCCAAGGAAAAAGAGATCAGTGAAGATGAAGAGAAAACAGCGCTTGATCATATCCAGTCGATCACTGATGAGTACGTCGGCAAAGTAGATCAAGCGGTGACGGATAAAGAAGCTGAGGTCATGGAGGTTTAACACCCCGCTGTTTCTATTGCGTTGAAAAAATCAATGGAGGAAGCCCTAGAAGTTAGTCCAGCCAAACACATTGCTGTCATCATGGATGGCAATGGTCGCTGGGCCAATGCACGCCTAAAGCCGCGTGTATTTGGACATCGACAAGGGGTCAAATCCGTCAAACGGGTTGTTGAACATGCTGCCCAACGCAGGGTTGAGAGCCTAACGCTTTACGCATTTAGCTCAGAGAATTGGAAGCGCCCAGAAACCGAAGTTAAATTATTGTTTGAATTGTTGGTGATCACGCTTGACGATCAAATTTCTGATTTACATCGAAATAATATTCAGCTACGAATCATTGGGGATATCGCGGCACTGCCTGCAAAACTAGTTAAGAAATTGGATAGCGCAATCGCCTTAACCTCAAGCAATAGCGGGATGGTTCTCAATATTGCGCTCAATTATGGAGCGCGTTGGGAGATAGCCGAGGCGGCTAAAACCCTAGCGTATGCCTGCCAAACGGGCGATATGCAAGCCAGTGACATCACTGAAGAAGATTTTGATCGCGCGCTCTCAACGGCGGGTCAGGCACCGCTAGATTTGCTGATTCGTACGGGCGGTGAAAAACGCCTCAGTAACTTTCTTTTGTGGCAAGCAGCCTATGCAGAGCTATATTTTACTGATACATACTGGCCTGACTTTGATGAAGCGCAACTTGATGCAGCAATAGATTGTTTTGCCGTGCGGCAACGACGTTTTGGAAAGACCGACGCTCAAATCAAAAAGCAATCCGTATGTTGACGCGAATAGTGTCAGGAATCGTGATGGCAGTTGCGGTGATAGGGGCGATATTTACGCTTTCTTCGGCTGTGTTCAATGGTTTGGTGTTGTTGCTCATGCTCGGGGGTTTGTTTGAATGGCGTCGCTTGTGCGACGCTAGTGTAAGGAGTTTTCTGCTCAATGCGATGGGCATGGTGCTGTTCGCGGGGGTATATCAGTTCGGCTATTTAAACATTCAGGCACTGCTGGGTTTGTTTTTGATCGGCGTGCTGATTTGGCTTTGGCTTGCACTTAGTTTGGGGCGAGAATCTATCGCTACTTCAAGGCTATGTTTAACGCTGGGCGGATTGTTGTTGAGTTTGGCTTGGTTGGCGATTGTCGCTTTGCGAGACAAATTCGGTCAGCACGATTTAATGTTAGTGTTTTTAATCGTATGGAGCGCAGATTCCTTCGCCTATTTTGGCGGCAAGCGATTCGGCAAAACCAAATTGGCGCCTTCCATTAGCCCGGCCAAAACCCGAGAAGGGGTGGCCTGCGGAATGCTGATGGCAGTGATGGTTGCTTTGATCTATAGCCATACGTTTATTGCGCCAATTTCTACTTTTTTACAGATTGTTCTGCTGCTTGGCATCACGGTATTCGTCGCCTTGATTTCGGTCATAGGGGATTTAACTGAGAGCAAGCTAAAACGCGCAGCGGGGATTAAAGACAGTGGTCAGTTAATTCCTGGACATGGTGGGATATTAGATCGTATCGATGGATTAATCGCGGCTGTGGTGGTGTATGCGTTTTATCGCTTATTGCTGAGCTTGGGCGAATTGGTCTGAATCGATGCGACAAATAGCAGTATTGGGTTCGACCGGATCAATTGGAAAAAGCACGCTGGATGTGATTCGTTTACACCCAGATAAATTTAAGGTTTTTGCGTTGAGTGCGAATCGTAATGTAGAGAGGATGTTGGCGCAATGCCTAGAGTTTTCGCCACAGTATGCTGCCATGGCAGATAGCGAAAGCGCGAAGCAACTGCAAACGGCGTTGTTGCAACAAGATATTGAAACCAGCGTTGTTCAAGGCGAAGCACCGATTAGTGAATTGGCAGCAGATGAACGAGTAGACACCGTCGTCGCGGGCATCGTGGGTGCAATTGGATTATTGCCAACCATCGCGGCGGTTGATGCCGGTAAAACGGTGTTGATTGCCAATAAGGAGCCTTTGGTCATGTTGGGCCCTGAAATTCTTCTCAAGGCAGCGCTCAGTGGTGCAACGATATTGCCGGTCGATAGCGAACACAATGCTATTTTTCAGTGTATGCCCCCTAAAAAGGGATCAAACCACGATAAGACACGAAAGCGGGGCATCGAAAAAATTCTTCTAACGGGGTCGGGCGGCCCATTTAGAACAATGGATAAAAGTAATTTCTCATCGATTACCCCTGAACAAGCCTGTGCGCATCCCAATTGGTCAATGGGGCGTAAAATTTCGGTCGATTCGGCGACGATGATGAATAAAGGTCTGGAGCTGATTGAGGCCTGCGCACTGTTTGAAGTCCCTCCATCGATGGTCGAAATCGTGGTTCACCCCCAAAGCGTGATTCACTCGATGGTGCAATATACCGATGGTTCAATCCTGGCACAGATGGGCGCGCCAGACATGCGAATACCGATTGCCCATGCCTTGGGTTGGCCGCAACGCATTGAGTCCGGAACGACGCGCTTGGATTTGGTCACCTTAGCACGGTTTGACTTTGAGCCGCCTGATGACGATAAATTCCCAGCCCTACGATTGGCACGGGCGGCGGCAGAACAGGGCGGCACCTTACCGACTATCCTAAACGCCGCGAACGAAGTTGCGGTACAAGCGTTCTTAGATCAGAAAATTAGTTTTGATCGTATTCCAGTTTTGATTGAATCGGCAATGGAGTCGGTCGCGCAAAATTCGCAACGTTCGCTGGAGACAGTATTGTTGGCAGACAGGCAAAGCCGAGACTTCACTTCGGCGCAAATATAATATTGTAAAACGCCTATTGCTCAGAAACTTCTTGCTGTTGAAAAAACCGCCAGATCACACAATGCGGATTTATAGATGGATTCTGGTAGGGGCGCTAGCGCTTCAATCGCTGCACTAGAAGCCTTTTTCGCCACCTTATTGGCATAGGTGATTGCGCCAGTGGTGGTGACGATACTGAGTATTTCATCGAGTTTGTCGAGATCGCCATTTTCGATGGCGGTTCTGATAATTTGAACTTCGCTGGCGGATCCTACGCGCATTGCATAGATAAGCGGAAGTGTCGGTTTTCCCTCAGCTAGATCGTCGCCCGTATTTTTGCCCATTTGAGTGCTGTCTGCCTGATAATCCAATAGATCATCGACGATCTGAAAAGCGTTGCCCAGATGTTTTCCATACAGTGCCAACGCCTTGATATGTTGGGTGTTTGCATTGGCAATCATACCGCCTAACTGGGCGGCTGATTCGAATAAGCGCGCAGTTTTTCGATAAATTGTTTCAAGGTAACTGGCTTCGGTGGTGTCTGCGCTATGGGCATTTAGAAGCTGCATAACCTCACCTTCTGCAATTGCATTAGTGGTGACGGACATCAAGTCCATGATGGGCATGCTACCCACGCGCACCATCATTTCAAACGATCTAGAATATAAAAAATCGCCGACTAGAACGCTCGCTTCATTACCCCAAACATCGTTTGCCGTCGGCGTTCCCCGCCTTAAGGTAGAGGCATCGACCACGTCATCATGCAATAGGGTGGCGGTATGGATGAACTCGATTACCGCAGCCAGGGTGATGTGTTGTTGCTCCTGATAGCCCAAACTCTTTGCGGCGAGCAATAAAATCAAAGGCCGTAAGCGTTTGCCGCCCGCCTGAATAATATATTCGCCGAGCGTATTGATCAGTGCGATATCAGAATTTAGCTCATTGCGGATGAGTTGATTCATCTCCTGCAACTCGTCACTGATCAGAGCCGCAGCCGTGTCTAATAACAGCGAGTCATTCGGCTGTTCAAGGGCGGCGGTGACGTCTAATGACTGCGCTTGATAAGAAGGGAGATTCATGCCTAAATTATAGCGAAACCCGTCGGTTACCTTGTCACTATTATCCTCTATTTTCAGATAAAAATCGTTCACAAACCCGTACAAACGCCGAGGGTTGCTCCGCGTGCAACCAGTGACCAGCATCGGCGATTTGTTCGTATGACGCGCGTTTAAAATATTCCCCAATCACACGATGGTGCTGTGCCAAGACATAATCGGATTGCTCGCCAAAAACAAATAAAGCAGGCGCGTCAAAGCTGCCTCGACGAGAAATATCAAAACCTGCAATCCGCGACATAGCTTTGCGGATCACTTTTAAATTGGGTCGCCATGACCAGCGTTCATCTTTTTTATCGTAGGCCAAATTATGCAATAAGAAGGCGCGAATATCCTGGTTAGAAACGCTGTTGCTGAGTTTTTCGTCTGCGTCGGATCGGGCGCTGATAGCGGTTAAATCTAAGGCCAACATCGGGTCAATTAAGTCAGTGAAGTTGTGTTGATAAGTGACGGGTGCAATATCAGCGACGATGAGTGCATCGATTTGATCGCTGTATTGAAGTGCATGCGCCATCGCAACCTTGCCTCCCATGCTATGGCCGATTAAGACTAGGCTAGCGTGATCCAAGGGGTCGATAAATTCAGCGACGTCATCAGCCATATCGGCATAGTGCATTTTATCTGACCAAGGGGACTGTCCGTGATTACGCAGATCGAGGGTATACACGGTTCGATGTTTGCCAAATCGATTGGCGAGCGATTTCCAATTCGCCGATGATCCGAGTACGCCGTGCAGAATTACCAAGGCATCGTCGCCTCTGCCCGTGTGACGCGAGAACAGCTTCACGCTCTATTGCTTGGCGGGCTTTTTAGCAGGCTTTTTGGGCATATATAAATCGGTGATAGTGCCTTCAAACGCCTCGGCGGAAAAACCAATAGTTTCCGAAAGGGTGGGGTGGGGGTGAATCGTTAAGCCAATATCTTCGGCATCCGCGCCCATTTCAATTGCCAGCGTGCCTTCGGCGATCAAATCTCCAGCATTGGGTCCAACTATCCCGCAGCCGATGATTCGCTTGGTGGTTTCGTCGTATAAGGTTTTCGTTAAGCCCTCTTTTCGATTCAAACTCAAAGAGCGACCACTTGCCGCCCATGGGAATTTTCCGACGCCATACTCAATGCCCTGACTTTTCGCTTCGTTTTCAGTCACACCGACCCACGCAACTTCAGGATCGGTATACGCAACCGAGGGGATAACACTGGCTTCAAAGCCACTTTTCATACCCGCGGCAACCTCTGCTGCTACTTTTCCTTCGTGGACTGCTTTATGCGCTAACATAGGTTGACCAACGAGATCGCCAATTGCAAAAATATGTGCGATATTGCTCCGCTGCTGCTTATCCACCGTAATAAACCCACGCTCGTCAACGTTCACGCCCGCACTTTTGGCGTTTAGTTTCCCGCCATTGGGGCTTCTGCCGACAGCCACCAATACTTTATCGAATACTTGGCTCTTGGGCGCTTTATCGCCGTCAAAGCTGACTTTCAAACCTTTCTTAAGGCTTTGCACAGCGGTTACTTTCGTGTTTAGCCAGATTGCTTCGTATTGCTTGGTAATTTTTCGTTGTAACGGTCGAACCAAATCAGCATCAGCGCCCGGTATCAGCGCATCCATCATTTCAACCACGGTTATTTCGCTGCCCAGCGCATGATAGACCGTTGCCATTTCTAGCCCGATAATGCCACCGCCGATAACCAGCAGAGATTTGGGGATATCGCTTATTTCTAATGCGCCTGTCGAATCAATCAGGCGTGGATCATCATACGGGAACCCCGGGATTTTGACGGCCTGTGATCCAGCGGCGATGATTGCATTTTTGAAACTTAGTGATTCGGTTGCGTTGTCAGTGTCGACTTCAATCTGATGCGCGCCGCTGAAATGGGCAACACCTGAAATGACACGTACTTTACGTTTTTTAGCGAGCTGTCCCAAACCCCCTGTTAGCCCTTTGACTATCCCCAACTTCCAGCTTAATAGCTTTTCGATGTCTAGTGCTGGCGCAGGATAGTCGACCCCAAACGACGCGGCGTCTTCGGCGTCCTCAATCACCTTGGCAGCGTGCAGCAGCGCTTTAGAAGGGATACAACCCACATTGAGGCAGACGCCGCCCAAGTTGGCATAGCGCTCAATGAGGATGACCTGTAAACCTAGGTCTGCTGCGCGAAATGCTGCGGTATAGCCGCCCGGGCCTGAGCCGATTACGATCAGATCTGCATCGTATTCTTTGGGCTCAACTACAACTTGTTTTGTGCTGGAAACCGAGTCATCTAAAGCAGGTTTGTCAGTGCTGTGGTCGGCATCTTTATCTTCGGGTGATGAGAGGGCGGCGGATTCAGACACTGCGAGCTCAAGAATAACGCTGCCCTTATTGACTGTTTGTCCCACACTGACGAGTATCTTGGTGACGATGCCTGCGTGTGAAGATGGAATGTCCATCGTCGCTTTATCGCTCTCTAGCGTGATAAGGGGTGTTTCGAGTTCGACCGCGTCGCCGATATTGACGAGAATTTCAATCACTGGAACTTGATCAAAATCTCCCAATTCTGGAATGATTATTTTCTGTAAAGTACTCATTAAAACCGGACTTAAAGTATTAAGCGGCGAACGTCGCCAAATAAAGAGGCGAGGTGTGACATGAATCGGGCTGCTTGGGCGCCATCAATCGCGCGATGATCATAAGATAAATCTAAGGGCAACATGAGACGCGGCTCGAATTCTTTGCCGTCCCAAACAGGCTGCATGCGCGCTCTGGTGACACCCAAGATCGCGACTTCCGGTGCGTTCACGATTGGCGTAAAGGCTGTTCCACCAATGCCGCCCAAGCTGGAAACGCTGATACAACCGCCTTTTAGATCGTCCGGCTTAAGCTTACCATCGCGCGCGCGTTGGCTGGTATCCATGATCGTTTCACTGAGTTCATAAATTGAGAGACGGTCAACATCCCGTATGACAGGTACCATTAAGCCGTTAGGCGTGTCGACCGCGATGCCTATGTGAAAATACTTCTTTAAAATAAAGCCTTTGCCATCAGCGGACAAGGAGGCGTTAAAAGTGGGGAACTCCTTTAAGCATCCGACCAATGCCTTCATGATAAAAGACAACAAGGTGATACGGAGGTTTTTTTGCTTGGCTTCTTCTTTCAGCGATTGGCGAAATTCTTCTGTGAGCGTAATATCGGCCTCGTCGTGATGCGTGACGTGGGGAATATTCAGCCAAGCTCTGTGCAGATGCGGGCCGGATAGTTTTTGAATGCGCGTAAAGGGAACGGCTTCTATCTCCCCAAAGGCACTGAAGTCGACCTCGGGAATGGGCGGAATACCCATGCCCATATTGCCCACAGGAGCGCCCGCGCCCGCGCTCAGTTGGTATTTCACCCAAGCCTTAATATCTTCTTTCAGAATACGACCTTTTGCCCCTGTGCCGCGTACCGCGACTAGGTTTACGCCCAGTTCTCTTGCGTAGCGACGTATGCCTGGACTCGCATGGGCCGGTGTAATACCCGCTTGCACAGCAGGGGCGGGCATAATGGGGGGTAATTTATTCTGTGGATCAATTGCTGGGGGTGTTTGCTGCGCGGGGGCAGCCTTAGCTTGCGGCTTAGGTTCTGCTTTATCATTTTCGCCCGAGTGCGCTTGCTCAGTAGGCGGTTGAACTTGTTCGGTAGCGGGATCGTCGGATAGCTCAATCACACCCACGATCGAGCCTTGCGCGATTTCATCGCCTACTTTTACCGAAATACTCTGGATTGTTCCGGCTGCGGGGGAGGGGATATCCATCGTGGCCTTGTCGCTCTCAAGGGTGATTAAGCCGTCTTCTTTCTCGACGGCATCACCCGGCTTCACCAATATTTCGATAACGGGAACTTGATCAAAATCCCCGATATCTGGCACCACGATTTCCAATGTTTTACTCATCGTGCTTATTCCGAAACAGGGTTAGGCTTATTGCCATCCAAACCATAGTGTTTGATTGCCTGTGACACCCATTTCTTATCAATTTCGCCTTCATCGGACAAAGTTTTTAGTGCCGCGACCACAATGTTCGCGATATTCACCTCAAAGAATTTGCGCAGCTGAGCGCGCGTATCGCTACGCCCGTAGCCGTCGGTACCTAAGACAGTGTAGCGCTGAGGTATCCATGCGCGGACTTGATCAGAATATACCTTCATATAATCCGTGGCGGCGAGTACGGGCGCCTTGTTTTTTGCGAGGCACTGCGTGATATACGCAGACTTGGCCTTTTTTGTTGGATTGAGGCGGTTATAACGCTCGATATCGTTGCCATCTCGTGCCAGTTCATTAAAGCTGGTGACGCTCCAAATATCTGAGCCGATACCGTAGTCTTTTTTCAATGCTTGTGCGGCGCCGATGACTTCGTTCAAAATGGTGCCACTACCCAAAAGTTGAATAGAGGCTTTGCCCTTGGCTGCTTTGTTGGTTTGTAAGTGATACATACCTTTAAGAATACCTTTCTCAGCATTTTTCGGCATGGAAGGGTGAGCGTAATTTTCGTTCATGCAGGTAATGTAGTAATAAATACTTTCATCGTTTTCATACATGCGGCGAATGCCGTCTTGGATAATCACGGCCAACTCGTAGGCATAAGTCGGGTCATAAGAAATACAGTTGGGTATGGTGTTCGCTAAGATTAAGCTATGACCGTCCTGATGTTGTAAGCCTTCGCCAGCAAGTGTCGTTCGCCCCGCAGTGCCTCCCAACATAAAACCCCGTGTGCGCAAATCGCCCGCTGCCCAAGCTAAATCACCAATGCGTTGAAAGCCGAACATAGAATAGAAAATGTAAAAAGGCACCATCGGTACACCATAATTACTATACGCCGTTCCGGCAGATATCCAAGAAGACATCGCGCCTGCTTCATTGATCCCTTCTTGTAACACCTGACCTTTTTTATCCTCGCGGTAATACATGAGTTGATCCGCATCTTCAGGCGTGTATAACTGCCCCTTGGGCGAATAAATACCCAGTTGTCGGAACATGCCTTCCATGCCAAAGGTGCGCGATTCATCTGGTATGATCGGTACGATATATTTGCCGATAGATTTATCCCGCGTGAGGGCAGATAAAATACGCACAAAAGCCATGGTGGTGGAAATTTTGCGTTCACCTGTGCTCTCCAACTGCGCCTTAAAGAGTGATAAGGGGGGCGTTTTAAAGGCGGGTTGGCAGGCCGTTTGTCTTAACTGCGAAGGCCCGCCCAGTGCCTTACGGCGGGCTTTCAAATATTTAACTTCTTCCGATTTCATGTCGGGTCGATAGAAGGTGGCTGCCGCGGCATCTTCGTCAGAAAGCGGGATAGAGAAGCGATCGCGATACATGATCATTTCGTCTTCCGCCAGCTTCTTTTGATTGTGAGCGGTATTTTGCCCTTCGCCCGCATCGCCCAAGCCATAGCCCTTTACGGTTTTGGCTAAAATAACGGTGGGTTGCCCTTTATGATTGACCGCTTGATGATACGCGGCGTAAATTTTATGCGGGTCATGTCCGCCTCGATTTAGTCGCCATATATCTCGATCAGTGATGCTCGCAACCATCTCGGCCAACTCAGGGTACTTGCCAAAAAAATGCTTGCGTACATAGGCACCATCTTTGGATTTAAAAGCTTGGTATTCCCCATCGACAGCTTCTTCCATGCGTTGCTGGAGTATTCCGGTTTTATCCATCGCCAGCAGCGGATCCCAATAAGACCCCCATATGACTTTGATGACATTCCAGCCCGCACCGCGAAAATCGCTCTCTAATTCTTGAATTATTTTACCGTTGCCGCGTACGGGTCCATCAAGCCGCTGGAGGTTACAGTTGACGACAAATACAAGGTTATCCAAACTTTCTCGACCTGCTAAAGATAGCGCGCCTTTTGATTCGGGTTCATCCATTTCGCCGTCGCCGCAAAAACACCAAACCTTACGATCGCTTTTTTCTACGAATTCGCGGTTTTCCATGTATTGCATGAAGCGCGCTTGGTAAATGGCTTGAATCGGCCCCAAACCCATCGACACGGTTGGAAATTGCCAAAAATCGGGCATTAACCAAGGATGTGGGTAAGACGATAAGCCCTTGCCGTCTACTTCTTGGCGAAAGCCGTTGGCTTGTTCTTCGCTGATGGTGCCTTCCATATACGCCCGTGCATATATGCCGGGGGCGGAATGTCCTTGGATAAATAACATGTCGGCGCGCTGCTTGTCGGTATCGCCCCGCCAAAAATGATTAAATCCGACGTCGTAGAGGGTTGCAGCGGAGGCAAAACTGGAAATATGCCCTCCCAGTTCAGAAGATTTTCGATTGGCGCGAACGACCATGACAGCGGCATTCCAACGTATCAAGGCGCGAATACGCCGTTCCATCGCAGCATCACCAGGCGAACGCTCTTCAGCGGTCGTGGGGATAGTATTGATATAAGCTGTATTGGCCTCGTAGGGGATGTGGGCGCCAGAACGACGCGCCTTATCAATCAAGGCTTCGATGATGAAATGTGCGCGTTTATTGCCTTCTCGTTCGATCACGGCCACCAAGGCGTCTAACCATTCAGTGGTCTCCTGTGGGTCGACATCTTCTTGATTTCGGCGATAATAAGGCGTCATGCTCATGCGATAATCTCTTTCTTTCGTTGGGAAAACAAATCACGATAGGAGGGGCGGAATAGAGTTTTCCAACCGAGCCTGATTTTACACGCAGCCAAGATGCTTAGCTATATGCGCGTAAAGAAATTCTATTCTTATCATGGGCAGACTGAAGCAGATGCTCGTCAAAGTATGAAACCCAAATCAATGCTATGATGAGACCTCAGCATAACTACAGCACAAGATAAAACGCCTAATAGTTTCCAATCTTTTCGCCAAAATATCGCGCAATAGCTCGCTATTACACTCCATTTTGTCAAAAACCTTGAAAATATTATCTCATTTTCCTTTGCACTTTAGTTATGCTGAGGTCTCATGATGTGTATTCAGCTTAAGGATAGCAGCATTGTATTAAAAGTTTATAGGTGACGATTTCGTTAGAGCCTGTTTGAAGACCTTAACACGCAGTCGATAAGCGGACAGAAAATTACTAGCAAATAAATGGGGCATGACTAAACAATATACTATCTTAGCGGCGCTACTATTGATTGCCGGGCTAATATTGAATAGCGTTATCGGGCAAGGCGGCATATCGCGTCAGCAAGCATCAAACAGTGGGTCTGAACCCTCGGTTGCGGCTACTTCGAATGGGCAGTCTGGTGTGGATAGCTTGTTTGCTGATTTGAGCGCCGGGGGCATCAGTCGATCGCCCTCGAAAACTCAGATCAAACCCAATGTTGATTTTAATAGTGATATTAGTCTTGCGAGTGGCTCGCCTTTTGGTGTCGCCAGTTCTACGCCATTCTCGATGGGTTCGAATGCGAATAATCCCTTTTCAATAGCGTTAGAAAGGGCAGATCACTCCACTGATCTTCGCCCCGCCTCGTCCAGAAATTTAGGCCAGACATTTAGGTCGCGTGAAGTTAAATTGCGTTCCGAGCCTTCGCTGTCGGCAGCCCCAAAAGATTCAGAAGATAACAAACCTTTAAGCGAAGCTAAGCAGGATTCATTGGAAGAGGCAGAGGTTGTAGAGGAAAAACAATCGCCCACGATTTCTAGTAATGTTCTGATAAGCGGGCGTGTGGTCGATACCGCAGGGCGTTATGTTCGAAATTTGCCTTTGAAACTTAGCTTACTTAAGGCCGCTGCCGAGGATAAATTACTTTTCAACAATCGAACCTTAAATACGAATACTGACGAGAAGGGCTATTATAAATTTGCTAACTTGGTTGAAGGCGACTATCAGCTATGCACCCTCGAAGCACTGGGCTACCCATCGAGTTGCCAACGCCCACACGCGCCGCATACTGCAACGGACTTCACCCTACTAATCACAAATAATGGTCACGTTTTCGGTGTGGTGACTGATCAACTCGGAAAGCCTTTAAAAGATGTCTCCGTTTCGGCAGTGCCTGGACAAAAAAACCGGACAAAGAGCGATGCACAAGGTAAATACGAAATACCAGTGGCCGTCAGCGCTGATCGATCTTATCAACTCTATTTTACCAAGAAGGATTTTCAACGCAGGAGGGTGTCATTTAAGGGCGCCGAGGCAATTGCACGAAAGCAGATTGACGCCAAACTGGAACCCACCTTGCTTTCGGGGTTTGATGTGTTGGGTAAAGTGGTTGACGAACAGGGCAATCCCTTAAGGGGGCGGACGGTAAAACTTTATTCGCCTTCCATCAAGGTGGCTTATCCTATGCAAGGAACAACCGACAAAAATGGGCAGTTTGTGATCCAATATGTCAAAGCATCGGACGATTTTCGCATGACCATCAATACGCGTGGCGGCTATGTGTTTGATAGCACGTCATACCAAAAAATTAGTATTTACGAAGGGGTGCCAGATTTTCTTCTGCGAATGAAAAATGTAGGAACAGGTTCGCTTCAAGCGCAGGTGACAAATACGTCGGGTGTCCCGCAAGACGGCATCACTTTTCGGTTACTCGCGACGGGCTCGGTGCTGACGTCGACCACTCATGATGGAGGGCAGCTCGAATTTGACGAAGTGCCTGCAACGCAAGGAAAAGCATCGATTTACATCAACAATACCACCATCCCCCGTTATATTTTTTCGGGTATACAGTTGGCGGCAGGCGAACATAAAGGCGGATTGAACTTGCGCATCGACAAAGGCGATTATTTTTAACGATAAAGGTCAAAGGGGATAACGGGGCATTTATCGGCGGTGCGGTCAGCAGTTTACGTTGGCAAAGCATCCAAAACGGTATTAGCAGCCAGACAATTCGTGATAAAGGCAAGACTTCTAATAATGAGACAGGCGAGATAGCCTTTTCTTCGCTCGGCGCAGGCGAGCATACTTTTACCCTGACCAAGGCGGGGTATCAATCTTATTCGGAAGTGATCGACATTAATCAAATTGATCAATTTCACGAAGTTACCCTAGTGGGTACAGGGAATTAACCAAACCTTAAGGAAACTTAACCTCGGCTACCTTTGGTTCTCGTTTTACTGCCCGAGGCGTTCTTTTCAATAAATTGAATAATCATCGAAGCGACATCTTTGCCGGTGGCTGCTTCTATGCCTTCGAGGCCGGGCGAGGAGTTCACCTCCATGATGAGTGGGCCGCGATTCGATCGCAACAAATCAACACCGGCAACATTGAGTCCCATCACCTTGGCTGCACGCACAGCGGTGGAGCGCTCTTCTGGGGTGATTCGGACAAGTTCTGCGCTGCCCCCGCGGTGTAGATTTGAGCGGAATTCGCCGGGTTGGGCGGTACGCTTCATCGCCGCGACGACTTTCCCCCCCACCACCAGACAGCGGATATCTGAGCCCCCAGATTCCTTAATATATTCCTGCACAAGAATATCGGCTTTCACGCCCATAAAACCTTCGATAACGCTTTCAGCGGCTTTATTGGTTTCGGCCAGTACAACGCCGATGCCTTGGGTTCCTTGTAACAATTTAACCACCAACGGCGCGCCGCCGACTTGTGAAATCAAATCTTTAACGTCGTCGGGTTTACTCGCAAACCCGGTCAGCGGCATACCCAGCCCCTTGCGTGAAAAGAGTTGCATGGATCTTAGTTTGTCGCGCGACCGCGATATCGCCACTGATTCGTTGAGCGGATAAACCCCCATGACTTCAAATTGTCGAAGTACGGCGGTGCCGTAGAAGGTAACCGAAGCGCCAATTCTTGGAATCACCGCACCGACGCCCTCGATGGCTTGCCCTTTATGATGCATCGTGGGCCTATGTGAAGCGATATTCATATAGCAACGCAACACATTCAAGATGATTGTATCGTGCCCTCTAGTTTCTGCAGCCTCGATCAAACGGCGCGTTGAGTACAGTCGCCTATCTTGCGACAAAATAGCGATTTTCATTGTGGTTCACTCCTCGGAATGCCCAATAAATGGGTCGCAGCAGGGTTAACGATTAGGCCCTTTCTCATTGCTCTACGACCCAGCAGCATTTTGTAGCGCATTTCGGATCGGTCGCTTAACGTAAGTTCGATTTTCTGCACGATATTGCCCAGTCGCATACGCGTTTTTATCACCGGTCGGCGCTCGGTATGGCCACCTGAGCTTGTGACGCTGCGCATATCAACGACGGGCGCTTGGCAGGCGATGAGTTGATTTTTATTGTTGTGACGCTCAGTGCTCAAAAATTTCACCCATGGGGTATGGTCTTGTTCGTAAAGTTCGATTTCCAGCGCGTGTAAAGACGATGTTTTCGCACCGGTATCTGTTTTGAATTCGATAACAGCGATATTAAGATCTGGCAAGGTTGCGTGTTCGCGCCAGCCGATTGTTCGCTTCGTGTTTTTAGACGCCAAGGTGATCTGAAAGAAATAAAAATAACATTGAAATTTTAGCGGATATCCTCTGAGCGAGGTAGTGCTAATACGACGCCAGTGTATCTGCGCCATATTGGTTTGGACAGTGTTCTAGTCATATTGCACTCTCTGCTTTACCCTCAAATAGCAAGGTAAACGAGGTGCTTTTCAGTTACAGTCCGCGCCGCCTTTGATTCAACTGATTTTTAACATGAGTTTTGCTTCCTTAAATTTATCCGAACCGCTGGCGCGCGCGATATCCGAGCAGGGCTATTCGTCTCCCTCACCCATACAACTAAAAGCCATTCCGGAAATTTTAGCGGGCAAAGATGTGATGGCCGCTGCGCAGACAGGAACGGGTAAAACAGCTGGATTTACGCTGCCAATACTTGAACGACTTTCTACCGGTAATCCGGTAAAAGCCAATCAAGCTCGGGTGCTGATTATCACGCCGACGCGTGAATTGGCAGCACAAGTGGGCGATAGTGTTGCGACCTACGGCAAATATCTTCCACTGAAATCTACCGTGGTTTTTGGCGGGGTTAAAATAAATCCCCAAATGATGCGTTTGCGTAAAGGCGTAGATGTGTTGGTCGCGACGCCAGGTCGCCTAATTGATTTGCATAATCAAAAGGCTATTCGGTTTGATCAATTGGAGATATTGGTCTTAGATGAAGCAGATCGAATGCTGGACATGGGCTTTATTCACGATATTCGGCGCATATTAAGTTTCTTGCCACGACAGCGACAGAACTTAATGTTTTCCGCAACCTTTTCGGAAGAGATACGCAAGCTTGCCAAGGGAATCGTCAACAATCCGGTTGAAATTTCGGTCAGCCCGCGTAATACCACCGTTGAAACTGTTAAACATTGGATATGTCCGGTCGATAAGAAACGTAAATCGGCACTACTCGTCAAGCTGATTAAGGACAATAGCTGGCATCAAGTGTTGGTGTTTGCACGCACCAAACACGGCGCCAATCGACTGACGCGACAGTTGGAAGACAAGGGCTTAAAAACCTTGGCTATTCACGGCAATAAAAGCCAAGGTGCGCGGACACGCGCCTTAGCAGAATTTAAAAAAGGCGGTATTCAAGTATTGGTCGCCACCGATATTGCAGCGCGCGGTATTGATATTTCTGAATTACCCCAGGTGGTCAATTTTGATTTACCGAATGTGCCTGAAGATTATGTGCATCGTATCGGTAGAACGGGTCGTGCTGGCAAGTTGGGTCAAGCCGTTTCCTTGGTCAGTGCTGATGAAATTAAGCAGCTCGTTGACATTGAGCGACTGATCAAAACTGTCATCGAACGTAAAATAATCGATGGTTTTGAGCCTGATCATGATCTGCCTGCATCGCCCAAGGATTTTCGAGCCGTCAAATCTAAAAAGCCCAAAAAGTCTAAGCACGCTGATGCCAACACGGGCAGGCGAGGGCAGGGTGGTTCTAAAAATCATCCCTCTAAATCTTCAGCCAAACGTCGAAGCCCTAAAACAACGCAAAGCCGAAAAGACAATCCTTGGAAAAATGCCAGTCGCAATCGCAAGGGAAACGCCAAGCCGGCAGCGAAGCCCTAAGTCGCTTTGGTCATCGAGAATAGTTCGTGTAAATAGGGAATATCAATCACCAAAAGCAGACTCATCACTAGCGCACAGAGTATCGCATAGGCGACAAATCCTTTTTGTTTGTAGAGCTTTTCGGGGTATTGCACGGGACTGTCTTCCAAATAGGCTAAACGCATATACCATGCGATAAAGCCTGCGATAAAGGGTGTGGCCACAATAAATTCGATTCGATAACGAATCAAGAAAATCCCAAAAAATAATCCGAATAAGGCGATGTAGTAGGTCACGCTGATCATCAAGCGATCAGCATTATAATGCTCAAACGATGCACGATAAGCGGCGGCAGTTTGGGGGTCGTTTATGCGCCGGTATTCGGCGAAACGTTTAAGCGCCATGAAAAATGCCCCGATCATCCAATACGCAATAATCAGAGAAATGGGCGGGAACAGCGTGGTGCCAGTGGCGTACCAGCCTAAGAGCAGTCGCAATGGGTTGTTGACGGACTCTGAGGTGACATCAAGATACGGCTTATCTTTGGTGCGAATGGGAGCAATATTGTAAACACAACCCATCACCCACAGCGCCAGTGCGCTATAAAAGAAATACATTCCCAGTGTATAGGCGAGCGCCAATCCGATGATCGCCAGGACGATCCACTCGACATATCCCCAGATTAATTCGACCTCACCCGAGGGAACGGGTCGAAATTTCTTGACCGGGTGCAGTCGATCAAATTTGGCGTCTAAAATTTCATTGATGACATAATTACTTGAGGCGACCAAACCGGTCGCTAAAAAGGCTAAAAATATCGGCCAAATGACACCGCTATGGATGAGGCTGTGATCGAGATACATCGCGATCAAGATTCCTGGCACCATAAAAATGTTCTTGAACCAATGGTCGATTCGCGCAATTTTTATGTAGGGTATGAGTGGGCTGAACATATTTTTAGGGGCTGATCTTGCCGATCTGTGCCGAGTAATTATAAAAAACAGCCCATATTATAGGGCTTGGATGTATTCAAGTGGCTGTCCGGGTGAGTGTGGCGAACAACTTTATGCATTTGTTTGGCGAATGTTGATTTCACTTGCTGAACTACAATGCCTAGCTTCGTTCTAAACTATCTTCCGGGCGACCAAATTTGTTAGCTGTAATTGTCAGCACAAACAGAGCGCCACTCAGCAACAAAATGGAAGCAGAGATACTTAGAAGTAAATATAGATGGAAACTATCTGCGACTTGCTGCACATCGATTACCAAGTGCCTAGATAGAGCAGTAATGGCAATAAAAATTAGGAACTGCACCGGCAATCTATGTGTTTTGAAGTAGATGCCAATCATCGCACCCAGCTCAAGATAGATAAAAAGTAAAAGAATGTCCTTCAACTCAGCAAAACCTTTCCCCATCATTTGAAGATACTCATAAGCAGCCGACCACACTACCGTTGCTCCGATGACAAAAAGTGCAAGAATATGAAATATTTCTACAAGTGTATTGCCGAGTTTCTGAACTTTCTTTGTTTCGATGTACATATGTTAATCCTATCGTCTAAATGCTTAATTTAACGAACTTAAAGACTAGGCTAGCGGGCGCGAGACACGAACGGAGTCTAGCGTTTTAGATTCGCGTTTGATGAGGTATTCAATTTGAAGGGTCATCAATCACTTTCTGATCCATGCCGAGTCATTTGATATAGCGGTCTATATTATAAAGGCTTGGGCTGTCCGTAGAAAAACTTTATCTGAACTGACGAGGCAGAGGATATATAAATCAACCCTTGGCGTCTGAGGCACGAATATTATAGTTCAGAGCTCGGCTCTAAATGCTGCCGTATAAAACGCGCGGTGCGTTGCAGCGAATCTTTGGTCGCCAGATCATCTGCGAACGTTCTAACATGAGGCGGGCGAAAATCAAAACCCCTACCAACACCGGGATAAATGATGAGCTGCGGATGTTTACCATTTTCCTTTAGTGTGTTCACACCATCCATGATTGGTCGCAATCTTTGATACTGTTCGTGCTCGCCAAAAAAAACCAGCACTGGAACATCTAATTCATTTAGCTCAGGGGCGTATTGGTAAATTTGCATTGGCTCAGGCTCATTGGGGTCCTGCCAATGCGGATAATAAGACACATAGCAACTAATATGAGACTTCTGTTTTTTATGGGTCACCAAGGCTTTGAGTGTCATATAGCCGCCACGGGTATGCGACACCGCACAGGCTTTATCTCCCTGAATATTATCTAGTGCCAGTAGGGCATCAATGCCATTGGCGACATCTTCGTCACTGACGTATTCGTGACCCATCGGATAGCTATTGAATAGTCTGCCGCTCCAAACATCGGGCGCCAGCACGACAAAGCCTCTTGCGGCAAGCCGTCGGGGCGCCAATAAGGTGAGCTCATCTAAGCCGCGCCTGCCGTGTTGGAACAACACAGGCAAGTATTTGCCGGGTTTGGTCGGCCGAAATATATACGCAGGAATTTCAGTATCACCGCTTGGGTAAGAGACTTCCTCCATGGATACTTTATAATTTTCGGCATTGGCAATCGTGCCGTTTTCCCACCAGTCTTCATCCCACCAAAATTTCTCCTGATCTTGCGGAAATTCTGTTTTCACCCACGGTTCGTGGTGCGCCAGCGAAAGATTAATCGGAATGAGCAATAAAAATAGTAGTGCGAATGGTTTAGTCATAAACTGCTTTGGAAAGAGGCGAGAACGCTGAGTTGATTTCATAAATAGCGGATTTAATTGTAACAGCAAATTATTTCGAGGTCTGAAACCAAGGTGCATTTTTAGCGGCTTACCTATCTTTATGTGCTCGCGAGTGGATAGGTAGATTAAACCTGATTTGATTTCGTAAAAGCTGTTACAAGCACGTATCCTTCTGCGCAGCTTAAAATTGTCTGCGGTGTCGATTGATATTGAATGCTTTTTTAAGTGGCTTATTCGTTCAGGTATTTCGATGTTTGCAAACCGTCAAATTTGCGAACAGGAATATTGCTAATTTCCGACAGTGGTGCCATTCGGCAATTTATTGCGATACGTTTACTGCCATCGTCTCGATTAGCGGTATAGTGCGTGGTGCATCCACATTGAGTACATCGGTGATACGTCAGGGCTTTTTCACCCCAAGAATAATTTTTGTTCGAACCTTCTGCTATTAATACCTCAACTTTTTCAAGATCATAATAGGCCCACAGCGCGCCGATACGATTACAAATTGAACAGTTACAACTTGTGATCGAAGCGGGCGGCTCCTCGGTTAAAAGTTTTGTGTTGGCGCAGTGGCATTCGATAGTAAACATGTCTATTTGAACTTCATCACTTCTTACAAACCATCAGCAGGAATTGCTAGACCCTTGGTTCTTGTTGTGTGGCGCAGTGAATGCTTCCACCACCACTTGCGATACCGTCAATTGTAATTTGCTCAATATGGTGGTTTGGGAATACCGCTGCTAATTTCTGTTTAGCTGCCATGTCAGCCTTTCGATCACCGAATTTTTGCATGATAACGGCTCCGTTACAGACGTAGTAACCCACATATCCCGCGGCAAAATCCTTCGTTCCGTATTGTGTGTTGATATCCCAAGGCGTGTCTAGAATCACTAGATTGAGTGGCTCGTTTTTGGCATCTGTGGAGCCCGCGAGGATTTGAATATTCTCACGGGTGATTTCGTAGTCATAGGATGAGGGGTCGGTATCTCGGCTCACCACCACGACGCAGGGTTTCGCGAAACGTGCATAAAAATCGGTATGTCCATCCGTGATGTCTTTATTTTCAATTCCTTTCAACCAGATTATTTTGTCTAGACCCAGTAAGGCTTTTAGTTCATTCTCAACTTCTGCCTTTGTTTTATTTGGATTTCGATTGTCATTGAGTATGCAGCTTTCGGTCATGATTGCGGTGCCTTGGCCGTCTAGCTCAAAGCAACCCCCTTCCAGAACTAAGTCGGACTGAATACTATTTACCCCTGCTTTTTGCGTGACAAAGTCAGCGATCTTAGCGTCATGTTCATAGTCCTGATCTTCTCCCCAGCCATTAAAATTGAAATTGACGCCGGCTTTTTTGCCTTCATTGTTTACGACAAATGCAGGGCCCGTGTCCCTCATCCATAGGTCATTCATATTGAATTCGATTAGCTCAATCGGATAATTATGCTGATCTAATCCCTCAAGAAGTTTCAGTGCAGTTTCGCTGTCTTGCTTCCTTACGAGCATAGAAACAGGCTCATATTTTGCAATTGTTTTAGCGATGCTTGCCAAATCAGCCTGTACCCGAGGCACTTGGCTTTCTTCCCAAATGTCATAACTTGCAATAAACGACATCCAAGTACGGGCGTGGGCATCTGCTTCTTCCGGCATGAACCATGCATTGGAATTCAGCTTTTCTGAAGCCTTAATGTTAAGTGTCGACATGAATGTGCTGCCCCCAAGCCACAGGTTCAATTTTAGAAAGGCGCGCCTAGATTGCATGTTTAATCTCCGCCGTTGTTGGACTAGAGCCGCCAGACTGTTTTACTTTAGTTTTGATGCCCATATGGCAAGTTTGTGTTTCATGGACAATTGAGATATTTGATCCCGAGGGATGGGCTGTATTAGCTTATCGTGTACCAGCAAGCGATAAATGTATTCGATTTTTTCATTTGCTGAATCCGTGGGTTCAAATTCGACAGCACCTCTTTGTTCTCCATATTTCATCCCCACTGCGATTGCCTTCTTTACCAGTTCTTTCTCGTTTTTTAGTTTCTTCATGTTTAGATACGCATTCGTGCCGCCCAAGGCGGCGTGAACGTTCGAGCTATCGGGCGTGCGAAGCGATAGCGTAGAGTGTCCAGTTGAGTGATATTTTATGTGTTTTGTTTGTGTTTATTCTTAAACCATTCTATGAAATTTTGTAATTGAGTTTCAAATACCAACTTTGACTCACAATTACCAAAATGTTGATAAGTGGTATTATCCGATTCAATTTCCAGCATGCCAATACAAAGATAGGCAGTATCATCCATCACACTGATATCCATCATGTATTTATCTGTACTTAATTGCACATTTGCGGAACCAGGCACCGAGTCATTAAATATTGAAATTGCCATATGGGTTTTAAACACATCAATATGATCTTGATACCAAGCTAGTAATGTTGTGATTGCGTATTTATCTTTTGATTTCATCATTGTTTGTTTTATTGTACATATCGCCTTGCTAAGCGGCCATTTATACAGAGCGAAGCGAAACGACATATAAATGGCTGGGTTGAGCTACTTGTTAGGGCTTTGAGCGTACTGTTGCTTGCATAACGGACAGCCATAAAAGACACGCCAAACCATAACAATAATGTGAGCAATTCAGTGTTAATAAAATCGTTCGTTAGGATAGATGGTGAAACAGTAAATATTAGGAAATTAATCGCCAGGGTTACCAAAAAAAGAACGACCTTGCAGGAAAAACAGATCAATAAACTCTCGACCCAAAAGCCAATACCTCTCGAGTTTTCATTCTTGAACATGAAATAAAACATAGTTCCAATCAGTGGGACATGAATAAATGAATCTAAAAGGAGTTTATAGATATAGATAAAAGTTTGCATTGCTATTGAGTCCTAATGATTAGGCTAAAGCGCGCGACGCTTTTTCGCGCCGCACTTGGCCCGCTGCTTAGCTGCTCTTATATACAACATTTCTGTGTGCCACTTTCACAACCATAACAACAAGCTCAGTTTCTTGAATTTTGTAAATAATGCGATACACGCCCTGTCTTAAACGATAACGCTCTTGTCCTGAGAGCTTGATACATCCCGCTGCCCTCGGGTCAGTGCAGAGAAGTTTTATGCTTTTTAAAATACGTTTTATATCTTTTTTTGGAATGTTACGAAGGTCTTTTGCCACAGATTTCTTAAATACAAGGCTATATTTTGCCATGTGATTTCAAATCCTCTAGTAACTCCTCATAACTCATTGTTGATTCATTAGCTCTTTGTGAAAATGCCTTTAAATCTTCCTGGTCTTCGCTCAAGGCAGCACGCACAGCTTCGTTAACAACCTCGGATACAGATTGATGAGTAGTTGCCGCTTTAATTCTTAGTGCTTGATGAATCTCAGTTTCAAAGTAAACAGTTGATCTTTTTGATAATTCGCTCATATTACTATGCCTCGTTTGTACGAATAATAGCGACTTGGCGTTATAACGTCAAGTCGCCTATTTAAAGCATCCGTTAAACTAGGGGAGGTTCAACCTGACCCCATTCGCTTAAAGATCACGGCCTTGCATCTTAAACGGTCTGAACGCATCGGCCTGCGAGGGATAAGAAGTATAATGACGCACCACTCATAGGCATCCATCATGTTAAATATAGAAGCTGTAAACCACGTCGGCATACGAATTAGAGATAAACAGCGCTCCGTGGCATTTTATGTCTTACTTGGTTTTGAGCTAAAAACAGACACAGGGTTTGAACAAGGGCACCCTATCGTCATGCGTCATCCGAGTGGGGTAGTGCTGAATTTATTAGGCCCTGCGACAGTTTCGGAGAACGAGAATATATTGATGGATGTTGATAAAAAATATACGGGTATTACGCATGTCGCGCTAACCGTAAGCGCTTTAGAGGAA
>CBDBQB010000033.1:0-400745 GCA_965209105.1 Candidatus Poriferihabitaceae bacterium | reverse complement strand
ATCAACGCGGGAATGGAAATGATTGTTGACCTGAATCGGAATACCGTCAACAAATACCGGTACGTGAGGACCTTGTAGGCCGCGTATCAGAAAGCCGGAATTGGGGCCACCAAAGCCAGTCTCAGAACGTCTTGAGGTTGAAACCCCAGGCGTACCGCTGAACAATGCATCGTTCATATTGGTGAAATGGACGCCTTCGGTATCATCTCGGGTGATAATAGTTTTGGTCTGCGATAGATCCGCTTGGGTGGTCTCTACCTTAACCACCCCCAGAAGGGGTGCATCTTCTGCCGCCTTTTTCGCCGAATTATCCGTCTCCGCAGCATTCGCTGCCAATGGCACAGCAGCCAGTAACAGTAAGGGCGCGAACACGATTTTTACGATGTTCTTGTTCATTATTTTTCCTCTAAATTGTTGGTGGACTATTGTTAGTTTTCACCCGTCAACACAAGTTCGACAGACTACCTCGGAGACTAACCTTAACCTTGTCCTAAGGTCAATCTTTGATTCTTGATTTTCAACAAATAAGTGTGTTTAACAAAAAATGCCCAGAAGATAGCGCTAGCAGGTTAACAATTGTGGAATTGAAAGCATGATATAGGTCCGTGTTAATTTAACGAGATCTCAGTATAAAAATGCGCTTGAAAATACCTTGTTAAAAATTTACTCACAAAGCGGTATCACGAAGTGGCAGATATTATATGCTGCGCTTTTTCGCTCGCGACACTTTGCTGAGGTCTTACAGAAAGAACTCAAGCAATACTTTTCCGTGTTTATTATTGACCGACACAAGCGTCTACTAACAAGCAACCTTGTATGGTGAATAAAACACGGCGGGAAACTGAGTAAGCCGAAATTCTTCCTAACAATCAATGCGATAAACTGACGGTTTCACTCAGCGGGTAAATCCATCATAATTCTGACTCCTGACTCTAATTATTCTATACCGAAATGATGCCGCTCCGAAACATCCACAAATTTGAAGACCTCAGCATTGGCATGAGCGCCACCTACACACGCGCTGTATCCGCTGAAGATATTGCTCAGTTCGCAGAAGTCACGGGCGACAATAATCCCGTTCACTTAGACGAGGAATTCGCTGCATCCACCCGCTTTAAAAAACGTATTGCACACGGCATGCTTTCGGCAGGATTTATTTCAACCGTGGTTGGTACCCAGCTACCGGGGTCGGGTTGTATCTATGTGAGTCAGAATTTAAAGTACCGCGCCCCCGTATATATCGGGGATGAAGTGGTCACCACTGCGACGGTTACCGCATTAGATGAACGCCGAGGCTTCGTTACTTTAAGCACGATATGCAGTGTAAAAAACACCGACGTGATCCGCGGAGAAGCTGTCATGATGGTGCCTAAAAAAGCCACTTAAAACTGAATTACAATTTCCAAAATACTTGAGCTTGTTCCTTGTTGGCCCAATAAAAAAGCACCCTTTCGGGTGCTTTTTATCTCTTGCTCCGATGGGGCTACGCAGAATAATCTGCGCTAGATATCAAGAATGATTACTGAGCTTTAGGCGCAGCTTCTTTCTTGTATCTACGGGTATTGCTTTCGCCTTTCCACTGGCTATCAGTATCCGCATCTGCCGCCATTGAGAAATTAATAAAACCATTACCACGTCCATTAGAAGCATAATCACTATCCGCATTTGATGTTGAATAACCCTCAGCATCTGCAGCACCGTCAAAAGAACCACCGAAGTTGAAAGACCCTTTGCCACGGCCACGAGCTTGACCATTACCGTTGTAATCGTCGCTATCATAATCGCTGTTACCGTCAAAGATACTATCGAAGTCTCCCGCAAAATTCATGCCGAAGTTCATACCACCTTGGCCGCGCGCATTGCTATGACCATTGCTTGAATAATCGCTGTCGTTTCCGAAAAAAGGCATATCCCAATCAGCTTGTGCTGTTCCAGCCGCTACGATTGCCGCTACGACTACTATATGTTGAATCTTCATGTCATTACTCCACTATAAAATTTGAAAGGTTGGTGCCCTAAGGCGCTATAAATCTAGTGGGGTAACTATATTAGTATTTTATTATATTGTCAATTACTATTTTATTTTATTTGTAACAACAACACTTAGCCATTATATATTCCAAACCTAAGCACTACATTTAAGTCTGCGCGATATAAACGGTATTAGAGGATTCCCCACCTGTATAGGGGTTGGGGAAAACCACAATATGCGCTTCGACGGTTTCAAATATACTTTCTAACAAGGCGACGAATTGATCATCAGGCGGATCATTGGACCACAATCCGAATACGCCGCCCGCATGGAGCTTGCAGGATAAGTGAGCCAAGGCTTCTTTTGTGTAAAAGCTTTTGTTTTCTGGATTCAAGCAGTGGCTAGGAGAGTGATCGATATCCAATAGTACGGCATGAACCTTTTTATTCGGCGTCGAAGGATCAAAGCTGTCATTCTGCGAACTTGCCAAAGCAAAAAAATCTGCGCAGACCAACTCACAACGAGAGTCTGTGCTTAAACCCTCCCCCAAAGGCACTAGGCCACGTCGATGCCATTCGATCACGGGCGCCATCACATCAATAACCTTGAGCGTTTTAACCTTCGGGTTCTCCAATACTGCCGCCGCGGTATACCCTAAACCGAGACCTCCAACGATAACATCCCAGTCGCTGCCCTTTAGCATCTCCAAACCCAGCACCGCTAATTGAATTTCTGCCTCAACGAATAAACTCGACATTAAGAACTCATCTCCCAGCTTTACTTCATACAACACCTTCCCGCCCAAGCGCGGTTCCGCCCGACGCCGCAAACTGATTTCTCCATGCGGAGTTTGCTGATAATCAAGTTCTTCAAACATCATACGCTATTGTGGTTGAGCCCCTCTGAAAGCTGGTAAATATAGTTTAGATCAACGTTCGGGTGCTTAATGAATCGCGATTGCGATTATGAATCTCTTTTCATAATAGCAGGCATCACAATCTCTTCTTCGTCATCTAAATGACGATGAATTATACGCGTTAATGTTTCAGCTTGGTCGCGCGCGCATTCCCAATTGCCAATTGACGACTTATCGTTTAAGCCATCTAGCGCAGTCTCTAAATTATCCAAGGCTTGCTCGAGCACTCGATGGTCGCTATCTAGCAATCTCAGCGGTCGGTTCAACTGCGGAAATAGCGCCTTATACTGTGGGAAGTAAACAGTATCTTCAGCGTGATGATGAGAATGAGCCACCCCAATAATTTGCTTGCCAAAATCGAGAAGCCGCCAATGTATAGTGGCATCACTATCGAAGTTATGTATTGCTTCGCCGATTTTATGCGTTAAAGTTTCACAAGCATTGCGCAATCGATTATGAAAACCATGCAGCGTTGCACCACTCATGATGAATTGTGGGTGCGACTTCCAGTCACTAAACCTACCATCGATCAGCTCAGGGATTAAGGCCTTAGGAAACTCCCTTCGGGTCGCGACATGAAGTTCTTTTGCTTGGTAATTGCCTAACATAATCTTTCTCCCAGCTTCTAGTTGAGGGAGAACCCTAAGTTGGGGCAAATCAGGCTATTTCAACACCACAGAAATACGACTTTTGTTCGCATCCATTAGGTAGCAATCTTTAATTGGGGGCAGTTCCTGATAGCCGATTATATTGCAGCATGATGAAGGTCCTTATGCGGAAACGGCCAAGAAAAACTTAGTTAACGCTATCAATATCGAGGCGGCAAATTAATCGCCCCAGAAAAAACTGGGCTCCCTGCCTAGTTTGTGTCTTTCGAGTTGGGTTTTCCGACTTAACTCAAAGATTAATTCAAATCTGCGCGAGCGCTGAGTAGTTCACGCAGCCGGTATATTTAAGGTTGCTTTGGTTTTTGATACGCTATTTCTTTCTGGAATTCTATCCAGATGGTATCGTACCCAACGTAACCCGTTTCGGTAGGTTTTTTTTGGCGGGTAGTCAAATAGGGTGTCTTGCCCTCAGGAACCTTAGGTCTAGTGCTGGGTTGTGCGCTCATAAATCACCTTTTTATTTTTTAACGGTAACAGCCGCCGCAAGAATTCGCAGCTTAAAACTATTCCAACGGCCGTATTCTTTCACTTTTCGAAGTACAAATAAACATCAAAATATGAATAGGGCAAGTAGTAAATACAATGGCAAATTGGGCTAGGGTTCCGTAACTTTGATACGCCTCATGCAGTTTAGGATAGTGACTGATCGGTTCGTCAAGTTTCGAAAGCATCGTCCGAAGCCGAAGCCCGATTATTTTATCCATTAGCTATTAGGAAGCTTACTAAACATTAGCGACTTTGATTAAAGCATTTATAGTGAAGTGGACCCCATGATTAGGACAGGTCGAAGGCCAAAATAAGGAGTTATTTTCTGTTTTATAATTGTTCAAAAACGAGGAACAGAAAATGAGTAGAAAACGTAGAAATCATTCGCCACAATTCAAAGCCAAAGTTGCTCTAGCAGCAATCAAAGGAGATGAAACATTGAGCAATCTTGCTAGCCGTTATGACATCAGTGCGAACTTGATCGTCAAGTGGAAGAAGCAATTGCTTGATAGCTCATCTGAAGTCTTTGCTTCAGGCACAGGCTTGGCTCCAGATCGAGAATCAGAGATTAAATCCTTGCAGGCAAAGATCGGTGAGATCACCATGGAAAACGATTTTTTGTCCAAAGCGCTCGGTCGATAAACAGGCCCGAGCGCAAAGCAATGATTAATAAAAGCAATAAATTATCGTTAGTTCGCCAGTGTAAGCTGTTGGATATTCATCGGTCTAGTGTCTATTACAAGCCCACACTAGATACTGACGATGACCTGGAACTCATGCATCTGATAGACCGCATTCATCTCAATCGGCCCTTTCTCGGCAGCAGACGTATTCGGGATGTCTTGCAAGATGTAGGCCACCGAGTTGACCGTAAGCATGTGCAGCGTTTAATGCGTAAGATGGGCATTAAAGCCATCTATCCTAAGCCTAACACCAGCAAGAAGAAGGCTGGGCACAAGATTTATCCTTACCTGTTACGAGGGTTAACTATTAATCGTCCTAACCAAGCTTGGGCTACCGACATCACGTATATTCCGATGCCTAAGGGCTTTGCTTATCTTACCGTTGTGATGGACTGGTATTCACCGCAAAATACTGTCGTGGCGGCTTAGCAACAGCATGGATAGTGCATTCTGCGTAGACGCTCTGGAAGAGGCTCTGCATTACCACGGCAAGCCTGAAATCTTTAACAGCGACCAAGGTGCGCAATTTACCAGCGAGGCGTTTACGGGTGTTCTCAAAGCGAATAACATTCGTATCAGCATGGATGGTAAAGGCGCTTGGCGTGACAATGTGTTTGTTGAACGCTTATGGCGCAGTGTTAAATATGAAGAAGTTTATCTACAAGCCTACCAATCGATGAAAGAGGCAAAAGACGGTATTGGCGCCTGGATAAACTATTACAACCAAGAACGTAAACATCAAACCTTGGGCATGGTGCCTGACATGATGTATGATCCATATCGCAGCCTGAAATTGGCTGCATAATCAGGTGAAAATAACTCCTAAGCTACCTGTCCTAAAAAGCGGGTCCACTTCTTAGTAGAGCATATTTCCCTTACTTGCCCTAGGCATCACCTTGGGTTTAATCTTCGCTTTAGTGCCCATTTACAAACACAAATAGCCGTTTCAAATAATATGCATGCAGTGCTTCTAACGAGGGCATGGTGGTTTTGAAAAACTTGACTACCGTAGCGATGAACCGATTCCAAAGTATTTGCGTTTTATCTGTGGCTCAAGAACGCCAAAGTGCTGACGCCACAATCGCTGGTATCACCCCGCAATGCGGTGTTATTGGTCATTGCAGCTCTCCACGTCCCGTATAAATGTGAGTCGAATTAAATTTGCCAAACAGAAAGCTTGTCCGTTTAATCTTCACCAAGCAATAAAAATAACGGTCCTGCCAACACATAATCACTCTTCAGTAGCTCAGGTATATACTGATATATGAATTCTCTAAGCGCTGAGACGCGTGCATAAACAGAATACCCTTTTGAAACATCTCCACAATCACCTGCTCCCCAGCTTACCACTCCGGTTAAATACCAATGTCCGTCACGACCATACCATCTATTTACCATCGGCCCGCCACTGTCGCCAAAACACCCTCCATTTAAACGTCGGTCCCAACCCGAACAAATCATTCTTGAAGTCACGGCATTCAGCGCACCCATTGCTGCTATACAAATGCCATTAGTGACAACGGGCATCCATATCTCTCTTAATGCAGTTGGGTAATAAGGAGCTCCATAACTCGTGTCAGCCACACCCCAGCCTATGGTAGTACCACCGGTACCTTGCGGCGCCTCGCCACCTGGATCATCGAGCGTAATTCTAACGGTTGACGCATTAGAAGGACTACTGAGTTCAATCAACGCGATATCATAATCCGAAGTGGTCGAATTATAAGATGGGTGCTTTAATAAACGCCGAGGGGCAATATAGTCAGTTGGAACATCACTTATAAGGTCGTGCAAGCCCGTCGCAATACGAATGTTACTGAGGCTACGCCCATCTACACAATGAGCAGCCGTCACAACCCAATTACGATGGATTAAAGATCCGGCGCAAAATTGTCCTTCAAAAATATTTGGAGCGGAAGGGTCTACCAGCGCAACTATAAACGGCCAGTCTCCTCTAGTCGATTCCGTGCCGCCAACGATGTATTCTGAGGCTCGCTCAGATTCTGGGCTCAGTTGCTCAGCATTTAACACACCAGTAAACTGGGCACAAACGACCACTATAGCCACAATAGCGCGATGGGAAATAAAACTCTTTAGGAACGCTTCTGCGGAAAATTCGACCATACTACCTATTGCCATTATTGTATTCCTACGCATCTTTAAACCCTGAGCCAGGTAAGCAGCTTTGGCCCGCGAACAGCGACAAATAACCACAAACTCTGCTAATTCTAACACTAATCCAAAGGCCAAATAATGCCGAACACCTAGGAAACACGATACTTAATCTGTTCCATATAAATGACCTCTAACTGATCTCTAACGATTTCCTAACAAGTCGTGCGCGAGCCTAAGCAATTTTCAAATAAACCACGCTAAGAAAAATTAGCACTGCTGCAAATATCCTTCTCCATCCACCGGGTTCTTTCATCCAAAACATGCCGATCAAAGCAGCAATGATGATCGACGATTCTCTAAAGGCTGCGATCAAAGCGATCGGTGCTTGCGTCATTGCCCAAAGCACGATCATATAACCCGTCATCGACATAAATCCGCCGAAACTCAATTGCCAAGCCCTATTCTTTAAGATTTGCAATGCGGGTTTGCCGCGAAGAAAAAACATATAAGCGCAGATCGGAAAGCCCTGTAAAAACAGTATCCATACTGCATAATTAGTCGCGCTGGACGCTAGCCGCGCGGCAATTCCATCCATCACTGTATACACCGCAATTAACACGGCGGTTAGTGTCGCATAGCCTAAAGCACGTCGATCAGCAATCACCAAACCAAGCCTTCGCGTGGCGAATAAGAGTATGCCACTCAAAATCCCCAGCAAGCCAATCAGCTGTGCACCCTCCAGCTCTGCTTGCATAAACAGCAGGCTGTAAACGGTCACCAAGGCGGGCGCCAAACCGCGCGCAATGGGGTAAGCAATCGTGAAATCACCGTATCGATAGGCCTGACTCAACATCACCATATATAAAGTATGCACAATCAGCGATACAGCCAACCAAGGCCACAAGGCCGGTTCAGGCAGTCCAACAAAAGGGATCAAACAAGCCGCAATACTACTAGAGGCCAATGCAACCCCTGCCACAGAAATAAGTGGATCACTGCCTTTTTTAACAAAGGCGTTCCACAGGGCATGAAAAAACGCCGCTAGCAAAACTAGCAGCGTGACGCTCAGGCTCATTTAAGCTTCCCTTGCACTTCTTTAAAACTTACGTACTCGAAACCCGATTCTTAATCGTTAGACGTAATCTTTGTATTTCGTAAGGTGGCGAACCGGCTTTGACAATGCATCTTTACGGAAGGGATCACCCAACTCACGCGTGCAATAGATTTCAATGATAGTAGTCTTACCCTCATTCATTTGCATATCTATCGCCTTTGTCAACGCTGGCCCGACCTCGCCTAGGGTTTCAACCGTGATGCCTTCTGCGCCCATCGATTTGGCGATTTCGGTGAAGTTTTGATCGGTCAATTCAGCTGCCACAAACCGACGGCTGTAAAAATCAACTTGGTTCTTCTTTTCAGCACCCCAGTGCTTGTTATGAAAGACCACTGCCGTGACAGGAATGTTGTGCCGCACACACGTCATCGTTTCGACCATGCTCATTGCCCACGCACCATCACCTGCATAAGACACTGCAGGGCGATGCGGCGCGGCTTTTTTAGCACCAATAATGGTCGGAAATGCATAACCGCAGTTACCCCAACTCATGGCCGCGAAAAAGCTTCTCGGCTTCTCAAAGCGTAAATAACTATTCGCCACAGAATTAATATTTCCGATGTCAGTCGAGACCATTACATCTTCTGGCATCGCCTTTTCAAGCTCACGCAAAACTTGACGAGGATGCGGATAGCCAAAGGCCTTATTCTCCTCAACCATGTCTAAGCTGTAGGGGTCAGTCTCATGAATCCACTCACTTAGCTCTTTTTCCCACGCTGCCTTTTCATCAGCAATTTGCGTCGCGCGCTCGTCTTTATTGGCATCACAAACGAGCTTCATGCCATCTAAACGATCGCTGATCGCCTCAGCTGCCGCACCAGCGTCTCCGCAGATTCCAACCGAGATTTTCTTAACCAAGCCAAGCATTTTATTATCCGCATCGATCTGAATAATTTTCGCGTCTGTGGGCCAGTAATCCATATCGTGTTGCGGCAAGGTTCCGAAGGGTCCTAAACGCGTGCCCAAGGCGACCACCACATCCGCGCGCGCAATCAACTTCATGCCCGCTTTTGATCCCTGATATCCCAGCGGCCCTGCCCATAAAGGATGGCTGGCTGGAAACGAATCGTTGTGCAAATAACTATTCACCACGGGCGCACCCAATCGCTCGGCTAAGCGCTTACATTCCTCAACGGAATCACCCATGACCACGCCGCCGCCAGAAATAATCACCGGGAATTTAGCCTTAGCAATTAAGGCTGCGGCTTCATCCAAGCTCTTACTACCACCCGGACCGCGATCCAATCGCTGCGGCTCAGGAATATCGACATCAATATCACCGTAAAAATAATCACGGGGTATGTTGAGTTGGGTTGGACCCATTTCAGACATCGCACGATCAAAACAGCGGCCAGTAAACTCAGCCATGCGATTAGGATTATTCACATGTCCTTGATATTTTGTGTGTTCCTGAAACATCGGCAATTGGTTGGCCTCTTGAAAACCCCCCAAGCCCATGCCCATGGTGCCCGATTCTGGCGTAATCATAATCACAGGGGTATGCGCCCAATACGCTGCTGCGATTGCTGTCACGCAATTACTGATGCCCGGCCCGTTTTGGCCGATACACACGCCATGCTTACCACTGACGCGCGCATAGCCGTCTGCCATGTGTCCAGCACCTTGCTCATGCACCACCGGCACCAATTCAATGCCTGCGGGCTCAAAGATGTCCATCGCATCCATAAAGGCGGAACCCATGATTCCGAAAATCGTTTTGACTTCGTTCGCCACCATGGTTTCGACAAAGGCTTCACTTGGGGTCATTCTTGGCATGTTCTTTCTCTCAAAATTATTTAAATATCGTTTTGGTTGGCAATTTTAGATCAGCTCATTGGCCGAGACGTAGTCGTAGCCTAAATCATTGGCAACTCGCTCGTAGCAGACCTTACCGTGAATAACGTTTAAGCCATTTAACAAGTGCGGGTCGTCCTTTAGCGCCTGTTTATATCCCTTATCTGCCAACGCTAAGGCATGCGGTAAGGTCACGTTGTTTAGGGCATAAGTCGAGGTTTTGGGCACCGCGCCCGGCATGTTTGCCACGCAGTAATGCACCACGTCTTCGACCACATAAGTCGGATCCGCGTGAGTGGTCGCATGGGAGGTTTCAAAACAACCGCCTTGGTCAATCGCCACATCCACAATCACCGAACCCGCCTGCATTTTTTTGAGCATTTCGCGTGTGACTAACTTAGGCGCTTCAGCGCCCGGAATTAGCACACCACCGATCACCAGTTCTGAACTGATCACATGTTCTTCCAAGGCATCTTGAGTCGAAAAAACAGCATTGGTCGCGCGGCCAAATTGCTTCCAATGTGATTCTAATACGTCAGGATTTCGATCTAAAACCCACACGTCAGCGCCCATTCCAACCGCAATTTGCGCCGCATGGGTACCCACCACGCCGCCGCCGATAATCGTCACTTTTGCGGGCGCAACGCCGGGCACCCCTCCGATCAACATCCCCAAGCCACCATTGGGCTGTTCCAAGCAATGCGCGCCGGCTTGAACCGCCAAGCGCCCCGCGACTTTTGACATCGGCGCGAGCAATGGCAAGCCACCTTTTGCAGAAGTCACCGTTTCATAGGCTATGCACACAGCGCCGCTCGCGACTAAATCTTTGGTTTGTTCTGGATCAGGCGCCAAATGTAAATAGGTGTACAAAATTTGGTCTTCGCGCAACATCGCACGCTCGTTTGCTTGGGGCTCTTTGACTTTAACAATCATCTCCGCCTTGGCAAAAATTTCTTCGGCTGTTTCAATCACCGTCGCCCCTGCTTGATGATAAACCTCGTCTGAAGCACCAATGCCGACGCCTGCGTTGGCCTGTACGATCACATCATGGCCATGATGCACCATTTCACGAACACTGCTGGGCGTCATGCCGACGCGGTACTCGTGATTTTTGATTTCTTTTGGAACCCCGACTAACATCTTGCAAACCTCAAACTATTGGATTGGGCGCAATATTCAAACTACGCCAGCAGACTCCGACGAAAGCATCAAAGCAGGAGAAGCGTATCGGCAGCTTAATACGACACATAGTACCAGCCCGCCCTTGTAAGACGTGCCAGTTTGCGGATTAGATAGGGCTAGCTTGACTGTAGACAGGTCACCGCAATGGTATTTACAATAGAGTCCACATTCGCCCCGCGGGAAAGATCATTGAGGGGTTTATTCAAGCCTTGCAAGATTGGCCCGATAACCCGCGCACCCCCAAATCGTTCAGCAATTTTATAGCCAATATTGGCAGCGTTTAAATCCGGAAAAATAAACACATTGGCTGGCGCTGGAAAAGCGGCATTGGGTAATTTGAGCGCTTGAACATCTGGCATTAGCGCTGCATCAAGTTGAACTTCACCGATCACTTTTAAACTCGGCAATGCTCCTTGGAGCACCTTTGTAGCTTGCTTGACTTTCTCCACCATGGGATGCGATGCAGTACCGGCCGTAGAAAAAGACAGCATCGCAACTTTGGGGTCTAAGCCGAATAAATTTTTAGCATTACTTGTTGTTGAAATGGCTATTTGTGCGAGTTGCGAGCTGTCCGGGTCAATATTGATCGCACAATCAGCAAATAAGGCATGTGGCAAGCCCAGTGATTGACTCTCGGGGAACTCCATCAACATAAAGCTCGATAGCAATGCGCCATCGCCCTCGGTACCTACAATACTTAAGCCACGCCGTATCACTTCAGCCGTTGTATTGACTGCACCCGCGACACAGGCATCCACTGCCCCCATCGACAGTAAACAGCAGGCCTGAACCAGCGTATCACCCAAAGCTTCTTCTATTTCCGCTTTGGTCATTGATGCGTAGCGTTTTCGAGAAAGCAAATATTCCTGCATTTCATCAGTGAACTTTGAATTTGCGTCGATAATTTCAAGGCCATCTATATTCAAGCCCTGTGCCTTTGCCAAGTTTTCGAGCTCAGTTTGACTGCCCAGCAATATCGGGGTTGCAATACGCAATCGATGCACCTCAATAGCGGCTTTCAATATGCGGCTGTCTTTTGCCTCGGGCAGCACCACCCGTCGGACATTTTGCTTCGCGCTTTGGCGAATAGTATTTACGATTGACATATAGAGTGCGACGCCTCAAGCCGTAAGACGCTACTCAAAAAGAGCCCCCTCAGTGCTCGCCCCCCTCTTTGAAATTAAAGACTGCGCCCGCTCGAACACCCGATGGCCATCGGGCTGTCACGGTTTTGAGGCGCGTATAAAAACGCACACCTTCAGGGCCATGGATTGCGTGATCGCCGAACAAAGATCGCTTCCAGCCACCAAAGCTATGAAAAGCCATGGGAACAGGAATCGGTACGTTCACCCCGACCATGCCGATTTGGGCCTTATTGGTAAAATCGCGCGCGCAATCGCCATCGCGCGTGAATATCGCCGTGCCATTTCCATATTCATGGTCATTGATTAAAGCTAGCGCCGCTTGATAATCGTTTGCGCGCACAATGCTTAACACGGGGCCAAATATTTCATCGGTGTAAATGCTCATATCTGAGCTCACCTTATCAAATATCGTCGCGCCCACAAAGCAACCGTTTTCATAACCCGCTACTTTTTCTGCACGACCGTCATAAACTAACTCCGCGCCTTCTTTGACCCCCTGATCGATATATCCTTTTACGCGTGTTTGCGCCTCGGGGCTGACCAAGGGTCCCATTTCAGACGCGTTGTCAGTATACGGGCCGACTTTCAGCGCCTTCACTCTCGGCACTAACTTTTCGAGAATGGCATCCGCAGTCGCATCTTCCACTGTAACCACCACCGACACTGCCATACAACGTTCGCCAGCTGAGCCATAGGCCGCGCCCATGATTGCATCGACCACTTGATCAATATCTGCGTCGGGCATCACCAGCATGTGATTCTTCGCACCACATAAGGCTTGGACACGCTTGCCATTGGCGCTGCCAGTTTGATAAATATATTCGCCTATCGATGTCGAACCCACAAAGCTCACCGCTTGCACACGCGGATCGCTCAGTAGCGTATCCACCGCGACTTTATCGCCGTTGACCACATTCAACACCCCGTCAGGCAAGCCCGCCTCGGTCATCAACTCGGCCAAACGAAGCGCAACAGAAGGATCTTTTTCAGAGGGCTTGAGTACAAAGGTATTGCCGCAGGCAATGGCCACTGGAAACATCCACATCGGTACCATCGCTGGAAAATTAAATGGGGTAATGCCCACGCAAACGCCCAAGGGCTGGCGCATATTCCAAGCATCCACACCGCGGGCAACACCCGAAGAATATTCCCCTTTGAGTAATTGAGAAATACCACAGGCAAACTCAACCACCTCCAAGCCACGCGTAACAGACCCTTTAGCGTCTTCGATGGTCTTGCCGTGCTCCGCAGATAAGAGCTCAGCCAGTTCGGGTAAGTTTTCTCGAATCAGCTCCCTAAACCGGAACATAACCTGCGCGCGTTTGTTCGGTGAAGTCGCTGCCCAAGCTGGAAAGGCATCGCTTGCAGATTTAATTGCGGCCTGAACTTCATGCTCGTCAGCCAGTGCGACTTGCTTTGACACCACACCCAATGCGGGATCATAAATATCAGCAAAGCGACCACTCGTGCCCACTTTAAATTGGCCGTTGATATAATGCTTAAGGATCGTATTCATTTTCATGTTTTCCGTCCGATTCATTTTAATTCTACCTCGATAAACACAAATTCGTATTCGTTGTCGTTCATAACATTATGCTCGACCCCGGCAGCACGGGCGTATGTTTGCCCACTGATCAGCGCTGAGCGCTGTTTTCCCGCTACGGTTTCGATACTCAAATAGCCTGTTGTTTGCGGCACAACGACGTAATCAAAACCGTGGCGATGCCAACCCGTTTCAGCGGCCGGCGCAAATCGCCATTCAGTAACAATGACCCGATCATTTTCTAATTGCAAAGTGGCTTTGGCAAGCACCGATGTATGCCCAAAGATTGAGAACGCTCCAGTCTATCGATCCGAGTGTACACTGATAGTACCAAGCTGCATTAAATATCAGAGCCAGTGACGAAACCCCGATTCATGAATTTTTTACCGCGAACTGGTCCCAGTTTCATCACCTAGGCTATTGATTTCTAGGCTAGATCGCTTAGATCAATAAATACAATAAGAACTTACGTCATGGTCCTGTTGTCGCGGTAAGGGTACCGCAAGAGGTTTCGATGTAAATTGTAGCTGGCGATAAATGGATTGCAGAAAATTTCGCCGTTGGGTTAGCTTGACATAAAGTGGCGTTGAGTTCTTTTATTCGAATTCTGATTCTAACTAGCTTAGTTGTCGTATGAGAAAAAACGACCCATGTTAATGTATGATTAGGATTATCCGAATAAACATCTAAAACCTCTAGCCCCTCAATTGAAGTGCTAATCGCATAGTTTGCGTAAATATGTAAAAAATCGCCCTCGCAAGGTGCATCTATCGGCAATCCAGGGCCCAAAAATAGGTCACAGGTGGTTTGCGCGTGTGATGGCAATGAAACAATTGCAACAGTAGGTGGCAGCCATAGTTGTACGCTACTCGCCGATAGCAGCACTTTAAGCACACGCCTTTTTTGTTCTCTTTTGTCAGTTGTATCACGCATGAGCTAATCGTCCAGTAAAAGCATGACAGCTGGCACGAGACTGGCTGCTTGTGGGTTGGGATTCGGCACATAAACTGGGTATATACGCGCTATGCCTGTTTGAGCTGCTTTTAAAATATCCGGCATCCTACCTATATCTGTACTTAGTTGATGGGTTTGTGCCACGCCTTCGACATTTATTAAGCTCCGAAAATTATTTGGGCTCAGCGTAATTCCACGGGTTGCTTTTGCGATGCCTTGAATGCTCGTCAATGCGCCTGCGACTACAGCAGAGGCAGCAGAGGTACCATCAAAATCTTGATAGGTATTTAGCTGATATAGGGTATATAAATCATCAGCGCCGGGCGCGTGAGCATCGATGCGGCTACCGTAGGTGGTGCCTGGAAATGGCTCACGACGATCTATGAAAGACATGGCCACAATAATTGAACCTGAGTCCCGCACATTCCGATTAAATGCTCCACCAAATACAGCGTTATCCAAATTTGTACTGGAGGAGTTTCCCGCAGCTAAAACCACAGTCGTACGATTTGCAGTAGCAATTTCTATTGCGCTATAACAAGCGGCATCCCACTCTATTGGAACCTCATAACCAAAAGCTGTTTCTCCGTGTGGAACAACAACGATTCCGCCATATCCAGCTCGCGTGACTGCATATGGTAGTGCCTCGCACACATCTCCCCCACCGCCAACTAATCTATCTGTGGTTTGCAGCCCAACCGTAGCGAGTGGTGCAATCCCAGTTGCGCCAAACTCATTGTCTGGGGCCGCTAGAATACCCACCATTGCATTACCATGAGAAACGAAAGCTTGATCTAAAATATAATCTGAATAAAACGCATGCTGATTGATGAGGTCTGACTTAAGGTCGAGATCAGCAATAGCATCAAAACCCAACAAGCTGGTTGGAAAATCAACGTGGGAGGATCGCCACGCGAGATCAATATCTACTACGTTGACATTCAGGCCTTTCGCGTTATTGCCATACACTGCCCAAGCGGCTTCAGCATTTACCCCGCCTTCAGCTGGCTCACTAGTAAAAGATTTTCCAGCACCATAATTAAGCAACCCTGTTGGTTTGATCCCGTCTTTTCTGCGCGCAAACGCGAGTTCCACTATATCTGATCGATTTAACTTTTTTAGTACGCTCTTAATGCTGTCGAAAAGAGTTCCTTCTGGGGAAATCTATCCGATAATAGTCATTCAAGTTATGAAGTAGTTTTTCGCTGTTTTTCTCTCCTGATTCTTGACGAGAATCAAAGTATGCCTCTGATAGGGATGCAAAATGTCGGTTAGTTATTAATTCATGTTTTCGTAACAACCCCTTAAGCCGTCCTAAATCATAGTTGGTTTTTAATTTTTCGATTGAAATTGACTCGTCGTCTTTTTTATCTACTCGCTTGAGTAGTTTGTTACGCATACGGATACGCGCGTCAGTATAAAACTTTATGATAATCGAGCTTACTTCTTCGTCGTCATTTGGAAAGAAAATCTCTCCGGTACCGTCTAAGTTTAAAACAGAGCGTTTCTTCTTTTTCTCCGTGATAGCTATTGGCGTTGACGTGGCTGTTTGTAGACTATTGTGATAGGGCAACCGTTTCGTTTGAATCTATAGCGAAGGGAGTTGATGTCGCAGTGCTCAAGGGGAATACTAACTCCTGTGCATGACATAGCCCTGCAACATTAAACAGAACAGCAACGACTACTACATTAATCTTGCTGAGCATAATCCTTATCCAGTTTCTTCATATACAATAGTTTAATCCTATCACATAGCGCTGCCTTGTAGGTATGGCTAAATCTAGTCAAGATGCAACCTATCACAAACTCCATTCTTCAAGCGCTGGGGATAGAAGTGGACCCGCTTTTTAGGACAGGTAGCTTAGGAGTTATTTTCACCTGATTATGCAGCCAATTTCAGGCTGCGATATGGATCATACATCATGTCAGGCACCATGCCCAAGGTTTGATGTTTACGTTCTTGGTTGTAATAGTTTATCCAGGCGCCAATACCGTCTTTTGCCTCTTTCATCGATTGGTAGGCTTGTAGATAAACTTCTTCATATTTAACACTGCGCCATAAGCGTTCAACAAACACATTGTCACGCCAAGCGCCTACCATATCCAGTTTCTTCATATACAATAGTTTAATCCTATCACATAGCGCTGCCTTGTAGGTATGGCTAAATCTAGTCAAGATGCAACCTATCACAAACTCCATTCTTCAAGCGCTGGGGATATTGATCTAAAGTTATTAGTGAGAACCGTATTCTCTGTACTTAAATACCCAGATTAGCTCGACGACCCATTGCAGTTAAAGGGGTTAGGGAAAATTATCAAAAACTGGATGATGCTGAACAAACCGGATTAACAATGACGTTTTCGTTCTCATCGTGGTGACCTTAGCCCCCGAAATTAGAAGTGAGCCCCAAATTTAGAACAGGTAGCTTAGGCATTATTTTCACCTGATTAAGTAGCCCGTTTGAAGCCACGACATGAACCATACATCATGTCTGACACCATCCCCAAGGTTTGATGTTTCCGTTCTTGGTTGTAATAGTTTATCCACACGCCCATACCGTCTTTCGCTTTCTTTCATCGGCTGGAAGGCTTGTAGATAAACTTTCTCATATTTAACACTGCTTCATAAACGTTCAACAAACACATTATCACTCCAAGCGCCTTTGCCATCCATACTGATACGAATGTTATGAGCCTTGAGAACACCCGTAAGCGCCTCGCTGGTAAATTGCGCACGATAACCCTCCTGCGATCAGCGCTACTTTTGGCTCTAAATTCTACAGCCATCTGGCACCACAATGCGCGCGCACACGATAAATTTCACGTTTATACTGTCGTGGTTGTATGAATTATTGTGATAACTCAGTTAATTAAAATTTGCTTAGCCTCATAGCGAAGTGAACACTGAACTGAAATCTTAATACGTTGATACCCATCATCTTTAGGAGAAACTCATAATAAGCATAATGACGTTTAACTAACTAACACATTAAAGGTAGGTGGATTATGAGTTTTAAAAAAATTGTATTAAAAGCATCCGCAATCGCGGCGGCGACCTCAATCGCGTCGAGCGCATTTGCAGATGTAAACGTCGCATACTTTTTAGAGTGGGCAACCCCCAATCAAGTTGCAAAAGTTGAAAAAGCCTACGACGAAGCTTTGGGCGAGACAGTCATCTGGACAAACTTCGGTAATGGCGGCGCGATGACAGAAGCCATGTTAGCCGGCGATATCGATATCTCTTATAGCCAGGGCTTAACCCCTTTTGCGAATGCAGTGAACGCCAACGCACCCATCAGGATGGTAGGTATCGCAGTGGCTTATGGTGCAGCAGATGATTGTGTAGTTCGTAATGATGCAGGCATCACCAAAGCCAACGCGTCTGAACTCGAAGGCAAATCGGTCGCTGTACCCTTAAACACAATGGCTGATTTTGGGTTCCGTATGACCATGCAATCTCTGGGTGTTGACACCTCACTACTGACCATTGTTGATCAAGACCCTGCTGATGCAGCCGTTTCCTTGGTCGATGGCGCCGTGACCATGGCCTGTGGTTTTGGTGAAAATTCCTTGGCTAGAATGAAAGAAGTGGGTAGCTCTATGCTGACCAATCAGGAGAAAGCGGATGCAGGCATTACAAGCTTTGATATCGTATCGGTCACAGAAAAGTTTGCACAAGAGCATCCAGAAGCCCTACGTACTTTCCTTGAAGTCACACACGAAGCCAACGCGGCATTCGCAGCAGATCAATCGAAACTCGATGTGATCGCAGGTGATGCCGGTATGACGGTCGAGAAGACTAAAGCGCAAATGGATGGTTTTGCTTTCCCAACGGTTGAAGAGCAAATGAACACTTACTTCAACGAGGGCGGTCTGGCCTTGGGTATGCTGAGCTTTATGGGCAATATGTTTGGAACCGATGCCGCACCCGCCCTATCTGATTACAGTGGCGCAATTGATACTTCGTTCTTGAAGTAAGCGCTTCATTTAACCTGAGATGAAGGCGGCAGCTGACATGAGTCATCTGCCGTTTTTTTATGCCATTCAATCTGAGCTAGCTTATGAGTGACCTTGTTTCCGAAAACCTAGACATGACGTTTTACGTCTCGCCAGAGAATAGCGTGCAAGCCCTCAAAGACATCAGCTTCACGTTAAAAAGTGGCGAATTGCTGTCCGTGCTTGGCCCTTCTGGATGCGGGAAAACGACATTGCTTAACTTGATCGCAGGGTTCTTAAGGCCCACGGGCGGACAACTAATGCTGGGTGATGAGGAAATAGATGGCCCTGGCGTTGATCGAGGCATGGTCTTTCAGCAAGGTGCTTTATTTGAATGGCTAACTGTTTCGCAAAATGTTGATTTTGGACTGCGGGTTAAAAACGCTGACCCAGTCGAAAGCGCAAAAAAAGTTGAAGAGTGGTTAGACATTGTCGGTCTAGCCGGATTTGGCGATACGCCGACTTATCAATTGTCAGGGGGTATGCAGCAACGTGTGGCGTTGGCGAGATGTTTGATTAACGACCCTGAATTGATCTTAATGGACGAGCCCTTGGGTGCGTTGGATGCCTTGACTCGCGAGAAAATGCAAAGCCTCGTGCTTAAAATTTGGAAAGAAACGGGCAAAACAATCATGATTATTACGCACTCTGTTGAAGAGGCCCTGCTGCTGGGCGAGCGTTTATTCGTCATGGCACCGCGGCCTGGGAGGCTCCATAAAGAATATCGATTACCCTTTGCAGAGCAAGGCCTGATAGAAGACCCGCGTGAGCTAAAAAACAGCGATCAATTTATTGAAACCCGAGAAGAAATTCTGACCATGATTTGGGACATGGAAGAAGAAATCATGGGGCAAGTCTAATGATGAATTTACTATTTCAATACCGCGGCTTAATCGTTGGGACAATGTTCATCGCTCTAATCGGGATTGTTATTTGGTCCGTTTTTTATGGGCGGAAGGTGATTAGAAACGAAAAAACTGATGCGGTATTTGGCAACCCAAGCAAAGCCTTAGGCGGCTGGCATTGGATGATGATGGGCGTTTCTTCAGTGATGCTCTTATGGTTCTACTTTTCTTGGGATGCCGCGCGCGCATTTTTTCCCAATGCTGCGAATGAATTGTGCCAAGTTGCAAAGGTTAATCACGCTGTTAACCCCGTGCGGTCCTTGCTGCCATTAGACTCCCCTTACTTGCGCAGTACTGTCCTATTAGAAAGAGATATATCGCAGCTCGACAGACTGGAAAATCAACTCGGCGCCTTGGCACTCAACGACGCGGATACACAACACGCCTTAAGCATCATCGGAAATATGCGCACGGCGCTCAGAGATCTATCTTCTAGCGCACACGTTACCCCGCAAGCAGAAAATGATCTTGCTCAAATCGAACAGCGCATTATGCAACTCACCGAAATGCTGGGCGATCCCTCTTTTCCGGGCGAACCCTCCGCTGAGCAAACCGCGATTGCGAATGCACAGCTTAGATGGGGAGACTCGGGCCAAGAAATCCCGCTCCACCCGAATACACCTCGCGGCTATAAGTTTGATGCGGCGAGTCGCTCAATGAAGGGGATCGTTAAAGATTTTTCAGCTATCCGCAACAAAAACCCTAACTTCTTGGCGAAAGTAGAGCGAACCAGACTGGCTATAAAAGCACTCGGGGAACGTCTTGGTGTTTCTGCAAGCGATGCCCTGCAAAAAGAGCAACGCGCAAAATTTGTAAAAAACTTGAATAAGGTGCTCAAACGCGTCGACGATGGCTTGATCTTTCCACCAGCAATGATGGACGGCGTGCAAGCCGCCTTGAAACAATTCGAACAGGAAAAACGCGCCCAGCAAGGCGGTCTGAAATTTATAGATAGTTTCGTGATGCCTGGCGGTAAGATAATAGCCGGCACGACAGCCTGCAGCGAACAGGGCTCTGGTCGGTGGCTACCCAAGCCTTCTGACACCTTGCGAACACTAGCCCGAATATCGAACCCAGACATTGGCTATAAGGGGTTTCCATTGCTGTGGTACAAATGGAAGCCGGTGCCTGAAATGATTGGTTTCCTTCTTCCAGACTGGATATCGAATCTCGTGCCGGGTGAATTTCCAAGACACACGGAAGACGCCACTGTCCCTGGCAACTTAAAAAGCAAGGTGCATAACTTTGTCACGGGTAACTACAAGTTATTTTCAGTCCCCATGCCTGCGGGACATATCTGGGATTCCCTCCTGCGCGTATTAGCCGGGCTATTTTTTGGGATTATATTGGGCGTTCCGCTCGGCTTATTTATGGGCTTATCGCGATTCGCGAAAGGGTTCTTTGATCCTTTGATCGAACTTTATCGCCCGGTTCCGCCTTTGGCGTGGGCGCCGCTCATTTTGACCATCTTTGGCATCCAAGATGACGGAAAAATATTCCTACTCTTCATGGTGGCTTTTGCCATTATGGTCATTTCCGCGCGCACCGGTGCGACCGGCACGCAGCTTTCAAAAATTCACGCCGCACATTCTTTGGGCGCGTCAAATCGTCAAATTCTCAGAAAGGTCATCCTGCCCAATTCTCTGCCCGAAATCTTAACGGGTATTCGCATATCAATCGGGGTTTGCTGGGGAACCTTGGTCGCCGCGGAAATGCTCGCGGGTACGACGGGGATCGGCTTCGTGGAAAATGTCGCCCGCAAGCAATCTGACTACGAAATTATTTGGGTGACGATTATCATCTTGGGCTTGCTCGGCTTAGTCTTTGATATCATCATGCGCAGAGTGATCGAGAAAACAATCCCTTGGCGGGGTAAGGGCTAAACCTGATTTAGGCCTATTGCGGTTGACACTAGGCGCTTCCTAACAAAGGTTTTGTCCCCATAAAAAGCCCCTCGGCTAACTCGGCGTCTCGCCTAAAAGTAAAAAACCTTTTACGCGTTTAAAATGCTGTCAAAACACCCCGCAAACGATCAACCATTTGATCAATCATCGCTTCATCAACAATAAATGGGGGTGCCAATAAGCCAGAATCACCCGTCATTTTAAGGTTCAAGCCTGAACGGAATAGCGCTTTTTGTACTTCTAGGCCGCGTACACCGGGGACATCAGATGGGGCGACATCAAAGCCAGCAAACAGGCCATAACCACGTATATCATTGATGATAGGAACGTCTTGCAAGGAGAAAACGCCATCAAGGAAATGATTTGAGAGTGCGTTCGCACGTTCAAATAGTTGCTCACTTTCAAACACATCCAAGGTTGCGATACCCGCTGCACATGCACAGGGGTGGGCTGAATAGGTATAGCCGTGAAATAACTCGACACCTTTATCCGGCGCGGCGTCGAAAATTGCATCGTGAACAGCATCACTAACCGCAACTGCACCCATGGGTTGTGCCGCATTCGTTAAGGCTTTTGCCAAGGTCATAATATCCGGTATCACGCCAAAACTATCTGCAGCAAAAGCTTGGCCTGTACGGCCAAAGCCTGTGATCACCTCATCAAACACCAATAAAATTCCGTATTTGTCACATATTTGGCGAAGACGTTCAAGGTATCCTTTGGGCGGGACTAAACACCCAGTAGAGCCCGCAATCGGTTCGACAAAGCAAGCCGCAATCGTATCGGGGCCATAGTTCAAAGCAATGCGCTCTAAATCGTCCGCAAGCTCGGCACCTGTCTCAGGCTGGCCTTTCGTAAAACGTGCTGATTCTTGCCATGTGTGGCGCATGTGCACCACGCCTGGAATGCCCGGGCCAAAAGCCTGCCGGTTTTTAATCATGCCACTCAATGAAACACCGGCCATGTTAACCCCGTGATAAGCGCGTTCTCGGGATGCAAAGCGAATGCGTTGTCCCTCGCCCCGAGCATAATGATAGGCGTAGGCAATTTTCATGGCGGTATCAATTGCTTCCGAACCAGAGTTGGTAAAGAAAACGTGGTTGATGCTATCGGGCAATATTTTTGCTAGGCGGCTGGCAAATTCAAAACCCAAAGGATGGGCAGTTTGGAAGGGCGGCACATAATCTAGTGTGGCGATCTGTGCGCTGACTGCAGCGGTAATTTCATCTCGGCAATGCCCCAGAGGGGTGCAGAATAATCCGGATGAAGCATCAAGAATCTCCTTGTCTTGATCGTCATATAAATAAGCACCTTTTGCCCGCGTCACGATTCTAGGCGCCTGTTTAAAATCTCGATTGCTCGTGAACGGCATCCAAAAATGACTCAACTCAGATTGATCCAATTTCATATTACTCACCTCTAATTAAGTCTAAAATATCGTTAGCATCGCTGGCCTAATTTGCTCTAATATATGCGTGCTCACGCGATTTTAAAGCTTTTAAGTGTTTAGGATAAACAGCTTACCGCCTCGGCACAAATATCGTATAGCACCAGCTTCCGAATAAACATCATGCCAGACTTTCACAGCGCAATCATCGAATGACCGACTACCTCTTCCGTTTGCCTGAACAAAGCAACGGCACCTTACAAAGTCAAATACAAGAAATGATCGTTGACGCGATTATTCGTGGCCAGCTCCTGCCCGGCTCGGCCTTGCCTTCGGGGCGAAAACTTGCCGAGCAATTGAAAGTTGCGCGCAATACAGTAGTACTGGCGTATCAACATTTGATGGATGAAGGTTTTATCCTTGCAAAAGAACGCAGTGGTTTTTATGTCAGTGAAGATGTGTTCGAAGGCTACGCACGCTCCGCCGATCCCCCTAGCCCTGGACACCAAAATAATTCGCAAGTTGATTGGTCAGACAAGCTGAGTATCTTGCCCGACAATTTCCCGTATTTGCAAAAACCGTCAGACTGGCAACGCTACCCTTATCCTTTTGTTTACGGCCAGTTCGATAAAAAGACATTTCCCATCGCAGACTGGCGGGAGTGTTGCCGCGAAGCAGCGGGTATCGCAGCGATCCACAGCTGGGCGTCTGACCATATAGATCGCGATAGTGATTTGCTGCTTGAACAAGTCCATAGCAAGCTCCTACCTCGGCGTGGAATATGGGCGGATCGAGATGAAATTCTCATTACTGTCGGCGCTCAAAATGCTATTTTTATAGCCGCTCAACTATTGTTAACGTCTAACAAAACGGTCGGCATGGAAAACCCCGGTTATGTCGATGCGCGAAACACCTTTTTAACACAAACACAAAATATCGCCTTATTGGGCATCGATCATCAGGGCTTAATCATCGATGAGAAACTAGACGACTGCGATTGTGTATACACGACTCCCAGCCACCAATTCCCAACCACCCATACCATGAGTAAAGCCAGACGACTGGCCTTGCTTGAAAAAGCCAATCAACATGACATCGTGATCATCGAGGATGATTACGAATCTGAATTAAATTACGGTGCCGAACCCATTCCTGCGCTTAAGAGCCACGATACCGAAGGACGTGTCATCTATGTTGGGAGTCTGTCTAAAACACTCGCCCCTGGCATTCGGCTGGGCTATATGGTTGCACCGCGCGAGTTCATTAAACAAGCCAAGGCGTTAAGACGCGTGATGCTTCGCCATCCGCCTTCAAACAACCAATATATCATTGCCCAGTTTTTAAAACGTGGCTATCATGACGCACTGATTCGTCGAATTAGTCATACTTTGCACCATCGTTCTCAAATCATGAAAACGGAACTAGATAAGCATTTCCCTGGCGCGGCGATCAATCCAGATTTTGGTGGCTCGTCTTATTGGGTAAAAGGGCCGGAGGGTTTAAATACCCGTATCCTTGTTGAAAATGCCAAAACGAATGGTATTTTGATTGAATCGGGTAGCTCGTTCTTTTATCCGGGCACCGAAAAACTCAATTATTTCCGATTGGGCTTTTCGTCTATTGCATCCGAGAAAATTCGTGATGGGCTGAGCCTCTTGAAAAAAACCATGCAGACTCAGTTGTAGAACCCCTTTAGAACCTGAATGGGCAAACCCGATTAGTCGCTGCGCATTCTCAATGCTCTCGGATCATACATACCGCTTAAACTCGCCTTGGCGGGAATTCGCATACCCGCAACATCAATTTCAAAGTGACTATTTTCAATGACTTTTCGTGTGATCGACTGATCGCTATTAATATACCCCAGCCCCACTGCGCCACCTAAAGTATGGCCGTACGAACCCGAACTTAAATGCCCTACCAAAACACCATTTTGGTGAATCGGCTCGTGATGATAAAGCATCACCTCTGGGTCTTGTAATACGAATTGAATTAAGCGCTTTTTCATCCAAACCTTATTTTCTTTCTGCTTGCGTATCGCATCTTGCCCAATAAACCCGCCGGGCTTATCCAAGTCACATACAAAGCCTAGGCCTGCTTCTAAGGGAGTATCTTCATTGGTGACATCGTTCCCGAAATGCACAAATTTCTTTTCAATGCGGCATGAATCTAAGGCATGAAGCCCAGCTGGCTTTAAATTAAACCCTTCACCAGCACGCCACAGAAAATCAAAAGCGTGCCGCGCTTGATCCACGGGCACATACAATTCCCAGCCCAACTCACCGACAAAGGAAACCCGAAAAGCACGACCCACCGCTGCACCCAATTCAATCCCCCGCCAACTGCCAAACGGAAATGCTTCGTTTGATAAGTCGTTAGCCAATACTGTTTGCAATAACGCTCGGCTATTGGGCCCCATCACCCCAAATACAGCCCAAGCGTTGGTGATGTCCGTTACCACACAATGCGCTGTCTCCGGGATATGACATTTCAGCCAATGTAAATCTTTGTGGGTCGTTGCCGCAGCGCTAATCACCCAAAACTGATGATCGCTGATCCGAGCCACGGTTAAATCCGCTTCTATCCCACCTTGGTCATTCAACCAATGCGTATAAATAACTTTGCCTGGAATAACGTCCACATTTGCAGAGCAAATTTTTTGCAAACACGCGCAGGCATCACGCCCTTCTATTTGATACTTAGAAAAAGTGCTTTGATCTAATACTGCAACATTCTCTCGAATAGCGCGATGCTCGTCGGCCGAATATTCAAACCAATTGGGTTTCCCGAAGCTATATTCATATTCCGGCACCACCCCCACTGGCGCAAACCAATTGGGTCGTTCCCACCCTGCCAGTTCACCAAAGCAGGCATTTAGAGATTGCAGACGCTCGTGAATCGGCGAATGCCTAATGTCGCGTGAAGTCTCATATTGTCTGAACGGATAGTGATTTTCATACAACAAGCCCAAAGTTTCGGTTACGCGTGCCTGCAAATAGTGTTGGCTATTCTGAACAGGATGCATTCTTCGTATGTCGTTGCTCCACAAATCCATCGTGGGCCGTCCTTTCTCCATCCACTCCGCCAAGGCCAAGCCGACACCGCCCGCGCTCTGAATGCCGACAGAATTTAAGCCGCAGGCCACATAAAAATTCTTCAGTTCGGGGGTTTCGCCTAGATGGAATTGATCATCCGGTGTAAAGCTTTCCGGCCCACAAAAAAATGTTCGCCAGCCCACCTCCTGTAGTATCGGTACCCGCCCCATTGCCGCTTCTAGCACAGGCATAAGTTGATCTTCCAGATGCCCCTCTAACTCATCAAAGCAAAATGAATCAGGGATCCCCTTTTGCCCCCACGCTACCGCTTTTTTCTCAAAGGCACCGACCAGCAAACTGCCGGCATCTTCCCGAAAATACACGCAATTATCGTGGTCGCGTAAGACGGGCAAGCCATCGGGTAGATCGGTTAATTTTTCGGTCACTGCATAATAGTGCTCGCAGGCATGCAGCGGTATATTGACTCCAGCCATCTGTCCGAGTGCTCGGCCCCATAAGCCGCCACAGTTAACCACAAACTCCGCGCGAATATCGCCTTGCTCGGTCGAAACCCCCCTCACCTTAGCGCCTTCGGATTGAATCGACGTAACGGCCACTCCTTCAATACATTGAGCACCGTGCAAGCGTGCGCCTTTGATAAACGCCATTGTGGTATCGATCGGGCTGGCCACACCATCTTGTGCTACCCAGCTCGCGCCGATCAAATCTTCGGTATTCAGCAAAGGATATAGCTCAGCAGCTTCTTGAGGGCTAATGATATCAACCTGCGTGACCCCGAATGCATTATTCATGGTGGCGACACGTTTAAGCTCTTCCAAGCGATCCGCAGAATGCGCGACGGACAACGACCCGACCTGCTTAAAGCCTGTGGACTGCCCTGTTTCCTGCTCGATTTCAGACATCAGCGATAGCGAATATTCGCAGAGCTTCGCTTGCGTTTCATTGGCGCGCATCGTTCCAAACAGCCCCGCTGCATGCCACGTTGTACCGCAACTAAATTGTTTGCGCTCCAGCAACACAACATCTTGCCAGCCTTGCTTGGCTAAGTGATAGGCGACGCTGGCACCAATGATACCCCCGCCGATAATGACTGCGCTGGCATTTTCAGGAAGGGTGGTCATAATCTATGTGCGCCGTTGATTTGGGGAGGCGCTTATCTTATTGCCTTCATCAAGTGGCTGGTTAGTGCCAACTCAAGAGCTGGGATATAGCCAAGCTAATAGAGAGCTTTGAACCGGCGTCTAATAGAGGCAACTCCATAAAAAGTGCAGCTCGATTACCAACACGCCGCGCAGCAACGCTTTACACGGCGTTAGAAATCAAATTTATACCAACTTATCTTGAGGTGTTTCGCCCGCGAAAAAGGCCTTCATGTTGTCAAACACACGCATGCCCATTGCAACACGCGTCTCCATCGTTGCGCTACCCAAATGCGGAAGTAACACCACATTTTCCATCGCCTTAAGGGTGTCAGAAATCGTTGGCTCATTTTCAAACACATCTAAACCCGCGCCCGCAATTTCTCCCGATTGCAGGGCGGCGACCAAGGCACTTTCTTCAATCACATCACCGCGAGCTGTATTGATGACGAACGCGCTGGGTTTCATTTTTGAGAAAGCATCGGTGCTCATCAAATGATGCGTGGCCTCACCCCCGGGGCAATGCAAAGAAACAAAATCAGCCTGTGCAAAGACTTCGTCGGGTGAATCACATTGGCTTGCATTTAGATCTTTTATAGCGTCGCTTGACGGCGGATAGGGGTCATGAAAAACGATTTTCATTCCAAAGCCATGGTGGGCGCGTGCAGCCACGGCTTGCGCGATTCTGCCCATGCCGATCAAGCCCAAGGTTTTGCCCGTGACGCTGGTCGCGATCATATGGGTAGGGCGCCAACCCGTCCATTCACCGTTACGCAAGTGACGCTCGCCTTCGCCTGTGCGCCGCGCGACCATTAGAATTAAACTGAGCGCAAGATCAGCCGTGCAGTCTGTCAATACTTCAGGCGTATTCGTGACAGTTAGGTTTGCCGCCTTGGCAGCCTCAAGATCAATATGATTAAAACCCACTCCATAACTCGCCAACATCTTGGCCTTCATGCCGTCGACGTCCAATACCTCGGCGTCAATTTTATCTGAGACAGTGGGGCAAACCGCGTCGGCCGTACGCAAAGCTTCGTGAAGTTCTTCAACCGTCATTGGAATATCATCATGATTGAGTACCGCGTCAAACTCTTCCACTAACTTTGCTTCAACTTCAGCAGGCCAGCGCCGCGTCACAACTATTTTTGGTTTGCTCATTGCTCGAAATCTCCAATGGGTTATATAAGGGCTAACTTTGCGAATCGCGATGACGCTATTCGGCTCATTTCATTTATTTCATTTATTTGGTTTATTTTCTAGGTCCGATTTTGCATACTCCATTATGCGCTGTAAAGCGGAGTAATATACCAATTGTTGGTCGAAGCCAAATATAAGTGCTTAAAAGCGCGTGCGAAATGTCGTTTTCAGCTGAGTAATAAGGCAAATTATTCCGTAATATGTCGAAGTGTTTGTAATGGGTTTGCGAACATCGCTAGATTGGTCTGGATCATAATTGGTTTGGCATAGATCAGAGAATCGTTTGCTCAAACAAAGCGAATCCATTATAAATAGTCAGGGCAAACTTTGCCCCCAAACTACAAAAGATATGCAAGCCGCATACTTTATTTAATCTGTCATTTAAGAGGACCGTTCCGTGAGTATCTATCCAGCATTAGTCATCCCCCATACTTTAGCGGCCGGTCCTGGGCCAGGTAACACTGATCCACGCGTCTTAGAGGCCTTTAGTAATGCGGGCGTTGCAGATCATATGCAGCCCGACGTGCTGCGCGGCATGGCTGAATCAAAGCACATGTTGCGCACTGCTTGGGGCACAGAAAATACCTATACCTATGGCGTGGGGGGAACGGGCTTTAGTGCACTGGACTGCATGCTAAGCATGATCTTACCCGGTGATACCGTGGTGGTATTTAACAACGGCACGTTCAGCGGAATCGACGGCCAAACCATTCGTATGAAAGCTTCAAGCATCGAAGATTTAGCGGCCGACCCCATCAATCCTCAACCCGCGAATGTCACCATAATTGACGTGCCACACGGCACCTCAGTGAGCGCCGAAATGGCAGATGAGGCGATAGCAAAACATAAACCCATGTGGGCATTTATGGCGCATTGGGAAACGGGCAGTGGCCGAATTAACGATATTCAAGGCTTTAATGACGCCTGCGCAAAGCATGGCGCAATGGGTTTGGTGGATGCGGTCTCCAGCTTAGGCGTGGGCTTTTTTAATATCGACGACTATCCTGCCATTGTTGCCTGGGCCTCTTGCCCGCAAAAAGGCGTATTAAGCCTGCCATTGACCTATGCGCCGGTGTCTTTTCGGGATGAAGCAATCGAGCTGGTTAAATCACGCGGTTGCTATACCTATGTGCATCATCCTATTTTAGAAGGTCGGCATTGGGGCATTGTCGATGGAAAAGATGTCGAAGCAGCAGGCTACCATCGCACCCATTCAGGCTATGCGGTTGCGGCATTGCATGAGGCTTTGCGTATTTTATTGACCCATGGTCGAGAGCAAACCGCAGAAGATTATATCTATCACGAAAAGGCCTTGGTTCAGGCCGTCACCAGCATGGGCTGCGACGTGACCTCGAACATGCCGAGCTTGATCGTGCTAGATCTGCCCAGTGAATTCAATGGTAGAGAGAAAGAGTTAGTTGGAAAGTGTCGATCCGAAGGTTTTGCTATCTGGCCAACCTTGTCGGAGCCGGTTCAAATCCGCATTGGCATTCTGAACCAACTCAATATTAGCGCGATTACAGATATCACCGGCCGCTTTGCGGATGCGATGCTTAATCTCGGGGTTGAGTTTGACAAAGATCAAATCATGGGTAATTTGTCCGCTTATTATCACGCTTAAACCAATAAGCCGCTGAGCATTCTTCCGTCAGGAATGGCCTTTCGTTATACTGCGCGCAATGAACTCAGATATCGAACCGGCAGAAGTCTTAAGCCGACTGCTCGCAGCTGCGATAGAAGCAGCACAACCCGCTCACTGCTTACCCAAAACCTTACCCAAGGCGGGTCGTAAAACAGTGGTGGTCGGCGCGGGCAAGGCCGCTGCCTCCATGGCGCAAGCCTTAGAGTCTCGTTGGAACGCAGAACATTCGCAGCCCCTTACTGGCGTGGTGGTGGTGCCGGATAAATATGATTTACCTTGCGAGAATATCGAGGTGATGATCGCCGGACACCCCGTTCCAGATGAACGCAGTGTTGCGGCAGCGCGCGCCATCAAAAATGCAGTCTGCGATTTAAATGAAGACGATTTAGTGATCGCACTCATCTCTGGCGGTGGTTCAGCGCTGATGGCAGAACCGATTGAAGGGATTAGTTTGGCGCTTAAACAATCCGTCACAAAGGCTCTGTTGATGGGCGGCGCGACCATTCAGGAAATCAATACGGTACGCAAACAGCTCTCAAATATCAAAGGCGGCCAACTAGCGATGGCCGTGGGTGCTGCGCGCTTAGAAACATGGTTAATTTCAGACGTGCCGGGGGATGACCCTTCGATGATTGCTTCTGGCCCAACGATTGCAAATGATTCAACGCCGCAAAGTGCCTTACATTTGTTAAAGCAGTACTTATCCACCGTGCCGACTGAAGTCGAGCAGGCATTGATGGACAAGGCCGATACCTCTGACTCAAACAACGATTTAAAGGGCACTGTGAGAATGATCGGCTCACCCATGACCAGCCTAAATGCCGCTGCCACAGTGGCGCGAGAATTAGGTTATCAGCCCATCATCTTGGGCGATGCACTTGAAGGCGAATCTCAGGACGTTGGCAAAATGATGGCGGGTATCGCGAAATGCGTAGACCAATACGCACAGCCCAGCGCAGCACCCGCGATATTACTCAGCGGCGGTGAGACCACCGTCACCCATAGTGGCACGGGCAAAGGCGGGCCCAATCAGGAGTTCTTGTTGGGCCTGCTGGAAGGCCTCGCAGCGCACCCTAACATTCACGCCTTGGCGGTCGACACCGATGGCCGCGACGGCAGTGAACCCGTAGCCGGTGCGATGATTTCCCCCGATACACTCGCCAGAGCCAAAGCAGCAGGATTAAGTTTTGAAGACGCGTGTCAACAGCACGACAGCTATTCCTTCTTTGGCGCTTTAGACGATCTCATCGATACTGGGCCGACATTCACCAATGTTAACGATTTTCGAGCGGTGCTGATTTCAGCTTGAGTCATATTTTTGATTCACGCTGATAGGGGCATATTTCCACCACAGCGTGACATTCGAATAGCACAAAACGAAGCGCATCAATTTGTGGATCGCCACGTGATGTTGATTCTTGCGATGACGAGATAAACTTAGTGGGACGGTTTCGTGCTGCTACTTAGGATGGTGGGGAAATCAAAGCTCATCGAAATATCACTTTAATTCTCGTGAAAACCTTTCAAGGTCATCCGGCGTGTTCAAATTTATAAATTGCTCGGCCTGATCAGAAAAATCCACCAAGCCCATCGCGTATTGAGAATACCAGGTATCCAGTTTTCTCGATTGGCCACTTAAATAGCGAATCAAATCAGCACGCAAATGGATGGGGACTAAGGCATGTAAAGACTGCAAGCGTTTACCATCATAAGCGACGGCCAGATCAGTTTGATTGGTTTGTAAGCTTTCCCACATGCGCGCTTGATAATTGTCAGCAATATTGGGGGCATCGCAGGGCAAGGTTAAAATATAGGGGGTTTCAACCGCTTCCATCGCTGCTGCAAAACCAGCCAGCGGCCCCTGAAAATCTGAAAGCTGATCAGATACCACCGGGAAACCCAAGGCTTGATAGCGTTTAATGCTTTGGTTCGCGCTGATTAAAATATTACTATTCTGTCGGCTGATTGCATCAATTACGTGCTCGATAAGCGGCTTTTGATTCAATTCGACCCATCCCTTATCGCCCTGATTCATTCGGCGTCCGCGGCCACCTGCCAGTATGACAATCGTGATCTCATCAGATAAATTATCAGCCATCATATTTGGAAGATTATGCCTTCTTTTCTGTATTGGGTTTAACGATACTGAGCGCCGGACTGCTGGATATCGCGCTTAGATTGGCTTCGACTTGACACAGCTTACCCTCTACCAATTCATAGGCCTCAGATACCAGCGCCCCCAGATAACGCGGCTCATGGCTAGCGATTAACATGGACGTGGTTTGCGCTTTTAAATCGCCTAACCACTCAGCTGACTGAGCATTAGAGTCGGCATCAAAATGCGCGGTTGGCTCATCCATTAATAATATTCTCGGACGCCTCAAATAAGCTCGCGCCAAGGCGACACGTTGACGTTCTCCACCGGATAATGTCCTTGCATTGACATCACGAAGGTGCAGCAAACCAACCCATTCCAAAGCCTGATCCACCAAGCCTGAGCCAAGCTCGCGTTTAGCGTTATGGGCGTACTGTAAATTCTGTCTAACGGTGGTATCAAACATATACGGTGTCTGATGAAGATACATCACCTGAGCAAGTAAGGCAGATCGAGACTGTTTAAAGCCAAGACTTTTTCCTGCACACCTTATCTCGCCTGAGTCTGGCTTTAACAATCCAGCCATAATACGAAGCAGGGATGACTTGCCCGAACCGTTTTCGCCGCCCAACAGTACCACTTGATTCGGTTTAATCGTGATCGACGCCGCCGACAAAATATCGCGCTGCCCAAGCCGAAGAGTAATGTTTTTGTAAGCGATCATTATATCTTGAGAGTATTTATAGCCGGTCTAAAAACATCGCTTATGCGAAACGACCCTTGCCCTGAAAGAAGTGTAACAAGGCATTGAGCGTAAAAGCCATCATTAATAATACTAAGCCGAGGGCGATGCCTTGTGAGAAATCACCCTTTTGCGTTTCCAAAGCAATCGCCGTTGGAATATTGCGGGTGTAATGCAAAATATTTCCACCCAGCATCATCGAAGCGCCGACCTCCGAGACGATTCGGCCATAGGCTGCGAGTAGTGCGCTCAACAATCCGAACCGTGCTTCACGAAGGATCAAGAAAAAAGCTTGCAGGCGTTTGCGCCCGAGGGTACGAGCCGTCTCCCATGCGCGTCGTTCTACCGATTGAAAAGCACTGTGCATCATCGCAACCAATATCGGAAAACAAAGCGCCACTTGACCGATGACCATGGCCGACTGTGTAAACAACAAGCGTAAATCGCCGAACGGTCCTTGACGTGACAACAATAAATAGAAAGTCAGGCCAATGACCACCGCAGGAACCGACAATAAGGCGTTGAATATGGCCACCAGTATTCGCCGTCCTGGAAATTCAAAATGAGCCAGTGCAAAGGCTATCGCTGTCGCTGGCAAAATCGCGATTGATAGCGCAATCGCAGTGGTTCTAAAAGAAATGCCGATAATTTCCCAGACGCTCTCATCGCCCGTCCAAACAAGCGTGAGCGCATTCAGTGTGAGCTGCGTAATGCTCTCCATTAAGATTTCTGGTTTGGATACAAAATAATGTGCCCAGCGCTTTGCGGTTTGACCGACTGAAAAGATAAATATAGTTTCTCAGACATATCAAATTAGCTAAGCATTGGGTGTAAAAAGTGCTTGCCCGTTGATTTTGTAAGCACCAATCAAATCTTGCCCGCGCTGACTTAGCAACCAATCAATTAGGCGCTGAGCCCCTAGGGTATTGAGCTGGGGATAACGATCCGGATTGACACGTATCACAGAATACTGATTCGATAGTTCGACAGCGCCTTGATACACAATGCGCATCGATAGATCCGCCTGGTAGGATTAACCAGGTGCCACGATCAACCATCGTATACGCCTCAAGTTCGCTCGCAATTTGCAGGGTTTTCCCCATCCCTTGCCCTGTTTCTCGATAGTTTGAAATTTTCGGCTTTACACCAATCGACGCCCATAGCTGCAGCTCTTTTTTATGTGTGCCCGAGTCATCGCCACGTGATAGGAATACTGAATCCGTGCGTGCCAAGCCCTGTATCGCCGCACGCAGAGTACCTGAATCGACCAAACCCGCGGGATTCTCGAGCGGGCCGACAATCACAAAATCGTTGTACATCAATTCATGGCGTCGCAAGCCAAACCCCGAATCGACAAAGGCGAGTTCAGCGGGTTTTGCGTGCACCATCAACATATCGATATCGCCATCTCGACCCATTCTTAGGGCTTTTCCCGTGCCCACCGCGATTACGCGAACACCCAAGCCGGATTCCGCTTCAAAATAGGGCAATAAATAATCCAGCAAGCCTGAATTTTCAGTGCTTGTTGAAGTCGCGAGCGTGACTTTGGTCCTGCCGATCCGCTGGACTACAGCCGAGCAAAGCCAACATAGCGATATTCGCCAGCGCAATATATCTAATTATGACATTCATGTGAGTCACGCTAAAGTTGGAGCCTTAAGATACCAAAAAACCCGCTAAAAAGCGGGTTTTCATGAGCTGGTTTAGAACGTGTTTAGCTATGCACTGATCACGTCTTTCATGCGTTCCATTGCGCGCTTTTCAATTTGGCGAATACGCTCAGCCGATACACCATACTCAGCTGCCAAATCGTGTAGGGTTGGCTTATTATCGCCTAACCAACGACGCGTCACAATATCGCGGCTACGCTGGTCAAGTTCTTTAATCGCCAGAGATAGTGCTGAATTTCTCTGCGCGGTATATTCTTGCTGCGCAACAATATGAGCGGGATCCTGTATTTTCCTTGCTCAAATATTGCTCAGGCGACGAAGTAAAATTATCGTCATCGCTATCCGCAGGCATATCAAATGAAATGTCCCCACCACTCAGCCGCGATTCCATCTCGCGCACTGTTTTTCTATCGACGTTCAGCTTTTCTGCCAAATTATGGACATCATCATTGCTCATCCAACCTAGTTTTTTCTTAGATTTACGCAGGTTGAAAAATAATTTGCGCTGAGCCTTGGTAGTGGCGACCTTAACAATGCGCCAGTTTTTCAGCACATAATCGTAAATTTCAGCCTTGATCCAGTGTACGGCATACGAAACTAAGCGCACGCCGTGCTCGGGATCATAGCGCTTAACCGCCTTCATCAAGCCGATATTGCCTTCTTGAATGAGATCAGTCAGCGGTAAGCCATAGCCCATAAATCCACGCGCGACTTTTACGACATCACGCAAATGCGCCATAACAAGCTCTCGTGCAGCATCGACATCTTCATTGTCGCGAAAACGGACGGCCAATGCCTTTTCGTCCTCTGCGTTGAGGATAGGCATCTTATTCACCGTGTTCATATAGGCCGAAGCATCTTGGCCCACGCCCAAATCCATCGCAACGGGCAATAATTTAGTTGGTTTATATGTTGTCATCTTAATTGTCCTCAAAGATAAAGTCTGGCAGTAAAACACAAGGCGATTCTGGGAAAACCCATCAACGCCCTCACTGCGCCTTGGTGCGATTTTAGCACTCTGGACTTAAGAGTGCTAATTATACTGAAAGTTCCCTGAATATACACAAGTATTTCATTAACTACTTAAATAATAGTATCTTATTGTAATACAACAACTATTTCTTACATTTTATCAATACATTGGTGTTTCATCACACTAATCGACTCATGGTTTTTGACAACAATATCAAGGCTATGTTCTATTATTCAGCTGGAGTTTGGCAAAAATTTCCTGCTTCTTGACATTAAATTTCGCCTTTCGCCCTATTGAAACTTCCGTCTTTCGTCAGGATTTATCGAGTTGTGTTTAAGTAAGCCAAAACCTCAGAGAAATCGCCCGACATCAATACTTGTCGCTCACGTTTACTTTGTTGGTAGTCATACATAGGATCATAATACTCTGACAACATCTTGGCTAACCACAATCGATGTTCAACCGTTTCACCCGCACGGGCTTGTTCTTTGAGCGCGCTGTCCATCAGCGCCAGAATCTCTTGGTGGCGCTCACCGCCCAAGCGACGCTTTACCCGCGACAGACTTTCTCTCAGATATTCTTCCTAAGGCATGGCGAGCCCTTCATTCATCATTATGTCGAAACCGCTTGGATAGCGCGCCAGCATCTCCGTAACGTATTCGGCTAAGAGTAATTTCAACTCGTTCCGACGAGGGGTGTCGATAATGTCAACGCAAGGGGCCGAACAAGTTCCGCGTGCATACAAGGCATGAGGAATATGTACCGAACCGATGTTTGGACTTTCATCTTCGAACACAATCTCATCGCACGCCCTGCTGGTGCAATTTCATTAATTCAATCGCAATCGCGTTCTCAAAATTGATTTGTGTGGGTTGTGGGCTTAATTGCCGACCAAATGACGAGCCCCGATGGTTGGCCAAGCCCTCTAAATCGATGGTGTTGGGCAGGGCTTTGATAAGCTTCGTTTTACCCGAGCCAGTGCGCCCGCTTAAAACAATCGGATCAATTTTTGTAACAAGGCTCTCGGTTTGAACAATCAAGTATCGCCGCAGAGATTTATAGCCGCCCTTGACCCGTGGGATTACCTTCCCTGTCGCTGCCTGAATCCATTGTTGCGCAATCTTAGAGCGCATCCCCCCACGAAAACAATATAAAACCGCATCGGGGTGCTGGTCAATAAACGCCGCCCAAGCCTTGATCCGCTGATCTTTAATATCACCTTGTATAAGTTCGGTGCCCAACTCAATCGCGGCCTCATTGCCCTTGGCTTTGTAGCGTATGCCGATTTGCTCGCGCTCGTCGTCATTAAGTAGCGCAATATTGTGGCTGTGCGGGAATGCCCCTTGCGCGAACTCAACCGGCGCGCGCACATCCAATAAGGGAATATCGGCACATAACAGTGATTCAAAATCCTCTACTTGCGGGAGGTTCATTTAGCTTATACCAACTCAATCAACTTCTGTGCATCATCCAAAGAATACAGCTTCCCGATAGGCGCAAGATCGTAGCCTTGCTGATTGCATAGGGTTTGAAACTCAGATACGCCAGCATCTGCGACGCTCACCAACAAGCCGCCACTCGTTTGAGGATCACAAATGATTGATTGTTGATCCGCTGTCGTTGCGCCGATCAAGTGACCATAACTTTCAAAGTTACGCCTTGCGCCACCCGGTGAGCAGCCCCTTTGCAAATAATGCATCACTTCAGGAAGCAAGGGCAGCTTGTCGTAAAATATTTCAGCGCGAAGTTGACTACCCTCGCAGAGCTCACGTAAATGCCCCGCCAGACCAAAGCCAGTGACGTCAGTCATTGCATTGACACCATTAATTTTGGCGATGTCCGAGCCAAGCTCATTGAGCTGGCACATCGATTCGCTTGCAATATGCGCGTGTTCAGCCGCGATTTTCTTCTGCTTTTGTGCAGTGCTTAATATCCCCACACCCAGCGGCTTGGTCAAAAACAATTGATCCCCTGCTTGCGCCGTATTATTTTGTTTAAGGTGCGCTAAATCTACCAAGCCTGAAACCGCCAAACCAAATATGGGCTCGGGTGCGTCGATACTATGGCCTCCGGCCAAACTGATCCCCGCTTGCTGACAAGCAAAGCGCCCACCCTCAATCACCTGCTGGGCAATATCCTCGCTTAATTTATCCAGAGGCCAAGCAAAAATTGCGATGGCCATGACCGGCTTACCCCCCATGGCATAAACATCAGAAATAGCGTTTGTTGCCGCAATTTGCCCGAATACAAAAGGATCATCGACAATCGGCATGAAAAAATCGGTGGTGCTGATTAAGCCCCGACCATCTCCCAAATCATAAACAGCCGCATCGTCTTTGGTTTCATTGCCCACCAGTAAATTAGCGCTATGCTGCTGTGGCTTGGCGCTGGCCAATATTGTTTCGAGAGTCTTGGGTGATATTTTGCAGCCACAGCCCGCGCCGTGACTATATTCGGTGAGTTTGATTTCTGACATACCTGAAAATCGACTACGGAAGGGAAGCGCGAATTTTAACAAAAGCCGTGCTTGAATAACGATAAAGTCGATACCCAGAAATTAGATGCCTACTTCATTCACAATCAGCATTAATCGATGGTTGCTCCGGATTGTCAGAATTATTCCTGCATCGTTGCGAGGAGCGACGTGCCAGTCTCCACAAAGCGTCCTGATCGTGATTTGTCTCCTATTACCTCTAATCACCTTAGCTCTGCGCACTCATGCTGATCTCTTTCAGCACGCGTCCTTTTTGAATCTAATCACCCCCAAAAGGATCATCCAACATCAACAATTTAACATAAGGCGCATAGGTCAAAACCGCACCTTGCATCACGCCCATATCTGAGAGCACAGCAGAAATTTGGCTTAATATTTCCTCGTTATTCGGTTCAGCTTTAAGCTGCTCCAAAACGGCGACTATAGGCTTGATCTCGTCGTCTTCCATATACAGTTTGAGGGTTCTAATTGACGTCTCGATTTCATTGACGTCTATATTATGGGTCGGTTTAGGCATAGGTACTTTTAAAAATTGGAACAAATTGCATGCTGTTTATTGTAACCCAATAGAGGCATTAACCTCTTTAGCACCGAGATTATTCACTTGTAAATCTAATGGGGGGACTGAGGCTCCCAATAGGTCTTTCTGTTACTGGCAAGGTCGGTGATGTGGGCTTAGTACTGATGGCAGAAGACAATGGCACTACCACACCTATGACTTTAAACGGCTAAAATGGGCGGATTCGCAATTCAGTTCTCTGATGATGACGCCGATGATAATTCGGTTGCTGTTCGTTATACGCATAAACTTGGTAAGAAAGCTAAGATACAATTCTCAGCTAAAGACCAAGATTCAGCGTCTGATACTAAAATAGTTGCGCGTCTGCGTGTAGATATCTAAATTTATAGATAGTCTTTAACCAGCTATTAGAAAGCGTCCTTTGGGGCGCTTTTTTTTATTCAGTGAATTCACCTGCTCATCATCAAATCGAATCTAATCAATGAGGTCAGGTCGACCATTTCAAATGGCCTTGAAATAACTTGGAATAATTGGGGAGGCTAGAGCAAGGAGCAACGCTGCGTAATTGCGCTTGTCGGCGCGCCGCCGATGAAAATGAAAGCGCACGGATCAAGCATTATTTATCCAGACAATTCGATTGACGCTTAACACCCTAAACACTAAAAACATTGGGCCGAAGCGTAACTAGGTTGCTGCCCGCACCACTACAGGGGATCGCCTTTAAAGGTTTATCGCTGCCAAAACTTGGTAAACAAGGTCGGTCGAGAAGAATGCCCACGATCATTCAGCGCTATATAATCGCGTTTAGGCTCTCCGACATAAAGCTGTCTGGGTCGACCAATTTTATTGTCTGAATCAGAAAACATTTCTTTCCAATGCGCTAACCAGCCCACGGTACGACCCACTGCAAACATCGGTGTAAACATATTGGTCGGCAGGCCAATCGCGCTCAATATCATGCCGGAGTAAAAATCTACGTTCGGATACAAATTCCTTTCCTTGAAGTATTCATCACTCAGCGCGATTTGTTCCAGCTCCATGGCCAGCTCCATCCGCGGGTCGTTGATGCCTAAGTCAGCAAGAATTTCATGCGCGGACTCACGCATCACATTGGCACGCGGGTCAAAGTTTTTGTATACACGATGTCCAAAACCCATCAGGCGAAACGGATCATTCTTATCTTTCGCCTTGTCGATAAATTTCTTAATGTTTTTCTTATCTCCAATCTCAACTAACATTTTTAACACGGCCTCGTTGGCGCCGCCGTGCGCTGGCCCCCAAAGCGAGGCAATCCCTGAAGCAACACAAGCGAAGGGATTAGCGCCCGACGATGCGGCGAGGCGCACGGTTGAAGTCGAAGCATTTTGTTCATGATCGGCGTGCAGAATTAAAAAGCGATCAATCGCTTTAACGATCTTGGGATTCATGATGTATTCCTCCGATTGCACGGAAAACATCATCTGCAATAAATTTTCTGCGTAAGACAGATGATTTTGCGGAGAAGGAAACGCTTTTCCGTTGGCGTACTGAAAAGCGTAGGCCGCAATCGTTGGCATTTTCGCGATCATTCGGTGCGCCGCCAATCGTCGCTGGCTTGGATCATTGATGTCAGTGCTATCATGATAAAAGGCCGATAAGGCCCCTACCACACCGACCATAATCGCCATCGGATGCGCGCTGCGCATGAAGCCGCGGTAGAAGGTCTCTAGCTGTGCATGAAGTAGCGTGTGATTATTGATTTCGTCAATAAACTGCTGCTTTTCTGTTGCCTGAGGCAAGCCGCCATACAACAATAAATAACAGGTCTCCATATAGTCCGAATGCGCCGCCAACTGTTCGATGGGGTAACCCCGATATAATAATTGTCCGGCAGCGCCATCGATATAGGTAATGGCAGATTTGCACGACGCAGTCGAGGTAAAACCCGGATCATAGGTAAACATATTCGACTCGCGATATAAACTACGAATATCCACCACATCCGGCCCCATGGTCGGGCTGCGTACATCCATTTGCCATTCCTGCTGGGTTTCGTTTCGCTTCAAACTGACCGTGTCGACCACGGATGATTCGAGCGTTGGCGTTTTATTTTCTGTCATAATGAGTCGGTAAAAAAAGCACGGCGCCTATCAAAACATAAGACAGGCGGAACGATAATAGTTTGAAATATTGAATGTATAGCTGCGAAGCCAAGCATTGAATAGCGCTTGAAATGCATTAGCAATATATTATAGTATTTATGGCAATAATAAGTCTTATTTATCATTTTTTCCAGCCCCGGTACCCAAACACGTGAAACCCTACCCCCATCAATATCTAGACTTAAGCATTGGCAGAATTAAAATCATTCACAACGGCGTTGCCTCTAAAACTCGTTTGTTGTGTCTACATGGATGGCTGGATAACCGTGCCAGCTTTCTACCCCTTTTCCCCGAGCTTGAACAATACGAATGCGTGGCGGTCGATATGATCGGGCACGGCCAGAGCGCACACCGCGACCAAAACGCAATGTATCACTATACTGACTATGTTCGTGATGTTGGCTTAATGTTAGATGCTCTGGATTGGCAGCAATGTCATTTGGTCGGCCACTCGATGGGCGGTGCAATCGGTTTACTGTCTGCCAGTGCCTTGGCCGAGCGGATTGAAAGCCTCACCATGATTGATGCCCTACACCCACTGACTCGAACAGCCGAAGATGGCCCTGCCATGCTCAAGCAATCACTCAATCAATTTGCTGGCTGGGATAAAAATAGGCAAAAATTGTTTCCAAGTCTACGCGCCGCAGTCGCCGCTCGCTTGGCAGCCAGCCCTTTTCCACAAACAAAAGAAAATGCCGAGCTGCTCATGCGATACGCCACCGAAGAAACACCGAACGGCTATCGACTTCGCAGTGATGCTAGGCTGACTTTCCGTTCGCCGATCATGCTCAATCCATCACAAATCGATGCGTTTATCACCGCCGTTAAACAGCCTGTTTTGCTCGTACTCGCAAGCCGCGGTATTGTTCAAAAAATATCAGACCTTGATCGTTGCCTCGCCCTTTTCAAAAATGTAAGGGTCGAATACCTCGAAGGCGGACATCATATTCATATGGAGCAAGCGACAGAAACTGGGCAGTTGATCCGATCTTTCCTTGATCAGGCGTAGAGCATTAACACACCTTTAGAAGTTAAATCAGTCCATTGCCCTATCCAAACCCTGATCATTAAATCGCTATTAAACAAATTACTGGCTAGCTTAACAGGCAAAATAGCACCCTTGGAAAACACTCGTTTTAAATAGTTATGTACTCAGTCGCATTTATATTCAAGCCCGGAAAATATGATGAACAGTTTCATATCTTGGATAAGGCTATTCAAGAAATCGCAGAGTCTATGGAGGGCTATATTGGCAAAGAAGTATGGGAATCTGCTGATGGCAAGAAAATTAATTCCACCTACTATTGGGCAACTGAAGAATCCATTAAAACATTCTCACAACACCCAAAGCATCTCGAAGCTAAACAACAGTATTCAAAATGGTACGATGGTTATCATATCGTGATTTCAAAAGTTCAGCGTTCGTATGGTGATGGCTCTTTAGCTCATATTACAGCCAATGAGCGCACAAACGCTTGACACTACAACTGTCTAATTTTCTCGATTTGTTCACCTAGATTCGCAATTAAACGCTCGCCTTGTTCAAGCTTATCGCGCTCTTTTTGCACGACTTGCTCGGGTGCTTTGTCGGTAAATTTCTTGTTCTCTAGTTTTCCTCGTGTGCGCTTTAGATTATGTTGGGTTTTCTCAAGCTCTTTGTTTAAGCGCGCCAACTCCGCTTCTTTATCTATCAGCCCAGCCAAAGGGATGAGTATTTTTAAATCCCCCACTAAGGCTACCGCTGATTCGGGTGCGTCCGTTTCATTATTCAGCAAGTTTATCGCGCTGATGCGGCCGACGAATTTTAGCAACACGTCATGCTCTAACACCTCGGTCTTATCTTGGCTTGACGCGTTGACGAGAAACACATCCAAGGGCTTGCCCGGCGCAATATCCATCTCACCGCGAATCTGGCGTATTCCTAAAATAAAATCTTGCACCCATTTAACGCTTGCTTCGGCCTCATGAGATCGCAAACTAGTCTCTGAAACGGGGAACGGCTCGCGCATAATCGTCTCCCCTGTTTTGCCCGTCAGCGGCGCGATCTTCTGCCAAATTTCTTCGGTGATATACGGCATGATCGGATGCGCCAATCGCATCGACGTCTCGAGCACGCGCAGTAAGGTTCGGCGTGTCCCTGTTTTTATCTCGGCTGCCGTCGCATCACTGTTTAAAACAGGTTTGGTCAGCTCAAGATACCAATCACAGTACTCGTTCCAAATAAATTCGTATATCGCAGTTGCTGAGCGATCAAAGCGATAGGCATCAAAGCCGCGTACCACTTCAGCTTCGGCGTCCTGCAAGCGCGAAATTATCCATCGATCCACTGTCGTGAGCTTGTAGTTGTCATGATCCGCTGCACAATCGTGCCCCTCGGTATTCATCAACACGAAACGCGCGGCATTCCAAATTTTATTGCAAAAATTACGATAGCCCTCGATTCGCCCTGTTGCAAAATTGATGTCACGGCCATTGGTGGCCATCGCGGCGAAGGTAAATCTTAAGGCATCAGTGCCGTAAGCCGCGATACCGTTTGGAAAATCCTCTTTGGTTTGTTTGATAATGTTCGCGAGCTTATGATCTTGCATCAAACCTTCGCTACGTTTTTCCAGCAAGGCGTCTAGCTCAATGCCATCGATCAGGTCAATCGGGTCTAACACATTACCTTTCGACTTCGACATTTTATTGCCGTGTGAATCACGCACCAAGCCGTGGATATACACTTCTTGAAAGGGAATTTCTTCCATAAAGACCACCCCGGCCATAATCATTCGCGCGACCCAAAAGAAGATAATATCAAAACCCGTGACCAACACATTGGTGGGGTAAAAGGTCTTGAGTCGATCCGTTTCCTCTGGCCAACCCAAGGTTGAAAATGGCCATAAGGCCGAGCTAAACCAAGTATCAAGCACATCGTCATCTTGGCGCAATGCGATGTCGGCAGCAATGTCATACTTCTCGCGCACCGCTGCCTCGGAATCTGCCACATAGGAATTGCCCGCATCATCATACCAAGCTGGAATGCGGTGTCCCCACCAAATTTGGCGCGAAATACACCAATCTTGAATGTTCTCTAACCATTGGAAATAGGTATTTTCCCAATTTTTAGGAACGAATTTAATCTTGCCGGATCGAACTGCTGCAATCGCAGGGTCAGTGATCACCGCCTTGCCGCCGGGTCGCCCATCGTCCTGAACATCGCGGGTTAAATCGACATACCATTGATCGGTCAAATACGGCTCAATAACACTGCCCGATCGGTCGCCGCGCGGTCGTTTGAGCTGATGCTTGTCGATCTTAATCATCAATTCCGCGGCGGTTAAATCTTCGACGATTTTGTCACGCGCGTCGAAACGATCCATGCCGCGGTAAGCTTCGGGCGCATTGTCATTCATCTTCGCATCGGGGGTGAGCAAATTAATGATTTCCATGTCGTGTCGCGTACCCACTTCCCAATCATTAAAATCGTGCGCAGGGGTAATTTTGACGCAACCCGTACCGAACTCTGGATCAACATATTCATCTCGTATGATCGGAATGATGCGGTCGGTCATCGGCACATGCACCATTTTGCCGATCAGGTCGTCAAATCGCGTGTCGTCTGGGTGTACCGCCAAAGCGCCATCGGCGAGAATGGTTTCCGGTCGTGTGGTGGCGATTTCCATGAAGGCATCGCTTTCCACCATCGGATAACGAACGTGATACATCAAGCCCTCTTCTTCCTCGTTGATGACCTCTAAATCTGATACGGCTGTGAGCAATACCGGATCCCAGTTCACCAAGCGCTTGCCGCGATAAATAATGCCCATTTCATGTAGCCGAACAAACACGGTTTTTACCGCATCATTCAAGCCTTCGTCCATGGTAAAGCGCTCGTGCTCCCAATCAACCGACGCGCCCATGCGCCTGAGTTGTTGGGTGATGGTGCCACCCGATTCTTCTTTCCACTCCCATATTTTCTCGGTAAAGGCTTCACGGCCATAATCGTGGCGCGTTTTGCCCGCTTGATTGATCAATCGCTCGACCACCATCTGGGTGGCAATGCCTGCGTGATCGGTGCCCGGCTGCCAAAGCGTGTTATCGCCCTTCATGCGGTGATAGCGAATCAAAGTGTCTTGTATCGTATCGGAAAAAGCATGCCCCATGTGCAAACGCCCCGTGACATTGGGCGGCGGAATCATGATGCAATAAGGTTCACCTTCACCCGAGGGCGAAAAATGACCATTTTTTTCCCAGTATTCATACCAACTCTGTTCTATTTCGCGGGTTGGTAAGATTTGGCAAGACTCATGGATGATGATTTAAATTGAAATAAGGCTAACTAGGCATCAGACACCATGTGCCCAACTGAAAACGCCCTTCAAATTTTTATGTGATGGGTATTGAGCTCGGCGTTGGATTGTTTCCACGCAGCGTATCGTTTGCGCGCGGGCTTGTTTACTTAGCTCATCAGATGAAACAAGCTCAGCTACCCGCGCAAAACCCCTCACCCAGTTGAGCATTGTCGGTTTTAAGTGTAACCAAGACCTCATAATCTTCAGGCTGCGGGGCAATTGATCTCCAATCACAATTTGGGTCAGTGGATCGTCTTTTGCCAGATTCTCTAACTGAGTATGCGGCACAAAATTTGCATCGGAAGAGGTCCAGAGCATTTGATCGATTTGCTCGGCTTGTTCAGGGGAATCTGTCAGCACAAAGGTTTTCAAGCCCGCATCGTACACTTTTGCTAGCAATCGGCAGGCATATTTCGACACCGCCTCGGGTGCTGACTGATCCAGCAAATAGTAGTCCACTCGCGTACTCACAATACTTAAGGCTTTAGGGTATCCAATAAATACTGCATGAGCAATCCAACAGGGCGGCCAGTCGCGCCTTTGTTTGCGCCGCTTTTCCAAGCCGTCCCCGCGATATCCAGATGCGCCCACTTATACTCTTCAGCAAATCGCTTGAGAAAACACGCCGCAGTGACCGCGCCCGCAAAACGCCCGCCTATATTGGCAAGATCAGCGAAATTACTCTTAAGCTGTGGTTGATATTCATCCCAAACCGGCATTCGCCAAGCGCGGTCACCAGCGGTTTCTCCGGCTTCTAGCAAAGCATCCGCCAAATCATCATCATTGCTAAACAAGCCGCTCGCTTGTTGTCCGAGCGCCACCATGCACGCCCCGGTGAGGGTGGCGATATCAATCACTGCCGCCGGTTTAAATCTCTCAACATAGGTTAAGGCGTCACATAAAATCAAACGACCTTCAGCATCCGTATTTAGAATTTCGATTGTTAAGCCTTTCATACTGGTGACCACGTCGCCCGGCTTGTTCGCTGCGCCATCGGGTAAGTTCTCACTGCTGGCAATCACCCCCGTCACATTGATCGGTAATTTTAGCTCCCCCACGGCTTGCATCACGCCCAAGACCGTTGCACCGCCACACATATCATATTTCATCTCATCCATGGTGGCCGCAGGCTTGAGGGAAATCCCCCCCGCATCAAAGGTTAGACCCTTGCCGACCAACACAATAGGCGCCTGTTTTTTACTGCCGCCTTCATACTCAAGGGTGATCAATTTGGCGGGTTCTCGGCTGCCTTTCGAGACTGACAATAAAGCGCCCATGCCGAGCTTCTTCATTTTCGCTTCATCCAATACAGTCGTATTCATGGAGTGCGCTTTGCCCACTTTTTGAGCCGCGTTGGCTAAATAGGTTGGGGTACACACGTTCCCCGGCAGATTCGACAAATTTTTCGTAAGATTGGTACCTGCGCCAACCGCCTGACCGATCGCGACGTGACGCTCAATCGTTCCTTGATGCCTCGCGTCGTCGACCCATAAAGCGATTTCTAGTGAGTGATCGGTTTTGTCATCAGATTTCTTTTGAGCCTTACCCTTGGTCTCGGTGTATCGATATTGGCTGGCGTATGCTGACTCAATTAGACATTGCGCGAAAACGGCTTGATCTGAGACATCGTCTCGATCCGTCGCACTGCAAAAGTCTACGAGCGATACAACCGCATTTTCAATATCACGCTTGCTAAGATTGGAAACCACGGACCCGAACAGTTTGCGCGTTTTAGGTATATCTAGTTCATCCGCATCACCCATCCCCACCAGCATGATGCTGTCCGTCTTTAAACCCTCCACATCCAACAAAAAATCGATATGTTCACGTTTTGCCTTGAGTAGATCGCGATCAAGTAATCGACTGAGCTGTCCATTTACAGCAGCATCGACTGACTGCCCGAAGGGCGACAGCACGGCCTTATCGTTTTGTCTTGAAAGGAATACAATTAAACAGGCGGTGTCTAAGGAATTTAGCGATGAAGTACTTACAGGGAATTTCACAGTCTCTCCGAACTAAAGTACGCCATCTCAGGATGGCTTGGGGTAAAATGGGCTGATTCAACAAGCCAACAGCGGCTTGATTCAAAGGCGGCCATGCCGCTCGACCCTACAAAAGCAAATTATATCAGGAGCCCAATCCCCGTTGATGGTTAAATTACTCGCAAGCCCACAAGAAATTGCTGACCGGGAAAGAGTGCAGATAAGTCTCAATCACATACCCATCTCGTTCGGTATGATGACGAAACCAAGCTACTCCCAGTGATGTCCCCTGTTGTAAAGCCATGATTATCCATCGCGCCTTTGTCCGTGAAGTCTTATCTACCGTTGGCGCAGTGATGGCCATCTTGGTGTCGATTTTTATGGCCGTACGCGTCGTAAATATATTGCGCGACGCGGTTGAAGGCGACGCCCCGCTCGACAGCGTACTCACGCTGCTGGTGTTAAAACTCATCGGCAACTTCAATATCATTATTCCCTTGGTGATGTTTGTCTCGATCATGCTGGTACAAAATCGCTGGTCTCGGGATAACGAGACCATCGTGATTAAAGCCTGTGGCGTGAGTGCTTTTACCTTCGTTAAACCCGCGTCTATTTTGGTGCTGATTGTTGGCTTAATCACCGCCATGTTTTCCTTATATTTGGGCCCACTGTCCGCGCAAATCGCTAAAACTATCGAGGAAGATTTTCGCAATCGGTCTGATATAGCAGGCGTCACACCGGGGGTGTTTACCGAAACGCGCAGCGGCCGAGGAGTTTACTTTGTCGAAAATTTTAGCGAAGAAATCAAACAATACAAAGACGTGTTTGTATACAACGGCGGCAATAAGGAAGGCGTTGTTGTCGCGAATAACGGGTTCAAAACGCTCGATCAATTTACCCAAGACGAGTTTCTCGTCCTCAAGGACGGCACGCGCTATGAGGGCGCGCCGGGTGAAAGCGAATACGCGGTGATGAACTTCGAGACCTACGCGCTAAGAATAAAGGAAAACCGACGCACCCAGTATGCCTTCCCCGTTCAATCGTACTCCAGCAAGAAGTTACTGGGTAGCGATCACCGAACGGCCATTGGTGAACTCCATTGGCGAATCGCACACGTATTGGCCATCCCAATTATGACACTCATGGCATTGTCTTTTGCGAGTATCAATTATCGTCAGTCTCGACTGCCGGGGATGCTCGTCGCATTACTCACTTACTTTGCCTATATAAATTTTCTGGGCGTTGCGGTCTCAATGATCCGACGCGGCTCAATTGATCCGCACTTTGGCTTGTATTTCGTCCACATTACTTTTGCTGCTTGGGCGGTATATCGGTTTAGCCGGAAGGTATCAGATAAACCCATGCTGCCTGGAATGAGGCGCACCTAATGGCAATACTTGAACGTTACTTAGGCCGTGTGATCCTCAACCAGACAATGCTGGTGTTGATGGTCTTGTTGGGATTGTTTTTATTCGTCAACTTTATAGATCAGCTCTCCGATATCGGGCAGGGCAGCTACAAGCTACTTGACGCAATCAAATACGTCATCATGACGGCTCCTCGCACCTTGTACGAACTATTTCCGATGGCAGCCTTATTGGGCACAATCCTCGGCTTATCGGTGTTAGCCAATGATTCCGAGTTAATCGTCATGCGCAGTAGCGGCATTTCGATCATGCAAATCACTCGCGCAGTGCTCAAGACTGGCGGCTTTTTTGTCATCATCGCTATATTAATTGGGGAAGTCGTCTCCCCGTGGACCGAGACACAAGCTGAGCGCAATCGGGCTGAAGCCTTGCAGGAGAATGTACAGCAACAAACCAACTTTGGCTTGTGGATGCGCGATGCGACCACCTATGTCAACGTCGGAGAGGTATTGCCGGATTTAAGTTTATTGCGCATCAAGATATTTGAATTTGATCAGAATAAGCGTTTGCGCTCATTGGTCTATGCAAAAGAAGGCCGCTTCGATGGACAGGAATGGTTGATCGAAGGTGTTACCCAAACCGTGATCGGCTTGGATGATAAGGCCACCCCACAAAAGCTAGAAACCGCCTTTTGGAATACCGACGTGACACCACAAATACTGACGGCTTTTTTGATTCAACCCGAGCAGTTATCTATCTGGCAGCTGAAAGATTATATCCAGCATCTATCGGAAAACAACCAGAAAACCAATAGCTACGAATTGGCTTTCTGGAATAAATTGGTTTTACCCTTGTCAACTGCAGTGATGGTCATACTCGCGATACCTTTCGTGTTCGGCAACCTACGCATGGGAAATCTCGGAAAAAGTCTGTTCCTCGGTATCATGTTAGGGCTGGGCTTTTACGCTGCGAACAAGGGCTTTGGCTATGTTGTTTTGGCGACTGATTTATCACCTTTGCTCGGCGCAACCTTGCCGGTGATGGTTTTCTTGTTTGTTGCGCTTATTCTGCTAAGACGCGTAGAGTAAGCCTGGCTAGGCTCGCGCATTTTCCCCAACTCAGGAAGAATTAAGTCATGCAAAAACACAAGCTAACGTTCATTGGGCTCGGCGTAATGGGCGCGCCGATGGCCGGACATTTAGCCGGAGCGGGGCATGCCGTAACCGTGTTCAATCGCAGCGTCAAAAAATCTGCGGATTGGTCGAATTGTTATTCTGGGTCGGTCGCGGAAAGCCTATCGGCCGCAGTTGCAGAAGCGGAAATGGTGATGATGTGTCTAGGCGATGATCAGAGTGTTGAATCAAATCTCACGGACGCATCTGGCGTTCTCTCGTCGATAAAGCCCGGTACGATCATTATTGACCACACCACAACCTCCGCAAAACTTGCAAAAAAAATGGCCCTCGCGGCACAATCCGTCAACGCGCAGTTTCTAGACGCGCCGGTTTCTGGGGGCGAAGCGGGCGCCCAAAACGGCCGCTTAACGGTGATGGTTGGTGGTGATAGTGATGCCTTTGACCGATCAGAAGCTGTGATCAAACATTATGCACAAGCCGTTACGCTGATGGGTGATAGCGGCTCAGGGCAATTAACAAAGATGGTCAATCAGCTATGCGTGGCTGGGCTGGTTCAAGCACTGGCTGAAGGTCTGGCCTTTTCGCAAAAAGCAGGGCTTGATACTGGGCGCGTACTGGAAGTAATTTCCAAGGGCGCTGCGCAAAGTTGGCAAATGGAGAACCGGGGTCACACCATGATCGACGGTGAATTTGATTTTGGTTTTGCAGTGGATCATATGCGCAAAGACCTAGGCCTGTGTATCGCGCAAGCGCGTGAGATCAATGCCGACATTCCCATTGCCGAAATCGTCGATGACTATTACGCACAGGTTCAAGCAATGGGTGGCGCAAGATGGGACACCTCAAGCTTAATCAAACGTTTAACATAGGCGCGCTATCCTCGGGGGAACCAAGTGAGATTAAAGGGGTCATATGCATGGCGATCACCTTGATCTATATCGTATAATTGCGCACCCTTCGCGCAGCTGCGTGTATAGCGGAATGAAACATACATTTCTTAATCGTCTAAGTACCCCCACAAAGTGCATAGCGCTTAATTATTATCGGAATTTTTAATGAACAGTACATCCTCCCATTTTTTCACGCGTATCCCATTGGCCCTGAGCATCGGCTTAGCGTTGATCGCAAACGTTACACTCGCCGAAGTACCCCCAAACATCAACAAAGCGCTGTCTGAATTACTCGGGCCCGGGCGCGCAGCGATTAGTATCATTGAATCGCCAATGCCAGGCGTATACCAAGCCGATCTGGGCGACCGAGTGGTTTTTGTCAGCCTGACTGGCAAGCACATGCTATTGGGCGATGTATTCGATACACAACGTAATATCAGCTTGTCCGAAGAACTAAAGCAGAAAAAAGCCTTAGGGGTCGTCAATGCGATCAACGAGGATGAAATGATCGTTTTCGAGGCCCCCGAGAACAAACGCACCATTACGGTCTATACGGATGTGGATTGCCCGTACTGTCGAAAACTACATGAAGAAGTACCTACCCTACAAGCCAATGGCGTCAAAGTTCGATACTTATGGTATCCACGTTCTGGTATTAACACACCGAGTTACAATAAAGCTGTTTCGATCTGGTGCGCTGAAGATCAAAATGCGGCGATGGACGACGCCAAGCTGCGCAACACTATTTCTGAAGTCAGTTGCGATCCAAACCCTGTCTCGAGTCAATACGAATCTGGCAAACAGGTCGGGGTAAGAGGTACGCCAACCATCGTGGTCGACGATGGCACCATTATCGGCGGATATCTTCCAGCCAGTAAACTACTGGCCAGTCTCGGTATTGCACCTATACAAGCGACTGCCAAAGGGGAGTAAATACGAAAGCAGCACAAACCCTTGCCAACAAAAAAGCCGGCTTCATCGCCGGCTTTTCTTTGTTCAGCTTGGCTCTAGAGCGCGATTAACGTTCCAAAAATTGGCGTTTATTTTTCTTGGTCTCCCATTCTTCGGCGTCTGGTGGAGAATCTTTCATTTCTGTGATCACGGGCCAGATAAGCGACAACTCCTCGTTTAGCGCTAAATACTCCTCTTGGTCGTCCGGCAAATCGTCTTCCGCGACAATTGCGTCGATGGGACATTCCGGCTCGCATAAACTGCAATCAATACACTCTTCGGGATCAATCACAAGCATATTTGGCCCTTCGTGAAAACAATCCACGGGGCAGACTTCAACACAATCCGTGTATTTACACTTGATACAAGCTTCGATGACAACGTAGGTCATTATTTTACTCCAGCGTTTTGCATTAGACGTGCCACCTTAAGACTATAGCGAGATAATGACGCTATATATATCTATCATTTCGTCGTTTTCAAGTCGAATCGCGAATTTATAATCAATTTGGTCTGGACAGTGTACTAGCCATCTTCAGATTGTAAGCCAATCAATTCGCACAAAAAGTCATGCGCCTGCTTCGGACTGAGCGCATCAGGATCCACCTGCGCTAATCGTTCGAGCAACTCTTGGGTTTGAGCACTCACAGCCGAATCAGTATCAAAAGCAATCGCGCTTTGCCCCGCACCGGTTTCCCGACTTGTCTCGAGCGACGCCAATTTAGTCTGTGCGAGGGCAGTCACCGCGTGGGGAAGCCCCGCTAACTTGGCGACTGCAATGCCGTAACTTTTACTCGCAGGGCCCGACCTAAGCTTATACAAAAATACGATTTTCTGTTGATGCTCTGCGGCATCTAAATGCTTATTTTCCACGCCGTCGATTTGCTCGGCCAGCGCTGTTAATTCAAAATAATGTGTGGAAAACAAGGTGAATGATCTTGTTGTCTCAGCCAAGGAACTCGCACAAGCCCAAGCCAGCGCCAGACCATCGAAGGTACTGGTACCGCGACCAATTTCATCAACCAGTACCAAGCTTTGATCCGTGGCGTGACGCAAAATATGCGCCATTTCGGTCATCTCAACCATAAACGTTGAACGACCACCGGCTAAATCGTCGGCAGCGCCGATACGGGTAAAAATTCTATCCACCGTACCGATTTCGGCGCTTACCGCAGGCACAAAACAGCCCGTATGTGCAAGCAAGACGATCAGCGCGGTCTGTCGCATATAAGTGCTTTTCCCGCCCATGTTTGGCCCCGTAATCAGCTGCATTCGATGTGCTTCATCGAACACACTATCGTTGGCGATAAACGGATGAGTCAAGCTTTGTTCAACCACCAGATGTCGCCCGCCACGAATATCAATGGCTTTACTATCGTTCAGTTGCGGGGCATGCAAATTAAGGCTTTGCGCGCGTTCCGAGAAATTTGCCAACACATCTAACTCGGCCAGCACTTGGGCAGTTTCGAGCAAGGCGATACAATGTGGCAATACCTCTGTCATCACCCCTTGGTATAACTGTTTCTCGCGCGCGAGGGCTTGTTCGTTGGCATTCAGCACACGATCCTCAAAGGTTTTTAGCTCCTCGGTAATAAAGCGCTCAGCGTTTTTCAGCGTTTGACGACGAACATAATGCTCGGGTACCTGTTCCGCGCGTGACCGGGGCATCTCGATATAATAGCCATGCACGCGGTTATAGCGCACCCGCAAGGTTTCCACGCCAGTCGTTTGTTTCTCTTGCGCTTCTAGCGCCAGCAAATACTCGCCGGAATCTCGTTGCAAATGTCGGTACTCATCGAGTTTAGCGTCATAGCCGTCTTTTATGACTCCGCCCTCTCGAATCACCGCTGCCGGTTCGTCTTTAATTGCTTGCTCAAGTAAAAGGTGTAGACTGGAAAAATCACGCAAGGTATTGAGCTGTTCGCACAGAATCGGTGTTTGGTCGCTGCCTAAGCGCTTAAAATCTGGCACCGCCGACAAGGCTAAGCGCAAACGAACAAAATCATGTGGCCGCGCATGGCCAGTTGAAATTCTCGAGACCACGCGCTGCATATCGCCGATCGGCTTCAATGCAGTTTGCAGCGTGTCTAGCAATCCCGCCTGTGTAAGTTCGTGTTGAATATCATGGCGATGGTGCAGTGTTTGTCGATCACGAATGGGGCTCGCTATCCAGCGGCGTAGTTGCCGAGCACCCATTGGGGTCATACATCGATCCAGATGCGCAACCAGCGTGTGCTGAGTGCTGCCGTTAATGCTCTGTTCGATCTCAAGATTAAGCCGACTGACCTGATCGAGGTGTAAAGTTTGATTACCGCGCTGAAATTCAAGATGATGGATATGGCCGAGCTGCTCTAGCTTGAGTTCCGCCGCATACTGCATCATCGCACCTGCTGCACGCGTTGCCAGGGGAAATGTTTTACACTCAAAAGCAGCTAAGTTATTAACCTTGAAGTGCTGGCATAAGGCGTCCTCAGCGCGCGCCAACTCAAAATACCATCCGGGCAGGCCGTGCACACAAGTCCGAAGATTCGCAGACTCAATAAGGGATTGAAGCTCGACCCATTCTTCTGGGAATATGATTTCCGCGGGTCGTAGTCTTGCTAATTCTGCAAGTAGGGCAGGTTTATCCTCTAATTGTTGGGCATAAAATTGCCCCGAACTTAAATCTAGAATTGCCAGCGCAAAGTTTGAGCCATCGCCGTGATTCGATTTAGTTGCCTGCCTTAATACCGCTGCAATAAAATTATCTTCCCGATCCTCTAGCAGGTTATCTTCCAACACTGTGCCCGGCGTAATGACTCGCTTAACAGCGCGTTCCACGGGGCCTTTGCTGGTCGCAGGATCACCAATTTGTTCACAAATTGCGACCGAATGCTGGTTCGCGATGAGCTTGGCGATGTATTGATCGGCGCTGTGGTAGGGGATGCCCGCCATGGGAATGGATTCACCGCCCGATTTGCCCCGCGCGGTCAAGGTAATGCCTAGGCGCTCAGCGCCAATCCTGGCGTCATCGAAAAACATCTCATAAAAATCACCCATCCGATAGAACAGCAAAGTATCGGGGTAATCCGCCTTAATGCGCAGATATTGGCGCATCATAGGGGTGTGCTCGGAAGAAACGCTAGGCGTCATGTATTAAATATTGTCGAGGCTTTTCGCGTGTTCTTTGACCAGGGCTTGCAACTTACTAAACAGCTTAGGATTACCCGCAATGATATGTCCCGTGTCTAACATCTTCTGATCACCCCGCATATCACTACAAAACCCACCCGCTTCCTGAATCAATAAAACGCCCGCCGCAATATCCCATGACTTAAGACCAAACTCCCAAAATCCATCAAATCGTCCACTCGCGACTTGGGCCAAATCAAGCGCGGCTGAACCCGCGCGCCGAACACCCGCAACGTGTGGCACCAGTGCTTTAAAGCTGCCCAGCCAAGGTTCCAAATATTGCATTTCGTTATAAGGAAAGCCCGTTGCCAGTAAGGAATCAGACAACCGGCGCGTCTCGCTCACGCGAATACGCCGATTGTTCAAATGGGCGCCTTTGCCGCGACTGGCAGAAAACAATTCATCCCGACTGGGGTCATACACCACGCCTGCTTGTAATTCACCTTTCACGCGCAGCGCGATTGACACGGCATACACCGGATAACCGTGGAGGAAGTTAGTGGTGCCGTCTAATGGATCAATGATCCATTCGTGTTCACTTTTATCTTTATCTCCATGAACACCCGATTCTTCAGCCAATATGCCGTGATCTGGATAAGCATCATGAATCGTTTGGATGATAATTTCTTCGGCTTGACGATCCACCTCGCTGACGAAATCCGCCCGACCCTTTTTCTCTATCTCAAGTTGATCAAGACGCTGGATATTATGAATCATCACTTTACTCGCGATGCGCGCAGCCTTAATAGCGATGTTAAGCATTGAATCCATAGCGCATTCTACATTGAAATTTAAGGGCGTGATTGTAATGAGCATGCCTGCTAAAAGATAGGGTCTCGCGCCGAGCTAAGCGCTGACCAACCTAGCCAAAAACACTCACATACAATGCTTCTGTCTTTTTCAGCTAAAAGACACTATCTGGGCTCACCACTTCCCTAAAACTTGCTTAGAATTCAAATAATTCGGTTTCTTTTTGCTGATGGAAAAGCGATATTTAGGCTGTGCGATCTGAGCGCGCGACCCAACACACAAGCCAGTCATCAAGCTAGAAAATATTACGTCTATTATGAAATTATTACGCTACGGAGAAATCGGCGCAGAAAAGCCCGGCCTAGTCGACGAGCAGGGACAAATTCGAGATTTGTCTGCACACGTTGACGATATCAGCAGCGGTACTTTGTCAACAGAAATGCTGGCAACTTTGAAGCAGCTAGACCCCAATGAACTACCACGGGTATCCGGCAATCCCCGACTTGGCCCCTGCGTGGGTTCGGTGGGCAAATTTATGTGTATCGGCCTGAACTATGCCGACCATGCCGCCGAAGCGGGATTGGAGGTTCCCAAGCATCCCCCGCTATTTATGAAAGCCAACTCAGCCATTGTCGGGCCCAATGATACGGTGATGATCCCACGTGGATCAACCACCACTGATTGGGAAATTGAGCTGGGCGTGGTGATTGGAAAAGCCGCAAAATATGTGAGCGCAGATGAAGCGTTGGACTACGTTGCGGGATATTGTATTGTCAATGACGTCTCGGAACGCACTTTTCAAACTAAAATGACCGGCCAGTGGACCAAAGGAAAATCTTGCGATACCTTTGGGCCGATTGGCCCTTGGCTGGTGACTCGCGATGAAATCTCTGATCCTCAAAATTTAGGTTTACGTCTCGATATAAATGGCGAGAGGATGCAAACGGGCAATACAAAAAGCATGGTGTTTAGCATCGCACAAATTATCGAACATCTCTCGCAATTGATGACTTTACACCCCGGCGATTTGATCTCAACGGGCACACCGCCGGGTGTCGGCATGGGCAAAAAACCGACACCGCTATTCTTGAAACCAAATGATGTGATGCAATTGCGTATCGATGGTTTAGGTGAGCAACGGCAAATCACGGGTGCAGATTAAACCCAGCAGAGACTCTATCGATATGGCCAAACCTCATTGCTATGATCACCGCTGAATCACCCCAACATTTCAAGGCAGTTTTGCCTAAAAAAGTTGACGTGGTCATTGTCGGCGCAGGCATCATTGGTATCAGCGCCGCTTTGCACCTTAGTGCGGCAGGGAAAAGCGTTTTAGTTTGCGAAAAAGGCCGAGTGGCAGGCGAACAATCGAGCCGTAATTGGGGCTGGATTCGTCAACAAGGGCGTGACGCTGCAGAATTACCCATCATGATGGAATCCATGCGTATCTGGCAAAGGTGGGCCGAGCAACTTGGCGATTCACTGGGCTTCGAGCGCTGCGGGGTGTTATGCCTTGCGGATACCGACAAAAAAGCCGCTGCCCACGCGGCATGGATTAAGCTCGCTGGCGAACATGGTTTGAAGTCAACGCGACTCAGCCGTAATCAATTGGGCACTTTCACGAATCACTCAAGCTACCCTTGGCAAAGCGGGCTTATCACGACCAGCGACGCTCGCGCAGAGCCTTGGCAAGCTGTGCCCACTTTAGCCCATGCCGCAAAGGAGCAGGGTGCAAGCATCATTGAAAATTGCGCTGTACGCGACATAGATTATCAAAATGGCCAACTCAAATCCGTTCATACTGAAATGGGCAGCGTTGCGAGTGAACAAGTTTTGATTTGTGGTGGCGCTTGGTCGAGTCTGTTGCTCAATCATTTAGGTATCGGCTTACCTCAATTGACTGTGCGTGCCAGCGTAATACAAACTGCACCCTGCGATGCGGGCATTTTCTGCAACAGTTCAGATTCTGAGATCGCCTACCGAAAGCGCCAAGATGGTGGTTATTCCATAGCATTAACTGACTCCCTCACGCACCTAATCAACCGTGATTCATTTGTCCATGCGCCCCGTTACGTACCCATCGTACTCGATCATTGGCGACATCTCTCTATAGCGGCTTTATCTTCTAAAAATTACCCAGGTAATTGGATACGTAAAGACAGATGGAGCGCAGATTCCCAATCCCCTTTTGAGAAAAATCGTGTACTGAACCCAAAACCTGATAAGCGCCTACTCAAAATTATTCCGCAGCGCATGGCATTGCGCAACCCCATCATCGCCAAGGCACCAATCTTGAACCTCTGGGCGGGCATGATCGATACCCTGCCGGATATTGTGCCGGTGATTGACCGCGCGCCCAATATCGATGGCCTGTGGATCGCGACCGGCATGAGCGGCCACGGCTTTGGCATTGGCCCTGCCGTTGGGCGCATTCTCGCTGATCTGATCCAAGGCAAAGCCGCAGGGCATGATTTAAGGCGCTTTCGATATGCACGTTTCTATGATGGCTCACCCATGATCCAAGGCCCGATGATCTGATGGGCGGGTTCCCGCGAGCTTGCCAAACGAAAATTTCGCACGAGATTTTCTAGCCAATCGCTGATATCGCCGACCGTTGGCAGGCTGGTTCGGCTAAAACATAGCTGCAATAATCTACCCAGTACGGTATTTACATTTTCGTTAGGAATGTTTTAGCTTTTTGATATCCGCCTGTGATAGACGTTATTTCTTAATTTGTATCCTATATGCACGCTTTCAAATCTTCTAGTTTTTCGGTTTAAAAGCGTGCTGTATTCCAATTCGGGCAATACAGTTTAATTATTTAATACTAATGATAGGTATCAAAATGAAAGTTTCAAAACTAAGCAAATCACTCATCGCAGCTTCTCTTTTCACCGCTTTGGGTAGTGTACAAGCAATGGAAATCAGCCATAAAGACGCTGATTTAAATAGCGACGGCATGGTGACCGAAGCCGAGATTCTTAACGTTATCAAAACTCACTTCATGAAGATGGACAAAGATAGTGATGCAAACGTGAGCCTCTATGAATGGGACGCGGATAATGAGCGCTAAACTCAAATCTTAGTTTGAGTGTATAGGGGTGCCTCAATTTAATATCGAGGCACTCTTTTTTAGCGCTTCTTTACACTACCGCCTCATACTCCGAATAGAATAAGGATATTGTCTAGCTGCGCTTAACCACAGACACCTCCCGTTACCCGTCGACCCAAAATATCCCTGACTTGCGTGGTAATTAGCCCATACCGTTTGGCGATTTTTCCAATGCTGATTTTCTGATATTGGGATAACATCACCATCGTGTATTTATCCTCATCGCTGATGATTTAACCGCTGCTATTGCGGCGATAGACACGCTGTCCTCTAACTGCCATTTCGAAACCTGTTATTAGTACAACTGAATAAATAATCTATCACCTAGACTGGCCGCACAGCAACCTCTCAAACCATCGTCACCAATTCTTCCGCAGCCGTTGGATGAATCGCCACGGTTCGGTCAAAATCCGCTTTCGTTGCGCCCATCTTTATCGCCACGGCAAAGCCTTGTAGCATTTCGTCCGCGCCTTCGCCAATGATGTGGCAGCCGATGATTTTCTGTTGCTTGCCCTGACAAACTAGTTTCATGCTGGTTTTAATTTTGTGCTCTGACATAGCGTACAACATATTCGTGAACTCGCTTCGGTAAATCGTTAGATCATCCTGCCCAAATTGGTCAACGGCTTCTTGTTCCGTCAGCCCTATTGTTGCGATCGGTGGGTGACTAAACACCACGGTTGGAATCAATTCGTAGTCAAGTTTTGCCTTGGTTTGACCATCAAATAATCTATCCGCCAAACGCCGACCCGCGGCGATTGCCACGGGCGTCAATTGTGCGCGCCCGGTGACATCACCCACCGCATGAATACCCGTCACCTTGGTATCTTGATATTCATCCGTTTCGACAAAGCCCGCTCGATTGGCTTTAAGTCCGGCTTTTTCTAGCTTCAAACCCTCATTATTGGAGCGACGGCCAATCGCCCAAATAACGCTATCGTAACTGTCCCATGTTTCACCGCTTTCTTGCATTGCCGCGAGACTGCCATCTTGGTTTTTCTTTAGACCAGCTAGCTGTATACAAGTTTGAATATCTACACCAGCGTTGCTCATTGCCTGCATCACCCCTGATGACAAACTTTCGTCAAAGCTGCGCAACAATTGATGTTTACGCAATAGTAAGGTGACATCACTGCCGAGACCGTTCAGGACACCCGCCAATTCTGTCGCGATATAGCCCGCCCCAATGACTAAGCTGCGTTTAGGGAGAGCCTCCAGCTCAAAAAAGCCATCACTGCTGATGCCAAGTTCTGCCCCGGGCAAATCAGGCACCCACGGCATGCCACCCGTCGCGATGAGAATATGACGTGCGCGAAATACTTTTCCAGATACTTCTACGGCATCCGGCGAGGCGAATGTTGCATACCCCTGCACAAGTTCCACGCCGGAGTTTTCCAGATTACGCGCGTAAATCCCGTTTAGCCGCTGAATATAGGCGTCGCGATTTAGCTTGAGCGCATTCCAATTAAAAGGCGTGTCCGACACATCAAAGCCATAATCTCTTGCCAGCGCCAAGCTTTCATTAAGATGCGCTGCCGTCCACATTACTTTTTTCGGTACGCAGCCCACATTGACACAGGTGCCGCCCAATCTTGCCGATTCAATCAACAGTACTTTGGCGCCATAACTCGCTGCGCGTCTGGCACTGGCGATGCCGCCGCTACCGCCACCAATCACCAAATAGTCGTATTGTTTATCTCTTGCCATTATCTAATTCGTTAAGCTCACGCACTGTTGAATCAGTCTATGATACGCGATCACATATAAAGTTCGATAGCTGAACTTTGCAGTGCTTGCAATTCATTCATTTCAATCGCATATCAGTGCTTAAGCACTTATCCAATATTGACCCCCATTGAGTGCAAGCCGCAAATGATTCATTGAACAAACTAAAGATGAAAAATAATCCCTTACTGTCTGACAAGCCTTTCCCCGCGTTTACAAAAATACATCCCGAGCACATTCTACCTGCTTTAGAGCATGTCCTCGCGGAGAACCGCCACGCAGTCGAACTGCTCTGCCAAGATGATCAAGCGCCGAGCTGGCAAGAATTTACGGAACCCTTAGAAACACTCGGAGAAAAAATTGACCGAATGTGGTCGCCTGTTTCGCATTTAAGCGCGGTCCAAGATTCCGATCTTTTAAGAGCAGAAGTTGAGAAGGCCTTAGCGCTACTATCTGCCTATTCGACCGAACTGGGGCAAAACAGTACGCTGTACGAGAAATTCAGCGCTCTCGCCAGCGCGGATGAATTCAAAACCCTATCGCAGGCCCAACGCACAATGATCGAGCACGAGGTTCGTGATTTTGAGCTCTCTGGCGTTGCATTGAATAAGAAAGACAAGCGTCGTTTTAAAAAGATCAACGAACAGCTCGTGAAATTGAGTCATCAGTATGAGCAAAATGTATTGGATGCCACCCAAGCCTGGCATTTACATATCACGCAAAGCGATGATTTGGCTGGCTTGCCCGAGCAAGCCATCGAGGCGGCACGTCAAAACGCCGAAGACGCTAAGCTAGAAGGTTGGCGATTCACGCTTAAAGCGCCTTCGTTTATCCCGTTTATGACCTATGCCGATAATCGCGAACTTCGAGCGCAAATGTATGAGGCGTATGCCACTCGTGCGAGTGAGCTGGGGCCGGATGAGGGCAAGTGGGATAACAGCAATATCATGCAAGAAATTATTCAACTGCGCGATGAAAAAGCCAAATTACTCGGCTTCAAACATTATGCAGAATATTCCTTACAAACGAAGATGGCTGACAGCGTTGAAGAAGTTGAAACGTTTTTACTAGACTTGGCTACACGCTGTAAAAAGGCCGCACAAGAAGAGCATCAAACCTTAAATGATTTCGCGCGCAAGCATTCGAATATCGAGCAACTAGAAGCTTGGGATACGATGTATTACGCCGATAAGCTCAAACAACATATCTTTAGTATTTCAGACGAGGACCTGCGTCCCTACTTCCCGCTCGATAAAGTGCTAGACGGATTATTTGAGATCGTCAATCGCCTTTTCGGTATTCGAGTTGTGAGTGCGAAACGACCCGAAACATGGCACGATGATGTGCAATTTTTCAAAATTCTTGACAGCAACGATCAAACGCGTGCTTGGTTTTATTTGGATTTATACGCGCGCGAGAATAAACGCGGCGGCGCGTGGATGGCCGATTGTGCTAATCGGCGAAAAACTGACCACGACTTGCAAAACCCCATCGCTTTTTTGACCTGTAATTTCGCCGCGCCCGTGGGCAAACAGTCCGCCTTATTGCGCCATGACGATGTCGTGACTCTATTCCACGAATTTGGACATGGCTTGCACCATATGCTGACGCAAATTGATGTCAGCAGCGTTGCAGGGATCAGTGGCGTGCCATGGGATGCGGTTGAACTCCCCAGCCAATTTCTTGAGAATTGGTGTTGGCAGCGCGAAGCCTTAGATTTTATCTCGGGCCATGTTGAGACGGGTGAGCCGCTCCCCGACGCCTTGTTGCAAAAAATGCTCGCAGCAAAAAATTTTCGGTCAGCCCTACAGATGCTTCGACAAATTGAATTTTCCTTGTTCGATTTGAGACTGCATATTGCACCCCGCGATAATATTAATATTCAAGCCATACTGGAACAGGTGCGCGAGGAGGTGGCGATAGTAAAACCGCCCGCGTTTAATCGCTTTGCGCACGGCTTTTCACATATCTTCGCAGGCGGTTATGCCGCGGGTTATTACAGCTACAAATGGGCCGAATTGTTATCCGCTGATGCCTTTAGCCGCTTCGAAGAGGAAGGTGTCTTTAACCCTCAAACGGGTCAATCATTTCTGGAAAATATTTTGGAAAAAGGGGGCAGCGAATCACCCATGGTTTTATTCGAGCGATTTCGCGGGCGCAAGCCAAAGATAGATGCGCTAATGGAACACTCTGGACTGAATAATCCGGCATAATGCCGTACAATCAATTTATACTGATCCAATCATTCGAGATGCCTAAGTTTTTCCTTGCTACAAGCCATATCCTAAGTACCTTGTTATTGCTTATAGGCTTATGCTCCACCGCCTCGGCAGTGACTTTATATAAGTGGACAGACGCCGACGGCAATGTTTCGTATCAGGATCAACAGCCTCCGCCAGGGCAAAAATATGAAGAGAAATCATATTCAGATCAAGGCGCAAACACACAGTCAAACCCTGATATTGATCGTTCAAAGGCCGCCCGTGAAAACCCAGTCACTCTCTATGTGGCACCAGACTGTAGCAGCTGCGATTTGGCCCGTACCGTATTAGACCTACATAAAATACCCTATGAAAATGTTGATGTTGAAGAGAATCATATCGCTCAACAACAACTCATCAAAATTGCGGGTGCGGTACGCGTACCCTCGGTCACAGTAGGCAGTGAGGTGATCACCGGATTTGATCGGAATCGAATCGAAGACGCCTTGAAACTGAAGGGCTATCCGATTACACGACGTGAGGATTCGTCAGAGAATGCTTCTGCTAATCGCGGCGAAGCTGCAAAACCCACGCGTATAAATCGTAATGCCCCTCAAGCTATTCAATAAAGCAAGGTCGGCAAGATTCAGCCTACGACTCAACATTTTCTTTAAATAACGAATTTCACAATGATACCCAGTCTGCGTAAACTATTTTTCGCCATCGTGCTTGTGTCTTCTTTAGCGGCTTGCGAAGACGAAAAAGCAATCTCTTCTAGCAGCGGAGGATCAAGTACGGGGGATTCCGGCACAGGATCATCGCAGTATGCCGGACAATATCAGGGCGTTTTGAACGTACAGTACTCGGGCGACGATATCAGCGGTAGCGACAGCTTCCCCACGACTGTGACGGTGAATACCAACGGCACAGTTTCCTTAACCATCGATGGCGAAACCGTTGGTGGAGTGATTAACGGCAATCAAATCGAAGTCAAACTCAGGTTAACGCAAACAGAAAATGGCGTGGAATGTAAAGGTGATGTCACCATCACAGCAACCGTGCAGGGCAACAGCCTTTCTGGCCCAGCGTCAGGCAGCGCGACTTGTAAATTAATCACGCTTTCACGCAACGCGACCCTAAGTGGCTCACTCAGCGCGAGCAAGGGCTAAACTGCGCAAGACTTTAAAGTTTCGACCGCTTAGTTCTGCTGAATTTTAGCAGTCGCCAAACGCACGACTTCCTCGATGCCTATTTGATCGAGACAGGCGCGCGGGCAACTCGGCTTATCGCAACGATCACAGCGCTGGGGTCGTAACACTTCGGCTTGACTAGACAAGGGCCCTGTTTTTCGTTCATCGGTCGGCCCAAACAGCGCGATTAACGGCGTGTCCACAGCTGCCGCAAGGTGCATTGGAAAACTATCACCGCTAATCACCAACCCCGCATGCGACATCAACTCTGCCAATTCTGAAAGAGAAAGTTCACCCGCTAAACAGTGAACATTTTTACTGCCCCCAGCCAGCCTTATCAGGGCATCCTCTATCAAGGCTCTGTCCTGCTCGACGCCAGTGATCACAACGGTGACTATCTCACTCATTTTTTGTGCGGTTTGAATAAAGTTATCCAAGGCCCAGTTTTTCGAGGGCCAGCGCGTAAACGGACTCATCACCACCGTCGGTACGCTGCCCTCGTGATCGATAATCGCCGTTAAATCGTGTGCAGACAAAGCAGCTCGCAGGGCGACGGTCGTATTACTAGCGCGGTGAAATTCCATGCTTTGATCGGGTACATCAATATCGGCCTGCGCCAACACTTCACTCATTTCTTCAATGGCATGTAGCTGTTTATTGCGAAACCCACCCAAGCCTATCCATCGACCTTTAACGAATTTTCTTTTCGCCTTTGCAAGATATAAAAATATCACCGAACGCAGCAGGCCTTGTAGATCAAAAGCCAAGTCGTATTCCCGTGCATTGATTTGGACGAGCACCTCCCGAATCAAGGCTAAACTTGCGCGCGGTGCTTTAAGTCCTAGCTGTCTAAATTTCGCGTAATCAAATAAAATAAGTCGATCTATATCGGGATGCTCATCCAAAATTTCTGCACTGCCGCTGGCCGTGACCACCGTTAAATGCGCATCGGGGTATTGCGCCTTAATCGCGCGAATATGCGGTGTGGAGTGCAGCACGTCACCCAAGGAAGTCTGCTTGATAAGCAAAATATTCATACCAAATAGGGTGATGCCCCACCATCCGGCTGTGTTTTAAACCACTTAAATGTCCACATATATTGGGCAGGCGCTCGCATCACACAACGTTCAATCACAGCATTGACCGCGCGCGCATCAGCAAGCGGGTCATCGCTGGGGAAATTCTCCAGCGCCGCGCCGAACGTGACCTCATAAGTTCCGTCTTCATTCATGATCGGATAAATCGGCACGACTTTCGCTTTGGCTAATTTCGCCATTGAGGAGAGCGTCGTTAGGGTACAGGTTTGCTGCCCGAAAAAAGGCGCAAATACGGTCAGATCGCTTTCGCCAAAATCTTGATCAGGCATGTAATAACAAGCTATACGGTTTTTTGCTGCGCGGATCAAAGGTCTTAAGCCCTGACTACGCATCACGATTCGGGTGGGTTTGATCCGCGTTCGCCCCTTCCACAACCGCCAATTGAGCAAGGCGTTTTTTTGCGTATTCATCATGGTAATCGATGGATGTAAAATCGACGAATATCCCGCGGCGCAATCCAGCCCCGTCATGTGGGGTAGCAGCAAAATCACGTTATGCTTTGAAATTGTATCGAGGTATTGTTGTGCATGACTAAACTTTATGAGACGCGCTAAACGCGCCTTGGGTGCCCACCACGTTAGCCCCAAATCAATGATACTGCGCCCATAAAATCGAAAATGATCTGCCGCCATTTGCTCGCGCGCTTGTGCCGACAGATCCGGAAAACACCAAGCCAGATTAGTCTCCACTATTCCAGCGCGTTTTTTATTCGCGCGCCGATACAACTTACCCAGCATATCCCCCACGGGCATCGCGAGAGATCTAGGCAGACTGGACACCAGCCCGACAAAGCCAATCAACCCCCATGTTGGCCAATATTTAGGCGCGAGGAATGAAATCTTAAAACCGATACTACGATCAGTCATTGGGCTTGCGGACATGGATAAGGGATTAATGAGATTGGGCTAGATGATACAATCGAAACCGAGTGAGCGCATAGAGAATTTGACGAAGCTGGGTGATGCATTAAGCCTAAATCTTGACTTTCAGCACTTGAGCTCCATGCTTACATACATCATTTCAACCGAATTTCTAATTCATGGCTTTACGAGAAATATTAACTTACCCAGATAAACGTCTTAGACAGCTGGCTCAGCCCGTCACGAAGTTTGACAAAAAACTGAGTACCTTAGTCGGTGACATGACGCAAACAATGTACACAGCAGATGGTATTGGCCTCGCGGCAGTGCAAATCGATGTTGCCCAGCGTGTGGTGGTGATGGATTTATCCGAAGAGAAAAATCAACCACAAGTTTTTATCAATCCCGTGTTAAGCAACCTGTCTGGCAGCGTTGAAACACAAGAAGGCTGTTTATCGGTACCTGAAATATACGCCGACGTTACGCGTGCTGAGAGCGTGACCATCAATGCGCAAGATGTAAAAGGTGATTCATTTGAGATTCAAGCCGATGAAATACTGTCGATATGCATCCAGCATGAGGTCGATCATCTTGATGGTAAAGTGTTTGTCGACTATTTGTCGCGCCTTAAGCGGGATCGTATTCGCAAAAAGTTACTCAAAGAAGCACGCCAAAAAAGCGCCTAAACTAGCGATCCACCCAGACTTAAATGATATGACCTTAGCGCGCGTCGTTTTTGCCGGAACGCCTGAGTTTTCTGTTCCCTGCTTGCAAGCATTGCAGCAGCGAGAAGTCGAGATCGTCGCTGTTTACACCCAGCCCGACCGAGTTGCGGGGCGCGGCAAAAAATTGCAACAAAGTCCTGTGAAACAGTTTGCACTGACGGCTGGGCTTGATATTTTTCAGCCAGAATCATTTAAACACACCACCGTAAAAGAGCAATTAAAAACCCTGCAAGCAGATATCATGGTGGTGGTGGCTTACGGGCTCATATTACCGCAATCGGTACTCGACATTCCCCGTCTCGGCTGCGTGAATATTCACGCCTCCCTGCTGCCACGTTGGCGCGGGGCGGCGCCTATCCAGCGTGCGATAGAGGCCGGAGATAGCCAGTCGGGTGTTTGTCTGATGCAGATGGAAAAAGGCTTGGATACGGGACCAGTACTCAGCTGCAAAACATATCAACTTCGCCCAAATGAAACGGGAGGCAGCCTGCACGACACCTTGTCTACTCTGGGCGCTGCACTTTTATCCGAGAATTTGGACGCATTGCTGAATCGTGAGTTGCCTGCGCTTGAGCAAGCTACAGCTGGCGTGAGCTACGCGCAAAAGTTGAGCAAGCAAGAAACGCAGGTCGATTGGACAATGCCCGCCCAAGCGATCGTCAATAAAATCCATGCCTTCAATCCATGGCCGGTGGTTTCAACAGGGGTGCAAGACAGGGCTATTCGACTACTACGTGCGACGGTGGTCGATTCCATTAAACAAAAGGGTTCGGCGGGCGAGATCGTTGCATTGTCTCCGGCAGGTATTCATGTCTGTAGTGGAGATGGGGTTGTTGGCATTACCGAACTACAAAAACCAGGCGGAAAAATCCTATCCGCTGGCGATTTCCTAAACGGCTTCCCGCTAGAGGTCGGCCAAGAGTTTTGAACAGTGCGCGCCGCGTCGCAGTGGACGTCGTCTACGCAGTTTGTGAACAGGGCATCTCACTGGATGAGGCCTTAGAGCAGCATCGGCATATGATCAAAGATTCGGAGTCGGGGATGGTACAAGACATCGTTTACGGCTCGGTTCGTTGGTATCTGGCTTATCTAAGCACCATCAATCAACAGTTAAAAAAGCCATTTAAACCCAAAGACCGTCGCTTAAATGCGCTGCTGGTGACCGCGCTGTACCAAATTGATTACACACAGCATGCCCCGCACGCCATTGTCAATGAATCGGTTAAGCTTACCTCAGAGCTAAATCGAAAATGGGCAGCGAGCGTCGTCAACGCAATATTACGAGGGTATATACGCCTCGATGCAGACCGGCCAATACATGATGAAGGCTGGAATCATCGCAGCTTCCCACCTTGGTTACTCAATAAAATCAAGGAAGACTGGCCGACCTATTTCGACGCCATCATCACCGAAACTCAAGCAAAGCCGCCCATGACCCTGCGCGTCAATCTCCAACAGCAATCTCGGGAAGCAGCGCTAAAAACTTTAAGTGCAGCGGAGCTGCCCGCAAAAAACTGCCAAGATAGCGAGTCGGGCATTACGCTTGAAAAACCAGTATCCGTCAGAAAATTGCCCGGTTTTGAGCACGCACACCTCAGCGTTCAAGATGAATCCGCGCAACTCGCTGCACCCTTGTTGGATATCAAAGCAGGACACCGCGTATTGGATGCCTGCGCTGCACCGGGGGGTAAAAGCCTGCATTGTTTTGAGCTCGCCCCAAGCTTAGGAGCTTAACTGCTTTGGATTTGCCCGAACGCTTGGCACGTTTACGAGAGAACGTTGATCGCGCGAATTGCCCCGCCGATATTGTTGCGGGAAGCTTATTACATCCTGAATCATGGTGGGATCAACAAGCCTTTGACCGAATTTTGCTCGACGTACCGTGTACAGGAACAGGGGTGATGCGCCGCCACCCAGATATAAAGCTACGCCGGCAAGCAGAAAATGCTCTACAATTTGCAGCACAGCAACTTAGCTTACTCGAAAAGGCTTGGTTTATATTAAAGCCCGGCGGTAAATTGCTGTACACGACTTGCTCTATTTTTCCGGAAGAAAATCATGTTTGTATTAAAAAATTTCTTGCAATGCACCCGCAAGCAAAGTCGATCAAACTCCCGTCGAGCCTTGGAATTGACAGCGGCTATGGTCATCAGCGATTGCCGGGGATTCACGCCGGGGACGGCTTTTTCTACGCCCTATTACAAAAAGGTAAATAAGGATGCTTAATCGTCAACCGCCTAACTTAATGCAGAGTTTTGGCCTTGCCTGTCTATTGGTCTTCGTGCTCTCACAGGCTGCGTGGAGTCAGAAATTCTCTATCAATCAGGCCAAGGCATTATTCGACCAAACCACCCTAGAGGTCAATGCTGACCTTGATTTGCAGCTGAGTAAACCCGTTGAAGAGGCCTTACACAATGGGGTGAGTATCCGCCTGACTAGCCAATTAGATTTGTACAAATCGCGCCCTTATTGGCGTGACGAACGCCTCGCCCAATGGTCGTTCAATTACGATATTAGTTATCACTCGCTAACCGATCGCTACGTACTATCACGGCCCCCGCTAAAAGAAAGTCAATCCTATTCCACGTTAACCGCCCTGCTCAGGGATGTTGAAAACTTTTATTTTCAATCCGATATTTTGGGCGACACACTGCCATCAAGTCAGCACGGCTATAAGCTTCAGCTGCGCATACTCCTGAACAAGTCCGCCCTCCCAGCACCCTTGCGCGTCATCACCTATGTCAAGTCTGGTTGGCGCCTTAAAAGCGCCGTGCATGAGTGGCTTATCGAAAGTTAAACCCATGTCGACCAAGCCGTATACATAATGCAGTTGCCTTCTTTATCTCTCAGGATACTGCGGCAATTCCTCAACCCTGCCGCAGTGATGGCGGTTTCCGCCTTTTTTCTAGTCGCAACCATTAGTTTATCGTTCACTGCGCAAAATGCCGATGGCCAAGGCGCTTGGTTCGCCTCGCTACTTATCGTCAATGTCGTGGGCATTTTCGTTTTACTGATATTCCTGGCTGCAAGCTTTTTGCGTTTGGTCAGGCAATATCGAAAACGCGTGTTGGGCTCACGCTTAATGGTTCGATTTGTCATTCTGTTTAGCGTGCTTACAATTATCCCAATCAGCGTGGTATATTTTTTCTCCGCGCAATTTCTAGGCCGTGGGATTGACAGTTGGTTTGACGATAAAATTGAGCGCGCGTTAGACGACGCCTTACTGCTAGGCCAAAGTTTTCTGGAAGCAAGTAAGCAAAATTTGGTCGATCAAGCCCGCCAAGATTCTCTCAGAATTGCAAAAGTCTCAAGCAACACTGACGTCGTACGCTTACTCGATCAGATTCGACGCGAACGCGCTTACGCTGAACTGGATTTGTTTGAACAAAATGGTCGCGCGATTGCGTCGAGCAAGCTAAATGCCGTCACGCTGTTTCCCGATTCGCCAGATAAAACTGATCTTCGCAAAGCAACCGATGGTGATGTCGTGGTTAAACTTGAGCCCATGGCAAACGGCGCGCTACAGTATCGACTCTTATTCCCAGTGTCCGAGACGGGATTTAATCCCCAATCTCGGGTATTACAAATCGTCGAGCCATTACCACTGCGCTATTCTCGGCTGGGTAATAGCTTAGAAAAAGCATCCAGTGAATACAACCGCTTGAGCTATCTGCGCGGCCCGCTCAAATTGAGCTTCCTGCTGACATTATCGCTAATTACCCTCATGACAACGCTGATCTCCTTATGGCTAGCGCTGTATGCATCCCGTAGATTGGTCGCACCGATCAATGATCTGGCTGTCGGTACCCGCGCCGTTGCTTCGGGCGACTACCGAACTCAGCTACCTGTTAAAAGCGAAGATGAGCTGGGCCTGCTCGTGGGCTCCTTCAATAGCATGATTAATAAAGTAAGAGAGGCACAAGACGAAGCGCAGGCAAACCATCTTAAGGAACAAACACAGCGCGCCTATTTACAATCTGTTCTCAGCAACCTCTCATCGGGGGTGATGTCATTTGATCATACGTTTGGGCTGCAAACCCACAACGCGCGTGCCTCTGAAATACTCGGTATAGACTTAAATGAATTTACTGACGGGAATGTTGACAAACTCTGCATCGCCAACGCTGAACTAAAGCGTTTCTGCGATCATTTGAACAAAGCCATGCAAAACCACAAGACCGGGGAACAAGAAATTACCCTAGAGTCGAAGCAAGGGAAACAAATCCTGATGGTAAGAATGTCAGTTTTGTCTGCACAAGATAGCGTATCCGAACAGCTAGACCCAGGTTGGGTGGTCGTATTCGACGACGTCTCCAATTTGGTTGACGCTCAACGCCACGCTGCTTGGGGTGAAGTTGCGCAGCGCCTTGCGCATGAAATAAAAAATCCATTGACGCCGATAGCTTTATCCGCCGAACGCATACGCCGCAAATATCTCGACAAACTCCCCGAAGGCGAGCGCGATGCGCTTGATCGTTCAACGCGAACCATATCAGAACAGGTACAGACCTTGAAACGCATGGTCGATGCCTTTTCAAGTTATGCTCGATCAGAACGCCTAACGCTGACAGAGATACAACTCAAGCAACTAATCGAAGACGTCGTGGACTTGCATCGTCAGCCCGAAAATTCGATCAGCTTTAGGCTTAATTTAGACCCAAGCTTCTCCAAAATGGTGCTTGATCAAGATGGTATTCGTCAGATACTCAATAATTTGATTGGCAATGCTTGCGACGCCCTAGAGGGGCAAAAAAATGCCTTGGTCGAGATCACCACTGAGCCGCAATCTCAACTTAGCCAAGCAGGGGTCAAATTAATCGTTGAAGATAATGGCAAGGGTTTCGAGCAGCACATCATCGAAAATGTGTTTGAGCCCTATGTCACCACGAAAGCCAAAGGAACCGGCTTAGGAATGCCGATCGTCAAGCGAATTGCTCAAGCACACGGGGGCTTTGTAATCGCTAGCAATCACTCCAATGGTGGGCGAGTAGAAGTATGGCTACCGATAAACACCCTCGACTAAAACGCGCATCATGGCACAATCACATATCCTAATCGTTGACGATGAAAAAGGCATTCGCGACACCTTACAAGACGTTCTTGAGGACGAGGGTTTTGCCGTCACCACCGCAGGAAATGCAGAACTGGCACGCGCCGCTTTAAGCGCAAGTGAGTTTGATCTGATACTGCTTGATATTTGGATGCCCGATATTGACGGCATAAGCTTGCTCAAAGAAATTCGGCAACTAGAAATTAATACACCCGTTGTGATGATTTCGGGTCACGGCACCGTTGAAACTGCAGTAGATGCTATCCAGTATGGCGCCTATGATTTTTTGGAAAAGCCGCTCACAACGGCCAAACTTCTTGTCACGATCAACCGTGCACTACAAAGTGGTGTGCAAGAAAAACAAATCAATCAACTTAAAAATCAAATAGAACCTGTTTCTAAACCCGTGGGCGCCAGCGACACCATGGCCGCACTTCGCGAAAAAATTCGCAAGATCGGCTCGACCCAAAGCTGGGTGATGATCCACGGCGCAGCCGGTAGCGGCAAGGGCGTGGTTGCACGTTCGATTCATTGTGCCAGTGCACGTAGGGAAAATCCGTTTGTAGAAGTCAGCCTCGCAGCGATTCCACCGCAAAATATTGCGCGCCGTTTATTTGGCTCAGATGAATCCAGCCCGTCCCAGATCGGCTGCTTTGAACAAGCTGAGGGAGGCACCCTATATCTAGATGAAGTCGCAGACTTAGACACTCAAACTCAAACCAAGCTATTGAGCGCATTACAGGCCGGAAAATTTATGCGGGTGGGCGGCAATGCCTCCATTAATATGAATGTTAGAGTGATCAGCAGTACCACGCGGCCTATAGAGCATTTAGTGAAGAAGAGTGGCTTTCGTGAAGACTTGTTTTATCGCCTAAATGTCGTGCCCATTAAGGTGCCACCCCTTTGCAATTACATTGACGATATCCCCACCCTCGTGGAATTTTATATTGACCGTTTTGTGCAAAATGAAAGTCTGCCCTATCGCGCGCTTACAACGGCTTCGACCAATCGCTTGCGTCAACACAGCTGGCCGGGAAATGTACGTGAGCTGGTCAACTGCGTGCAGCAATTATTGATTATTGGGGGCGAAACAAATATCAGTGCTGAAGATATTAACGCGGTGCTTAGCACCACCGAAACCGCCCTCACCACACTCGAAACAACTGCTGCGCCGACCAGTGAACACATACAAAAAGATTTAAGAAGCGCGCGCGAGGCATTTGAGAAAGCTTATTTTGAGCACCATCTCAGTGCCCATAACGGCAATGTATCGGCGGTGGCAAAAGCGTCTGGAATAGAACGGACACATCTGTATAGGAAACTTAAAACCCTGAATATCGACCCCAAGGATTGGAAGTAAGGCTTGGCGATGCAATCCATTGTAGTGGCGGGCTGTGGCGACATCGGCCTACGGGTGACGCGCCTTTGTTGCCAACAAAATGTTCCAGTTCGCGCGGTGGTCAAAACCCAAACTTCGCAAGATAGTTGTCAAAATATTGGCATTGAAACTCAGCGAATTGATTTGGACGCCCCGCTAGAAGCCATCAATATCCCACCGTTCAGCCGCATTTTATATACTGTTCCGCCGCCATCTTCTGGATCAAGCGACCCGCGCATTGAAGCATTTTTAGCGGCAATCGACGCTTCAAAAATTGATAAGTTTGTTTTGATTAGTACCACCGGCGTCTACGGAGATTGCGACGGAGAGTGGGTTGATGAAGATCGCCCAGTTCGCCCACAAGTTGATCGCGCTCACCGCCGCGTGGCAGCCGAATTAGCACTCACGCAATGGGCGCAAGAAACCTCAACAGATATTATAATTTTACGCGTGCCCGGTATTTACGCCGCCGACCGCTTGCCGCTCAAACGCTTACGCAGTCTAGCCCCTGTCTTACTTGAAGACCAATCGCCCTGGAGTAATCGTATTCATGCCGATGATTTGGCTGTAGTCTGTTATGCCGCGCTCACCTTATCCATCAAAAACGAAATTATCCATGTTTCCGACGACGCGCCAAGTTCGATGACGGAGTACTTTTTTGCCGTGGCCGATTACGCAAAGTTACCCCGACCGCGACAAATCTCACTCGCCGAAGCGCAGCAACAATTAAGTGCCGGTATGATCGGCTATTTGGCTGAATCGAAACGCATCGACAATACAAAAATGAAGCGTCTACTTAAAGTTCGTTTGCGTTACCCTTCTATCGAAGCAGGTTTGAAGCACTAGATCGATTGAAATACTTTGGCACAACGCGTACCCCGAAGGTTGTGATAGTTGCCACAGGGGTTCGATTCAGCATAGAAACTTAACGACCATACCGCAGAAAACTTACCTAACAGCAACCACCGCTCCCGTTCGATTCTGGCTGGATGATGTTTGAAGAATCGTAAGGGAGTGATGAACCACAACCTTCGAAAATGCCATAGTGAGTCTGCGTTTCACCATGAAAATCAAAGTGAGCTGCTAAACGGCTTTCTTGTAGCATACGATAAGTATTCCCACAAACTGGAAACATTTTGCCTGTATCAATCACATGATGTTTATCGAGCAAGTAAGAATCTTCCTGCCCCTCAATCGTGCCTTTATACACCACGGCTTGTCCGTAGTCTTCGCAGGCCGCTTCTAAATCATTCATTTTCCACAATCGATAGGTGGCGGAAAAAAAGCCAATATGCCCGATCAATTTTTCTATATCTTTGTTTTCAATGGTCAACACCCGATCTTCAACCAAGCGCGGATCCGCAAAGCCACATTGCTTCGCAAGGTTTTGAAAATCGTTCCAGTACAAAGCGCCTGATAGACATTCGCCATATAACACGGGATCATCAACCAACGCTTGAGGAACGCGGCGATCAGCATAGACATCCGAAAAGTAAAACTCGCCACCGGGTTTAAGCACGCGATGAACCTCGTTGAGCACTGCCGCTTTATCCGTCGAGAGGTTGATTACACAATTTGAAATGACGATGTCAAAACTATCGTCATGCAGGTTTAATTCGTCGAGTTTTTCTATATAGCCTTTTAGAAACTCAACATTGGATTTCTTAAAACCAAATTTCTCTCGGTGCCATTCTATATGTTCATTGGCAACATCAAGTTGCGCGTCCGTCATGTCAACGCCGACGACATAACCATCTTCACCGACGAGCTGCGCTAACATATAACAATCTCGCCCAGAACCGGAACCTAGATCCAAAATACGCATCCCTTTCAATAACTCGGGCGCAACCAAGCCGCAACCATAATAACGCGCAGACACTTCGTCATGAATATTCGCCATGGCTATCTTTAAAAAATCAGGCGTATCAGCAGGCGTGCAGCAGGCGTTGGTTTTTAGATCATCGCTAGATTTCAGAAAATCGCCGTAGTATTCTTTAACCGCTTCAGTTGTGCTTTTCATGGCTATTGCTCAAAATTCGTTACGTCAATTTTACCTGAGCAGGCGCAGCGCTGGGAAAGGCAGATTAATACCCAGAAAACTAGACCGAATTGCTCGAAACAGAGAAATCAGGTGCCATTCAGCTCCCCTCCTACACGCCCCCTTTATGCCGCAACTTTATCTTGCAATAAAATCGCCTCAACGCCCAACAACCAGGCCTTGTACATCCGGTTTTCTAGGGCAATTACTTTCTCACGCCAATATTCGGGCTCGGCGTACAACGCTTCGATAGCAGACTCCATTTCTGCTAAATGCATTTCTTCCTCAGCAATAATTCCACGCACCGAAATTGGACTCGCCGCCGCTATTCGGGCTCGGCGTACAACGCTTCGATAGCAGACTCCATTTCTGCTAAATGCATTTCTTCCTCAGCAATAATTCCACGCACCGAAATTGGACTCGCCGCCGCTTTTAGGTGCTGTTGATAGGTCGCATATAGTTTGTCGGCTCGAGCTTCAATTGCGTAAGTTACCAAGATGTATGCATGCTGGCGTAGCTTTGCTCCTGTATACCCGAACTCCGCGCGGATCAAGCGTGAGATCCGCGTATCCAATAAATTCAAATACTGATAACTCGCGCGCGGATTAATCAGAAATTCCTGCGCATAACTGGGGCAGGCATTGGGGATCAATTTTTTGATCTGGCGCTTTAAATAATAGGCGTGTCGCGTTTCCTCTGCAGCGTGCTTAAGCATCGACTCATTGACTGCCAGCGGATGTTCACTTTTGACTATTTTAGTCGCACCAATATTCTCCATTAAAGAAAGGGTATTGACCCAACGGCAATGCAAGGCATCATCGGAAATGATCGCTTGAATAATGCGTGAGAGTAAAGTTTCGTTATCTTGCATGCCTTAAAATTTCAAAGATTTAAATTATTCTGGATACAAGGTTTTAACCATATCCACCACGCTTTGTACCAGCAAGCGCTGTTCATCGGGCGTCAGAATATAGGCTGGCATCATATAAATCAAGTTGCCAAATGGGCGAAGCCAAACACCCCGTTCAACCATCGCAGCTTGCACCTTGGCCACGTCAACAGCCGCTTTCATTTCCACCACTCCGATTGCGCCCAAGACTCGGACATCTGCGACAGCGGGGTGATCTTTTAAGACGTCTAAACCAGATAAAGCCGCTTCAATTTCAACTATCTTGGGCTGCCATCCCTTGGGATAGGTCGCGGCATCGCCCGTTTCAAGTAAGACATCTATGCTGGCACACGATACCGCACAAGCCAAAGGGTTCGCCATAAAGGTAGGACCATGCATTAGAGCCGGCGCACTACCACTAGAAATCTCTTGACTAATTTTAGGGGTGCTTAAGGTCGCAGACAGTGTCATCATGCCGCCCGTCAAAGCTTTGCCCACCGAAAGAATATCCGGGCAAACCTGTGCGTGTTCTAAGGCGAATAGCTTGCCCGTTCGGCCAAAGCCTGTGGCAATTTCGTCAAAAATCAACAAGACATCAAACTCATCACACACTTCGCGCAAAGCAGTTAGGTAGTGGGGAGAATAAAATCTCATGCCGCCCGCGCCCTGCACGACTGGCTCTAAAATCACCCCAGCGATATCTTGATGGTGCGCAATCAATAATTCGCGTACTGAATGAATGTCCTCGTCCTGCCAATCCTCCTCAAACCTGATACGCGGTCGCTCGGCGAAAAACTGCTTGGCCAGCACCCCCTTAAATAAATGGTGTTGGCCGTTCACCGGATCACCGACCGCCATACAGGCAAACGGATCGCCGTGATAACCGCCGCGCACACTGAGCAATTTGCATTTCTCGTTTTGCCCGCGTGATTGCCAATACTGCAAGGCCATTTTCATCGCGACCTCAATCGCAATGGAGCCTGAATCGGCGAAAAATACCTGCTGTAATGGCTCGGGGGTAAGGTCGATTAAGCGCGCACCCAATTCTGCCGCAGCCCGATGCGCGATGCCGCCGAACATCACATGCGACATTTTTGTCAGCTGCTCGCTGACCGCTTGATTTAGTTGGGGATGCTGATACCCATGTATGGCGCACCACCAAGACGACATGCCATCGAGTAATTGCCGACCATCTGCGAGCTCAAGATACGCGCCCTTTGCAGCCACCACCGGATAACACCGCAATGGGTCTGCCATTGACGTGTAGGGATGCCACAAATGCTCGCGGTCAAAGTTCAGCCAGTCTTGGGTGCTTGAGAATTTGGTCTGCATGAGTTTTGATAAAAGCGGCGTCGATTTGCTCCGCACTAGGGATTTCGCCCAACAAGCTTACCTGACTTTCCTGCAAAATTGCATCGCGGCTTTGAAGATTGGGTGCACCATTAAATATAATGCCGAGGGTCGGTATCTTTCGTGCCTTAAGTAAGGCCAAAGACAGTAAGCTATGATTGATACTGCCCAAATAGTAGTTGGCCACCAAGATCACTGGGCTTTGTAAGTCTTGCGCCAAATCGACGGTTAAGAAATTTTCTGCCAACGGCACCATCAGCCCGCCGGCCAGTTCGATCACTAGGTTTTTTTGCTGCATGTTCGGTGCCTTAAGCATCTGACGATCGATTTCTAGCGCATCAATTTTAGCCGCAGCATGGGGCGAAATAGGCTCACTCAATCGATAAGCTTCAGGCCAAATTGTATGATCTAGCCGAGAAACCCATTTTTCTATTTTGTGGCTGTCACTATTGTCTAACTCCCCCGCTTGAACCGGCTTCCAATAATCGGCCTCTAAAGCCTGACATAAAATTGCCGACACCACCGTTTTACCCACATCAGTGCCAATCCCTGCAACAATGATATTCATTGCTCGACGCCCAAGTGATGAACTAAACGCTCGGCCAGTCTTTGGAGTTGCTCGGTCGTATTGTCGCTGTGCAAACATAACCTAAGACGTTCGGTGCCCGCCTTGACCGTTGGACTCAGAATCGCCTTAACGAAAAAGCCATCGTCATTCAAGGCGGATTCCAAGGTTTTAGCGCGAACTGAATCACCGATCACCAAGCCTTGAATAGGCGTATCACTGTCTAACCAGTGCGCCGCCTTAAGTTGTAGCGGTTTAAGCCGTTGCTTAAAATAGTCAATATTTTGAGTCAACTGATTGCGCTGCGTATTGGCAGCACGCATATCTCGATGTGCTGCCGCAATCACTGCAACCGTCTGTAAAGAAGGCGCCGTGGTGTAAATAAACGGCCGACAATAGTTGATTAAATATTGCTGTAAAACCTTCGACCCCGCAACAATCGCGCCATGGCAGCCCATGGCTTTACCGAAAGTAACCACCGCTGCAAACACCTCTTGTTGTAGCTCTAATTTGTCGAGTAATCCCGCACCTTCTTGGCCGTAGATACCCACGGCGTGCGCTTCGTCGACAATTAAGTTGGCCTCATACTCACGACAAACTTCAGCCAATTCCGGTAGCAGTGCAATATCACCATCCATCGAATACACCGATTCAACCACCACGAAAGCTTGTTTATCACTGTCTGATGATTGCGCAGAGAATTCCGCCAATTTCTTGCGCAAATCTTCCACGTCATTGTGTGCAAAGCGTTGTCGTTTGGCATGACTGAGTCGCGCACCATCGATTAGGCTGGCGTGTGCCAAGGCGTCCAAAAACATGACATCGCCTCGAGCGCCAAGGCTAGCAAGCAAGCCTAAATTCGCCGAATACCCCGAACTGAACAATAGGCTTTTTTCAAAGCCATGAAAGTCTGAGAGCTCGCTTTCGAGAGATCGCGTATCTGCGTAATCCCCACTGATGAGTCGAGAGCCCGTTGCACCACGTGCAAGGGCGCGTTCATCGAGCGGCAAACTTGGGCTTTTGGCTAAGCCTAGATAATCGTTCGATGCAAAATCGATGCCTTGATAAGCTTTTAGCGCTCGTAGCTGTCCCGCCTCTGCACGCTGATCTAATTGTGTTTGCAGGCGTCGATGAAGCGCAGTGTTTTCACTCAACATCTAAGCCCTTAAATCCATCGCTTTATCGTGCCTGGGTTAAAAGTTTAGAGGCTTGCAACCGCCGCAATCGAAGGAACTTCAACGCCTTGCTTGGGGCTAGGATTCTCAGCATCAACTGCTTTGGGAAACAGCCCCAATAATTCAAACAGGGCTGCATCATCCTGTCGATCTGGGTTGGGTGTGGTCAGCAGTTTATCGCCCGCGAAAATCGAATTCGCGCCGGCAAGAAAACACAGCGCCTGTTCAACGTCTGTCATTTCTTTACGCCCCGCGGACAGCCTGACCACCGTTTTAGGCATCAGGATTCTAGCGGTGGCAATCATACGAACCATCTCCCACACGCTAACTTGCGGCTGATCTCCGAGCGGTGTACCCTCAACGGGTACTAGGGCATTGATCGGCACTGACTCAGGGGGCACGGATAAATTCGCAAGCGTGACCAACATGCTGATTCGATCTTTGTCGCCCTCACCCAAACCAATAATGCCGCCAGAGCAAACCGTGATCCCCGCTTTACGCACATGATCAATCGTCTCAAGTCGGTCATCAAACGTACGCGTTGTGATTACTTGGTCGTAATACTCACGACCCGTGTCTAAGTTATGGTTGTAGGCATATAAACCCGCATCAGCAAGCTTTTGTGCTTGCTGCTCGGTCAACATGCCAAGCGTACAACACACTTCCATACCCAGCGAATTAACCCCACTGACCATCTCAAGCACTTGATCGAAATCTTTATTGTCTTTAACACTGCGCCATGCGGCACCCATACATAAACGAGAAGCACCGGCCAATTGGGCAGCTTTCGCTTTGCCCATGACTTCCTCAATGGGCATCAACTTCTCGACTTTAATATCTGTTTTATAGCGTGCCGATTGCGAACAATAGGAACAATCTTCTGGACAAGCGCCGGTTTTAATTGAAACCAAGCTGCTGACCTGAACTTCGTTGGCGGTATTGTGTTCGCGGTGTACGCTTGCAGCCTTGAATATCAAATCTAGGAGCGGCTGATGATAGATTGAGCTGACAGTTTCGTGACTGATTGTGTTGTTCATTTTAATTACTTATCGCTTGGATACCTATGCTGCAGTCGAGCTTTTTCAAGGTTCTGAAAAACTGACGATGATGGCGGGCTGTTAAAGCTCTATTTTAGCGTATGCGGCGACTCAATAGGGACACCGCATTGCCACTAAATATTTAACTGCGCTGGGCTTCCATGATCATTTCACCCAAACGCTTAACACCTTGTTCCGCCTCATCAGACCACATAAACCCTGAGCACAATCGAATAAACTGCGAATACTGATCAGATACGGAGAACATCATACCGGGCGCGATGCTGATTTTTTCCCCCATCGCACGCTCAGCCAAGGCCAAGGTATCAACCTTATAGGGTAGCTGTACCCACAACACAAAACCTCCTTTCGGATCACTGATGCGGGTATCCGCTGGGAAATGCCGCGCGATAGACTGACGCATCGTATAAATCTGTTGCTTGAAAGTTTGTCTAAGTTTTTTAAGATGCCGCTGATAGGCCCCCGTCCGCAAGAAATGCGCAATCGATAGTTGCGCCAAGGTATTGGTTGCGGCACTGGTCAAGCGCTTCTGGCTGATCACTTCTTTGAGATGTTTGCCCGGCAATACCCAGCCAATACGAAAACCCGGCGCAAGCGTTTTTGAAAATGAGCCACACGTCAGAACATCCCCACTTTCATTAAAATCGCGGCAATTGAGTGGCCGCGTATCGCCGAAATAGAGCTCTCCGTATATATCGTCCTCAATCAAGGGAACATTTTTGCGCCTAAGTAGTTCAAGCAAACGAATTTTCTTTTCGTCAGTCATCAACGTTCCATTTGGATTGCTGAAATTTGGGATGCAAATCACTGCCCTAATTTCAATGGTTTTGCATACGCGTTCTAAGGCTTCAACACTCATCCCTGTTTCAGGGTCTGACTCAACTTCGATCACCGTCATACCCAAACTTTTCACAATCCGTAATAATACGAAATAGATCGGTGACTCAACCGCGATCACATCACCCGGCTTCGCAACGGCTTTGAGGCTTAACAATATCGCTTCTGTACAGCCGGTGGTAATGACGATCTCCTCAGGGCTAATATCTTGATTGCGACGAAAGTACAGGGCGGCGATTTGTCTGCGTAACGCCAGTTCTCCCGGGGGGAAACTGTACTCTATACTTGCTTCCGGCTGGTCATTCAGCACTTGGCGAATTGATCTGTTTAGCCCGTTAACCGGTAACAGTTCGGCGTTAATGTTGGCTAAGCCCAGTGGCAGGATATCTTTTTTGTTGGCGGACTCATAAATCGCACCCCAAACATTAAATGCCAGCGCAGGACGCGGCTGCGCGTCGTCGAAGTAAATGCGATCAGGAATTTGTATATTGTGTTCTGCCGACGCCGATACAAAATAGCCAGATTGCGGCTTAGCGACAATAATACCGTCGGCTTCTAAGGTTTCGTAGGCCTTTAAAACGGTTGAAATACTGACATCCGCTTGTTTAGACATCTCCCGCACAGAAGGGACTTTATCACCCACAGATATTATCGATTCCTCTATCAAGTGTTTGACCTGATCGGCAACCCTGGTATGTAAATATTGAGCTTGTTGGCGAGGCATACGGTAAATTCTCGGTATCTGTACTTGTTAATTTAATATATTTTGTATCTGTTATGATAACAGATGATGCCCTACACTACACACTCGAAATCAACCTATTTACTTATTTTCAAAAGAGGCAGTCATGAGCACACACACTATCGCAGATTATAGCGTTACACGGCAGCCCGCATTACGAGCCATCGCATTGCAGCTGACCACCACCTTATCAGCCCTTAAAGTTTGGAATCTTCGCGCTAACTCGCGGAGCGCACTATCCAAGCTTGATCAACACTTGCTAGATGATATCGGCATGAGCGCAAAGGAAGCTCGCATTGAAGCGAGCAAGCCATTCTGGAAAGAATAGGCCGAGCAGGAACAATCATCGCAGCGTATTCGTCAGCCTGAATGCGTTGCGATACGCCTTAAATCTCTGAAGTTACTCTGAGAGACCTCGGCATAAAAAAGCGCATAGGAAAACGAGATACTATTTTCAAGGTTTTTGACAAATATGGAGTGTAATAGCAAGCTATTGCGCGATATTTTGGCGAAAAGATTGGAAACTATTAGGCGTTTTATCTTGTGCTGTAGTTATGCTGAGGTCTCTCTGAGTTTAGATGCGTTAGAATACGGCGTTTATTTGCGCCGTAATTTTTTATGTGTGGTATCACTGCGATTGTCTCAAAATCAGCACAAGCTAAACGCGCCGAGACAATAAAAGGAATGACCGATGCAATCATGCATCGAGGCCCCGATGACGAAGGTTATTATCACGACGGTAACGCCTCTCTTGGCCAGCGCCGCTTAAGTATTGTTGATGTGGCAGGCGGACATCAACCGTTATTTGATGACAGCGGTGATCTCGTCATGGTCGCCAACGGCGAAATATATAATAGCCCAGAACTTCGACAGCAGCTTGAGTCGGAGGGTTACGTGTTTAAAACCCAAACTGACGTTGAAGTCATCCTGCCCCTGTATCAAAAACACGGGCCTGCGTGTGTTGAACATCTACGCGGCATGTTCGCCATCGCGATTTGGAACAGCAAAACGCAATCAATGTTTTTCGCCCGAGATCACATGGGGCAAAAGCCTGTATTTTTCTCTATTGAGAACGGCGCCTTACATATCGCCTCTGAAGTCAAAGCACTGCTCAAAGCATCGACACGCAAACCAGAAATCGACATGACCTGCTTATGGCACTACATCTCGATGCGATTTGTGCCCGACGATCTCAGTTTCTTCAAAGGCATTCACAAACTCGAGGCGGGCCATTGGGCGCTATGGGAAAACGGCGAAATCACCTCCGAACGCTATTGGGATATCGACTTCAAAGAAAAGCTCACCGGCAGTTATGATGAAGTTGAAGAACAGGCACATGAGGTTTTACTCGACACCGTAAAATCACACTTACTTAGTGATGTACCCATCGGCGCTTTCTTAAGTGGCGGCATCGATTCAAGCACGGTCTCGGCGATGATGGCCGAACTTGGACATGGCGCGCTACCTGTATTCTCGATTGGCGTTCAAGAAGCGGGCTTTAACGAACTGCCTTGGGCGCGCCAAGTGGTTGAGAAATACGGCATGAATGGCCACGAGAAAGTGGTTAACGCTGACTTGATCCACTTGATTCCAAAAATGATTCACCATATGGACGAGCCTTCTGACCCCTTTGGTGTCGGCGTTTATTTGGTTTCTGAAATGGCCAGCGAGCACGTTAAAGTTGTGCTCACCGGCGATGGCGGCGATGAAGCCTATGCGGGCTATGACCGTTTTGAAGGCCAACGCTGGGCAGAATATTATTCGATGATGCCCCAGTGGCTACGAAAGGAAGTCTTGGGGCGACTTATTAAAATGGTGCCGGACAATTTTGGCTATAAATCCGCCGCACAAAAAATTCGCTGGCTGCATGATATGTCTTTCCATCAAAGCGGTGATCGCTATGTGCACAGCTTGACCTTCCTGCGTTTCACGCATGAAGCAAAAATGGAGTTGTTTACCGACGAAGCGCTTGCGCAGATCGATGACCGTGATTCATCTGATAAAATACTTCGACATTTCAATGCCGAGAACACTGATGACCTCATTGATCGAATGCTATACAGCGACATGCGAACACGCCTGCCTGATCATTTATTGATGATTGCTGATCGAATGACCATGGCGCACTCCTTGGAGAGCCGTGCGCCCTTCGTTGATTCTCGCTTGGTTGAGTTTGCTGCGACGGTGCCCACCAACATGAAGATAAAGGGTCGTGAGCTGAAATCTATTTTGCGTAAAACAGCTGCGCGCTACCTGCCCAAGGATTTAATCTATCGCGAGAAACAGGGCTTTGGCTTTCCAATCGCGCGCTGGATGCGCACTGATCTCAATCAATTCTTACGTCGCTTGTTTGTCGATTCTCGCTTTGTGCAACTCGGTATATTTAAACAATCGGTCATTGACCGCTATTTAGACGAACACCTGAGTGGCGAATCAGACCATAATTTTCGCTTGTGGATATTGCTCAATCTTGAAATGTGGTATCGCATCTATTTTGAAGAAATGACAATGGACGATATGAATGAATTAACCGACCGTTTGATATAAGCGCAAGCCTTCGCTCATCATGACATCCAAACACACCAAAACACACGATTCAATCACGGGCTCCGGCTCCGCCCTGTCGAAGTACCAAGCCGTGATGTCTGGCACAAGTGGGATTTTAAGCACGCTTTATTACGAAGGCTGTATATGGTTCGCGCACGTGCCGGGGGCGGTCGGCTTGATGCTGAGGAAAATATTCTGGCCGCGACTGTTTAAGCGCTGCGGCAAAGGCGTTCAGTTTGGCCACGGCATTACATTAAGGCACCCCGCACGCATCGTAATCGGCGATGAAGTCATCATCAGCGAATCGTGCATACTGGACGCCCGAAATTTGTCAGCAGATGAGGCCATCACCTTGGGCGATAAAGTCATGCTTGCCAATTCTGTTTGCCTCTCTGCAAAAGGCGGCACAATAAAAATTGGAGCGAATACCGGCCTGGGCACCCAAACCATCGTGCAATCCACGCATGATTGCCCGACCCGTATCGGCGAAGACAATATCATTGGCCCACAGTGTTATTTGGTGGGCGGCGGAAGCTACAACATGGATCAACTTGATGTGCCGATCGTTAGACAAGGCATCAAAGCCGACGGCGGTTGCCATTTGGAAGATAACGTCTGGCTGGGAGGGCAGGTATCCGTGTTAGGTGATGTCGTCATGCAATCGGGTTCGGTCGCGGCGGCCGGCGCGGTTGTCACGCAAAATGTTAATAAAAATACCGTGGTGGGCGGTGTCCCAGCGAAAGTTATTAAAGTACGCGAATGAAAAAGACTCTACTCATCGCAATCAAGGTTCTTGTTTCAGTTGGCCTGATCAGCTGGTTATTGAGTCGCGCAGATTTGCGCCTAATTTGGACAACGATTTTACAAGCAGATATTGGATTGCTGGTGCTCGCCTTCTTCCAATTCTTTATCGGCTATTTCATCACCGCCAAACGCTGGCAAACGCTGCTTAAAGCCTTACAAATTCCCGCCAAATTAGTGACACTGGTTAAATCCTTTTCGATTTCGATATTTTTCAATAACTTCCTGCCATCGACCATCGGCGGAGATGCCTATCGAATGTACGATAGCTATCGCTTGGGCGCCGGCAAATCACGCGCCATTGCGGTGATCTTTATTGATCGTGTGATCGGCTTATCCGCCCTATTGCTGCTCGCCTTTACCGCTTCTTTGTTTGCGGGCGAAGTGGCTGCGCAAATTCCCCTGCTGCGATTATTTCTACTCGCCGCGGTGGCAGGAATATTGAGTTTGGCATGGGTTGTTTTTGGTAGCGGCGGTGAAGTGCTGCTGCGCTGGACAAAAGGCGACAACCCCGTTCTGAAAATCGCCCATAAAATCATGGATAAGCTGTATTCGGGCTTCCATCTTTTTCAAGGGCGTTCTGATGTGCTGATCAAAGCAATTGGCCTCTCATTGCTGCTGCAAATTAACGTGGTGATTCATTGCATTTTAATCGCCAAGGCTATTCATATTGATGTCCCCACCATCGCCATGTTTATCATTGTGCCCTTGTCATTTTTAATCATGACATTACCCATTTCGATCAACGGCATCGGCTTAAGAGAGTCTGTTTTCGTGTTCTTTTTTGGGCTTTACGCGGTGGCTCAAGAACAAGCGCTGGCCTTTGCCTTTATTTCATTTGGCATGATCCTAGCGCAGGGTGTACTCGGCGGGATTGTTTTTATGCTGCGAGGCAAACAAGAAAAGATTGAAGCCGACCGTGCTGATTTTAAGGTATCGTGATCCGCTAATCGGCATTAGTCGGAGACGGCACCAGCGAATCTAGCGCTATAAATCCTTGAGCATTAATGAAGTATTCTCCCCCGAACTGCCCGGAAAATTGAAACAAGGTCTTAAACTAATATGAAATCCTTTCCTTTCCCACAAATCGCATTATTAATCGGCGTGCCTTTACTACTGCTTGTTATTAAGGGCAGCGAAATAGGCGGTGATGGTACTACTGTTCTACCTTTACTTACTTTGCTGATTGTCTGTGAGTTTGGCGCTATTCTGTCAGCGATTGGCGTGTATACCAGTATTAAAACAATACTCACAAAGGGTTTCGAGCTAAAAGCGGCCATATTGACAACGCTGTGCGGTCTTCTGTCGTTGCGTTTTTTGTTTTTGGGTCTAGCGCTTTGGCCTTTGTAAGATGAACTCGATTTCGAGTTTAGCCATACAGATACTGAAACGTTTGCCGAAGATCTGAAAAATCAAGCTGGCTGAGCACTTGATATATTGATATGTTAACGGGCTCGTCAGGATTTAAAGGGTAGCGTCCCCTTTAAAAGTAGCGTCCCCTTTAAAAGAAAATGCAAAAACCAAAATCACTGTCCGCCGCGCACTAACCGCACTGCTTGCTCACTGCCACGGTCGCCGAAGGTGGTGAAACCATTGCTGAAGCCAACACCCCACGCGTCGCCCGCATAGTCGGCACTCGGCGAGGCCGACCAGAAAAAACCGGCCCCAGTATTTGGAAACACTGTTTCGTTAATTGCAGGGCTGAAACAAGCTGTTTCAACCAGCGATACAAGCTCTTTTATATTAGGTAAGCGCCAATCAGTTGGGCTGCTCGGCGCTGAAGTAGGCCGGTTTATCTCCAACGCGGCGCTCCAAGCGTACATTGTTGCACCATCAATAGCAGTACAAGCTGAACCTGATAGGCCTTGCCGGCATTGCGCCCAAATCAGGCCGGTTTGCTTGTCGGTAACTGACCCATCACCATTAACAGTAAAACGCGAGGTGGGGGCGGTTTGTATAATGCTAGTCTTACAGGTTTGTGCTGCAAAAGCTGGGTTAGCACAAACAAGCAAGCTAATAGCTAACAATGTAATGGGTTTGGTAAAGGTGTTTTTCATAGTAAGTGTCTCTGTGCGTGATTGTCTGTGTGATTAATGGGCAGGGGTGCTGTTAATAAGTGCCGTGCGCGGCTTAAGCTTAAGCCCGCACAGTACACGCTTTTTTAAACCGCCTTTCAAAAAGCCGTGTTCAATAACTTTTATATGCGTTTCATGATTTTTTATTTAAGTAATACAAAAATGCAAAATCACTGTCCGCCGCGCACTAACCGCACTGCTCGCCCACCACTACGGCTGCTGAAGGCGGTGACACCACTGACGAAGCCAACACCCCACGCGTCGCTCGAACCGCCGGCACCCGGCGAGGCCGACCAGAAAAACCATAATTGCGTATTTGGGAAAAAACTTTCATCAATGGTAGGATTGATATAGTCTATTGTTTGGTAACTAACGATGCTTTGCAATTCGGTAACGGTAGGCATGCGCCAGTCGTTGTAGCCGCATAGGCCTGCGGCGTTGACTCGCGCCACAAAAGCTTGAGTATTGCAAAAAGTCGCGGAATTTGAAACGTTGTAGCCACTACAGATAGCGCCATCATCGTTCTCAGGGCCAGTGGCTCCGCCGTTAGCCTTTGTGTCGGTGTTATACCAATTGTAAGTGTCGTCCTTATCATGCAAACCATTGTCATCGGTTTTAACCTCCCACATTAAACCGGTTACGTTGTCTTTTACGCAGGACCAATCAGTTTCACTAGCAACTAATGGCGCACCTGTTGATGACACCTTTAAAAAACTAAAGCCGCTGTCGCCATCTCCGTCGTTAGGATTATGAAAACCAATAATGCTGTCTGCATCTCTGCCTAGCTCACAATCTTGTTTGACAAAACCGAGATCGACTGTTGAACAATGTGGGTGGTTTTCCGTATCATTTTTTCCTGTAAACTTGATACTGGTGTCGTTCAGCTTACCCGTGGCTTTTGCAGTAACCTTACTGCCGTATACCGAGAGGTTATAACTACCTTCGGCAACATCATAAGACGTCGCTTCAATGGTGTATCGCCCTGCAGGCAAGCTGAGATATATCAAGCGTGAGCTGTGATAATCCTCATGCCCATCGTCATCAAACCCATTGGTATCTCCCAATATAGCACCCCCATCCTCTACCAAGTCACCATCGCGCCCTTCACCATGGCGCAGCGCCAAATAGGCATCATAACTGTTAGGGAAATCGCTTATCAAATCGATATGCAAAGGCCCACCAGGATGGGTAAAGCTATAATACGAGGCGTATTGGCCTGTAACGACCAAGCCAGTACCCTGAATAACCTGATCTGCGCATTTGGAATCTAGGGTATCAAACACCACGTCCCCCACAACCAGCGGCTTAATGCAGTCATCACCCGAAAGCAAAAACGTAATCACCGGCACTATTTTTTTGGCATTAACACTCTGCGCAAACACAGGCGTATTCACCAAGACCAAACTCAGCCCCAGCACCCACATCAATTTCATTACTTTTTGTTTCATATTCATTTCTCTTAAAGCGGACGCTATGAGCGTTCCCATAGTATAACGGGCAAATTCAAATGCGGGGGACACAATAGAATGGCGCTAAGTTAAGCCTCTTCGGCATAGGTTTTAAGCCATTTCCTGCTTGTATTTGCTTATAACTTAGAATGCTGAACACCCTTAACTTAGTGCCATTCGGGACACAATACTTAATTGACCGGCATCGGGGACAAACCACGATTATTTAGCGGTACTGCCTCAAATACCACCACTCAAAGCCGCGCTTTACCCAATGAAATGGGCGACAGCTGGGCAGCATAATATTTTTCTTCTCGGTTCTCGAGACCAACATACCTTTGTTGACTGAATCAACGATACACATCAGCTCAACCTTAAATTCTGCATTAGGCGTTTCGCCTGCGAACTCCGCGAGTAAATTTTTCGCCGCTGCTTCGGCTTGTAAATCGGCCATGTGTGCTTGCTTGGGCATCCAATCGGGGCCCGGGAAACTTCCGGAATCACCCGCCACATACACCTTTTCCATGGTCTCGACTTTGCAGTGTTTATTGGCTTTGATTAAGCCACCATCTGAGCGCGGTAACTCGCTATTATCGAACCATGCGTTGCCCGTCATTCCCGGCATGAATAAAATTAAATCCGCTTCGAACTCAACACCCTCGGTTTTAACTAGACTTGTTTCAAAGCCCTTCATCTTGTGCCCAAAGTGGGTTTGAATATCACGCTTTTTCATTTCTGCAAGTAAGCCAGCAACGGCTTTTTCGCCTAGGCGATTACCGGGCTTTTCAGCCGGGTTGAAAAACACCAGCTCAAATTGATCACGCCGACTTTGTTGGCGCAACAAAGTATCTATTCCAAACAGGAACTCAAACATCGGCCCACCACGCATCGCGGAGGGCTCTTTTGGGTTGCCGGCAAAACCAATCGCGATGGTGCCGCCCTTCATCTCGGCCAAGCGATCACGAATTTTCTCCGCCGCCGATATGCCTTCACACGGGGTGATTGAATGTTCGATGCCCGATAATTTTTTTATAAAACGCCCGCCCGAAGCAATAATTAAGCCATCGTTCTCTACTTCGCCCGCGTTCGTCTCAACAATCCGCCCACCCTCACGTAGGCCAGTCACCTTGCCCGCAATAAAATCCACGCGCATACGCTTAAAAAAATTGTCCAGCGGCACGATTAAATCTTCACGTTTGCGAATGCCGCTGGGAATCCAGATCATGCCGGGCAAATAATGCAATTCAGGGCGCGGCGCGATTAGCGTAATGCGGGTGATTTTATCACGCTTACGTAGCTGTCTAACCGCTGTGAGTGCAGCAAAGCCTGCGCCAATGATGGTAATTTTATTCATATTTGATAGGGTTTAATTCGTGGCACTTTTATGTGGTCGGAACGCTTCAATACAAGCGGGCAAAATATGCCAAAATCAAACTTCAGCCCACATCCTCACAAGGTTGGCATAAGCGTGATCAATTCTTTGCGTGTCCTCGCCCTTAGGATCTGACGCCAGCAAGCTTTCACGACTCTGCCAAAGATCATACAGAACTGCGCGTTTTGCGGGCGCCCTGACGCTACTTTGCGCCCACAGTATCAGCGCCAATCGTTCGCCCTGCGTCACTTGTGCGACGCGGTGCAAACTTGAAGCCGAATAAACCACCGCGCTCCCCGCCGCCGGCTTGATACATTGCTCGCCGACCTCCGTGGTCACACATAAATCGCCACCCTCATAATCGTCAGGTTCGCTTAAAAACAGGGTGGTCGCAACGTCCGTGCGTAAATAAGGCCCTGCGCCCATCAGCGGATCATCGATGTGTGCGTCATAGTGCATTCCCTTGATGTATTTGGAGTAAAAAGGCGCGGTCAACTTATTCGGCAAGGCAATGGCTTGATAGTGCGGATTTTCAATCAAGCGTTCAAACACCACCGCATTTAAGCGCTTAAAGATATCGCTATTTTGATCTAACTCAAGATTAACTTTACGCCCTTCGGCCATCTTTCCCGCGCTGAGCTTGCCCTCCACAAACTCACCTTGAGCCATAAACGCCTGCGCGGCGGCAACCTCTCCCGCACTCAACACCCCTGCGATAATCGTTAACATATCTAAATTACAGCGCGTGCCGTTCTAAGTAATGCGCCAGCGGTTGATCCGAAACAGGCTGGTCGGAAATATACTCGTCAGTCAGTTGATTGGCGATCTTCAGCCAATGATCTTGCCCCGTTTGAATGGCGTGCTTAAGCAGCATCGCTGAACCGCCTTCACGCCATTTTTGATAGGCCTGCGTCAGGCTTGGAAACATCGTTTTTCTCATCGGGGTTAAGTTTGCGAAATAAAAATGCAGGCAAGGAATATTATCTTCTGACAATAGGCCGGGCAAGGTTGAGACACAATCGGCCAAATAATCGCGTACCGCGCGGGCAAACAAATGGCGATGCTGGTGATTATCACTGAGCAATTCATTCCACTGCGGTGCAACTAAATCTTCAGCCACCAATTCACCCAGTTCGTGCAAAATTAATACTTCGCGTTGATCGAGGCTGGCTTGCGCGAGTGCGCGCTCGGGTTGGCGCTCAAACTCATAATATTTAACCACCTCAGCCATCGCATTGTCGGGTTTTTTCCACTGCCATTCTTCTAATAAATCCCAAATCAGGCGCGCCACCGCCTCGCTGCGAATCAAGATCGACCTTGCTTGCATTGTGGCCGGCGGCGCGGCCAACTCACGCGCCAATTCTTTGCCCGCGATCACCAAGGAATGTTGTTCGTTTTGCTCAACAGATTCTAATTCTGCCAGCATAAAGATAGGCTTGGAAAAACGCCCGTAGCCTGCGCTATACGTCAGCCCCATGGGGTGTAAGGTTTGGTTGATCGCTGAGATATCGAACGGTGAGTATTGCTGTCCATCTAATTCAAGTGATTGAAAATCATCCGCCTCAAGATCAGCCCAGTGCTTTTCTGTATCGCTCACCCACTCCATCAATGCGCTCTGTTCCAAAGGTTGATTCGGCGCGATATCGTGCGCCCAACGGTAATACTCGCGCATCCGGATTAAATATATACAAATAGTATAATCCGTAGCAAACTCCCTGTCTGAGAGATCGCAGTTAAATTGAACGGATTGAATTAAGGGTTCAATATTCATTGTCTCCTCAACTTATCACGAAACCACTTTAAGATCGAATCATGAGACTTAGAATTCGTAACTCTTTCAAAAACCGCGATAGCGCCACCCTTGAAGAGAAAGCCAACATTCTTGCCTACAATATTTGGCAAATCTCGCTGGCGGGTGCGAAAAACTTACATCAGCAAGATTACATCTTCGATGATGATGCCCAACGCGTTGGGGTGATACGAGAATATTTGGTGTTTTTAGTGCATCTTGCAGATCGCATGGTTTACGATCAATTGGGCGAAACTGAGCGTGCACAGTTCGTTAACGAGCTGGCAAAATACACCGCGAATCAAATTCAGCGCAATACGGAAGAAATCGCCGGGCCTGGGGACTATAAAGAAAACTATTTAGCCACCATCAACGAACGCTTCGATGAGTATGCACGCGGCTCATTTGAGAACGGCATGCCGGGCTATTCTCTGCTGCGTATGTTTGGTGAAAACGTGAGCCAAATAATGGGCGACGATCAAACCAATAAATGGACGATTGATCAAATTATGGACATCGACGGCCCCATGATGGTAGAGAAGATGGCGGCGTCATTGGAAAGCATATTGAACCAACCCAGCGAAGCTGAGAAAAATAAAAGCAGCGTTGACCTACTGCTAGACGAATAAGCCGACATGGCGCTGGGTTCTACGATTTATAAGGTGAGCCTCCAAGTCTCAGACTTAGATCGCCATTACTATCAAGAACACGCGCTTACCGTTGCGCAGCACCCTTCTGAAACCAGCCTCAGAATGATGGTGAGGTTATTGGCTTTCGCGCTGAATGCCCATGATCAGCTCATTTTCACCAAGGGGCTTAGCACCGATGATGAGCCGGATTTATGGCAGAAAGACTTAACGGGCGACATAGACACTTGGATAGACGTGGGGCAACCCTCGCTTAAGCGTGTTAAAAAGGCTTGCAGCCAATCGAAGACCGTTAGAATTTATACCTTTTCAGGCCATAGCGCCGAGCGCTGGTATCAACAAAATCAAGCGGGTTTTTCAGCGCTGAATAAACTGCAGTTGATCAATTTTCCGGTCAATCAACTAAAAGGCATCGATGATCATTTATCAAGATCGATGACGTTGCAATGCACTGTTCAGGAAGGCACGCTATGGTTCGGAAATGAACAGTCGAGTCATGAAATCACGCCTCAAATTTGGCAGGCATGAAGAGCAAGTGGAGATTTAGGGTTTAGCAATCCCCACCGCCGCGCCAATAATGCCGAGGCCAAATAATCGGCTGATTTTATCCGCCAACGCATTATTTTTGATCGATCGAAATATGGCATTCCCTGTGATGGCATACATGCCCATCACGGACACCAAGCTCATGACTTTCAGCGCGCCCCAGAATGTCATGTCTGCGATAAAATGATCTGCCCTCGCAAACTGCGGCATCAGCGCGAGGAAAAATAACAAGGCTTTGGGGTTGGTTAGGGAAGTGAGTATGCCTTGAAAGTAAATACGTTTTAAAGACCGCGTTGCGGTCATCTCTTCGCTTTCTGGAACGGTAATGCCTTTGATCAAAATCCTCCCGCCGAGATAGAGCAGATAGACCACACCGATCATTTTGATAAAGCCATACATTGTAGGAGACCGCTGTAACATCAAGCCCAATCCCGAAGCAACGGAACTAACCCAAATAACGTTCGCGGTTGCGAGGCCAGCGATCCCGACAAAGGCATGCTTGAGTCCAAACTTGGCAGACTGAAACATCACAAACAACACTGCGGGGCCGGGCGTCACTTCAAGTAACAGCACGATCCCTAAGAATTGGAGTATTTCAATTAGCATCGTTCAAAGAGCGCAATGCCTTAAGTGCTATCCAACACCAAAGATTTCATCATATTGATATGGTCGTCCTCGGCGTTTAAACACGCGATGTACTCGTATCGTTCACCCCCCGCCTCAAGAAAAATATCTCGGTTCTCCATGGCAATTTCTTCCAAGGTTTCTAAACAATCCGCGCTAAACCCCGGGCACATCACCTGCACGTTTTTAATGCCCGACTCGGCTAAAGCTTTTAGCGAATGATCGGTATACGGCTGTAACCACTTTTTAGGACCTAAGCGCGATTGAAAGGTTAATAGCCATTGGTCTTTTTGCAGTGACAAAGCTTCAGCCAGCAGTTTTGCAGTTTGATGACATTGGTCAGGGTAGGGGTCGCCCGCCTCGGCATACGCTTCGGGAATTCCATGGAAAGACATAATCAATTTCTCCGCACGACCATTGGCCTGCCAATGCTGCTGAACGCTCGAAGCCAGCGACTGAATATAATCCACGTTATCCGCATATTGTTGAATGATCTGCCACGACGGGGGAGTGGATTGTTGCGCCAAACTATCTTCAATCGCATCGACCATTGAAGCGGTGGTGGTGTCTGAATATTGCGGATATAGGGGCAAGGCAATAATGCGTTTAACGCCCGATTGAAGCAATGACTGCAAACCCTGATAGATAGAGGGCTGACCATAACGCATTGCCAGCACTACTTTATATTTACTCGGTTCAGCATCGTCCATCGCAGATTGCAATGCTACAGCTTGCTGTTTGGAAATCACCATTAAAGGTGAACCTTGTTCGGTCCAAACCTTGGCATACGCTGCGGCGGATCGCTTGGGGCGTGTATTGAGAATAATCAGGTTTAGAATCGGCCACCATATAATGCGCGGCGTATTGACTACACGCGGATCGGACAAGAACTCTTTTAAATATCGGCGTACATCCCGAACGCTGGGCGAATCCGGTGTGCCAAGATTCATCAGCAACACACCGACTGGCATTGCTGTTTCCTGTTCGTTAATTGTCATTGAAAGAGCGAACCTGAAAAATATTCGCGAACACTATCGCTTGCGCTTGAATATCGCAAGTGCCCGCGTAAATAAAGCGACCTTATTTTCGATACGTGCCAGAAAGTAGCCTCTAGTCTCAACCGCCCTCGCCGGCAGCTTCTTGTCTTCTCGACAAGATTTTCTGGATGAAGGGTATACAAATCGGTACCGCTAAAATCAAAAAGGCGATGATTAGGATACTCAATGTTAAGGGGCGTTCCCATATAAACGACCACGAATCATCATGGATCAGCAAGGCTCGCCGTAAATTTTCTTCCATCATACCGCCCAAAATAAAGCCTAATAACATCGGCGCCATCGGAAAGGACAATAGCCTAAGCCCCACCGCAACCACAGAAAACAGCACCATCATATGAATATCGAAGGTATTAAATGAAATAAAGTACACCCCAATCAGCGAGAAAAAAACGATCAACGGGGTCAGAATTGTTCCGGGAATCGCGAGGATTCGGGCGATATAAGGAATCAATGGTAAATTGAGGATGAGTAAAATGACGTTGCCAATATACATCGAAATAATCACCGACCAAAACACATTTGGATTTTCAACAAACAGCCTCGGCCCGGGCTGAATACCATAAGAGATCAGTGCACCCAACATAATGGCGGTCGTGCCCGACCCAGGAATTCCGAGCGTCAGTAGCGGCACGAATGAACCCGTACACGCGGCGTTATTCGCGCATTCTGGTGCGGCCAAGCCGCGCACTGATCCTTTGCCAAACTCAGCGCCTTTTTTTGCACCCGCCAGACGCTGTTCTGTTCCATATGCCAGAAAGGAAGCGATGGTTGCACCTGCGCCGGGTAATACCCCGACTATAAACCCCAGCACCGATGTGCGCGCAATAACAGGCACCATTTCTTTCTTTTCTTCTTTGGAAATACGCATACTGCCAAGGTTCTTCTGGGCATCGGCCTCCTGCTTTTTCTGCAGGTCTGTTTTGGGACGCAGAACCTGCATCAGCGCCTCTGATAAAGCAAAGGTTGCCATCGCCAGCAGTAAAAACGAGATGCCGTCAATTAGGTCAATCTTGCCCATCGTAAAACGTTGAATGCCTTGCGTTTGATCAGTTCCAATCGTCGAGAGCATTAAGCCGAAAACCGTCATCAGTAATGCTTTGATCACCTGCCCTTGCCCCGCAAATGCCGCAACGGCTGTTAGGCCCAACACCATTAGCGCAAAGTAGTCCGTGGATTGAAAAGCCAGCGAAACCATTGCTAGCGAAGGGGCCGCAATGAGTAAAAAAATAGCCGCGATCGTGCCACCTGAGAAAGAAGAATAAGCGGCAATCGCCAAGGCTTTACCGGCTTGTCCTTTTTTCGCCATGGGGTAGCCATCAAACGACGTGGCGACCGTCCCGGCCACGCCAGGCGCATTAATCAGTATTGAGGAGGTAGACCCTCCAAAAATGGCGCCGTAATACACGCCCGCCATCAGAATCAATCCAGTAGAGGGGTCAAAACCGTAGGTGATGGGAATCATCAAGGCAATTGCTGAAATCGGCCCCAGCCCGGGAAGCATTCCAATGAATGTTCCGACCAAACACCCGACTGTCACCATTAATAGGTTGATGGGTGTCATGGCAGTCGACAATCCCGCTAAAATTCCTTCAAGCATTGCTTATTCCTCCGCTAGAACTCTGGCCAAGCACTTATGTACACCCCTAGAAATTGCGTCATTAAAGCCCAGAAAAAAACCACTAGAATCGTCGCTGTCAGTATCATCATCCACCACCTTCGCTCACCCAGAATATAAAAACCGGCCAATAAAAAAATCACTGTAGAAGGTATAAAACCAAATGAGCGAATGACAAAGCCATAGATCACCATTGTGATGCAAATTAGTAGGCCTTGCTTCCAGTGATAGTCACGCAGATCAGGAACGGCACCGGACCCTGGGTTAAGGATTAATGCCAAGGAAAATAGCACCCCTAAAAATGTCAATGCCTGCGGTAGCGTTTTAGCCGTAAAAGCAACGTCCTGCTGAAACGGGAGTAGCGTTATTTTAGTCGTGAGGTAGCCGTAGGCGACACAGAACACTAGAAAAATGACACCGCCTAATCGATTATTATTGATCACTTAATATAGACCTAAGCCGTGGCGCATTTAGAGAATCAATGGATTGCTTCATCGATGGTTCGCAAAGACGGGGAAACATTAACAAAAACCCCAAAATGCTCCTCCCCGGGTTATATCTATATTTTATAGGGCACGCTCTGATGCGGCGAATATTCTGCGGCGAGAAAATTATTGATTGGATCATAAGTTCAAGGTGGTGCTGGCCGTCACTGACTGCCAACACCACCTTGCATACGAGGCTCTTATAGGAAACCCAGTTCTTTCATTAAGCCGCTAATTTCGGCTTCCTGCACTTCGAGAAATTTAACAAATGCATCACCCGGATTAAAAATCTTAACCCAGCCATTACGTGCTCGCACAGTTTCCCATTCATCTGTTGCGTACATCTTCTCTAGTGCCGCCACGTAAGCAGCCTGTTTATCAGCAGACAAGCCCGGTGGGCCGAAAAAACCGCGCCAATTTACAAATTCGGCATCGTTACCCTGCTCTTTACAGGTCGGTACATCGGTGGCGTCTGCCAATCGATCCGCCGCTGTGACACATAAAATCCTGACTTGTCCTTGCTTTTGTAAATCCAGCGCTTCGCCGAGGCCTGTCGATAAGGCTTGTATCTCACCTGAAAGCAACCCGGCCATCGCTTTACCACCTGCATCATAAGGGATGTACTTGACCTTGGTCGGATCAGCCCCGCCGGATTTCATGATCAGCGCTGCAACAAGATGATCCATGCCTCCCGCAACAGAGCCTCCGCCGATCGCCACCTTAGTTGAATCTGCATTATAGGCGTTCATCAAATCAGCCATCGAAGAGAGCTCGGAATCAGTATTCACGACAACCGCCGCATAGTCACCTATCGTGCCTGCCACTGGCGTGAGATCGCGAAAAGACTGTGGAAACACCTTCTGTAATGAGCGAATAACAATGGGCGTTGAATTCACCATTAAGGTGTTTTGAGCCTTATCTTTGGTCTCAATGATATGCGCGATCGCCTTGCCACCACCACCGCCAGACATATTTTCATAGGATGCATTGGCAACGATCCCAGCTTTTGTAAGCGCCTCACCTGTGCCACGCGCCGTACCGTCCCAACCGCCGCCTGCGCCGCCTGGTATTAAAAAATGAATGCTATCAATTTCAGCAGCGTGGGCGCCCGTATTGAACGCCAATGCCATCATCGCAAGCATGGAAAGTTTTCTGGTGTAAGTCAGGGTTTTCATTACAATTCCTCTCTTTGGTTGAGTTTGTGTTTTCATTGTAGTTGCGCTTAGTTGTCGATAGATAGAATGTGCAGGAAAAGAACATTAAAGAACTATAATTACTTATGAACATTAAAAGCACAGCGCTCAGAACACTATTTTTGTAATATGCAACAATGAAGCGGCCGAACCTAAAAGCTCGAATGATCATGCTACTTGGCTTAATGGCGCTTGTACAAACGGGCTTAATTGGCTTTTTTACCCTACAGTATCTTACCCGCTCATTAGACGAACAGATTGGACAACGCGCTTTACATGTCGCGACGACCATTGCAACCATGCCAGAAATAATCCAAGCCGTCGGCCGTTCTGACTCGGCTTTTTTGATTCCCCTAGCAGCAAAACTCGCAAAAAAGAATGATGCTCGATTTATTGTGATTGGCGACAAAAAGGGCATCCGGTTAGCGCACCCAAACCCAGCGAAAATTGGCTATTCGATGCAGGATGACGACGGTGACGATAACGCACCTGCGTTAGTACATGGTAAAGGTTACATTTCCAAAGCGCTGGGCAGTTTGGGTCTGTCGATGCGAGGTAAAGCACCCATTCTAACGGCGCAAAGTAATGAGGTGGTCGGCGTGGTATCGGTAGGGTATTTACTGGACACCGTCTCTACCATCATCAGCCGTTATCGAACGACGCTGCTTTCGGTAATACTCGCCGCTTTCATCATCAGCGTATTGATCGCAATATGGGCCGCTAACCATTTCAAACGTGCCATCTTTGGGCTCGAACCTGAACAAATCGCCGTGCTATTTGAAGAGCGTAATGCGACCATAGAAGCGGTGCGCGAAGGCATCATTGCTGTGAACGCAAAAGGACGCATTGTCACCATTAATCAGGCGGCTATCGACACACTCAACATGGACAACAAGCTAAGTCTTATCGGGGAAAACATTCAAGAAGTGCTTCCAGATAGCGAACTGTTATCCGTTATCAGCAGCGGCCAAGCACAATATGATAAAGAAACCTGGATTAACGAAATGGAAGTCATCGTCAATCGCATTCCAATCATCCAGAACGAGAAAGTCACCGGTGTGGTCGCCAGTTTTCGCAGGAAAGATGAGCTCGAAAAAATAACCCGACAACTCAACGATCTTGAACAGTATACGGATACATTGCGTAGCCAAGCCCATGAATACTCCAACAAGCTACATACAATTTCTGGCCTTATTCAACTAGACGCCAAACAAGAAGCCTTGACTTTAATAGGACGAGAATCTGAAGATCATCAGGCGCTAATCGAATTATTACTGAAGGCCGTGTCTGATCCAACCCTGGCAGCATGCTTGCTGGGGAAATTCAGCCGGGCAAAAGAAATGGGGCTCAAACTTGTTATTGACCCAGATAGCCGTATGGCAGAATTCCCTGCATCCTTCCAAATAGAACATCTAATGACCATAATTGCCAATCTGGTAGACAACGCTTTTGAAGCAACGCTTCGATCACGCGGCCGGGGGGGTGAGGTTCACGTTTCGATGACTGATCTAGGTAATGATTTAGTCTTTGAGTTTGAAGATCAAGGCAGTGGCATTAGCCTTGATGAAGTAGAGAATTTATTCAAAAAGGGGGTGACCAGCAAAAACAGTGATGAACATGGTTTTGGCCTCCATATTGTTAGGAAGCTCACTCGTCAATTACGCGGTGAAATAACCATTAATCCTTCGGCACAGGGCGGCAGCGTTATCACGCTTTATTTGCCTAAAAACGGTTCAACGCAAAAGGTAGCAGAGGCATGAATTCCATTAGCGTCGTGATCGTTGAAGATGATCATAAAATTGCTGAAATACAAGCTCGCTTTCTGGAGCGTCTACCGGGTTTTGACGTCGTCGGTATCGCACATAGCCTAGTCGATGCAAAGGATATTGTTGAAGTATTCCGCCCCGAATTAGTTTTACTCGATGTGTTTTTCCCAGACGGTAATGGTCTGGATTTTTTACGCGACCTTCGTGCCAGCGAACTTGATATCGATGTTATTTTGATCACCGCCGCAAAGGAGGTAGAAGTTCTTAAATCTGCAATGCACGGTGGCGTATTTGACTATATTCTCAAACCGCTAGTCTTCGATCGCTTTAAAAATACCTTAGCCAAATTCTCCGCCCACTTAGAAAAATTAGAGGACTTAAGCGCCATCGCACAAACTGACGTTGATCGCTTACTTTCAGGTGGGGGGGCGTCTAAGCAAAATATTCATCGCCTGCCAAAGGGCATTGATGCACTCACGCTTGATGGCGTTCGCGCTATATTCTCGCAGCCGCTAAACAATGCGATCAGTGCAGAGGAAGCCGGGAGTCGACTGGGCGTGAGCCGAACAACGGCGCGTCGTTACCTAGAGTATTTAGTCAGTACCGAAGAAGTTCTGGCCAGCATTAATTATGGGAATATAGGCCGCCCTGAAAGACGCTATCAACCCAATCGAGACCTGAAGGGTCGTTCCACTAAGGCGGAACACTAACAGCGAATCGTTCGATAATTTAAAGCGAGCAAAAGCCAGATTTTAACCATTTTTACTCGTTATCTGATTAATGCAAAGCTCTCTTAAAATCGAGACCTATGTTTGGGCAATCAACGCTGCACCTAGAATGCCAGCATTGTCGCCTAGGGTAGAACGCAGAACCGAAATCTTTCCTCGAAGCGGCGGAATCAACTCGCTGTTGAGCGTGCTCAGCATAGGCGGATACAGCAAAGTCCACGCATTGCTCAAACCACCACTGATTGTAATCGTATGTATGTCTAGCAATTTGATGGCCTGAGCAAGGGCGATACCGAGCTTCCGACCTGCGCCTTGGATGGTCTCAGCTGCGCGAATATCGCCCTGATTAGCGCGAGAATATATGTCTTCGCTATCTGTGCGTATCCCTGTCAATTCGCCGTATATTGAGGCGATGGCCGTTGCCGATGCGTGCGCCTCGACACAGCCGCTGCCACCACATCCGCAGCCCCGAGCAGCATCGCCACTGGCAACGCGTAAGTGACCGAATTCTGTCGCCATGCCGCCTTCGCCTGTATAGGGTGCGTTGTTAATGATTAATCCACCACCGATGCCGGTGCCCAGCGTTACATGCAATAAATTTGTCGCGCCTCGACCTGCCCCGTATGCATGCTCACCGATGGCCGCGCACAGTGCGTCATTCTGCACGTGAACAGCCACTTTGAGTTGTCGACTCAGTTTCCTTGCAATATCGACCTTGTGTAGTGTTGGCAGATTAGGCGAAGCAATCAGTACCCCAGAGTTACCGACAAAGAACCCCGGAAAGCCAATTCCGATGGTTTTTACGCCTGGCGCTTCTTCCAATATTCGCGATAAAAAATCAGCCAAGCGATCAAGCAACTGCTTTTCTGTCATATCGCGGTCACCCAGCTCGATTTGGGATCTGTGCTGTTGTGTGAGCTTACCTTGGGTGCTCACCACCGCAGCACGGACGTGGGTTCCGCCGACATCTGCCGCCAGAATTGGGCTATTTACGCGCATAATTTCTTATATAGTCGTGCATATTCTCTGGCCGATGCATCCCATGACGAATCGCGTCGCAATGCGTTGGCGCGTAGGCGAGACCAAATCTTTGGCTGACGATACAAGGCAATCGCCTGTTCGACTGCTTGATCGAAATCAGCGGCGCTGGCGCGAGAAAAATGAATGCCCGTGGCATGGGTTTTGGAAGTTTGGTAGTCCACGACTGTATCGCGTAGACCGCCCGTGGCGCGTACCACGGGCACTGAGCCGTAACGCATCGCCATCAGTTGTCCAAGTCCGCAAGGCTCGAATCGCGAAGGCATTAGAAAGATATCGCCTCCGGCATAGATTTGTCGAGCCAGAGACTCATTAAAGCCTTGGTAAAAGAATAATTGCTGCGGGTGTTGGCGCGCCAACTTCAGCAACATCGCTTCGTTCTTGGGGTCGCCCGAGCCTAGGATAGCGAGTTGGTAGCCTCGTTTCATCCACTGCTTAATATTGGCAATCAGCAGGTCGATGCCCTTTTGCTCTGCGAGTCGAGATATGATACTCAGCAAAGGCGTGTTAGCCGAAACCTCAAAGCCGCAGATTTCTTGTAATCGTCTTTTGCAGCGCTTTTTCCCCGTCGTTTTTCCAGCGCCATAGTACGTATCAATCGCGGCATCGGTGAGCGGATTCCACTCGTCGACATTTAGGCCATTGACAATACCGCCCAATTTTTTGAGATGCTTTTGCAAGAAACCTTCTAGCCCACAGCCGTATTCGGAAGTCAGTATTTCTTCGGCGTACGAAGGGCTGACCGTCGTGATGGTATCGGCCATTTCGATGGCAGCTTTTATACAGTTTATTTGATTGTAATATTCATATCCGTCTTGATTGAAATGATGTGAAGGAATGCCTAAACGGTGTATCCAGTCTGCATCGAAAACACCCTGATAGGCAAGATTATGAATAGTGAATACGGTTTTTGCCTGAGCGATTTTTGCATGATGCTGGTATTGTGTTTTCAGCAACAGTGGCACCATTCCGGTCTGCCAGTCGTGACAGTGGATCACATCGGTTTTTTGAGGCAGCCGTGCGATGGCTTCCAGCGCAACCCGATTAAACAACAAATAGCGTAATAAATTATCGTCGTATGCGCCACCCGGCGGACCGTACACCCCTTCGCGATCGTATAGATCGTCTTGTTCTACCAGAAGAAAGTCCAGCCCTTCGACCCGAGCTTTGCGTATTGAGACGTGACGTTGTTGAGCATCTGCCCAGATATCAGCCGCATACGGCGTAGGCATTGATTCGATGCCCGCCTCCTTGAGATGCCGCCGATAAAAAGGCAATACAACCGTGACACGATGATTTAGCTTTTTTAGCGCATAGGGCAGTGAGCCGATCACATCAGCGAGTCCACCGGTTTTAACCAAAGGCGCCGCTTCAGAGGCGATAAAAACGACGTTAAGCTTTGCCATCAAAGCCGCCATTATCAATAAAAAATCTGCCTAGATTGAGCTGCGAGCTGGTATTTTTAGAATATATTTGAGATATTACGCGATTCATTATAATTATTACTAAAGGAGTTCCTTTTGTCTGCATTAACCCAATCACCCGCTTGGACTTCCTTAGAATCGCACTATCAGGAGATTGCAGATACGCAGATGCGCGACTTGTTTCAAGATGATAACGGGCGTTTTGATCGTTTCTCTTTGCACTTTAGGGATATTTTACTCGATTACTCTAAAAATAGAATCACCGAAGAGACGATGAGCCTGTTATTTTCGCTGGCGCGGGATACCAACTTATCGGCGGCGATCGACGCCATGTTTGCGGGCGAGAAAATTAATATTACAGAAGATCGCCCTGTATTACATGTGGCACTACGCAATCGCTCAAACCGCGCGATTAAAGTCGATGGCGAGGATGTGATGCCAACAGTGAATGCGGTATTGGCGAGAATGCGTCATTTTACTGAGCAAGTTCGCAGCGGCGAATGGAAGGGCAGCACTGGCAAAGCCATCACCGATATCGTGAACATTGGCATTGGTGGCTCAGATTTAGGGCCAGTGATGGTCTGCGAGGCACTCAAACCTTTCGCCCAAGATGGCTTGAACGTGCATTTCATCTCTAATGTGGATGGTTCCCAGATCGTCGAGACACTCAAAATTTTATCGCGGGAAACGACCTTATTCGTCATCGCCTCAAAAACGTTTACCACCCAAGAGACCTTGACCAATGCGAAAACCGCACGCGACTGGTTCTTAACCCGTGGTGGCACCAAGAAAGCTGTACCGAAACACTTTGTTGCGGTTTCTACCAACGCTAAATTGGTACAAAACTTCGGCATAGATACCGACCATATGTTTGAGTTCTGGGATTGGGTGGGGGGACGTTATTCCTTGTGGGGCGCAGTCGGGCTCTCCATTGCACTCTACGTAGGAATGGATCATTTTGAGGAGCTGCTTGACGGTGCTCATCACATGGACGAACATTTCCGCACCAGTCCGCTTGAAGAAAACATGCCTGTGATAATGGCCTTATTGGGCGTTTGGTATAACAACTTCTTTGACGCAGACTCACATGTCATTTTACCCTACGACCAGTATCTACATCGTTTCCCCGCCTATTTCCAACAAGCCGATATGGAGAGTAACGGAAAGCGGGTGACCCTTGATGGCGCCACAGTGGATTATTCGACCGGCCCTATTATATGGGGGAAAGCGGGCACCAACGGCCAGCATGCCTTTTATCAATTAATACACCAAGGCACTAAATTGGTCCCCGCGGATTTTTTGGCTGCGATTGAAACCAATAACCCCATTGGACAACACCACACCCTGCTTTTGTCTAACTTTTTTGCTCAGGCTGAAGCGCTAATGCGAGGCAAGAATGAGGCGGAAGTACGCGCCGAATTGGTCGATAGTGGTCTGGACGCAGAGGCGATGGAAAATCTGATCCCGCACAAGGTGTTTCTGGGTAATAAGCCCTCCAATACAATTTTGTACCAAAAGCTACTACCCGAAACATTAGGCGCTTTGATCGCGCTATACGAGCATAAAATTTATGTTCAAAGCGTCATATGGGGGGTCAATGCTTTCGACCAATGGGGTGTCGAGCTAGGCAAACAATTGGCGCAAAATATTTTGCCTGAACTGATCGTAAGCGGAGAGATCACCGCACATGATAGCTCAACCAATGGATTGATCAACCACTATAAATCCAGATGTATGGATTAGTGTTTTCGGTTTATATGCCGGCGCGACAAGCTGAACACCCCTAGGCACTAGGCATTGCGATGATAGTCCATTATTTTCTCAACCTCATTTTTTGACCCCATGATGACGGGCACGCGTTGATGTGGATCACCATTGGGTTTGACCTCCATGACCCGCTCATAGCCCGTATAGGCAGCACCACCCGCCTGTTCAACAATCATGGCCATCGGGTTGCCTTCATACAGCAGGCGTAATTTTCCGCCCGCTTCACGGTTGCGCTCATCAATAGGATAAAGAAACACACCGCCTCGACATAAGATTCGATGAATCTCGCCCACCATCGCAGCCACCCAGCGCATGTTATAGCGTTTACCCAGCGGACCTTCTTCGCCCTGAATACAGTCCGCAATATACGCCTGAACCGGTTTTTCCCAGAAACGTTGGTTAGAGGCATTAATCGCAAATTCTGCGGTGTCTTCTGGGATCATCATATTGGGATGCGTTAATATAAATTCACCGACTGCGGAACATAAAGTAAAGCCATTCACGCCATTGCCAGTGGTCAATACCATCATGGTAGATGGGCCGTATAAACAATACCCTGCCGCAACCTGTTCGGTGCCGGGTCGTGAAAAGTCCTCTGCTTCAGGGTTTTCTATGCCGTGTGGTGCCTGCAAAATAGAATATATTGCCCCCACGTCCATATTGATATCCATATTGGAAGACCCATCCAAAGGATCGAAGGTCACCAAGTAGTGTCCACGAGGCTTGCCGTCTGGAATATTGAGTATTTCATCCAGCTCTTCTGATGCCATGCCGGCACAGTGGCCATTGTTTTCCAGCGCATCAATAAACATATCGTTGGCGAGCAAGTCCATCTTTTTTTGTACATCGCCCATAGAATTTTGGGTTTCAGTGACCCCCAAAACACCCGCTAAATCGCCTCGATTAACCAGATTAGCAATCCCTTTACAGGCAATGGTAATGTCATTCAGCAAGCCGGTGAATGTACCCCCCACCTTATTACCCAGTTTGCGTTGTTCATCGATAATAAAGGACGACAGCGTAGTACCCATTTCTTGCATAAAATTCTCCGGCGATTGCTTGTTATATTAAAGTTGAGGCGAGTAGAACCGAGACAAAATAAGCGCCTTTCGTCCTGACTTTTGTCCTGACTTTGATTCGGCGCCTAGTATACCTCTAAACCTCTTTTCGAGCACGCAACAAGGCGAGCACCGTTTTGGCATCGTTGATTTTTCCATTGAGCGCCCACTCAATGGCTTCATCCAGCGATTTCCAGTGTATTTCCATGAGCTCACCGGCTTCGTGTTGTATTGCCGTCGCGCTAAGACCCTGCGCCAAATATAAATGGATAATCTCATTGCTATAGCCCGGCGTTGCATACATTTTCCCCAGAGATTTCCAGCGTTTAGCCCGGGTGCCGGTTTCTTCTTGCAGCTCCTTATGCGCGGTGGATTCAGGTGTTTCATTGGCGTCAATTTTGCCCGCTGGAATTTCCCATATCCACGCCCCCAGCGCATGTCGATATTGATAAACCAGACATACCTGATGTTGATCGTCGATGGCAACTATCGCTGATCCACCCGCGTGATGAACAATCTCCATGTCTAGGGTGCTGCCATCGGGCAGCCCCACCGTTTCAAGATTAAGATTAATCACGCGGCCAGAAAATTTACGGATTTTTTTGATGCCTATAAATTCTTTCATTATCGCGCCGCTAGCGGCAAAGCTTCGCTACTGTGAACAACGATCATATTGCCGATTAAGTTGCTGCAATTCAGCCTGTTTCTGGAGCAGCCCATCTAAGCTCTCCAGCCGCCAACACCAATTGCCGCCAAGCGTTCCCGGTGTATTAAACCGCGCTTGTGTCGGCAATCCCAATAAATCTTGGGCGGGGATGATGGCTAATTTTGCAGCCGAGCCCAGTGTAGAACGGATCATCGCCAACACGACATCGCTGGCATCTGTTTGTAGATAATCACTTATGTGCCTTTTCTCCTGCTCTGAGGCGGCGCTGAACCACCCCAGCGATGTATCATTATCATGGGTACCCGTGTAGGCAACGCTATCTTCTTCGTGAAGATGTGGCAAATAGGGGTTTTCAGGATTGTCCCCAAACGCGAACTGAAGGATCTTCATCCCAGGCAAGCCAAAGGCTTTACGCAGGGCAGTTACTTCGGGCGTAATCAGGCCCAAATCTTCCGCCACCAACGGCAATGAGCCGAACCGTGTTTGCAGCGCTTGAAGCAAGGCTTCACCGGGTGCAGATACCCACTCGCCCTCACGGCCGTCTAGCCTCTCTGCCGGTATTGCCCAGTAAGAGAGCAGCCCACAAAAGTGGTCGATGCGTATCATATGGGCGCGAAGCAACATTCTGCGAACGCGTGTCTCCCACCACTCAAAGTTGTCTGCTTGCAAGACATCCCAGCGATACAGTGGGTTTCCCCAACGCTGGCCTGATTCAGAAAAATAATCGGGGGGAACGCCCGCAACCCGTTCACACAGACCTTCGCTATTCACCGTGAAAAACGCCCTGTCCGCCCAGACATCCGCCGAATCATGAGAGACATAAATTGGGATATCGCCAAATAAGCGCACATTGCGTTTCTCGGCGTATTGTTTGAGCTGTTGCCACTGCTGAGCGAACACAAATTGCTGAAATTGAACTTGGCGAATTTGAGGGGCAAGCCTCGCCCGAGCCGCCTCAATGGCGTGCGCCGAGCGGTCACGAAGGGGGGTGGGCCACTGCCACCAAGGGGCATTGTCTGAGTCCGCTTTGAGGGCAGCGTATAAGCTGTAATCGCCTAACCAATCGCTTGTTTGGAGCAGAAATTCATCTAGCTGCTTGGACAAACTAGGGCGGCACTCTACTTGTTGCCAAAAACCTTCAGAGGCTTCGTTTAAGGCGACATCGAAGCTGAGGTCACCCTCAATACAAGCTTGACAACGCGCATCGCTCAGCCAGCCACGCTTAACGCAATCCCGTAAATCAATGAATTCGGGGTTCCCAGCAGCGCAAGACATCGACTCATAAGGCGAACCATGATCATGCGTGGGGCCCAGGGGTAAAAATTGCCAGACAGCAAAGCCAGCATCGGCAATAAAATCGATAAACGCGTATGCTTCAGCACCGATGACGCCGCGCTTAAAGGGGCCAGGCAGGGCGCTGACATGAAGCAGCACCCCCGCACACCGACGGTCGATCCAGTCGGCCACTAGTCCGTACTGCCTCTGCGCATAGTACCGCCTCCTTCAGCATCTCCACCCCCCTCGGAGATGGTTACCGCCAGCGAGGGCGGTGAGGGCAGCTTGACTAAATGGTAAAATCTCGCCAAGTGTTGGCGATAAAGTCGATCAAAATCCTTGACCGCACCACTGGGATTATAATCACCGAACCACCAGCACCAGTCAGAACCTTCACAGATACGAAGCTGCTCACTGGCAGCTTCGCGTTGTGGCTCAGTGAGTTCGTCAATCACACCATCAAAAGCAAGTTTGGCTTCGATGAGTAACTCCCAGCCACGGGTCTTCGCTTGATCACCAATCCAAGTGGAAAGATTACCGTATACCCAAGAGCCAGGAGTAAGCTTGTTCAAGGTCTCCGTGGCCGGTGATGCCTGCAGATAATCGCTGAAAGTCGTTAATTCATAATCTGGGTGTTGTGCAATTGACTCATAAAGCTTGCTCAGGAATGGCAGGCCATTTTCGTGATAATGCTCCCAAGCATTTTCGCCATCCATGATGATGGAGACCACTGGATTGTTCATGCCCTGGGTTCGGTGACGGATGCCCGCCAGCTCGTGCATAAAATTATCAACCGCATCACTGGTGTTCCAGTTGGCATACTCAAAGCCAATCATGTCAGAAAGATGATCATCTCTAAAGAAGCAAGTAATTTCTTGCTGGTCTTTGCCCACCCGCCAGGGTCGATAAATTTCTTCGGATTTTCCCTCTCTAGGGTTATAGCCCAGTGAGTGATGTAATACTGTTTCCCCCGTGGCACACCAATCAAACCCGGCTTCGCCGAGCAGCGCTAGGGACGCTTCAGACACCGCCCCTTCAGAGGGCCAGCAACCTTTGGCGGGCTGTTCAAACATCTTCTGGTGGGATTTTTGAGCCAGCTCGATATGTTCTATCGCCCGTTCCTTACCGCCGGGATAGGCTTGTTTGGGGAGGATAGCATCGGGTACGGTGTCACGCGCGGTATTAAAATCTAGCATCAATGGTAATATGGGATGCGCATAGGGCGTGGTGCTAATTTCGATTTTCCCCTTGGCCTGCAATTGACGATGTTTCTCGGGAATTTCATTCAACAAAGACGCAATAAGTGTCAGCAGGTCACGGCGATCCTGATAGGTAAAGTTACGGCCTTTCTTGATCAAGCGGCAGGCAACAAAGTGGCTGTTGCGTACGGTCTCTCCTAGCCAGGCCAAATGATACCAAGTGACTAAATCCGTATAAAAATGCCGGCCAAGATACGTGGTAGCATCCTCGGATTTTGCGTGTTCTGAAAGCTTCCATAATCGGTCATAGGCCTGATAGCGATGCAGGTTCCTTTGGTGATTCAAACGGAAACAGCTGTCCAGCAAATAAATACATTCCGTATCAGTGAAGCTGCCGGTTTCGTGCGCCAGTGCTGCCAATAAGGGATCAGGGAGGTCATTCTGCTCACCGTTTAGCCAACTCACTAGCTGTGAAGAATAGTCTTCGATCTGGGCGGTTAGGGAGGGGACATAATTGAATACCGCGCGCGCATTGGGAACCTGATCAACAATCGCCGCCATGTCGGTATAGTCCTTCATGGCATGTAGATACACCCACGGCAGATGGTAACGGCCACTGGGCACTTCGCGGTAGAAGGGCTGGTGCATATGCCAGTAGAAAATAACGGATAAGGGTTTGTGCGTGTTTTTCACAATATTTTTAGGGTTCGGGTGCTCAACATCAGGTTATGAGTGTAGACAAGACAAAAATAAGTGAAAGCGCTGAGTGGATGGTTTTGCTTAGCGTATCAAACCGCCTAGCGGGTTGGCTTGAAGCAAATATCAAACGGCATGTATATCCTGCCCGAGCATCTCGGGGGTCACCAGCACAATACCTTTTTCGCTCACATCGAATCTTTTGGCGTCTTGTTCGGCGTCTTTGCCAATCACCGTACCCTCGGGTATCACCGCGCCTTTGTCCACCACACAGCGGCTTAATTGGCAATTACGTTCAACAATAACATCCGGCAGAATGACGCAATCTTCAACGCTCGAATACGAATGCACGCGCACATTAGAGAACAGCACCGACCGAGTCACGGTTGCACCTGTAATCAGACAGCCCCCCGAAACCAGAGAGTCTGTTGCCATGCCGCGTCGATCATTATCATCGAAAGCAAACTTGGCCGGTGCCAGTTGTTCCTGATAGGTCCATATCGGCCAGTTGGCATCATACATATTGAGATCCGGATCAATCATGGCCAAATTAAGATTGGCTTCCCAGTAAGCATCAATATTGCCCACATCTTTCCAATAAGCGGGCGCACCATCGGCATCGACAAATGGATAGGCGAAGGCATTGGCATTTTTTATCGCGTCGGGTATCAGATCATGACCAAAATCATGGCTGGAGTGCTCATTTTTGGCATCCGCCACCAGCGCGTTACGCAAATAACTTGTCGTAAACACATAAATGCCCATTGAAGCGAGTGCCATCGCATCATTGCCTGGCATGGCTTTGGGCTTTGTGGGTTTTTCCGCAAATTCGACAATCCGATTTTCGTCATCAATCGCCATCACACCAAAGTCCGTTGCCTCTTGCATTGTGACAGGAATACAGCCAACCGTAATATTTGCGCCTTTGCTGACATGCGCGGCAATCATTTTCCCATAGTCCATTTTGTAAATATGATCGCCCGCTAAAATGACGATATATTCTGGCCCATGAAAACGAAGGATATCGAGGTTCTGGTAAACCGCATCGGCTGTGCCTTCGTACCAATTTTCGCCTGTGCGTTGCTGGGCAGGCAATACCTCCAGAAACTCACCAAACTGACCGGAGAGAAAACTCCAGCCCCGTTGCAAATGACGTTGCAAGGAGTGTGACTTGTATTGTGTCAATACAGATATACGGCGTATTCCTGAATTGATGCAATTGGACAAGGGGTAATCGATGATGCGGTATTTTCCGCCAAACGGTACAGCGGGCTTGGCTCGCCAATCGGTCAGCGCTTTCAATCTAGACCCTTTGCCCCCCGCTAACACGATCGCGACCGTATTGGCAGTCAGTTGACTAATATGACGTTCTGTTGATTTTGTTGACATTTCTTATTTCCGAGCCGCGCTTGATAAGGCGGCATTACACGATACAGATTTTGGCCTTCGGTTTGAACGCCCTAAGGACAGTAGCTGACTAAAAATATTGTTTGTAAGCCTTTTCGGGTAAATTTCTGAGCTATAAATAGCGGCTATTTGGGCTAGGCTTGATCAAGTTCTTGACCCTTTCCTTAAAGGAGAACCTCTTAAAATAATTTATTGCCTAGCTGTTTCTAATTTCACCTCTTTCAGATCAATTTACTGCAAAGGACTCAAAATAATGAGGGTAGCTAGTGTACACTTTCTAACCAATAAATATTAGCCGTCAATAAGGGGTAGTCAAAAAATGTCCGTCAGAAACCAAGCCAGCACCCCCTTTGAGGGGCAGCTGCCCGGAACCTCTGGGCTGCGTAAAAAAGTCAAAACTTTTCAGCAGGCGCACTACTTAGAAAACTTTGTCCAGTCGGTATTCGACTCGATCGGGGATTTTTCCGGTTCAATCCTGGTGGTCGGTGGTGATGGTCGTTATTACAACCGACCAGCCATTCAGATTATTTTAAAAATGGCGGCGGCCAACGGTTTTGGCAAAGTCATTGTCGGACTCGGCGGCATACTTTCAACCCCCGCCGCATCCTGCATTATTCGCAAAAATAGCGCTTATGGTGGTCTTATTCTCTCCGCCAGTCACAATCCCGCGGGGCCGGACGAAGATTTTGGCATCAAATACAATATTGGCAATGGTGGCCCCGCGCCAGTTGCGGTGACCGAGGCAATTTTTGCCCGCACTGAAACCATCACTGAATACAAAATTCTCGATGCCAATGATATTGCACTGGACGAGAAGAGATTCCAAACCCTAGGCGATATGCTGGTTGATGTGATTGATCCGGTTGCAGACTACAGCATATTAATGCAGCGCTTGTTTGATTTTGATGCCATCCGGGAGCTGTTATCGGGTGACTTCCGTATGGTTTTTGACGCCATGCACGCGGTGACGGGGCCTTATGCCGAGATTATTTTTGAGCAAAAACTAGGCGCGCCTGCAAAGAGCAATATGAACTGTGTCTCCAAAGAAGATTTTGGCGGCGGTCATCCCGACCCAAACCTGACTTATGCCAAAGAATTGGTGGATGTGATGTTTGGCAAGGATGCACCTGAATTTGGGGCAGCGTCAGATGGAGACGGTGATCGGAACATGATTTTGGGCAAGCACTTTTTCGTGACCCCGAGTGATTCCCTCGCCATTCTGGCTGCCAATGCAACCCTAGTCCCTGGTTATGCTAAGGGTATCGCGGGTGTCGCACGTTCTATGCCCACCAGTGCCGCCATTGACCGGGTGGCCGAAAAATTGGGCATTGATTGCTTTGAAACACCGACGGGCTGGAAGTTTTTTGGCAATTTGATGGATGCGGGCAAAGTGACCCTCTGTGGGGAGGAGTCTTTTGGCACGGGCTCGGATCATGTGCGCGAGAAAGACGGAATGTGGGCGGTGCTTTTCTGGTTAAATATACTTGCAGTACGCAAGCAATCCGTCGCCGAAATCGTCACTGAACATTGGGCAGAATATGGCCGACACTATTATTCTAGACATGATTATGAAGGCGTAGATGCCGCCTCTGCTGAGGCCATGATGGATGATCTGCGCGCCCGCTTCGATGAAATCGAGGGCAGCGAGATGGGCGGTCGAATCGTACAGCTCTGCGATGATTTTTCCTATACCGATCCGGTCGATCATTCAGTCAGCAGCGGCCAGGGTATCCGCCTCTTATTTGAAGATGGAGCGCGAATTATTTTCCGACTTTCCGGCACGGGCACAGAAGGTGCCACCGTGCGTATCTATATAGAATCTTTTGAACAAAACCTCGATAAACAATCAGAGGACGCCCAGATTGCACTGCATGAGCTGATCAAGATCGCAGCGAGTGTTTCCAAACTTCAACACTATACTCAGCGCACCGCCCCCACGGTAATCACTTAATCTTTGGACAAATCTGCCGACAATACGCAAAAGAAATCATGAATAAATTGCCTGAATTCGCCCATGAGATTATCACCGCACGCGGTCATGATCCGTTCAATTATTTGGGTCGCCACGCGGGTATTCCAGATAAAGGCAAGGCCAAGGGCAAAAACACCGGACTTACGATACGCGCCTTTAAGCCTCGCGCTGTGAAAATGTGGTTACTGGTGGAAGGCAAGCGTGCCAAAGCCATGCCGCGTGTGGAAGGTACCGATCTTTTTGAAGTACAGCTGCCTCAAGGCTCTTTTGAATCGGCCTACCGTTTTCGGATTGAAAGCCACGAGGGTCATCGATGGGAGGAGGAAGATGCCTATCGCTTCCCGCCAATTCTGGGGGATCTTGACTTGCACCTAATCGCTGAGGGCAATCATTTCGAGAAATATAAATTATTGGGCGCACATATCCGTGAAAGTGAGGGGGTGAGCGGGGTTGGCTTTGCGGTGTGGGCACCTTCAGCGCAGCGCGTGAGTGTGATCGGCAATTTTAATCACTGGGATGGACGTGAACACCAGATGCGCTCAAGAGGGTCATCGGGGATTTGGGAGATATTTATTCCTGCCCTGTGCGCCCAAGAGGTTTATAAATTTGAGATTCTCGCCAGCAACGGAGACGTTTTTGAAAAAGTTGACCCTTACGCACAACAAATGGAAGTGCGCCCCAAAACTGCCTGCGTGGTACACGATCCAAAGCAATATAAATGGTCTGACAATCAATGGGTAAAGGAACGGCCGGCAACTCAAGCCTTAGATCAACCGATGAGCATTTACGAAGTTCAACTCGGCTCCTGGCGACTCGATGACGGGGCGCATATTGGCTATCGAGATTTGGCCGCTCAGTTGGTTGAATATTGCCTATGGATGGGCTATACCCATATCGAATTGATGCCCATCACAGAATACCCGTATGAGGGTTCTTGGGGTTATCAGACGGTGGGCTATTTTGCACCCACCAGTCGGTTTGGATCGCCGAATGACTTTCGTTTTTTCGTCGATCACTGTCATCAAAATGGCCTCGGTGTGTTTCTCGACTGGGTGCCTGCACATTTCCCGAAAGATGCCCATGGTCTGGCACGATTCGACGGCACACCCTTGTATGAACACGAAGATCCTCAGCTCGGCGAGCACAAAGACTGGGGCACCTATATTTTTAATTTTGGCCGTAACGAGGTACGAAACTTTCTCATCGCCTCTGCCTTGTTCTGGCTGGATGAATATCACATCGACGGCCTGCGCGTGGATGCTGTCGCCTCGATGTTATACCTCGATTATTCTCGCGAAGAGGGTGAATGGTCGCCAAACAAGTACGGTGGTCGCGAGAATCTCGAAGCGGTAGAATTTCTAAAGCAATTCAATACGCTGGTACATGAGCGTCATCCCGGCGCCGTCACCATGGCAGAGGAGTCTACCTCCTGGCCCATGGTGAGCAAACCCATCTATTTGGGCGGCTTAGGCTTCACCATGAAATGGAATATGGGCTGGATGAATGACACCTTACAGTATTTCAAGCACCCGCCAGTGCACCGACGTTATCATCAGGGCGAGCTGACCTTCTCGATGGTTTATGCCCATACAGAAAACTTTATTCTGCCCTTCTCACATGACGAAGTGGTGCATGGCAAAGGCTCGATGTCGAGTAAAATGCCCGGAGATGATTGGCAGAAATTCGCCAATTTAAGATTGCTTTACGCTTATATGTACACCCATCCCGGTAAAAAATTACAGTTCATGGGGATCGAGTTTGGCCAGTGGCCAGAATGGAACCACAATACATCGCTGTCATGGGATCAAGCAAATTTTATGCCGCATCGGGGGCTACAACTGATGATGCGCGACATGAACCACCTCTATCGTGATGTGCCTGCTCTGTATGAAGTTGATTTCGACGCCCATGGTTTTGAGTGGATAGATTGCGACGATGTGGAGAACTCTACCTTAAGCTATATTCGCCGTGATAAGCACGGCGGTATGGTGGTGGTGGCATTAAATCTCACCCCGGTGCCGAGACAAAATTACCGTCTAGGGGTACCGGAAGTGGGTTACTATGAAGAGATAATGAATACCGATGCAGAATCATATGGTGGCGGTAATGTCGGCAATCACGGCGGCGTAGACAGTGAGCCCGTGGCATGGATGAACAAGCCAGATTCTATCCAGTTGACGCTGCCCCCACTGGCCTGCGTGATCCTGCGTAAAGCCGGATGAGGCGACGGTTGGCATAAACCGCCCGCTTTGGACAGCACCCCGCTGCTTAAGGTTTCCACCCACAAATTGGACTTGAAATATAGTTTGGGAACGCTGGCAATTCGAGCCATTCGAGCTGTAGCCCTATTCACCCAACAGCCTTTATGCCTACGGCTAAATAAGGCAAGCCACTGACGATCTACACAGCTAGCCCAAGCCTTCGTCGGATCTGCGCGACAGTACGTTTAATCACCGATACTGGGTAAGCGATCAGCAATGAAAAGCGCAATCAGAGTCGCCACTGCCCCGGATAGCAGATAATAACCTGCGTATTCAATACCTAGCCAGAATGTCAGGCTAAGCGCGATAATCGGCGCGAAGGCGGCACCGAACAACCATCCCAAATCAGTGCTCAATGCGACCCCTGTATAACGGTATTCGCGTTCAAATCGGTGCGGTAGCGTGCCACTTGATTGACCGAATGAAAAGCCAAGCAGGGCAAAACCAAGCAGTACAAACAACCCTGTATTCTCTTGTAGCTCGCCGATAAAAAAACTCAGCACAGCTATCATCGCGGTGATCACCATCAAAAAATGTCGGCGGCCAAACCGATCCGCCAACAGGCCGGACAAAATACAGGTGACGACAGCCAACACAGCGCCGATTGTTTGCATTCCCAGCATATTAGGAACCGACTCTCCTTCGAACAATTTGATATAACCCAGCGGGAAAACCGCCACCATATGAAACAGCGTATAGGAGGCCAGCGGTAAATACGTACCGAGCAGAACTTGTGGCCAGTGATTTTTCAACACCTTACTCACTGGGCTACTGCGTAAAGAATGCTCATCAACCGCGTTTTGATACTCCGGCGTGTCTAGCAATCGCAGACGTGAAAACAGGGCGACGACTTGCAGCGACAGCACCACCATAAATGGGAATCGCCATCCCCAGTCAATAAACTCCTCGGCGGTTAAGTAGGCGGTCAGCACATAGAAAATCGAAGCGGCGATCGCAAAACCGATGGGGCCACCCAGCTGCGGGATCATGGAATACCAACTCTTTTTGTGTTCGGGCGCATTCATCATCATGATGACCGGCAAACCATCTTCAGCGCCACCAGAACCAAGGCCCTGTCCGATTCTAGAAAGGCACAGCAGTATCGGCGCGACAATACCGATTTCAGCATAGCCTGGAATAAAGCCGACGAAAATAGTTGAAGCGCCGAGCAAGAACATCGCCACGGTGACCCGGGCGCCACGACCAACGCGTTCTTCGAGGGGGGTGAACACGGCTCGCGCAAAACTTTTCGATATAAAGGCCAAGGAAAACACGCCAAAAGAAATTAGCGTCGCGGTTACCAGGTCGTAGTTCGGGAAGAATACTTTGGGAAATACCAGCGCACAGGCGATGGCAAAAACAAAAAAACCAAAGTATTCGGAAACGCGCGTCATGATGACGGTCACGACTATCTGCTCGGGGTGCAGAACCTCAGCGGCGTTTGGCGATGAATCCTGATTCGTTGCAATGGTACTCATGATCTATGCTTTTAGACTCCAGATTTGAAATTAGACGAGCCTCCGTATTTATTCATTCCTATGCGACAGCTGATATTATTGTAATACGTGAAAATGCTCTGCACGATAGTATACTAAACTTGCGACTCGATTAACAAAAATGTACTTGATCATCCCGTACTATTAGAGAGTGCAGCATAACTCATCGAGCGATCGGATAATTTGTTAAAATCAGGCATGCAAAAACCATTCACCACGCAACGAGATTTATTAGTATCAAGATCAGACTTGGATCATCCAATTCTGCATAGCCTTGATGATACAGAAGCACTATTAGATTGGAGCGAAATAGAGATGCTGCTGTCATCTATTTACGCTGGTACTACGGGCCGCCCAAGCTATCCATTACTTAGTTTGTTCCGCAGCTTGATGCTGGGCATTTGGTATGAGCTGTCGGATAGGGAGTTAGCGCAGTGCTTATTTAGGGATTTATTGTTTCGTAAGTTTTGCCGCTTTGAGTTAGGCGGTGATGTGCCCGAAGCTTCAACCCTTGGGCGCTTTCGAAGCAAGCTAGTAGAGCACGAGCTATGGGATCGTTTGCTAGGTGAGATCAATCGCCAACTTGAATCAAAGAACATTATTATGAGCAAGGGGCGTATCAATATTATAGATGCAACTCCTATAGAGGCGGCTCGTTCTGGAAATGGTAAGGGCAAAGATGGCACGCCTAAGCGAGATCCTGATGCCAGCTGGCACGTTAAGAATGACAGCCAAGGTCGAAAGAAATCCACCTATGGCTACTCAGTGCATACGGGAGTTGATGAGGATGGGTTTGTTCAGCGCCAGAGTGTGACGCCAGGGCATGTTCATGACAGTCAGCAGCGCGATGAATTACTGTTGGGCGATGAGACTGCCCTATATGCTGATGCGGCGTATAGCTCGCATGAGACGCGAGATAAACTGGAGCAACTTGGAATTGATGACCAAGTTCAACGCAAGGGATATCGAGATAATCCGTTGTCAGATGCAGACCGTAGCCGCAATGCAGTTATTGCAGTAACACGAGCAGGAGGCGAACGGCCCTTTGCCACTTACAAGCAGCACTATGGTTTAGCTCGGACTCGGTTTATGGGCTTAGCTAAAAACACGACTGTTTACGGCCTAGCGGCGATAGCGGCGAATATCCGTAAAGGCGCTAAATTCTTAAGTTTGTATGGCTTGCCAGATTGGCACTATGCAAGATAGTTGCGCCTTTAATATGGGTTTAGGGGCGCGAATCAATAAAAAGTCGCTAAATCATGATCAAATACGCGAAAATCGACAAATATGATTCAAAAATGACCCCTTCGGAAATGTCAGACTGAAATCGTGAGTTATGCTGCGGTCTCTATTAGGTATTAAATGGCTTAATCTCGAAATTTATTCAGCAGTTTTAAGATAAAGTCATGTATCATAATCCTCAGCATAAATACGTAAATCACAATTTCAAAAAAGCATAATTTTAGAGATCCTTGCGTCATTCGGGCGACGCAACCGTCTCGATTAAAGTACATCGACGTGACCGACTTCGAGCCGGCGTGGATTCGATATTCACTCTAAACTAACCGAGATCACAGCGCCCTTGGGCAAGACAATGATGGAGAAAGATCAAACACCGAGAAAATTTCGGCTTATCGCCCACGGCGTATTGTGGATCAGTATTCTGACACTATCCGCTTGCAATTGGGTGGTCATGAACCCTTCCGGTGACATTGCGAAACAACAGGCGTTTTTAATCAATCTCTCTACGTTGTTAATGTTGCTCGTCATCGTTCCAGTGATTGCCCTGAGCATCTATTTCGCCTGGAAATACCGCGCCTCGAATCGCGAGGCCGAGTACGATCCTGACTGGCATCATTCGGCCACGCTCGAAACCATTATCTGGACGGCGCCGCTGGCGATTATTCTGGTGTTAAGTGGCATCACCTTTGTGGCGACCCACCGGCTCGATCCTTATATGCCGATCACTCGGATCAGCGCGGACAAGCCCCTTTCTGAAAATACTGAGACCCTCGTCATCGAAGTGGTGGCGCTGGATTGGAAGTGGTTATTTATCTACCCTGAGCAGGGCGTCGCAACCGTCAACGAGGTCGCCGCACCGGTTGACCGACCGATCCGATTCAAGATCACCTCGGATTCGGTGATGAACTCACTTTATATTCCGGCACTCGCTGGACAAATTTACGCCATGTCAGGAATGGAAACCAAGCTGAATGCAGTCATCAATTCAGAAGGCGTCTTCGACGGCTTTTCGGGAATTATAGCGGCCAGGGCTTTTCACAAATGCGCTTTAAATTTCACGGATTAGACGAGCCCGGATTTGACAATTGGATCGACAAGTTACGCAGCTCGAAGGAAGGGGTGCTTAACCGGCAAGCCTACCTCGAACTGCATGCACAAACCATCGGCCATCCCGTTGTTTATTATAGTGGCTTCGATCAGGATCTATTTCACGACATCCTGAACCACTGCGTCGAAGCTGGTACCCGCTGTGACGATGAGCACATGTCCCCTAAGGCGCACGGTTCCGAACCGGCTGAGCCTAAACAATCATCCGCCCAGCACTAGGAGAAACAAACGACAATGTCTAAAGATTACGCAGCCCTTTATGCCGAAGATCGCTGGTCGCCACTATTTGGAAAACTGTCTTGGGAGGTCATCCCCTACTACGAACCCATCCTGCTGATGACCTTCATCGCAGTCCTCATCGGCGGCGGCGCGGTGTTCGGCTGGGTGACCTACAAAGGGCTTTGGAGCTATCTCTGGAAAGAATGGTTCACCAGTATCGACCACAAGAAAATAGGCATTATGTACATCATCCTTGGGCTGGTCATGCTGATACGTGGCTTCGCTGATGCCCTGCTGATGCGCGCGCACCAATCCATGGCGGCCAGCGGGGGAGAAGGCTTTTTGGACGCCCATCACTACGACCAAATATTTACCGCGCATGGCATGATAATGATATTTTTTGTCGCCATGCCATTTGTGACGGGGCTGATGAATTATGTGATGCCCCTACAGATCGGTGCGCGCGATGTGGCCTTTCCATTCCTCAATAATTTTAGTTTTTGGATGACCGTCGGGGGCGCCGTATTGGTCAATATTTCCCTGTTTATTGGCGAATTCGGGCAAACCGGCTGGCTAGCCTATCCGCCGCTATCGGGCATTACTTTCAGCCCCAGCGTCGGCGTCGATTACTACATATGGGCCTTACAGATAGCCGGCATTGGCACCACATTATCGGGCATCAATCTACTGGTCACTATAGTTAAAATGCGTGCGCCGGGCATGACGTACATGAAATTGTCGATATTCAGCTGGACTGCGCTGGCGACCAACGTGCTGATCGTTGCCTCTTTTCCAGTGTTGACCGCGGTGCTCGCGCTGTTGACCCTAGATCGCTACGTTGGCACACATTTTTTCACCAACGAGTTGGGCGGCAACGCCATGATGTACATCAACCTGATCTGGATATGGGGACACCCTGAAGTCTATATCCTGATCTTGCCCGTTTTCGGCGTTTTTTCCGAGGTGGTTGCAACCCATTGTCGTAAGCAAATATTTGGCTATGACTCGATGGTCTATGCGATTCTGGTGATCACGATCTTGTCTTATATCGTCTGGTTGCATCATTTCTTCACCATGGGCTCAGGATCCAGCGTCAATGCCTTTTTCGGCATCACCACCATGATCATCTCGATCCCGACCGGGGCGAAGATATTCAATTGGTTGTTCACCATGTATAAGGGGCGCATCACTTACGAGCTACCCATGATGTGGACCATCGCATTTATCATTACTTTCGTCATCGGCGGCATGACGGGGGTATTGTTGGCGGTACCGCCCGCAGATTTTGTATTGCACAACAGCCTATTTCTGATTGCACATTTTCACAATGTGATTATCGGCGGCGTTGTGTTTGGCGCGTTTGCGGGGATCATCTTCTGGTTTCCAAAAGCCTTTGGTTACCGTCTCGATCCTTTTTGGGGCAAAATTTCATTCTGGGCTTGGGTGATCGGCTTTTATCTGGCCTTTATGCCGCTCTATGCGCTCGGCCTGATGGGCGTCACGCGGCGCCTGAGCCAATTTCCGGATACCACGCTCAGCACCTATTTTAATACCGCCACGATTGGCGCTTTGTTCATCACGGTAGGGATTGCGGCCTTTTTCATACAGCTGGTCGTGAGCTATCAAAAGCGAGAGGAATTACGCGATGACAGCGGTGACCCCTGGAATGGAGATGGGCGTACGCTAGAATGGTCGACCTCATCGCCCCCCCCACAATATAACTTCGCGTTTTCGCCGAAGGTTCATAAATTCGATGCTTGGTGGGACATGAAGCAGCGCGGTTATGTGCGCCCTGCTGACGGTTTTAATGCCATCCACATGCCCAAAAATACGGGTGCTGGCTTTGTTCTCGCGATGATCTGCACGCTGATGGCCTTTGCGCTCGTTTGGCACATTTGGTGGCTTGCGATCGGCAGTTTTATCGCCGCAATCCTGGGCGCCATTATCCATACCTTCAACTATGACCGGGAATACTATATTCCGGTCGAGCAAGTCGAAGCCATCGAGGCCGAACGCAGCGCACAGCTGGCCAATGGGGGCGCACGATGAACAGTGTAACCGCAGTCAACGATCAAGCCGATGAGGCAGTCGATTTTTATCTAAAAGAAGAGCCGCATCACACGCCCGGCACCTTGCTCGGGTTTTGGCTTTACCTGATGAGCGATTGCCTTATCTTCGCGGTGCTATTTGCCACCCGAGCAGTGGTAGGCTCTAACTACGCAGGCACGCCACTACCGGCGGATGTGTTCGATATAAAGTTAATCCTAGTATCGACTTTCTGTCTGTTGTTGTCCTCAATTACCTATGGCTTTGCTATCTTGCAAATGCAGCAGAACCGACTTAACGGCACGTTATTTTGGCTGGCAATCACCGGGATTTTGGGCGCCGCATTTATTGGCATTGAAATTTACGAATTTAATCATTTGATCCATATCGGTGCCTCGCCTCAATCTAGCGCTTCGTGGTCCTCATTTTATGCGCTGGTCGGCACCCATGGCATACATGTATTCTTCGGCCTACTGTGGTTGGTGGTATTGATGGTGCAAACTAAGTTACACGGCTTAACGGTCGCCAACCAGCGCCGACTGTTTTGTCTGAGCATGTTCTGGCATTTTCTAGATCTGGTCTGGCTCGGCGTATTTTCATTGGTGTACTTGACGGGGGTATTGGTATGAGCGCTCATCACGACATAGCGCAGCACGTAGAGGGCGCGCCACACGCCAGTTTTCGGGAGTACATGATCGGTTTTTGGCTGTCCGTGGTGCTGACCGCTATCCCATTCTGGTTGGTGCTGGGCGAGGTGCTCGAGAGCACGGGGCTGACCATCTTTTTCGTTATCAGCTTCGGCATCGTGCAAATGGTCGTACACATGATCTATTTCTTGCACCTGAACACCCAATCAGAAGCGGGCTGGGTGCTTATCTCGCTTGCCTTCACGCTGATGTTGGTGGTCATTGCAATCTCGGGCTCGATATGGATTATGTATCATCTTGATCGCAATATGATGCCCATGATGGACGTCGTTAACGCGTTGCCATAAGCTACACGGCTGCGGTCAGCGAGCCTGCTGGAACAGAACCGTATCATGCGCCACCGCGATCAAAACCTCGATCGCAAGCGCGGGTGATCCCTGCCAATAGTGTACGAAATAAATGGCATTTTCGGTCTCCCTAGCAAAGAAGGTTGGATAACTATCGTGCAAGGCCTTGGCCCTGCGATGCCCTGCTGCTGCGATGCCCTGGGTAATTTTGTTCTGGTTTCAACGCCAGATTGCCTGAAAGCCATTCAGGGTCAAACTGGATTTTTCAAACATCACTGATCTCAAGACCAAGACAGCGGCTAAGCGCAATTATTTATCAAGACCTGGCCGAATTCCTGCCCTATTCTGGCTAGGGGTAATCTGCATCTCAATAATCGGCTTGTTGCTACTCGGCAACTGGCAAATCAGACGACTCAGCTGGAAACTCGCGCTGATCGAACGGGTGGAAAGCCGTGCCTTCGCCGCGCCCGTTGTCGCACCGAAGGCGGCCGCTTGGCCGCGCATTAACCAGAAAACAGATGAATACCTGCGCGTCACTGTCTCTGGGCAATTTTTGCACTCGCAGGAAACACTGGTTTGGGCATTAACCGAATACGGCAATGGTTACTGGGTATTAACACCACTGCTGACTCGCAGCGGCGAAACCGTTTTAATCAACCGTGGCTACGTGCCCACCGCTGCCGCGAATCCGGCTCAACGCGAGGCGGGCTTAATCGAAGGCGAAGTCTCAGTGACGGGGTTGTTGCGCATAAGCGAACCCGGCGGAATCCCGCTGCGTGAGAATGACCCTGACGAGGAACACTGGTATTCGCGTGATATTGGCGCGATCTCTCATGCCCGCGACCTCGTCCAAGTTGCACCGTATTTTATCGATGCTGACGACACCGCCAATCCCGGCGGATTACCCATCGGTGGCCTGACCCGAATCAGCTATCGAAATCCTCATCTCGTCTACGCGCTGACTTGGTACGGCTTGGCGCTATTGCTCGCGGGGATGACCACGCGGGCGATCTGGCTTGAACGCAGAGGGCAATAAAATATGCGGATGCTTGGGGTTATCCAGTGGAGGTCGATTATGCGTCTATTGGCCGGATTGGTTTTACCGAGGCACAAGCCTAGTTCCGAACTGTCGATGCTAGCCTCGTGTCCTGCGTAATTCTGATGGCGCCTATATGGCTTATAAATTGACATAGGCAACCACTTTGGATAGAGTTCCGCCGCTTCTCGAAACGCCAATTTTTCCCAGCGTAAGGTTCGCATTCCCCCTCATCACAATGTTCGCGCTTGAATATAAGTGCTCGAACTTATATTCGTTCCACTTAGGTAGCCATGATTCAAAAATCGACACAAAAATATGACATAGAGAACGCTCCAAGCCTCGACAGCTCCAGCAAAGGGCTGGTCGCGGAGATACAGCGTCACTATGTGCGGACACTGGGCGTTTATCGTACCACCGGCTCTAAGCAATACAAGTATCAGGCCTTGGCCTATACCATTCGTGATTTCTTGATGCAGGACTGGCGTGCCGCTAGAAAGGCAGAATTTGAAAATACCCACAAGCGTGCCTATTACCTGTCTCTGGAGTTTCTGATGGGGCGCGCACTGGGCAATGCGGTGCTCAATTTAGGCTTTGACGAGCGAACAAGCGAAGCATTGCACGCCCTGGGCCTGGAGTATGAAGAGCTGATCGATGAAGAACAGGATGCGGGTCTGGGTAATGGTGGATTGGGTCGCTTGGCTGCTTGCTTCGTGGATAGTTGCGCGACCTTGAAATTGCCCGTCACCGGCTACGGTATTCGCTATGAATATGGCATGTTCCGACAGCGTATCGAGGACGGTCATCAGGTGGAAGAACCCGATCACTGGTTGCGTGATGGTAATGTCTGGGAACTGGAACGATCTGAGTACGCCCAGCGCGTACATTTTGCTGGCCGTGTGGAGCAGTATCACGACGCCGCGGGCTTAGCACGCAGTCGTTGGGTAGATACTCACGATGTGCTTGCCGTGCCTTACGACGTGCCGGTACCTGGATATAAAAATCGTCATGTCAATACGCTGCGTTTATGGAGTTCAGCGGCAACCGATGAATTCGATTTGGGAGAATTCAACGACGGTAGCTACCCTGAGTCGGTGGCAGCCAAAAATGACGCCGAAAAAATCTCCATGGTGTTATATCCGAACGACGCCAGCGAGAACGGTAAGGAACTTCGATTGCGGCAACAGTATTTCCTCGCCTCAGCCAGCCTCAAAGATGTGCTGCGTCAGTGGGTTGATCAGAACGGCGAGGATTTCAGCCAGTTCTCGCAAAGAAATGTGTTTCAGCTCAATGATACCCATCCGACTGTCTCGGTCGCCGAGTTGATGCGATTACTCATGGATGAACACGGAATTGAATGGGACGAGGCGTGGGCGATTACCACCCAAACCATGGCTTACACTAACCATACCTTGTTGCCAGAGGCTTTGGAGCGTTGGCCAGTGCATTTGTTTGGTCGATTGTTGCCTCGTTTGCTCGATATTATCTACCAAATTAACAAGCATTTTTTGCTCGCTGTGGAACAGAAATGGCCCGGCGATAGACAGCGCCAACGAGATATGTCGATCATCGAAGAAGGCGACGTGCAGCAAGTACGCATGGCCTATCTGGCCATCGTGGGCAGTTTTTCGATTAACGGTGTCGCACAATTACACTCCGAACTTCTTGTCGAGGGGCTATTCTCAGATTTTTATGCGCTTTGGCCAGAGAAATTTAATAATAAAACCAATGGTGTGACCCAGCGCCGCTGGATGGCATGGTGCAATAAACCCATGTCAGCCTTGATCAGCGAAACCATCGGAGAGGGCTGGATTACGCAACTGGATAAATTGCAGGCACTGGCGGCCTATTCGGATGACGCTGATTTCCAGCGTCAATGGTCTGAATGCAAAATGCAAAACAAGCAAAGACTGGCACAGCTCGTCGAAGAAAAATGTGGCGTGGTTTTTCGCACAGACGCGATGTTTGATATTCAAGTCAAGCGCATTCATGAGTACAAGCGTCAGTTGCTGAATGTACTACACGTTATCCACCTCTATGACCGAATAAAACGCGGCGATACGGAGAATTGGACGCCTCGCTGTGTGTTGATCGGCGGTAAAGCAGCGCCCGGCTATTACATGGCCAAGTTGATTATTAAGCTGGTCAATAATGTTGCAGATGTCATCAATAATGACGCGGATGTGGGCGATAAACTTAAGTTGGTGTTTTTTCCTAACTTTCGCGTTTCTGCCATGGAGGTCATCTGCCCAGCAGCCGATCTATCGGAACAGATTTCTACCGCAGGCAAGGAAGCTTCTGGTACCGGCAATATGAAATTCATGATGAATGGCGCCTTGACCATCGGCACACTCGATGGTGCAAATATCGAAATTCGTGAAGAAGTGGGGGAAGAAAATTTCTTTTTGTTTGGCTTGGATGCAGCCGAGGTAGAAAGCACTCGCCATCACTATGATCCGAACGCCATTATTGCCGGTGATGCTGATTTTACGCGAACCATGGCGTTACTTGAAAAGAATCATTTCAGTCAAAATGAGCGCGGTCTTTTCACCGATATTATCCACGCGATCCGGGGCAACAACGACCCATGGCTAGTGGCTGCAGATTTTCGCGCTTATGTTGATGCGCAACAACTGGCCGCCACCGACTATCAGGATCAGCAGAAATGGCAGCGCATGAGCATCCTAAACACTGCCTTTAGTGGCAAGTTTTCCACCGATAGAACCATGCAAGATTACAATCGGGATATATGGCAGTTAGAATCGGCAAGCCCCTGAGATATCACCGTAGAACATTTTGCTACAGCGGGTATTTGAGTGGATTCACAGACAACCACGCCTTTGCTATTTACATAAATCGTGATCGCGCGGTCAAAGGCCTCAGCATAAGGTTTCAAACTAGATAGAAGTAGGCAGAAAAACACCCCAACTTTAGCCGTTCATCGCCCGCACAATATCAAAGTGGATGGCGCCATTACAGGTCTCATCGCTCGCCAGCGCGGGCGGCATAACGTGCATGTATCGTTAAAGTAAGTAATATCACAGCTGCTCCAAGCAAGGTTTGACCACTCGGCTCTTCGTTTAAGAGCCACCACGCCAGCGCAATCCCGCCGACAGTCTCAAGCGGTAAAACTAAGCTCACTTCCGCCGCCGAAATATACTGCGCGGCGAGCGCCATTAAAGCAAAAGCCAATGAAACGACCAGCCCCATCGAAACAATCACGACCAGCGAATTTATGTTTAGCGGAACCCAACTCGCAAAGGGCAGTGCGACCAGCGCAGTCAACACACCACTTAGGCTCATCGCGGGCACCATATTGATTTGCTTATTTTTGCGATTGAGCACAAAGGTTAGCGCAATCGAAATGGCGGAAATTGCCGCACAAATGTTTCCGATGATATGCGCTGACGCCGTGGTTTGACCGACCACAAGAAACATGCCCAGCAACACACAAACGATTGCGATTAAGGTGTGAAACTTGAGATGCTCGCCCAGCAAAGAACGCGCAAAGAACGCGGCGAATAGTGGCGAGGTGGCAACGATAATCAAGGTTTGTGCAATGGTGGTATAGAGGGTCGCATTAACAAAGGCTATCGTACTGATGGTAAAAAATATTCCTGACCAAATACCGGTTCTTCCGATGCGTGTAAATTGCTCAGCAATAGGCGTGGAATCAATGAGTTTCGAAAATAGCAGTGTGCCCACCGCCATCAATATTCCGCGATAAACTAACAGCGCCCACGGTTCAACACCAGCAAGACGAATGAGCAAAGTGTCAGGACTTAAGACCACGACACCGAACACGGCGATCAATACACCTTTTAGCTGTTTGGACATATTAACCCAGATGGCAAATACCCTGCATTCAGCCGCCGTGTGCTTGTTCGTGGCAAGGCACACAAACGCCGCTGTAGTCGTTCTCCAGCAAGCTTTGTGTAACGCAGTCTACGGACAAGCACACGGCGGCCCATCAAGAATATCAATAAGTTGGGGGCTTCTGGCGTGCACTGGCTCGGCGTTGGGGCGCTAGACAAGGGAACGACCATTGCCCGCACACCCCGCCTTGATCCAGCCCACGCCAAAAGCCCTCCTGAATGCAGGGTATTTGCCATCTGGGTTAATATTATAATGAGAATTGAATGATACGCTGTCATTTGCGCGATTAAGCTGAATATATGCAAGGTGAGAACTTTGCCATGGCGAGAAGATTAATTCACCAGTATTATGCGTAATTCATTGACACAAAACCGCAAATTGGCTAAATTCCAGCGCCATTTTTATAGCAGTCTGGATCACGGTCATGAAACGTACTTTCCAACCCAGTGTACTCAAGCGTAAACGTACCCACGGTTTTCGTTCGCGTATGAAAACTCGCGGCGGTCGTGCCGTGATTCGCGCACGTCGCGCAAAAGGGCGCGCGCGCTTAAGCGCCTAATTCCCTCGATTAAGTTTTTTATTCGCGCTAACGCACAATCTGTGAGCCTTGCAGCGATTGGCCTCACTCTTCGGTAAATGCCAACGGCTCTTAAAACCTGCACAATTCAAGCAAGTATTTGAGCGACGTCAAAGCACACATGATGCGAGATATGGCATCTATATTTCAAAAAATACGCTGAAACACGCTCGCCTTGGTTTGGTCGTCTCTAAAAAAGTGAGCAAAAGAGCCGTGGTTCGAAATCGGATCAAACGCCAGATTAGAGAATCGTTCCGGCATCACTATGAATCGCTCGGGGCCTTCGATTTTGTGGTGGTTGCAAAAGGGCCCCTTGCAAATATCGCTTTTGAAACGACAGTCAGTGAATTAAACACCTTATGGTTCAAAGCTATTAAACGATGCAATCGATAATCCTAAATTTGATTAAAGCTTACCGGCTGTTGATCAGCCCCTTTTTCGGCCAGGCCTGCCGCTTTGAACCGACGTGCTCTCGCTATACAGAACAAGCCATACAAACTCACGGCACCCTAAAAGGTAGCGCGATGGGCATCAAAAGAATCTGCCGCTGTCACCCATGGAACGAAGGGGGGTTTGATCCCGTTCCCGATGCACACGCGACACCCAACAATCATACATAAACTGTCAATCAATGGATATTCAACGTATTATTCTATTCGTGGCCCTGGGCTTAGTATCAATGATGCTGCTGCAAAACTGGCAAACCTATCAGGCTGAAAAAAATCCACCCCTTGCGCTAGAGCAGAGCAGTGATTCATCCCTAGCCAGCCCAGATTCAAACACCCCCGCCAACATCACTGAAGGCGTGCCTGATGTGGTCGCGATTGATGATCCGATCATCCGCCAAACCGTCGACACGACAGGCGAATTAATCAATGTCAACACGGACCTGTTAAATATCAAGATCGATACGCTGGGTGGAAGCTTGTCTTATGCCGGCCTTACCCAACACCCCGTAAAAATGGATCAACCCGATGTGCCCATTGTATTATTTCAGGATAATCGCCAGCAACGTTATTTGGCGCAGAGTGGTCTGACAGATTCCAGCACCCAAAATCTTCCGAATCACCATACTCAATATCAAGCCGCTCAGCTGCAATACGACATGGCTGGCAACGATACGCTTGTTGTGCCGCTGAGTTACACCAGCCCAGAAGGGGTTGAATACATTAAAATATTTACGTTTAGTCGCGATAGCTACCGCATTGATGTTCGCTATCAAATTAAAAATAACAGCGCGGCCAGCTGGAAAGGACATTTTTATGGCCACTTGCTCCGCACTGAACCCGATGGAGGTGGCGCAATCGGATTATTGAGTGGACGCATGCCGAGTTTTACCGGCGGGGCTTATTACACGCCTGACGAGCTTTACAATAAAATGAAATTCTCTGAATTGGCGGAGAAAGACGGCGAACTTCCGGTTGAAGGCGTATCGGGCTGGGCGGCGATGTTACAACATTACTTTGTCAGCGCTTGGCTGCCCAATGCCGGTAGTAAATATCGTTTTTATAATCAATCAAACTCCAATCTAGCGCTTCCTGAATACAAACTTGGTTTCTTAGACTTGCGCGCCACGTCTATCGCCCCGGGCGAACAAGCTGAATTGGGCGCAGCACTGTATGTCGGCCCCAAAGAGCGGGATCGACTCGATGCACAGCAAGCACAAGGTTTAAGTCTAACCGTTGATTTTGGCTGGTTGACTGTCATCGCCGAACCGCTGTTTTGGCTGATGCGAAAAATCAATGGCGTGGTGGGAAATTGGGGGTGGACTATCATACTGATCACCGTCCTGATCAAAGCGGCCTTTTTGCCCTTGTCCGCAGCCAGCTATAAATCAATGGCTAAAATGAAAAGGCTGTCGCCGCGATTAAAAACCTTAAAAGAACGCTACGGCGATGATAAAAAACAATTTCAACAGGAAATGATGAAGCTGTACAAGGAAGAAAAGGTAAACCCTGCGGGCGGTTGTTTGCCCATACTGGTGCAAATCCCGGTATTTATTGCGCTCTATTGGGTGTTGCTCGAAAGCGTGGAATTACGCCATGCACCGTGGGCAATGTGGATTCAAGATTTGTCTAGCAAAGACCCCTACTACATTTTGCCGCTGCTAATGGGGGGTTCAATGGTGATTCAGCAGCTTCTGAACCCAGCCCCGATGGATCCCATGCAACAAAAAATCATGATGGCTTTACCGGTGGTGTTTACGGTGTTCTTCTTAAGTTTTCCGGCGGGCTTAGTTTTGTATTGGGTCGTTAATAACGTGCTCTCGATCACGCAACAATGGCTGATCACGCGGCGGTACCAATAGGGCCTTCTGCGCCGACTATCGTAGCGGTCGCCACGCCCGCGGGCGTCGGCGGCATTGGAATTGTCCGCCTTTCTGGAAGCGATGCATTGCGTATCGCCCAGCAGCTCACCAACAAAGCCTTAAGTCCTCGCAAAGCGCACTTCATATCCGTTTTTGACGAACAATCCCGATTGATTGATCAGGGTATTGGATTGTATTTTAAAGCCCCGCACAGCTTCACTGGCGAAGATGTCGTTGAAATCCAAGGCCATGGTAGCCCGGTTGCTTTGCAAATGATTGTCGATCGCTGTGTCACTTTAGGCGCGCAACTCGCCAAACCCGGCGAATTTTCAGAGCGCGCTTTTTTAAATGACAAAATGGATTTATCCCAAGCCGAAGCAATTGCTGATCTGATTGAAAGCAGCACCGAGTCGGCTGCGCGCGCTGCAATGCGTTCCTTGGCGGGTGAGTTTTCCGAACGCATACATGCCTTGATTGACAAGCTGCTTCGTTTACGCGTTCTCGTCGAGGCCTCCATCGACTTTCCAGAAGAAGAAATAGACTTTCTGGCAGAGAATGACGTGCTAGGCCGCACCGACAAACTACGTCAGGAGTTCGACCAGCTTAAAGCGATGACCCGGCGAGGCACGTTACTACGTGATGCTATTCGCATCGTGTTGGTGGGCCCGCCCAATGCCGGAAAATCCAGCCTCCTCAACGCACTGTGCCGAGATGAACGCGCAATTGTCAGTGAGATTCCTGGCACCACGCGCGATATTGTCGAACACCTGATCCAGATCAATGGCTATCCAGTCATGCTAACAGACACCGCTGGCTTACGCGAAAATGCTGATGTGATTGAACAAGAGGGCATCAAGCGCGCGCGCAATGCCTTGGCTTCAGCCGATCTCGCGCTGGTCTGTATCGACAGCACCGACAGTGATGCCGAAGTGATAGAGAAAATCATAGCAGATGAAGTGCCTAAAGGATTGGGTTATGCCTTGGTTTTAAACAAGGCTGATCTAAGCGGTAAAGCCATATCGCGCTCGGGGAACCAGCTTTCAATATCAGCAAAAACAGGCGATGGGATCGACCTACTTTGTGATTGGGTTAGCGATGCGGTGGGTTATTCTGATCATGGTCAGGGTCAAATACTGGCACGCCGACGCCACCTAGATGCCTTGAAACGCGCCGAGGATCATCTGCAACGCGGCTATCAAGGCTTCAAACAAAACCAAGCCGGAGAACTACTTGCAGAAGATCTCTTGCACGCTGCTGATAGTCTCGGTGAAATTACAGGCAAGATGACAGCAGATGAATTGCTGGGCGAAATCTTCGGCTCCTTTTGCATCGGAAAGTAATCACCAGCAAGCGACGTTTCATCCCGTTGAGCATATCGCTATCCGTTAACACTTCGCTATAATGCGCTAAGCCAAAAACACCACTATCGCAACTATGACACCGATTGCCTCAAGACAGCATTACACGCGTAACGTCCTTATTCAGTTTTTCATCGCGTTGGTGGTTTTCTTGGTCATTTTATTTTGGCGGCGAGCGTTCTTTGCGCGCATTTACCTAGAAAATCAAATCAGCGATGTAGGGACCACGATCAACGGCGGTATCGTGCTATTATTTTTGCTGGGAATGGTGCTGGTCGTGCGCCTTTTACTCAGGTATTTGGAAGAAGAATCCTCGCTCAACCGTTTTATGCAAAATCTCGGTGGCGACGAAGACCCCTTAGCAAAGGTGAACGCGCATTCGATGGTCGCGAGTCGCTTTGAAACGCTAAAAATGCTGCATCGAAAACGTGCGAACATTAACCATAGTGCGCTAGCTGCAACCTTAATCGCCAAGGAAGCGAGTTACAATTCAATCCCAAAATTTGTCCACAACACGCTGATATTAACGGGCGTTTTCGGTACGATAGTTTCCCTGTCTATTGCCCTGCTCGGCGCCTCAGATATGATAGACGGCGCGCAAACAAATAGCATCGGCACCGTTATCCATGGCATGTCAACTGCACTGTCTACCACTATGACAGCCATCATCGCCTATCTGTTTTTTGGGTATTTTTACCTTAAGCTTACCGACGCGCAGACTTACCTTATTAGCCGCATTGAAGAAGTCACCGCCACCCACCTAATGCCGCATTTCCAAATGAGCGCAGATGCCATGCAAAAAGAATATGCCGATACGGTTGCGTCTGCCGCCAATTTGGTTAAACGTTTTGATACGGCGCAGGCAGCCTACCAGATGGCCGCCAAAGAAATGGCAAAAACGATTAAGAGCTTACAATCTGCCGTTGTTAAAGATGAAAAGCAAACTGCAAAAATGAACGACAATCTTGATAAGCTGGTTAAAATTACTTACAAGAATTATCAAAAAGAAGATCGGTCGGTCGAGCGGGTAATTGATTTGCTGCACAAAGATTTCCGCGCTCGAAAATAGGCGCCAACAGAGATGAGCGTGGGGAATAATTTCGTTGATCTGCGGATTAGCAATGCTGGATTGGCTGGGGCCAGCGAGGACAGCGTATGGCCTGCCTTTACCGATATTATGACGGTCATTTTAATGATCTTCCTTATTTCGCTGGTCACCTTCTTGCTACGCAATTCGCAGTTAGTCGATGAGCTACAAACCACACTGATTGCTAAAGATCAGATTTCGCAACAAGCCTTGTTGAGCGCTGCACAAAATACCGATCTGCAGTCTGAGCTTGCACGAGTCAGTGATCGAATTTTATCGTTAGAAGTGTCCTTATTGAACTTACGGGGGGATAATAGTCAACTTGAAGATAGCCTAGAGACGCGCGAACTTAAGGTCGCAAAGCTAGAAACCGAAATCGCCCTCTTGAGTAAATTACGCGATCAATTGAGCAGCCAGAACAGCAAATTATTAGGCCAGGTCGATATAGGAAAACTGGCTTTGATCGAAACAGAAACTGCGCTCAATACGACCAAAAACACCCTCAATGAGAAAATCAGCTTATTGCTGGCCGACAAAGCACAATTGACGCTCGAACAAGATAACAGCAAACTCGCGCTGAGCGAATCTGAGCAAGAGAAGCTTACGCTTAGCAATAAGCTCGTCGCACTGACGGAACGATTGCGGCTTATTAATGAAACACTAGAATCCAAAACCGAACAGAACGCTGATTTGTCCAACCAATTAGAAGACAGCAATGTCGTAAACCTAGGTTTATCGACCAGCAAAGAGGCATTACAGGCTCAGCTTGAAAAATTGACGCGTGAATTGGAAAAGCTGCAAAGCATTTACACAGCCCGCGGTGAAGAAGTGGTTGAACTTCAGCTGCTGGCTGATGCGAGCACACAAAAATTTAAAAGCTTGCAAGAAGAATACGATTCCCTAGACGAACAATACCGAAATCTTATTCGTCCCGCGCGCAGTCCAGCAGGAAAATTCGTGGTGGATGTTTATCTCGGCAAGCAGGGCGCTAACAATCGTTACCAATTGAGGTTGCCAAATCAAAATGTTGCGCAAGCCGTCAGCCTAGACGCCTTACACCGCGTACTGGCTGAACTTAAGCAAACGCATCAATCCAAACTATATACCAAAATCCGTATTGACGACAAAAGTGGTGTCGGCTTTAATGAGGCTTGGCAATTTACCCAAAGCATATTATCTGAATATGATTACTACCATCATGATTACAGTCAATCTCAATCGGTGACACCTCAATGAGTGCTGAAAAATTCGATGTGATTGTAGTGGGTGGTGGTCATGCGGGCGTCGAGGCCGCACTGGCCGCTGCACGCGTGGGCAGCCGGACTTTACTGATCACCCAGAATATCGAAACTGTCGGCCAGATGTCGTGCAATCCTGCCATTGGTGGTATTGGTAAAGGCCATATCGTCAAAGAGATCGATGCGCTGGGCGGCGTGATGGCATGGGCAGCGGATCAAGCAGGGATTCACTTTCGCACCCTCAATGCTAGAAAAGGCCCCGCAGTCCGCGCAACGCGCGCCCAAGCCGATCGTGCCTTATACAAGCAAGCCATTCGACGCGCAGTGGAGCACCAGCCCAATCTCACGCTATTTCAGCAGGAAGTCGCCGAACTCATTATCGAGCAAGATGCCGTTTTAGGTATCCGCACTCAATTGGGGCCTAAGTTTCTGGCGCCGAGCGTGGTGATTACCGCTGGGACATTTTTGGGCGGATTAATTCATATCGGCCTAGATAATTATCGCGGTGGTCGCGCGGGCGATGCGGCGTCTGACCACCTCTCAGAACGATTACGTGATCTGCCGTTTAGGGTAGATCGGCTAAAAACCGGCACTCCACCGCGGATTGATGGAAAAACTATCAACTATGCTCATTTAGAAGCCCAGCCGGGTGATGATCCTCGCCCAGTCTTTTCCTTCTTGGGCAATTTAGCTGACCATCCCGATCAAGTGCACTGTCACATCACACACACCAATGCACGCACACATGAGATTATCCAGTCGGGCCTAGATCGGTCGCCCATCTATAGTGAGCAAGGTGATATCAATTCTACCGGCCCGCGATATTGCCCATCCATCGAAGACAAGGTCGTTCGTTTTGCGGATCGCGATAGCCATCAAATATTTATTGAACCCGAAGGGCTGAACACCACTGAGATATATCCCAACGGGATATCTACCAGCTTGCCGTATGACATTCAGATCGAACTGGTTCGCTCCATTGCAGGGTTTGAGCACGCGCATATCACCCGCCCGGGATACGCCATTGAGTACGACTATTTCGACCCACGCGATTTGCATTCAAGTTTAGAAACTAAGGCGATCTCAGGTTTATTTTTTGCCGGTCAAATCAATGGCACCACTGGCTACGAAGAAGCCGCTGGACAAGGGTTGATCGCGGGCTTAAACGCGGCGCGCAAAGTCAAAGGTGAATCGTCTTGGTGTCCGGCAAGAAATGAGGCATATATCGGCGTGATGATCGATGACCTGATCACGCTTGGTACTCAAGAGCCTTATCGGATGTTCACTTCGCGCGCGGAATACCGCCTACAGCTGCGCGAAGACAACGCTGATTTGCGCTTAACTGAAAAAGGCCGTGAGATGGGAATGGTTGACGACAAGCGCTGGGCAATATTTAGCGAAAAAAAGGACATCATCGAAGCCGAACAACAGCGCTTGAAAACCACTTGGCTGCATCCGCACAAAGTCGACCCAGCAAAAGTTAAAGCTGTCCTCGGGGATAGCTTAAAGCACGAACATAATCTGTACGATTTGTTGGTGCGCCCCAATACAAACTATGAAGCACTGATGACCCTAGACGAATCAGGCCAAAAAATCTCACACCCCCAAGCCATCGCGCAAATCGAAATTCAAGCGCGTTACGGGGGCTATATCGAACGCCAACAAGCTGAGATCCAACGCCAACAAAAACTCCAATCCGCCGCGCTCCCACAAACCATCGACTACAGCATCGTCCGCGGCCTTTCAAACGAAGCACGTCAAAAGCTCGGCGATCAACGCCCTGAAACCATCGGTCAAGCCTCGCGCATCCCGGGCATTACCCCCGCGACGATCTCATTGCTATTGGTTTATCTTAAAAAGCACGCTGCATGATAGGCTAGCATTAGGCAGAATATCGGAGAGGCTATCAACTAAAGCACTAAACGACGAAAGTTAGCTCAGACCACTTGGAATTCTCAGCTATTCTCTGTCGTTATTAGTTGGCTGTTATCTCGCTCACCCTTAATCCGCTATGGTTTTGATAGAATCAACGTTATTCTTCTTATCTCAGCAGAGTCGATTTCCCAAGGTCGCCTGTATAAAAAGGTTAATGAGTAGGTTCCAGCCTTTTCACCGAGAATACCCACGCAAATGTAGGCATCATGACCTGCCCATTCAGAATAAGATGAATTAGGACATTCGCCCAATGGGCGGCTTATTAGCGGACTATTTTCTACCTGCCAGCGGTATCCTGTACTTGGGTTTCCCGTCAACCTCAGTATCAATTCTATCCCTGTAAGATGATGCATAACCGCTCCGTCCTCAACATCGACGAAACTATTAGTTGGAATGCATGCGCTAGTATGAAGAAGCAGAATAACCATCGAACCCATGCTCAATATGTTTGAAAAGTGCACGATAGTTTCTTGTTTCGGATACTAATATTGGGGGTTTTTAAGACTGGCGCGCGATCCTCACGCCAGTCGTTTCTTTAGCTTAAGGATTTACGGTTAAGGTCGTTAGGCTGGTCATTTTATTGCGCAACCATTTTTCATCAAGATAATCGTAGCCACAATCACCACGGTTTTTACCCCATGAATTCTTGGAAATAAAATACCCATTCCCTTGCGGCATCGGCGCTCCCGCTGGCAGGTTGTTTTTTGAGACATATCCAACCAATAAATTCGCGTGCCCACCGCTCCGATTTGGGTCGCTTGAACTCCAAGTAATATAACCCGGACCATTGTTACCGTCCATATAGCCCTCGGTAATGCCGAAACTTACCACCACGGGAATTTTTGCATTTAGCAATGGCACCACCTCGTTCATTAGCGCATTCTCCGCAGATTTAAACCAGCCCCATGTAATATTAGAAGCGCTTCGTGCTTCAAGGTTATCCACCGATGATTGCGGACTTGGGCGTGTAAAAACAGTGTGACTACTGTTGGGCTCGCCTTGGAAAGCGAAATCTGTGCAGAAACTCGAATAGCCATCGCATGAGTCAGGGTAAATGTTATCGTGGTAAGTGAAGATACTGTTAGTCTCTAAACCATCCATACTGAGTCCACGGTTATATGTCCAAGTTGTTTCCCTGCCCGTCGCCCAATTATCATCCGCCCAATCATTGACGGTTGATTGAGTTGACAAGCCGTAGCTATAACGGCTATTTCCCGTATAAATTTCCGATTTGAAATAGTTATATTGCTCGGACAAATTGTACTTTTTATCTCTCTTAACCGATGCGCGCGTTTCTAAGTTTGCAGTGATTGCAAAGCCTACACAAGTTCCGCGTCTACGTTGATCTTTGGTGCAGGTAAGGTGCGGCTCGAGTGGAATGACTTTATTGCCTAACAGGCCATTACTATTAAAATTCTTCTGACCAGTGCCTGTGGCCTGTCCGGGCGGCAAACAAGCTGTGGCGCCATCGTTTAGCGTGCTGGAATAACCCAGCTCAATTTCGCAATTCATCGCCGAGGTATCATTGACAGGTAAAGAAGTCCAACCGCCGCTGGGAGGTTTTAGAATTTCCCATATAAACGGGTAGAGTTCCTTATCTATTTTCGTGAATCGCGCGAACAATCGTAGCATTTTGGTATGCGTTTCTTTGTTGACTGATTTCGCCAACTTTAGATAAGAGGCTTTAACCGCTTGATAATTTTTACCGGTATTCAGCGTAGAGCCAAAATCAGCAAGACTATAGATTGTGGGTTGTAGAACAAATTTTGAGCTTTTGTTGATCTCCTCAAATTTCTTTTCTTGCTCATCCAGATACGCGTCTAAAGTACGGTCGTCTAATGCTGCTTGTAACGCTTTTAGAGACTCGCGGTCGATATATTGAGGTGCTAATTTGGGATTCTCTTTCAAATAATTCACCGCGGCTTTAACATTTTTAGTAAAACGCATTCCGTGCTGCTTAATTTGCTTATCAGAAACACTTTCCTTTTCCAGCTCGACTTTGCTTTCCTGTGCGAGGGAGAGGGTTGAAAACAACATTAGTATGATAGGTATAGCTTTTGGCACCCTACGGCACCGTTGTATATTGATCTTCATTTTGATCTCCTTTTCCAGAATTGAACATATCGAGGTAAGGTATTACCCGTGAAAAGTTGATACTAATGACTAGGATGCTGCTAATCTGTGAGATTCCTCACAATATACAAATTCAACAGAAGATGGATTTAGCTACGGCCCTGTCGTTTAATGTAAGCAAGAAGACCAAGGGTAACCATAGCAACCTAAACGCGTACGCAGCTTACACGCCTTCGGCGACCACCCCTCTCCTGCCAATCGATCTTATAAAAGCAGACGGCTTAAGCAGTTGCCTTTTTCCTATCGACTCGTTACATTCCATTGCTGACGAAAGCCTTGAGCGGGACGAGTAATCAAGCGTACTGATCGACAGCGAGCAAGGGGCGGTGGAAGCCTTGCGATTAGCCTTGATGAATATCACCCGGGAGCTGCCTGCTGAACCGCTTGCTGATAACTTGCGTATTAGGTTAGGACGATTTGTCTGCGAAACAGATGGTGAGTTAAGTTAGTTTTAACTCCATAAGTTTAGCGCTGCGAAGCGCTGATAAAACCGGGTGGTACCGCGATAAGCTCGCCCCGGAGTAATTTATTACTCCGGGCTTTTTTTTGGCCTCGAAGTTTGTAAACCTCGCCATTGCGAGCGTAGCGCGGCAATCTAATGAACATTAGCTACGGCTATGGATTGCCGCGCTACACTCGCAAAGACGGCCCAAAATATGATGATATAAATAAACTAACTATGACCGCGAAACCCAGCTTCAATAAAGTAGTTGGCCGCTACAACGGCCCAGACCTTGAAACCGAGATACTTCGGTTCTGGGAAGATAATGAAATCTTCCAGAAAAGTATCGAGCAAAGCCGGGGAAAGCCGCGCTTTTCGTTTAATGAAGGGCCGCCCACCGCCAATGGCAAGCCCGGCATTCATCATGTCTTAGCGCGCGCTTATAAAGATATCTTCCCGCGCTATAAAACCATGCAAGGTTTTTATGCCCCGCGCAAAGCAGGTTGGGATACGCATGGTTTGCCGGTTGAACATGAAGTCGAAAAAGAACTCGGCATTTTCGATAAGAAAGAAATCGAGAAACAGATTGGAGTGGCTGAATTTACCAAACGCTGTCGTGAATCAGTGATGCGGTATATCGGCGATTGGGAAAAAATGACCGAGCGCATGGGCTTTTGGGTCAATCTCGACGAAGCCTATTACACCCTCGATAATAATTACATCGAAAGCGTCTGGGCGCTGCTCAAGCGTATTTGGGATAAAGACCTCATCTATTCAGGTTATAAAGTCGTTCCCTACGACCCGCGTATTGGTGCAACCCTGTCATCACATGAAGTGGCGCAAGGGTATAAAGAAGTCGACGACCCTTCTGTAACCGTTCGGTTCAAGCTCGCTGACCAAGATAATACCTCCTTTCTGGTTTGGACCACCACTCCATGGACGCTACCCTCCAATCTGCTCTTGGCTGTCGGCGAAGACATCGACTACGCCTATGTTGAACATGACGGTGAAACACTGATTCTTGCCAGCGCCCTCATCGAATCTGTATTTGGCGAAAACTCGCCGACTGTGATTAAAACAGTCAAAGGTCAAGCATTATTGGGCACTTCATACTTACGCTTGCTCGACTATCTACCCCTAGACTGCGATACCTGCTTTCGCGTGGTCGCAGCCGACTTCGTCAGCACTGAAGACGGCACAGGCATCGTGCACATCGCGCCTGCTTACGGGGTGGACGATTTGGCTTTAGGCGCGCGCGAAGATCTGCCGATCTTGCATGGCGTTGGGCTAGACGGCTATATGAAAGATGACATCACCCCCGTCGCAGGCAAATTTTTTAAAGAAGCCGACCCTATCTTAATCGAGGTTCTGCGGGATAAAGGCGCGTTGTTCAAAGCCGAAACCATCACCCATAACTACCCCTTTGGCTGGCGCACCGGTGATCCTTTAATTTATTACGCCAAGCACGCTTGGTATATCCGTACCACGCAAATCAAAGATCGCATGGTCGAGCTCAACCAGCAAATTAAGTGGGTGCCCGAGACCATTAAAAATGGTCGCTTTGGTAACTGGTTGGAAAACAATATCGACTGGGCTTTATCGCGCGAGCGTTTCTGGGGAACACCCCTGCCGATCTGGACAAACGATGACGGCGACACAGTCTGTATTGGCTCAGTTGCAGAACTAGAAGAATTGACAGGGCGCGCATTAAGCGAATTAGATTTACACCGCCCCGCGGTCGATGAAATTACTTTTGAGAAAGACGGCAAAACCTATACACGCGTGCCCGAAGTCATCGACTGCTGGTTCGATTCAGGTGCGATGCCTTATGCACAGTGGCATTACCCGTTTGAGAATAAAGACGTCTTTGAGCAACATGCGCCGGCCGATTATATTTGCGAAGCCATCGATCAAACGCGGGGGTGGTTTTATACGCTGCATGCAATCGGTGCGTTGGTCGATGACGAGCTGGCCTATAAGAATTGTATTTGCTTAAGCCATATTGTCGATGACAAGGGCAAAAAGATGTCCAAGTCGCAGGGCAATATTATCAACCCCTACGATGTTTTTGATACCGTCGGTGCGGATGCCCTGCGCTGGTACTTCCTCGCGCGCATCTCACCCGAAGCGCAAAAACGCATGTCGGTGGAGATTATTCGCGAGGTCGCCGCGAGCTTTATCAATACGCTCTGGAACACTTATTCCTTTTTCACGCTGTATGCCGAATTGGACAATATCGATTTAAGTCGTGACGTCGCCTATGAAAAGCGCCCCTTGATTGATCGGTGGATACTGGCGCTCGCGCACCAAACCGTTGCCAGCGTCACCGACAGTTTAGATAACTACACGACCAAACCCGCGGGCGAAGCCATTGAATCACTGGTTGATCAACTGAGTAATTGGTATGTGCGGCGCAACCGTCGGCGCTACTGGAAAGGCGATTCAGGCGATGATAAACAAGCCGCGTATTTAACGCTGTATGAAACACTTGAGATCGTCACACGCCTGATCGCGCCTTTTATGCCTTTCTTAAGCGAGAATATTTATCAGAACCTGGTACGAAATCCCTTTCCAAAGCGGCCGCAGAGCGTTCATTTAGAACCCTGGCCTAGCGTCAACCCGGCTTTACTCGATAGCCCTTTGGTGGAGCAAATGGACGTTGTGCAAAAGATAGTTGGGCTGGGTCGTGCGACGCGAGAGAAATCTCAAATCAGAATTCGCCAACCCTTGTCGCGCATCTTAGTGCGTATTCCTAACGATGTCGCTCGCGACGCGATTGATACACACCTCGATCAAATACTTGAAGAGCTGAATATCAAAGAAGTTGAATTCATCGCGCGTGATGCAGATATCGTGAGCTATTCGATCAAGCCTAAATTACCTGAAATGGGCAAGCGCCACGGCAAGCTGGTGCCGGCGATTAAAAGCGCTTTGGCTGAGGCCAATGGCAAAGACATTGCTGGCAAGGTCGCAGAAGGTACAAGCTTCACGCTTGAAGTGTCTGGCCAAACCATAGAATTTGCGCCCGAAGATGTGATCATTCAAACCTCCTCAGCGCAAGGCTATACCTCTGCGGAAGAAGGGGATTTTTTAGTCGCGCTGGAAACCACCATCAGCCCAGAACTGGCCTTGGAGGGTATTGCACGGGAGCTGATTCGCAGCGTTCAAGATGCGCGCAAGCAAGCTGATCTGCAAATCTCAGATCGCATCGCCCTGCATATCCACGGCAGCACCTTAGTATCCGAAGCCTTGGCTGAGTATTCAGACACCATCGCCAGCGAAACCTTGACGGAGCAATGGCTAGAACAAGCACAAGACGAATGTTTTGAAGCGAGCGGTTCTGTCGACGATGAACGCTGGACGATTGCACTAAAAGTGCTCTAAGCGAATACGGGTAGCTGTCTTAATCCAAGCATGAACTACGCGCAATTACTAGAGCAAACCTGTGCGCAGATCAATGAAATCATGCCCTGGGATTTACCTGAATTTTTAGCGGAAAACCCCAAGGCTTTGATCGTCGATGTGCGCGAGGCGCGAGAATACGATAAGTTCCGAATTGCTCAAACCCTCTCTGTTCCCAGAGGTATTCTAGAAAGCGCTTGCACGTGGGGCTTCGACGAAACTATTCCAAGGCTCGCGGCCGCGCAGCATCAAGCGATACTTTTGATCTGCCGCTCAGGTAATCGCAGCGCTTTGGCTGCGCTAAGCTTGCAGCAATTGGGGTTTGAAGGGGTGCTTTCTTTAAAGTTGGGTTTAAGAGGGCTAAATGATGAAGGCCATGTCTTTATCGATGCCAACAATAATGTGCTGGACATTGATCTGGTCGAGACCTGGTTAAACCCGCCCGTGCCGGAAAAACAACGCTCACCCAGCACCACAAATAGCGCCAATAATAAACACCGCCTACTAAAGACCTGATCGTTTTTGCGGTAGGCCGACTTAGATCAAACGAGCGCGCAATACCCCTTCAAGGTTTTTTATCTCTGACAATATACTATCGTCGATTGTTGAGTTGAGATCTATCAAGGTATAGGCCACTTCCCCTTTAGAATCATTGACCATATGATGAATATTCGCGCCAGCCTTGCCCAAAATATGCGAGACCTGACCCACCATATCTGGAACGTTGTGGTTTAAGATCGCCAGACGCGCTTCCCCCACGCGCCGCAATTTCACATCTGGGAAATTCACCGAATTGATGATATTGCCGTTCTCAAGGTAATCTTTGATTTGCTCCGCCACCATCACGGCGCAATTAACTTCTGCTTCTCGGGTCGAGGCACCTAAATGCGGCAAGGCGATCACACGCGCTTGTGCCTTGAGTTGGTTGGACGGAAAGTCGCAGATGTAGGCATATAACTTTCCAGATTCCAATGCCTCACACACGGCCTGATCGTTTACGATCCCATCGCGCGCAAAATTCAGTATCGTCGCCTGATCCTTCATCTGCTTAATTGATTCAGCATTAATAAGATCACGCGTGCTCTCGATCAGCGGCACGTGGAAGCTCACAAAATCTGATCGCTGAAGCAGCTCCTCAATATTGTCAACCGGCTCAACATCAGCAGACAAAGCCCATGCGTGTTTGATCGATATTCGCGGGTCAAAGCCGACCACGTCCATGCCCAACACGCGCGCGGTATTGGCGATCCGTACACCAATCGCGCCAAGACCCACCACCCCAAGGGTACGCCCAGGCAGCTCAAACCCGGTAAAACGTTTCTTTCCAGCTTCGACTTGTTGATGAATCTCGCCATCTGAACCGTTCAAGCCATTTGCATATTGAAATGCCGGTATCAAATTTCGGCAGCTCATGAGCATACCCGCAATCACCAGCTCTTTGACAGCATTGGCGTTCGCGCCCGGCGCGTTAAACACGACAATACCTTTATCTGTCATTTTTTCAACAGGGATGTTATTCACGCCCGCGCCCGCTCGGCCAACCGTCATCAATGAGTCAGGAATTGCCTGCTCGTGTAAGTTTTGCGACCGCAGCAAAATAGCATCTGGCGCGGTTTGATTTGCGGTCGTCGTATAACGCTCAGCCGGTAATTTTGAGAGGCCTTCTTGGGCAATGTTGTTGAAAACCTGAACCTTGTATTTCATAAAGGGGCGTTTAAATGTTTAGTTTCAGCGTGATGAATTGGCGCGCGCAACATTGCCATTTAGGCTATTGTCGCGAGCGCGATTTGACTTGCGCGAGTCTACCGCGCAGTCCAAATTATGTGTGATTTATTATTGAATCGGTACGATTTATCTAGCCAGACAGTGTCGCCAAACCAGCGATGCTGCCCACCCACCACGCGCGACCGCGGCAGTACTGCGCGTAATGGATTTTATTTTCTCGCGCGTTTAAATCCTAGGCAACCCGTGGGGTTTTAGGGTTTCTCATCTTGCCAAAGCAACCATTCTTTTTCACCTCTTGGAGAAAGCGCATAAACACCGCGTGAGACATTTTCAAACCAGCCGTATACATTACGATATAAAATATCGCGCGCTTTGGGTTCTTCTAAGGTCTGTGCAATATTTGCTGCTTTGCATGCACCCCTTTCTTTTAGAAATTGTGCGATTGCGATTGCACGCTGGCGGTACGCTGTCATCAAACCCTTTCTTTTCGTGCTACCGCCAAGATTAGGGTCTCCCACTCGCTGCACAAACTCGCGCAATAGAACTTCGCGACCGCGTTTGACTACACGCGGCTTATATTCACCCGGATCAAGTAAGATATCGACAGCACCGACCTTTAATTCTGGCTCTATCGTCATCAAGCCTAGCCCCAACATACGGAACAACTTTACGATTTGCTTGCGGCGTTTTTTAAGCGCAGTACACTGCCTAGGAATCCCGACATAAACGATGGGACTCAGCGCTAGCCTCTGCACGGCTTGTAATATTACGCTTAGGTTACATGAAAGCTTTAGCTCAACAATTAGCGGCGCTTCTTCTCCACGCACCGCCAGCACGTCGCAATCTTTGATCTCGCCTTTTACCGCATAACCCTGCTCGACTAAAAATCGCTTTAGAGGAGGGTAAAGATCGGATTCTTTCAAACCACGCGACAATCAGCTCAAGCCCGTCATTGAATCAAACCCATCTTTACTGTGTCGTCAATTTATAATGATAATGCGCAAATTCCGCCGCATCTAAAAGCCGCTCTTGAACCACGCGCCATTGCCCGTCTTCTTCTTTAAGCAGGACGACTTCAAGACGATTTTGAAGCTCCTTGCCATCTGTAGCAGTAATGGTTTCAAGCGTCGTAAACATTATCTCGGAATCATTCTTGGCGCGTATGCGCATGCCATCAAAATCAACGCTTTTTATCATGCGCTCGGCAAATTCATGATGAACTTGCGCCGACCAATCTTTGTAATCTATGGTGTTGAGTTCCGGCACGCCATGCACGATGACGTCTTTAGAGATGAGGTTTAAATGCCCTTCGACGTCGTAATTTTTGAGCGTCTCGCGACTATCGTCCATCCACTGTTGAATGATTTCTTCGGGGTTCATGACATTTTGAGTCTATCTGCTTGCAGCTAAAGTTAGCCTTGTAAGATCAAGTGGCTTGATCTGCTCAGCCCCAAATTAACAATGCCTAGGGATTAACCTTAATCATCTCTACACTGCCGCTGGCATTCCCAAACAACATTACATCCGCGCCACGATGCGCAAACAAGCCATTGGTCACCACCCCAGGCATTTGATTCAATTGGGTTTCCAGTTCCTTTGGATTGACGATCTGCATATTGCGTACATCAAGAATCAAATTACTGTTGTCGGTGACAAAGCCTGCGCGATACTCGGGCTGTCCGCCTAGATCCACTAAATATCGACCGACTAAGCTGCGCGCCATCGGGATCACTTCTACGGGCAAAGGAAACTCACCCAATACATCGACCAGTTTCGTATCGTCTGCGATGCAGATAAATTTCTCGCTGGCTTGCGCAACAATTTTCTCACGCGTTAGGGCGCCGCCACCGCCTTTGATCAAATAGCCGTGTTGCGTGGCTTCGTCAGCACCATCCACGTACACAGGCAAATCACCGACATCGTTTAATTCCATCACTTCGATCCCGTGGCCACGCAGTAATTTTGCGCTGGCTTCGCTGCTAGCAACCGCGCCTTCTATCTTGCTTTTGATTTGTCCCAAAAAATCAATGAAATGATTGGCAGTCGAGCCCGTACCGACCCCCACGATGTCCCCACTATTAACATATTCTAAGGCAGCTTCGGCTGCTGCTTTTTTCATATCATCCGCTGTTGGCATGTTTGATTCTCTTTAAATATTAGTCTTTGCTAATTATAGCGCATTTGGCCTGAAAGCCCGCACTCAAATCGCTTAGACTTGGGCACATGAAGATACTATTAGGCATCACTGGCGGCATCGCGGCGTATAAAACCCCAGAGCTGGTTCGCCAACTGATTAAATCTGAACATGAAGTTCAAGTTGTCATGAGCTATCGCGCGCACGACTTTGTCGCACCTTTGGCGCTCCAAGCGGTCTCCGGCCGCCCCGTGCGTAGCGAACTATTTGATCCTGAAGCCGAATCAGCGATGGATCATATCGAACTCGCGCGTTGGGCTGATCTAGTCCTGATTGCGCCCGCCACCGCGCACTGCATTGCGCAATTAAGTGCCGGCCTTGCAGGTGATTTGTTAATGACCCTGTGCCTTGCCACCACTGCGCCGATTAAACTTGCCCCCGCGATGAATCAGCAAATGTGGCATCAAGCCATCACACAAGAAAATGTCGCTAGACTCATCGACCGAGGCCTAGAGATGATCGGCCCGGGTGAAGGCGAGCAAGCTTGCGGTGAAACTGGACTAGGCCGAATGCTTGAGCCTGAAGATATTGTGCAGGCAATTGGCGGTACTAAAACGCTCAAGTGTTAAGCGGCAAAAGGCTGCTCATCACCGCTGGCCCCACGTGGGAAGCCATCGACCCTGTTCGCGGCATTAGCAATCACAGCTCGGGTAAAATGGGCTACGCCATGGCGAGTGCTGCGGTGGAGTTTGGTGCTGAAGTCTTTCTGATCTCAGGCCCTACTTGTCTAGAAGCACCCGAAGGTCTGAGCCATGTGAGCGTGCAATCCGCACAACAAATGTTTGACGCAGTGCAGCATCAACTCGCCCAGCAAAAAATCGATGTCTTTATCGGCGTCGCAGCGGTCACCGATTACCGTCCGCGCGAAGTGCTTAGGCAAAAACTCAAAAAATCCGCCGAAACACTCACCCTTGAGTTGGTGAAAAACCCAGATATCCTCGCCAGTGTCTCAACATTGAACCAAAACCGCCCCTTCTGCATTGGCTTTGCGGCCGAAACCGAAAATCTCGAAGCCAATGCGCGTACCAAGCTTGACGCCAAGCAACTTGATATGATCATTGCCAATAACGTGAGCGAACCAGGCGTCGGTTTTGGCGCAGACCAAAATCGTGTCTTGTTGATCACTGCATCGCAAACACTCGATTTAGGCAAGCAAGATAAACGGGCCCTTGCGCAATCCATTTTAACCACCCTACAAACACATTTAAAATGACCCAAACCGTCCAAGTAAAAATTCTTGACGATAGAATTAAGGGAGAATTTGGCCTCCCCCACTATGCCACCGACGGCTCCGCCGGCTTAGATTTGCGCGCGTGTTTAGACGCGCCGCTAGAATTGAAAGCGGGTGAAACCCAGCTCATTCCCTCTGGAATCGCGGTATATATTGAAGATCCCGCCTTGGCGGCGGTTTTACTACCCCGCTCGGGCATGGGACATAAACATGGTATCGTGCTGGGCAATCTTGTCGGGCTGATCGATTCGGATTATCAAGGCCAGGTGTTTATTTCTTGCTGGAACCGTGGCACAACTGATTTTACAATCAAGCCCGGCGATAGAATCGCACAAATGGTTTTCCTGCCCATTGTGCAGGCCAAGTTTAATATTGTCGATGAGTTTGTCGAGTCAGAGCGAGCGCAAGGCGGATTTGGCCATACCGGAAAATCATAAGTGTCCTTAAAGAAACGCTGTTGAATATGAATATCATGCAGATATAAAAACAAATGATAGACGAAAAGTTCAGATTGGGTTAAGTTCTTGCCACTAGTATTACGCCAGCCTACAAACCCCTGTGTTTCGGGGCTAAACAAAAATTTTATTGGAAACTTATTATGAAAACATCAAAAACCATGCTCATCGCGGGCAGTTTACTGTTCGCAAGCACGATTGCCCTCGCCGATGGTGAAGCCGTCTACAACAGCGGTTGCGCAGCATGCCATGCAACGGGCGTCGCTGGCGCACCCAAAGTCGGCGATAAAGCCGCATGGACAGACCGTATTACGCAAGACGTCGCCACCACCTATAGCAACGCTATCAATGGTTTTCAAGGTAAAGACGGCGTGATGCCCCCTAAAGGCGGCTTCATGAACCTAAGCGATGATGACATCAAAGCGGCGGTTGATTTCATGCTGACTGCGAGCAAGTAAGCCAAGCCAAAAATCAGTTTGATTCAAGCCCAGCGAAATGCTGGGCTTTTTTGTGGGCGCATGAATTTCAAGCCCTTAGGCTGCTAAGTCGTTAGATCGCTGACTTGACACAGGCACAGTGATAAACGATGATTGGCGCAGGGGCCGAGTAAAGAGTCCAGCTATAATATTTTGTTATAATATTTTGTTATAATATTTTGTAATGGTCGCTTAGCGTTTTGCAGTGACCAACGTTTATCTGAAGGAGATTCTAAATATGAGTACACATTTAAAGAAACTTGCCTTAAGCACTGCCATCGCAGGCCTAATGGCAGCGGTTCCAATGACCGCATCGGCAACCAACGGTATCCTCGCATACGGCAACGGCATGGTCGCCCATGGCGTCGGTGGCGCAGGGGTTGCGAATGCATCCGAAGGTATGTCTGCGGTAGATAATCCCGCTTTAGCCGCACGCGTCGGCGCGGGTTGGTCTATCAATGCATCCGCATTTAACCCGAATCGTTCTGCTAACGTTGGGTTTGGCTACGTAGAAAGCGAAAACGACTGGTTTTTAATCCCGGGCGGTAGCTGGTTTACTGAGATAAGTGAAGGTGCAGTGGCAGGCGTCACGGTATCAGCACTCGGCGGCATGAACACTGATTATCCCGCAGCCTTGTTTGGAACACCCGTGGGTATTAATCTTGAAGGCGTTATTATCGCGCCAACCATCTCTTTTCAAGCGTCTGATACCGTCTCAGTGGGTGGCGCGCTACTCATTGGTTTAACTAGCCTCGAATCAACCGGCCCGGGTGTACCGCCTTTGCCACAAACAGCAGATGATACTGCTAGCGGTTTTGGTTTTGAAATTGGTGTTGCGGTAAATGTCGGATCTAACACCGTCATCGGCTTGGATTATCAATCAGAAATCAATTTAGATGAATTTGATGTGCATAACCAATACCTGTTTGGCCCCACTAAAGCAGCAGGTTTAGATGCTGCACTCACTTTACCGGCCATCACAACCATCGGTATTTCACACCAAGTGAACGACGAGCTTAAAATCGTTGCGGACATTTCTGATGTGCCTTGGAGCGATATCGATGTTATTCGCAACCAATTTGGTTGGGTCGATCAAACCATCTTTAAAATCGGCGCTGAAATGAAAGTCAGTGACGACATGGCAGTTCGATTCGGCTTTAACCATGGTGATTCACCGATTGAACCTGCAAGTGCAGGCTTTAATATCCTTGCACCCGCGGTCACAGAAGATCACTACACAATAGGTTTTACGAAGAATTTAGCCAGTGGTGCAAAACTGCACGGTTACTTTGCCCGTGTCCCTAACAATGAAGTCAAGCAAGCGGGTGCGCCAGGTGGCTTACCTAGCATCCAAATGGATCAAAATGCCTTTGGTATCGGCTACGAAAAGTCACTTTAATCGACCTTTTATAGCGTAAGAAGAGGGCGGTTTTACCGCCTTCTTTTTTTTGGCACTCAAAAGCTGATCGGCAATCGCCTAAATGGTCGCCCCATAGATTAAGCCCAACTGACGCTGGCTTTTCTCAAGGCTTTTCAAACTATTCTGTTTTCGCACATTTTCGTATATAATCAAGTGCTAACATAGGCTTTTGGCTTCGGCATGAAAATCACCGCATTCGGTATCAATCACACGACAGCTCCCGTGCAAATGCGCGAACGAGCCGTCATCAGTGATGGCCGTATGTCTGACGCGGTGATCGATTTGACGCAACACCCGCAGATTGAAGAGGCGACAATACTCTCGACCTGCAACCGAACCGAAATTTATTGCCGACATACACTCGATGACGAAAACTGCATTGTCGATTGGCTTAGCGAGTTTCAGCATTTACCGCATGGCGATTTAAACCCGTTCACCTACTCACATCAAAATAAAGAAGCGGTTAACCATACCTTTAGAGTCGCCTCTGGCCTTGATTCCATGATCTTGGGCGAGCCACAAATTCTCGGCCAAATGAAAAAAGCCTTCTCTCATGCGCACAAAGCGGGCGCAACCGGAAAAATTTTGAACCGCTTGTTCCAACAGACTTTTTCCGTTGCCAAGCAAGTACGCACCGATACACAGGTTGGCGCCAGTGCCGTCTCGGTCGCCTATGCCGCGGTCGCACTCGCCAAGCGTTTGTTCACGGATTTAAGTGAACAAACCGTTCTGCTGATTGGCGCGGGCGAAACGATTGAGCTGGTCGCGCGACATCTCAAACAAAATCAGGTCAAACACATCATCGTTGCGAATCGCTCAATCCAACGCGCCCAGAGTCTCGCCGATGAAGTCGGCAGTGAAGCAATATCCCTAGCGGAAATTCCTGAACGCTTGGCTGACGCAGATATTGTGGTGGCATCTACCGCCAGCACTTTACCCCTACTGGGCAAAGGCGCGGTCGAGCGCGCGCTCAAAACGCGCCGACATAAAGCCATGTTTATGGTTGATCTGGGTGTGCCGCGCGATATAGAAGCCGAAGTCGGGGAGCTGGCCGATGTTTATCTTCATACCGTCGATGATTTACATTCAGTCGTCGATGAAAATATTGGCTCGCGCCGAACGGCGGCGGTTGAAGCGGGGAAAATAATTGATCTGCAAGTCGTGCGATTTATGCGCTGGATGCGCGCTTTGGAATCCGTGCCCACCATCCGAACGCTGCGCGATCAATCCAAAGTTACAGAACAAATAGAGTTAGAAAAAGCCCAAAAACGCATTCAGGCAGGCGACGACCCGAGCGTGGTTCTTGAAGCGCTGGCGCGCAACCTGACCAACAAGTATCTGCATTATCCCAGTGATCGCTTGCGCCTGGCAGAAATGGAAGGCAATACCTCCCTTATTTCTGCTGCAAGACGGTTATTTAATCTAAAATAAGCCACCTGAAAACCGTTACACAGGCCGTCACGGCCTAGTATCGCTTCATTGATTTTTTCACGCCCCCACCATGAACCCAAACCTGCTTGAGAAACTTGACCAGCTGAGTGATCGTCATGAAGAGTTACATGCCCTGCTCTCTGATCCAGCTACCATTGCTGACCAAAACGAGTTCCGCAAATTATCCATCGAATTATCCGATCTTGACCCAGTGATCGAAAACTTCCAGCAATATCGATCACTGGAAACTGAGATCGACGAGGCGCGTCAGATGGCAGCTGATGAGGATCAAGAAATTTCGGCGATGGCAAAAGAAGAATTGCCCGAGCTGGAACAAAGCTTTGACGATCTAGCAAATACTTTGCAGTTGCTATTGATCCCTAAAGACCCAAACGATAATAAAAACGTATTCCTTGAGATTCGGGCAGGAACGGGCGGCGATGAGGCCTCTATTTTTTCCGGCAACTTATTTAAGATGTACCACTACTTTGCTGATCGGCAAGGCTGGAAAGTGGAGGTGATGAGTAAAAGTGAAGGCGAACATGGGGGCTTTAAAGAAATTATCGCCAAAATAGAAGGTAAGGGTGTGTACTCAAAACTGAAGTTTGAATCGGGCGCGCATCGCGTTCAGAGAGTCCCTGAAACCGAATCACAGGGTCGGATTCACACCTCGGCGTGCACAGTCGTTGTGATGCCCGAAGCCGATGATGTGGACGAAGTGGATATCAACCCCGCGGATTTGCGGATAGACACCTTTCGCGCCTCTGGCGCTGGTGGGCAACACGTGAATAAAACCGATTCCGCCATCCGTATTACCCACCTTCCAACCGGCGTGGTGGTGGAATGTCAGGATGACCGTTCACAACACAAAAATCGCGCTCGCGCAATGTCGGTGCTTAAATCTCGACTCTACGAAGCCGAATTGAACAAACAACAAAGCGAACAAGCACAAACGCGTAAATCCTTGGTGGGCACAGGAGATCGCTCGGACCGCATCCGAACTTATAACTACCCGCAAAGTCGAGTTACCGAACACCGCATCAATTTGACGCTTTATAAGCTCGACGAGATTATGGGGGGGGCGATGGAACAAGTTATCGACCCTTTGATCGCCGAACACCAGGCCGATGAATTGGCGCAACTAGCGGATTAAAATACCCCGCTACCATGGCGACGACCCGCCTTTCGACACACTTACTGAACTGGTCTAATAGCTTAGCAAAGACCAGCGACAGCCCCTCATTGGATGCTGAGGTGTTGTTCAAACACGCCTCCGGCTACGACGATGTTCGCTTAATCCTTGATGCCAATGCGCCGATCAACGCGGCATTGGTTTCAAAGGCACAAGCCTTGATTGATCTGCGAGCAAAGGGCACGCCAATCGCTCATCTCACTGGATGCAAAGAGTTTTACTCGCTAGCGTTCCGAGTTAATTCGCAGGTCTTGATCCCACGCCCCGAAACAGAATTACTGGTTGATACCGCCTTAGACTATACCTCGAAGTATCCAATTCACCGCGTTCTTGAACTTGGAACGGGCAGCGGGGCGATAGCGATTGCACTGGGGCATCACGCCCCACAGCTAGAGATTATTGCAAGCGATAATTGCCCTGCGGCGCTGAAGATAGCGCTGAGCAACGCACAACAGCATAAGGTTAATAATATCCAGTTCATCCAGAGCGATTGGTATAAGGGGATTAAAGCGCAACAATTTGATCTGATCATTTCCAATCCGCCCTATATTGCACCCAATGACGATCATCTACGTCAGGGCGACCTGGTGTTCGAGCCGCGCGAAGCATTGGTCGCGCAATCAAAGGGGCTGGCTGACCTAGACCATATTATTATAAATGCGAATGCGCAGCTAACCGCTGGCGCTTGGATGATGCTAGAGCACGGCCATGACCAATCTGACGCCGTTCAATCGCGATACCGTGCGTCAGGATTTGAGCAAATCAGTTCGATAAAAGATCTTGCGGGCATCAATCGAATCACCATCGCACAAGTCAACAATAAGTCTTAAAGTTCGATCAAGGGCGGCCTCCTTCGGTTCACATAATCATTCACTCTTTGGATACGATCCTTTAGAATGAGTCGCTCTTACGCTATTTGAGATTACCCATGTCGGCCATTGGTGACTTCATTGTTGCGAGCATGCAAATTTTTGCGCTGCTGCTCATCTTTTTACTCGGTGTATTACTGGTCTCAGTAATCGTCATGTATCTGCGTGATATCACGCAGACTGAAAATACCATTCGGAAAAATTATCCGATTGTTGGACGGTTTCGATATTTATTTGAGCATTTAGGCGAATTCTTCAGGCAATATTTTTTCGCGCAAGATCGCGAGGAAATGCCTTTTAATCGCGCGGAACGCTCATGGGTTTATCGCGCAGCGAAAGGCGTCGACAATACGGTGGCCTTCGGCTCAACCCGAAATATTTATGCCTCAGGAACGATCCTATTCGAGAACACGGCCTACCCGACGCTCGATCAAGATGCGGTCAAGCCCGGCGAACTGATTATCGGCGAGCACTTTTGCGAGCAACCCTATCATACGCATTCCTTGTTCAATATTTCGGGCATGAGTTATGGCGCAATTTCCAAACCTGCGGTTCGCGCATTGTCGAAAGGCGCAGCCAAAGCAGGGGCATGGCTAAACACAGGGGAAGGTGGCTTGTCAGACTATCACCTTGAAGGAGGCTGCGATCTGGTCTTCCAAATCGGCACGGCAAAATATGGCGTGCGTGATGAGAATGGTCAGCTAAGCGAATCGCGTTTGAAAGAACTGGCAGACATCGAACAAATCCGTATGTTCGAGATTAAAATCAGCCAAGGCGCAAAACCTGGGAAGGGCGGCATATTACCCGGCATTAAAGTCACCAAAGAAATCGCTGAGATTCGCGGTATCCCCCAAGGTGAAGATTCGATCAGCCCCAATCGACATGTTGAGGTCAGCGATGACGATACGCTTTTGGAAATGATTCATCGAATTCGTCAGATTACAGGCAAACCCGTCGGGCTAAAGGCAGTATTGGGCGGAAACTTGTGGATCACGCGACTTTTTCAAAAAATTCAGAAGCAGGGGCATGAATATGCGCCAGACTTTTTCGTCGTCGATGGTGGCGATGGTGGAACTGGCGCGGCGCCCATGTCCCTGATGGACACAGTTGGCCTGCCCCTACGCGAGAGCTTGCCCTTCTTGGTCAATGAGCTGATTCGATATGGTTTAAAACAACGCGTAAAGGTCGTCGCAAGCGGCAAATTAATTAATCCACCAGAAGTCGCTTGGGCGCTTTGTACCGGTGCAGATTTTGTCGTTTCAGCACGCGGATCAATGATGGCATTGGGCTGCATACAGGCCATGCAATGTAATAAAAATACCTGTCCGACGGGTGTCACCACCCATGACAAAAAGCTGCAACGCGGGCTTGATGTGACCAAAAAATCTGAGCGCGTGGCACGTTATATTATGCAAATGGTGTATGAGATCGGAGTGATTTCTCATTCGGTAGGCCTCAAAGAACCGCGCGCATTATCCCGGAAAAATGCGCGGATGATGGGGAATGACGGGCTTTCAACTGAGCTCACCAGCTTGTATCCTTACCCGAACTTTCACCTAAACCGACACACCATGGCGGAACGCCTAGCGCGCGCCGCCGAGGATACGAGCCCAAACTAATATGCAAATCGCCGCAATAATCATTATCATCCTTTGCCTCATCGCAATCGCTTATCGCGATTTAAAAATCTCCTTGTTAAGCTTGGGCGCGATACTCCTCACCGCAGGACTATTTTACTTTCTAAGTCCAAAAGATAGCGCTGACACTGGACTACTCAAAGACATCAGCCTTGAGCAATCCAAAATATCCCAAGGCTACGCCAACGGCTTTGTACTGAACACACGAATCAATAACAAACACGCCAGCCAAGTGCTCCAAAGCGCGGTCATTCGGTCGACTTTATCTGACTGCAATGCTGATCGAAGTGAGTGCCTGACCATCGGCGAGGAAGATCACCTGGTCAAAATACGCATCCCACCCGGACAAGCGAGGGACACGCAGATCAATCTCAGGATCAAACTATTGAACCCCCTTCGTGGAGAATCCAGCTGGGAACACGCCGTGATTGGTGCGAAGTAATTGGCCTAGCATCTGAATGAACAGCGTTAAGTCACTAAGGCAGGCGAATCAAGCTGGCTGATGGGATGAACCCGCTCCGTTATCGGCATCGCAATGTGCCATGATTAGGCGTTTATCAACATTCAATCAGAGGAGCGAGTTCATGAAACAAGATATTACCCGAATTGGTATTGACCTAGCAAAAAACATCTTTCAAGTTTGTGCCACTAATGCAGCAGGAAAAGTAATCTCCAACAAAACCGTAAAGCGCGCTAAGTTAACCATACTGATGGCCAACCAAAAACCTTGCGAAGTTATTTTGGAAGCCTGCGCCACGTCGAACTACTGGGCACGAGTATTTTCAGCTCAAGGGCATAGCGTTAAGCTTATCCATCCTGCTTATGTCCGCCCCTACGTCAAGACCAACAAAAATGACGCAACGGACGCAGAGGCTTTATGTGAAGCCGCTTCCCGGCCTAGCATGCGCTTTGTTACGCCTAAAACGCCAGAACATCAAGACATTCAACTCATGCATAGAGTGGCTGAAAGGCTCACTACTCAGCGCACCGCATTGAGTAACCAAACAAGAGGGTTGCTGGCGGAGTATGGTCTATCTCTACCTCAAGGCAGTGCCTTATTACGCAAAAGCCTACCCGCAATATTGGAAGATGCAGAAAACGAACTAAGCATGGACGCACGCTTGTGTTTCAATGAGCTTTATCAAGAGTTGATTGAGTTAGATAAGCGTGTTGATGCTATCAAAGAGCGTATCAATACCGTTAGCAAACAAAACCACCACTGTCAGCGCCTGATGACTATTCCAGGGGTGGGACCAATGGTCGCCACCGCAGTCATTAGCATGCTGGGTGATGCCCATCAATTTAACAACGGCCGTGAATTCGCCGCCTTTCTTGGCTTAGTGCCGAGGCAGTACAGTACCGGAGGAAAAACGACACTCAAAGGCATCAGTAAACGGGGGGATAGACGCACCCGTATGCTTTTGGTGCAGGGTGCACTGGCCGCGCTCAATCATTCAAAGAACAAACCAGACAAACTTAACCGCTGGGCTTACAACCTTAAGCAAAAGAAATGCACGCAAATTGCGACCGTTGCACTGGCCAACAAACTAGCTCGCATATGCTGGGCATTGACTGTCCATCAAACAGAGTATCAAGCATCAACTACCTAAAACAAATCTACTAAACTGACCATCTAACTCCTACCCTTGAAGCGAAAGACTATGGCATGACAGATTAACCGACCCAAGCTGAACCTGAAAGGGGTCTAGCGATCAAACGCTGTCTGGCTGATGAGGTGCTTGGGTGCGGTTTCCATAATGGCTCGGAATGGAGCAGCGCTCACATTCCAAACAGAAGCCGAATATACGACTGCTCATTTGCATCCCATGACACTGTTCAAATTAAGGTTAGAAAAGTTAGAACAAAACAAATAATATGATCTATTTTAAAAGCTCAATCGTGCTTGATTTGACAGGCGGGTTCATATATGACCCCTTGATCCATTGGATTTAATTCAGGAAGGCAATATCGGCCTGATGAAAGCCGTTGATAAATTTGAATATCGTCGGGGCTATAAGTTTTCGACCTATGCAACATGGTGGATTCGCCAAGCAATCACTCGATCCATTGCGGATCAAGCCCGCACGATCAGAATTCCGGTGCACATGATCGAAACGATCAACAAGCTTAATCGAATGTCTCGTCAGATCATGCAAGAAAAAGGCCGCGAAGCGACGCCTGAAGAGCTTGCTGAACTGATGGAGATGCCCGAAGATAAAGTGCGTAAAGTTTTGAAGATCGCCAAAGAACCGATTTCCATGGAAACGCCCGTTGGCGATGACGACGATTCGCATCTGGGCGATTTTATCGAAGACAAAAATATCACCGCCACCGATGAGTTCGCCACCAACATTGGCCTACGTGATGCCACCAAAGAAATTCTAGACACGCTGACCGAAAGAGAAGCAAAGGTGTTACAAATGCGTTTTGGTATCAATATGAATACCGATCACACGCTAGAAGAAGTCGGCAAACAGTTTGATGTCACGCGTGAGCGCATTCGACAAATCGAAGCCAAAGCACTGCGAAAACTGCGTCACCCCAGCCGATCTGAATTACTGAAAAACTTTTTAGAGTAAGCGCTTAATCCGGTTTACCACAGACACCCGTCTGCGGTAACATCTCGGCTCCCCAAGCTGGCACGGTATATAAGTACCGCTCGCCTAGCAGCATCAATACGGGCCTGTAGCTCAGCTGGTTAGAGCAGTGGACTCATAATCCATTGGTCGAAGGTTCAAGTCCTTCCGGGCCCACCATTTCTTTATATATCAATAACTTAAATTTTTATGATTGCCTGTTCTTTAATCAACGACCAATGGACTAAAACGCCAATGGTCGCAATTCAAACTGTAATCCGTTTGGAATATAACAAGGCTTTTGCGCCTAAAGAAAGTTAATCCAATCACCATTATCTGTATTGCAGGAGATAACATCCATTGCGAATCGAGTACGCGTCACTTGACCGCACAGTAATAAATTCTATCCCTATAACGCGCAGTCTTTTTAATCTGTTTAAATCCTGCGCTTCTAAGCAAAGCTTCAATACATCGGCGATTCAAGCCCCACCAATTTGACGGGTCGTCATTAAGTTCATTGTTCTCATAAAACCGAGCAAATGGCGCTCTTTTAAGGTCAAACCCAACTGATCGAAAACGAATATCCTGATGGAAATAGGTTTTAAGATACAGCTTTCCACCGAAGGTTAGTTTTGAATAAATTTTGTCGATCGCTAACGCAGGGTGGCGCAGATGATATAAGACATTTAGGAAAAGGATGGTATCAAAATTCCCCTCAATAGAATCAATATCATAAGCAGACATATTGATAAATTTCGCCTTGCTATCCAATAGTTCGGCTGCAATTTTAAATCCGTGTATCCCACCATGAATAGGTGAAGACGTAAAATTATCGATTGCAGTAACCTGCGCTCCTCGTCGTTCACAAACAAAAGAGAAATAACCATCCGAACAACCAATATCTAGCACTGATTTACCGGATAAATCCGTATCTAAATGAAGTCGTTTCAAGTCACCAGCAGAATCCTCCCTTCCAGGGGTTATAACGCCAGATCCAACGTCAATTTGATGACGCCAGTCTAAAGCTGGAATCGAACGAATCTTTTCGAGAATTTTTTCCGTCACTTGTTTAGTCAAAAATCAAATACAGCAGGGCTGGAAGAAACACCATTGGCTCTTTTATCGAAGAATTCATGAAGAATTCATGGGGTCAGCCAGCTTGATAATTGAATATGTTGGTGAATTCACGTCCAAAGTGCAACACTAAGATTTATAGGTAGGGCATCGATAGGAAATCTGCTAATTTAAGTTTTCGACAACATCAATTATCGGAGACCTAAAGATGCCCTATCATCATTTAACACCAAAAGAACGTTATTGCATAGCTTTTCAACATGCAGCTAAGTTTAGCGTGCGCAAGATCGCTCGAATCATTGGCCGTTCGCCAAATCAAGTTGGCTGACCCCTTGATCCCCAAAGCAAATCCAGATCAGTTACCACACAAATTAGGCTCGCATATATTGAAGGCTAGACTGTCTAAAGGATTATCGGTTCTCCAAGCCTCATATCAACTTAAAGTGAATCAAGCTAATTATCTAGCATGGGAAGTAAATACCACAACACCCAAAGCTAAGTACTATTCTCGTATTTTAGAGTTCATAGGTTACTGTCCCATTCCTGAACCATTTGATGAATCTTCACGGCATTTCATCGAACGTGTTTACCTTCGCGGGTGGACTAAAAATAAGATGGCTAAATACGACAAGGTTTCTGATCGAACTGTCACTAAAAGAGAAAATCGATAGGCTGATTTGATTGGAATCTAACGCAACATTTACACAACTAAATTTACAGTGTAACCCCCCGTTCATCGTGTTGTTGACCTTTATTTCCAAGTCAAAAATAAAGATTTATGAGGTTTCTGATTTCATGCTAAACGGTGCCATTATCACAATAGTTATTCATAACAATTTACTGTCAAATCCCATCTTGTTGCAGGATCACTGTTTCCTGTTACCACGAATCTAAAACGCCCATTGATTCCGAACTGGTATGGATGGATACCTGACACTAACCCTCCGGTAGAAAGTGTCTGGCTACCATTATAAATATCCAGACGATCTGGAATCTGGAAAGCGTTAAACTGAAGATGTGCTGTGCGGAATCTACTCTCCGGAGTAACTGTCATACTCATGCCGCTAGAACTCCCGCTAAAGGTTTGACCACAGCGGACATATGGTAGAGTCCTAAATGATTTGCCTTCTCCTGAAACGGTCTTGCCATTCTTATTACCGCACGCACGGTAATAATAGGTAGTATCTGCCGCTAGACCTGTTTTAACCCCAGAAAAGTATTGTCCGGCATCATAAGTGCCTGAAAGATAGGCGTTCCCATTACTACAGTTAGCAAAACCAGATTGTTGTTGTACAGAAAAATAGGTTCCGATATCACTGCCTTCACTCACAAAGCCTTTCAACGTCGCTTGTGTTTGACCTCTGTCGTATGCACTGTGTGTGATGACACCTAGGCCAGTACTAGAGCCGCTTCCATCCTTTGGCGTCTTGAAATTATAAACAGTCGGGCTTTCGTTTACCGACCCATCATTTCCTTTCCCACATGCTCGATAGTAGTAGCGGGTATCAGGGTTCACTGAATATGTTCTTTGTGCCGTATCACCGGTGCTATAAACACCGTAGCCATTAAAATTTTGATCACTGGTATAGCACGATGGTGAACCGGAGGTGGAACGTGCCATCCAAACATCGATATTGTACCCACTGTATACATAAGCCTCCAATGTCACACTGGTTGAGCTTAGTGATGCCACAGCTCCCGTATTGACATCAGTTGTTACAGATTCCGTTGTGAATGAGACCAATTCCTGATTTAAGCCATCGTAACCTTTGCCGCAAAAGCGGTAATAATATGTTGTTGCCGGTTGCAAGTCACGAACGTATTTCCTTGGAAATGTATCTCCACTATTGTATGGCCCCATTCCATCTTGGCTTGACGAACAATTTGGTGAACCTGAAGAAGTAAACACGTCCGTAAACCAAGCGTCTATGCTATTTCCTGTATGGATAGTTCCGTTCAGGTAAGCCGTCGTTGCCTGAACATCGCTCACTGAGGTATCTACATTCGTAGCAACTTGATTTTTTGTACGGAAATTTAAGATTACACCATCATGCACATCTGCCGATTGATCTTTAGCACAAGCACGATAGTAATAACGTCGATTTGGGTATAGCGTTACGTAATTGTCAGACGAGTCGTAAACATACTGCCCTTGACTAACGACACCAACCCCACCGTATCCACTCTCCGTGGTTGAACACGCCGCAGGTGAAGAACCTTCTTTGACCATAAACCAGTAGTCAACATCTGTGCCCGAAGTGATATAGGCTTTCAGTGTGGCGTTGTTATACGTAATAGCGCTTGTACTTATACTTTCGGTTCTTATGCCTCCAGGTTTGCATATATCGGCCTTCACAGGAAAGTCCAAATTTTCTGCAACCAAATTAACATAGTATTGAATATAATCTGTAAATCCAGCAACGTATGTAGGCTCAAAGAAATGCCCTCCGGGATCAAGCGGAGATGTAAATGGTCTATTTGCAGGGTTTGGTGGTAAATAATCAAAGCCTTTTTCTTCCAGTATAGGCGCTAACTGTTCGTAAATAACTTTATCGTTTGGGTTGTTAATATACAGACCACCTCCTTTAACTTCATTGGCTACTGAACCGATCGCCACTATTCCAATACTGTCGATGTATTCTGGATAAGTTAGACGAATGTGTTCGTAAGCAAAATTAGCGTGTAGTGAACCTTGAGAATGACCAACAATGATTACTTTTTTCCCTGCTTTAAGATCCCTTAGGTATTGATTCTCAACCATATCAGTAGCTACTGACCCTGAGGCTCCCCAAAGCTTATCAACAATCAATTCCAAAAACCATCCAGGTGGCCTTTCCCCATTATTCATCCATGTCCAGAATTCTCTAAGATCATCTGCATCCGTTTCTGCTTGTTTTTGAAGATACGCTTCCAAAACATCCACATAGAAATGCACCTTGCTTCCTGCGTTGAAAGATAAACCCACATCAAATGTGTTCGGCAAGATACCATCTAGAACGGCAGCTAATTCTTCAGCATCTTCCTTGTATTTAGTACCCGTTCCATTAATGTAGTAAACACGGGTTAGCTGGCTGCTGGAAGGATCATCACAATTTGAAAGGGTTTGTGCAAAAGCAACACCACTATACAAAGTTACGACAAACCACAAAAGCGCTGCTGTTGTGATTTTCATAATTCTTTCCAACTTTTTGACAAACTGTTATTACCACAATAAAGCGTCCCATTCTTATCCTTTAATACGATTCTATGAATTGGGTCGGTGGAATTAAATTTTTGGTTGTGATTGATTACCACCTCATCTACGACTGTATATACAGTGCCAGCACTCGACTTCGTGTAATTGTTTTTATCATTCTTCCAGTCACCGGTATAGGTAGCATTTAGAACAGAAGCTTTAGCAATAAGAGTTCTAACTTTTTTATATTCTTTCTTACTTGAAAAAGCACACCTATCCCGTACATGGATCATGTTTTCTTCGAAAATAATCTGCTTCCCAACATTTTTTACGTAGTGATCATAGGTGAACCCAGATTCAGCATCGCATCCCGCAAAAATCAGTAATGGAGCCACTAAAAATGTAGCATTTACGTGATTCAAAAAACGCATGAATTGTCCCCCAAGTCGCGTGAATGATACCCACTAACCAAGCCCATTCTTTCAAACCGTCTAATAGCCCTATCTTTTGTGTTATGCAACTCAATGAATATATCTCTCAATACATCGCTTGCCGATGAACCAATTGCGCCTATAGAACAACCGTAAGCGCGAAAAGCCGTTTTTCTAATATCGACGGCGTTGGCAACTGAAAGATTGTTGACTAGAAACAACTGTAACCATTTCGCATATTCGAATAAATACTTTCGCTTAGATATATTCTGCCAACCCGAATAACGATTATAAATATACCGCTCTATATCATCACGAACACAGTCACCATCGACATCCTTCCCTTCAATCGTGTTCTCAATCCAATAATCACTTGGCATCGGCGCTAACCATGCCAGGCTATAATGATACTCTGTGATTTCTTTGGTTTTGCCAGTACTGACTGGAAAAGGAGGCTCAAATACAGCAATAATAGCAATTTCCGGAATGGTCTTAGCTGTTGTCGAAACGCTTCCGTACTCTACCGGCTGGCAGGAGGAATCCAGACTAGATGCAGCAACGGCTTCCGACTGGCTATCTTCTGACGCTGATAGAAGTGCTGCACTACTGATCGCATTATCAGGCGGGAAAACTGCCTCCAGACCTGATGATTCTGGATCATCGTCGACAAACATCGGTTCGCCCACAACATCAACAGCGGCACCAGCTGGTGTGTCATCCGTGTCAATTGAATCTGATGTTGATGCTGGCAAGCTTGAATCAACAGCAAACGTATCACCACCGATAAAACTGGGCTCAGGTAATTGTTCACCAACCTCACCAGTTGTTGAGAACTTTAAGGTCTCTTGTGTTTCCCCTTGATATTCACTACTTGAATCATTTAACGTTTTGTCTTTTTGTTTTTTGTCTTTGGGTTTATCTTTCTTTGGGTTAGACCGATTGCCTCCTTTGGTGTCGTCAGTAACTGGGTCTATTTCAAACGGTGTTGATGTGGCCGTAAGGTTGTTTGACTCTATTGAGGTAATACGTAAAGACTCAGAATCATCTTCTACCAGAGTAAATGGTGTGGACGTGGCCGTAGAATTAAGCTCTTCAAATGATTTATTTGATTGAGCTACAGTATTATTGACTACAACTACTGATATTGCTAAAACCACAAGAGATGTTTTTATTCTTTTCACGCTATAGATTCCTTATCACTAAAGTTGAGTCCTCAAGTATCAAATACCATTATTTTTAGAGTCGTTTTCTAGTCTTGTCCAATATGATTATTAAGCTTGGTTATCCAACCTACCCGACTCCTAACAAAATAATTGGCATTTGAAGTAAAGTAACATTGGTTTTGAATTCCATATGACCGTTTTAGTTTAAAGCCCCTTTTAGGACTGTCTAGTTACTCGTCAACTCCTCCAGTTGAAACCACTTCCACGGTATCGGATCAAAAGCTACTGGATCGGAGCTTCATTAATTTTCTTTTTTGACAAAACCAATATTAGATCAAAACCAAACGGTTGTATATAAAAACTATAGTAAAGGGTATTTTTTCGCTAAATAGTCATAAACTATCATCACGTGATTGAGGTGCCACAAAGGACGAGAGAGCAATCCTATGGAGCTTTAGTATGTAATGGAGAATAGTGGATCGTGATTTCTTCATTCGAAATTCCTGAGTTATATGAGCAGAGTTTTCTACTTGTTATTACTAATTTTCGGGAGATTTAGAGTGGCTATTTTTATCTTCGGTTACTTCCTCTAACATTTTCTGAACTGCTTGAACTCTCGCTAGACATTTTTTATAAGCTTCAGTACCTTGCTTGACCATAGGCATGATCGCATCAACATCGGGAACATTTTGCTTAGACAGGAATTCAGCAGCTTCTTCCAATTTTCTGTAATTATCTAAATAGTTGTCGGTCTCATTTTCGTAAGCGCAGAGTAAACGGCAGCCTATCTTTTTCGTTTGTTCTTTTTCTTATTCCTGTTTTTGTTAATGCTAATCACATGCTGGTTAGGCTTCACTTCTTTTACTAGGGTCAACAAGTGGGGCGATACTTTCCACCGCCTGCCCGATTCGGTGAGTACGCCCACCGTCTTTCGATTATGCTTAAATACGGTGCCAAGCTGTTTTCCAGCATTTGAGTCAAAGCTGACCTTGGCACCCAGCTCGAATAATCTCATTTCATTGAATGCGTCTATCGAATCTAGAAACTTAAGCCGCTCTACGATTTCATGATTTAATGCAAGCAATTCATCATAACTTAGTTCGTCGAGGTTCATGATGCGACCTCCACATTATTGGGCAGGAGCGTATCAACATCATCATAAGTCGTGACGTTTGGCAGCGCAGTGAATACCTGCTTTAAATAAGCGTAGGGTTCCAAGCCATTGGCCTTTGCCGTTTCAATTAAACTATAAAGGTTAGCGCTGGCCTTGGCACCTTGTACGCTGCTTGAGAACAACCAGTTTTTTCGTCCAATAGCGAACGGTCTGATGGCATTCTCAACCGCGTTGTTATCTATCGGATAACTGCCATCATCAAGATAGCTAACTAGTCTTGCCCACTGATGATCAAGATAATATAGCGCTTTGCCCAGTGCCAGCTTTGGCGCAACTTGTGGCCGCGTTTCGTTTAGCCATTTGCGTAGCTTGCAAATGATCTCTTTTGAGTCTTGTTGCCTACGCTGATAGCGCACATCAACTGGCTCACCTTTGATCTGCTTTTCTATCGCATACAGCTTAGCAATCAACTTGATTGCATAATCTGCCTTGGGGCTTTTCTTGTTTTTACCGCCGGCCTTGCTCGCCTCCACAAACTTACGCCGCGCATGCGCCCAACAACCAAGGCGGGTAATACCTTGTTCAGCACATACCGCATCATAACCCGCATAGCCATCCACCATCATGCTGCTATGATAATCCGCTAATAAGCGTTTCGGTACTTCACTGCTGCGACTTGGGTCGTAATCAAACAAGATAGCTTTGCCACCCGGCGGCCCCGCACTGCGCACCCACATATAAGATTTACTTTGTGCGCTCTTGCCTGACTCATTCAATACTTGAATGGGCGTCTCATCCATATGCAGATAAGGTTGTTCTAACAGCGTCTCTTCTAGGCGATTAATCAATGGTTGTACTAACTGCCCACATTTAATCATCCAGTTGGCTAGACTGGTCCTATCTATCTCAATACCAAAGCGACTTAGAATCACACTTTGCCGATACAGCGGCAAGCTATCAGCGTACTTGGCCGTGGCGATATACGCCAACAAGCCCGCACTAGCTTGGCTTTTCTCTATGGCTTGTTTGGGTTTGGATGCTGTCTTGATTAAGCCCTCGCCTTTAGCCTGACAGCAAGGGCAACCATACTGCTTGCGAATGTGGCGAATTACCTGAATCTTCATCGGTACAATATCTAATTGCTCCGATACTTTGTCACTGATGAACTTAAGCTCATGGCCGTCATGCGGGCAGATCTTTTCTTCGTCACTTAGATCATGAATTACCTCGATACGGGGTAAATCTTCGGGCAAGGGCTTACGACCTCCGCGCTTGCGTTTATGCTCGGGGATAGTAACTGTCTCAGCATCAGCACTAATATCATTTGTTTCTGCGTCGACGTCAGATTGGGCTTGCTCGGCTTCGTTGAACAATGTCAGTTGCAAAGTGCGCAGTGCTTCGCTGTTCGATGCAAAGCGGGCATTACGTGCCAACACCAAGGCTTCTTGAAGTTGTTCTATGTATCTGTCTTTCGACTTTAACGCACTGTCCTTGGCCTCTAACTGGGTCTCATAATCCGCTTCCTGCGCCAATAATACCTGCCGTATTTGATGGTTTTCTTGTTCTAATTCAGCATGACTTTGCATGCCCGTATTTTAACAGATTGGCTAATTTACTGCCTTATAAACCAAGGCTTTATGCGGTTCTATCGATAGACCATTGAGCAGACAATTTAGCTGCTGTGCACTGATGGTGATGGTTATATCATCTCCCCGTTGCGGCCATCTGAATTTATCGGCTTCAAGACGCTTATACCACAAGGCAAAACCCGTCTTATCCCAATACAATATCTTCAACCGGTCTTTGCTTTTATTGCAAAACACAAACAGCCCATCAGCGTAAGGGCTTAAACTTGTCTCTTGTTCCACTATCACGCTTAGGCCGTTCACCGCCTTGCGAAAATCAACGGGTGCACGATGCAGATACACCGGTGGCAGGTCAGTCAACCATCTCACGATAGAACTTGATCTAACATCAGGCTTAACGCCCGAACATCTAGCGCATCGCCTAATTCAATATCAATCACCCGTATGCGCGGCTGCTTTGCTTGGGTCTTGGTGAGGCCACCATCAGGGCATGCCACGCGATTCACGTTTGGAGCAACGCGCACAAAATTTCCAGCGTTATCTCGCAACTGCGATTTACGCGTACTAAAGTACTTTGGGTTGATACCATGCTGTCTGCAATAAGCTACTGCGCTCAAACCACTAGATTGCTGGTTTGCAATCAACTCTCGCCACTGTTCTTTGCTTCGTCTTGCCATTGTTACGTTTTAATATAAAAACGCGACAATATACTTTTCTAATTCAGCTCGATAGAATGCCGTTTACTCGGCGCTTACATAACGGCTAGCAAGATTGCTCAATGTTTCATCTCCTTTGATTGCTGCTAGAGCAACTTTGGCTTTGAATTGTGGCGAATGATTTCTACGTTTTCTACTCATTTTCTGTTCCTCGTTTTGAACAATTATAAAACAGAAAATAACTCCTTATTTTGGCCTTCGACCTGTCCTAATCATGGGGTCCACTTCATATATTGCTTTTGTTCTATCTACTGACTTTTCAAAAATTGAGCTATGACATCTTTTTTAATTTGAGTAGATGAAGTTCGAGGGTTATATTTAATTTGTACGGTTTCTTTACCATGTTCATTTAGATATTCTTCAACACCTACATTATGAGGTTTTCTACCCCAATCTTCACCGATTACAAAAATATCAGCCTTCACTTCTTTGCACACAGATATATAGTCTAGTTCGTGATAAGGAAGCGCAATATCCACACAGCTAAGTGCTAGTAACATCTCTATACGTTGCTCTAGAGGAATAACTGGAATATTAGGTTTATACAATTTAACAACTTCATCGGAAGCAACACCGACAGCAACCGTATCCCCCAAAGTAGCACAATACTCCAGCAATGCGAGATGTCCAACGTGTAATAAATCAAAAGTACCTACTGTATATACAACCATAATGTTACCAAATTCCTAAAGTAAGTGATGTGAATGCCGACCTGCTTTTCTATGCATAAAGTAACTTCGAACTATAGATGGCTGTTATTCCCAGTGTGTAAATAGACAGAATAATGACATTGACAGAATTACCTGAAAGTTTGGGTGTTTTGATTTCAGATACATTCATAGCCGCTAGACCTAAGCAGCTTATATAAAGAATAACGGCAAAGGCACCTACGCTAGTAACGGCCTCAAACAAAAATATGAATACGATGATTAAATTATTGTTATCAAGAGCCATCCCGGTATATTTTGTACCACCCGAAAGACCATAGGTATTGAAGTAGCTTAAACGGATCGCACTAGCACTAATAATTATAAAGACACCTGGCAGATATATTGGGTCAAATCCACCAAAACTTAAAAGCAGAATGGCGGGCGAAACACCATAATTAACAATATCTATCAAGGAATCCAGTTGTCCGCCAAAAAAACCCTGTTTACTTGTTCTTCCTTTCATTTTTCGAGCTATTAGGCCATCTGCCCAGTCGAATGCTACAGCCCAAACCATACCAATCATGGCCGCGTAGAAAACACCTAAGATGCTAAAATAAATAGCTAATATTGTGCACGCTAATCCTACGAGTGAGCAAATATTAGGAAGGTCCTTTACAAAAGAAAGAATCGTTGGTTGCGACTCTATTTTATCTGTGGTCATTTTGTTAAATATTTATAAAATTCAACATGATAACAGCTTTTCTTCCCCCCCCCTTCTTTTCAGGTATAAATAAAACTAGATATCAAAACTGCACATACAATTCATTCATTTTGTGAGCGCTGGTGTAATGCCTGCATGTAGGCACGTAACATTGATGTCGTATCACGGGGTCTAGCGCAATAGCCTCAGAGCGGCCATTAGTTTTTAATGTTCAATATAAGCAAATCATTAATTCTCGGTAGTGATATATACTATCCATCTAACTTAAATTCCTTTCAGGAAAACTTTTGATCCATCCAATTATCGAATCCCTCCTTTGGCGTCACTCAACCAAAAAATATGATGCTGGCAAACCAATTCCTCAAACGGATCTTGATGTGCTCTTTGAGGCAATGCGGCTATCCGCATCATCCATTAACTCTCAACCTTGGAAATTTATAGTCATTGACAGCCCTGATGCAAAAGAACGTATGAGTAAAACTTTTGCGCGAAAACATCAATATAATCAGCCCCATGTTTTTGACAGCTCGCAAATTATTCTCTTTGCTCACAATCCACGTTATACCCGTGATGATTATGCCAAAGTGGTTGATAAAGGAATTGTAGATAAACGAGTCAAACAAGAAGACAGAGAGAGTACTTTTGGCGTCTTTCTATTTGCTGAACTTAATACAGATGAAAATGGCGACACCAGCCACTGGACAAAAGCACAAATCTATCTTGCTCTTGGGAATACACTGCACACTTTAGCGCGTCTCAAAATAGATTCAACACCAATGGAAGGTATTGATAGTGACTTAGTGAATGAAGAGTTTAAAGCAGAGCTTGATGGCTATCAATGTGATGTCGCTTTAGCTATTGGCTATCACCACCCTGATGAAGACTACAACTCAAAGCTTCCTAAGTCACGACGCCACTTAAATGATGTTTTAGTGCGTATATAGATGATCGACACGGGTAATAATTAGGCTTTAAAAGGTGCCAATATTTAAATCCACCGCATATACATTTCCCCTCGCGCTGTTTCCAACCACCGATAGATAGTTGATATCACTCTTTCAGAGACTTTATAAAATTGGCAAACGACGCGAACAAGTATAAATAGGGCGCATCTATTTGAGTGCTATATTCTCGAAAAAGTTATCGTTTGCACAAAACTAAATCATCTGAATTTCTGCTGTGAATAGACGATATTGTTAACGCTAGATTTGAAGCGATAATCATCTTAAACTTACATTCAATAAAAGCTCAAAAGTACAATCAAAATGAAAATACTGGTGACCGTTAAGCGGGTGGTGGATTTTAATGTTCGGGTTCGCGTCAAGGCTGATAACAGTGGCGTGGATATCGATAACGTTAAGATGTCGATGAACCCCTTTGATGAAAACGGGGTTGAAGAAGCTTTGCGGATGCGCGAAGCGGGGGTCGCAGATGAAGTGATTGCCGTATCGATTGGCGGCGCGAAAGTTCAAGATACATTACGCACCGCAATGGCGATGGGGGCTGATCGTGCGATTCATATTGAAGCCGAAGATGCGCTCGAGCCGTTGGCTGTCGCAAAACTGCTAGCTAAGGTGGTTGAACAAGAATCACCCGGGATCGTCATATTGGGCAAACAGGCGATTGACGACGACAGCAATCAAACCGGGCAAATGCTCGCGGCTTTACTCGATTGGCCACAAGGCACATTTGCCTCTAAGGCATCGATCGACGGTGATAAATTGAGCCTTACGCGCGAAACCGATTTGGGTCTTGAAACCCTCGCGCTTAAACTGCCCGCTGTGATCACCACTGATCTGCGCTTGAACGAACCACGTTACCCAAAGTTGCCGGATATTATGAAGGCCAAGAAAAAGCCCATTGAAATAATTGAAGCGGCCTCGCTCGGCGTAGATATTTCGCCGCGTCTGACGGTGCTCAAAGTCACTGAACCTCCGCTACGCGAACCGGGCATTATCGTCGCAAACGCAGCTGAGCTAGTTGATAAACTAAGCAACGATGCGGGGGTGCTGTAATGGCCGTTTTAGTCGTCGCAGAACATGATAACCAGCAATTCAACCTCAACACCTTGAATGTGATCGGTGCCGCCAGTGAACTGGGGAATGAAATAGATATTTTAATCGCCGGCAGCAATGCTGGCGAGGTAGCCCGTGCCGCTCAAGCGATTGCTGGCGTTCGCAATGTCATTCATGCAGATAACCCCGCGCTCGCCGATGGCTTGGCTGAAAATGTTGCCTGGCTGGTGAAGTCATTGGCAAATGAGTATCAACATATCTTAACGCCCGCATCGAATTTCGGAAAAAACTTCATGCCGCGCGTGGCGGCGATGTTGGATGTCATGCAGATATCAGACATTACTGAAATCGTCTCAGACGATACCTTCGTTCGTCCGATATACGCGGGCAATGCCATGCAAACCGTTCAAAGTAGCGATGCCATTAAGTTAATCACGGTACGCCCCACCGCATTCGACCCGGCGACCAGCAGCGGTGGCAATGCAGCGGTGATGGAGGCCGCATTCGATGATAGTTATGATCGTGTTGAGTTTGTTAGCCGCGACGTGACGGAATTGGATCGTCCTGAGCTCAGTACAGCTAACATTGTGGTGTCGGGCGGGCGGGGGCTCGGCAGCAAAGAAAATTTTGCATTGATCGAGCAACTCGCCGAAAAGCTAAACGCCGCAATCGGGGCTTCACGCGCGGCGGTGGATTCCGGCTATGCGCCCAATGACTGCCAAGTCGGGCAAACCGGCAAGGTCGTCGCGCCTGATCTCTATATTGCGGTCGGTATTTCCGGGGCGATTCAGCATCTCGCGGGAATGAAGGAAAGCAAGGTGATTGTCGCGATCAATAAAGACGAAGATGCGCCTATATTCAAAGTCGCGGATTACGGCATTGTCGGCGACTTATTTGAGGTCGTGCCGGAGCTGATCGCCACGCTATAAACACTGCGTTCGGCTAGAAGAAAGCATTGAGCGATTAGCCCAACTCTACGCCCCCATAGGCAACACCGCTTAAATGCGCCATGTCACGATGCCAAGTGGTGAGATCGTCGAGCGAAAATTGATTGAGGTGCGTGTGCCCACAAGCGCGCGCCATCACCTGCATCAACTCGGTTGAAGCGCGGAAGAAATTGTTTAATTGTTTCGCACCTTTTTCAATCTCCAAACGTTGCCTTAAATGTGGCTTTTGGGTGGCAATACCAACTGGGCAATTATTGGTATGGCAAGCGCGCATACCCAAACAACCAATCGCCTGCAAGGCAGAATTTGACAGCGCAATTGCATCCGCACCGAGCGCCATTGCCTTGATGAAATCAGCAGGCAATCGTAAGCCGCCCGTGATGACGAGCGTAATATCATCGCGCCCTTGCTGATCCAAATATCTGCGTGCACGCGCCAACGCTGGAATGGTCGGCACCGAAATATTGTCTCTAAAAATCAACGGGGCTGCGCCCGTGCCGCCGCCGCGGCCATCCAAAATAATGTAATCCACGCCAATTTCTAGCGCGGCTTCTATATCACGCTCGATATGCTGCGCTGATAACTTAAAACCAATGGGGATGCCGCCGGTAGCTTCGCGGACTTCTTCGGCAAATTTTCGATAATCATCGACATGCTCCCAATCGGGGAAGCGCGAGGGCGATATCGCCGGTTCGCCTTCTTTCAAACCGCGAACTTTAGCAATTTTACCGACCACTTTGTTGCCGGGCAAATGCCCGCCCGTGCCGGTTTTAGCGCCTTGCCCGCCTTTGAAGTGAAAGGCTTGGCATTTCTGAACTTTATCCATTGAATAACCAAAACGCGCTGAGGCCAATTCGTAAAAATAGCGCGAATTAGCAGCCTGCTCATCGGGCAACATACCACCTTCTCCTGAACAAATGCCGGTGCCGGCCAATTCAGCGCCTTTGGCCAGGGCAACTTTAGCTTCCTCAGATAAAGCGCCGTAACTCATGTCCGATACAAATAAAGGTCGGTCCAAAACCAAGGGCTTTTTCGCGTTCGGGCCGATCACCACTTCCGTGCCAACCGGAACGTCATCTAACTGGGGTACTTTATGCAACTGTGCCGCGAGTAATTGTATATCTTCCCACTGAGGCAATTGGTCTCTCGGCACACCCATCGCCCCCACACGACCATGATGCCCCACTTTTGATAAGCCAAATTTAGCGAGATGTTGGATGTACTTTGTATGCGGCTCGTTGCTTGATCCGTGTAAATCTTGATATAAGCCTTGGTAGCTATCGCGATTGTAAGGCTGTGGATTATCCGCTGCCCACGCTGCGATCTCATCCTCATCGACCCATACTTGGCCCTCTTCAAGCCAAGCCGAAAATCGATGAAGCTTTTCTGAGGGCGCATAAGAACTGACCCCCGTCTTATAGCCATAATCCCAGTTGTGCACCCCACAAATTAAATCATCGCCGCTCACGTGCCCATCGGCCATCAACGCGCCGCGATGCAAGCAGCGGCCATACATCACTGAAACTTCGTCTTGATCTTTCCAGCGAACAATCACCAAATCAACATTCGCCACCAAGGCGTAAGTCGGCGTCACAGGGGCAAGCTTCGCCCACTCATAGATTTTTACTTTATTCATAGCGCACATTTTAACGCGAAAGCTTAGGTGCGCCCAGCGGAAACTGGTCAAAAAACGGGCACTGAATCTATAAGCGAATGCGGTATTTACACTTTCACAATGCAAAATATGGGTGGTCGCCGTTTGGAGGCAATAATACGTCGGATTTAGCTTGTTATCGAATCATTCTTCAAACATATAATGAGCGAGCTCTTACACCAACATGTCATTATTTAGGAGACATCGTCCATGGCCAAATTCCCCAGCAAAGCATCTGTCCTCATCATCGGTCAGGGCGGCATCGTGGGCGCGTCGGTTGCCCACCATCTGATCGAAAGAGGCTGGGAGAATATTGTCGGCATCGACAAAGCCGCCATCCCAACCGATATCGGCTCAACCTCTCATGCGTCTGATTTTTGCTTTATGACCGTGCATGACAATATGACGGCCTACACGACAAAATACAGCATCGACTTTTTTGAAAAAATGGGTCGCTATCGTCGTATCGGCGGGGTCGAAGTCGCGCGGCACGACGATGACGAGCGACTGGGCGAACTCAAGCGTCGCGTGAGTTCGGGTAAAGCCTTTGGCTCTCGGGTCGAAATGATCAGTGCAAAAGAAGCCAAAGAACGCATGCCGCTGATCGAAGAAGACATGATTCAGGGCGCCTTGTGGGACCCTGATGCCGGCTTGGTCATTCCTCGCTCACAAACTGTTTGCGGCGAATTGGTTGAACAAGGCGTCGCAACGGGGAAACTACTGGCCTTCGCCAACACCGCTGCGACCGGTCTTGAGATAGAAAACGGTCGTATCAAAGGGGTGCATACCGAACGCGGATATATCGAAGCGGATCATGTGGTGGTGTGTGCGGGATTATGGGGGCGCTTGATTGCGGAAATGGCCGGGGAAGACTTGCCGATCATGCCGGTCGATCATCCGCTGACCTTCTTTGGGCCATACAATGAATTTGAAGGCACAGGCAAAGAAATCGGCCACCCGCTGCTGCGCGATCAAGGTAACTCGGCTTATTTGCGTGACACGGGCGACCCGAAAACTTCCGAGGGTGGGCAGATCGAATGGGGTTATTACGAAGAAAAAGAGCCGCGCTTATTACACCCTAGAGACCTACTTGAAGCCGGTGAATCACACTGGTCACCCTCGCAGCGCGATCTGCCGCTTGAGCAAATCATGGAACCCTTGGAGCGCGCCATGGAGCTGACCCCAATTTTAGGCGAGCTGGGTTTTGACGAGCGCCAATCATTCAACGGCTTGTTGCAAGTGACCACCGATGGCGGCCCCTCGGTGGGAGAATCGCCCCAAACACGTGGTTTATGGTATGCCGAAGCGGTGTGGGTGAAAGATGGCCCCGGGATTGCAAAGGTGTTGGTCGATATGATGACGGACGGCAAAACCGAGCGCGATATCAGCAGCATCGATGTGGCGCGATTTTATCCGGTGCAAAAAACACCGACCTATATTTATGATCGCTGCTATGAAAGCGCGTTTAAAATTTATAACCCGGCCGTGCATAGCCGCGAACCTTATACCAAAGGTCGCGGCTTACGCCGCAGTCCTTTTTGGCCACGCGAGCAAGAACTGGGGGGCTACTTTATGGAACTCGCAGGCTGGGAACGCGCGCATGGTTATGCCTCGAACGAACACTTGCTTGAGAAATATGCTGATCAAGTGCCGGTGCGAGAACACGAATGGGACAACCGCCATTTTTGGCGTGTCTCGAACGCCGAGCAACTGGCGATGTCAGATAACGTCGGCATGATTAACCTTTCGCATTTTGCGGTATTTGATGTGATCGGCCCCGATGCCGAAGCTTTAATGGAATACGCCTGTGTGGCAAAAGTCGGGGGTAAAGTCGCCATCGGCAAAGGTATCTACACCCATTTTCTCGATCATCTCGGTGGCATCCGTGCTGATTTAACCGTGATCCGATTGGCCTCAGATAAGTATAGAGTCATCGATGGCGCAGACGCTGGCCATCGTGACCTAGTATGGTTAAAACGCATGGCCGATGATCACGGCTGGAACGTCTATGTTGAGGACCAAAGCGATCATCTGGCCTGTCTCGGTGTCTGGGGCCCCAATGCGCGCAAAACACTGCAAGCGATTGCGGACGATCCGGCTGAGTTAGATGCCGATAATTTTCGCTTCGCCAGCACCAAAAACATTAGTCTCAAGGGCATTCCCATCATGGCCTTTCGCATTTCGTATGTGGGCGAGCAGGGCTGGGAACTACACGTTCCTTTCAGTTATGGGCTGGCGCTTTGGGATTTGGTGTTTGGACAAGGCGCAACGCCGGTCGGGGTTGAAACCTATGTCAACTCGCGGCGTATGGAAAAAAGTTTACGCTTACAAAACGCCGACTTACTGACAGAATACAATTTATACGAAGCTGGGCTATCTAGAGCCAAAGTCAAACTGTCAGATTTTAATGGCAAGGCTGCATATCTTGAGCAACGCGAGCGTGAACAACAAGATGCCTATCTGTGCACTTTTACCATGACAGACAATATTGACGCGGCGGGCATCGCCCGATATCCGGTTGGCCAATGCCCGATTATCGACCCACAAACCGGCGAAGTGCCCGTCGATGCCCAGGGGCGGCGCTCATATCTGACGAGCATGGCCTTTGGGCCCTCCATCGGAAAAAATATAGGCTTGGGCTATCTGCCCGCGGAATTGGCTCAAGTGGGGCGAGAGATGGCGATGGAATATTTCGATGAGTCCTTCCCGATTAAGGTCGAGGGCGTGGGTTATCAGGCGCTCTACGACCCTGACAATGAATTGCCGAGGTCGTAAACTCAACTTAAAATTTAGCAGCGGTTTTTTGAGCAATCGAAAATTCGGCAGGGGCGAACAAGCCTCATGGTGACGCGTCTTTGTACGCTGATGTCGCGCGCGCCACATTGCCTAAAAAGCTTATCGAAGATACTTATTAACCCAAACCTAGACTGACAATACGCCATGGCAGAACCCCGCCGTAAACGTCGCTCACGCCGCGCGCGTGGAGCCGAAGATACAGCTGTCGCTGTACCAGCACCCGCTTACATCACGCGAAAAATCCCGACTTACGAAGTACTCGGAGAGGAAGGCTTACAGCAAATCGAGCAAAATGCTGACAAAATTCTCGAAGAAATTGGCATTGATTTTAGTGGTGACGCCGAAGCGCTTTCGCTTTGGAAAGCTGCCGGCGCAAAAGTCGAAGGTGATCGAGTTCGTTTCCCTAAGGGAATGTGTCGTAGCCTGATCCAGAAAACTGCGCCCGCGCAATATACCCAACACGCGCGCAACGCCAAACGTAGCGTCGAGATCGGTGGGATGAATACCGTTTTTGCACCCGCTTATGGCAGCCCTTTCGTTCGCAATCTCGATGAAGGTCGCCGCTACGCGACCATTGAAGATTTTAAAAATTTTGTGAAACTCGCCTATACCACTCCGTACCTTCACCACTCGGGTGGAACGGTGTGCGAGCCGGTTGATTTGCCGGTTAACAAACGTCATTTCGATATGGTCTATGCGCATATGCGCTATTCAGATAAGCCTTATATGGGCTCGGTCACCGAGCCGGAACGTGCGCAAGATACTGTCGACATGGGTAAGATTTTATTTGGTGACAATTACTTAGACCCGGCCACAGGCGAACCTAAAACACTCACCACCAGCTTGATCAATGCCAATTCGCCGATGACCTTCGACGGCACCATGCTGGGCGCACTGAAAGTCTATGCGCGAAACAATCAGGCCTGCATTGTTTCTCCGTTTATTTTAGCGGGCGCCATGTCGCCTGTGACGGTTGCGGGGACTGCCGCTCAGGCTTTGGCGGAAGGATTGGCGGGTGTCGCGTTTACCCAATTGATCAAGCCGGGTGCACCGGTAATCTTTGGCACTTTCGCTTCGTCCATTTCCATGCAGTCAGGCGCACCGACTTTCGGCACACCGGAAGCCGCTTTGATTCTCAATGTAATGGCCGCCTTAGTACGCCGCTTAGGCGTACCATTTCGATCAGGCGGCGGTATCTGCTCGGGAAAATTACCCGATGCACAAGCTGCCTATGAAGCCGCTAACTCGCTTATCCCTTCCATCTATGCAGGCGTCAATTTTGTCTTGCACACGGCGGGCTGGTTAGAAGGCGGCTTGGTCATGAGCTATGAGAAATTTATCATGGACTGCGATCAAGCTGGCATGGCCGCTGTGTTTGCCAAGGGCGTGGATATGTCAGAAAATGGTCAGGCAATGGACGCGATTGCAGAAGTCGGCCCAGGCAGCCATTACTTGGGCTGCGCGCACACTAAAGCCAATTTTCGCAACGCTTTTTATATGTCTGATATCGCCGACAACAATAGTTTTGAACAGTGGGAAATAGACGGCGCGCTGGATCATGCCCAGCGCGCAAATGCGACCTATAAAAAGCAACTCGCCGAGTACGTTGCACCAGAGCTAGACGTTGCCACTGACGAAGCATTGCTTGACTTCATGGCTCGACGCAAAGCAGAATTCCCTGATTCAAATATCTCCTAAGCGCCTAAATGTTTATCAGCACGCTCGATTTGTTCAAGTTGGGTATTGGCCCCTCCAGCTCACACACGGTAGGCCCGATGATCGCCGCGCGTAGCTTTAGGCAATCTGTGCAGGCGTTTATCGCCAATAATCCTATATCCAGTGGCTGCCGACTCCGCTGCACACTGCGAGGTTCATTGGCATTTACCGGCAAAGGCCACGCCACCGATCGCGCCATCTTATTAGGCTTTAACGGCTACTCGCCGCAAGACCTAACCGAAACAGATGTTGATGCCTTAACTGCAACACTCTGGCCGCTAGATCGACTGGCGTTGGATGATTCAGCGGTGTCTTTTTCCCCCTGTGATGACATCATTTTCGATCTGGGAGAGCCGCTGCCAGAACATCCAAATGGCATGATCTTCGAGCTTCAAGACAAGGATGAAAAACCCCTATTGAGTGAAACCATCTTCTCAATCGGCGGTGGCTTTATTGCCGCTCTATCAGAAATATCTGCAACCGTTGCACCCATCAAGGTCCAAGATAGCGACAACTGCCCTTATCCTTTTGACTCTGCTGTGCAGATGTTAGAAATGGCAGCTGAAAGCGAAAAAACCATTGCCGACATGAAGCGCCATAACGAGCTTCAGATCATGACTGAAAAACAACTAGACGAGGGTTTGGATAATGTTTGGATGGCCATGCGTTCCTGCGTCGACACGGGCCTGCGAACCGAGGGCACGCTGCCGGGCGTGTTAAAGATTGAGCGCCGCGCCTGCAATCTATACCAACAACTCAACGATCAAGAATCCACCGTTGATTTTTCAGAATGGCTGTGCGCCTATGCGATGGCGGTCAATGAAGAAAATGCCGCTGGCCATGCCGTCGTCACAGCACCCACCAATGGCGCAGCAGGTGTTATCCCTGCCGTGTTGTATCACTTCATGCAGCAAGAAAAAGGCACGATCGAACAAATGCGAGAGTATCTACTGACGGCTGCTGCTGTCGGAGGCTTGATTAAACACCGAAGCTCCATATCGGGCGCCGAAGTCGGTTGTCAGGGAGAGGTCGGTTCTGCCGCGGCAATGGCTGCGGCGGGTTTAACCGCCGTGCGCGGTGGGTCGCCCGCACAAATCGAAAACGCCGCAGAAATAGCCCTTGAACATCATTTGGGCATGACCTGCGACCCCGTTAAGGGTTTGGTGCAAGTACCGTGCATTGAGCGCAATGGTTTTGGTGCGATTAAAGCCTATACCGCTGCGGCTTTAGCATTGCGCGGCAATGGCGAGCATTTCATGCCGCTCGACAGCTGCATTCAGGCGATGAAGGAAACCGGCGAAGAAATGTCGAGAAAATATAAGGAAACTTCTTTGGGCGGCTTGGCCGTCAGCATCACAGAATGTTAGCAGGCTGCCCTGATCAACAAATAAATAAGGCGTTGACACTAGATTAACGTCGGTCAGCCGACAATATTATGCGCTGCACCGTAAGGAAAGCCGGTGATATTGGTATGGCCGCCTTCACCAATCACTAAAATATCGTGTTCCCGATAACCACCCGCGCCGGGCAAGCCTTCTGGCAGCATGATCATCGGCTCCATCGACACCACCATACCGGGCGCTAATACGGTATCCACGTCTTCGCGCAGTTCTAAGCCTGCCTCACGGCCATAATAGTGAGACAAGACGCCAAAAGAATGGCCATAGCCAAAGGTTCTATACTGTAGTAAATCGTGTTCAGCATATATTTCATTGAGCGCGTTTGCGACATCGCAGCAACGTGTACCGGGCTGAAGCATTTGCTTGCCCGCGTCGTGCACCTGACAATTGATCTCCCATAGTTTCAGATGCGCATCAGAGGCAAATTCTGCGAATAAGGTTCTTTCCAATGCAACATAGTAGCCCGCCACCATCGGAAAGCAATTTAGGCTCAAAATGTCCCCGGCCTCGATCTTGCGTGAAGTCACCGGATTGTGCGCACCATCGGTATTGATGCCCGATTGAAACCATGTCCAAGTATCAAGCAGCTCCGAATCAGGGAATACTTGCGCGATCTCGCGCACCATTGCCTGAGTCGAATGCAAAGCAACTTCGTGCTCGGGAACCCCCACAGCAATCGCGTCCACGCAGGCTGCGCCACCTATATCCGCAATCTTCGTCATCTTGCCGATATGTTCGATCTCCTCAGCGGATTTAATCATGCGCAGCCCCATTGCGCCTTCGCCGATATCAACAAACTCACATTGCGGCAAGGCGGCTTTTAGTTTGTCCATCATTTGCAAGGAAACTTGATCGAATTCGATCCCGAGACGATGGGTGCCTTTTGCTAACACTTTTAGGGCGCTGAAAAAATTATCCTTTTGCCAATCGGTGTACACCAGATTCTCACCGAAGGTTCGGCGCGCGGGTTGTCCGCCATCTATATTGGCCGTCAATGACGTTTGGGAATGGTGATCAATCACCAGTCCGTAATGCCGGCCAAACGCGCAAAACATAAAATCGCCGTAGTAATTGATATTGTGATAAGAACTCATCAATACCGTATCAACCTCCATTTGCGTCATAAGTCCTCGCAAACTATCAATCCGTCTTTGCATTTCCTTAGCGCTAAAAGTACCGACGACCCGTTCGCCGTTGTCAATTTTAATGTGTGAGGGGAGCTTCATGGAAAGTCTGCTTTTATTATCGAAAAGCCAGACTCTATCACGAAATAATCGGTCTCTAAATACGTGATAATTTGACAGATAATTGATAGTCGCACGCTGAATATAATGCTACATTTGGCGGGATTTACACGATGGCCTTCTATAAGTGAGCTACCCGAACAAACAACCATTCGCCGAAGAAACCCCCACCCGTTACGGCTTTTTAGTGGTGCCAGGCTTTTCGCTGATCGCCTACGCTGCCGCAATCGATACCTTGCGCTTGGCCAATCGCGTGTCTAATAAAACACTCTATGCATGGGAAACATTATCCATCGATGGCGAGCCCATCACCGCAAGCAATGGCCTTGAAGTCACCCCAATTCGCCCCAGCAAGAATTTGGCGGTTCATTACGCTGCCCTGTTCATATGTGGCGGCGCTAAAGTTAACCTCGCGTGGTCTGAATCACTGGGGGAATGCCTGCGTACACTTGCCAAGAAGAAGACCGCCATAGGGTCTTTGTGCACGGGCAGTTTTTTGCTCGCCAAGGCGGGCTTACTTGAAGGTTATCGCTGCACGATTCACTGGGATAGGCTCGCTTCCACACGTGAAGAATTTCCCGCGCTAAACCTCACGGACGACATTTATGAAATCGACCGTGATCGCTATACCTGTGCGGGCGGCACCACCCCTATTGATATGATGCTGGAATTAATTTCATACGAACATGGCGCGGGCATGGCTTCTGCCATTTCGGAACAAATTTTGATCGACCGCGTTAGAAGCATGCGTGACCACCAACGTATTCCGCTACGGCAAAAGCTAGGCACCAGCCAGCCCAAGTTAACGGAAGCCGTCGTGCTAATGGAATCGAATCTGGAAGAACCATTGAGCCCCGATGAGCTTGCGGGCTATGTGAATATCTCGCGCCGTCAGTTAGAGCGGCTGTTTAGAAGTTACCTGGATTGCACCCCCCACCCAATACTACTTAGGCTTACGCCTTAGAAAGGCTCGCTTACTATTACTACAAACAGAAAAATCTATCGTTGAAATATCCTTGGCCTGCGGCTTCGCCTCTGCGCCGCACTTTAGTAAATGCTATCGAGATCTGTTTGGCTTGCCTCCACGGGATGAGCGGAGGTTAGTGCTGGTGAACAATGAGATCCCGTCGCAAGAAGTTTAAGCGCTGCCCAAAAAGCCATGCGCTATTTTTTCCGGCGTCTACGAGATCGTCCTTTTGATCCGTCCTTTACAGCGGGTATCGGTAGCAACACTTCTTCCGATAGAAAAGGAAAAGTATCATATTGGTGGGGTATCGCCATCGCAGCGATGAAGTAATCCTGAAAGTTCGATTCTGTCGCGGTTTCTATTTTTTCTAACTTATCCGCTTGTATTTCAATCTCAGCACGGGCGGATTGACTGACCAAGGCAATCCGCGCACCCGAACCCGCTGCATTACCAATTGCACGAACCCTCGATAGAGGGCAGTCTGGAATCATCCCCAACACCATGGCATATTTAGGATCGATATGTGCGCCAAACGCGCCCGCAAATCGAATGCGTTCTATTTTTTCGATGCTGATTTTATCCATCAATAACTTCACACTCGCATAGAGCGTAGCCTTGGCAAGCTGAATCGCCCGCACATCATTCTGCGTGATAATAATGCCATCTTCTTCATCACCCAAACGGTAGGCCCATGTTTTCCCATTTTTGAAAACGCGATTTGATTGAACGGCCTTGCTTTCGTCTATCAAGCCATCCGAACGAATCACGCCGGCCAAAAATAATGTTGCAATGGCCTCTATAATTCCCGACCCGCAAATTCCTGTCACCCCGCCGATAGCCTTAGCCGCCTTTGCAAAGGCGGGGCTATCCGACCAATCATCCACACCAATCACTTGAAACTTAGGCTCTAAAGTCTGCGGATCAATCCTGACACGTTCAATCGCCCCCGGCGCCGCACGCTGACCATGGCTGATCTGGGCGCCTTCAAAAGCAGGGCCAGTGGGAGACGAGGCTGCAACGAGCTTATCTTTATTCCCCAATATGATCTCAGCATTGGTGCCCACATCAATAATCAGGGTGATGGCATCTTGCTTGTACGGCGCTTCCGCTAGAATAACCGCCGCTGCGTCTGCGCCCACGTGCCCCGCAATACAAGGCAACAAATACACACGTGCACCCAATGCTGCCGATAAACCCACCTCACGCGCAGGTAGTTTAAGGGCTCCTTGGCTTGCCAAGGCAAAGGGCGCACCGCCTAATTCAATGGGATCAATGCCCAAGAACAAATGATGCATGATTGGGTTACATACCAGTACCACATCGAGCAATTTATCTTGCGTGGCACCGACTTTTTTGAGTAACTCGTCGGCAAGCTGGTTGATGCCCGCACGCACCACTTCTGTCATCTCTCTATCGCCGCCCGGATTCATCATGGAATAAGACACGCGGCTCATCAAATCTTCACCGAATCGTATTTGTGGATTCATCATGCCACTGGACGCTAAAACTTCGCCCGTTTTTAAATCACACAAATGGCCGGCAATCGTCGTCGAACCAATATCAACGGCTAATCCCACCACCTGTTGATTATCTCCCGGCCAAATCGCAATCACTTTTGATTGCTCGTAAATCGCCACCGTCACGCGCCAATCTTCCTGCCTTAATATGGGTTGTAAGGCCCGCAATAAACTGGAATCGAGCTGAAGATGGGTGTAGCCGGTTTCAAATTCCAGCGCATCGAACATGCGCTCGAGATCACCAGTCGGCGAATCTAGTTTGGGCGGCGCCACATCAATCGTGACCAGCTCTACTGCAGGCTTTGCTTCAATCGATAATTCCGCCGCATCCTTTCTAACCACTTGTTGGTGGACTTGGCTCTCTGGCGGAATATCCACCACCACATCGTTGAACAGTTTAGTTCTACAACCAAGCCGGAAGCCATTTTCCAGCTGGACCTTGGAGAACATCTGGGTTTCAGAATCCGTCACTGCCGATAAATGTTCTCGGCTCGAAATCATCTGATGCTTAGGAAATTCACCCTCACTGATCTGAATTTTGCAGCGCCCACACAAGCCATTCCCGCCACAGACCGTATCTAAATCTGCGCCCAACTCACGCGCGGCGCTTAAGATGTCGACCCCTGCATCGACTTCACCTTGCAATCCTGAGGGCGTAAAAACAATTTTAACTCGTTTTGAGTTCATCTGTTCAGTACAAAAATTAGCGGCGCCTTCTGCTCTATGTGGCCAATGACTATCATTTACTTAGGAAAGATCGGTCGCTCGAAATAGTCATTAGCGGCCGCTTCGTGGATACCTTCTACCGTTTTAAGGTGCGTCGGCGCATCCAAGGTGCCCGCCATAACGCTGATTTGATTATCGCTCACTCGATTCCAAAATAGACTGCTGCCACAGCGATTACAAAATCCGCGTTGATGGCCCGGTGAGGACTCATACCAAGACAAGGTTTTATCTTCATCAAGTAGTAAGTCGTCTTGATGAATGCGCGTCGCGGCCACGTAATGGCCGCTGGTTTTTTGGCACTGCTTACAATAACAGTTCACGACGGGTCGCACCTTTCCTTGTAAGCGATAACGAACCCCGCCACATAAGCAGCTGCCTGTCAGATTAACCGACTGATCTAATTCGATTTCCCCAATAGCTTCTTGTTTCATCCCCTGCCTCGCCGGCGCCTAGAACGACGCCGACTACCCGCACCCTCTGCTTCTTCGGCAACTGGATCACGATAGTGGCGAATCCAGTTTGCGCAATCCGGATCATTGCCCATCACTACGTCTGCTGCACGTACTGATTGCACTACTTCTGAATGCAGTGGATTCACAATCGCCGAGGTCATGCCCGCACTCATCGCCATGCTAATAAACGCACCGTTCATGCCATTTCTATTCGGTATCCCAAACGAGAAATTAGAGGCGCCACAAGTAGTATTAACCTTAAGTTCATTACGCAAGCGAGCAATCAAACGCATCACCTGCAATCCCGCGTCATTGATCGCACCGACTGGCATGACCAATGGGTCAACCACCACATCTTCGGGTTTTATACCGTAGTCTTGCGCGCGTTCAACAATTTTTCGCGCCACTTCGTAGCGGACATTTGGGTCTTCCGAAATACCGGTTTCATCATTTGAGATGGCCACCACTGCGGCGTCGTATTTTTTAACCAAGGGCAATACTTGCTCGAGGCGTTCTTCTTCGCCCGTCACCGAATTGACCAAGGCGCGGCCTTGATAGACGGACAAACCCGCTTCCAACGCCGCGACGATGGAAGAGTCTATCGATAGCGGGACATTGGTAATCGACTGCACCCATTGAATGGTGTCCGCCAAAATTTTGGGTTCATCGGCCAGTGGTATTCCCGCGTTAATATCTAGCATTTGCGCCCCCGCGGCAATCTGCGCGTGCACATCCTTCTCAACGCGACTGAAGTTTCCAGCCTTCATTTCTTTGGCTAATATCTTTCTACCCGTGGGATTGATTCGTTCGCCTATCATCACAAAAGGCTGATCAAAACCAATGATGATATCTTGAGTGGCTGAACCTAGTATTGTACGTGTCATTGAATGCTTCTCTTAAAATTTAATGGTACGCCTTAAGGGCGCATGACCGTTAATGTTGTGTCTCTTCATCGCGCGCCGGATACCAAGGCACACGATCACCCAAAACCCCTGACTCACGAACAATATCCTTGACCGCTTCTTCTTGACGGTAAGCCATCACATGGACACCCGCCACACCCTCTACTTCCTTTAACTGTTGCATCAACTCAATGCAGATTTTTCGCCCTTCTTTCTTTTGATTTTTCGCGCCTTGCAATCGAGTAATGACTGAATCTGGAATATAGATACCCGGCACGTTTTCTCGTATCCACGCGGCAGATTTCGCCGAGGCCATCGGCCCCACCCCTGCCAGAATAAACACCTGATCGAGCAAGCCCATATCACTTACTTTTGACATATAGGATTTAAACAGCGGAATATCAAAACAATATTGCGTTTGAATAAATTGCACACCCGCCTGAATTTTTTTTGCCAATCTCTGCGGTCTAAAATCGATCGGCTGAGCGTAGGGGTTTGCGGCACCGCCAATAAACATTTTTGGCGGATAATCCAATGCTCGGCCACTTAAAAATTTTGCTTCGTCGCGCATTGTTCGGACTGTTTCGATTAACGACAAAGCGCCCAAATCAAACACGGGTTTCGCCTCTGGATGATCACCCGCTTGAACCCCATCACCGCTTAAACACAAAACATTGGTGACGCCCATCGCCGCCGCGCCCAAGATATCGCCCTGCATTGCAATACGATTGCGATCACGACACGACAATTGAAGCACGGGCGCGTAGCCTTGGCGAGTAAGCAAGGCACACACTGCCACGCTGGACATGTGGCAATTCGCGCCCGACCCATCGGTCGCATTAATCGCGTCCACCGCCCCATCAAATAGCGCGGCTCGCTGGTAAACCTGATTCGGGTCTGCTGAATCAGGTGGCGCAAGCTCTGCCGTCACCGCAAACTCATTGGCACGCAATACACGTTCTAATCGCCCCGGCGAAACATGCCCCGGCAAGATAGGCAAGTTTTCCCCTCTGCTTGGCTCGTCGTTAAATTTCATGATGACAAACGCTCAGTCTTGCTTTGGCCTTTTTTTAGACGAACCTCTCTAAGCCACGAAGACGTGCCTTGCCGTCGATAATCGACTGGCGTCTGAACGGTTTGGATGGCGTCTCCCGAATCCATCAATTGGCTGCCTCGCCATGCCTCCACCCATACACAGGGCATTTGCGCATTCACTTCGCAATGACCATCCGCGCGCACCCCGCCACAGGGCCCATTGCGTAACTGCTTAGGGCAATTCATGGGGCATGACATGCCCGTTTCCTGCAATATACATTTTCCGCACATCTGGCAATCAAACAGGAAACCCTTGATTTGTTTCTCGAACAACACGACGGGTTTTTCAAGCCTCGAATAGCCCACCTTTAGCCACAAAGGATGCAAGCTGAGCAAAACGCGCTCAAATATTTTGTAAAATTGAGACAAGCCCCTTGCGTGAGAAACAGACCATTTTCGTCGACGGTACATTTTCCGGGCGCTTTGTCAGGTACTCGGGCTTATGCCCTTATTTTTGATCAAGGCTTCAAGACGCGCGTTATCGTAACTCGCTTCTATCGACGCTGCTTTATCGATCACAGCAAGATGCATATCTCCTGAAACTTTTGCTGTCTCTCGACGCCAGTCGTCGAGGTAGGCATCCGCGTCGATTTTCTTGGCTCGCATCGCAGCTCGATCAATGGCAAGTTGAAACCGATCAGACAAAGCATGGCGCGCGCGTTCCCTGCCCTTTTTAGCCAATACTTGAGCCGGAATATCTCGCCAATATAAGGTGATTAGACTGGGCATGGAACAGACACTGATTGAGACATCACGCGATGCAGCTCACTGCCCATCTCCCCGTATTCCGTAAAATGATATTCATACCTAAGACCAAGCGTGGCCGCATGTTGGCGGGCGGCTTTTTGTCTGCTATCAGATTCCGTTTGCGCCAAAAAAATCAGTTTCGTGTAATTGCCAAAATATAGCTCCAATAACTCAGGCTGCTTGTCCAAACCTAACATTTGCCAGACAAATACATCAAAATGATCGACTAGAAAATCTGTCAAATAAAATGTTCCAACTTCTGCTTCTTGTAGTTGGTCAAACTTTGTTCCACCCGCGAAAAATGCATAACAATGCGCGCCGGGCAATCGGGCAACGCCTGCTTCCTCTAATACCTTGTCAAGCGCACCCGCCGTCCCGCAATCACCATAAGCGACTAAAATGTCTTCGCTATTTTGTGTGCGAATTTTCTCAATCGCTAGTTTAACCGCGGGCGCAATTTTGCTCGGCGTTTGGTGGTAATGCGCAGGCAGGCAAGTAATGTTCATTGAGGTCCAAGCATTCGCTGCTTTAAGAGCAACGAGTTCGTGTGCGAGTGCGCCGCAAGCCAATACATTCATTTCTCTATTTTCCTGAATATGCTGTGAACATTCGCATCATCAAGCCGCTATTTTTCGGTCCGCCATCAGTGCCTTCGCGGTGTCAACCGTTGAGGCCGCATCACGGCAGTAAGCGTCTGCACCCACCGCATCGCCAAATTCTTGATTGAGTGGGGCGCCCCCTACCAGAACGATATATTTATCTCGCACGCCATTGCTAACCATCTCATCAATCACCACTTTCATATAAGGCATGGTGGTCGTGAGCAGGGCGGACATACCTAAAATATCAGGCTTATGTTCTTCTAAGGCGGCCAAATATGCTTCAGCCGGGATGTTGATCCCTAAATCAATCACTTCAAAGCCCGCACCCTCCATCATCATTTTGACAAGATTCTTGCCAATATCATGAATATCGCCTTTAACGGTTCCAATCACCATTTTTCCAACTCTTGAACCATCAGACTCTGACAGCAAGGGCTTTAGTATCGACATGCCACCTTTCATTGCATTGGCAGCAGAGAGCACTTCCGGTACAAATAAAATGCCGTCCCGAAAATCCACACCTACAATCGTCATTCCGCCGACCAACGGCTCATTGAGCACTCGATCCGCTGTCCAACCACGTTCGAGTAAAATCTCAGTGCCTTCTACCACTTCTTCCTTAAGACCATCATATAGATCGTCTTGCATCTGCTCGACCAGCTCATTATCAGGCAGAGACGACAAATCGATATCTTCGTCATCAAAGTTGTCGCTTTCTTCGCTCATGATAAATGCCTATTTAGTACGGTGGAATAATCAATCTAGAGCATATTTTTACCGCTGTGATTACGCACCAAAATTAACGACTCACGATTATCTGTAGACGACAATTCGCCCCATACACTCGGGCTTCTTACATTCCTGTCGTCTTTTTTTATCCTGGCGACTTTTATCCGCCCATCCCGCGTCAGCCAAAATATTACTCCGCCGATATTATCGAATCAATAATGTTGAATCTCAGGAGTGCTGAATGTTCGGGAAACCATATGCTTCGCGCGTCCTGCTTAAACATATTATCCAAAAACTCTTTTGCCACGCCCCGCGATTCAAATAGCGCACGATCGCGCTGCTGTTCCGCCGGAATATTATAAAAGTTAGCAAAAGGTTTTATATGATCTGCGCCTACCTTATATTGGTGAAAGCCAAGACGTGCGCTTGAGCCAATACTGCGCTTTATCCCGCCCATAAATGCTGTGGTACAGGCGGAACTGCATTCTTCAAGCACCCTCGTTTCTAATGTGTGTTTCATAAACACTTTGGCTAAACCTCGACCTTCATAAATGTGCCCCCCGGCACTTTGAAGTATCACCGTCTTCAGCTCGGCGTTACCTTGAACTAGCACGCTCACCGCTTGCGTAATACCGGGTGCAATATCGCCACTGACTGTCAACACCGTTCCATCACGGCTCAAAGTCAGAGAGTAGTTGTCTTTGTCTGTCGGCTCAGCATGGCGCTCGAGTTGATGCTTGAAGTAAACGGCGCCTTGTATTACCTCGAGACTATAAACCAGCGTGAACATTACCGAGAGCAGTCCAATGGCTTGGATGCCTCGGGTTTTTATACTGTGGCCGGTTTCTAAATAGTCCCTCTCGGCAGCGCGAAATAAACCGACCAGCTGCCAAGGGAAGATAACAAGGCGGGAGAAAATGAGGGAAGCAACGACAACGAAGAGTAGTTTATCGGGCGGTATCTGGAGCTTGGACAGTAGCGTTAGCTCGATGAAACTGAGCAGCGCCAAACCGCCCAAAAAGTTTATCCAAAACGAAACGCCAATTGACTGAAGGCCGCGCCAATGAGATAAAAGATATGACACATTCGGCTCGTTTTCTAGTCAGTCTATCCTGGGGACAAGCCTCGTAAGCGCTCGTTGCGTCGACGCAAAACCTCAACCATAAACAATAATAGGATTGAAAAGCTAATCAGGATCGTCGCCACCGCCAAGATGGTGGGGCTAATTTGCTCGCGAATGCCCGAAAACATCGCCCATGGAATTGTACGTTGATTCACATTACCTACAAATAGCACCACCACCACTTCATCAAAGGAGGTAATAAACGCAAACAGGGCGCCTGAGATGACCCCCGGCGTGATCAACGGCACGGTAATTTGAAAAAACGTACGCGTAGGAGAAGCGCCCAAGCTCGCGGCCGCGCGTGTTAGGCTGTGATCAAAGCCGACCAAGGTCGCCGTGACGGTGATTACTACAAATGGGGTTGCCAAGGCGGCATGCGCAAGAATCACGCCGATATGAGTACCCTGTAATCCGATCCTGGAGTAAAAAAAGAACATCCCTGCTGCAGATATAATCAGCGGTACCACCATCGGCGAAATCAAAATACCCATGATCGTGGTTTTCCACGGAAATTCTTTTTGGCTTAAACCCAAGGCTGCTAAGGTGCCTAAAAACGTAGCAATCAAGGTCGAGAAAAAGGCAATGACCAAGGAATTTTTAACGGCTTGTTGCCAGCTTGCACTGGTGAAAAAGTCTTGGTACCACTTGGTGGAGTAACCCTTGGGATCAAACGACAGCATTTCAGGTGTAAATGAAAAATAGGGCTGTGCATTGAATGAAAGCGGAATAATGACCAATATGGGAACGATCAAGAATAGAAAGATCAGCACGCAGATTAGCAAAAAGCTGTAATGCCAAATTCGCTCTCCCGTGGTTGCATGTAGGGGCAGTGCCATCGTATCGCTATCCGAATTTCATGTTGTCAATGCCGACAATTTTGTCGTACAGAATATAAAGCGCCAGAACCAATAACAACAATATGGTTCCCAGCGCCGCCGCCAGCCCCCAATTGAGCGAATTGGATATATGATGGGCAATAAAGTTGCTGATCATCGCACCTTTTGTTCCACCCACCAAAGCGGGGGTGATATAAAAACCGATGGAGAGTATGAACACCAAAATCCCGCCCGCGCCGATCCCCGCAACGGTATTCGGAAAATATATTCTGCGAAAGGCAGTGAATGATGACGCCCCCATCGAGCGCGCTGCACGCACATAGCTCGGTGGAATGGTTTTCATGACACTGAACAAAGGCAATATCATAAAGGGCAGTAATATATGGGTCATCGCGATAATGGTGCCCGTTTGATTGTGGATCATCGACAAACGATTTTCGTCGCTAATGATACTCAAGCCCACTAGAAAATCATTGATCACACCTTCTTTTTGCAGCAGGGCAATCCAGGCACTGGTTCGAACGAGCAAGGAAGTCCAAAAAGGTAATAGCACCAGTATCATTAACAAGTTACTGGTTCGCGTTTTTAGCGTCGCCAACAAGTAGGCGATCGGATAACCCAATAGCAAAGTAAGCACCGTGATCAAGGTGGCCAACCACATCGTGCGGCCAAATAGTTTCAAATAAATTTGATGGGTCTCAGGTTTGAACTGCACGCCGTCCGGCCCCATTTCAGCGTCAAAGGCGGAGTAGTAATACGACGCGGTTTTGCTGCCGCTTTCTCTTTTAATCAGCCGCCATACTTCGACATTCCGCCACTTTTTATCCATCTCGAGCACCAATTCCTTGTACGAAGGGATGTCTTGTTCAAGATCAACGTTGCGTAGATTTCGCGCACTTTTACGAAACAAACTCGACATCCCGGATCGTTCGTAATTGAGGCGCTTTCCAAGGCGATTGATCGCTTTACCAATTTCCTTGCCGTCTTCGACAAAGGCCCTAAAAACAGGCTCATCGGGCAACTCGCCGGTGGTGTCATCCCATGCAGCCAACTGCTGAACGGTTCTCGGCAAAGTTTCTTGGGTGATTTTATTGTCAACACTGCGCCACAGCATATCGAAAATCGGGATTAGAAAAGTGAGCACCACAAACACAAACAAAGGCGCCACCAATAAAAGTGCAGTATTTCTTCGTTTTCGCAAAGAGCGTTGCAGGCTGCTCTTTAATAAGGCAGCTTCTTTTGCACCGAGCAAATTGGCGTTTGGTTTTATGTCCGTCATGACACTCTTAATGGCTTGCCTCTTTGAGATAGGTGAGGTGTATCGAGAATGCTTTGAAGCTCAATATATACACGCCCATGTTAAGACACATTACGTATTTCATCATTTCACAGCTCAATTTCAATTGCTTAAACATTTGCGCTGCGTTTAAGTCATTGAAATTGAGCCGGGAACATCCCGGCTCAACATCGCTAGCCTATGACTTAGCCAGCCACGATTCAAAGCGCTCAGTCAACTCGTCCTTGTTGTCTGCCCACCAAAGTACGTCTTTAAGAATAACGTTTTTGGCATTTTCCGGTGCAGTCGGCATATGAGGGCCCATGTCGATGCCAAGCTCTGCATGCTTACCGACTAGCGCTGCGGAAGAAGAGCGCGCTGGACCATAAGATATGTACTTCGCTTGATCTGCTAAACGCTGTGTATCGGTTGCGAACTTGAGGAATTTCATCGCCTCTGCCTTGTGCGGCGCACCGGTGGGAATCGCCCAGCCATCGAGCTCAAAGACTTGATAATCCCACAGCATACCCACGGGTTGGTTGTTCTCAACGATAGCGGAAAACAATCGGCCGTTATACGCCGACGCCATGACCACTTCTCCATCTGCTAAGAGTTGGCCGGGTTGTGCGCCCTTGGTCCACCAAATAACCTGATCTTTGATCGTATCAAGTTTGGCAAACGCGCGTTCAACACCTTCTGGCGTACTCAATACGTCGTAGACAGTCGCAGGATCAACCCCGTCTGCGATCAAGGCCCATTCCACGTTTGCCGCCGGCTTGCGTTCTAGAGCACGCTTGCCTGGATATTTTGCAAGGTCAAATAGATCACCGATGCTTGAAGGGGGCGTGCTGCCGACATTGTCAGTCCGATAGCCTAGGGTGGTTGAGTAGATAATCTGTGGAACAAAGCAGGGAGAAACAAGCGAATCCCCAAAATCATCCGCTGCAGACGTCCCGTCTGGCGCTGCCGCAAGATCGGTTTCGGGGTTGATTTCTTCTATCAGCCCTTCATCACATAGCGCAATCGCATCGCCTGGCAAAATATCAACCAAGTCCCAAGAAGTATTGCCCGCTTCTGCTTGTGCACGAATCTTCGCAGCGCCTTCAGCAGATGAATCATCATTGATAATTTTTATATCTGGGTTTGCCGCCATATAAGGATCATGGTAGGCCTTTTGTTGACTGGCGGTATACGCACCGCCCCAAGAAACCACCACCATTTCTGTTTCCGCTGATGCGGTCGAGATACCTGCAGTAACAACCGTCATTGCAGACACTAACAGGGTTTGTTTAAAAACTTTTTTCATTTCATTTCTCCTCACCTAAAGTGATATTAAAATCATAACGCCAGCTTTATTTACTGACGGCTCGCACAATTTGCCCGCCCAAGAATACATTTACGTCTAGTCAGTCGGATCCAGGGCACGACAATCATCTACGTTCCAACCGAGTTGAACGGTATCACCCTCTTTAAGTTGAGCATGGAGCGCGGAATTGGGGATTTTGACGACGAAATCCTGATGTCCGCACACTTCCATGCGCGTTCGGATATGGTCGCCCAAATAAATAAGTTCTAGGGCTTTAGCCTCAAAATTGTTCTCAAACTGGTTTTCAGCTGGATTAACCGCCACGCGTTCAGGACGCAGGGAAAGGGTCGCCCGCTGGTCAACGCCCGCAATATTGACTTGTTTGGCGATGATTTCACTGCCATCGTCCGTGCGGACTCGGCAAGTATCGGCTTCGGCGCTAATCACCGTCCCTAACAAACGATTATTATCACCAATAAAGTCGGCCACAAAGGCATTGTCGGGTGCTTCATATAGTTCGTCAGGCGGCGCGAGTTGTTGCACCACGCCATCGTCAAAGACGGCAACGCGATCAGACATCGTTAGCGCTTCGCTTTGGTCATGGGTGACGTACATGACCGTCACTTCAAGATTTTCGTGGATATGTTTGATCTCGTATTGCATCTGCTCACGAAGATTTTTATCCAGAGCACCCAGCGGTTCATCCATCAGCACCACATCAGGATCAAAAACCAATGCGCGTGCAACCGCCACACGCTGAGCTTGACCGCCTGATAATTGGCCGGGCCGACGATCTGCGAATTCGCCCAAGCGCACCATATCCAGCGCGCGCTTAACTTTCTCGTCACGCTCAGTTTTACCCATTCCGCGCACTTCCAGCGGAAAGGCTAGGTTTTCACCCACCGTCATGTGGGGGAATAAAGCATAGTTTTGGAATACCATGCCAATACCGCGCTTGTGAGGTGGCACACGATTGATGGGCTCCCCTGCCAAATAAATCTCGCCATTTGTTGCCGGCTCAAAGCCCGCAAGCATCATCAAACAAGTGGTCTTGCCAGAACCCGATGGGCCCAGCATGGTTAAAAACTCTCCTCGTTCCATGTCCAGATTGAAGTCTTTGACGACCAGAATCTCGCCGTCATAACTTTTCTGAACATTTTCGAAACGAACCAGAATATCGTTCGCCGGTGTAGGCATGCGTTATTGTATTTTGAACATCGACGCAAACCGTAACGCATCAAAAAATTGAAGTCAACAGCAGAGGCTTATACTTTTGATGCAGTGTCGTATCTGCGACTGAGGACATCGTCTTCGCGACAATGGGAATGTTGTGCCTGTATTTGAATATGCTAGCATCCGCCGACTGAGCTTAACCCTAAAACTTTTCTTCTGAAATTTCACCCCAAAGAAGTGCAAAACAAATACTCGATATTCAGCCTCGCAAGAAATGCATTGTCCAATCATCAGAATTGGCAGCGCGCTTGGCGTAGCCCGACACCGCAGAAAAAATATGATGTGATCATCGTTGGCGGTGGTGGCCATGGCCTTGCAACCGCCTACTATTTAGCCAAGGAGTGCGGGATTCATAAGGTTGCCATTTTAGAAAAGGGCTGGATCGGCGGCGGCAATACCGGGCGAAACACCACCATTGTTCGCTCAAACTATTTGTGGGATGAGTCCGCGGCGATGTACGACCACGCGATGGGTCTGTGGAGTGATTTGAGTCAGGCACTCAACTATAACGTGATGTACTCTCCTCGCGGACTATTACACCTTGCACATAGCGTCCATGACATGCAGGAAATCAGTCGCCGGGGCCATTCCAATTATTTGAATGGGATAGACGCGGAGTTTGTCACGCCCACGCAAATTCAAAAAATGGTGCCCTTTATAGAACTAGACTGTCGCTACCCCGTGATGGGCGGTATCTTGCAAAAACGCGGCGGCACCGCTCGGCATGACGCCGTGGCTTGGGGCTATGCCCGAGCCGCTGATGCGCTCGGCGTTGACATCATTCAAAACTGCGAAGTTACCGGCTTTGATATTCGCGATGGTGAGGTTAAGGGGGTGCAAACTAGCCTAGGGAATATTGGCGCCAATAAAGTTGGGGTTGTGACTGCCGGTCATTGTAGCGTACTGGCACAAATGGCCGGATTTAGGTTACCGATAGAATCCTTTCCGCTGCAAGCAATGGTTTCCGAGCCCGTCAAGCCCATCATTGATTGCGTGGTGATGTCGAACGGCGTGCATGCCTATATTAGCCAGTCGGATAAGGGCGAGCTCGTCATTGGCGCAAGCTCTGACAGCTATACCTCTTACACCCAATCCGGCGGCTTTAACGTCATCGAAGACACCATCGGCGCGATTGTTGAGCTGTACCCGATATTCTCTCGCCTGAAAATGCTACGGCAATGGGGCGGAATTGTGGATGTCACGGTGGATCGCTCACCGATCTTGTCAAAAACGCCGGTCAAGAATCTATTTTTTAACTGTGGCTGGGGAACCGGTGGGTTTAAGGCCACACCGGGATCGGGTCATGTGTTCGCGCATTCCATCGCCAAAGGCGAAATGCACCCCATCGCTGCACCCTTTTCCATCGACCGCTTTCATTCCGGCGCGCTGATCGACGAAGGTGCAGCGGCTGCCGTGGCTCACTAGAAGCTTGCGCCATGTATATCATTGAATGCCCATGGTGCGGAAAGCGTGATCAAGCAGAGTTTTCAGCCCATGGCGAGGCACACATTGCACGCCCGGAAAACCCCGCTTCGCTGACAGACGAGCAATGGGGCGATTACATCTTCTTTCGCCATAACCCAAAGGGTTTACATTTTGAACGCTGGGTACATACCCACGGCTGTCGTCGCTGGTTTAACATTGCCCGCAACACTGCCAGTAACGAGTTTTATGCCAGTTATAAGCCCGGCGAATCCGCGCCGGACGTCACGCCAGGGGTCGAGCCATCATGACACAAGCTTTTCGGCTTGAACAAGGCGGCTCAATTGATCGCAGCCAGCCCATACATTTTCACTATGACGACAAAGCCTACACGGGCTATCAAGGCGACACACTTGCTTCGGCGCTGCTGGCCAATGGGGTAAAAGTCGTCGCGCGCAGTTTTAAATATCACCGCCCCCGCGGCATCTTTAGCGCAGGCTCTGAAGAGCCCAATGCACTGGTTCAGCTCGAAGAAGGGGCGCACACCTTGCCCAATGTTCGCGCCACCGAGATATTGCTTTATGAGGATTTAGTCGCGCGCAGCCAAAACTGTTGGCCGTCGGTCAATTTTGATATCGGTGCAATCAATAACTTTTTTGCACGCTTTCTACCCTCCGGGTTTTACTACAAAACCTTTATGTGGCCAAAATCTTTGTGGCTGAAATACGAGGAAGTCATTCGACACTCCGCCGGCCTAGGCAAATCACCAACGCTCGTCGACCCTAGCCGCTATGATCATCAGCATATTTATTGCGATGTTTTGGTGGTCGGTGCAGGGCCTGCTGGCCTTGCAGCAGCGTTGGCGGCGGGCGATACGGGCGCTGAAGTTTTATTGCTAGAAGAGCAAGCCCAGTTAGGCGGCTCATTGCATACCGAAAGTCAAACCATCGATGGGCTGACGCCGCTTGAATGGAAAGAAAAGACCGTTCGAGCGATTGAACAAAACCCGAGCGTAAAGGTTCTCAAACACACCACCGTCACCGGTTACTACGACCATAATTTTCTGGTTGCCAATCAGCAAATCACCAACCATTTAGGTCCCAACGCGCCGAGCGACATCCCCCGAGAGCGCCTGTGGAAAATACGCGCAGAGAAGGTCGTGTTAGCCACCGGCTCGATTGAACGCCCCTTGGTGTTTGCCGATAACGACCGTCCGGGCGTCATGCTTGCCAGCGCCGTGCATCGTTACCTTCGCCAATTCGGAGTATTGCCCGGACGTAAGATCGCCATCCAAACCAACAATAACTCCGCCTATGCATTGGCCGTCGATGCGAGCAAAGCGGGCGGCGAAGTTTACGTGCTCGATATCCGCATCGAAGTGCCCGCAGCATGTTTAGCATTGGCGCAAGGACATGGCTTTACCCTTTTATCGAATACCGCGATCACGGGCATTGGCTATCAGAGAGGCATTACGAACATCAGTTTGGCCAAACTCAATCATAGGGCTGACGGCCTGGCAAGCAAACCTGAAACACTCGGCGTGGATCTAGTCGCCGTTTCGGGTGGCTGGAGCCCAACCTTACATTTATATAGTCAAGCGGGCGGCAAACTCGCGTATAACGAACAACTCCATTGTTTTTTGCCACGCGCTGACCAAATAAATAGACCCGAAGCCAGATTGGCAGGGAGTTGCAATGGGGCATTTGATTTGGCTGACTGTTTAACAGAAGGTTTTCAGGCCGGCACTGATGCCGCGGCTGATTGTGCTTATTCTAAGAAAACTCGCTCCGCTCCCACAGCAGGCGATCAAAACATCTTTAACTGTCACGACTTGCGTCCAGTATGGATTCTGCCCTGTGAACACCCCATTGGACAGGGCAAGAAAAAACATTTTCACGAACTGCACAACGACGCCACCGTGGCGGATATCTCATTGGCCAGACGCGAAGGTTATGTATCAGTTGAACATCTAAAGCGATACACCACCACCGGTATGGGAACCGATCAAGGCAAAACGTCAAATGTAAATGCGCTGACAGTCATGGCGGGACTGGAGCAAAAACCGATTTCTGAAATCGGCACCACCACCTTCAGACCACCCTATACACCGCTTACTTTTGGTTCAATCGTCGGGCAAAATCGCCGCGAATTGTTTTTACAAGCACGAACTTCCCCGATGGAGCCGTGGCACCAAACCAACGGTGCGATTTATGAAGACGTCGGCGATTGGAAACGACCTCGATATTTCCCCGAGGCCGATGAGACCCTGCACGAGGCCGTCCAGCGGGAATGTCTGGCGGTGCGTTCAAGTGTAGGAATTTTGGACGCCACCACGCTCGGTAAGATTGATATTCAAGGTAAAGACGCGGCCAAATTTTTGAATATGGTCTACACCAACGCTTGGTCAAAATTAGGCGTTCATCAATGTCGCTATGGCTTAATGCTAAACGAGCACGGCATGGTGATTGACGATGGGGTCACCACGCGCTTGGGCGACAACCGTTTTCATATGACCACCACCACCGGGGGCGCTGCGCGTGTCATGGGCTGGCTGGAAGAATTGTTGCAAACCGAATGGCCGGATTGGCAAGTCTACTGCACTTCCGTCACTGAGCAGTGGGCGGTGATGGCGATCAATGGCCCTCAGGCGCGTGATTTATTATCAGCCCTCACCGATGCGGATTTAAGTACAGAATCCTTCCCCTTTATGTCGATGCGCGAAATTCGAATTGCGGGCGTCGAAGCACGCGTATATCGGATTAGTTTTACCGGCGAGCTCGCCTTTGAGGTCAACGTGCCAGCACGCCACGGCTTGCATGTGTGGGAAGCCCTCATACACGCGGGCGAAAAATATAACTTAAGCCCCTATGGCACCGAATCCATGCATGTACTCCGAGCAGAAAAGGGGTTTATCATTGTTGGGCAAGATACCGATGGCTCGGTTACACCGCATGATTTGAACATGAGCTGGATCGTTTCTAAAGTGAAAAAAGATTTTATCGGCAAGCGCTCCTTAACGCGCAGCGACACCGCACGCGCGGGGCGTAAGCAGTTGGTGGGCTTATTAACTCACGACCCTGATTTTGTTATCCCTGAGGGCGCGCATCTGGTGTCGGAATCACGCGCCGCGCCGCCGATGCCCATGGTCGGCCATGTTACCTCCAGTTATTTCAGCCCCAATGTTAAGCGATCAATCGCCATGGCGATCGTAAAAGACGGTTTGAACCGAATGGGCGAAACATTAAGCGCCGTGATGATGGACGGCAGCACGCAAATCGTCACGATAGCCGACCCTGTGTTTTTCGATAAACAGGGGGAACGCAGCCGTGGGTGATCAAATAAACCGCACCGCGCTGAGCGATGTTTCTGCGGTTAAAGGCGCGCATTCCTTGAGCGAAGTGGCGCTCTGCACAAAGCTTAATCTGCGTGGAGACAGTTCAAACCTTGCCTTTACCAAGGCCGTGCAGTCGGTTCTGGGCGTCGCGCTACCGTTAGCGCCAAACACACAGGCCACGCAGGGTGAAAAGACAGCTTTCTGGCTCGGCCCCGATGAGTGGATCGTGCACCTGCCCTTAATTGAAACTGAGGCGCCCACTGCTGCACTGATGAAGGCCACGCGCGACCTTCATTGTGCGATCACTGATGTCAGCGATTACTTTAGCGTGATTGAATTATCCGGCCCCTTAGCTTGCCAGATCATTGCCAGCAGTTCTCCCTTTGACACACGAATAAATCATTTCACGGTTGGACAGTGCGCACAAACCCTCTTTGGACACGCGTCTATCTTGCTGTGGCCAATAAATGAAACGCCGACCTTTCGCTTACAAGTCAGGTGGAGCTATGCTCAATATACATATGCCTACCTTACACAAAGTATCCGCAATGCCGAAAAGCTGGCGCACTTTCACGAGTCGTCAAACGCAAATTAACGATATTTTTCTTCCCCGGCATAATACTCGGGGAAGCCTACCGCAGACGTCAGCGCATCAAAATGCAGGACGTTTTGTGGTTCCTTGCCTGCTTTAATCGAAACCAACGTTTCCTGCATCGCACGAATCGACGCACTGAGTAAGCTCAGTGGATAAACAGCGATTTTGTAGCCCATTTCATCCAAGCGCTCAAAAGACAAAATCGGGGTTTTCCCATTTTCAATCAGATTGGCCATTTTCGGCCCCGGTACTTGCTCGCAATACTGAGCCATTTCGGCTTCCGATTCGGGTGCTTCTAAAAAAGTGATGTCCGCCCCCAACTCATAAAAAGATTTGCAGCGATCAATGGCTTCATCTAAACCCAGCGTGGCGCGTGCATCGGTACGCGCCATAATTAGAATATTCGCACCCGCATCGCGCGCATCAACCGCTGCACGGATACGCATCTCGGCTTCTTCGCGCGCGACTACCGCCTTGCCTTGGGTATGCCCACATCGTTTGGGCGCGAGCTGATCTTCGAGCATGATGCAGGCAAAGCCCGCATCCGCATAACCCTGCACTGTTCGCTGAATGTTCAAGGCATTGCCAAAGCCCGTATCCCCATCACCAATCATCGGAATCGAAACAGTGCTGCATATCGTGCGCCCCTGATCAACCATCTCACCATAGGAAATTAGGCCCGTATCTGGCATGGCTAAGCGCGCGCCCGACACCGCGAAGCCGCTCATAAAGCCAATATCAAATCCCGCTTGTTCAATGAGTTTGGCTGACATTGCATCGTGGCAGCCCGGCATTGTCAATAAGCCTTCGTTATTCAGTAGGCCTTTTAGTTTTTCAGCTGGGTTGTTCATGATTTTAGTTTGAATGAAGGGAATTCATAAGCATAGCGCAATCACGTCAAACTAAATATAGTGATCATTCTCACTCACTATTAGATTGACCCTCTATCCCCAAAACAGTAGAGTCCGGCCTCCAATCTGACCCGCGATTTGCCCTGTGCTCAATCGTGATCTTATGCCGAGGTGGCGGAATTGGTAGACGCGCATGCTTCAGGTGCATGTTGGGGTAACTCAGTGGAGGTTCAAGTCCTCTTCTCGGCACCATTGCATAAAGTATCTGTGGCTTTTAGCCAATCGACCTAAATGCTTAGTGTTTCTAGGCTCGTTTAAGAAAGTCAAACTCCAAAACACGCGCTTTGAATTAAGGCGCGATATACCGTAGAATGGCGCGCATAAGAAATATGATAAATCCAAGGGTAAATATCAAACGCTGGTTTGGCGCCCTAAACAACAGGAATTAATGATGAAACTTCAAACTCTCGCATTGGGCGCAGCCCTCGGCGCAATGGTTTTCAGCGCGGGCTGTACCAGCCTCTCGGGCGAAAGCAAAATGGTGCTGGGTGGGTCCACCTCAGGTGCTGCTAATGCTAAATCGAATTATAGCGATGACCTGGCCAATGCGCTGGCACGCGCAGAAATGGCACAAGCAGAAGCAGAGGCCGCGCGCGCGGACACTGTCGCAGCAAAAATGGCGCTCGCAGTGGCGACGCGCGGCGCAGCGACCAATTCTGGCGGCGACCTATTTCCCCCAAATCCTGTGCCTGGACATTGCTACGCTCGAGTATTAATCCCCGCAACGTTTGTCGAGCAGACCGAACAGATACTGGTCAAAGCAGAAAGCACACGCCTCGAAGTCACGCAACCAGAGTACGAATGGATCAGCGAGCAGAAATTAGTGCGCGAGGCGAGCGCTCGTATTGAGGTTATCCCCGCCGAATTTAAAACCATCACTGAGCAAGTCTTGGTTAAACCCGAAACCACCCGGCTTGTTAGCGTTGCCGCGCAATTCGAAACCATTACCGAACAAGTTATTGACAAGCCTGCGCGTACAGAATGGAAACGCGGCAGTCGCTACATCAACAGTGCACTCGAAACACGTACGGATTTAAGTTCCGGTGAAGTGATGTGTTTAGTTGACGTTCCAGCAAGCTATAAAACTATCTCTCGGACGATTCAAACCGTTGCCCCCAGCGTGAAAGAAGTGGTTGAAGCCGCCGAATATAAAACCGTTGCGCGAACCGTGGTCGCAAAACCTGCGAGCACACAAGAAGTACTCGTACCCGCTCAATACACGACCGTACAAAAACTGGAACTTGTAAAACCTGGCGAAACCAAAGAGATTGTCGTGCCGGCTGAATATGAAACCATTAGTAAAAAGGTTCAGACGGGTACTGAGTCACAAGAATGGCGCGAAGCCTTATGTGAAGTGAACATGACTCGACAAGTCGTCTCAGAATTACAGCAAATATTACACACCGAAGGTTACTTCGATAGCGCTGTTGATGGTATTTATCAACGGTTAACGCAGATCGCGGTTAACCGTTACGCTAAAAATAACGGGCTGCCCTTTGGCAGCAACTATATTCCACTCGAAGTCGCGAACGCGCTAGGATTAAATTACTAAGCCGTTCAGCTCGATAGGCGTCGCATGAAACACTTAAAGATCTCGCGGTTTTATTGCCTTTAAACACACAGTATAATCACCCCTTACCCAAGCCGGAGATACATCTGGCTCACTCACATTATTGGAGAACAACATGTTACTGATTGATTTTATAGCCCGCTGGGGTCACGTCCTATTTGGTATCACTTGGATAGGATTGCTTTATTATTTCAATTTTATTCAAGGCGCCTATTTTGCTGCCGCCACTGCTGAGGCTAAGTCTGATGCGATGGAGAAATTGGCTCCTCGAGCTTTGTGGTGGTTTCGTTGGGGCGCAATGGGAACTTTCCTAACCGGCCTATTCTTATTAATGAAGCTCGGTGCGGGTGCTAACCAATACATCTTGCTCGCTGCCTTAATGGGAACTTTTATGTTTCTTAATGTTTGGCTCATTATTTGGCCCAAGCAAAAAATCGTCTTGGGCATGAGTGAAGGCGATGGCGCCGCGGCAGGTGGCAAAGCGCTCTTAGCCTCTCGTACCAATACCTTATTCTCAGCGCCCATGTTGTTTGGCATGCTCGGATCGGGCCACGGTTCTTTGTCTACAATGGGCAGTGGTGGTCAACAAGCGATGAGCATGGGCGACACGGGCTTTTTAATTGCGCTGGCGATTATTGTCCTGTTGGAACTTAATGCGATCATCGGCAAAACAGGTATTATGACCAGCGTTAAAGGCGTTATTCATTCTAGCTTAGCCTTGACTGCAGTAATTTTCGGGGTGGTTCATTACCTATAAATGGAATAACGTTGACCTACTAGCCTATCGCTAGACGAAAAAGCCGAGCAGCTGCTCGGCTTTTTTATTGCTCGCAACGTTGCTAAAGGATAAAGAACCTTTGTAAGCTCACTTGGAAAAGGGCAAACGTATTTTAAACTGTGGATTTTTAAATATCGGTATCAGTGCCATTCCCGCCAGAAAACCCCCGATATGTGCACCAAACGCTACCCCACCGCCCTCGCTACCCGCTGTCGCAATCGTGCTGAATAATTGTAATCCAAACCAAGCGCCCAGCACCCATATCGCCGGCAAGCGCATGGTGTGAAGATAAATAAATATCGGAATTCCAACCAATACCTTCGCGCGCGGATAGAGCAATAAATAGGCACCCAAAATCCCCGAAATTGCACCACTGGCGCCCACCATCGGAATAACCGAATTAGGATCTGGGATGGCTTGAGCAAATACCGCCGCTATGCCACACAATAAGTAGAACACCACGAACTTGGTATGTCCCATGGCATCTTCAATATTATTTCCAAATACCCACAAGTACAGCATATTGCCAATTAGGTGCATCCAACCGCCGTGCAAAAACATCGAGCTTAGAACGGTCAATGAAGGCGGGATCCAAGTCTGTGTTTGATCAATATTTAAATTATTAAGCAATACGGCTGGAATCACACCCAGCTGGTTAACAATCATTGACTGCGCTGAAGGCGGCTGCACAAATTGCCAAATAAATACTGCGCAACAAATAGCAATGAAACTGATCGTCAGGCGGGGCTGGATTTGGGTGGGGTTATCATCATGCAAAGGGATCATTCGCCCATTGTATCGAATATTTACCGCCATGCCTAATGACATGATTTTATGCGATAATATTGGCGAATACGGTTGAGGAAAAAATAATGTCTGGAGTCAATGCAATTTGGATTCTAATCGCACTTGCGGCCTTACTTGTCGGGTGGGGGGTAGCGATTTACAATGGTTTGGTAAAACGTAAAAACTATGTTGAAGATGCCTGGAGCAGCATCGAAGTGCAACTTAAAAAACGCCATAATTTGATTCCGAATTTGGTCAGCACAATCAAGGGCTATACCGAGCACGAAGCGGGCTTATTAACATCGGTCACCGAGTTGCGGGTTCCGAAACAAGCGGCTTCGCCATCACAAGCGGGCACGGATGAACAAACCTTTAGCCAGCAGTTAAGCGGCATTATGGTTCAGGTTGAAGCCTATCCTGACTTAAAAGCCGACGGCAATTTTAAGCGCCTGCAAGACCAGCTCGCTGAAATTGAAGGGGACATCGAAAAAGCGCGGCGCTATTACAATGGTTCAGTCAGAGATTACAACACCTTGATTCAGTCGTTTCCCTCGAATCTGATTGCCGATCGCTACGACTTCGCAGAAGCGGAATTTTTCGAACTCGATCTTGAGGCGGCAAGACAAGCGCCCACAGTAGATTTTAGTTAAACAATAAGCGTCGATTCGCCAATGCGTCGTTTACTGCTTTGCGCCGGCCTGCTGTGCTTAATCAGTGCGCCTGCCAATGCGATTGAGCGTATCACGCGCTTTCACAGCGATATCGTCGTTCAGCCAGATCGATCCTTAGCGGTGACCGAAACAATCGATGTGGTGGTCGAAAATCGCAATATTCGCCACGGTATTTACCGCGATTTACCGACTTTATATCCTCACCCAAAATGGGCCGCCTTGGGGCTACGCGAGAAAACATCGTTCGATATCAAATCTGTTCTGGTTGATGGCCGCGCAAGCCCTTGGCATCGTGTCGCCCTACCCAATGGCTTTCGCATATATATCGGCGATAAACAACGGCTGATACCGCCTGGCGAACACCAGTATGTTATTGAATACACCACCACCGAGCAGTTATCACGGGTAAATAATGCCGATTTTCTTAATTGGAATGTCAATGGTCAGGATTGGTTGTTTTCGACAGACTGGCTAAGTGCAACCGTACAGCTTCCGAACAATGATCGGCCGGTTTATTACGATGCTTGGCTGGGCAAAAGCGGCGCAATAGAAAAAGCTTTTAGCGTCAGTGAAAATACTGACGGCTCAACCACCTTTAATGCCACACGCAGGCTTGATCCCCACGAAGGTATGACAATCTCGCTTGAGCTGCCGCCGGGTGCGCTCGCGCCCCCAAATAAAGGCTTGGGGCGATTAATACGAGACAATTTTAAATGGCTCTTGGGGCTCGGCCTGTTGTTGCTCCTGCCCTTGTATTATTTAAAAGCGTGGTTAGAATTTGGCCGCGACCCTGAAAAAGGCGTGGTCGTCGCAGACTACCATCCTGTCCGCGACATGTCGCCCGCCGCGCACCACTTTATTAGCCAAAATAAATCCACTAATAAGACCTTTGCAGCGGCCTTACTCAATATCGCGGTCAAAGGACATATTCGAATTGAGCAGGAAGGTAAAAAACACTACACCGTGCACAAGCTTAGGGCACGCCCAGATAATCCAAGAACGCCTTTATCAAAAGGCGAAGAAATTGTTTTTAGCGCGCTTTTTAAACATACAGATAGCATAACGCTCGGTAAAACTTTTAAACCCCGCGTTGCAACCGCGAAGGAGCGGCTCAACAAATTTTTAAAGCAAGAATGGCGCGATGCGATTTATCAGCGCAACAGCCGCTACTCTTGGATAGGGCTTGGGATAGGCTTAATGGCGCTCATGCTTTGCGGCTTACATCTGGCGAATCAGGAGATCAAAGTCGGGCACTTGCTGCCCTTGCTAATTTTTATGTTTGTCGCGGTGGGATTAACCCAGCATTCGTTTAAACCTTTCTTATTGGTCAGCGCTGGCTTTTTCATTTTTGCTGGCTTGCAAAATGCAGCGTTTAGTCTGTTTAACTCCAGCATAATGATCTGGCTGAGTTTACTGGTCGCTGGCTTGTTCGTTTTATTTCACTACTTGCTCAAGGCGCCCACGCCGTTTGGGCAAAAAATACTGGATGAGATCGAAGGTTTTCGTCTGTATCTGGCCACCGCCGAACAAAATCGGCTGGATATTTTACACCCCCCAGAAAAGACCCCCGCCTTGTTTGAAAAGCTCATGCCTTACGCCATCGCCTTGGACGTTGAAAATCAATGGAACGCTCAATTTACCGAAGTATTTAAACAACGCGCTGAACAAGGCGATGATTATAGTCCCGCTTGGTACAGCGGTGGCCATTATGGCGGTTTCAACCACGCCAACATCGGCGCTGCCCTCGGCGCAGGCCTCGCCAGCAGCGTTGCAGCGGCTTCGACAGCGCCCAGTTCTTCCTCCTCGGGCGGTTTTTCTGGGGGTGCGGGCGGTGGTGGTGGTGGCGGTGGCGGCGGCGGTTGGTAGGCGCGGTTCAGCCCTTCCGCCCAATGGCGTTTATACTCATTTGTTCTAAGGGCTGAGTAACTGCATCTATATAAGCCCATCCCCAAAAAAATATTTCACCATCGCTCTAAAATTTTTTATAATTCGCCCCAATCAATTTCTCGTTAAATAGCAGGAGACGTCCATGGCCAGAGCTGGATATATTACCAACATGTTTGGGTATTCGCCCATTAAACCTTTGCAAAATCATATGCAGCGCGTAAACGACACGGTGCTACACCTGCCGAATTTATTCGAAGCGATGGTCGCAGAGGATTGGAAGGCCGTTAAAAAGGCACAAAAGAAAGTTTCCAAAGGCGAACAAGCGGCTGACGACATGAAACGCGAAATGCGCCATCATTTGCCCAAGGGGCTATTTATGCCGGTCGATCGACGCGACGTGCTCGATGTTCTTTTGATGCAGGATGCGATTGCGAATCAGGCCAAAGACGTCGCGGGCATTATCCTCAGTCGAAAAATGAGTTTGCCTGATGAAATGCGCGAGCCCTTTCTCGCCTTTGGTCAACGCTGTGTTGATTGTGTTGCGCAGTCTTTTAAAGTGATCAATGAGTTAGATGAGCTACTTGAAGCAGGTTTTAGGGGGCTTGAAGTAAAGCGCGTTGAAGAGATGATCGATGAGCTAAATTCCATCGAGAGCGATACCGACAAAGGCCAGCGAAAACTTCAAAATACCTTGTTTGATCTTGAAGACGATATGAGCCCCATCGACGTGATGTTTACTTACAAGATTTTAAGTGCAATTGGCGAAATTGCTGATTTCGCCCAGCGCGTCGGCAGTCGCTTACAGCTAATGCTTGCGCGATAACGCCGATCTTTTTCTTTGACGCTCTAACTAATTACCCGAGAACTTCCTAAATGGATCAATCGACAATCTACTTAATTCTGGCCGGCGTGTTCGGTTTGTTTATGGCTTGGGGCATCGGTGCCAATGATGTCGCCAACGCCATGGCGACATCCGTGGGATCTAAGGCACTGCGCATTGGTCAGGCCATCGTGATCGCTGGCATATTTGAATTTGCCGGCGCATATTTAGCGGGCGGCGAAGTCACCAAAACCATCCGCAAGGGTATTGTTTCGCCAGAGGCGTTTAGCGCGGATCCACAACTGCTGATCTGGGGTATGCTCGCCTCCTTGCTCGCCGCGGGCACTTGGCTGGCCATCGCTTCTGCCAAGGGTTGGCCGGTTTCAACCACCCATAGTATTGTCGGTGCTGTGGTCGGCTTTGCTGCGGTGGGTGTTGGCGTCGATGCTGTTGCTTGGTCTAAAGTCGGCAAGATCGTTGCCAGCTGGATCATCTCGCCCTTGCTCGCGGGCACCATGGCCTTCTTTGTCTTCAGAAGCATTCAAACACTGATTATCTCTACCGATACCCCACTTAAAAACGCCATTAAATATGGGCCGGTCTATCTGTTTGCGGTCGGCTTTATCATTTCCTTAGTGACCATCAAAAAAGGCTTAACCCATATCGGTATCGAATTTGGCGAAGTCGAGTGCTTTGGAATTGCACTCTTTTTTGGTCTATTGGTCGCTGCGGTCGGCGCGATATTGATACGCCGCGTGAAAGTAGACTCCAAACATGGTGATGAATTTCACTATGCCAGTGTAGAAAAAATCTTCGCTGTTATGATGGTTTTTACCGCTTCCGCAATGGCCTTCGCGCATGGCTCAAATGACGTAGCCAATGCTGTCGGCCCGATGGCGACGGTAATCAGCATTGCACAAACCGGCCTAATTGAAAACAATTCGCCCATGCCTTCGTGGATTTTATTGCTTGGCGGCATTGGCATTGTGATTGGCCTTGCAACCCTGGGCTATAAAGTCATCGCAACAGTCGGCCAGAAGATTACTGAGCTGACGCCCACCCGTGGTTTTTCAGCTGAAATTGCTGCCGCGAGCACAGTGGTGCTCGCCTCTTACACGGGCTTGCCCGTCTCGACCACTCAAGTATTGGTCGGTGCGGTCTTGGGCGTGGGCTTCGCACGCGGTATCGCGGCAATTGATTTGCGCGTGGTGGGGAATATATTTATGTCCTGGATCATCACCTTGCCAGCGGGCGCCTTTTTATCGATAATCTTTTTCTACTTCTTCAAAACCGTCTTTGCCTAATTCGAGCGCCCTATATTGAGGCGTCTCCAGTGTAGTGTATTAAATAGATCGTATATATCAGAGCGCCCCAAATGATCCAAGACAAGGCGCAGACCGCAGTGAATGGTGTTCCCTTAACAAGGGTTGGAAAGTAGTATTGGGTTATTTGGGGCGCTCCCTGCGGGCGAGACAATAAACGGCCATCTACGTTGTTGCATTTCTTGCAAAGGACTGGCCATTCACTGCGAAACGCGCCTAGTATCTGGCCGTTTCTTGTCTCGCTGATACATACGATCTATTCAATACACTACACTAGCTAAAGTCAAACGACTGCTCAGAATCGAAAAACGCTTTCAACGCGCGATACAAATAATCGCAATCCGCCGCTCCCGCCAATTCGCGCACCGAATGCATGGCTAATTGCGGTGCGCCAATATCAACCGTGGCAATACCCAGCTCGGCAGCCGTGATCGGCCCTATTGTTGAACCACAGCCCATATCACTACGCACCACAAATGGCTGGTAGGGTACCGATACCGATTCACAGAGTTGTGCGAAGATACCTTGCGTCTTGCTGTTACTGGCGTATCGCTGGTTGTGATTTATTTTTATCACCGGGCCTTTATTTAACACGGGTTGATGGCGCGGCTCGTGTCGATCATCGTAATTGGGGTGAACAGCGTGTGCATTGTCCGCGGAGATCAATAAGGAGGCGCCGAGCGCTTGTCGATACTGCGCTTCGTCGCCACATATTTGGCGAATGACGGCTTCCAAAAAAGGCCCCGCTGCGCCAGCAGCCGAGGTGCTCCCCACTTCTTCATGATCCGTCAACACCACGATACTATTGCTAGTGCCGCTGCGAGCAAGTAATGCCCGGTGCGCAATATAACTGCTCAGCAAATTGTCCAATCGTGCGGATGCGACCAAGTTTTGATTTATGCCAATCAGCGCGGGTGCTTGTGTATCATACAAACTCAATTCGTGCGCCAGCACTTTACCGATTTTAAGCGATGGGTATTCCCGTTTTAGTTGATCGAGCAACAAGCTTTCGAGATCCTGGGCTTCGCTCGTCACGTCTAAGATGGGTGGCAGATGCGTCTGTTTGTTAATCGCGTTACTGTCGTTTACCCCTCGATTGAGGTGGATCGCTAAACTCGGGATCACACCGATTGGCCGCTTAAAGTTGACCCGCTTGCTAGTCAATGCGCCGTGCTTATCCTCCAATGTCACGCGGCCTGCTAGTGATAAATCACGGTCAAACCACGGGGCGAGCAGGGCGCCACCGTAAACTTCAACCCCAAGCTGTAAATAGCCATTTTTCATGTAGGTCGCTTTGGGTTTTACTTTTAAGCAAGGACTGTCCGTATGCGCGCCAACGATATGGAACCCTTTCTCTATCGGCGCATTGATTGAAACTGCGATCAGGCTGGCGTCATTTTGAATAAAGTAGAATTGCCCTACCGGCGCCGATGTGGCGCCTAAATTTTGCTGTACATAGCCCGCCGCGTCGAGTTCTTCGCGTAGGTTCGCGACCACATGGAATGGGGTTGGAGATCGCGCGATAAAGTCCATTAAGTCGTGCGAGATTGACCGCTCGGTAGTTTGTTTACTGATGGGGGATTTTTTACTGGCCATAAAAATAAACTTAAATGCGCTCACGCTTCGCTTGGGTTATGATTAAACGATTATACGAAGTTTGGTGCCAAAAAAGATACGCGCTTTACTTCGTTTGACCTAAAACTGACGTTAAAAATGAATATTTTAGTCACCGGTGGTGCAGGCTATATTGGCTCTCACACCGTCAAACAGCTGCTTGATGCAGGACATCAAATTGTCGTGCTCGACAACTTCTATTCTGGCCACCGCTGGGCGGTTGATCCTGCCGCGACCCTAATTGAAGGTGATATTGCCAACCAAGCACTTATTGGCGAAATTATCGCTGAACACAAGATCGACTCGGTGGTACATTTCGCCGGACATATAGTGGTGCCCGAATCGGTTTTAGACCCCTTTAAGTACTACCAAAATAACGTGGTGGGTTCTTTGCGTCTTATCCAAACTTGCGCTGAAAACGGCATTACTCGGTTTGTATTCTCGTCCAGCGCGGCGGTTTACGGCCTTCCAGAAGCCGAACAAGTTGACGAAGCCGCGCGACTTGCGCCCATTAACCCCTATGGGCATACCAAACTGATCACCGAGATGACTCTAGAAGATGTCGCTGGCGCGTATCAACAGCCATCCCGCCCTTTTCGATTCGTCGCCCTGCGTTATTTCAACGCGGCGGGGGCACAAGTTGCGGGAAATCTCGGACAATCCACCCCTGAGGCAACACATCTCATAAAAGTGGCCTGTGAAGCCGCCACCGGTGCACGCGATCAAATGATGATATTTGGCAGCGATTACGATACCCCCGACGGTAGCTGCGTACGCGACTATATTCACGTCGAAGACCTCGCAAGTGCACATTTAAAAGCGTTGGACTATTTGGCCGACGGGGGTGAATCCGCGAAACTAAATTGCGGATATGGTCAGGGCTATTCGGTCAAGGATGTGGTGTCCATGGTGAAGCGCGTCAGCGGGGTCAACTTCACCGCGATCGAATCAGAACGCCGGGCGGGCGACCCCCCTAGCCTCATCGCAAACAATACAAAGATAAAGCAGCTGTTGGATTGGCAGCCCCAACACAATGATTTGGAGCTCATCTGTAAAACCGCATTTGAGTGGGAAAAAAAGTGGCAGTCTTTACAAACTTAATGCTCCGCATTTTATAGCCCATGCGTTTCGCCTTCGCCCTATACAACTACTTCCCTTATTCAGGGCTGGCCCGTGATTTTCTGCGGATATTGCTCGAAGCAAAGTCACGTGGACATAGCATTGATGTATTCGTTTCTAGGTGGCAGGGCGACAAGCCTGCTGATATCTCTATTAAAGTCCTCGACGCACGCGGCATCACCAATCACGGCCGCAATGCTCATTTTCATCGGCTATTCAATAAGGCGATAGCAGACCAACAATATGATGCGGTGGTGGGCTTCAATAAAATGCCCGGTCTGGATATCTATTACGGTGCGGACTATTGTTATGTGGCGCGTGCCAAGCCACGCTATGGCCCGGTATATCGCATTACACCACGATATCATTATCAACATGCCTTTGAGCATAGCGTGTTTCACGCTCAGGAAAACACCACGATTTTCTCCTTATCGTCAAGAGAAATGGGGGTGTATCAGCAGCATTACGGCACGCCACGCAGCCGCTTTGTATTGATGCCTCCGACGCTTGATGTCGCTCGGAAATTAAAAGACGACTATCAGACATTGCGTCGTGCCAAACGCCAAACACTAGGGCTCGACAAAGAACTATTGCTCCTGTTTATAGGGTCGGGTTTTAAAACCAAGGGCTTGGATCGCGCAATTTTGTCCATGAGCGCCTTGCCGCCCAAGCTTAAGGAAAATACCCGACTGTATATAGTGGGGCAAGATAACACGACAAAAACCTATAAAGCGCAGGTCGATAAGCTTGGCCTAAGCGACAAGGTTATGTTTCTCGGTGGTCGAGATGACGTACTAGAATTAATGATCGCGGGTGATTTGCTCATTCACCCAGCGTATAGCGAAAATACGGGGACGGTGATACTCGAAGCGATCATCTCCGGCCTGCCCGTTATCGCAACCGATGTTTGTGGCTATGCGCCTCATATCGCGCGTGCGAAAGCCGGTTTGATCCTAAACTCTCCCTTTGAACAATCGCAGCTCAACATCGCACTTTCCACCATGCTAATGTCCGACAATCGCGATGCGTTACGCGAAAAAGGCTTGGCATACGGGGATAACCCCGAGTTGTACAAAATGCCAGAGACCGCGGTAAGTGCTATCGAGAAATGGGTGGATGACAATACACCTGAGCGCAAACTGCCCAGCCAAAAGCTGCCGAACAGCACCAACATATATCTTGCTGACGAGCTTAGCAACCGCTACCAGCAACCGCTGGATATTCAAACGATTATGAAAACCGAAGGCGAGATCATCCGTGAAGCGCCGGGGCGTAAAACCGTACTATTTGAGCATGACAATAAGCGCTATTACCTAAAAAGCCATACCGGTGTGGGTTGGAAGGAAATACTCAAAAACTTGAGCTATTTTAAAAAGCCAGTGGTTGGCGCTCAAAATGAATGGCACGGGATTCATCATTTAGATCGGATTAACATCCAGACCATGACGCCAGCGGGCTACGGCATGGTGAATCGAAACCCCGCCAGAAAACAGTCCTTCATCATAACGGAGGCGCTAGAAGATACGATTTCACTCGAGGACTTTTGCGGTCGATGGAATACCACCCCTCCCCAAAGCCGAAACGAAATAATATTCAAACGCTGGTTGATCACGCGTGTTGCCAAAATGACCCGCCTAATGCATCAAAGTGGAGCCAATCATCGGGACTATTACCTAATTCATTTTCTACTCAAACGCGCTTATGACCCGAATGGGGATCTTAGCGTTACTGAGAGCAAGCTTTTTATCATCGATTTGCACCGCATGCAGCTTCGCCGCCGCACGCCTTACCGTTGGCGTGTCAAAGATGTCGCTGGTTTATATTTCTCCAGCTTAGATGTTAATTTGACTCGCCATGACCTTTATCGCTTCATGTCTATTTACACGGGTAAGCCGCTAAAGGACACACTGTCCGACGAAGCAAAGTTTTGGCGCAACGCGCGCACCCGCGGCCTGCGCGTTTATCAGGCAGAAAAACGCCGTGCCTTACAAGGCATTGGTCGCTCCGCCAGTACACCACAAGCACACCAAGCCCGCGATTAAAGCTTTGCGCCTCACACGTTACACCTATCTGGTCGAACCGAGTATCAATACCGCCGAGTTCCGCTTTGCCCTGACGACAATCCCTAGCGAACAATTAGGCGAAGCTAAATCATTAAAACATGATGGGACGACCACCGTCTCACAAGCAAGGCTCGACGGCCTTTTGTGTGTCATCAAGCGATACAACACCAAAAACCGCTGGCATGGGGTACGCCGAGTGTTTCGACGCAGTCGAGCATTAAACTGCTGGTTAATGTCCCACACTTTTCAAGCGTCTGGAATCAATACGCCGGATCGATTGGCTGTTATCCAAGCGTGGTTCGGCCCCTTTAAGCTGCGTTCTTGGTATATCAGTCGCTTTGTAGAAGGTGAAGATTTACAAACGCACATACTCTCTTTAAGCGAAAACCAAATAGATCAATTAGAACACGGTTCAGTTTATACGGGCATTGGTCAATTATTTTCCGCGATGCGCAGCCATCAACTATCGCACGGTGATATGAAGGCGACAAATGTGATCGTCGATCAAAAACAAACCTCGCTGATTTTAATCGACTTAGATGCAGCCAAGGCGCATGGCTCAAAAGACAATCTTGCCCGCGCACTGGGCAGAGACTGGGTGCGATTCTTGAAAAACTGGCGCAGCGATCCCGCCATTTATGATATGTTTAAGGCGCTAAATCCACTTCAACTGAAAAAACCAAAATAAACCAATGAAAGCAACTTCCCTCATATTTCCACACACTGCCATGCGCATTGTGTTGGCCACCAGCCTGATTTTCTCGCTTCAGGCATGTTCTGAAAAAGCGCCGCCGATTCTAGCGACCTATGCCGCAGATCAAATCTCGCCCTCAACATATGTCATCCATGGGCCGCCTGCTGCGCCGAACGCTGAAAATCAAGGTTTCATGAACAACCCTGCATTCATTCTAGGCGAGGCGGGTATTGTTGTGATTGATTCGGGCGGAACCGTCCAAACCGGCGAAATGGTCTTAAAATTGATAAAAAGTATCAGTGATTTACCCGTCGTCGCGACGATCGCCACCCATATACATGGCGATCATTGGCTGGGCAATCAAGCCATCTCCGCAGCGTATCCCCAGGCGCGGCATTACGCCCACGCGCTACAGATTGAACAAGCCAATTCTGGAGAGGGTCAGGCTTGGGTGGATATTATGGCAACGCTTACAGAAGGGGCGAGCCTGGGCACCGAATACATCGCCCCTACCGAGGCTCTCAATGATGGCGATCAGATCCAGCTCGCCGGTCTAAGCTTTACAATCTACCATGATCCTATCGTCCACACTGACTCCGATATTGCCATCAGATTTGACGCTGATAAGGTATTATTTCTCGGTGATACGGTGATTAATGGGCAGCTTAGGCGAATAGATGACGGCAATTTTAAAGGCACGATTGCATTTCTCGATAGAATGCTAGGGGTCGAGGCCGAACATTTTGTACCGGGGCACGGCCAAAGCGGCGGTCGGAATATCGTTGAACAATTTAAGGGCATGCTTTCGACCATTTTGGATACCGTGAGCGTCGAATACGAGAACGGTTTGTCAGATTTTGAAATCAAGCCCTTGATTGAAGCTCAATTAATTGAAGCAGGTTTGTGGTCCGATCTTGACGAGGCCCTGGGTAAGTTTGTCAGTCTGGCGTATCTAGAGGTTGAGGCCGACTCCTTTTAATCTTTAAAAGATGTCTCAGCGTAAAACGGCGTTTAAAACCTTGTTAAAAAATTCGTTCTAAATGCGGGGCTACGAGGTATCAAATAAGTATAAACTGCACTTTGTCGCTCATTTTTACCCAGTCTTTTCTGTGTTCGCGACCTTATACCGAGACCTCTAAAAGTAAATTGAATATGATATCTACACTGCACCGATTAGCCATAAGCACTTTTGTGTTACTCGCCTGTATGACCTTTAGCCCCCAGAGCCTTGCTGACGAACAGCCCGACTACGCCCGTGAAGCGCGCTTGGCTGACGAGATTGTCGATGATATTTTCGACGGAGAGCCCATTTGGTTGGACGCCAACGAGCATTCCTTTTTAGGCATACATACCCTAAATGAAGACAAGCCCAAAGGAACGGTCATCATTTTTCACGGTCGTGGTTATCATCCGGATTACCCAGAGGTCGCGGGGCCGCTTAGAGTCGGTCTAGTTGAGAAGGGCTGGTCTACCCTATCCGTTCAAATGCCGGTATTAGAGAAGGGTAAAAAGTATCAGGACTATTTGCCTTTATTTAATTTTGCGCATGGCCGTATTGAGGCTGCGATTGCTTATACTAAAACGCAATCCCCCAGCGCTCCGATTGTTCTGGCAGCGCATAGCTGTGGCGCTCACATGGTGAATGATTGGTTAAATCATAACAATGATGCGTCGATTGACGGATATATTATTATGGGTGCTGGCGCGACGGATTATGGGCAGCCTCTACAGACGCCTTTTCCCTTTGCGAATATGCAGGTACCGATTTTCGATTTTTCCGGGGAGCTAGAATTCCCTCGACCGCTAGAAATGCTGCCCGAACGGCGCCGCTTAATCGCTCAGGGCGGAAATCCGGGTTCGCGTCTAGCGTCTTTAAGTAATGCCGATCATTACTTCCATGATGCAGGAGATCCACTGACTGAGGCCGTCGCCCAGTGGCTTAACACCACAAACTTTTCTCGCCTTCAATAAATTTTTCTTTTTGTGGATAAATCGCTCGCTCTTGTCTAGAATATGGCGGGTATCGGGAACCTAAAATGTGTAAAAAACTATAAAAAACAATAGTTTAATAGTCGTCCTGTTGTGATTCACCACCCACCACCATCGGGGCTGCTTAAATTTTGAACACTGACGAACTGTGGCAGCAATGCCTTAAAACACTCGAGTCCTCGATTAGTTTAGAAACGGTCAACAATTGGGTGCTGCCCCTGCAACCCATCATGAAGCAAAACAAGCTTCGCCTGCTGGCGCCAAACCGCTACGTTTATAACTATGTTAAACGCAATTTGGCCATCGATATTCAAAAAACCATTGTTACCATTGATCCAAAAATCGAATTTGTCGAGTTTGAGGTCGGCACTTACGAACCAGCAAGCGAAGACACCACAGGAGAGGATGACGCGCAACCAGATAGCTTGGCGCGTCGAGCGACCGCAAAGCATCGACAATCACTCAATCAGAATTTCACTTTCGATACGCACGTAGAAGGCAAGTCTAATCAGCTGTCGCGCGCGGCGGCTATGCAAGTGGGTAGCAATCTTGAAAGCGGTTTCAATCCCCTGTTTATTTATGGCGGTGTGGGGCTAGGCAAGACCCATCTTATGCAGGCCGCGGGCCATCTAATACTCGATAATAATCCTTCTGCGAAGGTAATTTATATTCGATCAGAGGTGTTTGTCGGCGATATGGTCACAGCGCTTAAAACCAATCAGATGGATAAATTTAAGGCACACTATCGCTCATTGGATGCGCTGCTCATCGACGACATCCAATTCTTTGCTGGTAAAAACCAAACACAAGAAGAATTTTTCCACACCTTTAATCAATTATTAGAAGGTAAAAAGCAAATTATTATTACCAGTGATCGTATTCCTCAGGCTTTAAAGGGTGTAGAAGAACGCTTGTTATCTCGCTTTGGCAGCGGCTTAACCGTCCAGATCGAGCCACCTGAGCTCGAAACTCGCGTCGCCATTTTAGAAGCCAAGGCTGCCAGTATGGGTTTAGTTTTTTCAGAGGATGTAGCATTTTTTGTCGCCAACGTGATTCATTCGAATGTTCGAGAATTAGAAGGCGCATTGCATCGCATTTCAGCTTATGCTCAATTTACCGACCGCGACATAGACGTTGATCTAGCGCGCGATGCGCTAAAGGATTTGTTGATCTACAAAGACCGCCAACTGACCGTGGATAATATCCAACGCTTGGTAGCGGACTATTTCAATATTAAGATATCTGATCTGCTCTCAAAAAGCAGGGCTCGAAATATTGCCCGACCACGTCAACTCGCGATGGCTTTTTCTAAGCAGTATACCAATCTTAGCTTGCCTAAAATTGGTGCGGAGTTCGGGGGCAGGGATCACACGACTGTAATTCATGCCTGTAAGAAGGTAGAAGAATTGCTAAAAACTGATTTGTTGTTTGAAGCGGACTATAAGAAAGTTCAGAAAATTATTGGCGGCTAAACCGGGTGTTTCCAATTGCTTGCTCTCCGGCTTATCGCTAGAATCTTTTCAGAAGTGTTCCACCGTTATCATTGGTTTAAACCGCAGCAGAGCGCTGTATCAGTGTATATAATGTGGATAGAATTAACATTTAGCCGGTGTGGCTTGTGGGTAAGCCTGTGGGTAAAATAATCCACAATTTGGCGCGGGTTTATGCACAGCTTATTAACGAGTATAATTACTTTAATCTATTGATTATAAAGTAAATAAAAACTTATTCAGCTACTAACAGGACTAATAATAGCTATAAAGCTCTATTTAAAATGAACATTAAAATCAACCGAGAACAACTGCTCCCCGCTCTTTTATCAACCACAAGCGTGGTCGAGAAAAGACAAACCCTACCCATATTGTCTAATCTCTTAATCAAGCAGACGGATAGTATATTGTCGATAACTGGGTCTAATTTAGAGGTAGAAGTTAATAAAAAAATCAGTGGCTTAAGCCCTAATAATATCGAGCTTACGATAGCCGCAAATAAATTAGTCGAGATCACTCGCGCTTTGCCCGCCAATAGCGACGTTAATATTAAGGTTGATCAGGACAAGGCTATCTTGACCGCAGCCAAAAGCCGCTTTACTTTAAAAACCTTGCCCGCCAATGAGTTTCCTGTACTACAAGACATAGACTATCAGGAACGATTCTCTTTGCCGACCAAAGCATTTAAACGTATCTTGGAATTAACCGCCTTTTCCATGGCAGCGCAAGATGTGCGCTACTATTTAAATGGCATATTATTGGAGGTGAACAAAGATCGCTTGATAGCCGTTGCGACCGATGGGCATCGCCTTTCTAAGAGTGAAGTTGTTTTAGAAAACAATCAAGCGCCGGACAAACACCAGATTATTATCCCAAGAAAGGCAATACAAGAAATCATGCGTTTACTAAGCGGCTTGGTCGAAGATGATCAATCGCAGGAAACAATTAAATTGGAGCTCAATAATAAACACCTCAAAATCAGTGCTGCAGATACGGTAATCACCTCAACCCTAATAAACGGGCAATTCCCTGAATATGAATCGATTTTGTCCGCCGATTTGGATAAATCGATTCAAATTAACCGACAACAGTTTTTGGAAGCCTTAACCCGCATCGCGGTACTGACCAACGACAGACTGCATGGCGTGCGGCTTAATTTTAACGATAACCTGCTAAAAGTATCGACCAACAACCCCGAGCAAGAAGAGGCAGAAGATGAGTTGGCCTGTGAGTACAGCGGCGAAGAAATCACCACGAGTTTTAACGTTAACTACATTATTGAAGCCTTAAAGGCTATCGACAGTGAAACAGTGACCGTAAACATTAAGGACAAGGATTCTGTGTGCCTGTTAGAAAAGCCCGACGACCCTTTATCTGCCTGGCTAGTGATGCCGATGCGGCTATAAGCGCACTTAAAGCAGCTGCTACTGGGAAAAGGCGGTTACTAAATCGCTAAATGTTTCACGTGAAACATTTTCCAAGCGCAGATTAGGGAAAGCCAATACCCAACCCTACGTGTCATTTCACCACACAGCAGTGATTTAAATCGAGCAATAAGGCGGTGAGTAAAAGTCAGGCCATGTCCCCTACCTTGAGCAAGGCGCTTATTACTTTCGAGCGCGTCTTAAACCCTATCCTTTCGCCTCGCCAGCCGCTTGAAAAGGTCGAGCGGTCTTTACAACATCTAGATAAAGAGGGCTTAATGCTCGCCCATCACTGGGTCGAAGTGATAGCCGCCAGTAATGTAGAGCTGGCCTATACGTTTTCGGTAAAAGTGGGCGAGGCTAAGCAACAGTTAGACCAAGCTGGTTTGCAGGCTTGGATCAGTGAAAGTTTGGCGGTGTACGACGAGGAAGGATTGTATCCTGCCAGCGAAGTTTTAAAAAATACGGCGCATTTCGCCAGACGATACCAGCAGCAGGCATACACGGTAAACTTAGAGGAGGTGAAGCCTAGGCTCGATATTATCATCCGCGGCCTGATGGGTAGGGAGTTGAGTATCCAAGCAGCTGAAACGGCTTATACGGACACTGCGCACCTTTATTTACCGAAAAAGGTATCGGTGTATACCGACAAACAGCAGAATTTGATTTTGTATAAAGTGATGGCCTGTTTCTTGTGGGCGCAAAATAGTTACGGCACCTTTAAAACGCGCAGCTACCAAAGCGACACCACCGAGCGCCGCTTGGCTAGCTATGCTGATGAAAGGCGCGCTGAGCGACTATTTTTATCATTAGAAAATATTAGATTGCTGGCGAATATCGAGCGAGATCTACCCGGCTTGTTTAAGGAGATTCAAGCCCTGTCACCGCTCGCGCTGCCCAAAGACAAGACTTGGCGGAGCGTGGCGGGCAAACTGCGCGCGCCGGGGGCTACGGTAGAAGACACATTTAAGGCCTTGGATGTGCTCATTGAACTTAGTTTGACCGCACCGCCAAGCCCGTATCAGGGTGAATTAAGCCTCGGCGAGGTTGCGATAGCAGTCACGCAGCGAAAGGAGAAGATAGAGGCCGACATAAATGCGCTGGTGGCAGAAACCGGCATCAGCCAAGAAACCTTATCACAAATAGTGCAAGCAGCAAATCAAGGCACCCCAGTGGAACAAAAGAAAAATGATAGTAATGGCGACGAACAAGGCGAGCTGACAGATCAGATGGCTACTTTGCGAGCCTTGTTGGATTCAATCTTGTCTGATGTTGATGAGATTATGATGGAAGATCTGGGCGACGACGGACAAGAGGGTGGTCAAGAAACAACAAGCAGCCAAGGTGGCAACACTCCACGCAATTTCAAGCAGAGCGATTTTATCGCGGATGACTTTTTCGATGAATGGGATTACTTAAGACAAGATTATCGACGAAACTGGTGTCGACTCAGAATTAAAAAAATCGAAGGCTTAGAGACGGACTTTAAGCAACAAACGATGGGTAAATATCCCTATTTAAGCCAAAGAATACGAAAAGTATTTGAGGCGATGCGCGACCAACCCAGCCTCCACAACCGTCAGACGGATGGCCAAGAGATTGATATCGATGCGGTAGTCGAGCTTCAAGCGGCACAGCTCACCGGTGAAGAGTTGTCGGATAGAGTGTACATCCGTCGACAACACACCCAGCGCAAGGTGGCGGTATGTTTGCTGGTGGATATGAGTGGCTCTACCAAAGGTTGGATTAATCTCGCCATGCGGGAAAGTTTAATCATATTTAGTCAGGCGCTACAAACACTGGGTGATCGCTATGCGATAGTTGGTTTTTCAGGCTTAACTCGGCAGCGATGTGAAATTTACACAGTAAAAGAATTCGCCGAGAACAGTGACCAGGAAATTGATCGCAGGATAGCCAATATAAGCGCTCGAGACTACACCCGTATGGGCTTTGCGATTCGCTACGCCACCGATATTTTAGCCAAAGAGCCCGCGAAACATCGAATTTTACTGATCCTGTCGGACGGCAAGCCCGACGATTATGATGGCTATCAAGGCGAATATGGTATTCAAGATACCCGAAAGGCGATTATGGAGGCGCAGAGTGCATCAATACGACCATTTAGTATTACCATCGACCAGCAGGCGCAGGCCTACCTACCGCGATTATTTGGTCCTGGCCAGTATACGATTTTAAAAGATGTCACTTCCCTGCCTTTGAAGCTATCAGAAATTTATAGCAAGCTAAGCGCTTAAAGCCACGATCAGGGTGCAAATCAACTGCCTTTTTTAGGCCAGCCCATATAAAATAGGCGCGAAGTTTTTGGGCGACAACCATGCTATTGATGATCGACAATTATGATTCTTTTACCTACAACCTGGTTCAGTATTTTGGTGAGCTAGGACAAGCGGTAGAAGTCGTGCGGAACGATGAATGTGATCTAGACGAGCTGATTAAGAAAAAGCCCGAGTATCTCGTGGTGTCACCGGGCCCGGGTATCCCCCAACAAGCCGGCATATCGATCGAAGCCATTAAGGCCTTCACGGGTAAGATTCCAGTTTTGGGTGTCTGTCTGGGCCACCAGAGTATCGGTGAAGCCTTCGGCGGGCAAACCATCCACGCACAAAAACTGATGCACGGTAAGACCGATAATATTCACCACGATGGCAAGGGAATTTTCAAGAATATCCCCAACCCTTTCGTTGCCACTCGCTACCATTCTCTGATCGTAGACGCTGAACAATTACCCACCTGCCTTAGCCCCACGGCACACACCAAGGCAAAAGAGCTGATGGCAGTTCAGCACAATAGTGCGCCGACGATTGGCGTACAATTTCATCCGGAATCCATCAGCACGCAGGCTGGGCATCAACTGTTGGAAAACTTTCTAAGCATAAGAAGACACGTAAGACATTGATTATATTGATTTATTATGGGTGATATACTGCAGAAAATACTCGTCGACAAAGTCCAGGAGGTGCAACGACGCGCCAAGGCTGTGTCGTTGCCCGCCTTGTCTAGGAAGGTGGAGCAGTTGCCAGCAACGCGCGGTTTTGTTCAAGCAATCGAACGTGACATTGCGGCGGGCCGAAGCGGTGTGATTGCAGAAATAAAAAAGGCCTCGCCGAGCAAAGGCGTTATTCGCGAAGATTTTGATCCTGACGCCATTGCGAAGTCCTATGCGGCCAATGGCGCGAGCTGCCTGTCCGTCCTCACCGACGAAAAATATTTTCAGGGCCACACGAACTTTCTAAAAGCAGCGCGTGCGGCGTGCAGAGCTGCCAGTGTTGCGCAAGGATTTTATACTAGACCCGTATCAAATCTATGAGTCGAGAGAGATGGGCGCAGACGCCATACTGCTGATCGTCGCTGCATTGGGCGACCCGATGTTAAGTGATTTAGAGCAGACTGCCATGGCATTGGGTCTCGATGTGCTAGTTGAGGTTCATAATGAACACGAACTACAGCGCGCTTTAAGCCTGCATACACCTCTAATCGGTATAAACAATCGCAATTTGCGCACCTTTGAGACCACGCTCGATACGACGCTAGACCTACTCAGCACAATACCCGAAGGGAAAATAGTGGTGTCCGAAAGCGGTATTCATACGCCCGACGATATTGCAGTCTTACGCGCACACGATGTGAATGTTTTTTTAATCGGCGAGGCGTTTATGCGCGAGACTGACCCCGGCGCAGCATTGTCCTCGTTGATGACAGCCTAGCGACCCAAGAAAAAATGAAAACAAGTATTCAAAAAGTTGGGCCCATGGCGTTTTCCGCCAAGACCCAGAGCGGGCATACCCTTATTATGGATGCATCGCCAGATGTCGGGGGCGAGAATAAAGGGCCTCGACCGATGGAAATGTTGTTGATGGGTTTGGGCGGGTGTACGTCGATCGATGTATTGATGATCTTAGAAAAAGCCCGTCAAGCAGTGAGCGATTGTAAAGTCGAGATTACCGCCCGACGTGCGACGACAGATCCGAAAGTATTTACCCATATTCATGTACACTTTACGATTGAAGGCAATGACGTCAGCGCAGATAGAGTGAAAAAAGCCATTGCCTTATCGGCAGAAAAATATTGCTCGGCATCGATAATGCTCGGGCAGATGGCCGATATCAGCCATGATTTTGAAATCATTAACACCGAAGTTTAAGAAATGGAAAATATAAGCCAATGGTTTAAGCGCCAGATCGCCAACCCGCAAATCGTATTTTTAAGCATCGCCTTATTGGGCTTGGTGCTGTTAGTGACGTATGCGGGACAAATGTTCGCACCGGTTTTGGCCAGTCTGGTAATCGCCTATTTGCTGGAGGGCTTGGTTAAGTATTTAGAGCAAATCAAAATACCAAGATTACTGAGCGTCGCGATTGTGTTTATCGCCTTTGTGTTATTTATCTTACTCGTCATTTTCGGCTTGATGCCGCTGTTGTTTAATCAGACCAAGGAGATGGTGCAGAATATTCCCAGCATGTTGGGAGATGGCCAAGCGCTATTACTCACCTTGCCGGAGCGTTACCCAGATTTGTTTTCTGAAACGCAGGTTAGAGAGCTTATTGGTTCCATTCGTACAGACCTTACCGACTACGGCCAGCGAATCCTGACCTTATCGCTTTCTTCGGTCACCAGTATTATCACGGTATTGATCTATGCTGTGTTGGTGCCCATGTTGGTGTTTTTGTTTTTAAAGGATAAACAGAAAATATTTGGCTGGATCAACGATATGCTGCCCAAAGATAGGCAGCTTGCGAGTGAAATATGGGGCGAGGTGGATGTCAATATTGCCAACTATATTCGCGGTAAATTCTGGGAGATATTGATTGTGTGGGTGGTGTGCTTTTTCACCTTTACCGCGATGAACTTGCAATGGGCTGCATTGTTGGCGGTATTAGTGGCGCTGTCGGTCATCATTCCTTATATCGGTGCGGCAATCGTTACCCTACCTGTGGCAATGGTGGCGTGGTCTCAGTGGGGCTGGTCGAGCGCCTTTATGTGGTTGATGGTGGCTTATTTGGTGATACAAGCCTTAGATGGAAATGTGCTGGTGCCGTATTTGTTTTCAGAAGTGGTCAATATTCACCCCATCGCAATTATCGTTGCGATACTATTTTTCGGCGGTTTGTGGGGAATCTGGGGGGTGTTTTTCGCGATACCGCTCGCCACATTGGTGCGTGCGGTGATGAGCGCTTGGCCGGCGCATGAACGATGACGACCGCTGTGTTTATGGGCGTGAATATATTGGGGGCACTGTTTTTTAGTGTCAAAGGCATACATGGGCTCACGGGTGGGATGTTCGCGAGCATATTACTATTCTCGATTTTGGTCGGTGCGACCATTGGCCGATCTTTATTCTATGCCGTGGTGATTCCCACCACCATGCCGGGCGCTTTTTTTTGGAAGAACCAAGGTTTTGAGGAGCATGCGAAGGAGACCGCTTTGGCGGATATGCCGCAGCTGGGCGTTGAGCGCGAACGGCACCACCCCTTCCAATGGGATGCGCTTTTACAGACAGTGAAGGAAACCTTAAATCGCTAAAGTCGCGGCGTATCGAGTAGCCGGCGAATCAGTTTAAGCCAGCGGGGTTAAATCCATCGGAACAGAAGTATCGAGATCCATCTGTCCGAGTGCCTTACGGACTGCGCCTTGTAAGGCTTCTTCAAAGACCGGATGATAAAAAGGATAACGGACTATTTCCTGTAAGGTTCGTTCCTGCTCAATACACCAAGCCAATAAATGCGCGAGGTGTTCGGCGCGCGGCGCGACCATACAGGCGCCCAGCAAAAGGCCGCTTTGTTTGTCGGCGTATAGACGAATCAAGCCTTTGTTATTGGCCATCACCAAGGCGCGGCCATGCGGCCCCATGGCAAAATCACCGATCACGATTTTTGTTTCATCTAGTTGATCCAGTGATTGACCGACTTGGCAGATATTGGGTTCGCAAAAAGTAATGTGCAGGGGGACGTATCGCTTAAACGCGATCATTGATCCACTGCCAGCATTGAATCCAGCGACTTTACCTTCGTAACTGGCTTCATGCAGGATGGGGCTGTCGTTATTGACATCACCGGCTAGAAAAATATGCGGCGCATCGACCAGCGCCATGGTGTTTGGGTTGAATTGGGGCAAGCCTTGATCGCCGAGGCGTACGCCACTGTTTCCCATGGCCAGTCGATCCATGTTTGAACGGCGACCAATACTGACCAATACCCGCTCAACTTCAAAACTATCTTCGCCAGCGGTGACGCGAATCATTTCTCCCGCCGCCTCTAGTTGCGCTTGTTGGCCGAGCATCATTGGAAACGCTTTACCGATTAAGCCGGTGGCTATTTTGATGATCTCAGGGTCTTTTAGGCCGGCAATGGTTTGCAAGGCATCGATGCCTTTAACGTCGACCCCCAATTGACTCAAAGCTTGGCCAAGTTCTAGGCCGATGACACCCAGGCCGATAACGGCCATTGATTTGGGCAAATCTTCTTGTTCAAAAAAAGTGTCGGTGGTGAGTACTTGATCGCCGAGCGCTTGCCATGCCTCGGGTACCATCGGTCGGCTGCCCACGGCGATAATGATTTTATCGGCGGTGATGTTTTCACCGCCCACTTGCAAGGTATGGGCGTCAATAAATTGGGCGTGTTCATTAACAAACTTATCGCCCATTTGATCAATCGAATTGCTCAATACCCGATCGACCAGAATATCGCGCACGTCTTGTACCCGCTCCATCACGGCTTCGCTATCTAAACTCAAGGCGTCGCCCTGCTCAATGCCCAGTCGAGAAAATTGTTCGCGTGCGTGAAATTCTTCAGCGATATGAATCAGTGCTTTTGACGGCATACAGCCGACCCGCGCACAAGTGGTGCCGAGTTCTTCACTGCCATCGATCAATAAGTAGTTTTTAGTGTGCTGACGAACTTGCCCCAGGGCATTTAAACCCGCAGTGCCCGCGCCCAAAATGACAACATCTAGATGTTTGCTAATATTACTCATCGAATTTCGCTCAAAACGGATTGAATCATTTTCTGTGCTTGATCGGCGTAGCCGCCGCCAAATAAATTGTAATGGTTTAGGATATGGTAGATATTATAAAAGGTTTCACGTATCGCGTAATCCGGCCTCAAGGGGTAGGCGTCTTGATAAGCGGCGTAAAAATCATCGGATGCGCGCCCAAACAATTTGGTCATTGCGATATCGGTTTCTCTGTCGCCAAAGTAGTGCGCAGGGTCGAAAATTAAGGGCTGCCCGCTTTCATCAAAGCCCCAATTTCCCTGCCACAAATCGCCGTGTAAACAAGCGGCTTTTGGAGTGCTATCAAACAAAACTTCAAAGCGCTCGCTTAAGTCAAAACCGTTGTCAATTAGGGCGGCCGCAGCGCCATTATTTTTCGCCAAATCAAGCTGAAAATTAAGCCGGTTTTCTCGCCAAAAAGTAAACCAATTATCGTGCCATGTATTCACTTGCTGCGTGTACCCTATCGTATTGTTGATGGCGGCACCAAAGCGCTGTTTTTGAAAGCGATGCATGGCAGCGAGCTGTGATCCAAATTGCTGCTTAGAGGCGGTTTTAGCGCGTCCAATTTTAAGCGCCTGCATGGCAATAAAAGCAACCCCTCGCGTTTTCCCCGTGCAATAGACGGTGGGGACAGCAATCGCATTGGCCTCAGACAATGACGCCAAGCCCGCTGCTTCTGCGAGGAACATTCCGAGTTGATTCGGGCGGTTGGTTTTGACGAATACGCCTTGATTGGGCTCGCCCAGAAGATAGGCTGAATTGATGCTGCCACCGCCCACTGATTTCACAACGCTGGCGTTGAGCGTCAGGCCGCTGGCGGTGTTAATTTGTGCTGTGATGTCATGCCAGTCGATCATTGACCGACTGTATCATTGATTGCATAGGTGAATGCGACCGTCGTAAAGCAGCACTATTAATATCGCTCGTTTTGTAAAACTATACACAAACCGCGTTTTTCGTAATACAAATATAAACGCTTACATCAGATGCCTGAGATGGCACGCATAAAAACCATGTAAACAGCTGAATATAAAGACTATATAATAAATTGACTAATTTTTAATCAGCTTCACCCTAGCATTCTTTGTTCTAAGCTAAATGGATAAGCAGCGAGCTTTATACACAAACTTATCCACAGAACTTGTGGAACAAATTTAGGGCGCTTTGCGTTGTTAAATTTTCTAGTGCCTTGAGAAGGGGCTAGAGAATTTGTCGTTCGCCTAGCGCGCCAGCGTGATACATTCTTTGTATGCCCAAAGCCGCTAAACCTGTCGCCACAACGCTAGTTAACATCGCGATTGATGTGCCGATTCGCCAAGCGTTTACGTATCGAGCGAGCGACCGGCTGCCCGCAATCGGCGCGCGCGTAAAAGTCTCATTTGGAAGACGAAAAGTGCTGGGTGTGGTAGTGGCCTATCCGCGCAAAGCGCCCACTGGGTTTAAGCTTAAAGCCGTTGGCGAGGTGTTGGATGAACCCGCCTTGTTTTCAGAAACCAGTATTGCAATGGTGCAATGGCTGGCACAGTATTATCACCACCCCATTGGCGAGGTTTGGCACGCAGTTCTGCCAACCGTCCTGCGAAATGGCATGGATAAAACCCATGGCTTGCAGGCGCAATATCTACGTGTCAAAGCGCCTTCGGGAACGGGCAAATCGTCGCTAAAAAACGCCCCGGTACAACGTGCTGTGATGGCGCAAATCGACGCCGCAGAATCACCCGTTTTAATCACCGAATTGCTCGCAGAAATACCCAATGCAAAGCCCGCGATTCGTGCGCTAATAGAAAAGGAGTTTCTCACACCATTCAGCGAGATTCCGAGCCCGGAAATTCGACCCGCGAGCGAAAAATCCAATACGTTGAGCGACGCGCAGAAGGCGGCGGTAAAGCAGGTTTCTGCTCAGCTCGATTCATTTGCTTGCCATGTGCTCGATGGCGTGACGGGCAGTGGTAAGACCGAAGTGTATTTTGGTTTGATTGATAAAGTCTTGGCGAAACAGCAACAGGCGTTGGTGATGCTGCCGGAAATCGCGCTCACCGACCAACACCGACAGCGCTTTGAGCGCCGCTTTGGCAGTCGCGTTGCGCAAATTCATTCGGGCATGAGCGCGGCGGCGCGTTATCGGGTGTGGTGGCAAGTCCGTAGTGGCGAAATTGACGTCGTTCTTGCGACCCGCTCGGGCATATTTTTGGAGTTTAAGGCGCTGGGTCTGATCATCGTCGATGAAGAACATGATCTGTCATATAAGCAGCAGGAAGGCTTGCGCTACCATGCACGTTCGGTGGCGGTCAAACGCGCGCAGCTGGGGAATATTCCTGTGCTCTTGGGTTCGGCGACGCCGTCTTTTGAGACCTTGCACAATATCGAGCAGGGACGCTATCAACATCTGGTACTTCCTTCGCGAATCAAAGGCAGCGACTTGCCCGATATTACGTTGGTGAATCTAAACTCGCGGCCAGAGGAAGGGGGCTTAAGTGATGCGGTGGTGCAAACACTTAAACAAACCCTAGAGAAGAAAAAGCAAGCCCTGGTGTTTATCAATCGGCGGGGCTATTCGCCGGTGATGTATTGCGCGAGCTGTCAGGTGACGATGCAGTGCAAGCGCTGCGATGCGAACATGACGAGTCACCGTGTCAGTTTGCAATGCCACCACTGCGGCGCCAAGCGCGCTGCGCCGAAGGTATGTGAAGCCTGCGGTGAGGCGAGCCTGCTTAATTTAGGTGAAGGCACACAAAAAATTGCAGAGCGACTGGGTGAGCTATTTCCCGCTGCACGCATCCAACGATTTGACCGCGATGAGCTGGGTAGTGCGCGCAAATTACAATCGGCGATGGCCAAGGTGCATGCACAGGAAATTGATATATTAGTCGGCACACAGCTCATCAGTAAAGGTCACGATTTTTCAGCTGTGCAGCTGGTGGTGGTGGTGAATGCTGATCAAGGATTACACAGCATCGACTTTAGGGCCCCCGAGCAATTGGTGCAGCAGCTCATTCAGGTCGCAGGCCGTGCGGGTCGCGGCCAAGAAAAAGGCCAAGTGCTCATCCAAACCAACTTGATTTCGCATCCGGCTATTCAGGCCGTTGCGGCGCATCGATATGCAGATTTTGCCGAGGCGGAGCTAGCCCAGCGCAAGCTCGCGCAATTTCCGCCCTATACACATATCGCTTTGTGGCGAGCGCGCAGCCAAGACGCAGCGGAAGTCATGCAGTTTCTACAAACCGTCGCGCAACAGGGCAGACAAATCCAAGCGGAGGGAGGGGTATGTTTTGACGCAGTACAAAGCCCGATGTTCAAGCGCGGTGGTCAATACCATGCGCAATTGCTGGTTAGCGCGTCGCGGCGACAAGTCTTGCACCAATGGCTGGCGGTGTGGATACCGCGGGTAGAATCATTCAAGGATAGAGGAATCAAATGGTCTATCGACATTGATCCGGTGAGCTTGTTTTAAAGTCTTTTTCTCAATAAAGGCACAAGAAAAAGGCCACCGCCCGAAGGGGAGGGAGGCTAGAGCCGATTGATTTACTAATTCTGTGTTATTCCGATCTAAAACCTTGAATTAACTGTATGTATTCCTATCAATCATTTTGCTTAGCTTTCCTAAATTGACCTACACTGTTTGGCGATTGAGGTATTTTTATCTTTGCAGAATATTCTTTCGCCATACTGGAAAAATTGTATGTAAGTTCACCCTCACTGCTAGAGTCTCTTTTTGTACGTAAAGCTATGTCGCTAGAGTAGACATTGACAGAAACACCTCCTCCTTCAAATTCAGCGACAAAAACGTACTGTTTAGCAGCTTCTAAAGTGAACGGAGATACGATTGGGCCTAAATCCCCACATCCAGACGACCTTAAGATGGATGAAAAGGTTTTCTGTCCCGGGGTGGTTTCTCTATATGAGGACAAAGTTGCTTCTATCGAGCATGAGGGCGCTACTGAAGACTGTGTGATGCCGCCCTGTGTAACAGAGAAAGTAGCGCTCGAAGCGCTACAACACACTCCATTGTATACTGCCCACTGTGGGTTTGGAGGTGGAACTTTATTTACACCAGCCAGAATCCCTGGCAGCATATCTAAAATATCATCGTCGGTTGATTGTGCAACTGGTGACAACACAATGCTCAAGAATATTGTTACAATTCCACCAAGCTTTCTAATAAGTTCCATTATGCCATTCCGAATGATTAACCGCTTTTAAAAACCAATTATAGCGGAAATAGATGTTTTGGAATAGACTTAGTCTTGTCCACAAGAAAATAGCACCAAAATGATAGACAGCCTGATTAAAGGATTAATGGGACGATACCTACTCCTTAAATTATTACGCCTTGGGCATTGAACTCATCGGGCGCATTTAGATCCAGCAGGCTTTCTTTTGTTCTTGTTTGGTTGGGGGGGTGTAATGGTTTTTAGATTAAGCAGACGCTCAAAGAAGCACGGGTAAACAGACAATGCGTACCCAAAAAAAAGCCACCGCCCAAGGACGGTGGCTAAAAAGTCTAGTTAAAGACCGCTATCGAGGGTAAATCTATCGAGTGAATTCTGGATAAGCCTCCAAACCACACTCGCCGATATCTAGGCCTTCATATTCTTCGGATTCATCGACACGAATGCCCATGATCATTTTAATGATGGCCCAAGTGATAAAGCTTGCACCAAACACCCAGCCGAAGATCGTTGCCATGCCGATGAGTTGCGCCATAAAGGTCGCGCCGGTATTGGTTAATGGAACAGCCATTAATCCCCATGCGCCGACCACCCCGTGAACGGATATCGCGCCGACCGGATCATCAATTTTCAATTTGTCTAAAGCAACAATTGAGAACACAACGATCATGCCACCAACCGCGCCGATCAGCGTTGCGGCTAAAGGCGTTGGAGTTGAAGGTTCAGCGGTGATCGCCACCAAACCGGCCAGTGCGCCGTTTAGGATCATGGTCAAATCAGCCTTACCGAACATCAAGCGCGCGACGACCATTGCGGTCACTGCGCCCCCTGCGGCGGCGGTATTGGTATTTAAAAACACCATTGCGACCGAGTTAGCGCTGGCAATATCACCGAGCTTTAAGACAGAGCCACCATTAAAACCGAACCAACCCAGCCATAAGATAAACGTACCGAGGGTGGCCAAAGGTAAATTCGCGCCTGGAATCGGATTAACCGACCCATCCGCATTGTATTTACCTTTACGCGCGCCGAGCAATAAGACGCCCGCTAAAGCCGCTGCAGCACCTGCCATATGAACGATGCCTGATCCCGCGAAATCGGAGAAGCCAAGATCACCCAAGCTGTACAAACCAAAGACAGATTTTCCGCCCCACGTCCAAGCGCCTTCCATCGGATAGATGAAAGCGGTCATCACAATTGCAAAGGCAAAAAATGCCCACAATTTCATGCGCTCAGCAACCGCACCTGAAACGATAGACATTGCGGTGGCAACGAACACAACCTGAAAGAAGAAATCAGAGGCGTTTGAGTAAACCGAGCCGCCATTAAAACCTGCTTCTGCTGATTCAGCCAAGACTGCACCGACCATAGCATCTGCATTGTCTGCACCATCGAGTGCGATATCTTTTAAGAAGACCCCGCCATCATACATAATGTCGTAACCGACCGCTAAATAGGCAATACAGGCGATTGAATATAAGACCACGTTTTTGGTCAATATTTCCGCTGTATTTTTTGAGCGGACAAGGCCGGCTTCGAGCATCGAAAAGCCTGCCGCCATCCACATCACCAGTGCGCCACATATCAGAAAATAAAATGTGTCGAGTGCGTACTGTAATTCAAATATATTGTTTTCCATTGTTCTATCCTCTGTTTATAGTGCGTCGCTATCGACTTCACCGGTACGAATGCGCACGGTTTTTTCGATATCGGTGACAAACATTTTGCCGTCGCCGACTTTGCCGGTTTGAGCTGCTTGCATGATGGCTTCGACCACGGCGTCTAGTTTGTCGGCGCTGACGGCGACTTCAATCTTAACCTTGGGTAGAAAATCGACGGTGTATTCAGCGCCGCGATATAGTTCAGTGTGGCCTTTTTGACGACCAAAGCCTTTGACTTCGGTGACGGTCATGCCCGTGATGCCGGACTCAGAGAGTGCATCTCGGACATCGTCAAGCCGAAAGGGCTTAATGATGGCTGTTACCATTTTCATCTTGTATTCCTCATGTTGATCAAAAATTCCTCGCTTAAAACAGCACATTGCAAAATGCTTAGGGCTGTTAGCAAGGGTTGAGCCGATTATTATGGGCAGATAGATGACTGTAAACATTTACGCCCCGGGTTCGCACCATTGTGGTGCAAACTTATGCATCCTGTGCGAAGCGGCACTTAGTCTCGACAAAGGCGACTTCACGCTGCGAATTACAGTAAAATTCAGCGCTTCAAAAAACCCGCAAAAATTTATGTTACGACCCAGTCAACGCCAGCCCGACGAAATGCGCGAAGTTTCTTTTGAGCGCCACTTTACCCGCCACGCGGAAGGTGCTGTATTGGTCAGCTTTAAGCACACGCGCGTTTTATGTACGGCCACTGTAGAAGAACGCATCCCACACTTCTTAAAAGGCAAGGGGCAGGGCTGGATCACCGCTGAATACGGGATGTTGCCACGCTCGACCAATACGCGCATGGGGCGTGAAGCCGCGCGCGGCAAACAATCCGGGCGAACCCAAGAAATCCAGCGCTTGATCGGCCGATCATTACGCGCAGCGGTCGATCTAAATAAACTCGGCGAACGGCAAATCTTGATCGATTGTGATGTGATTCAAGCCGATGGCGGCACACGAACCGCCTCGATTACCGGCGCTTACGTGGCAATGGCCGATGCGATTGCAGGCTTACTTGAGCAGGGGCTGTTAAAAGAAAACCCAATTATCCGACAAATCGCGTCGGTATCCGTGGGGATTTATGAGGGTGCTCCCGTTCTGGATCTAGACTACGACGAAGACTCATGTGCCGAAACCGATATGAATGTGGTGATGGATGATCAAGGCGGGTTTATTGAGGTACAAGGAACTGCCGAGGCTGCGCCATTTTCCATGGAAGAAATGACGACCTTGCTGGCATACGCCCAAAAGGGCATCCAGGAACTTCACCAACTGCAAAATGACGCGCTCGGCGCGGACTAAATCAATGCAAAGGGTAGTGTTGGCCACGGGCAATGCAGGCAAATTGCGCGAGATGCGTGCGATATTATCGGACGCATGTTGGGAGGTCGTCCCACAGAGTGATTTTAATACCAGCGAAGCCGTGGAAGATGGCTTGAGCTTCGTTGAAAATGCGATCATCAAAGCGCGCCATGCTTGTGCGCATACTGGGTTAGGCGCAATTGCCGATGATTCCGGCTTAGAGGTCGATGCCTTGCAAGGTGCGCCTGGAATATTTTCCGCGCGTTACGCTGGAGTAGGCGCGAGTGATCGCGATAATCTGGAAAAATTATTACTTGCGATGCGAGACGTTCCTGCGCAGCAACGCGGCGCACGTTTTCGATGTGTGATGGTTTTTATGCGACACCAGAACGATCCATCGCCCATCATCTGTGAAGGCAGTTGGGACGGCATGATTGCCGAGCAGCCCCAGGGTGAAGGCGGCTTCGGCTATGACCCCATTTTTTATCTACCAAGCGAGCAATGCAGCTCGGCTGAATTGAGCGCAGAGCAAAAAAACGCGCTCAGCCATCGTGGCAAAGCACTTAAAGCATTGTCGCTACAATTGGATACAATCAAGACATGACACTTAAGCTCAATTCCTTAGAATCATTTTCAGGCTGCGAAGGCCCGGTATTATTGATCGTGATGGACGGGATCGGCTTAGCGCCTGATCAACCAGGTAATGCTGTGACGCGCGCACACACGCCCGTGCTCGACAAATTAATGCAGAGCAAATTAAGCACGGAATTAATCACGCATGGTCACGCGGTGGGCTTGCCCAGCGATGGCGACATGGGCAATAGCGAAGTGGGGCACAATGCCCTGGGCGCGGGCCGGGTCATTGCACAAGGCGCGAGTTTGGTTAATCAGGCTTTTGAGAGTGGCGAAATATTTAGCAACGATCATTGGCAAGCCTGTGTTCAAAGAGGCTTGGCAGGCGGTACCTTGCATTTTTTAGGCTTGTTGTCTGACGGCAATGTGCACGCAAACATTGCGCACTTGCTCGCAATGTTACAAGCGGCGAGCGATGCTGGCGTGGCACGGGTGCGAATCCATGTCTTGCTCGACGGGCGAGACGTTGCACCACAATCGGCGCTCAAGTACCTAGCAATGCTCAAGCAGCGACTCGATCAAATCAACGCACAGGATAGGGATTATCAGCTTGCATCAGGCGGCGGCCGTCAAGCGATCACCATGGACAGATATAACGCCAACCTTGCGATGGTTAAAGAGGGTTACGATTGTCATGTCAGGGGCGTGGGCGACACAAGCCCCTCGGCTGAACTTGCAGTCGAAGCGTATTACGCGGCGAATCCAAGTGGTACGGATCAAGATATTCCCGCCTTTGTGGTTGTTGATGAGAAAGGTAAGCCTAAAGGCCCGATGCATGACGGTGATGCGGTGGTGTTGTTTAATTTTCGCGGAGATCGTGCGATGGAAATTTCGCGCGCCTTAGAGCAAGACGAATTTGACGAGTTTGATCGGGGTGCGCGACCCGACTTGTTTTTTTGCAGCTTGATCCAATATGACGGCGACTTGCATATCCCCACAAATTATTTGGTCTCGCCACCGGTAATTGAACGCACCATGGTGGAGTATCTATGCGCAGAGGGCTTGAAAACCTTTGCTGTCAGCGAGACGCAAAAATTTGGTCATGTCACCTATTTTTGGAACGGCAATCGTTCGGGTTATTTGTGCGAGGAACTAGAGCGTTACGAAGAGATTAAATCAGACGTGGTGCCGTTTGAACAAAAACCAAAAATGAAAGCGAAGGAAATTACCGACGCCACTATCGAATGTTTGAATGAGCCGGGGATGCGCTTTGGCCGCATTAACTTTGCCAATGGCGACATGGTCGGCCATACCGGTGATATTAACGCGACCATTATCGCAGTCGAAACGGTCGATCAATGCGTGGGCGAGTTGATTAAAGCGGTTAAAAAATTAAATGGGGTGGTCTTGGTCACGGCGGATCACGGCAACGCTGAAGAGATCTTCTTTGAGCAAGACGGGCAGCGACAAATAAAAACCTCGCATACCTTAAACCCCGTGCCGTTTGCGATTGTCGATGCGCGCTCCTCAAAAAAATACACGCTTCGAACCGACATTACTAACGCAGGCTTGGTGAATCTTGCAGCGACTGTTTTCAATTTATTGGGTTATGAAGCGCCCTCAGATTACGAGCCCTCGTTATTAGATTTTTCGTAACGTAAAGCGACAGAAATTTGATGAGTACGGATCAAATCGCCCCCCCGCCAATTTCATTAACGGAAGCTTTTTTGTATTGGCTCAAGTTGGGCTTTATTAGTTTTGGCGGCCCCGCGGGGCAGATCAGTATGATGCACCAAGAACTGGTGGAAAAGCGCCGCTGGATTTCCGAAAAACGCTTTTTACATGCGCTGAATTACACCATGGTATTACCCGGCCCCGAAGCACAGCAATTAGCGACCTATATCGGTTGGTTGATGCACGGCGTAAGGGGCGGTGTGATGGCGGGCGTTTTATTTGTGCTGCCTTCCTTGCTGATATTGAGCGGCTTGACGTGGGTTTATTTGGCGTACGGTAATGTGCCGGCTGTGGCGGGCGTTCTGTATGGGATCAAGCCCGCGGTCACCGCGATAGTTTTATTTGCAGCGTATCGAATCGGCTCTCGAGCATTGCCGAATACGCTAACACGCGGGATCGCGGTGCTCGCCTTTATCGCGATTTTTGCGCTTAAAATTCCTTTCCCATACATCGTATTGGCCGCTGGCTTGATGGGCATAATGGGTGCCAAACTGTGGCCGGAGCAGTTCGCAGCCAGCGCGCACCACGGTGCATCGGGTGAAAGCTTTGGGCCTGCGATCATCGATGATGACACGCCAACGCCTGATCACGCCCAGTTTAAAGTAAGCCGTGTTTTATCTGTGCTCAGTGTTGGCTTAGCGTTGGGTGCGCTGGTCATGGCATGGTTGGTCAGTCAAGGCGGATGGCAAAGCACCTTAAGCCAAATGGGTGTGTTTTTTAGTAAGGCGGCGTTGGTGACATTCGGTGGCGCTTATGCTGTATTGCCTTATGTCTATCAGGGCGGGGTCGATCAGTACGGCTGGTTAAGTGGCACACAAATGATCGATGGTTTAGCGCTGGGTGAAACAACGCCCGGCCCGCTGATTATGGTGGTCGCGTTTGTTGGCTTTGTGGGGGCATGGACCAAGGCCATTTTTGGTGCGAGCATGCTACCGTTGGCAGGATTTATAGGCGCAAGCGTGGCGACATTTTTTACTTTTTTGCCGTCATTTTTATTTATCTTGGCGGGTGGGCCCGCCGTGGAAGCCACGCGTGATGATCTTAAATTCACCGCGCCGCTCACTGGCATCACGGCAGCGGTGGTCGGCGTGATCCTAAATTTAGCGATGTTTTTTGCTTATCACGTCTTATGGCCGGAAGGCTTCGACGGTAGTTTCGAGTGGTTTTCAGCCCTCATTGGTATTGCGGCATTTATCGCATTATTCCGCTTTAAGATAGGCTTTGTGCCGGTGATTGCTGCCTCCGCCTTGGTAGGCTTGGCTTACACGATTGGGCTTTGACAGGAATTCGCAGCCTCAATATTTAGCCACCAAACATTCTTTCTGTAACAACTCCAAACATATCGGGGCTGAAATAACCTATAACGCCGCTGACGGCAGCGCCACCGATCAGCCAAGGCCAGCTTAGACTCCACAATGCTACACCAGCAATGCCGGCGGAACCGATGGTGATACCGTTTCGCCACCGGTGCATGCCCCACGCTATATTTCGGGAAGACTGAAGTAAAGCTTGATTACGTTCGTGGCTTGTTGATCGGTTTTGAATTTTATCTGCGACGTCGCCAATTTGTTGAATCGTATTGTTCCAAGTGTTTTTCCCCCAGTCACTTGATCGCACATTACCCTCTTGGCGCCGCTGAGCTTGGTTTTGATTGCAAAGCCCTAATTCATATTGGTAGACCATGTAAACGTGATCAGCTCGATCCGGACAATAGTCGTAATCTAGCGCCTGCTTTGCACAAGTTGCTCTGTCGCAATGATTAGTCAGTGCGGCACAACGCGCGAATTGTTCTCCGCAGCTACCGGCGAAAAGTGCATTAGGGATGAGTAACAGCAAACCAAGTTGTATTAGTCGATCAATGGGTAGTATTTTCAAATTGCGGGCTCAATAGTGAAATTCAGTTGATTGTCAGTGAAAAGAATACTAACTTTTCAATTGACCCCGTTCTGTGCGAAAACGCACGTTACTCGGTTTAACTTCTACTTCTTCTGTTTTGAATAACCCGCCGATAGATTGCTGATTCCTCCTTCAGCGTGGACTAAAGATTTGTGGAGAAAGGCAGCTAAGCCTCGAATCTCACGCCAATCTGCCCTTTGTATTCCTTGTCGTAAATCAACTCAATTGCAACGTCACCTTCTTTGTCTGATATTTGAACTTGCTTGAGCGCAGGGACTCTTACCGCTAAATATGCGGTCATCGCAGCGGCAATGGTTTCGTTATTGGCCTTGATCGCGTGGTAGAGATTGGACGCCACAAACTGGGCACGTTGATCGCTGTCAGGGCTGGGAATTTCTTTTTCACCAATACCGATTCCATTGTTCATGCGGGTATCCATCTTATCAATGTAATCGGCTTGCTTGGTGGGCAAGGGCTTGTTGCGATCATACTCAATTTGGGCAATACCGTTTAATACTATGGCGAGCAGATATCTCATACGTGGGGTTTGATGGCTAAACGGGCAGAGAGCCTAACAGAAATTAAATCGCGGGGGCATAGATAAAAGGGGCAAGCAGGGAAGGGCTAAAAATAAATGCTGACCAACGCAAATAGGCTAAAACCTAGCACAAGGGCAATTGGCGAATAGTGCGGCACGTCAACTTCGTGTGCCTCACCATGCATATCTTCAATGGCTGTGGTGAGCAGTATTCCGGCGGTAAAGGCGAGCAGCAAATACTGATAAAACACATCCGCGTTACGCACTAAGCCATAACCAATCAAGGCGCCAAGCAGTACTGGAATAAAAAACGAGACCATCAATACCAATCTTTTCGAACGCTCGACACCCGCGCTTTGGAAGCTGGCGTTGCAAGCAAAGCCTTCAGGAAGATCAGCCGATACTTGGCCGATGGCCAGCAATAGGCCGAGGCTATAGCTAATGCTCGTACCCGCGCCGATCATAATGCCGTCAGTGAATAGGTCTATCGATACGGCAATATAGATGGCGACCGAGCCGGTATGTTGCTTTTCACTCAAGCCCATACGGCGAGATAGGGTGTCGATATTGTTATCAATCAGCAAATAGAATAAGCCGCCGCCAATAAATGCCAGCAAGATTAGCCACTGGGGTGAATGTTCCAAGGCGCCGCCCATCAGTTCAAGGCCGACCACCGCGATCAAAATACCGGCGGCTAAGTGCAGGGCAATGCTTAGTGCCCCGCGTGATACCTTAAAGAGCTCAGCAACCACGCCACCGGTTAAATTCCCTAAAGCGGGCAGGCAAGCGAGCAGTAGAACAATGGCCAATTCACTCATAATTATGAACGGCGTATCTCTTGAATAACGACCAATGGCCGCACTACCACCGACCATAAAAGCGCATCTTCTGCGAGCCACTGCTTGGCTTGTTGATCAGACACTTGCGCGATCTGTTGAGCATCCATCCATTGCTTAACTAGCCTGCTGTCGTCTTCTGCGATGGCGTGCGCTACGTCTATGAGATCGAGCTGTGCATCCGCCCATATTACTGAGCCCGCGGCAAAAAACCGCTGTAGTTCCGTCCAGGCGATTTGTGCGGTTTCCAGATTGAGTTTGTTTTTTTGAATGCGAGCGTCGGGCATCGTTAGGGGCTCAACTCGTTTGCAATGGGTCGTGGCAATAGTGCTCGAATTTCATCGCGAGAATAGCCCATGCGGAACAACACCATGAGTTTTGTATAGGCGGCTTCCAAGGTCATATCGCGGCCGCTGATGACGCCGAGTTTCGCCAATTTTGAACCCGTTGCGTAAACGGAAAAATCGATTTGCCCAATATATGATTGAGAGATCGCGACCACGACGACATCTTGAGATTGCGCGATTGCAAGTGCGCCGAGTACCTCGGCGTTACGATCAGGCAATGTTCCCAAGCCGTATAAAGATAAAATAATTGCTTGGGGGTCTGCGGCGATCAGTGTGTCTAAATGTGTGCCCATTTCGCCGGGTGTAAAATGCACGACAGGGATGTTGAGATCACTCCAATTGCGTGTTTTGGCTTGCCACTTAAGCGGCGTGTTGTTGGACGGAGCGGAACCAAGGCCCCGCCGAGGGGCGGCAAAACCGGCGGGATTCAGCGCGTCCTTTTTGACGACTCTAGACGCGGGCAAGAGTTGTTTGTCGAAATAGACCCATACACCGAACTTTGCATCACGCGCAGCGACCAAGGCGCCTATGAGGTTGCCAGCCGCATCGCCATGCTCCGCTTCTAAAGGCTTTTGTGCGCCGCTGATAATGATGGTTTTTTCGGTGGACGAAAGCAAAAAAGCCAAGGCACTGGCAGTATAGGCAAGCGTATCGGTGCCTTGCACTATCACCATCGCTTGATTCTCTGACTGCTTGCAGTGATCCGCCAGATTCTCCCAGTTTGCAGGCATCATATTGGCGCTGTCGAGCAACGGTCGCATTTCTGTGATTGTCCAATTGATGTCCTTAAGCGTAGCTTGATCGCCCGGGGAACGAGCAAGTAACTTTCTAAAACGCGCGGCTAAATCACTTCCCGGCACCAAGCCTTTTGTGCTGGGCACCATGCCGAGAGTGCCGCCGGTATAGAGAATATTGAGCTCGGTGTTCAAGATCTTGCGAGGAAGAAATCAGGAGCGCGAACTTTACCACGTTCGCTGTGTCTCACTGATGTAATATGATGGAAGGACAACTCAGCAACGATCTTTTTGAGAAACAAATGAAACAAGGTTTAAAAATTGTTCTTAGTGTTTTAGGTGCCGTATTCTTAATATTGTCGCTCGACACGATCGCTGCGCAGGGCAATGCAGATGTGCTCAATGTTGAAGCGAACGAGAACAGCAATGGCACTTGGACTTTCAGGGTAAGCGTCGAACATCCAGACACCGGCTGGGAGGATTATGCTGATGGCTGGGACGTGATATTGCCAAATGGTAAGGTAATAAAACCAAATTCAACGGAGGCATTTACAAAAACCCTGTGGCACCCACACATTGAGGAGCAACCCTTCACCCGCTCACAAAGCAATATCGTTATTCCGCCGGAGGTGGATAGCGTCACGGTACGGGCTCACGACATTCGCGACGGCTTCGGGGGCAAAACACTTACCGTTAATCTTAAGAGACCTCTGCATAAAAAAGCGCATAGGAAAAGGAGATAATGTTTGCAAGGTGTTTGACAAAATGGAGGGTAATAGCAAGCGATTGCGCGATATTTTAGCGAAAAGATTGGAAACTATTAGGCACTTTATCTTGTGCTGGAGTTATGCTGTGGGCGCTTTAAGTAATGCTTTTTAATTGGCTCGTCATCAGGCTTGCTTGGCCTTAGGCAGATTTTTTCAGCATGTGTTTCCACCAAGCAGGCTTTTCGTTTTTTTGCAGCGACCACTCGATCAGATCTATCGGAGGCATCTTCGATAAAGTCCACTTGGGTAAAACCGTTGATCTGCTGCTGCCACAAGATGCACCCATTTTTTTTGGATGATAAATTTTGAGTAAGCTTGGATTGTCCAAATTGTCAGTATAGACCAGCCCGCAAAAATCCGCATCGTGCTCTTGATGCAAAAAGTCATCAATTTCGCGCGTAGCGGCTTGTAGTTCATAGGCTGTAATGCGTTCTTCAGGCAGGTTCCTGCCGATCTCGTACAAGTACCATCCCTCGTCTGCTGATAGCTTGTGCCAAATCGTTTCAAGTTGGTGCCAGCGTAAGACGCCGTGCATTTTGCCCGTGTAGGTGTCTAAAAATTGTCGCAATGCTAATCTATTGCTTCAATAATTTGAGCCAGTCGAAAACCGCGAGGAAGATACTTCCCGCGTTGTGCACGACTACCAATGTAGGGCTCAAAATCACTGGGTTTTAAGTTGACGTAGCGTTTGCCTGCGTGAACGCGTAACTTCTGACCTTCGTGAAAGGCGCAAATACTCACCACGAATTCTTCACCGGTGGTAAATTTTCCTTTCGGGATATTGATCAATTTGACACCCTTGCCGCGCGAGAGTGTTGGCAACTCAAACGCGGTGAAGATCAATAATCTCCCCGTGTTGGAGACCACTGCGATCCAGTCGTCATCAACATTGTCTACTTTTTGTGCTTGTAGAACGGTTGCGCCGTCGGGCACCTTCAGCGCTGCTTTACCCGCTTTATTGCGCGAGACCATTTCGCCGAGTTCGCCAATATAACCGTAGCCAGCACTGCTGCTTAAGATGTATTGTTGCGAGGCCTCGGCGAGCATCATGCTCTGAAAGCTGGCTCCATTCGGCGGGTTTAAACCACTGTTGAGCGGCTCGCCCAAACTGCGTGCTGAGGGCAGCGAATGCGCGGTGAGGCTATAGGCTCGTCCCGTTGAATCAAGCACAACCAAAGGGTCGTTGCTTCTTCCTGCAACGTGACAGAGTAAGCGGTCACCCGACTTAAAGTTTAAATTTTGTACGTCAATATCATGCCCTTTCGCCGCGCGTATCCAGCCTTTTTCCGACAGGATAACGGTAATCAATTCTGATGGAATCAATTGGTTCTCCTCCAAGGCTTTGGCGGCCTTACGTGAAACCAAGGGCGCGCGGCGTTCATCGCCAAACTCCTTAGCGTCGGCGACCAACTCTTTGCGAACCATGGTTTTGAGTTTCCGATTCGATTTAAGCAAGGCGTCGAGTTTACCCTGCTCTTCGGCCAGCTCAGATTGCTCTTGTTGAATTTTAATTTCTTCAAGCTTGGCAATCTGACGCAATCTTAATTCGAGGATCGCTTCAGCTTGGCGCGTGGACAGGTCAAAAGCAGATATTAAGGCTGGTTTAGGTTTGTCTGAGTTACGAATAATACGAATGACTTCATCGATATTCAAAAACGCGACCATCAAGCCTTCGAGTAGGTGCAATCGGTCAGTTACATGTTCTAAGCGATACGTCAAACGCCGACGAACCGTGCTTAAGCGAAAATCTAACCATTCCTGTAAACACTCTTTGAGGGTAAAAACGCGCGGTGAGCCACTGACATCAATCATATTTAAATTGATGCGATAAGATTTCTCTAGATCGGTGGTGGCAAAAAGATGTTGCATCAAAGCTTCAACATCAACCCGATTCGAGCGCGGTTCGATGACCAAGCGCGTGGGGTTTTCTTGATCAGATTCATCGCGCAGATCGGACACCATCGGCAGTTTCTTCGCCGCCATTTGCGCCGCGATTTGTTCCAGAATTTTGCTCCCAGATGCTTGATACGGGAGCGCCGAAATGATGATCTCGCCCTTTTGTTTTTCCCATATTGCGCGTTGCCGCACCGAGCCGCGCCCGGTCTCATACATCTCGAGTATTTCAGCGCGGGGGGTGATGATTTCGCCCTCGGTGGGTAAATCAGGCCCTAGAATGAATTCACACAATTCAGCGGTGGTCGCCTTGGGTGTTTCGAGCAAATGAACACAGGCGCTAATGACTTCGCGCATATTATGCGGCGGGATGTCGGTGGCCATGCCCACGGCGATACCCGATGCGCCGTTCAACAACACGTTGGGTACGCGCGCGGGCAGCAAGCGGGGTTCCTTTAAGGTGCCGTCAAAATTCAAACCCCAATCGGTGGTGCCCTGGCCTAGCTCTTGTAGCAGTAACTTGGCATACGGTGTCATCCGTGATTCGGTATAACGCATCGCGGCAAATGATTTGGGGTCATCCGGCGAACCCCAGTTGCCTTGTCCGTCAATCAATGGATAGCGATAGCTAAAATGCTGCGCCATTAAGACCATCGCTTCGTAGCACGCGGAATCGCCGTGCGGATGGAATTTTCCCAATACATCACCGACCGTGCGAGCAGACTTTTTGTATTTGGCGGTGGCGTGCAACCCCAGATCACTCATCGCATAAACGATGCGCCGCTGCACAGGCTTTAATCCATCGGCGACGTGCGGCAGTGCACGATCGAGGATGACGTACATAGAGTAATTTAAGTAGGCGCGTTCGGCAAAATCTGCCATTTCCATGCGTTCTAAACTTTGGTCGTTCTGCATTCTGAGCTTAGTTTTTAGATATTAAAATTGCTTGTTTCCGGCTATTTCGATTCAAGGAGTTCCTTGAGATTGGCCAAGCCTTCTTCATAAGATGTCCCCACCCACTTATCCAGCATCAAGCCGAAATAGCGCGAGACAATTGTATCGAGCTCTGTATCAAATCCCCAAACCAACGTGGTTTGGCCGGCGGCTTCACTCAAGGAGAAGCTGGCGTTCGCTGGGCTACCCGCGCCAAAATCCAGCGCGGTTTTAACAAACTTATTAGGAACCGATTCAAGAATTTCTTGTGAGCCACTGCCCACGTGCTGGTTTTCGCTGGACCAATTAACTTTGGCGCCAACGCCCGTTTCGGGGCCAGAGTAGTCGTACTGTGTCGCCAAATCAAATTTTGCCCAGGGCGACCATTCATTGAACTTATGAAAATCGTTCAGGTATTCAAACACGCTGCTCGCGGGTGCTTCGATGGTAATTTCGCGCTCCAAGTGCTGCGTGGTGGGTAGGAAAAAGCCTGCGATACCTAGAATGAGTAATACCGCACATAAGCTTAAGGCAATGTATTTGAAGACCTTCATTTGATTGGCTCCTGTGAATTTACGGTTTGGGCTTGGGTGAATAAGGAAATGAGGTGACGACGTTGCCGCCTTTTTCCGTGCTTGCTAAGGGGCGGATTTTATTTGCCCCTGTTTCGGTGACCTCGTCAATTCTTATAATCGAGTGAATCGGGATATAGGTGCTTTTTACGCCACCGAATTCAGTTTTTAGTTTTTCTTCACTAGGGTCGATCAAAACATCGGTTTTGGTATCAAAAATGAGCCCTGAAACCTCAACAAATGCCATCATGCTGCTTTGGCTAACGCCTCGAGCATATAGCTCTATTAATTGGTCTTGATGACGAAATAGTATCTTGAATACTGCTTTGTTTTTACTTGGCATGGATTACAATGAGGCTCAAATGGATAGCCGAAATTATAGCACCCTCACCCCAATAAGATCAGCCGAAGCGCGCGGGATATCGCGTGGGCTGATTGGATTTTGTCTCGGCATCATAGTGATGTTTTGGAGCGTGGCTTACGCCAAAATGCCGGTTCCGGTGGCGGACGCATTAAGCCGTTTTAACATTCCAGTTTCTTCAGTGAGCGCTTGGGTGATGGAAATAAGTGCTTCTGAGCCTTTGCTTGCACATCAAGCAACCGTTCCGCGCAATCCCGCTTCTGTCATGAAATTGCTCACCACTTTTGCGGCGCTCGAAATGCTGGGTCCGGCGCACACATGGGACACACAGTACTTTATCAATGGAGATTTAAAGGACGGTGTGTTGGACGGCGATTTAGTTATTAAGGGTGGCGGTGATCCGTATCTAGTTAAAGAGCAATTCTGGTTACACCTCGTGGCCTTACGAGAATTAGGGCTTAAAACGATTAAGGGGAGTTTGCTGATAGACCGTAGTCGGTATGATCTGCCACATTTTGACGCTGCGGCTTTCGACAAACAACCCACGCGTTTATACAATGTTGGCCCGGCCGCCACGATCGTGAACTTTAACGCGAGTCGCTTTCGTTTGAATCCCAGCGATACGGCGGTAAAGGTATCGTTAGATCCGCCACTGCCAAATATTCAAATCGACAATCGCTTGGTGCGCGAGGCAGGAAAGTGTCGTGGCGCGAAAGACGGATGGTCAATGAGCACGACGCAAACAAAGGGTAGCGCTAGGGTGAGTTTTAAAGGGCGCTATCGCGGGGCGTGTGGGGCATACGATTTAGAACGGTCAGTTTTAGATGCAGACGCTTATCTATACGGATTATTTAGTCATTTGTGGCATAGTCTAGGAGGATCGTTCGAAGGGGGCTATGCGCACGCGGAGGTGAAAGAAACAGCCGAGGCCTTTTATGTTGGCAGCGGTAAAACCTTAGCCGAGGTGATCACAGGCGCGAACAAATATTCTAATAACCTATTGGCAAGACAGCTCCTATTGAGCCTTGGATACCAAGCAGCGGGGGCGGGTGCCACGGTCTATGATGGTATTGATGCGATACGGGCTTGGCTCATTCAAAAAGACTTTTATTTTCCAGAGCTGGTGATTAAAAATGGCGCAGGGCTTTCGCGCAACAGCTTAATCTCGGCGCAAAATTTGGGAAATTTATTGCGCGAGGCTTCAAACAGTGAATATCAGCCAGAGTTTTTTGCTTCCTTTTCTTTGGGTGGGATCGATGGCACCATGAAAAAGCGCCAGCCTGATTTGCAATTAGGCGGCCGAGCTAGACTTAAAACAGGTTATTTGAAGGGCGTGCGCTCCTTGGCAGGCTATATTCGATCAAGCCAAGGCGTGGATTATGCGCTGGTCTTTTTTATAGACCACCCTAGGGTAAACTTTAGCAATGGCAATGTTATTCAGGACGCCTTTATCGACTGGCTGCTTAAGCAAGACTAGGCATTTAGGCCCTGCTGAATGACACCGCCACCCAAGCAATTGTTGTCCTTATAGAATACCAAGGATTGTCCGGGTGCGATCGCACGTTGTGGTTGAAAAAACTCAACCCGAACCAATTGATTGCTGTAGGCGGAGATAACGCAAGTTTGATCGGCCTGTCGATAGCGAGTTTTGGCCGTGCAATAAAGCGGCAGGATAGGTGGGCAGGCGCTGACCCAGGTTGGATCCTCGACAATAACTATTTTCTTTAGTAGCGCCGGGTGGTTATGCCCTTGGACAACAAACAGAAAGTTTTTCTCAATATCTTTACTCGCGACAAACCAAGGTTCTCCAGTATCGTCTTCTTTGTCTAATCCGCCGATACCTAAGCCATTTCTTTGGCCGATGGTATAAAACATCGCGCCTGTGTGGCTGCCAATTTTTTCGCCTTCTAGGGTACGAATCTCTCCAGTTTTCGCTGGTAGAAATTGATTCAAAAAATCTCTAAATCGACGTTCTCCAATAAAGCAAATCCCGGTTGAGTCTTTTTTGTCATGCACCGGTAGGCCGATATCAACGGCGAGCGTTCTGACTTGCTCTTTTTGCAGATGGCCAATCGGAAACAAGGTTTTCATCAATTCTTGCTGTCCGAGTGTATAGAGGAAATAAGTCTGGTCTTTTTCCTTATCTACGCTGTTCACTAGGCACAGTCGATGTTCGCTAATGCCTTTTTGCGCGTAATGCCCCGTTGCGATGTAATCGGCTCCCAAGGACATAGCCCACTCCATGAATATTTTAAATTTGATTTCGCGGTTACAGAGCACGTCGGGGTTGGGTGTGCGACCGACCCGATATTCTTTAAGAAAATGAACAAAGACATTTTCCCAGTAATCATGAGAAAAATTGGCAGTTTCCAGGGGTATGTTGAGTAAGTTACACACCGCGCGCGCGTCGGCAAGGTCAGCTTCGGCGGCGCAATATTCAGCGTCGTCATCCTCTTCCCAGTTTTTCATAAACAGTCCGACAACTTCATAGTCCGCTTCCAGCAATTCCGTCGCTGCAATGGCCGAATCGACCCCGCCGGACATGCCGACAATTACACGGCGACCATTATTTTTTTTCCACATATTTGATGGACGATAAAACTAAGGGTGAATATTGAAATACTTCATCAGGAAAGGCTTGCCCGAATGGGCTCAATTGAATAAATTACTGAGCAGAGAATTATTCTCAGCAGCGTTGAGCTGCGAGCTGTCTAAATAAGAAGTGAAAAAAGGGATATCTTCCCAGGCTTCGCTTTTTTGCAGATAGGGTAAAAAGCCGTTGTTCTGAAACCAAGAGTCGACCACCCAGCGCTGACCGTCTTTCAATGTTTCAATCTGACCCGCCCAATGCTGATCAAAAATTGCGCGTCGGTAGGCTTGATCGATTACCTTATGATGTTTGAGTAGCCCATGCTGCTGGAATAAACTCAAATACGTCGTGGTGTTATTGGCTTCGTCAATACAATCGAGTTGTCCGGGAAAATCGGCACTATCATTGCCCAAATCTCCACCGACATCTTTATGCGTGGGCGTATGCCGCCCTATCAAGACTTCCATCCAGCCAATGGCTTGTTTGATTTGCTGTCGTTCTGCCGCGGGCGAGTCAGCGTCCTGTTTTAACCAATTTGCAGCGCTATCCCATTCTGCTCGAGTCAGCGCAACATGTTGTTTTTCTTTACACCCAAAATTCATGCACACAGGAATATGATTGATAGATAGGTGTTTAGCATCGTTCGACGCGATTGCTGGGGAGTAGAGCCCATACAATAGTACGCATAGCCAAAATTTGCTGTTCCTGAGGCGCGGGTTCAATCGAAAAATATTCATGTGGATAGTATAGGTGTAGATGCGTAATTCTTCATGCATTATTAAACTAAAGTGGAGTTTTAGCTTGCCAAACACGGACTCGATGGAGGAATAATACCTAAATGAGAATAATTCTCATTAATATCTCGTGCGGGGTATTAAGAATCATTCGCATTTGGCATAATCTTGCGCTCCCTAGACTTTTTTAAGCAGTACTGCTTATGTATTCAAAAATAACAGCGGGCTTGTTGCTCGCTGCGCTTACTCAAATTGCCTTAGCGGTGGAAGAAGTCAATGTGTACTCATATCGCAAGCCCAACCTTATCGCGCCGATGCTTGATCTTTTTACCCAAGACACGGGTATTAAAGTCAATGTCGTGTACGCCAAAAAAGGCATGCTCGAACGCCTTAAAAGCGAGGGCATCAATACGCCGGCTGATCTGATTTTTACGGTGGATATTGGTCGGCTGACCGACTTGAAACAAGCGAAATTAACGCAAGCGATTGTATCCCCCATTCTCAATACCAATATTCCAGCGCATCAGCGAGACGGTGAAAACCATTGGTTTGGTTTGACTCAACGCGCGCGCGTTATAGTGGCATCCAAAACACGCGCATCAGGCCAAATCACTCGCTACGAAGAACTGGCCGCACCACCAATGCAGGGCCGAGTGTGTACGCGGTCGGGAAAGCATGCCTACATGATTGCGTTGGCCTCAGCGATGATTCGTCATCACGGCGAAATTGCTGCCGAAGAGTGGCTCGCTGGGCTTAAAACTAACCTTGCGCGCAAACCCCAAGGCAATGACCGATCGCAAGTCAAGGCGATCAAGGAAGGCGAGTGTGATGTGGCCGTGATTAACCATTACTATATGTATACGATGTTAAATGATCCAGAACAACGTCCTTGGGCCGAATCGGTGGACGTTATTTTCCCCAATCAGTCTGACCGAGGAACGCATATGAATATCAGCGGCATGGCGATGACAAAATATGCGAAAAATCGCGACAATACGCTTAAGTTGATGGAGTATTTGGCGAGCGCTAAGGCGCAACAATTGTATTCACAGGTCAACGGAGAATACCCCGTTCAACTGGGCGTAGAGTGGTCTGAGCAATTAAAAATGTGGGGCGATTTTAAACGCGACGAAGTGGGCTTGTCGGAAATAGCGATGCATCGTGCATCTGCGATAAAGATGATGGACCGAGTCGGTTTTGATGATTAGGGATGGCCACTGATTCGGCCGCGGCCAGCCGCTCACCGATCACAGTGAAAACCCAGCGAGCTGATCTATGGCAAATCGGCTCGGTGGTATGTGCTGCCTTGGCACTGATGCCCGTGCTGGCCATCGCCTACCTCGCATTTTATCCTGAAGAAAATATTTGGCCGCACCTGCTTAGTACCTCCTTGCCCGGCTACATTACTAACACGCTAATTTTAATGGCCGGCGTTGGTGTGAGCGTATTGATTACAGGGGTTAGTACGGCGTGGGTCGTGACCCATTATGAATTTCCCTTGCGTCGACAATTTGAATGGATGCTGTTGTTACCCCTGGCATTTCCAGCCTATGTGATTGCCTATATTTATACCGATTTACTGGAGTTTGCGGGCCCCGTGCAAGGGGCCTTGCGCGGCGTATTTGGCTGGGAGCTTGCGCGGGATTACTGGTTTCCAAACATTCGCAGCATGGGGGGCGGGATTTTTCTGATGGGGCTGGTGCTCTACCCTTATGTTTACTTGCTTGCGCGCGCAGCCTTTTTGGAGCAGTCGCAGAGTCTGTTTGAAGCCAGCCGTATGCTCGGTCATCGGCCTTTTAAGGCGTTTTACACAATCGCATTACCGATGGCAAGACCGGCAATAGCGGTAGGGGTGTCGCTTGCGCTGATGGAAACCTTGAATGATTTCGGCACAATCGATTTTTTCGCGATTCGTACCTTAACCGCGGGCTTGTATGATGTGTGGCTGGGCATGGGTAATTTGGGCGGCGCTGCGCAAATATCGTGCACCATGCTCACCTTCGTAATATTGCTCGTTTCCTTGGAATATTTCGGCCGAAGGCGGCAACGCTATTTTCAATCCGCGCAGCGTTTTCAGCATAAGCAACGTATACAATTGTCAGGCAGAAAGGCGTGGTGGTTAAGCCTCATCTGTGCATTGCCTATCACTTTGGGTTTTTTGTTGCCACTGATTTTGCTCGGCCAGCTGGCGATTGATTATTTTGATCGATCATGGACGGTAGAATTTCGCCGATACGCCTTCAATAGCGTGATGCTTTCAACCATTGCCGCGCTGCTTGCGGTTTTAGTTGGCTTGCTAATCGCCTATACGCGTCGCTTACATCAAAAGAGTAAGAAAATATTGATCGCCTCTCGCCTGGCCTCATTGGGCTATGCGGTGCCCGGGGCGGTGTTAGCCGTGGGCGTGATCATCCCCTTCGCAGCCCTTGATAATTGGGTTGACGCCATGGCCCGTGAGTGGTTTGGTTTTTCAACGGGCTTGATTCTAAGCGGTACAATATTTGCGGTAATATTCGCCTATGTTGTGCGCTTTCTAGCCGTATCGATCGGCTCAATTGAATCGAGTATGTCCAAGGTTTCCGACTCAATGGACATGGCGGCCAGAACATTGGGCTATCCGCCTGGGCAAGTGTTGACGAAATTTCATTTGCCTTTAATCAAAGGCGGCCTACTGACTGCTGGGATGGTGGTTTTTGTCGACAGCATGAAAGAGTTGCCCGCGACCTTAATCTTGCGACCATTCAATTTTGAAACCTTAGCCACTTATGTTTATCAATTTGCATCGGATGAAATGATCGGTGAAAGTGCGCTGGGGAGTCTATTTATTGTACTGGTCGGCTTGTTGCCGGTCATCGTTTTAAGTCGAACTATCTCTCGCGCCGACCAAACACCGGTATAGCGAGCAATTTCTTAGGATTTATAGATGGGACAGTTACTCGAAGTTAGAAAAATTCGATGTCAATATGATCAAGCATCCGTTGTTGAAGATGTCTCGTTTGATCTGCAAGAAGGCACTTTAGCGTGTTTGCTCGGCCCCAGCGGATGTGGTAAGACGACCATTTTAAGAGCGATTGCCGGATTTCAACCGCTGCTTGATGGCGAAATATTGCTCGATGGTGAGCAGCTCTCCGCGCCGGGGGTGATGGTTAAACCCGAACACCGGCAATTGGGAATGGTGTTTCAAGATCACGCATTGTTTCCGCATCTAAACGTGTTTGATAACATCGCTTCTGGCCTACAAAACATCCCGAATAAAGCGCGTAAAGCCTTGGTGCATAGTATGCTCGAACGCGTACGATTAAATGGAAAGGAGCATCGCTTTCCGCACGAGTTATCGGGTGGGCAACAACAACGAATCGCGCTTGCGCGCGCCCTAGCGCCCCGACCAAGACTACTGTTGATGGACGAGCCTTTTTCAAATCTTGATGTCGAGTTACGCGAAACCTTGGGTGTAGAAGTTCGCGAGCTATTGAAAGCTTCTGGCACGACTTGTTTGTTGGTAACCCATGATCAACAAGACGCGTTTACCTTTAGTGATCAAGTCGGTGTGATGCATGCAGGGAGGATTGCACAGTGGGACAGCGCTTACGCTTTGTACCATGAGCCCAGCTCGCGTTTCGTCGCTGATTTTGTGGGACAAGGAGTGTTTTTAAAAGGCAAGGTCAGAGATGATCACAGCGTTGAAACCGAGCTGGCGGTATTACATGGCAAGGTACCTAGGGGTTGTACGGTGGGTTGCCCAGTGACGGTATTGGTGCGCCCAGACGACATTATTCATAATGATGACAGTGAGATGACGGCGCGTATCGTGGCGAAGAATTTCAGAGGCTCTGACTATTTGTATACACTAGAGTTGCCCAGTGGGACGCAAATCTTGTCCATGGTTCACTCTCACCATGATCACGAAATCGGTGAACAACTCGGAATTGAACTAGAGCTAGAGCACCTCGTGGTATTTCCTGATGAAGCACATCGTGCTGTATACCCAGAGAACCAAGACCCTGCCTAGGGTAACTTCTTATCGGCCTCAGCGAGAATTAGGTACATGGCGAAGGTTTGCGCTACAATCTTGATTGCAACCAATTAGGCTAAATAGGGTCAAAATCCCCACATGATTGTTTCTCAAGAACTTAAACTTGCTGTGTTTGGCATTAGCGTGATGGCTTTGTCGAGCTGTACGACGATAAGCGAGACAGTCAAACCTAATTCGGCGCATCAGCCGACTTCAACTACCGTTCGATCAGGCTTGGATCGACCGGCGTTTCTGCCGGTGGAAAACGTGACGGAGGGACTAAGCGCGGAATTGGTCTATGATCTGCTACTGGCGAGTATTGCGTTTGCTCAGGGCGAGGTCAGCGTGGCAAGTAATGCCTTGGCACGCGCAGCGACAAGCACAGAAGATCCAGATTTGCTCGCCAGAGCAGTGCGCATGTCGGTGCATAGTAAAAACTATACGCAGGCTTTGGACATCGGCAAACGCTGGATAGAACGTGCTAAAGATAACCCACAGGCCTATCTCATCACGGCTTTAGCGGCCCTACTCAATCAGCAGGAAGACACCGCCTTTAATTTATTGTTCGATTTATTTGAGCAGGATGAGTCCTTGCTCAGCGCTAGATTTGAACAGTTGGGCGAGATTTTTATTCAGCATTCCGAGGGCGAGGCCACAGTAAATCTGGTCGAAAAATTGGCTCGGCAGTACCCTATGAAGACTCAGGCTTGGATGGTGTTAGCGGGGGTGGCACAAAAAAATGCAATGAATAATCGAACGCGATTCGCGTTGGCAAAAGTGTTGGGGTTAGAGCCAGACAATCAAAAAGCAGCGGTCTATCAGTTGACGGCATTGGCGGATGAGCCGGCGGCTCAAGTACAATTCGCACAACAATTTTTAGACGATAACCCCAAGGCAAATGAATTTCGTTTGCAATATGCGCGTCTGCTCGCGCGCGATAAAAACGAAGCGCGCGCGGTGGCACTGTTACTGGAGATTTTAGACGGTGAGAATGACCATGCAGAAGCGATCAATTTGCTTGCACTGCTTTATCAAACGCTGGAAGATTTCGAGCGCGCTAAACAATATTTAGAGCGCAGCCTAGCGTTAGAACCGGACGATACAACGCGATTGTATCTCGCCAATGTCCTGACACAACTCAAGCAATATGCAGAGGCGAAAGCCGAGTTGGGTCGAGTTAAAACCAGGGATGCTCTATTTGACGCCAAACGGCAGATGGTGCTGGTGATCGAACAAGCCGATGGGGTGGATGAGGCGCTGGCTTATATAGATTCAATAGGGGGCGAAAACCAAACCGAGCGTATACAGGTATTGGTAGACCGAGAGCTATTATTACGGCGTGCGGAGCGATTGGCGGAAGCGCTCGTGACGCTCAATGAGGGCTTACAACGATACCCTGATGACACTACCTTACGCTACCATCGCGCATTATTGCAGGTAGAACAGAAAGCGTTGGTCGAGCACGAGACCGATATGCGTATCCTCATCGAGCGCAAACCGAAGAACGCACATTATTACAATACCTTGGGCTATTCGCTTTTGACGCTTTCAGATCGTTTGGACGAAGCGGCCGAACTGATCAATAAGGCACACGAATTAAAACCTGAAGACCCCTACATTTTAGATAGCAAGGGTTGGTTAAAATTTAAGCAGGGGGATTTAAGCCAGGCCTTGGATTTTCTCAATAAAGCCTTTGCGCTGGATCAAGATGCAGAAATAGCAGCTCATATTGGCGAGGTGTACTGGACGCAAGGCGATAAAGATAAAGCCTTGGCTGCGTGGCAAGAAGGTGATGAGATTGATGCAGAAAACAAATCATTGATCGAGACCAAGGCGCGATTGCTAGAATAAAACGCGAGCCTTCATACATAACAAACTATTTAGACTTCGGCATAAGATGGACAAAAACTATATTAGCGCGCAGTCATTACTTGAGGATGCCTTTTTACTCGGCAAGCGAATATTAGAAAGCGATTTTAAGCCTAACTTTATAGTCGGTGTATGGCGTGGCGGAACCCCTGTGGGCATTGCCGTTCAGGAAATGCTAGCTTTTTTTGGGCTTCATTCTGATCATATTGCGGTGCGTACGTCTTTATATAAAAGTATCGATAACACAGATTCAGTTGTTCGTGTGCACGGCCTAGACTACCTAGTGAAGAACATGAACGATACAGACAAATTACTGATCGTTGACGATGTGTTTGATACGGGTCGTAGCGTGGAAGCGATCATCAACACGCTGAAAAATAAAATGCGACGCAATTGCCCAGCGCAAATCAAAGTGGCCACACCATGGTTCAAGCCCAACAAAAATGTCACGCAGCGCAGTCCAGATTTTTACCTGCACGAAACAGATGATTGGCTGGTATTCCCACACGAGCTAGAGGGGCTCAGCGTAGACGAGATTAAGTCGGGGAAAGGCGAGTTGGCAGAAATTTTGCAATCCGTTGATTATCCAGATAATCCATTTAAATAGGTAGACTAAGATTCGCATACAATGAAATTTCTAGACTCAATCCCTTGGTTAATCGTATTGGCTTTATGCCTGACGCTTGGCTTAGCGCCTTTCTCTCCGGAGCCGCATGTTTGGGAAAAGCTGAAAATGATACCGGCCGGCACATTAACTAAACCTATCGATATGGTTGATTTATGGGTGCACGGTACGCCATGGCTGGTACTTGTGCTAAAAGCAATGCGTCGCTAGCGTATTCGCAAAAGGCCAAAGCCCCACAATACCCTCGAGCACAAAAAAGGCGGCAAATGCCGCCTTTTTTAGAAGTAAACCAGAGACTATCCGGCTTAGCTATCGATCCCACTGAAGATACGATCACGAATCTCATCGACACCACCGATGCCGTCTACTTTGACGTATTTGGGTGCGCTAGCGCCACCACTATTTGAGTAATCCGTGTAGTAGGAGATAAGTGGCTCGGTTTGCTCGTGATAAACCGTTAGCCGAGAGCGAACCACATCTTCTTGATCATCATCACGCTGAACAAGTGGCTCGCCGGTTTCATTGTCTTTGCCTTCTTCGGTGGGCGGATTAAATACCACATGATAGGTGCGGCCCGAGGCAAGATGCACGCGTCGACCGCTCATGCGACGGATGATTTCATCATCGTCAACACTGATTTCAACCACAGCGTCGACCTCAACGCCACCTTCTTTTAGTGCGTCGGCCTGTGGAATCGTGCGAGGGAAGCCGTCGAACAAATAACCATTCGCGCAATCGTCTTCGGTAATCCGTTCTTTGACCATGCCCATAATGATGTCATCAGAAACGAGGCCGCCTTCATCCATAATCTTTTTTGCGGCAAGGCCTAAATCACTGCCTGATTTTACATGCGCACGGAGCATATCGCCGGTAGAGATTTGCGGGATGTTGTACCGCTCTGTGATGAACGCGGCTTGGGTACCTTTGCCAGCGCCGGGGCCGCCTAGAAGAATAATTCGCATGCTTAAATAGCCTCAATAATTGGTAATGTGGAATGCTTTAATTATGCATCGCTTAGTATGTGAATGGCTATTCAAGTAATTCAATGATGGGATATAAAGGATTAGGGCTTGCCAGAGCGGTATGATTGATTTGAATAGCATGATAGGAGGAGGAGTTGCTATGTTCTGAAATGATCGTTAAAGTCCGTGAGATATAAAAATGAGTGAGGAGAATTCTAGTGAAGACAGCTACCCCTGAAAGCATCCCAAAAGTTGACAATTTATGGACGTTTGTTGCGCCCTCTTTCAAGAAATATAAAAATAAAACAGCATGGCTGGTTCGAGAAGGTAAGAAAGATAAGCGGAAAGTAAGTTATGGCGAGCTTGAAAAGGCTGCGCTGACCATCGCCGCGACGCTCCGATCCGACGGGATTAAAGCGGGTGATGTGGTCGGGGTCACGGCGCCGAATGGGCCAGAGTGGTGCGCAGCAACCTTGGCTGCATGGAAATTGGGGGCGAAAGTTGCGCCCATCCATATCGGTAACAGCGAAGCCGAAATCAAAGCTCAGGTCGAAGCCATTAAACCCAAAGCGATGCTCGGGTTTAATTCGACCCAGTTAACAGATAATCAACACCTCATCTCATTAGACGCTGATCCAGTGGCCGTGAAAGCAGAGCGAATGATCGACGCGCCCGCCGATGCGGGTGCAGAAGCCTTGTCCATTTATACTTCGGGCAGTACGGGCAACCCAAAAGTGGTTCGTCTAAGCCATCAGAATATCGGCTGCAATGTGATGCAAGCCTATCATATGCTTAAGATTGATAGCTCGGATCGCTTTATTTCACTGCTGCCGCTTTCCCACGCAATGGGGATTACTGCAACCTTTGTTTTCCCCTTGCGCTATGGTGCGAGGTCAGTGGTGCCGCGAGTGATTGCGGCGACTGAAATCTTGGCCACAATCGCCGAGGAGCATGTCAGTATGGTGATTGCGGTGCCGCGATTATTTAGAAATATTATGCTGGGCTTGGATAAAAAATTCAGCGCATCGGGTGGTTTGCGAGCATATAGAAAGCTGCTGGAAAAAATGCCTTTGTCCTTGCGGCAAAAGCTAAACGCACCCATACGCAAAAAATTAGGCGGAAATATCAAGGCCTGGGTCAGCGGGGGCTCGCATTTGGATGGAAAGATTACTGAGTTTTACCATAAGCTCGGCATTCCGCTGCGGCAAGGCTATGGCTTAACAGAAACTGCTCCTTTGCTGTGTGTTCAAGAAAGCTTCGATCAGGCCTATGACAGCGTTGGGCAACCCGTATTATGGGCTGAAGTTAAAGTCCTTGACCCAGATGAGTTGGGTCGGGGTGAGCTGTACTGTCGAGGTCCGAATCTTATGTTGGGCTATACCGATGCCGCGCAAACCGAAGAAGTGATGTCCGATGGCTGGTTTAAAACCGGCGATCTGGCGCGCATCGATAAAGGGGGTAGGGTTGTTCTCACGGGCCGCAGTAAACGCTTAATTGTGACCGAAGCGGGAAAGAATGTGTATCCAGAGGAGCTCGAAACACTGCTCGAGCGTGATCCAAGATTGTTAGAAGCCGGTGTGCTTGAAGTCAAACAAAAGCCGGCGGCGGTGATGGCGATGGAAGGTGACAATCCCGAAGAGGTCGCGCGAGATGTGCTTAAGGTATTCAATAATTTTGTTTCATCGCACAATCAAATCACGCGATTTGCAGTGGTTGACGAGTTGCCAAGAACACCGCTGGGCAAAATTGCCTTACAGCAATTGCCTGAGACATTTAAACGTAACGAGGTGAAGCGAAAGACCGCTAAAGCCTCGAAATAGCAGGCCTTATTCGACAGTCACAGATTTTGCCAAATTGCGCGGTTTATCGACATCCGTACCTTTAATCAGGGCAACGTGGTAGGCCAGTATTTGTAGCGGTATCGTAAAGATGATGGGCGCAATTGTATTATCAACCTTGCCAATTTTGATGATTTGGACGCCTTCAGTTTCGTGCATTTCAGAACTATCGTCGGCGAACACCAGCATTTGACCGCCTCTGGCGCGGACCTCCTCTATATTTGATTCCAATTTTTTGAGTAAGCGGTTATGCGGTGCGACCGCGATGACGGGCATTTTTTCATCGACCAAGGCCAGCGGGCCATGCTTTAGTTCCCCTGCGGCGTAAGCTTCCGCATGGATATACGATATTTCCTTTAATTTAAGCGCGCCTTCCATTGCGATGGGATAGTGCGAACCTCGCCCTAGAAATAAGGCGTGTTCCTTATCCGCAAATTGTGTGGCAAGCGCGGCGATTTCATCTTCACGTTTGAGTGTTTGCTCAATAAGCTTGGGCAACTCGCGCAGTTCGGTAACAATTTTTGCTTCGTCTTTTTCGTCCAAGCCATGGTGCCTTGCGACGGAGACAACCAGCAGCAATAAAGCCACCAGCTGGGTGGTAAATGCCTTGGTCGAGGCAACCCCGATTTCGGGTCCTGCGTGAGTCATCAAGACGAGTTCGGATTCTCGCACTAGAGATGATTCCGGCACATTACAAATCGACAGACTGTGAGTAAACCCTATTTGCATAGCCACCTTTAGCGCTGATAAAGTATCGATGGTTTCGCCTGATTGTGACAGGGTCACCACCAAGGAATTGTCAGGAACAGCGTGACCACGAGACCGAAATTCACTGGCAATTTCAACTCGACAAGGCACACCGTATTTCTCGAACCAATATTGCGCGACCAATCCGGCGTGATAGCTGGTGCCACAAGCGATAATTTGTATTGCACGCGTTTGCGCAAAGATTTCTGAATCGTTGCTGCCGAAAATTCCAGAGAGCACACGCTCACCAGATATCCGACCTTCCAGCGTGTCGGCGACCGACTGTGTTTGTTCGTGGATCTCTTTGAGCATATAGTGGCGGTAGGCGCCTAAGTCGCTGTCGTTGGCACTTTGCCGACTGGTGAAAATTGTACGCTTGACCCGCTTGCCGTCGAGATCGGTTAAGCGAATGACCCCGTCATTGATGTCAACCAGCTCGTCGTCTTCAACGATATAAAAATCGTGCGTGACCGATAGCAGCGCTGACATATCTGAGGCGATGTAGCCCGCGCCTTCATTAATGCCAACCACCATCGGTGAGCCAGATCGAGCACCGACGATTCGGCGAGGCTCGTCTACGCTGGCGACGCCAATTGCATAAGCGCCTTTTAAACGTTTGACGGTGGCGCGAACCGCCTCATATAAGTCATTGCTTTGCTTGAGCTGTCGATCGACTTCATGCAAGATGACTTCGGTGTCGGTTTCTGATTTAAAGATGTAACCCGCTTCGATAAGTTCTTCGCGCAGCACTTGATGATTTTCAATGATGCCGTTATGCACAATGGCGAGCTTGCCGGGTGTTAAATGTGGGTGGGCATTTTTTTCGGTGGGTGCGCCATGCGTGGCCCAGCGGGTATGTGCGATACCGACGGTACTCGCATTATCTAAGGTATTGCCCAGTGCGGACTCAAGATCGGCAATACGGCCAACGCTGCGTGTACGTTCAAACCCCTGTTCACCGAGCAAGGCAACCCCAGCCGAATCATAACCACGATATTCAAGACGCTTTAGTCCTTCCAGCAATAGGGGTAGGACGGGCTCAGTTGAAACTGCACAAACAATGCCACACATGCTACTTTTTGCTCGCTTTTTTGTGAGGGCGCTTCCAACTATTCACTTGAATTTGCTTAGACATCGAGAGGCTCAAGGTTTCGGCCGGTGCATCTTTGCGGATGGTTGAGCCCGCACCGATGGTTGCGCCTTGTCCGATCGTCACGGGTGCAACCAATTGACAATCAGAACCAATAAACACATCGTCTTCGATGACCGTTTGGTGTTTGTTCGCGCCATCGTAATTACAAGTGATGACCCCAGCGCCGATATTGACGTTTGCGCCAATGTGGCTGTCTCCGATATAGCTTAAATGGTTTACTTTGCTGCCCGCCCCAATCTCGCTTTTTTTGATTTCAACGAAGTTGCCAATTCTGGCGCCGGATTGGAGCGTGGTGTCGGGTCTGATACGTGCAAAGGGCCCAATACAGCAGTCGGAGGCAATACTCGCGTGATCAATGACGCTATTCGCTTCGATAACACAGTTATCCCCGATTTGACTATTTCGAATCAAAACGTTCGGGCCGATCCGAACATTTGCACCGAGTACAACGTCTTGCTCGAACACGGCGTTGATGTCGATAAAGCAATCTTCCCCAGCCGCCAATGATCCACGAATATCTATTCGATCAGGGTCGGCAAGGCTCACGCCGGTTTGCATGATTTGGCGGGCGAGATGGCGCTGATATTGACGTTCGAGTGTGGCGAGCTCTTCTCGACTATTGATGCCCATCACTTGTAACGCATCTTCAATTTGTATCGCTTGCACCGCGACCCCGTCATTCACGGCCAGTTTGACTATATCGGGAAGATAGTACTCGCTTTGCGCGTTGTCGTTACCCACTTGCGCGAGCCATTGGTCGAGGTTTGCCGCCTTCAGCGCCATGATGCCGGTACTAAATTCTTGTATTTTAAGTTGAGCAGGCGAGGCGTCTTTATGCTCGATGATAGCCTGAACCTTACCAGAACTGTCTCTTAGAATGCGCCCAAACCCGCTCGCATCGTCGACCACACAGCTCAGTATATTGAGTCCATCGCTGGTTTGGCAAAGAGGCTCAAGCGTGCTCGTTTGAATGAGGGGGACATCGCCCGCCATGATGAGAACAGTCGAGTCAGCATCAATTTCGGGCAAGGCTTGAGTGACGGCGTGTCCTGTGCCAAGCTGCTCTGTTTGGATTACCCAGCTTAAACGGGCACGAATATTCAGCCCCTTGACGGCTTGCTTGACAGGGTCAGCTTGGTGTCCGACGACGATATGAATGGTGGCTGGATTCAGTTGATCAGCAGTGTGCAGCACATGCGAAAGCAAGGTTTCTCCTGCAAGCGTATGCAACACTTTGGCCAAACTCGATTTCATTCTCGAACCCCTGCCGGCGGCGAGTATGACAATTTCTAGGCTCATGGCTGTTGATGAAATATTTCTTAAAAAGATGCTTTGAGCGCGCGGAACCGGCGTCGCTAACTATGACTGATTGAACCAGCGGCTCAGAAAACGCATTTTGCTCGTTTTGGGTACGCGCGGTTTTAAGTAGCCACTTTCTGGATAATTGAGTTCGAGCACTCGCTTGGTGTCGAGGGCGAGGTCAGTCATATTCATTTGTTGGTAGCTGTGGTACATGATGCCCAAGGCATCTTCCGCTTCAGGCAGGCTGCCGAAAACAGATAACACCGACTTCGCGCGGTTGGCAGCGGCTACGTAGGCGCCGCGCTCAAAGTAAAAGTGCGCGATACCCACTTCATGTTTTGCGCGTGCAGATTCTAAATATTGTAGGCGTTTTTTCGAATCGTGAGCGTAGGTACTATTGGGATAGCGTTGCGCGACAATAGTGAAGGCGTTGATCGCATCAATGACTGATTGCGGATCTAGGCTGGCTAGGTTGGTTCGACCGGTGACCAGGCCTCTAATCCCCGGCACTTCCTTAAAGTTCGCCAAGCCCTTTATGTAGTAAGCATAATCGACCGTTGGATGGATAGGATTAAGGGCGATGAAGCGGTCTGCGGCTGCGATAGCAAGATGATCTTCGCCCATTTTGTAATGGGCAAATGCGGTGTCCAGCAAGGCCTGTTTACCGAATCGTCCGTATGGATAGCGTGCTTCAAGCACCCTTAATTTCTCAGTGGCTGAAAGCCACTTTTCACGCAATAGAGCATCTTTTGCGGCGCCGTAGAGCACTTCAGCGCTCAATTGTTCGGTGTCCACCTCTTTCTTTTTTAGGAGCGAGCATGCGCCAATTGAGATCAACAAAGCGAGGATTAATAGCAAGCGTGCGCTATGGTTAAGGCGGGAAGAAGGTTTATTCTGGCTTATCTGTTTCATAGCCAGTATTCTAACGCGTATGGCAAACATAACCAAACAAACTGAGCACCAGATTCAGCTGACTTTCACGGATGAAGACACGGGCAAGCGCCTGGATAAAGCGCTTGCAGATTGCTTGACGGATGTTTCTCGCGCAACGATTCAGGGCTGGATTAAATCGCAGCACCTAATGCTTGATGATGCGTATTGCAAGCCGCGAGAGTCCGTCGCGGCGGGCCAAAGTGTATCGATTGATGTGCCGCCGATTGAACCCTTAGATGTGGCGCCAGAGAACATTGCACTCGATATTATATTTGAGGACGAGCATATCCTCGTCCTCAACAAACCGGCTGGCTTAGTGGTTCACCCGGGCGCGGGCAATCAAGCCGGCACCCTGCTCAATGGATTATTGGCCTACCACAAGCCACTGGAGCAGTTGCCCAGAGGCGGCATCGTTCATCGGCTCGATAAGTTGACCTCCGGTCTAATGGTGGTGGCAAAATCCGAGGCTGTTCGGCAACGCTTGATTGAGCAGTTAGCGCAGCGCAGTGTTAAACGTCAATATCAAGCCTTGGTGTATGGTGCTTTGGTGGCAGGGGGTACGGTTGAGGCAGCGATTGGGCGTCACCCTAGGGATCGTAAAAAAATGGCGGTGCGTTCGGATGGCAAAACTGCGATCACGCACTACCGAATTGCCGAGAAATATCGGAATACGACCTTACTCGATGTCTCTTTAGAAACCGGGCGAACGCATCAAATACGGGTACATTTATCCTATAAAAATTTGCCGCTGCTTGGCGATCCTGTTTATGGCAAGCGCCTGCATTTGCCGCCGGATGCGAGCGAGTCACTCAAGCAATCAATGCGTACTTTCCGGCGACAAGCCTTGCACGCAAAAGTCTTGGGTTTCGTTCATCCGGTTTCCCAGTCAGCGGTGTCATGGCAAGCGGAGTTGCCGGTCGATATGGATAGTTTGTGTCAGGCCTTGCGTAGGGATGCCAGCGATCATTACTAGCGCAGTGCCGAGTTCAGAGCGGATTCATTCCTTTATGAGATGATGAGATTTTTAGCACAAATAATTCATTATGATTAAACGCATTGGCTTAGCCCTATGCTTCGCGACAATATCGATGCCGTCATGGGCACAAACGATCAATCTCGATGCGGATGCTCGCTCTTCGCTTTCCTTGGCTATCTATAATCAAAATTTGTCGTTGATCAACGACGAGCGGTTGGTCAACTTGCCCCAGGGCGAAGTTCAATTAAATATTAGTGCGATCAGTCCATTGCTCAACCGCCACAGTGTGATGGCGCATTCAATTCCGCCAGGCGTTAGTCTAATCGATCAGCAATTTACACCTGCAATACAGGCGGCGGATGTTTTGTCGGCTTCGGTCGGTCGGCTCGTCACCTTAGTGGGAACGAATGTAGTGACCGGAGCGCAAACGCGTGAGCGCGCGAGATTGCTGTCAGTCCAAGGTGGGCTTGTGTTTGAGGTAGGCGGTCATTACGAAACGGATCTCGCGGGACGGCGGATTATTTATGACGCCTTGCCAGACGGCCCGCTTGATTCAATGGTGAGCCTTGCTGTTGAGAGCGAAGACGCAGTGCAATCAAACATTATGCTGAGCTATCTCACTCGCGGCCTAGGATGGCAGGCCGATTATGTGGTGCGAATAGATGAAGATGATCAAAGCTTGCAGCTGAGTGCGAAGGCCACCATTGAAAACCAAAGCGGCATCGCGTATGAAAATGCGAGTGTTGAGCTTATTGCAGGTGCCGTTAATCAAGTTCAAGCTGTCGTTTCGGATCATTTTAAAGCGCGCACAATGGCGTTGCCGATGGCGGAAAATGCTGCGATTGGCGCCACTGGTTTTGCAGACTTTCACCTGTATGCCTTGCCCAGACGATTAACCCTACCGAATAAAAGTATCCGACAAATCGCTTTGTTCGAGGCGCATAAGGTTCCGTTTATGCGTAGCTATCAAATGGTAGGGCATCCTTATCTATATTATTCGCCCGACACGCAAGAACAAAAGCTTTCCGTTGACAGTTTTGTAGAATTCGACAATGTCGAAACCTCTTCCCTAGGCCTGCCCATGCCCGCTGGCGTCATACGCATGTATTCACAAGTCGCAAAGGGGAAGGCTGACTTGCGTTTTGCAGGCGAAGACAAAATAGGTCATACGCCCAAAGGCGCAAAAATTCGCCTTAAAACAGGCAAAGCGTTTGATCTAAGCGCAGTCAAACGACAAATTAGTTATAAACGTCTGCCCACGCAACAGCCCTATCGAAATCACAATGAAGTCACGATTGAGCTGCTCGTTCGCAATGAAAAAGATCTTGATGTTAGGGTTGATTTCAAAGAAAGCTTTTCCGGAGAGTGGCGGCTTGTGGATGGCCCAGCGCCAGCGAAAACACACGCGAGATCAGCCGATTGGAGCCTGGTGGTCCCCGCGCAGGGTGAGAAAGTTTTGCGCTTCACTGTCAGGGTTAAAAGTTAGCGGGCCAATACCTTGATTGGGCTTATTGCTTGAGTTTGAGCCGAATTCTTTCTTCCAGTATGTCTAAACGGTCTAGTCGCAATTCTTTCGAGTGTTTTTCGAGTATGCCTTCTTTGTGTAGGGCATTGTATACACGACTAACGGCCTCGCGGTGCGAGTTGACGCGGGCGGCAATTTCCACATGGGTGGGCGGGTTGTTAACTATAATTTGCCCGTCTGCTTGCGCAATACCCTCTTCGGAAATCCGCAGTATTTCGGCGTAAATGCGGTGGGTGCCGTCGAGCGCACTGAGTTCATACAAACGGCTGTTTAGGCGGCGTACCATTGCGCTCATTTGACACAAGATAAACCTCGCGAAGGGCGGATACTCCTCAACTAGGGCGACAAACTTAAGGTAAGGGATGCGGGTCAGCGAGGTCTCCTCGACCGTGACAACGTTTGCTGATCGGGGCATCTTGTCAATGGCGGACAGTTCGCCAAAGCTTTGTCCAGCGTGGATATCCGTAAAACTCAATTTATAGCCGTGCTGGGTGTACAGGGTTATTCTGACCTTGCCGTAGTTGATACAAAAAACGTCCTTAGAGGTCTCATTTTGTCTCAGGATTTGAGAATTCGCTGGATATTTAACGGTATATTCGGCCGCCTTTAGCGAGCGCCTAACGTCTTGGGGTAATGCGTCGAGCAGGGTTTTGGAGGGTGAGTCTAACATGGGTGTTTCCGTTCGTTATTGCGCAGCCTAAGCTTGGTGACACCTCGCTTATATTCTATAGGCCGGAACTAACGTGCGTTACCAGTGAATACCCGCGCCAATCAATAAGCCCTGAGAGATGGAATTTCCTGAATCATTATTTAAGTCATAGTTTAACCTAAATCGACGATAACCCGCGCGCACGGACAAGAACGGAAAAGGATCAAAAACAACACCCGTTTCAAATTCGATCCCAGAAACGTTACTGAGACCATTGACTGAACTAAAACTAGGCATCCAAATGGATTCGCCATACAGTGTTGCTATTCCGCCCAGGCCAAATCTGCCCTCGAGCGAGAGTCGAATGCCATTGCTGGTTTCACCGCTCTCCAAACCAAGATTTTCCCATCCAAGGCCGGCGGCGACAAAAGTGTTGTCTGTGGGCGAAAGAAAGCGCCGTTTTACATCTAGGCTGATACGCCGTGGATCGTCAAATTGGGGTGCATCAATATCCGTTAGATACAAACCGCCCCGAATACCCCATTTCTTATTCCACCAGCCTTCAGCCCGAAGGCTAAGCGTACCCGCGTCAAGTGTATTGTCAAAAGGGTTGCCGCTTAATTCATTGCCCCACCAATCGATAGATGCTTCACCATCAAGTGGGCCGACAGCGAAACTGCCACCACTGGAAATCAATAACAAAAAAGTGACAAAGATGCGCATCCTAGGCATTCACGATCAAGACGCTATAGCGTACCATAGTTGCAGGGGGCTGAGCGGTGCCCAGCCGAGTAGGCCAATTGGCTATTTTGGACATATAATTTAATTATTTGGGTTAAAATTTGTTGATGAATCAACTTAAAGTGCGTCTCGATATTTGGTTATGGGCGGCAAGGTTTTATAAAACACGCTCGCTTTCAGCCAAGGCGATTAAACGCGGTCATATCAATGTCAATGACCAGAAAGCCAAGCCAGCGACCCAACTTGCCTTAGGTGATAGGGTTCGTATCCGACGTGGACAGCTTATATATGAAGTTCAGCTAGTCGCGTTGTCGCAAAAACGCTTAAGCGCTTCACTCGCCAAGACACTGTATTCAGAACATGCATCTGTCACCGAAGCACGTCATTCGCGCCTTCAAGAAATAAAGGCGGCACGCCTGTCAGACCTCGACGGAAAACCGACCAAACGACAACGTCGACAACAACGTGCAATAAAGCGTCAACTCACCCCTTAAATTTGTTGCGCTTTTAGCCTAACTTGTCGCGCTGAAGTTGGGATGAACAGAATTGCTTAGAATCGGAAGTTGCTTGGGCCGCTAAACAATTGGAGCATGTAGAGCGTACAGCGGTTAGAATAGGCCGCTTATGCAAGGAAGCGCGTCTTTCTGCCTAAACCCAAACTTGTTCTACGCATTGAAACTATGGCCTGCCTACATTCATCAAAACCCACTGCTATGACTAAAAATTCAGCAGCCAAGTCTAGAAACGCGTTGTATGTTCACGCTTTATAAGCAAAGAACAATGAAGCGCAGTGGAGGCTTAGGCACCTCGCGAAAGGCCAGAAAGATTTCTCCATTCAACGGTGGAATTCCACCAATTTTATTAGCGCCAGCAACGTATATAGCGCCTTACTGGCGCAAACAAATGATTTCCAGCAATCAACCCTCAATGAGTGCAAGCAGCGACTAGATGAAGCAATCATTTACTAGCGAATACTTGTTGCTGATATTTGTTGCTGCGATTTGGGGCACTTCCTTTAGTTTAATTAAGGTGGGGGTCGGCGAAATTGGTCCAGCAACACTCACCGCAGGTAGGATAGTTATTGCTGCTGTGGCACTGACCATTTGGATGGTCTGGATTCAGCGGGAAAAGTTAGACCTCTCAGCAAGCGCGCTGGTCAATTATGCCGTGATCGGTTTTTTTGGCAACGCGCTGCCGTTTACGCTCATTGGATGGAGTGAAGAAACCTTGGAAAGCTCCTTTGTTGCGGTGCTGATGGGTATCATGCCGCTATTTACGGTCGTGATGGCGCATTTTTATCTTAAAGATGAGCCGCTTTCAGGCCGATCAAGTTTTGGAATCGTAACTGGGTTCGCAGGCCTACTACTATTGCTGGGCTTCTCGATCTGGCAAGGGGCGACTGAAGAAACCGCCGCGCAAATTATGGTAATGGTGGCGTCGCTCTGTTACGCGAGTGTGACGATATTTGTTAAACTGCAGGTAAGTGGTTCTGGACTCATGGTCGCGACGGGCGCAACAATAGTGGCGTCGATATTTTCCTTATTGATGGCTTTTATCTTTGAGGATCCCAGCCAGATGACTTGGAATTCGCGCGCCATTGTACCCATGATCTTATTAGGATTGTTTCCAACCGCGCTTGCGAGCGTATTATATTTCCGTTTAGTCCGTAACTTGGGGGCAACACGTTTTGCGCAAATCAACTACATCATTCCCATTTTTGGTAGCATCTTCGGGGTGATATTCTTGAAAGAACAGATGAGCTGGCGCATGATTATCGCCTTGGCCTTGGTGTTGTTAGGTATTTATTTAGTGCATGGCGCGCGCAGAGGAACACCGCGCGTATTGTGAACAGCTTATTTTCTCAATTTGGGCGATACCTGTGCGTGGTGCTCTTGGGTATTGCCTCGCTTTCGGCGAGCGCAGAACGTGTCGATGAAATTCGAATAGAGGGGAATATTAAGACCCGCACACAAATCATTCAGCAGGAAATGCAGCTGATAAATGGGGATGAAATTACCGATGAGCTTTTAGATCGCTCGCGTCAAGCGATCATGGATTTGGGTCTTTTTAAATCGGTAGAAATAGTGGTTGGCCAAATACAGGGCCTTACTTTGGTCGTCGTGAGTGTCGAAGAGAAAAAGCATGATTGGTATGTGCTACCGAGGATCGACCGAAATGGTGATGGTGATATTACTTTAGGGCTTAACTGGAGGGAGAGTAATCTCAACGGCTTAAACCAAACGTCGCGCTTGACGCTTACCCACAAGACCTTTGATGACGCATCGAAAGACGAACAACTGCGCGCGAGCTGGAAATTTATTTATCCGCGAATCGTTAATACGCAATTTTCAACGTTTGCGTATGCCGATATTACGCAAGTAGATATAGACGAAGAAAGAAAAGGCCGGCGCGGCAATTATGAGCGACAAGAGTTCTCGGTAGGCTTTGGAATGGGGCGTTGGTTTTCCCCGTTTGGCGCGAGCAAAGGTTTGCATGCTGAAGTTGGCCTTGAGTACAGGCAGTTCGATCATGACCATTTGGGCGGCCAATCGGGATTTTATGATGATGCAAATTTTGTCAGCCTGATCGCGGGCATCAGTTTTCGTGACGTGGCCAACCATTTATATAGCAAAGAGGGCTATGCCATCGGCCTGCGTTTGCAACAAGCGCGCAAGGCCTGGGGGTCGGATCGTCCATTTTTTCATCAACAGTTTTTTTATCGCTATTATTTACCCCTCGCATCTCGCGAGCACACAAACTTCAATATTCAGTTGCAGTTGGCTTCGGGAGATCACTCATTGTTTGGTGAGCCGATTTACGAGTTGAGTGGCAGCCATACGCTGCGCGGCTATCCACGCGAAACATTAGAAGGCGATGCCTATTTTCTAGTAAACACGGAGTACCTCACACCCCTTTTCGGAAAAAAGAATGTGCGTGGTGCTGTGCTATTCGATTTTGGCAATGCTTATGCGCAAATTTCGGATATAAAGGACTTGGATTTCGAATATGGGATCGGCCTAGGATTGCGCTGGAAATTTAAACAATGGGTGGGCACAGAGTTGCGTATCGATTATGCCTATGGTTTAGGCGATGAAGGCGCATCGCGTCTTTATGTGGCCAGTGAGGCAACGTTTTAAGTAATTAAGACCTGAGCATAAAATTGCAGTTTTTCACTCATTTTTGCCTAGTCTTTTCTGCGTTCGCTACGTTATTCGTTAGGCTGAGGTTTAATAAGGATTGGGTGGAAGGGAAGGGGGTGATTCAAAGTGTCGGGCTTGTCAGTCAAATTGGTTTAAAGTATTAGACATCTGACAAATTTCCGGTAGATACTGCTTGACATACCAAACGGTCGGTATGTATTATCCGGCTATGAAATCTGAGCCCAATATCGAAATATCGCACAACTGGTGGTTGAGTTGGTTTTCGGGAGATGTGCACAGCACGCGGCAGAAAATATTGTTGGCGGCGTTTAAGGAGATTCATCTCAATGGTTATCAAGCGGCGAGTATTCAGAGCATCATCAATCAAGCCGGGGTGACCAAGGGCGCTTTGTACCATCACTTCAAGAGCAAACATGAATTGGTGATGGCCTTGCTCGATGAAGTGTACGCCGAGTATGTCGAGAACACTTTTATCAAACCGATGCAAGACAGTGACGATCCGATCGCGGTCTTGGTAGGCACTTTAAACACTATTAAGTCTCAAATGACGGATGAAGATATAGCACTGGGCTGTCCGGTGGACAGCTTGGCGCAGGAAATGTCGCCGATTGATGAAGCCATTCAACAACGCATTGATCAGCTGTATCAGTATAAGCGAGAGAATATGGTAGAAGCTTTTCAGCGGGGACAAGACGCCGGGACAGTGAAAAAAGAGGTGTCGGCAGAATCGATAGCCTTGATGACAATGGCGACTTTGCAGGGCTGCATGGTGATGGCTAAAAGTGCGAGGAGTGTTGATTCTTTAATTCAATGCGGTGCGGGTCTGATTCACTATTTATCACAGATGCGTATCGAGAGGCTCGATTAGGCGTTTATAACACTACAAGGTAATAAAAATGGCAAATTTAGGTTCTAGCATAGGCGCTTGGGTAATGCGCAATCAGGTATTGAGCTTGGTGTTCAGTCTCATCGTTGCGGGGGCAGCTGCGACGGGCGGGAAGAATCTTGCCTTTACCAATGATTACCGCGTGTTTTTTTCGGGCGACGACCCCCATTTGGTCGCGTTTGAAGGTTTACAAGACACTTACACCAAAAACGATAATGCCTTGATTGCGTTGGCGCCCGATGATGGAGTGGTATTCAAGCCCGCGACACTGGCGGCGATTGCAGATATTACTGAACGCGCGTGGCAGACGCCGTATTCAATACGCGTTGATTCACTTTCAAACTACCAACATACGCAAGCCGTGGGTGACGACTTACAGGTGGGTAATTTGTATGAAGACGCAGAAAACCTCGGCCCTGAGTCGCTCGAAAGCATTCGGCAAATCGCGCTCAACGAGCCCTTGTTGGTACATCGATTGATTGCCCAAGACGGGCGCACCGCAGCGATTAATGTCACGGTTGAGTTACCCGGTTTAGACGAAGCCGCTGAAGGCCCAAAGGTTGTTGCCCATATACGAGAACTTAAAGAATATATCCTCACTACCTATCCGGATTTAAAGCCCTATTTGACGGGCATCGTGATGATGAATAATGCCTTTCCTGAGGCCTCGAAATACGACATGACGCATCTCATCCCCGCGGCATTGGGGATCATCTTGTTGCTCATTTATGTGCAGCTACGCGGGCTAGGTGGAACATTTGCCACTTTTCTGACAATCATCTTGTCGATTCTGTCCGCCATGGGGGTTGCGGGTTGGTTAGGCATAAAACTCAGTCCACCTGCGATGTCTGCGCCGACAATAATATTAACCCTGGCGGTGGCAGATTGTGTGCATATACTCGCCAACTGGATGCATAACCTGCGTGAAGGGCAGGATAAAAAATCCGCGATGGCTGAAAGTATTCGGATCAATTTCAATCCGGTATTATTGACTTCGGTGACTACTGCAATCGGGTTTTTATCGCTGAATTTCAGTGACGCGCCGCCGTTTCATGATTTGGGTAATATTTCTGCAATGGGCGTGATGTTCGCTTGGTTCTATGCCGTTTTCTTTTTACCCGCTGTGGCGACTTTATTGCCGGTAAAGGCCAAAGAGAAAACATCCTTTGGTACGACTACCATGAATCGATTTGCCGACTGGGTGATTGATAAGCGACGGGTTTTGCTACCCACCATCTCGCTATTGATTATTGCTGCAATGGCGTTTATTCCGAAGAATGAGCTGAACGACGTGTTTGTTGAATATTTTGATGAGCGTGTAGAGTTCCGAACGGATACGGATTACGTGGTTGAAAACTTAACCGGTATATATTTTGTGGATTTCTCGCTTGATTCACTTGAGTCTGGGGGCATTTCCAAACCCGAATTTTTGGCAAAAGTGCAGCTATTTACCGATTGGTTGCGTGCGCAGCCCGAGGTTATTCACGTGAATGCTTTAACGGATATCTTCAAGCGCGTGAATATGAGTATGCATGGTGATGACCCCGCTTCTTATAGCCTTCCCGAGGAGCGTGATATGGCAGCGCAGTATCTCCTGCTGTATGAGATGTCCTTGCCTTACGGCTTGGATATGAACAATCAGATAGATATTGAAAAACAGCGCACCCGCTTGAGCGCTACACTCAAAACAATCTCAACCACCGAGATGCTGAATTTTGAAGACCGCATCGCCGACTGGATGGACGAAAACACGCCGGAACTTAAAACAGTCGGCGCCAGCCCAACCGTGATGTTTTCACATATTGGGATGCGTAATATTATTAGTATGCTCGGGGGTACGGCAATCGCCTTGGTGGCAATCTCCTTACTGCTCACTTTCTTTTTCAAGTCGGTACGTTACGGCTTATTATCGCTGATTCCCAATATTGCTCCAGCCGGCATGGCCTTTGGTATTTGGGCGCTGATTGATGGCGAAATTGGCCTGGGTTTGTCGGTGGTGGCTGCCATGACGCTTGGGATCGTGGTCGATGACACCATTCATTTTATGAGCAAATATTTACGGGCACGTCGGGAACGAGGGCTCGATGCCATTGGGGCAGTCAAGTATGCTTTCTCAACCGTGGGTGTGGCGCTATGGACCACGTCAGTAGCGCTGGTTGCGGGCTTCTTAGTGATTTCAACGTCTTCATTTTCTCTCAACGCTGAGATGGGTTTGCTGGTATCGGCCGTTATTGCCTTGGCGTTGTTTGTTGATTTTCTATTGCTTCCCGCCCTACTGATCCGCTTTGACAATTGGCTTGAAGGTAAAAAAGTCGATCCGTCTGTTCATCAAACTGTTTTAAACGAGGCATAAAAATGCAATTACACAAACTAATTTTCGTCACTTTAGTCAGTGGTGGTTTACTCATCAGCCAGACCAGCATGGCGCAAAGTGACATAGAAAAAGGGCTGAAAATCGCAACGGCTACTGATGCACGTGATAGCGGCTGGGGCAGTATGCGCGCGCAGATGGAGATGATACTTGAAAACCGTGCGGGTAAAACCAGCACGCGTCGAATCGAGTCTCGCCAGTTGGAAGTTGATGGAGACGGGGATAAATCTTTATCTTTGTTTAGAGAGCCGCGCGACGTGGCGGGCACCGCCATGTTGACCTTTACGCATGGCTTAGACGCAGACGATCAATGGCTGTTTCTACCCGCTATTAAGCGGGTCAAACGTATTTCTTCTAAAAATAAATCAGGACCGTTTATGGGCAGTGAGTTTGCTTTTGAAGATTTGGGTTCACAAGAAGTCGAAAAATACACTTACAAATATTTGCGCGATGAAGCTTGCGGAGAAAACATGCAATGCACAGTTTCAGAGCGTTATCCCGCGTATGAAAATTCGGGTTACACGCGACAAATTACGTGGATCGATACGGCTGAATATCGCCCCATTAAAATTGAGTATTATGATCGCAAGGACAGCCTGCTTAAAACCTTAGATTTTATGAGCTATAAAGAATACAACGGTTATTGGCGGGCAGACAGTTTTAAAATGGAGAATCATCAAACGGGCAAAAAGACCATCTTGAATTGGTCGGGTTATGAGCTTGGAGTCGGTTTGAATGCCGGCGATTTTAATCAAAATGCTCTCAAACGCTTGCGATAGGGAACAGCCATGATTCGGCCCTTACTTGTGCTGCTCGGTGCGACAATCGTGGTACCGACGCACGCGCTGGAATTGAGCAATGAGTTCGCTATGCAGGCACAAGCTTTTAATCACGCAGGCTCGACTAATAGCCATGCAACCGGCATTGCCTTTAGTTTGTTGCCGGTGATTAATCATCAGAACGAAGCGGGAGATACGTACTATTCTTTCAGCCCGTTTTTTCGTTGGGATCAACGCGATGACGAACGTACTCACGCAGACATTCGAGAGCTTAAGGTACTTAAAGTATTGGATCAATGGGAGCTTGAGGCGGGTTTAAGTAAGGTATTTTGGGGGGTGGCGGAATCTAGTCATTTGGTTGATATAATCAATCAAAGCGATTACCTCGAAGGCATAGATGGCGAGGATAAACTCGGCCAGCCCATGTTCCGCGCAAGCCGAATATTTGATCAATCCACCCTCAGTTTATTTGTTTTGCCCGCGTTTCGGCAACGATCGTTTTTAGGCGTCAATAGCCGTTTTGCGCTGCCGTTTTCAGTGGACTCTGGGCAAGCCCAATTTGAATCAAGCGATCAAGAAAAACACGTGGACTACGCGCTTCGATACAGCGGCTATGCGGGTCAAATGGATTACGGCGTATCGTGGTTTAAAGGCACTGCTCGCGATGCGCAACTGCGCCCGTCTTCTAGCGCGCCAAGTGTGTTTGCTCCGTACTACCAACAAATACAAAGAGTCGGGCTGGACGTTCAGTACACCAAAGACGCTTGGCTGAGTAAACTTGAGATGATTCATCAAGAGTCAAACGTTGACAGCCACCATGCCTTGGTAACGGGCGTTGAATACACGCTTTTTGGTCTGAACGACGGCGCTTATGATCTCGGCTTGATCGCCGAATATAATTACGATTCGCGCGCGGATGCACAATCTGTGTTGTTGCAAGATGATCTATTTATGGGTGCGCGTTTTGCCTTTAATGATGCCGAGAGCTCGTCAATGCTGGCGGGTGCAATTGTTGATCTTGAAGACAATAGTCGAAGCCTTAGATTCGAAGGCAGTCGGCGGGTGATGGGTGATGCGAAGCTTGATATTGAAGCGCAGGTTTTCAGCAATATTGATACACAGAATTTACTGTTCGGGTATCGTGACAATGGCTTTATCCGGTTGGAACTGACGAGCTACTTCTGACGGATGATCGATTTGAAAGCAGAAATGAGCATTTGGGCTAATTCTTATATGACGGCTTGCCTGCCCGCGCATTCAGTGAGCCAATAAAGCCGAGCAACATTCCAGTGATCAAGCCGCCGGTGTGCGCCATATTGGCAATGCGTATCTCGCCCAATAGACCAAAAAAATTAAACCAGCACAGTACAAACCAAAGCATAAGGATTTTGACTGCGCTGGGATTAATGCTTGCGCCAAAATTTGGATTGAATCGACTGCCTATCCAAAAATAGCCGAATAAGCCGTACACCACGCCAGACAGGCCGCCGAAACCGGGGCCAGAAGTATAAAATTGCAGTAAGTTGGAGACCAGCGCGAGAAGTATAACCAGCGCGCTGAACCTTAGAGCGCCAAAGCGCCGTTCGATGACTTCTCCTAGCTGCCACGTCATGGTCAGATTAAACACCACGTGCATCAATCCAAAATGAATAAATATCGGCGTGATCAATCGCCAATACTGGCCTTGACGGACTTCGAGCAGTCCTTGATTGATAAATTCAGAGATAAAAAATGGACGCAGTACCTCGAAGTTCTGGCCGAGCTGTGAGATAAGTGCGAGCAGTAAAGACGCCGCGATTAGACCAAGCGTCACTGTTGGCATTTCTCTAAACTTAAGGCCTTGCATGCTTAGCGGATAATCATTTCTAGCCGATCTGTATCTGCTAATTGAATATGGCTGCCATCGATGCTCAAAAATTTTCGCCCATTTATGTCCTTTTTATAGGCCTGATATTCACTCAAGCCGCCGCTGGCGTTGATGACACGCAGCATCACGACTTGACTCGCATCTTTCCAACTGAAGTAATACACAGCGCCGGAAACGAGAATCAGCAATGCGATCAACAAATATGCCACGCTTTTCGGCGCCAGACTGTTCGTTTCGTCTGGCGTATTGCTGGGCGATTTGGAGGCGTTTTGTTGAGCGGTGATTTGGGATTTTGATCTGAATATCATGCCGACAATCACGATCACCAGCATGGTAAAAAAAACCTTCGCGATCATTGGATATAGCCCGAGCTTGGGATTTGCGTATTCAAGAGATCGGCTGGCGGCATTTGCAAAAAATAGCCTTGTTTATCTATGTCCCGAATAACATCTTTAGCAGTGACTTGGGCAAGTTGGCTATTGACCGTTAGCTCAAGGCTAAGAAATTGGGTGAGCTCACCGAGCATCTGGCGCAAGCCGTCGGGGATATCGTCGAGACTTGCCCCCTTTTTAATATATAGGTAGGTTTGCGCACAGACCGCGCTTTTGTAAATGTCGCATTGAATGGGCATAGTCCTATTTTAACTTAACGCAATGAGCAACGTTTGATAGCAGGCGTGAATTCCTCAGAAGCACCTTAGGTGAGGACAATATCGTAATCTTCCTGAAAATATATCGGCTCGACTTGTAGCTGGATGGGTGCGCCGATAAACTTTTGTAAACCTGCCAGATGTGCAGATTCTTCATCGATCAAGCGATCGATCACGTCTTGTGATGCAATCACCCTATACATACTGGCTTCATCAAATTGGCGTGCTTCGCGCGTCATTTCTCGAAAAATTTCGTTGCAGATGGTTTCAACGGTTTTATGGTATCCGCGTCCGTGGCAAACTACGCAGTCTTCGGTCAGTAGATGGCCAAGACTTTCACGTGTACGTTTGCGCGTGACCTCAACCAAGCCCAAGCTAGACATTTCGGTCATATTATTCTTGGTGCTGTCTTTCGCCAGTTCTCGCTCGAGTGCGCCGAGCACCTGATTTTGGTGCGATTGAGTCTGCATATCGATGAAGTCGATGATCACAATGCCGCCAAGATTACGCAGTCTTAACTGCCGCGCTGCGGCTCTCGCCGCTTCAAGATTGGTTTTGAATACTGTCTCCTCAAGGTTCTTCTTCCCCACAAAACCGCCCGTATTAACATCGATGGTGGTCATCGCCTCGGTTTGATCGATGACTAAATATCCGCCTGATTTAAGCGGTACCGTTGCGTTGCAAGGCGCGCTCGATTTCCTCCTCGATAGAATACAAATCAAAAATCGGTCGCTCACCGGGATAATGTTCAATCATCCCGACCGAACTAGGGATCAATTCTTTTGCAAGGTCATGTACTTTCTGGTAAGTCTCCGAAGAATCGATTAATACGCGTGCGACCGTATCACGGACGAAATCTCTCAATGCGCGCAAAGCGAGAGGAAGATCTTCATAAACTAAGGCGGGTGCGCTCAAAGTCTTTTCTCGTTTCGCGGCTTTTTCCCAAAGTTTGCAAAGTATCAGCATATCTTGCTGCAATTCTCCGGCTTGCGTGGTTTCAGCAGATGTTCGTGCGATATAACCGCCCGGACAGTCTTTTTCTTGCTTGAGCGTATCGATGATCGAACGCAAATTTTCGCGGGTCGCGTCGTCTGCAATCCGCCGAGAAACCCCAACCACTTCGCTGTGCGGTAAATAGACCAAGTAGCGCGATGGAATCGAAATCTCGGTGGTCAGTCTAGCGCCCTTGCTGCCAATCGGGTCCTTGACGATTTGTACTAGAATTTCTTGTCCTTCACGAACCAATTCAGCAATGGGTCGTTCCTCTTCCTTTTCTTCTCCATTGCGATCATTGTTCTGTTCACCAGTAATCAGTGTTGGTCTGGCATCGCGCGCATGTAAAAATGCCGTGCGCGCTAAGCCAATTTCGACAAATGCTGCTTGCATGCCGGGCAGCACACGAACAATCCTCCCCTTATATATATTTCCAACGATGCCCTTGGAGTCTGCCCGCTCGATGTGTAGTTCTTGTAATACGCCGTTCTCGACGATTGCCACGCGGGTTTCCTGTGGCGTAACATTTATCAGGATTTCTTCGTTCTTGGGGCGCTTCATGGCGCGTATTCTACTGCGTGATCAAGCCCGCTGCGCGCAATAATTTTGTAGTTGTCCATAGGGGCAAGCCAACGATGGCACTATAGTCGCCCTTGATATGTTGGACAAAGGCACCGGCCGAACCCTGAATGCCGTAACCCCCTGCTTTATCGTAGGGTTCGTTGCTGTCGCAATAGGCATGAATCACCGCCTCGCTTAGTGGCCCAAATCGAACCTGTGATACGACACTTTCCGAACGCTCAAACCTATCGCCCAGTAGACACACGGAAGTAATCGCCTGATGCGTCTTATTTGCCAGCAATGTCAGCGTTTCGATTGCTTCATCACGAGAATTGGGCTTGGAAAATATCAGTTGCTCAAGCGCGACAGTGGTGTCCGCGCCGAGCACCCAGGCGGGCTCGGTTTGCTGTGCGTAAATAGTTTTTGCTTTTACCTCTGCCAAGCGCAGAGTCATCTGTGTCGGCGATTCTCCCGCCAAGCGTGATTCGTCTATATCCGCCACCTGTACGCTAAACGGCAGCCCAAGGCGCGCTAATAATTCTTTACGGCGGGGCGAGGCGGACGCTAGGATTAAACGTGAGTTCGAGCCCATATTATCGGTGATAGGGCAGGCCTTCGGTAATCGACCAGGCGCGGTATAACTGTTCGGCGAGCATCACACGCGCGACCTGATGCGAAAAAGTCATTTTTGAAAGCGTCCAAGTTTCATTTGCACGCGCCAACACGGCGGGGTCAATGCCCTCGGGGCCGCCAATCACAAAAGCGATATTTATGCCTGTTTGCTGCCATTCGGTGATTTTTTCAGCGAGGGCTAAAGAGTCATGCGCTTTGCCGAGCCTGTCCAGACAAATTAAGTGTGTTTCGCCTGAGAGGTGTTTTAGAATCGCTTCACCCTCTTGCTTTAAGATGCGCACGATATCCGCATGCTTGCCGCGTTTTTTGGCGTTGATCTGCACGAGAGAAACTTGGGTATTACCCCGAATTCGATCTAAGTAAGCCGTGGTGCCGTCGTTGACCCATGCTGGCATTTTATCGCCGACACTGATGAGATTGATTTTGAGCATCTCTGATTATTCTGTTTGTGGCTAAGGGAGGGGTTGCCGACCGTAGTATAGGGTCTTTTCGCGGCTGATCGATCCAAGTGTAGCAAAATAGGTTCTTATCTGCCCTAGTACACTGTCCAGACCAAATTGATGGATTCAGCGTTACCATGGCGTTTCGCAGCAAGACGCAGTGCGCAATTAATGGTTGTTCCCTTAATAAGTACTGCAACGCGGCTGCGGGGCGCCATGGTAGCGCCCTTTGGGTGAGCTTGTCCGCGTCCATGAACTGCGTTGCGTCTTTTGCAAAGGGAGCGACCATTCGCTGCAAGACGCGCCTTGATATGAACGCGGACAAGCTCACTGAATCTATCAATTTGGTCTGGACAGTGTACTAGTAATTAGGGGACAACGGAGCGTCCCCCGTCGACGTTGATAATTTGGCCGGTAATATAAGGCGCCGCAGTGCATAAAACCAAGGCGATGTTGGCGATATCTTGTGGCTCACCCAATCGTTTTAGCGGTGTGCGCGATAGCAAGCGTTTTTGGGCAATTTCATCTTGCTGGTCTTCCGGCCAAAGGATAGCGCCGGGCGCGATGCCATTGACCCGAACATCGGGCGCGAGACTTTGCGCGAATGATCGGGTGAGCGACGCCAGCCCAGCTTTGGTCGCGCAGTAGATCGGATGGTCAGTCAGGGGTCGTTCGGCGTAAATATCGATCATGTTAATCACGCTGCCCGCGTGTTTTGCCAAGTGTGGAGCGGCTGCTTGGATAAGGAAAAAGGGCGCTTTTAGGTTCGCATTGACTAATGTATCCCATTGTTTTTCTGTCGCGCTTGGGTGCGGAGTGGGAAAAAAAGCCGATGCATTGTTGACGAGCAAATCGAGTCGTCCCATACGTTTGACGCTTTCGTCGATCAAGGCTTTGAGTTTATTAAACTCAGTCAAGTCGCCTTTGATTAACATGCATGAGTCTTTTCGCTGTTGATTCAAATTATTTTGAAGCGCTCTGGCTGCCGACGCTGAGGAGCGATAATGAATGACGATATTCATCCCTTCGGCGTGTAAGGTCTGCGCGATGCTCGCACCGATACGCTTTGCGCCACCCGTTATAAGCACCACTTTGCCGGCTAATTTTTCGATTTCTGCGGTGTTTGGCTTGTGCTTGGGCATGGATTTTGCAATATTGCAGCGCTGTGAATTCAGCCTAGCTTATCCCGATTCATGATGTCTAAACAAGTGCCAGCCGAGCAATTGGCGCACAGCCAAAATCTAGTGTCCAAAATACAAGCCGATATTGAGCGTAATGGCGGTTGGATAGCTTTCGATGCCTATATGGCAGCGGCTTTGTATACGCCGAACTTGGGGTATTATGCGGGCGGCTCGCAGAAATTCGGCGCAGACGGCGATTTTGTCACTGCCCCGGAGCTGGGCGATCTATTTGGGCAGAGTTTGGCCAGCCAAATCGTTGAAGTGTTTGGAGCCATTGATGAACATGCAATTTTAGAGTTTGGTGCCGGCACGGGCGCGTTGGCAGCGACCGTCTTAAATTCTTTGGCAGCGCAAGATGCCTTACCACTAGAGTATCTCATTCTTGAGGTCAGCAATGAGTTGCGCGCGCGCCAGCAGTTAACGATTGAACGTCTAGCACCAAAATTCTGCGAGAGGGTGAAGTGGTTGGACGCTTTGCCTGCTACATTTTCTGGCGTGGTGATCGCTAACGAAGTGCTCGACGCCATGCCGGTTAAAATTTTTGAACAAGATCCATCGGCTGAGATTTTAGAGGTGGGGGTCTCGCTGTCTGACAAGCATAATCCGGAGGATGCTTTTTGTTGGCGATTAGGCCCCGCAGAGCCTGCTCTTCGCGAGGCGGTTAAGCATTTCGGAATTATTAACGAAGGAGAAAGTTATCGATCAGAAGTGCATCATCAAGCTCAGGCTTGGGTGCAGAGCCTAGGCCAAATACTGAAGCAGGGGGCGGTGATGCTCATCGATTATGGTTTTGCCCAGCATGAGTACTATCACCCCGACCGGCGGGGTGGTACTTTGATGTGTCATTATCGCCACCGCGCACACGAAAACCCTTTTTTCTTGCCCGGATTGCAGGATATTACTGCGCATGTTAATTTCTCTGCGGTCGCGAGATCAGCACATTTGGCAGGCTTGGACATCCTTGGCTATGCAACACAGGGGGCTTTCCTATTGTCAACGGGCTTGCTAAATCGTTTGCCCATCGATTTACCGACACAAGCCCAAATAGAACTGGCGCAAGAAATAAAAAAACTGAGCCTGCCGCACGAAATGGGTGAGTTATTTAAAGTCATGGTGCTCGGCAAAGAACTTGAATTATCATTGAGCGGTTTCGATCAGCAAGATATGCGAACTAGATTATGAAGAGCGAAAGCATGGAATCTATACAAAGTATTATCTTGGCCTTTGTCCAAGGCTTGACCGAGTTTTTGCCGGTGTCTAGTTCTGGGCACCTCATACTGATTCCGAAGCTACTCGGCTGGGAAGATCAAGGTTTGAGCTTTGATGTGGCCGTGCATTTGGGGTCACTGATGGCTGTTATGGTGTACTTTCGGGTGGAGATTAGCATCATTCTTCGAGACACCTTCGGCAACTTATTTGGTGGTGTATCAAGTGAGCATAGCCGTTTAGGTTGGCAGCTTGCGGCGGCGACTATCCCCGTGGGATTAGTTGGGCTGTTGTTTGGTGAGAGTATTCAAAGTACTTTGCGCGACCCCACTATTATTGCCCTAGCGATGATTGTTTTTGCAGTTTTGTTGTGGTGGGTGGATAGGCGTAATCCGCAAAATGTAAGCCTTTCGGGTATCGGTTGGTCGTCCGTTGCACTAATTGCTTGCGCACAGGCGATTGCCATTATGCCGGGTGTTTCGCGTTCTGGGATGACGATAGCAGCGGCTTTGCTTGTGGGTTTGAATCGAGACGCAGCGGCAAGGTTTTCATTTTTGCTGGCCATACCGGTGATTCTGCTTGCCAGCGGATTTAAGGTTGCGGAACTACTCCAAGCCGAGGTTTCGGTAAATTGGTCAAATCTTGCGCTCGGGGGCGCGGTATCATTTGCCGTTGCCTTGGCCTGTATCCATTGGTTTCTGGGCTTCATCCGCCGTTTTACGATGCTTCCTTTTGTGCTCTATTTAATTTCCCTGGCTGCGCTAATTTTATGGGTATTCCGCTAGCGCAAGGCGCTGAAACCATTGCCCACTTCCACACTTTTATGATTACAATACGCCTTTACTAAGCCGATTCAATCTGCCATGAGAATGACGCCCCAACAATTCTTAGATTCCCCAAACAAAGTGATTACTTTGCTTGGGATGTCAGGGGTGGGCAAAACCACGCTGGCCGGTCAGCTTCCACGCGAGCAATGGTTTCATTACTCGGGCGATTATCGTATTGGGACGAAATATCTCGGTGAGCCGATTCTTGACAATATTAAGCGCCATGCAATGGCTGAACCATTTCTTCGGGATTTAATTCTAAGCGATTCAATCTATATTTGTAGCAATGTAACAGTTGATCACTTGAAGCCCATTTCAACTTTTTTGGGGATGATTGGGAATCCGGATTTAGGCGGGCTGAGCATTGATGAGTTTAAGCGTCGTCAGCGTCTACAAAGGCAGGCGGAAATCAGGTCGATGAACGACGTGGCTAAATTTATTAGCAAGGCGCGTGATATTTATGGCTACCCGCATTTTATCAATGATGCCGGTGGTAGTGTGTGTGAGTTGTCGGATGACGAGGTATGGGATCAATTGGCTGAGCAATCCATCATCGTTTATTTAAAAGCAGATGAAACCTTAGAGCAAATGATGCTCGAGCGCGCAACGGCAGACCCTAAACCCTTATATTATGATGAGGCTTTTCTCGATTCACATATTGAACAATTTTTGGCCTTGAATGAAATGAAGACCTCCGACGAGATTGTGCCAAATGAGTTTGTGCAATGGGTCTTTCCCAAGCTGGTGGCGCATCGTCGTCCCTTGTACGAGCGCGTGGCGCAGAAACATGGCTACACGCTCGATGCGCGTGAGGTGATGGGCTTGCGCTCTGAATCTGATGTGATGAATCTAATTGCGAAAGCCCTATAGGCCATGCCGCTGATTGCCCACACTGAACTGCCCACCTTTGAACGCTTGCGTAAAGAAGGCGTAGAGGTGCTGTCGCCCGGACGCGCCCAGCAGCAGGATATACGCGAATTACACATCGGAATATTGAATTTAATGCCCGATGCAGCTTTAGAAGCCACCGAGCGCCAATTTATGCGTATGGTCGGCGGCTGTAATCGAATTGCACAATTTAAAATTCATTTGTTCTCAGTGCCGGAAATTGATCGGGGTAAACAGGCCCGTACGCATATTGAAGCGTATTACGAAAGCTTTGAACATATCAAACAGGTAGGCTTGGACGCGCTAATCATTACCGGTGCCAACCCCGCTGAGACAGAACTCGAGCAAGAGCCATTCTGGAAGCCTTTGCTCGAAATTGTCGAATGGGCGAGAGAAAGTGTCAGTTCTGTGATGTGTTCGTGTTTGGCAAGCCACGCGCTGGTGCAGTATTTCCATGGGATCAAGCGTTACCCCTTAGAGCAAAAGCGATGGGGTGTGTACTCGCATCGAATCGTTGATTTTACGCACCCGCTGGTCGCCAATATTAATTCGCGTTTTGACGCGCCCCACTCGCACGTCTACGAAGTTAATTCGAGGCAATTACGCGACCATGACCTCAAAGTATTGGTCGCCAGCGAAGAAGCAGATTTTCATCTCGCGACAAGTTCGGATGGCTTTCGATTTATCTATTTCCAAGGACACCCTGAATACGATGCGATCAGTTTATTCAAGGAGTACAAACGCGAAGTTGTTCGATATATCGAAGGCGGCCGGCCAAACTACCCACCTTTTCCGGAGCATTACTTTAACCGTGAGGCAACGTTAATTTTGAACCGGTATAGAGACGAGTTGCTAGCGGATCAGGCAGGTCAGCGAACGACAGAAGGGTTTCCCGAGGCTGAGGTGCTGCCCCTATTAGACAATACTTGGAGCGATACGGGCAAAGCGGTGGTGAATAACTGGTTAGGTTTGGTCTATCAACTCACCGCGAAAGACCGACACCAACCCTTTATGCAAGGCATAGAGTTGGATAAACCCTTAAAGGGGATTCCAGCCTAAAATTTGGAACCGTGCGGGTGCGGTGCGCTGGGTCAGTAGATTTTTACAGTTCGGTACCGCGCGAAAACGTTTCCACGACCTGGCTAATTAAGGATGAAATCTTATGGAGTGTTTGGATAGCGGCCAGTCATCTTTAAACTATTTCTTATTGATATGAAAGCGCGACACCTGAAATTTTTACTGAATATCTGGCCACCCTTTTGGGCATCGGGAATACGCGTAATGACGATTTCGGACGATTGGAACTACGCCAAAGTTCGCCTGCGAAAGTATTGGTTCAATCGCAATTATATGAATGTCCACTATGGCGGCTCATTGTTCTCCATGACGGACGGTTTTTATATGCTGATGATCATGCAAAAAATGGGCAAGCGCTACATAGTATGGGATAAGCGCGCCTCGATAAAGTTTATTAAGCCAGGCCGAAAAGATGTGTTCGCAAAGTTTCAGTTATCTGACAAGGAGATCGAAGATTTTACGCAGCAGCTAGTCGACATACCAAAATTAGAAATAGAAAAAGTAGTCCAAGTTATCGACAGCGACGGCCTGCTGATTTCTGAGGTGACTAAAATAGTACATATCTCGAAGAAGACAGGCCCAGCCAAGATAAGTGGCTGATCGCTGAGAATAAGCGTCCTAGGGCATGTGCCGTTGTGGGGGTATTAGCAGGAAGGCGGTTACGCATACAATTAGCCTGGTTTGTACCGAAGCCGGTGGTTCAAAGCAATTAATTGTCATTACCCGCGTGACACGATGACCGTTAAAATTAGTCATTTCCCGTCTGCGTCACTTACTATTCCGGGAAACCAGTATTTGTGCAAATTGGAGGGAAATTAGCTTAGGATTGCTATGTTATGGGGCTAAGATTATAGTTAGACGGGGTTAACATGATATTTTATGAATTATGAAGTGTTTAATAGTAGACGATGAGTCTCTGGCGCGTACGCGCCTAAAATCGATCTTATCTGACGTCAGCGACGACTTTAATATCATCGAGTCGGATAACGGCAAAGATGCGCTCAATAAGTGTAATGACTACGCACCCGATTTAGTGTTCCTAGATATACGTATGCCAGGAATGTCCGGCATGGAAGTGGCGCACCACCTCACCGCTTTCGAAAATCCGCCCTCAGTCGTGTTCACCACAGCATACAATGAGTTTGCGCTGGAAGCTTTTGAAGCCAACGCGATTGATTATTTGCTTAAGCCCATTCGACGTGAAAGACTCAAAACTGCGCTAAGCAAGATGCAACCTTTAACGCTCGAACAAAAAGCGGAACTACCGCTAGATGAGCCGCGCCAAAATTTTGCGCTGACGGAGAAAGGGCGCATCCGCTTAGTCCCGCTAGAGGATGTGATTTATTTTAGAGCCGATAATAAACTTGTCCGGCTGCGCACGATTGAAGGCGAGCATATCATCTCAGAAGTGCTTAATTCCTTAGAGGAAGAGTTAAATGATAAGTTTATTCGCGTACATCGAAATGCCCTTGTTTCCAAGGCACATATTGATGGGCTGACCAAAAAAGAGGAAATTGGTAAGTGGTTTGTGCACTTTAAAACGGTGAAAGATGTGTTGGAGGTCAGTCGGCGTCAGACCACCCACTTACGTAAGTGGCTAAGGAAAAAAAGTTAATTTAAACCAGTCGTCGTAGTGGTTCTTGCCTTAAGAAGCGCAATAGATTCCTGCAGCGCTTTTTCAAAATAATAGTGGTAAAAATCCATCGTTAACACGCCGACGATAGGTTTTGCTAACGTTGCCCCTGTCGCATCCACAAAGGTGACCGTGGGTGTGAGCCAGGTATTGTACCGTTCTGCGATACCTTGATGATTCGTCGGTGTACCATCAAAATTAATCACTGAGTGATGTTGGTCTAACTCCAGTTCCCGCAATAATAATCTATCGTCGTCGATAGAGAATCTTAAATATTCTTCGCGCAATTGTTCGCAATAAGGACAATGATCAGCACTTACAAAAAACACGATGGGTTTTTGCTCATCTTTGGCGCGCTGTGCATCGCGATACAAGTCCTTAGCCATTTCGATGGTGTCGGCTTGACAATAGAGGCTAAAGAAACAAAAGGTAATGGCAAGTGCTGTGCGTTTCATTTTAAACAGAGATCAGTGGCCAAAGATTGTTGCGAAAAATCGCTGCCCGATTATAGCTGAGCGATATAGTTGCGACTATTTCAGATACGAGTGCTAAGATGACGAATCGTATGAGAAGTTCAATTTACTGGAATTAAAGCTCGACAAGCATTAGTACATAAGTTTTAAAAAAAAGACAGATATTCCACGCTAAAAAATGCTGATTCGCCGAAAAGTAAAACAACAGTTTTTGAAAAGTCGAAAACTCAAGGAGCATCGGATTCTGGGTTTTTTTGGAAAGGCGATTGATCGTCGACAGCTTTGGCATGTTACAAGACATTCCGTCGCGAAAGCGGTCGCAATTGGCATTTTTTCTGCGTATCTTCCTGTTCCTTTTGAGATGATAGTCGCTGCGGTTCTTGCCTTTATTTTACGCGCGAATTTGCCAATTTCAGTTTTGCTGATTTGGATTTCAAACCCGTTTACTTGGGCTTTACTTTGGGGGCCTCCTTATATTTTAGGGGCAGCACTACTGGGCGAAGCAGACGAGCCAATGCAGTTGATGACTCGGCTGTGGATAGAACAGCACTACAGCGCGCTTTTTTTGGGGTGTTTCTTGGCCGGCATCGCGATGGCAATCGCAGCGTATTTCACGGTTCACATTTTGTGGCGAATGGATGTTGTCCGTGATTGGGAGCAGCGTCGTGCAGAGCGAAAGGCCAAGGCTTTACAAAAATAAAGCAATAAAAAACCCGGCGATTTTGCCGGATTTTTTTAGAAGCCTAAGAGATGTGCGCTTTATTTCTTGAGCAAATCCCTGATTTCCGATAATAGAACTTCTTGAGCGGGTGGCTCGGCCGCAGCGGTTTCTTCCTCTTCGGCGGCTTGCATTTTATTCACTGCTCGCACCACCATGAAAATCGCCAATGCAATAATCAGGAAACTGATAAGGGTGTTCAGAAACAAACCCCAGTTGACAGTCACCGCGCCCGCAGCTTTTGCTGCATCCAAAGTGGCGTACGGCGCAGCCGTTGCGCCTTCTTTTATTACGCTATAGATATTTGAAAAATCGATGCCGCCTAGCAAAATGCCAACGGGCGGCATGACGATATCCGCGACAAAAGATGTGACGATTGTCCCGAATGCGGCACCAATAACGATGCCGACAGCCATATCAAGTACGTTACCGCGTAATATAAATTGCTTAAATTCGTTAAACATTAATGATCTCCTGAATGAGTTGACGAATTCGGGCAGTATAGATATAAGTGCTTGAAAAGTCGAGATGAAGTGGAAAGATCTAGACTTAAGGATGTTGCCCTATCCATTTGAATAGGTCATAAATGTACTGGCCTTTCGAAGATTTTGAAGGCCCATTCACTTGCGCAGCGACGTGGCACATGCACCACTGCCGGATGTTCTTCGGAGACCTTAGATTGCGGGTCGATTGGAACAAAATGCTTCATCAAAATTTGTATGTGGTAAATTGTGTTTGGGTAATTGTACACGGCGTTGACAATTGCTAGGATACATCGCCCATGTTTTTAAACTTGTAGGACAAAAGATGATAAAAATAGAGAATGCGCAGGCGCTAATCCTATTTAAGCTGGCGGGCCTTATTGGGTTAATCGGGTTGATAAGTTTAAGCGCTGGCTGTGCAACCAACCCTGTTTCGGGTAAGAAAGATTTTGTATTGATGTCTGAAGCACAGGAGATAGCGCTGGGCAAAGAAAACCATCAACAGATCATTAAACAATATGAGGTGTATAAGGATCCTTCATTGCAAGCAATGGTTGATCGAGTGGGCCAGAAACTCGCTGCGCAGAGTCACCGCAAACACTTACCCTTTACCTTCACAGTATTGGATACACCGGAGATTAACGCTTTTGCTTTGCCGGGTGGTTATATCTATATCACGCGCGGCATTATGGCCTATCTGAACAGTGAGGAAGAGCTTGCGGGTGTCTTGGGTCACGAGATTGGGCATGTGACTGCCCGCCATGGAGTTAAACAAAATAGCGCCCAAGTTGCGCAAGGGGTAGTCGGGATTGCCGCTGCGATCCTGACAGGAAACAAACAGGTTGCGCAGGCAGTCAGCACGGGGGCTGCGGCCTGGGCAAAAGGATACGGTCGCAATCATGAACTGGCGGCGGACCGTTTGGGGGCGGAGTATTTGGCTAGGATTCAGTATGATCCTGAATCAATGCTCAAAGTGATTGGGGTGCTGAAAAATCAAGAGCTGTTCGCCAACGAGCGCGCCAAAGTAAATGGTGAGAAGCCCAGTGCGGGGTATCATGGCGTTTTCTCTAGCCATCCAGACAATGACGAACGCCTACAAGAAGTGATTCGAGCAGCGAAAAAATTTCAAACCGAGACGCCTATTAAGATCGGTAAGCACGACTATCTAAAGCTGACAAATGGGATGGTGTTTGGCGATTCCGAGGCACAAGGGATTATTCAAAAAAACAACTTCTATCATCGTGAGCTAAATCTACATTTAGCCTTCCCATCGAAATGGAAATTAATCAATGAGCCGGATCGACTGGTGTCGATATCACCCGATAAAGCTCAAATTATCCAGTTTGTAGTGGGGGATCCGGGCGCCAAGGAACCCCAGCGATACCTGCGTAAAACGTTTCCTAATCTATCTGGCGGACAAGCGCAGGGTTTGCGTGCGTACTCTGGGGTGACTGCACTCGGTTCCCCTTGGGGCAAGCGCAATGGCAGGGTGGCGGCAATCAAGCACCAAGATAAAATGTTTGTATTGCTCGGCGTTGGTCAGCGCCGCGCACCCAATCAAGATTTTTTTAACACGGTCGCTTCGATTGGTGGCTTAAATGCCCGCGAAAAGAAACTGGCCAAAGGCAAACGTTTATCGTTGGTGCGCGTTGCACGGGGTGATACGTTTGCAAAACTTGCCCAAGGTTCGAACCTCGATCAACTCGGGGTTAGCCAGCTACGCTTGCTCAATGGTTTGTATCCTAGCGGTGAACCGGCGGTGGGTGATTTAGTTAAAATTGTTAAGTAAGGTCGGGTAAACTCAGCGCTTCAAAACAGTCCAAAAATAAGAGAAAAATATGTCTTTTAGTGATCGTGATGGATCAATCTGGTCCGATGGCGAATTAATTCCATGGCGTAATGCCAGCACACATTTATTAACCCATACCCTGCATTATGGTTTAGGCGTCTTCGAAGGGGTTCGGGCGTATCAAACTGAGCGCGGCCCCGCAATATTTCGCTTGCAAGAGCATAGTCAGCGCTTGCACAACTCGGCAAAAATACTCGGGATGGGCATGCCCTATGACACCCAAACCTTGGACGAGGCGCAAAAAGCGGTGGTGCGCGAAAATGGCCTGAATTCAGCTTATATCCGCCCCTTGGCCTATTACGGCTCCGAAGGGATGGGCATTCGTGCTGATATGCTTGAAACCCATGTGATGATCGCCGCTTGGAAGTGGGGTGCTTATTTAGGTGATGAGGGCTTAGAAAAGGGTATCAAAGTTCGTACGTCCTCTTATACCCGCCATCATGTGAACGCAACCATGTGCCAAGCCAAGGCTTGTGGTAACTATATAAATTCTATCCTGGCGCTACAAGAAGCAATTGCCAGCGGCGCGCAAGAGGCATTGATGTTGGATGCAAGTGGATATGTAATGGAAGGCTCCGGCGAGAACGTGTTTGTGGTGAAGGATAAAATAATCTATACGCCGGATATTACCTCTGCTTTAGATGGCATTACCCGCAAGACCATCATGCAGTTGGCGGATGAGTGCGGTTATCAAGTCAAGGAACGCCGAATTACTCGAGATCAAGTCTATATTGCTGATGAAGCATTTTTCACCGGTACAGCAGCGGAAGTGACACCCATTCAATCTCTGGATGATCGTCCGATTGGCGCTGGAAGCCGCGGCCCGATCACAGAGCAATTGCAGGCCTTATATTTTGACGTGGTCTACGGACGTTCGAAGGCACACGAACATTGGCTCACTTACGTTGATTAGTTTGATCTAAGCGCCTGGGTATGACGACGCGCAAACGTTGCTTGGTCATTGGGCCGTCTTGGGTCGGTGATATGGTGATGGCGCATAGCTTATTTAGGCGCCTTAAAGACGATGATCCCCAACTATATTTAGCGGTACTCGCACCCGCATGGTCTGAAGCCTTGCTTTCGCGCATGCCGCAAGTCGATGAGTCGATTGTGATGCCCGTTGGGCATCGGCAATTTCGATTGATGACGCGTTGGCGTTTGGCGCGTGAGCTTAAGCATAAGCATTTTGATCAAGCGATAGTTTTACCCGGATCGTTTAAATCCGCGTTGATTCCTTTTTTTGCCGGCATCAAAAAACGCACGGGATTTATCGGCGAGCAACGCTATGGCTTGCTGAATGATGCACGAAAACTAGATAAGGCTCGTTTACCACTCAATGTAGAGCGTTTTTTAGTATTGGGAAGTGAAGATCATACGCTGCCACCCGAAATCCCGCGGCCAATGCTTTCTGTAGACGCAACCGCGCAAATTTCAGCGCGCGAAAAGTTCACGATTGATACGTCGAAACCCGTTTTAGCCTTGTGTCCAGGGGCAGAATTTGGGCCCGCTAAGCAATGGCCCGCCCATCACTATGCGGCGGTGGCGAACAACTTATTGGACAGACAGTGGCAAGTCGTTCTGCTTGGCTCAGTGGCCGATCAATCGATTTGCGAACAAATCAATCAAATGAGCGATCATCGTTGCCGCGATTTATCAGGCAAGACATCGCTGACTGAAGTCATTGATGTGCTCTCGATTGCCGATCAAGTCGTGTCGAATGATTCGGGCTTAATGCATATCGCCGCTGCGCTGGATCGGCCTTTGCTTGCAATTTACGGGTCGAGTTCAGCGAGTTTTACGCCCCCTCTATCAGATAATAGCCAGCAGGTGTCGCTATCCTTGGATTGCCAGCCTTGTTTTAAGCGGGAATGCCCACTTACCCACTTGAATTGTTTGAATCAACTGAGCCCAGACCAAGTGATGTCCATGATGGCGGATCAATAAATAGGTAGGCCGTATAGCGAGGCAACAGCCATCAGTAGAAAAATCAAGCAATTTGACTTAGTATAGATTTTGATATGACTGAAATGCTCCCCAAAATCCGAACCGTTGGGCAGTTCGCCTTGCACCAGAACAATGAGCCGCTCTATAAGCGCGCGCCTGCACAAGACGAAAACGGCAAGCCTTACGCGGATTTTATGATGCTGATCCCAAAATTAAATAAGGCCACGATGCCGGAACTAAAAGCAAAAATGGCTGGTTTGCAGGCCGTGTTGGTCAATTATTCAGAAGTGGTTTTCGCAGATTTAAATTTGAAATTGAATATCCTATGGATTTCGTTTAAGCCCAAGATCGGCTTGATCGAACAAATCGCGGTCGATATTCAAACGAGAGTGCCAGAAGCAAAGTTGATCAGTGGTGATTATCGAGCCTCGAAATAAATAGGCCCCGCCTTTAATTTCTATCCAAAGTGGTGTATTGGTGTCGTGGCGTGTTTTTAAGGTAGAATAGCGCCCGTTTTAATTTCAAATGTTAGGTCTTTCATGCCTCATTACATTGCAGATTTTTCTGACGTGCAAGTGGCTGCCATTCAGGCGGTGATCGATCAACGTTATGGCGAAGAAACGAAGTTGGTTTTGGGTGATGGTGAAGTCCAAGTTGATCCCAGCCAATCGCTTACAGTGTCGTGCCCTATCCTGTTTTGGAGTGCGCGAGCGTGTAATTTCGTGATCATGCGTTGTGGCGACGATCAGTATTGTGCGCAATTTTATTACGACCCGAGTGAGCTGTTCACTACCCATCAAGCGATGTTTACGGTTGTCGAGGATTGTGCGATCGCCGTTTTGCGTGAGCAATCTGACCACGAGCGCGAAAGCAAAGGCGTTAAAAGCGGCATGACGGGCGCGGACTTAAGTTAAGGTGTTTGATGATTGCCGAGTGACTCCCTAGCGAATGTGGAAAAGTTACTTCAGCCAAGCAAGCACCCCTAAAATATCAATGTTGAGGAATTTTTGATGAGCAACAAACAAAATGCATTTTATGCGCAATCAGGCGGTGTAACGGCTGTGATTAACGCTTCCGCAGCAGGGGTGATCGAAACTGCGCGGGCCAATAGCGATAAGATCGGTGCGGTTTATGCGGGGCGTAATGGCATTATTGGTGCCCTAACTGAAGATTTGATCGACACCTCGCTTATTTCAGATGCCGACGTCACGGCGCTTCGTCACACACCCTCAGGCGCATTTGGTTCCTGTCGTTTTAAACTTAAAAGCCTTGAAGATAACAAACGAGAATATGATCGTTTGATTGAAGTATTTAAGGCACACAACATCGGCTATTTCTTTTATAACGGCGGCGGAGATTCGGCGGATACCTGCCTTAAAGTTTCACAATTGTCAGAAACGATGGGTTATCCCATTAAAGCAATACATGTTCCCAAGACAGTGGACAACGATTTACCGATTACCGATAACTGCCCAGGATTTGGCTCGGTTGCCAAATACATTGCAGTCTCCACATTAGAAGCAAGCCTTGATGTCGCATCGATGGCGAAAACTTCAACCAAGGTATTCGTACTTGAAGTCATGGGCCGGCACGCGGGTTGGATTGCCGCAGCGGGGGGGATGGCATCGGGTGATTTGGATTTGCCGATACTGATTTTATTCCCGGAAGTCACTTTTAATCGCGAAACTTTTATGAAAAAGATCGCAGAAAAAGTTGAGCAATATGGTTATGTATCAATCGTCGTTTCCGAAGGTGTTCAAGGGGCAGACGGCAAATTTCTCGCGGATCAAGGCTTAAAAGACGCCTTTGGTCATGCGCAATTGGGCGGTGTAGCGCCGGTTGTGGCGAATATGATTCGTGAGGATTTAGGGCTTAAGTATCACTGGAGTGTGGCGGATTACTTGCAGCGCGCCGCGCGGCATATTGCCTCGAAATCAGACGTTGAGCAGGCCTATGCATTGGGTGAGGCCGCGGTCAATTTGGCCATTGAGGGTCGGAATTCAGTGATGCCAACGGTGGATCGTTTATCTGACAACCCCTATAAATGGGAGATTGGTAGCGCACCGCTAGATCAAGTCGCGAATGTTGAGAAAATGATGCCCGCCGACTATATAAGTGAAGACGGTTTTGGTATTACCGACGCCTGTCGCACTTACTTAGCGCCATTGATGGAGGGAGAGGATTACCCGCCGTACAAAAATGGTTTGCCACAGTATGTGATGCTAGACCATAAAATGGTCGAGAAAAAACTCGAGCCGTTTGAAATTTAAACACCGTGTATAGTCTCGGACAGCCACAAAGATGATCGACAATAACCGCGCCACAATGAATCCTGCAAGCTGTTTGACTAGCCGTCCTAAATTTTATGGATGAATTTAAGATTCGGCCAAATAACTCATTGAGCCCGAGGGGCTTATTTGCGGCGGCGGTAGCGTTTGGCTTGCTGCTGGGATTGATTGCCTTGAGATTCGCTTTGATGGGGTTTTGGCTGCTTGTCCCCTTTCTGCTCGCTGATTTTTTAGCCGTTGCGGCAGCGTTCTATTTCATTCGTAAACGCGGCGCCATTCACGAAAGCGTTCAAATTGATGGCCAACAGCTACTCATTCAGCATCACGAGACCCACAAAGCTAAATCTTGGGCCTTTGATTTACATTGGGTCAAAATCGATCTCCAAAAGCATGCGCATCCATGGCAGCCCAGTCGGCTATTATTGGGTTCTCATGGTAAGTGGATCGAGTTGGCCAATTTTTTGACCAACGAGGAGCGCGCGAGTTTATTTATAGCGCTCAAGCAGTCCATTCAATCGCAAAAATATTATGCCTAGTATTCAACCTTACCCCAACCAGTCTATTTTCTTGCATTGGTCGGATTACCTCGCTTGTTGCAAGCTTAAAGTGGTTGCGTTGATATTGTTCACCGCCTTGGTTGGGATGCTGTTATCGGTGGATGGTATGGTGCCATTGGACAAGGCATTTTGGGGTTTGATTGGTATCGGATTTGCAGCCGCTGCGGGCGCCGCCTTGAATCATGTAATCGACGAAGAAATTGATTCGCGCATGGAACGCACGCGCGATAGGCCCATTGCACAAGGCGTGTTAAAGGGGCGCAGCGTGGTGATTTTCGCGTTGGCCTTAACGGCGATTTCGGCAGTTGTGTTGTATTTATTTGTCAATACTTTAACGATGCTGCTGACCATCGCTTCGATGATAGGCTATGCGGTGATCTATACAATGTTTTTAAAACGTTCTACACCTCAGAATATCGTCATCGGGGGGGCGGCAGGCGCCGCGCCGCCAGTGTTGGGCTGGACGTCTATCACTGGAGAATTACACAGCGAAGCTCTGCTGCTATTTTTGATTATATTTGTGTGGACGCCGCCGCACTTTTGGGCGCTGGCGATCAAGCGTCAGAAAGAATACGCCAAGGTGAATGTGCCAATGCTGCCGGTGACGCACGGCATTGCCTTTACCAAACTACACATCGTACTGTATACGATATTACTGATAATCGTGACCCTGATGCCGTTTATTGTCTTTATGAGTGGCACAGTCTATCTTGCTGGGGCGGTCGCGCTGGGGGCGGGTTTCGCATATTATGCTTGGAAGTTATATTCCACCGAAGGGGATCAGTTCGCGATGAAAACCTTTGGCTACTCAATATTCTATTTGACTGCATTATTTGCCTTTTTATTGGCCGATCACTATGTGCGCATTCTGCTCCGCTCAACGCTATTGAATTAGATAATATGTCGAACAATACAGAGCCGAGCGAGCTGTCTAATTTTAGTATCATTAAGAGCGCCATGGCAGCCATGGTGGGCATTCAATCGAATGCAAATCGAGAACGAGATTTTAAAAGCGGGAAGTTCTGGCAGTTTTTCATAGCTGGGGTCATCGTGACAGCCTCATTTATTGCCTGTGTATGGCTGGTCGTGCAATATTTCCTCAACACGGCTTAGGTCGGCCTGTGCATGCAGCAATGAAACAAAATTATTAGGAGTTAAGAATATGACAAAGAAAGCCAAACAAAAAGAACTACAACAAGAACTGAAGCGAATTATTAAGAAGATGCGCCGAATTCAAAAAAATATCGCAGCGGATGATCAGCCGGTGGCGATGCACGAAGTCGACGCATTGACCGATCTCGGTCAACGTTACGGTAAAGTGATTGAGCAGCTGGCGAAGTTTAAAGTTTAGATGCTGACAAGCGATAGCGTGGCTAATAAGTCTCACTCATCCGTCAGCCAAACTCTTCTTCGGCAAAAAAACATAGGCCTGTTGATTGCGACTGGCGGCGGTATTCGTTAATATCGCCTGCGGCACAAAAACGACAACAAATCGACAGTTTCTGATTTAGCCAGAAACGAAAGTCGATTCTGAAACACATAACAAAACGTATATCGATTGCTCAACTTTGAGCAGCGAATAGACAAACTTAAATTTTACGAGGAAACTCAGAATGAAAAAAGCGACACAGGCAACGATTGGCTTGGCGGGATCGACCGCAACGCTTAGCGCGAAAGCGGAGTGGGGGCTGAATATGCCGAAGGGCGTCACGGATATGAGTCTTGAGGTCTACAATCTTCATATGCTGGCCTTATGGGTCTGTGTGGCCATTGGCGTTGTTGTCTTTGGTGCAATGATTTATTCAATGATCTACCATCGTGCGTCAAAGGGGCATCAAGCTGCGACCTTTCACGAAAGCACCAAGGCTGAAATACTCTGGACGATTGTTCCGGTTATTATTTTGGTTGCCTTGGCGATACCCGCTGCCAAAGCTTTGATCAAAATCGAAGACTCTTCTAATTCGGATATGACGATTGTCGTCACGGGTTATCAGTGGAAATGGAAGTATGAGTATCCCGCTGAAGGGTTTAGTTTCTTTAGCAATCTTGACAGTGCAAGCCGCGAAGCCAGTCCTCGCGATTCAGGTATTGACCCCAGCACCGTTGAGAATTATTTACTGGAAGTGGATAACCCTATGGTGATCCCCGTCGGCAAACGAGTACGCTTCTTATTTACGTCTAATGACGTGCTCCACGCATGGTGGGTACCGGATTTTGCCGTTAAGAAAGATGCGGTACCAGGGTTTATTAACGACATGTGGGCGAATGTGAATACACCAGGAACTTATCGCGGCCAGTGCGCTGAATTGTGTGGTAAGGATCACGGCTATATGCCTATCGTTGTCATCGCCAAAGAACAAGCCGAATACGATGCATGGGTGACTGAGCAAGCGGCTGTGGCGGAACAAGCGAAAGCAGCTTCGGCGAAGACTTGGGATATGGAATCTTTAGTTGCACAAGGCGAGAAAGTTTACAACACCAGCTGTGTGGCCTGTCATCAAGCCGGTGGTCAAGGTATACCAGGGGTGTTCCCGGCGATTACCGGTAGTCCTATTGCCATGGGTGATGTGGGTGAGCACTTAAATACGATTATGAATGGCCGCCCGGGCACTGCTATGCAGGCCTATGCTGGACAGTTGAGCGACGCAGATATTGCAGCGGTCACGACCTTTCAACGCAATGGTTTGGGTAATGCTGTCGGCGATTTAGTTCAGCCATCAGATGTCAAAGCGAAGCGATAAGCCAAGCAATAAGCCAAGCTCAACAGAACAGAACTTAAAGATTAGAGGTTAATTTCATGAATGCACACGTAGCAGATACGCACGATCACCACGGCCCCGCCAAAGGCTGGACGCGTTGGATCACCACCACCAACCATAAAGATATCGGTACATTGTATCTATGGTTTTCACTCATTATGTTTTTCATCGGTGGCATCATGGCGCTGATTATCCGAGCTGAATTATTTCAGCCCGGGCTGCAGTTTGTCGATCCGCAGTTTTTTAACTCGATGACAACCATGCATGCGCTGATAATGATTTTCGGCGCTCTGATGCCCGCCTTTGTTGGCTTGGCAAATTGGTTGATCCCAATGATGATCGGTGCGCCAGACATGGCCTTACCGCGCATGAATAACTGGAGTTTTTGGATTCTTCCATTCGCCGGTACTTTGTTGCTCGCAACGCTATTTGTTGAAGGCGGAGCACCCGCAGCGGGCTGGACCATGTATCCGCCGCTGGTTTTACAAGGCGGTGCTTCGTTCCCCATGCTGATTTTTTCTGTGCATTTGCTCGGTTTTTCTTCGATCATGGGTTCGATCAACATTATTGCGACTATCATGAACTTACGCGCGCCAGGCATGACTTACATGAAGATGCCCCTGTTCGTATGGACGTGGTTCATTACGGCCTACCTATTGATCGCGACCATGCCGATATTGGCAGGTGCGGTCACCATGCTATTGACCGATAAATACTTCGCGACCAGCTTCTTTGACGCAGCTGGAGGCGGTGACCCCGTCATGTTCCAGCATATTTTCTGGTTCTTCGGGCACCCTGAAGTGTATATCTTGATCTTACCGGCCTTCGGTATCGTCTCGCAGATTATCCCGACGTTCTCGCGTAAGCCATTATTTGGTTATAGCTCGATGGTGTATGCAACCGCATCGATTGCATTTTTATCCTTCATCGTCTGGGCGCACCATATGTTTACGGTGGGAATGCCGGTTGAAGGTGAGCTGTTCTTTATGATGGCAACAATGTTAATTGCGGTCCCGACAGGGGTTAAAGTGTTTAACTGGGTGTCCACCATGTGGCGCGGTTCCTTGACCTTTGAAACACCGATGTTGTTTTCGATTGGTTTCGTTATTATGTTCACCATCGGCGGTTTTTCTGGCTTGATGTTGGCGCTAACGCCAGTAGATTTCCAATATCACGATACTTATTTCGTGGTGGCACACTTTCACTACGTATTGGTTCCGGGCGCAATATTTGGCGTGATGGCTGCCGTTTATTATTGGCTGCCTAAATGGACGGGCAATATGTATGACGAAGGTTTGGGCAAGTTCCATTTCTGGATGTCGACGATCTTTGTGAACATCCTATTCTTCCCGCAGCACTTCGTTGGGCTAGCGGGTATGCCACGCCGTATTCCTGATTATTCAGTTCAGTTCGCTGATTTCAATATGATTTCATCTCTCGGTGCCTTTGGTTTCGGGCTGAGCCAAGTATTATTTGTCTATATCATTCTTAAAACAATTCGCGGCGGCGAAAAGGCAACGAGTCAGGTTTGGGATGGCGCAGAAGGGCTGGAGTGGACGGTCGCGTCACCGCCGCCCTACCATACGTTTACCGACCAGCCGGACGTTAAGTAGTGACGATTGGGCTGACAATAAATTATTGTGAGCACACTTATTAACCCCGTCTTATCGTGAACACACAAAACAAAATCAAAGTGACGGCGATTGCGCTGGCGTGTTTGGCCATTGCAGTGTTGGCGATTTTTTTCTATCTGGTTTCAAATAGTGGAATATCGTTATGAATGCGAAGCGAAACTTGCAGAAATTGATTTTGATCCCTGTCGTGATGTTTGGCTTCGGATATTTGCTGGTGCCTTTATACGATGTGTTTTGTGATATCACCGGATTAAATGGCAAAACGGGGGCGATTTCGTCGGCTCAAGCGGCTCGACAGAATGTGGCCGAAGATAGATTGATTAAAGTCGAATTTGTTTCAAGTGTTAATGAGTCGGGGCCATGGAATTTCCGCCCAGATCAGTACAGTATGATGGTGCACCCCGGTCAGGTTTATCATGCCAACTATACGGCGGAGAATTTGCTTGATCGTGACGTCATCAGCCAATCTGTCCCCAGCGTTGCGCCGACTGAAGCCGCTGCACACTTTAATAAGACGGAATGTTTTTGTTTTACTGAACAAGCCTTTAAGGCAAACGAAAAGCGGACAATGCCACTGACATTCATCATCGATCCGGATATACCCGAGGAGGTGGATATAGTGACTTTGTCCTATACCCTATTTACTAAATCTATTAAAAGTTAATTTCAACGAGGCAATCATGGCCAATACAGCAGATAATCAGTATTACGTTCCGCATGGCACTACGTGGCCCATTATTGGGTCAGTGGGTTTAACCACGCTGATCGTAGGATTTATTAATTTATTAAATGGCAGCACGAACGCAAAGTATGTGATGATTGTTGGCGCGATCATTCTCATCTACATGTTGTTTGGATGGTTTGGTCAGGTCATTAGAGAGAGCGAAAATAATACCTATAATGCGTGGGAAGACTCCTCGTTTCGTTTAGGTATGAGTTGGTTTATATTCTCTGAAGTGATGTTTTTCGCGGCCTTTTTCGGCGCCTTACTCTATGCGCGGGTTTTATCTGTGCCGTGGTTGGGTGGAGAGGGTGATGGCGTTGAAACCAATCGCGTACTCTGGGATGGTTTCAAAGCGGTATGGCCGACCAATGGCCCGGGTGAACTCGGAGGCGATTACCATGCCATGGGAGCATGGGGCTTGCCTGCAATCAATACCTTGATTCTATTGACCTCAGGTGCGACGGTCACATGGGCGCACCATGCCTTAAAGCATGATAATCGTAAGCAGTTAATTATCGGCTTGGCCCTAACGGTGGCCTTGGGTTTCCTTTTCGTATTTTTACAAGCAGTAGAGTACCAAGAAGCGTATCACGATAATTTGACGCTGGGCACGGGTATCTATGGCTCAACCTTCTTTATGTTGACGGGCTTTCACGGCTTTCATGTCACGCTGGGCGCGATCATTTTAACCGTGGTATTGTTTCGAGCAATTAAAGGCCACTTTACGCCGAAGAATCACTTCGCCTTTGAAGCGGCGGCTTGGTATTGGCACTTTGTAGATGTCGTCTGGTTAGGTCTATTTATATTTGTATATTGGCTCTGATTGAATCGAATCACCCAGCGAAAAAGCGCTACCTGACGTAGCGCTTTTTTTATGTTCTAGTAAGGGAGGTGCGTATTCGGCTCGATCAAGCCAAATTTTGCGCCGATTAGTAGCAGCACAAAGATAAAGATCGATAATCCAACCCGGATGGCCAGGGCTTTGACGATACGAGTAGAGTCCCCCTCATCTTTGTTGAGACTATATAATGCGGTGAATAAGCTGATGACGACGAATATCAATAAAATGACGATAATGAGTTTAAAAAGCAGCATAGAAATTGCCCGATGAGCCAAACAAGAATAAAGAGCATTTTTATCATACTTTACCTGCTCGGATTGGCTTTGTTGTTAGGTATGGCTATATGGCAATACCAGCGTGGTATGGAAAAGCGCGCAATATCGGCATTAAGAGACGCCGAGCCACTTAATGCACTTATGGCCAAACCAGATGATTGGTCGCCGTACTATTTTCGTGATACATATCTGCGCGGCCAGTGGGTGCTCGGTCGCGATATACTGTTAGAGAATAAAATTTACCAAGGGCGGCTTGGTTTTGAAGTCATTTCGCCTTTTCTTTTAGACGATCAGTCGACCACAATATTAGTAAATCGGGGTTGGGCCGAATCGGCAGCAACACTGAATAAATCTTTAGACGGGGCATCGAAAAATTTATCAGGTGTTATTTACCATCCTCAACGGGGTGTTGAATTGGGCGAGTCGGTTTTGCCCGCGGCATTAAACTCAAATACCTGGCCCAAGGCTGCGCTATACCTTGATATTTCGGTATTTGGGAGCATGTTGAAAAGGCGTTTAGAACCCGTGGTTTTGGTCTTAGAAGACAATGCGCCGGATGCCTATCAGCGCATTTGGAAAGCATTGGTTATGACCGACACCAAGCATTTTGGCTATGCCGTGCAGTGGTTGGGGCTGGCGCTTACATTAATAATTTATGGCATTATTTGGCTAAGAAGAAAATCATGAAGCAAAACGGCAATCAACGAAAACTAGTATTAATATTCGCCTGGTTTTTGATCCCCCTAACGATCGCATTCGCGTGGTACAAACTGCTGCCCGAATCAATGCACCCCAGCAATTCGACCAATAACGGAGATTTGCTTGAGTCCATCTTTACCTTGGAACCATTTAATCATCTCACCATTAACGGCCACTCGTATGCCAATGCAGACATAGAAAAGGTCTGGACCTTGGTTCATTTTGTTAACGGTGATTGTGACGAGGCGTGTAGCCAGTCCTTATACAATACGCGTCAACTTCGCATCGCGCTGGGCAAAGACGTTAAGCGTCTGAGTCGCTTGGCGATATTAGAGCCTGCGGGTCAATCGGAATCCAACACCAAAATGTGGGCCTCGCATCCTGATTTAACCGTGGTGTACTCCTCGAACAATGGCGTCGCTGAACAAATACACCGCAATGTACGAGGCTTAGAGATTGATCAAAACTCAATATTCCTGGTCGATCCCTTGGGTAATGTAATGATGCATTTCTCGCCTACCTTGGAACCGAAGTTAATCAAAAAGGACATACGAAAACTACTCAAGTTATCGCATATTGGCTAGCTTGCCGACTGAGTGAACTCTGGTTTAATTAGGCGCGGCTTTATACTTGCTTTGCAAGGGTATCCATTGCTGTCAATATCCAGTCTTTCGCTTCCTTGTTGACATCACGTGGCTTTCGGCCGCTGGTTTGAATCGCTGGCCCAATCACAACATCGATTGTTCCGGGGTTTTTTCTGAATGGATGCTTTTTGTTCCAAAATACCCCCGCATTATGCGCAACGGGTATGACGGGAACATTAGCTTTGACTGCGATATACGCACCGCCCGCCTGAAATTCGCCGGGTTGACCCACTGGCATACGCGTGCCTTCGGGGAAAATAGCGATCCAGCGACCGTCAGCGAGACGTTGTTTTCCCTGCGTAATTAATTGCTGCAAAGCCTGTGTTTTTTTTCCACGGTTGATTGCGATAGGCTCATTTGTCGCCAAGCTCCAACCGAAAAATGGCAACCAGAGTAGTTCCTTTTTAAGCAAATAAGAATGGGCGGGAAAGATAGTTTGAAAGAGAATCGTTTCCCAAGCAGATTGATGATTTGATAAGATGACCGATGGCGTGCTCGGTAAATTTTCTTGCCCTTGAACGCGGTGATCAATCCCACAAAAGACCTTCAGAGACCAACGGATATAACGCGCCCAATAGCCCACCACCTGCGCTTTTTGTAGAGAGTTTAAGAAGGGGACGAGTAGCAGCGCGAAAGGCGTAAATAGTATGGTCGAAATAAATTGCCCAACGACGAACAAGAAATTACCGATTAATTGTCGCATAAGCCTGGTGCTTAATCGTTGCTGAGGAGTTGGTCGGTAAACGCAGCAAGGTCATCAAACACAGGCACTTTGCGTAGCGGATCATCGGCTTCGGTTTTTTTAAGCGCGCTAAGGCTTCTAAGACCTTTTCCTGATCGCACTAACACTGCTAGCGCGCCCGCAGTATTCGCGGACTCAATATCACGCAGTGAGTCACCGACAGCATATACGTTTGATAAATCAATGTGGAACTCAGTCGCAAACTGCTCGAATAATCCCGGCAATGGTTTGCGGCAATCGCAGTTATCGTCAGGGCCATGCGGGCAGTAGTAGATGCGCGCGATTTCGCCGCCTTTATCCGCCAGCTCGCCAAGCATCTTCTGATGAATATTTCCGAGTGTTTTTTCGGTCAGCAAATCGCGCGCAAGTCCAGATTGGTTTGAGATCACCACCACTCGGTAAGCCGCTGCATTGAGTTTCGCAATTGCCTCGAGACTTCCCGGTAGCGCTCGCCATTCTTGCGCAGATTTGATGAATTCATCGGAATCCTCATTGATCACCCCATCGCGATCTAAAATTATCCATTTTGACACGGGATCTTAACTATTTGCTCGGTTCGTTAATGTGTGTGTCAAATGCGCCTGAAACACGAATTCGGCCATCGACCATCTTACTTTGTCGTTGTAGGATGGCATCCATTTTCGCCCAGAACGCAGCATTTAAATCAAAATCGGCCGCGATTGCGTTACCCATCAATAAAATCAGCAAGTCGGCGCACTCTTCGGCCAAGGCGGATTTACCTTTGCCCTTGGTAACCGCTTCTGATATTTCGCCCAACTCTTCCGTCATCAGCGCCACGCGGTAGACCATATCTTCTCCGCCGTTTTGATTGAATTGATGTTTGTCGTGGAAGGATTGCACGATACCCATCATCGCCTGCCAGTCGTGTTTATTAAGTTGTGTCATGAAGTTTCGACGACCAGGTGCGAGATATCTGCGGCTAGTAAGAACAAGCCGCGTAATTCACTCAATAGGCCGAGGCGATTGTTGCGAATCGCCTTGTTATCGTCCATGACGCGAACTTGATCAAAATAGTCGTTTACCGGTTGTTCTAGCTTCGCCAAGAGGGCTAAACCAGAGGTATAGGCTTGCGAATTAAATGCTTTTTCGGTCGGTTCTCGAACAGAATCTAAGGCCTCGGACAGCGCCGTTTCAGCCGTTTCGCTAAATAATCCACGATCATATTTTGCCGCTTGATCAGGCAGCTTTTTAAGAATATTTGCAATCCGTTTATTGGCTGCGGCCAAAGCCGTCGCCGCCGATTTCTCATGCTTAAAGAAGTCACTGACCGCTCGCAGTCGTTGATCAAAATCGTAGGCACGGTCAGGATGCACAGCGGCCACCGCGTTAAAGACATTTGGCTTGAACCCTTGTCCAGTGTAATAGGCGCGCAATCTATCCAAAATGAATTTATTCAGCTCAGACTGTGTGTGCTCGTCAGGACGAACTTGAATATCTGCTGTGCCGGAATAGGCATCAATCGAAATTTTCAGCAGTGTTTGCAAAGACAAATCGAGTTTCTCTTCGATTAAAATACGCAATATACCCAGCGCGGCGCGGCGTAAAGCATAGGGGTCTTTGACGCCAGAGGGTTTTTCGCCCGCTGCAAATATTCCGACCAAAGTATCGAAGCGGTCCGCCAGGGCCAATGCCAAGGCAGGCTTAGAAGTCGGTAAGCGGTCGCCGGAAAATTTAGGCCAATAGTGTTGCTCGATGGCGTCACTGACCACATCAGATTCGTTTTCCAGTTGTGCGTAATAGCGCCCCATCGTTCCCTGTAAACTGGCGAACTCGCCGACCATATTGCTCAATAGGTCTAACTTGCATAAGCTTGCGGCACGCTTAGTGTCCTTTGTGTCTCCCCCTATAAGCCTAGCGTATTGCTCAGCGACGCTTTCCAGGCGACGCGTTTTATCCGCAACCGATCCCAACTTGACGTGAAACAGTAGCTTTTCCAAGCGTGCTTGATAGCTTTGCAATGACCGTTGTTTATCTTGGCGCCAAAAAAACTGCGCGTCAGACAGTCGCGCATTAAGAACGCGCTCGTTGCCAGATAAAACCTTTTCCGGCGTACGACTATCGATATTACTGACGGTAATGAAGTTCGGCAATAGCTTGCCAGCTGAATCCGTCAGGTGAAAATATTTCTGGTGGTCTTTCATCGATGCGATCAAGGCTTCACGCGGCACGTCCAAAAAATCGGCGTTAAATTCGCCTAATATTGCAACCGGCCATTCGACCAATCCGGTTACTTCGTCCAGCAGATCAGGGCTTAGAACCACTTGGCCTTTAATTTTCTTCGCCAATGCCTCACAGTCAGATTTGATCAGCGCTTGTCGCTGGGCAAAGTCTGCGCTGACAAAGGCAGTTTGCAGGGTATCAAAATAGCTGTCGGCATGATCAACCGTGATTGCTTGGGGGTGATGGAAGCGATGGCCAAGCGAGGTGTGTCCCGCCGATAACCCGAGGGCGTTGAGTTCAAGAACTGCATCGCCATAAAGCGCCAGCAACCAATGTGCTGGGCGTACAAATTCCGCAGTTTTATCCCCCCAGCGCATACGTTTAGGAATAGGAAGTTGAGTGATCGTGGCGTCTAATGCAGCTTGTGCGCACTCGGCGATGGATTTCCCTGAAACGGATTGTTCAAAGACTAACCATTCGCCTTTTTTAGATTTTTCTCTGCCGAGGTCCCCGATTTCAACGCCACAGGATTTAGCAAAGCCCAAGACAGCCCGTGTGGGCTTGCCATCGGCATCAAAGGCCGCCGCGACCGAAGGGCCTTTGCGCAGCTGACTAAAATCCGCTTGTGAAGGCGCAACCCCAGTGATTAATATCGCCAGTCGTCTGGGTGTGGCATAAGACGTAATTTTGCTGTCATCAGATAATAAGCTGGCGTCAGTGAGTGCGTTGCTGATGCCTTGGCTAAAAGCAGCAGACAGTGTTTTTAATGCTTTTGGTGGGAGCTCTTCAGTGCCGAGCTCAATCAACAGAGATTGCGATTGGCTCATGATTTGAGCCCCTTGCCTCGCGGAAAGCCAAGTTTTTCGCGGCTATCATAATAGGCTTGCGCGACCTGACGAGATAAGTTTCTGACGCGGCCAATATAGCGCGCACGCTCAGTGACGCTGATCGCCTGCCGAGCATCGAGCAAGTTGAATAAATGTGAGGCTTTAAGTATTTGCTCGTAAGCGGGCAGCGGGAGTTCGTGTTCGAGGGTTAATTTACAAGCTGTTTCCGCCGCATCAAATTGATGGAATAGCTCAGCGACATCAGCCAACTCGAAATTGTACTTTGATTGCTCTACTTCGTTTTGATGAAAGATATCACGGTAGCTGTAACCCTCGGTCCATAGCAAATCGTAGACACTCTCGACACCTTGAATATACATCGCGATGCGCTCTAAGCCATAGGTTATTTCACCTGTGACGGGGCGGCATTCCAAACCGCCGATCTGCTGAAAATAGGTAAATTGCGTGACTTCCATACCATTCAACCACACTTCCCAGCCGAGCCCCCATGCCCCTAATGTCGGCGATTCCCAATTATCCTCGACGAAGCGAACATCGTTTTCCAGTAAATCCAAGCCCAAGGCTTTGAGCGAGTCTAAGTAAAGTTGTTGTATGTTGTCGGGCGAGGGCTTTAGCACCACTTGAAATTGGTAGTAGTGCTGTAGGCGATTGGGATTCTCACCGTAGCGACCATCGGTTGGGCGTCGTGAAGGCTGCACATAGGCAGCCTGCGTCGGCTCTGGGCCGATTGCATCAAGGAAGGTTGCACGATGAAATGTGCCCGCGCCCACTTCCATATCGTAGGGCTGGAGCAATATGCACCCCTGATCGGCCCAATATTGCTGCAAGGTGAGAATAATCTGTTGAAAGGTCACTACAAAAGTCGGCGAGAATTGAAGCCTAGGATTATAGTGGCCTGCTTACTTCGCTGCAAAATTCATTGTGTCGTTCGGGGGGCGCTGTGAGGCTGTGAGCTTTGGGCTCGGTTTTTTTCGCAAATCTCATGAAAAGAGGGGTGATTTGTAAGTATGGGGTAAAAGCTTCAAGGTGTTATGCCTTGACTAATGTAATGATCGAAATATTAAGAACAACGTTTCGATTGGCTCCTATTGATTGATTAGGTACTACCTGTTTATAAATGTCGCGTGGCTAACATGCGATCATGTAGATCATGTGTAGTTCGGGGGACATGTGCTTAATTAGGCGAATTTCGGGTGATTAAGTGTCGGTCCTCTTATTACCACCCAGAATCAAGCTGGCTGATGGGATGAACCCGCTCCGTTATCGGCATCGCAATGTGCCATGATTAGGCGTTTATCAACATTCAATCAGAGGAGCGAGTTCATGAAACAAGATATTACCCGAATTGGTATTGACCTAGCAAAAAACATCTTTCAAGTTTGTGCCACTAATGCAGCAGGAAAAGTAATCTCCAACAAAACCGTAAAGCGCGCTAAGTTAACCATACTGATGGCCAACCAAAAACCTTGCGAAGTTATTTTGGAAGCCTGCGCCACGTCGAACTACTGGGCACGAGTATTTTCAGCTCAAGGGCATAGCGTTAAGCTTATCCATCCTGCTTATGTCCGCCCCTACGTCAAGACCAACAAAAATGACGCAACGGACGCAGAGGCTTTATGTGAAGCCGCTTCCCGGCCTAGCATGCGCTTTGTTACGCCTAAAACGCCAGAACATCAAGATATTCAACTCATGCATAGAGTGGCTGAAAGGCTCACTACTCAGCGCACCGCATTGAGTAACCAAACAAGAGGGTTGCTGGCGGAGTATGGTCTATCTCTACCTCAAGGCAGTGCCTTATTACGCAAAAGCCTACCCGCAATATTGGAAGATGCAGAAAACGAACTAAGCATGGACGCACGCTTGTGTTTCAATGAGCTTTATCAAGAGTTGATTGAGTTAGATAAGCGTGTTGATGCTATCAAAGAGCGTATCAATACCGTTAGCAAACAAAACCACCACTGTCAGCGCCTGATGACTATTCCAGGGGTGGGACCAATGGTCGCCACCGCAGTCATTAGCATGCTGGGTGATGCCCATCAATTTAACAACGGCCGTGAATTCGCCGCCTTTCTTGGCTTAGTGCCGAGGCAGTACAGTACCGGAGGAAAAACGACACTCAAAGGCATCAGTAAACGGGGGGATAGACGCACCCGTATGCTTTTGGTGCAGGGTGCACTGGCCGCGCTCAATCATTCAAAGAACAAACCAGACAAACTTAACCGCTGGGCTTACAACCTTAAGCAAAAGAAATGCACGCAAATTGCGACCGTTGCACTGGCCAACAAACTAGCTCGCATATGCTGGGCATTGACTGTCCATCAAACAGAGTATCAAGCATCAACTACCTAAAACAAATCTACTAAACTGACCATCTAACTCCTACCCTTGAAGCGAAAGACTATGGCATGACAGATTAACCGACCCAAGCTGAACCTGAAAGGGGTCTAGCGATCAAACGCTGTCTGGCTGATGAGGTGCTTGGGTGCGGTTTCCATAATGGCTCGGAATGGAGCAGCGCTCACATTCCAAACAGAAGCCGAATATACGACTGCTCATTTGCATCCCATGACACTGTTCAAATTAAGGTTAGAAAAGTTAGAACAAAACAAATAATATGATCTATTTTAAAAGCTCAATCGTGCTTGATTTGACAGGCGGGTTCATATATGACCCCTTGATGCTCTTGATGCCTTGATGCCTTGATGCCTTGATGCCTTGATGCCGTTGATGACATAAAGAAGGCATCCAGATCGATAACTTTATAGAGGTGACGATATCTTCTCGCCGCTCTGAGCAATACAAACAACTCAATTCAGACATTAGCCAGCTTTCGAAAGGTGATTTATTGGTGGTGAGTGAATTATCCAGACTCGGCCGTAGCCTTGGCCAGGTGATTGCCATCATCGATTCATTAGTCAAACGTGAAATTCGTTTTATAGCGATAAAAGAAGCTATTCGATTTGAAGGTAAGCAGACCCTACAAAGCAAAGTAATGGTCACATTATTTGCACTATTTGCTGAAGTGGAGAGAGACCTGCCAATATCAGAGCGAACCAAAGAAGGGCTTGCGGCAGCAAAAGCACGAGGAAAATTGCTGGGCCGACCCAAGGGATCGTTAGGGAAATCTAAGCTTGATGGCAGAGAGGAAGAAATTCAAATGCTGTTGGGAAAAGGGGTTTCTAAAGCATCAATCGCTAAAATAACTGGCGTCTCTAGAACTAATTTATTACATTTTATTCAGTCTAGAAAATTAGCTTTTTCAGACGCGTCTATACAGATTATTTAGCGGCACACTCACGGCAATTTTTTTCCAGCCAAATATTCCAAAGAGCCGTAAGGATTAAGCCAGCGAAGGCACTGTAGATGATTACATCGTTCCACCAGATATACCAACTTACGAAGACCAGGACGCCAGAAAGTAAGGCGATCAGAAAGGATGAGGCATAACTCGTCCGCCGGTAGCTTAACCAAGCGAATATGAGGCTAACGATCACCAGAACCTGAGTCACAATTAATAACTCAGCCTCGTAAGCCGCTATTGCGCAAAATAGAGTAGGCAATCGGCCAGGAAGAATTGAACCTCGTGCGGTGAAACGCAGGCCAAAACCAATAGCGCTATTAGTGGTTCCTCGAGCAGAGGCTAGAGCTAATGTCTTGAAAAACGGCCATCCTAAGAAACGATGATTGTATTTCTGTAATGCCAAAAAAACTTGCCAGTCCGGTTAAGGCCGGAAAACAGGCCGGACAGCCCGCAGCTGCTAGCACTGACCCCATTGGCGTGAATTTTTCGAGAAGCTGTTTCACATCCTTACGTTCTGTTGTTTGATGGCCAATCAGCAAAAGCCAAATAATACAGCGCAACCAGATTGAGTACAGGAATAAGCATTAAAAGACTCAACCATTTTGAAAAGCCAGCTTTGCCAAATATGAACCAGAATGGCACAACAATCAACGCGGCAAACACCAACATCCACAACGGACTCATAGCCATTCCACTTCCCATCATCATATTATTCATCATTATGTGAGTTTCACTAAATTGTCACTAACCGGCGCAGCAAGATAATTTCGATACATCTTTATCAAAAGTCTGTGAAGCCAGTTTTAAACCTTCTACAGTCGTTAAATAGGGGAAGATCATCTCTCCAAGCTGCTCGTAGGTCATCCCCATTTTAATGGCAACAGCCGCAGTTTGGATCGAGTCAGCACCTTCGGGTGCGATAATATGTGCGCCTAAAATTTTATGGCTATCACTATCAGCCACTAGCTTTATCAAGCCTCGCGTATCACGCGCAGCCAGTGCGCGCGGAACATGCTCTAAATCTAAAACAGAGGTCTTTATGCCAAAGCCAAGACCATGTGCTTGGTCTTCTGTCAGGCCAACGCTGGCAACTTGCGGATCAGTAAAAGTGACTTGGGGCATGGCGGTATTATCATACTGCTTTTGGTCGCAGCAATTTAGCGCATTGTGCGCCGCCAGCTTAGCTCCATAAGCAGCCATATAGACGAACATATCTTGCCCCGTCACATCACCAACGGCAAATACATTTTCATTGCTAGTTCGCATGTGTTCATCAACCTTAATACCTCGATTTTGTTGTAACTCTATACCCAAAGCTTCTAAACCAAGATCAGCTGAATTAGGCTGCCGGCCAGTCGCAACCAGTACCTGCTCGGCATGTATTTCATGTTTACTTCCGTCTCGTTCGTACACTAAACAGATATTTGGAGTTTGTTGATCATCGATACTAATCGCCTCATAGACTGCCCCGCATTGCACCTTGATGCCTTCATCGACCAAGGCTGACTCTAACGCCTGACTAACCTCAGGCTCTTCAGAGGGTAATAAACGTGAACGACATAATAACGTTACATGACAGCCCATACGTGCAAACATTTGCCCCAGCTCACAACCGATAACACCACCACCAATAACGATCATCGATTTAGGTAAATGATCAATTTCCAAGGCAGTGGTACTGGTTAAATAGGGCACAGTTTCGATACCTTGGATCGGCGGTATAGACGCTGTACTACCCGTGGCAATAATCACTTTGCCGGCTTGAATGAATTCACCATCAAGCGACACGCCGCCTTTTACAACGCTGGCTTTACCTTCGATATATTCAACCGAATCGTATGAGGGCAAGACATCTGCATATTTTGCCTGGCGTAGTGCCTCGACTAAATTGGCTTTATCTGCCATAACTGCCTGCCAGTCAGTCACTTTAGCCTTAGCATTGATGCCCCTAAAGCGCTCCGCGACATTGGCTTGGTGCAAGGTTTCTGCCGCTCGGATCAATGTTTTAGATGGCACACAGCCAATATTGACGCAAGTCCCGCCGATGGTGCCATGCCCGATTAAAAGTACTTTTGCATCCTGCTCAGCCGCTGTGATAGCGGCAGAAAACCCAGCCGAACCAGCGCCAATAACAGCGAGGTCGTATTTAGTATTATTAGTCATAGATAGTGTTTTTAGTTTTTAACGTCACATTGATTGTTTCTGCGGCGCCATAAGGCGTATAGCGTAATCAAGACAAATATCAGCAACGCCGGAAACAGCACATAATCCAAATAACCCACCAGAGCAGAAAGACCAATCGCTCCAAGCAAAATCACCAGCGCAGGAGTAAAACAGCATAACGCAGCAACTCCAGACCCAATCAATCCAGTTGTTAACCATTTGCGATTGTTCATATTGATTTACTCTGTAATAACCTTAGATGGATAACCGGCATTAGTAGTGGCTTGTGTTAAAGCAGCTATATTTGTGATGGTGTCATCAAACGTTACCACCGCTTGTTGGGTTTTTAATGATGCGGTCGCATTGATAACGCCATCTACTTTTTTTAGAGACTTTTTGACCTGGTATGGGCAAGACATACAAGTCATATCTTCGACACTGAGCGTGACTATTTTTTCAGCAGCAAAAAGGCTGGATGACGATGCCAACAATGACACACTAGCGATTAACAATTTTATTTTTGACATGCTTAACTCCGAGATTTGGGTTTAGAATAAATTTAGGGCAAATAAGGTTCAATCAGTGGGAAAATAACTGGAAACAGTAACACCAGCATCACCATAGCAGCGCCGAACCAGAGTCCTGCTTTAACCAAGCGATTAGGTAAAGGGCGCGCACAGGCCGCACCATCATTGCAAGCCTTCTTGGGTTTAATGTAAACCTGATAAAAACCATAGGCGATGGCAGCAATGGCTAAAGCCATAAAGTATGGTTGATATACTTCCAGCGCCCGCAGGCTGGACATCCATGCACCACCGACACCAATTACTGACAAGCCAAGAGGTAGCACACAGCAAGCTGATGCCGCGATAGCGCTGGCTATTCCGCCCGCAGCAAGGATGCCACTGTGATTTTTGTCCGATGATGGTATGTCACTCATAATTTAGGCTTTTAAATTGATACACCTAGATTATAATAGCTGTAGTTACTACAGCTACAAGCATTAAATCATGATGAAAAGTATATCATCGAGCAAAAACTACTCAATTGGGCAGGTCGCCAAAATCGTTCAGATAAATATCGAAACGATTCGCTATTACGAACGTATGAGCATCATTCCAAAACCCGGACGTAGCGCAGGCAACCAACGAGTTTATGAGGAAAATCACATTAACCGTCTGAGTTACATACGGCGCAGCCGAGAACTCGGCTTTAGCCTCAAAGAAATAATGGCATTGATTGCCTTGGATGACGCTGACGAATTGACTTGCAGCAAAGTCCATTTAGTAGCGACAGCTCACTTAAAGCAAGTAGAAGCAAAAATTTCTGATTTACAAGAAATCTCTCATACACTGACCAGCCTTACTGAAAAATGTTCTCGTGGTGAGAAGCCTGATTGCCCAATTACACAAGCTTTGTATGGATCGGAATACCTATAGAGGCATTGCTCTGAAAAACATTTCATAGAACAAAGATGTGTCCTATTTTTACACGTATTGTAAGCGAACCCCAATATTAGTGACTGACGGCTTTGGGCCAGTAAGAGACGGTCATATAATAAAGGGACACGTACTTAATTACTTCGATTCACCGCGAAATTCGCCTAATTGAGTACGTGCTGTGATGAATACCTCCCACCCTTTTTGACAAGCCGAGTGGTATGCCCCTAGTTCTCTAGACACTTTGCAGCTTCCCATAATACTGTTTTCGTTGGGAAACTGGCCAATAGCCTGCTTTTAGCTGCATTTCCTGCCTCAAACAGAGAAATTTAACCTCATTTTTCTTTCGTTACTGATTTATGCAGAGGTCTCTAATAAGCGCATGGTGAACTCACCGTATGAATTTACGCCGCTTGCGGTTTTTCGAAGTCCGAGTTTGACGGCGCAATATTTAAATTCAGGGATTTTACCGAATGGATCCAAGGCTTCGTTGGTTAGCAGGTTTGCGGCCGCTTCAGCATAGCAAAAAGGTAAAAATACTTCTCCGGGTTGCATCGCTGAGCTTGATCGAACGGCAGCGTTCAAGGTGCCGCGTCGCGAGGTGACTGCTAGGGATTGCCCGGGGCTAATGTTTAATGCTTGAATATCGTTTGGATGGATGTCTATCACCGGCGTACGGGCTCTATCGCATTGAGTACGCTAGCGCGCCGTGTCATTGAGCCGGTATGCCAGTGCTCTAAGCGTCTGCCCGTCATCAAGACAAATGGATACTCCTTGTCGGGTAGCTCGTCCGCGGGAATCAGCCGCGCGGGTACCAATCGAGCTTTGCCATTTTCGGTAGGGAAGTCATTCACAAACACGACGCTTTGTCCGGGATCTGCCTCGTCGTCGCAGGGGTAGGTGACCGAGCCTTCTTTTTCGAGTCGTTGCCAAGTGATGCCTTTGATGCTGGGCATTACGCTGCGCATTTCTTCATAAACGTCGGCAAGGTCCAGATCAAATCCGGCCACCCCCATATGGCGTGCGATTTCTTGAATAATCCACAAGTCGGGTTTGGCATCACCCGGTGGGTCCACGGCCTGTTTTCCCATTTGTACGCGTCGATCCGTATTGGTCACCGTGCCGGATTTTTCAGGCCATGCGGTTGCCGGCAATATGACGTCAGCAAAGGCGGCGGTTTCTGTTAGGAAAATATCTTGCACCACGAGGTGTTCGAGTTTTTCCAATGCTGCCCTGGCGTGGTTAAGATTAGGGTCGGACATCGCCGGGTTTTCGCCCATGATATACATACCCTTAATCACGTCCTCATGAATTTTGTGCATGATTTCAACTACAGTCAACCCAGGGTTGGGGTCTAGGCTTGTTTCCCACGCGGCTTCAAATTTTGCGCGTGCGGCATCATTATCCACACGCTGATAATCCGGCAGCATCATCGGAATCAGACCGGCATCCGAAGCACCCTGAACATTGTTTTGTCCGCGCAAGGGATGTAAGCCCGTGCCCCGACGACCGATTTGTCCGGTAATCATGCATAAGCTGATTAAGCACCGAACATTATCGGTGCCGTGAATGTGTTGAGAGACGCCCATGCCCCAGAATATGATCGCATTGTTTGCGTTGGCATAAAGGCGGGCAACCCTGCGAACATCATCCGCCGGGATGCCGCAAATTTCTTGCATGGCTTCGGGCGAGAAATCAGCGACGTTTTGTTTGACTTGCTCATAATCTGATGTACGTGTATCAATAAAAGTTTGGTCGACCAAATCTTCATCGATAATGGTGTGAAGCAGCGCGTTGAGCAGGGCGACGTCGCTATCCGATTTAAACTGTAAGAAATGATCCGCAAAGCGCGCCAGTTCGATTTTCCGTGGGTCGATCACGATCAGCGTTTTGCCGTTTTTCTGTGCTTGCTTGATAAAGGTCGCCGCCACGGGGTGGTTGCCAGTGGTGTTTGAACCGATGACCAATATTAAATCTGCATGATCGACATCTTCGACTTGATTGGAAACCGCGCCCGAACCGATACCTTCCAACAAAGCCACCACACTTGAGGCATGACATAAGCGTGTGCAATGATCGACGTTATTATTCTTGAATCCAGTGCGTACCAGTTTTTGAAACAAATAAGCTTCTTCATTGCTGCCTTTGGCGGAACCAAAGCCTGCAAGCGACTGCGAGCCATCATTGTCACGCAAGTTCTTCAGGCCATCAGCGGCAAGGCTGAGCGCTTCTTCCCAGCTCGCCTCGCGAAACGCCAGTAAAGGGTTCGCCGGATCATAGTATTCGTTTATACCCTTGGGAATGCCGGCTTTCCTGATCAGCGGTTTGCTTAAGCGCTCGGGATGATGGATATAGTCAAAGCCATAACGGCCCTTAACACAAAGGCGGTTCTTATTGGCGGGCCCATCGCGTCCTTTGACTTTTATAATTTTATTATCTTTGACTTGGAAGGTCAGTAGGCAGCCAACGCCGCAGTAGGGACAGACTGAATCGATCTCACTATCGGGGGTTTTCAGGTCCACACCATTTTTGTTGCTGAGCGCGCCTGTGGGGCAGGCTTGTACGCATTCTCCGCAGCCCACACAACGGCTGTCACCCAAAGGATCTTCCATGTCGAAAACAATTCGAGATTCACTGCCTCGGCCGGCCATGCCAATAATATTATTGACCTGCACTTCGCGGCAGGCGCGCACGCAGCGGGTGCATAAGATACAGGCTTCTGCATTGAAGTCGATTGCGGGATGACTAAGATCGCTGTGTTCGTTTGCGGTTCGCTTACTGGGCGAGGGACGAGGCGATTCGCTTGATCGTTGCTGCCAATCTCGGAGCTCGTCATTTTGGGTATAGGGCGTGGCGTTAAGCGTTCCCTCAAGCAGATTTAAAACACCTTGTTGCGCGGCTTGCGAACGATCGTTGTTGGTGTGGACGACCATCTCTGCGCTTGGGTAACGCCGACAGGAAGGCGCGAGCACGCGTTCGCCTTCAATTTCAACCATGCAAGCTCGGCAGTTTCCATCAGCGCGTTGGTCTGGATGATAACAAAGGTGTGGGACGTCAATTTCAAGACGCTTGCAAACGTCTAGGATCGTTTCGTCAGATTCAGCCTGAACGGCTTGATCGTTTAAAGTGAATTCGATCATTTCAATTCCTCTGGGAAATATTTAACCACACATCTAAGCGGGTTGGGTGCGGCTTGCCCAAGCCCGCATATTGAGGCGTCTTCCATTACCACCGCTAGTTCTTCTAGAGTGTCTAAGGGCCACTGCTCCGCTTGCATTAGCTCGGCGGCGCGCTTGGTTCCGGCGCGGCAAGGGGTGCATTGCCCACAGGATTCATGCGCAAAGAAACGCATGGCATTCAAGGCAATATCACGCGCACGATCTTGATCTGAAAATACGATGACGGCGGCAGAACCGATAAAGCAACCGTATTCTTGCAAGGTATCAAAATCAAGCGGAAGGTCGCCCAGTCTAGCCGGTAGGATTCCGCCCGAGGCCCCGCCGGGCAAATAGCCATAAAATGCATGGCCATCGAGCATACCACCGCCATATTCTTCTATCAGTTCGCGGACGCTAATACCCGCAGGTGCAAGGTGCACGCCGGGTTTTTTCACTCTGCCGCTTAGAGAGTAGCTGCGTAAGCCTGTTCTGCCATTGCGCCCATGGCTCAGAAACCAGTCGACGCCTTGGTTCAAAATTTTGGGTACCCAAAGCAAAGTCTCGGCATTGTGTTCTAGGGTAGGGTGACCGAATAGACCCACCTCAGCAATATATGGCGGGCGATGGCGAGGTAAGCCACGTTTGCCTTCAATCGATTCGAGCATGGCTGATTCTTCACCGCATATATAAGCGCCTGCGCCACGCCGGATATCAAAGTTAGGAAGCTCAAAATCTGCCCATGATTGCAGCTGTACAACTGCTTTCGATAGCGCTTCGATAATGGCGGGATATTCATCACGCACATACAAAACACATTCGCTGCTATCAATCACCCAAGCTGCGATGATTACGCCTTCGAGCAAGGCATGCGCCTCACGCTCTAAATAGTAGCGGTCTTTAAATGTACCGGGTTCGCCTTCGTCAATATTTACCGCGATCCAACGAGGAGCGGCTTGGCTTTGTAAGATGCGCCATTTTCGTCCCGCGGGAAAGCCTGCACCGCCTAACCCGCGTAGATTGGCATCTTCCAAGGCCTTGATAATGTCTTCTCGCTGTCGTGTACCGTCAAAACATTCCTTGGCAATTTGATAACCGCCTTGCTTAATATAATCGTCTATCGAAGGGTTGGCAGACGGGCAGGTGTAAGCGTTGGTAGCAAGCGCTTTGAGCACTTTATCCTCGTTGGCTAGCTCAATGGGGTTTTGGCCCACTACCGCGACAGGCGCTTGGTCGCAGCGTCCTACACAAGGCACCGCTTGAATGCGCACTGCACTAGCGTCTGTTGAGGCGTTTAATTTATCCTTAAGGTCCTCAGCGCCAGTTAACATGCAACTCACCGAATCACACACGCGGACGGTAATCGGGGCGGGAGGAGCCTCGCCGTCGAGTACGACGTCGAAATGATGATAAAACGTTGCGACTTCGTAAACCTCGACCATCGGCGCGTTTAGCCATTCAGCCAGTGCGTGTAAATGCTGGACGTGCAAGCAGCGAAATTGATCTTGTATAAGATGCAGATACTCTATGAGCCGTTCGCGCTGGGGCTTAAGCTCTCCTAGCAATGCTTGAATAGCTTCTTGGGCTTCAGGCGACAATGCGCGACCCTTGGGGCGCCAAAATTTGTTGCGTTTTCGCTTGCTCATTAATTTTTGTCGCGCATAAAAAACACTGATCTTAGCGAATTATCATTGAAGGGTAAATGTCAATTAGCGCCGCTTAGGGACGTTAAAAATTACTGGTATGAATGTGGTTCAGGCTTTTGATGTATCTAGTAGCAAGGGTTGCACGCTCACAGCGATGCTTGGTTGGCCATCACGGGCGAATATGCAGCGGCCAAATTGGCTAAGACCTGCGGTGTTTATATGCGCGACTATGCTTTTGCCATCGGTGATGTTGCGCAAACATCCGTTGCGAGAACAAACGGTGTCGTAATTAGAAACGATATTGCAGATTTACCCGTCTATCATGTACTCGAAGATTCAGCTTCCGCTGAGTATATGTGGTCTTGCTTACTCGATGCGATGGCTGAGTGGGAAGGTCAGCCAATTGGATTAGACTGTTTAGTGTAGAGTGATATGACGACAATGAAAAACAAATTGATCGATGGAAAAAAGGTCAGTGCGAATATCTTGGTCACGGTTAAAACTGCTGTCGTAGAACTTAAAGCAGCGGGTTGGACGCCCCAATAGTCGGAAATTAATATCAAGCTATTCATTTACCGTAGTTTTAAATCTGATTTTCAGATTCAAATACCGCCGTCATGTTCTGCATGGCAAGTCTATTATTATATTTTAAGGCTTTAAAAAATGGCTAAGACAGATATTGAAATCGCCCGCGAAGCGAACATGAAAGACATCAGCGATATTGGTGATCAATTATCGATTCCTAAGGATGCTTTGTTAACGTTTGGCCATACAAAGGCGAAGGTGAGTCTCGACTTTATTGAGAGTCTAAAAGGCGAGGCCGATGGGAAATTAATCCTCGTAACGGCCATTTCCCCTACCCCAGCGGGGGAGGGTAAGACCACTACTTCAATTGGTTTAAGTGATGGATTGAATCGTATCGGTAAGCAAACCATAACATGCTTAAGAGAGCCAAGTTTAGGGCCTTGCTTCGGTATGAAAGGGGGGGCAGCGGGCGGTGGCTATGCTCAAGTCGTTCCGATGGAAGACATTAACCTGCATTTTACGGGAGACTTCCATGCGATCGGTGCGGCACATAATTTGCTTTCTGCTCTAATCGACAACCATATTTATTGGGACAATGCAGCGGAAATTGATGTGCGTCGCGTGAACTGGGGTCGAGTCTTTGATATGAATGATCGTGCCTTACGCGATATGGTGTTGTCGCTCGGTGGCGTGACCAACGGGTTCCCGCGCCAATCTGGATTTGATATCACGGCGGCCTCAGAGGTTATGGCAGTTTTCTGCTTGGCCAGTGACTTAAAAGATCTAGAGCGCCGAATGGGCAATATTATTGTAGCTTACACACGCAAGCGTGAGCCAGTACGCGCCTCCGATATTAAAGCGCATGGCTCGATGACCGTGCTGCTCAAAGATGCCTTTATGCCCAACTTGGTCCAGACGTTAGAAAATAATCCAGTGTTTATTCATGGCGGACCCTTTGCCAATATTGCGCATGGCTGTAATTCTTTGATCGCCACAAAAACAGCGCTTAAGCTTGCAGACTATGTGGTGACCGAAGCGGGCTTCGGCGCTGACCTCGGCGCGGAAAAATTTATGGATATCAAATGCCGCAAAGGCAACTTGAGCCCCAGCGCTGCGGTGATTGTTGCGACAACACGCGCCTTGAAAATGAATGGGGGCGTAAAGAAAGATGAGTTGGTCGGAGAAAATTTAGAGGCGCTAAGCAAAGGGCTGGAAAATCTTGGACGCCATATCCGCAATATGGGGAATTTTGGGGTGCCCGTGGTGGTCGCTATCAATGGATTTACCACCGACACCGACGCTGAAATTGCTGCGATTAAGAAATACTGCGAACAATACAACGTCGACGCGATTCACTGTACACATTGGGCAGACGGTGGGGCAGGCGCCGAAGAACTGGCGATCAAAGTCGCCGAGATCGTCGATACAGGCACGGCGCAGTTCAGAACTTTGTATGATGATACGCTGCCACTTTGGGAAAAAGTGCGTACCATTGCACGCACTTTATATGGCGCCGAAGATGTAATTGGTGACAAAAAGGTGCGAGGTCAATTTCGGCAGTTCGAGAAAAATGGATTTGGGCGTCTACCCGTGTGTATGGCTAAAACACAATATAGCTTTTCAACTGATCCACAATTGTTGGGCGCACCCACTGGACATGTGGTCGGGGTTCGAGAAGTGCGTCTCTCCGCGGGGGCAGAATTCGTGGTCGTTATTTGCGGAGAAATCATGACCATGCCGGGGCTACCGCGTGTACCGTCAGCGAATAATATCCGAATAAACGATGAAGGTTTAGTTGAGGGTTTGTTTTAGGCGCATTGTTGGTTATATTGGGCGCTTAGCCCAGATAAATCACCCCTATGAACACTGATGTTTCCGCGGCATTGCAGCTGCAGTTTTTGGGCTGGCTATGCTCGATTAGGACAATTATCGGTTCGAAATGAGGAAGGGCGCCCGCCCTAGGCCGGGCGACCTAATATTAAAATTGGCAATCGATCACAGTGGATGGCCCCCATCAATGTGTTGATGAGTAAGGCTGATAGTGAAGTGATTACCAAACAGTTTCGCTTTCTTGCAACAAAAGTTCAAGATCCACGCGAACGTCGCGAGGCTGCGCTCAAACATTTAGCTGAAGCTTATTATCAGCAAGCCGCCTCATTTACAGATCAGTTGAGTACCGTTTTTCAACTCAGCAGCCCCCTGTCTAAAAAGATGTTGGATGTCAGTGAGCTTGTGCTGCGGTTCACACAGGCAAATCAGCAATATGATATTCCATGTGCGACGCGCCTTTGCGATCAAACCGAGGATATCTATCAGTTTACCTATTGGCACAACTAACTGTTTATTCCAGCCTTGCCAGCCGAGGTGGATATAGTTTGCTTTTCACCCGATTGGATGTCCGCACAGTTCACGGAACTCAAAGTAAACTAATCGCGCCCCGCTAGTCCCCCCCGATTTTGGAGGACGATTGCTGAACACAAAGCTGAATCACCTATTTAGGACAGCATGAGATAAAAAATAGGCAGCTATTTTCCATTTTTTGAATCTCTTTAATTCTGAGGGATAGAAGATGAGTTAAAAGAGATGTCATATCCGTATACTGCTGCAAATTTATTTGAAGCCATTGAGTCAATCCGCACTAATGTTATGCTTAAGGTTATGGAGGTGAAGTTTTGAATCGCATAATTCTTGGATTAACTTTAGCGGGTATTGTGTTGCCGATACACTGCTACGCGGCGTTTACTTATGTGGCGACGCATCCCTATACATCGACTTAAACTCCGGATGGGAAAGTAATTAGGGACTTACATAACTTTAATGGAAATATTTATGCGGGGTATGGAGATGGAGATGATAATACTGGCCCAATGCATTTATGCTACCTTCAAACGCCCGCGAACAATTTCTTGTGTGACTCTTTTATTCTAAATTCAGAGCTTATTACGCATTTCCAAACCTTAAACGGCATCGTTAGTTATACGTGGTGGCGGACGATCCTATGGGGTCACCACAACACGCTTACGCAGTAAAAAGTGGAAGCACATGGAATCCCCTGCGCATTTCAGATATATGGAATATCACGCGGGAAGTTTATATATGAATTCTGACCAATGGGCGAATTCAAACCAATATCCCACGCTATGGAAAAGTACCAATGGAGGTGGTTCGTGGCAGGCTGTTTATGAGCTACCTAATGCATCTTCTGGGTTTAGTTTTAGTCTACTTAAGTCTTATGCTGGAAAGCTATACACTGACTATGGCTCATTCAACCAATCAAAATACACTACGAACGGCGGCTCTAGTTGGGTCAATGGCCCTTTGCTTAAAGGAATATATTCGCAGTCAGGTTCCACTGGAATCATTCGGGTTGATGGAGCGCCCATATCATTCAATGGAAGTATGGTGAGTTCCTTGGGGCGTTATAGCACTAGCACTGGTTTAAAGCGCACGCACCCGTATTATTCCATACGAGACACAGCCTACAGTGGAGCTTATTTGTATGTCCTTACAAATCACTTTACCAGTGTCGCACCATGCGTCACCCATAAAATCTATCAAACAAAAGATTTCATCACTTGGCAGTATGTTGATACACCACCAGTAAATACTGTATCAATAGAAGTGGCGGGCACTACCATGTATGCAGGCACAGAGGTCGGAACAATATATAAAAGTGATAAAATCTTGCCAGCCCCTAGCATTGCATTTATCCCCTCAGTCATACTGTTACTTGATGATTAAGCAATGAAGATGCATTTAAAATCAGTCTCCTTTCTGATTGCAGCCCTGACTATAAATTCAGTGTTTGCCGTAGAAGACGTGTGCAACCCAAATGACGCAACTCTACCGCTAGGCATAACAGTGATATCAGGTTGGTGTAAAAACAATAAAAAAAGTCAAACCAACTCAACAGCAACCAGCACGCCCTTTAGCTTAGAGGGGAAAACAAAAGCTGCGATGATTTTTGAAAATAACGGGCTAGAAGATTTAGAGATTTATGATATAGGTGGCTTTGTATATAAAAAGGACAAACAAACAGAAGGAGGCACGCACGATAAATTGAAGGGGGTTAAATTAAAGATCACTCAAGATAATAAAAAGCTTAAAGACATCTCCTATGATGATGAACAAAATGAAGAAGTTTTTTCCAAAAATAAAAAGTCTGGTGTGGTGATATTTAGGATTAACGACACATTTGAAGTAAATATTGAAGGGGAAAACATGAGCTGTGATGGTACGTATTTTATAGACCTTTATGCGCGGTCTATTGATACGTGTAAATCCGTTGATGGTCCTTTAAGAGTTCAGCTACTGGATATAGGTAATGTCAAAAAAATTAAATAGGCGAGAGGCACAAAAACTACTCTTGGCCGGAGCGGCGTTGTCCGTATGGACAAAGCCAATTGTTAAAGCGGTTGTCCTCCCTGTTCACGCAACAACCAGTGTTTGCTCAAGTAATAATATGCTGGGAACATGGAGACTTGAGGTGTTTGATCGTGGTTACCCGTTTGAGAGAATCGTGACGTTCTTGGCTGGCGGAGCAACAAATATTTCTTTTGTTGATTATTGGGAGGTAGTTAATGGGGTTGTAACTATTCGTCAGGATGTTAGTGACTGGATATTTACAGGAGGCTTTAATGACACATGTAACGAAATACGAGGAACTTATGTTCTAAACACACAAAATTCTATTGACCCAATCCCACCGGCACCACAAACAGGAACGTGGAAAGCAACAAAACTCTAGAACAACAGGCTGACGAGAAGTTCATTGCAGCGATATGTTGGCACCAAAGATAGTGTAATTGGGAATTGAGTGAGTAAATTAAATAGGCGAGAAGCACAAAAACTACTTTTGGCCGGGGCGGCGTTGTCCGCTTGGACAAAGCCGATTGTTAAAGCAGTTGTGCTACCTGTTCACGCAGCAACCAGTGTTTGCTCAAGTAACAATATGCTGGGAACTTGGAGGCTAGAAGTGTTTGATCGTGGTTCTCCATTTGAGAGAATCGTTACATTCTTAGCTGGCGGAGCAACAAATATTTCTTTTGTTGATTATTGGGAGGTAGTTAATGGGGTTGTCACCATTCGGCAAGATGGTAATGATTGGGTTTTCACAGGAGAATTTAATGCTGACTGTAGCGTGATTTCCGGTACGTATTTAATTACTCCATTTGATCCGCTTGATCCTTTTCCTCCGTCACCTCTAACAGGAACTTGGAAAGCAACAAAACTATAGAACAAAGCTGGCTCACTTATTTAGGACAGTTTGAAGTCCTAAGTAAGGAGTTTTTTTCTAAAATCCTTTTATGATGAGAAATTAAAATGGGATAGCGACCCTATGAAATAATTAGAGATCAGTCGGCGTAGCTTAAGGGCTTTGGATTAAAATATCGCGATGCTAAAAATTATCAAAATGGTATTGATTGCCTTGGGCAGCGTATTGGGGAGATTGTTGGGCCGGACGATTGGGTTTTTGATGATGGCGGGTTTGGCCGTGGGGCTTTTGGTAAGCGCTTATGTGCTTAAGTTGATGGACGAATTACCTAATATCGAGCACGCCACGGAGATAGATTTGAACGTACCGCTGCGAATTTATACCAGCGATGAAAAATTGATCGGGGAATATGGAAATGAAAGACGTATCCCCGTATTGATTCAAGATACCCCTTCTATCCTACACGATGCAATTATTGCTGCAGAGGATGATAACTTTTATAAACATTCCGGAGTGGATTACCGCGCAATCCTGCGCGCGGTTGTCAGCAATCTTAAATCACGAGAGCGAGGACAAGGTGCGAGCACCATTACAATGCAGGTTGCACGGAACTTTTTCCTTAGCAATGAAAAAACCTACGAGCGCAAAATAAAAGAAATCTTGGTGGCGTTTAAGTTAGAGAAGAAACTCAGCAAGCAGCAAATTCTGGAGCTTTATATCAACAAGATATTTTTGGGGCATCGCTCATACGGATTCGCAGCAGCGGCTCGAACCTATTACGGTCGCCCCTTAAGCGAACTAAATCTCCCCGAATTGACGATGTTGGCGGGTTTGCCCAAGGCACCTTCAGCGGATAACCCGATTCGGAATCCCAAACGCGCTCAAATTCGTCGAAATTATGTGATTGATCGAATGCATACTCTGAGGTTAATTGACGATCTCAGCCATGAAACGGCCAAGCGAGCACCCATGACAGCTAAATTACATTTGGCTGAGTTGGATCTCCAAGCGCCTTATGTTTCAGAGTTAGCGCGCCAATATATGGTGGATCATTATGGAAGAGAGAACACCTACTCTAAAGGTTATCGAGTTAATCTCACCGTACATTCAGATTATCAACGTTCCGCGCGAAAAGCCTTGCGAGAGGGCTTGCTGGCTTATGATATTCGTCATGGATATCGTGGGCCTGTCGCGCAAATTGATCTTTCCAGCGTGGAACTTAAGGGTGATGAGCTGTCTGTTGCGACGCAAGTCTTGCGCGACTTCCCCTCGAGCGCCGATCTTCAGTCAGCACTGGTAGAGCAGATTGGAGAGAAAGACGCCAGCTTAAGCCTGGCGAATAATGACAAGGTGACTTTAGACTGGGAGGCCATTGCATGGGCGGCTCCTTACAAAACACCCGACAGCATGGGGGCTACGCCCAAGCATGCCGCATCGGTACTGAGCGTTGGAGACGTGGTATATCTTTTACAGGGCGAAGATCAATCTTGGCGCCTGAGTCAAATGCCAGAGATTTCCGGCGCCTTGGTGAGTTTGGATGTGAAAACGGGTGCGATATTGTCCATGGTTGGGGGGTTTGACTATTATTTATCTAAGTTCAACCGAGCGGTGCAAGCGCGTCGCCAATTGGGCTCAAACATTAAGCCGTTTATTTATGCGGCTGCTTTAGAGCAAGGTTTGACCCCTGCTAGTTTGGTCAGTGGTGCGCCCATTGTGGTTGAAAACGGAGAGGCGGGCATTTGGCGGCCAGAAAATTATTCTAAGAAATTTTTCGGCCCAACACGGCTCAGCAGAGCACTGAGCTTATCGTTAAACTTAGTATCCGTTCGATTATTGAGAGCAATTGGCGTCGATTACACAACTGAGTTTTTAACGGGCTTTGGTTTTGAGGCATCCACGCTGCCCAAGAACCTATCACTGGCTTTGGGCAGTGCCTCGGTTACGCCATTACAAGTCGTGAGTGCCTATGCAACACTTGCCAATGGGGGGCATAAGACACGTCCATATTTTATACAAAGTATCAGTGATCGAGATGGCAACTATATTTCAAAGGTTGAGAGCGCCTGCGACATTTGTACGGTGCTTGATGAAGATAAGCGACCGTTTGGTAATCTAGGTGATCAAGCCTTAGCGCAGCCATCGATTTCTCCGGAAAGTGATTTTCTCATTACCAATATGATGAAAGGCGTGATTACCTCAGGCACAGCACGCAAAGCTTTGGTGCTGGGCAGGGCTGATTTGGCTGGAAAGACGGGCACCACCAACGAGTATCGTGATGCGTGGTTTTCAGGCTTTAGCCCACAAATCGCGACGAGCGTATGGGTGGGATTCGATCAACCGAGTTATCTTGGCCGTCGCGAATCGGGTGCCGGTGCTGCGCTTCCCGTCTGGATTGATCATATGCGTAATTTACTTGAGGATTATCCAGCCCGTGCGACGACGATACCGTCAGGAATCACCACCGCATTTGTCGATAAAAGCAGCGGTTTAGCCACTCGCTCATCCAACCCAAATGGGTATTGGGAGTATTTTAAAGTCGGTACGGAACCCAAAGGCCAGACGAATTCCTTGGTGGGGTCTGAATTTAATGCGGAACCATCAAATACCTCAGACAATTCAACAGACGAACTTTTTTAATCAAGGCATATCTACGATAGATGACTATATTGAACGCAAAAAGTACTTGGGTAAAAGTTTGGGTCGTCATGGGCGTGCTTTTACTCAGCAGTTGTGCGAGCCTTAAACCTAGCACGGTCACTCAAGCAGAAACCGGCGTTGAAGTTGAGGAAGCTTTAAATCATTCTGATCCGTTTGAATCGGTTAATCGAAAAATATTTGCTTTTAACGATCGCTTAGATAAAGCTGTATTGAAGACCGTTGCAACGGCGTATACCCATTATATTCCTAAAGTGATGCGCAGGGGAGTGAGCAATTTCTTTGCGAACTTATGGGAACCCAATACGATGGTGAATGCTTTGCTTCAAGGTAAAGCAGATCAGTTCGGGCTATCGACCAGCCGATTTTTAGTCAATTCTACATTGGGATTGCTAGGTGTTTTTGATGTTGCAACGCCGCTCGGGATGGAAAAACAAAAAGAAGATTTTGGGCAAACGCTCGCGGTATGGGGGGTGAATGATGGGCCTTATTTGGTGTTACCATTTTTTGGTCCAAGTAATATGCGAGATTTTGGTGGTTTAATTTTACAGACCGTCACCACCGATATGGTCTCACCGTTATTTGACGGCAACGAACAAATATTTGCGTCGGGCTTGCGCCTGCTGGACACACGAACACAATATTTAGGGGCGGATGAAACACTTGATCTACAAGTCGACCCCTATTTGTTCTTGCGGGAAAGTTACCGTCAATCCAGAGCCTTGGCTATATTTGACGGCGTGCTACCGGCGGCGTCTTTAGAGGATGAATTTGAGGCGGAGCTTTTTGACGAATGAGCAATAAAAATCGCGCTGTCGATATTTTTGCTGTCGGCGACCTTCAGGGATGCCTCAAACCGTTTCGTGCCTTACTCGAAAAAAGCGCGCTAAATCTAGACCGCGACCAACTGTGGTTGACGGGAGACTTGGTCAATCGAGGGCCGGATTCGCTGAAAACCCTGCGTTACGTGAAGCGTTTGTCTGACCGAATGGGCGATCGCTTAAAGCTGGTGTTGGGCAATCATGATTTACATCTGCTGGCGATGGCGCATGGCGTAAAAAAAACGACCGTTACGCCCGGCCTGAGTGAGGTTCTGGCTGCCAAGGATCGGATAGAGTTGTTGGAATGGTTACGCCATCAGCCACTCATGGTCAGAGATGCTGAACATAAATTGGCGATGGTGCATGCGGGGGTTTATCCGAATTGGCGGATTAAACAAGCCGCTTTATACGCCAGAGAAGTAGAGGAGGTATTGCGGGGTAAAAACGCCAGCAAACTACTCAAGAAAATGTACGGCAAGCGACCGGGCAAATGGCTAGAGTCGCTAGAAGGTTGGGCGCGCTATCGTTTCATTATTAACGCCATGACCCGTATGCGCTATTGCACTCGAAAGGGCGGTTTAAATTTAACTTATGCGGGCCCGCCAGGAACACAGAGCCGTAAGCTCTATCCTTGGTATGAATTACCGGTCGTACCACGGAAAAATTGGCGTATCGTATTTGGGCATTGGTCCTCGGCTGGCGCGTGGTTTGACGGCAATCATATCGCGTTGGACAGCGGTTGTGTTTGGGGTCAGCAGATGACGATCGCGCGGGTCAATCGGCGCATAATCAAGTTTCAACAGCAGGAGTGCCATGTCTGAACCAGCCGAATCGAAGCCAGTACAGCGCATCGAAAAAGATATTGATGTGCTAGAAGACGAGGCGCTTGCGATTGACTTGCTTGCAAGCGAATGCGCTTTGTCTAAGCAAAAACTTAAATTGGCGATGGAAAAAGGCGGGGTTTGGTTAAAAAAAGCCAAAGGCGGTCGCCGTCGGCTGCGCCGCGCTAAAACTATTGTGCATCAGGGTGATGTGCTGGCGTTGCGTTACGATGCACATATTTTAGCGTCGATAGCACCCGAGCCGAGGTTGATAGCGGATAAATTGCGTTACAGCGTTTGGTATAAACCTGCGGGGATGTTATCGCAAGGTTCAAAATTCGCCGATCATTGTGCGATCACTCGCTGGATAGAGAAAAATCATCTACCTCGGCGAGCCGTATATTTGGTTCACCGACTGGATCGAGCCGCCAGCGGTTTAATGTTGATCGCTCATGATTCTAAAACGGCCGCGCAGCTGTCGAAAATATTTCACCAACGTCGAATTCAAAAGCGGTATTCCGTTGTGGTTGAGGGTCATTTTGACGAAACATTACCGCTTACAATTGAAACCCCCATTGATGGCAAAGAAGCGCTCTCAAAAGTGTTAAGTACCCGCACTCAGGAAGGTCAATCCAAGTTAGTCGTTGAGATAAAAACAGGGCGTAAACACCAAATACGAAAACATCTGAGTGAGCGAGGTTGGCCGGTAGTTGGCGACTCAGTATACGGCGCAGCAAAGCCCGGCGAAGCACTGCAATTGGAAGCCCGCAGCCTTGAATTTCATTGTCCTATTTCAGGCAAACTCGAACGTTATTTAAGCGATCAGCCGTAAGTGGGGCGTCGATTCTACCTGCGGCCACGCTGTAAAATATTTGCTTACAATCGTGTATGATACGCCGCTCAATTTCACCTTGACCCTCTAAGCATGCGACGACACTATAACTTTAGCGCGGGTCCCGCAATGCTGCCCGCTGAGGTAATGGCGCGCGCAAATAGTGAGTTTCAGGATTGGAATGGTGTAGGGATGTCAGTGATGGAGATGAGCCACCGTAGTGAAGAGTATTTATCCATTGTAGGCGAAGCAGAAGCGGATTTGCGTGCACTATTGTCGATCCCCGAAAATTATCATGTCTTATTTCTTCAAGGAGGCGCGAGCGGTCAATTTTCAATGGTGCCAATGAACCTTCTGGCGAAGCCAGATGAGCCGGTTGATTACCTGAATACAGGGATATGGTCGTCCAAAGCAATTGCCGAGGCGAAACGTTATGCGGATGTGAATATCGTGGCATCTTCTGAAAATCAGAATTTCACCAACATACCCGCTATGCAAGAATGGAATCTTAACCCAGAGGCGCGGTACGTCCACTATACGCCCAATGAAACCATTGGTGGTTTGGAATTCCACTGGATTCCAGATACCGGAGCGGTGCCTTTGGTGGCGGATATGTCGTCAACCCTACTGTCTCGCCCCATCGATGTGTCAAAGTTTGGCTTAATTTACGCCGGCGCGCAAAAAAATATCGGCCCAGCGGGGTTAACCCTGGTGATCGTGCGTGAAGACTTATTGTCCGAACCTATGACGGCAACGCCCACGACCATGAACTATCGCTTGCAGGCCAAACAAGGATCAATGCTCAATACACCGCCGACTTATGCGTGGTATATGGCTGGATTGGTTTTTCAATGGATCAGGCAGCAAGGCGGTTTGATCGAAATGGAACGGTTAAACCGGCACAAGGCACAACGTTTATATGCAGCGATTGATGGCTCAGATTTGTATTCCAATGCGATCGAAACAGAATCGAGATCATGGATGAATGTGCCGTTCAAATCGGCCAGCCCAGCACTGGATGGCAAGTTTTTGACCCAAGCCGCAGCGCGCGGCCTGCTTAATTTGAAAGGCCACCGCTCAGTGGGTGGGATGCGCGCCAGTATTTATAATGCCATGCCGCTCGCAGGGGTAGAAGCCCTCATTGACTTTATGGGCTTGTTTGAATCGACCCAGTAGATAGGTAGGTGAACTCAAATATACAGGCCTTGACCAAGTTATAATTTGATCTCTCAGCATAAAACTGTGCTTGAAAATACGTCGAACCCAGTACGCCCCACCATTTTATTGTTTTGTTATCAATAATATACGATAACAATCTTTCTGATCGTCGCCACGTTAATCAGACGGGTACGCACGGGGTACATAAAAAATATGGAGAGTAGAGTACATATAATCCAAAACTTAAAATGGACAAACGCACACTCGCTTTATATGTTTCCGAGGTGTAATTCCTGACCAGCTCCAATTTGGCTCAGGCAACATCCCTAAACACACCTCTGAGTTTCTCCTAAACAGAACTACCGCTAAGTCTGAAACATTTTTATTTCAACACCTCGCGCTACGCTAGGCAAGCTGACTTCACTTGCCTAAGCTAAGGTAGGCAAAAGCCTCATCCCGAAACATCCCGCTTGCCAGATGAAAGCAGGCGCCGAAAACATGAGACACTAATCAAACAGTAGACTGAAAATATAGGGAACGATATTAAAGCGTTCGCGCAGTGTCGTGGTGGTATCAATCGTTTTATTGAAGTATGCATCAACAACCGTATTTTTCCTGAGCGCGCATTCACTGGCAACGGTTAACGCGTCATCAGCGTATCGATCATCTGTTGAGCCCCATGTTTTGGTAATAGCCATCACATACGTGTCTTGATAGTCCAGGAACGCATTTTTATCTGCAGTATTGCTCCATGAAACAGAAGCCGGATCAATCGTCACGTCAATATTCTTCCATTCTGTCGGGCAAGCAATGTCAACTAACTGAGCAGGCGTATGACTAACCGTGGCATAAGCACTCGAAAGTGATAAACCAATGAGTCCAGCGGCAAAAACTTTAAGATAAATTTGCATATTCCTCTCCGACAGCCATTTAATAATTCAGAATTCTGAAACCACCCCTAACCGATAGTATGAACGCGATCATAGCATTTAATCTCAACCTTGAGTATGATCTACCAAACAATTAGATTTTAATAATCACAATCGACCACTGAGGATTGACAAGGAAATGGCGGGAAGTGCGGCACCAAGGTTTCAAAACGTTTTATCTCTTGCACGCATTACAGTGCGTACCTTCACCGCGCTATGCCTTTTTAGTCTCTCGCAGGCACAAGCAAGTACCGATGAAGTCGGGGCAGATGCGGGAAGTTTCTCGGTAGGTAATTCGGGCTCGGGTGCTTGGAGTGTACCCATTGAAACCCCGCCTGGGATACGCGGCATGGTGCCAAATCTTACGGCTGGTCTTTCAACATCAAGTGGTAACGGTTTATTAGGACAAGGTGGATCATTGTCTGGGCTATCAGCGATAGCACGCTGTACAAAGAGCATTGCAATCGACGGAGTCAACAGCAAGATAAACTTCAACACTGCCGCTCAGTATTGCTTGGATGGCAATCGCCTGATGTTGATCTCAGGTACTCAAGGTGCTGAGAACTCAGAATACCGAACCGAACTAGAGAGTTTTCAGAAGATTGTTGCCAATGGTAGTGCCGGAAGTGCAGGCCCTGCTTCGTTTACTGTTACTTCGCGCTCTGGCAGCACCATGACTTTTGGCGGCAGTAATAACGCCAGTATCTTGCATCACTCAGGCGCGGTAGTGAACTGGCGCATCAGCCGCTTAGAAGACACCAGCAGTAATTATATGGATTACTTCTATGCCAGTGATCCAAGTGAGTCATTGCTTGATGAAATTCATTACGGCGGAAATATTAACGCCGCGCAGGCGCACTTCCTTAAGGTGAAACTGGTTTATGAAGATCGCCCAGATCAATTCTCGACTTATGGTTTTGGCACATTAGGACAAAGCACCCAACGCTTGGCAGCGATTCAAACCTATGCTGATGAAATCATGGTACGAGATTACCAGTTGAGTTATGAGCTTAGTGAAGTCAGTAATCAATCTCGCCTAAGTCAGTTCCAAGAATGTGCCTTGGGTGATGATGGCATCGTATGCCTTGCGCCCACGACTTTTGCGTTTACTCCCGAAGACAATGCTTGGCAGGTTTCCAGCACGACTATACCTGCTGCAACGCAGGGCGCACAAGGTCAGCCCTATGGTCTGAATATAGACATCAATAATGATGGCTGGTCAGATTGGATCGTTTCTGTCCGACATGAAAACGGTAGTATAGAAAACCAAACACGGCTGGGCAGCGCATCAGGCTTTACGACTCATGCGAGTTGGACACTCCCCACCGTTTTATATAACTACCAACTCCATACAGACGGTATGGGTACTGCACAGTTAGTTGATATCAATGGTGATGGTTATGTAGATGTTATTGAAGCCTATCAAACCGCATCAGGAACAGTACAGAACGTTTGGTTAAACACTGGCTTAGGTTTTGCGACCACGTCCCAGTTTGCGCTACCGGATGTGTTTGTCTCAACCGTCAATCTAGACCGGGGAGAACTCAGACTTCGATTTACAGAGTTAAACGGAGACGGTCTGGCTGATGCGGTGGTCTACACCCGAGATCGCACCAACGCCACCACACGCAAAGCATGGATCAACAACGGAACAGCATGGGTAGAAGCCAATCAATGGTTACCCGAGCAACCGTTATCCGATTACAGCGATACAAGCTTTCCTGCGGAGCGCGAGTATGCAACGCTTGCTGACATCAATGGTGATGGCTTGGCTGATTATATTCAAGCCACTTACAACAGCCCTACATCGAATACTAAAAAGGTTTGGCTCAACGATGGCAATGGTTGGACATTGGATACCAACTACGCGCCGCCTATAGAATTAATCGATTACGCTACCCATAAGCGCGGTCATCCCAAAGGTCGCCTTGTTGATCTTAATGGTGATGGCCTGCTTGATATCGCTTACGCCATCACGCTACTTGATAGCTCAACGGTCAGCGATGCATGGCTCAATACAGGCGAAGGCTGGCTCAATGCGCCCACTTGGGCACTGCCTGCTTCAATGGTCAGTTATCAGGCCGATGGCTATACCGATATGCTCGGCGCGATGATGGACTTAAACGGTGATGGCAAACCGGAATATATTCATTCCTACAAGGACAGCAGTAACGCCACCCATTTCACCGCATGGGAGCATGATGGCAGTGCTTGGCAAAGCAGTGGCCTTGCCGCCTTGCCCTTGCCGTTATATCAACACCATGTGGGTGCTAATAGCACAGCATACGCCCAAATCGGTGATATCAACACAGATGGCATTGCCGATGTCTATAGTGCGATCAGTGGAATCACCAATACCGTACATACTCATGCCACGCCTGCAAGTGGCACAGTTGCTGGAACACTAGCCTCAATCACCAATGGCTTGGGTGTGCAAACGCATATTACTTACGCCAACTCGAATGATCCTGCGGTATATACCCCTGCAAGCCTTAGCCCGTGGCCGGACATTGCCAGTAATGCGAATCGGGTCTTAATCCAAAGCTCTAAGATTAGCAATGGTCTGGGGAGATGGAATGAAGCCTTTCACCAATATGCCGAAGCGCGGATTAATGTCACGGGCAGAGGCGGCTTAGGCTTTGCCAGCCACAGCGCAGCGGATGGGCGCAGTGGGATTGTCATTACCAGCGAGTTCCACCAAGGCTTTCCTTATACCGGCATGGTTAAAAGCTCGTCAAACAAAACCAGCACAAACATTGCTCTGTCTGATTCAAGCTCAACACCTGCGCAGCGCAGTTTAAACGGCGGTAAGACGACCTATGCCTATGTTGATTCAAGCACCAGCCATGACTATGATTTATTAAGCGGCAATTGGATTCAAACTAAGCAATTGAGTAGCATTAATGATGATTACGGCAATACCACCCAAACCGCGGAGATCATCACCAATAGCGAAGGCGAACAGTTAACTAAAGTCCGAGACACCACACCAACGCTTGATCTAGCCAACTGGATACTCAATAAGACCAGCATTAGCACCCAAACCATCAGTCAACCCGGCAAGCCTAGCCATACCACGACGGTACACAATACCGAGTATTACCCCAACAGTAATCTACTTAAAACCGAAGTCCTCGAACCCGGGCATGCCCATTCGCTGACCAGCACTTATGAGTACGATGTGTTTGGTAATCGCACTAAAACAACCATCGCCTCCAGTACTGCGCAGACGCCGCCATTAAGCCCACGAGTAACCACCAGCAACTTCATCAATCCCACCGGACGTAAAGATGGGCGTTTCCCACTATCCGTCACCAATACCTTAGGCCACACCGCCAGCAGTCAATACGATGGTCGCTATGGCAAGCCTGCCAACTCCTTTGATGCGAACGGAGTTGAAAAGGCGTATTACTACAATGCCTTTGGTGTACAGCTCAACGAAACCATCGTTCGAGACAATGACCCAGAACCAGATGGTAAAGAAGTTGCTATACCGCACTGGTGTTTAGCACAACATAACTGCCCGCCCAATGCGGTGTACTTTGTTGCCGCTTTGGATAATCAACGCGAAGCGCCTGAATCAGCGTATTACGATGTGTATGGTCGAGAAATACGCCGTCAGACCCACGGCATGGGTGGAGCGGTGATCTATCAAGATACGGAATACGATGCCTATGGCAGAAAGTGGCGTGTCTCAAACCACTATTTTAAAGACCAGACTGCAGCAGTGAGTTGGAAAACAACGACCTATGATATTCTGGATCGCCCCAAGACCGTTACCCTGCCAGATGGGGGCGTGACTACCTTCGATTACGATGGGCTGACGAGCACCACGACCAATGCCCTAACGCAGAGCAATAGTGTTGATAAAAACATATTGGGCAAGGCCAAGCTATCGACTGACGCAGATAGTAACAGCACAAGCTTTGACTATGATGTGCGCGGCAACTTGCTCAGCACCACCGACACAGATGGCCATCAGATCATCAACACCTACGATCATTTTGGCCGTAAAGAAACCATGAGTGATCCTGATATGGGTGATTGGGTATATACCTATGATGCCTTTGGTCAGATGCGCACCCAGACCGATGCTAACTTAGAAGTCGTCACACTAGACTATGATGAACTGGGTCGCACCAAAACCCGCGATGAGCGAGAAGGCCAAACCATTTGGAATTACGATACCGCGACCAACGGTATTGGCAGACTAAACAGCGTAAGCAGCCCCATATATACCCGCACATTGGAATACGACAGCCTAGGGCGTACCGATAAATCAACGGTAGACACCAATGGCAAAAGCTTTGTAACGGAATTTGGTTTTCAGGGCGTGGCGGGGAAGGTAGATTGGGTGCAATACCCAACAGGTCTAGTCGTGCATAAAAGCTATGATGATTACGGCTTTCCAACCGAGCTTGAAAGCATCAATCTTGCGAATTATCAGGCGTATCGAAATAAGTTAGACGAGGCCAACGATCACTACAAAGAAGCCCTGATTCTGCAAGCACAAACGCAAGATGAATATGATGCGCTTAAAGAGGTAGTTGAGCCATATTATGAAGCAATAAACACTGCGCGCGATGCCGCCCAGCCGTGGTTGACGCTACAGAACAAGGCCGCTGGCAAAGAAGTTCAGCATAACAATCTGGTGGTTGATTACTACGCAGAATATACCTTGAGCGCCACGCCCTATAACCAGCATATTACAGCAGCTAATAACTATATTGCTTATGCAGAGGCTGCTAATAGTGTGGGTGATGCCGCATGGACGATCGCGGTAGGGCATTACTGGTCAGCACAAGGCTATTTAGCAGATGCAAATTGGTATTACAATAATGGTACACAGGCGCAATACGATGCAGCGATGGCTTTGTATGATAGTAAAATAGGTATTTACTACTCTCAGGCTTCTACAGCGAGTACACAATGGGGTATTGCAAATACTGCTTATAACAATGCGAGCACGGAACAAGGACTTGCAGCACCATACGAAGAGAAGGTTTCTATTTATGGTGCGATACTAAGTTCACACCAAAATATTCAAGCGGGTTTTGCGGCAAGGCGTGGTGGCTATGAAGATCAATCCGCCCCTTACTTCGGTCGCTGGGCGGCGCGTTCCGACCCAAACACTAACTGCATCGCTTGGTCACAAGATGACCCTGAATCGGATTTTTGTGTCACCGAACTGGGCAATTATCAAACCGAATGGAATGGCTTGGCTGCTACGGGCACTGAAGATCGCTACAAAGAAATACTCGAAGCCATTGAGGCAGAAGTTGAGCTAGGCGATACGGCTAAAGCAGAAGCCGATGGCTTATACGACACCTATAAAAACAGCTCAACCGTCTACTGGACAGCCCTTGATGCGGATGCCGATGGGCAGATCACTCAAGCCCAATACGGCAATGGTGTTGAAAGCACATGGACGTATGATGAGATGGGTAGGTCTGCCACTATTAACACGATTACTCCCTACACCGATACTATTCAGACCAACGCGCAGGTTCAAAATGAGCTGTATGATTTTGATGCACTGGGGAATCTTGAGTATCGCCATGATCTGACGTATGATTTTCGGGAAGATTTTGATTACGATACCCTAAACCGTCTGACTAAATCAGAAGTATCAGGCGTTGGCGCGAGTCTTTATGCGGCGGTCGGATTAACCACGATTGATATGAGTTACGATGCCTTGGGCAATATCACCAATAAGTCTGACGTAACGGGGACTAACACGGGCATTCATTACGCTTACGGCGCGAATAACGCAGGACCTCATGCCGTGACATCCATTGGTGGCACTAAGAACACCACCTTTAGCTACGATAACAATGGCAATCAATTGAGTGGCAATGGTCGGTCGATTATCGATTACACCTCATTTAACAAACCCAGCCATATCGTCAAAGGCGCAAACATCAGCGATATGCAATATGGCCCCGGGCGAGAGTTGATCAAGCAAATAGAGATCACTAGCGGCGAGACCACGACCACCACTTATATCGGCGGCTTATATGAAGAGCTAGAGAAAAACGGCACGACTAAGGCGAAGCATCATTTAACCATTGCAGGGCAAACCGTTGCGGTGATTAACCATGATGTTCTGGGCACACCAAGCAGCCCAAGCTATGCCTATGATGACACGCATTATCTACATCGCGATCATTTGAATTCAATTACGGCCATCACAGACCAAGAAGGTAAGTTAGTCGAGCAGTTTCATTATGATGCTTTTGGGCAAAGACGCACTGCGGTTCAAGCGCCATTCGCAAACTTCGCCGCAGCAGGGTTCTTCCCGATCACGAGCAGAGGTTATACCGGCCACAAGCAAATGAGCGGTACGGATTTAATCCACATGGGGGGTCGGGTGTATGACCCTGAAGTCGGAAGGTTCTTAAGTGCTGATCCGCATATTCAAAGCCCGCTCAATACCCAGAGCTTGAATCGATACAGCTATGTGAACAATAACCCGTTGAGCTTTACTGATCCAAGCGGGTATTTCTTCAAGAAACTATTTAAGTCGATTAAGAAAGTATTCAAGAAGATTGTCAAAGTCATCCAAAAAGTCGTTAAGGCGGTTGTAAAAGCCATCAGGGCGGTGGTGCGGGTTGTTAAGAAAGTTATCAAGAAGATTAAGAAATATATCAAGCCATTACTTGCAGTGGCAATCGCGATAATGGCACCGTACGCCGTCGCAGCCTATCTAGGAACAACGGTAGCGGCTCTTTCCGCGGGGGCGGCATTAGCTGCGGGCGCTATTGGTGGTGGTTTAGCTGGCTTAGTAACCACAGGAACACTCAAAGGAATGTTAATCGGTGCTATATCTGGTGCGGCCTTTGCGGGGATTGGCAATCATTTTGCAGGAAAAATTGCTGCCAATGTACGAAGCGGAGTAGCAACTCTTAAAAATGGTTTGTCTGCTGCACAACAGGCAGGGAAGGTATTGATGCACGGCGCTGCGGGTGGCTTACGTTCAGTTTTAAGTGGTGGTAATTTTAGAACAGGTTTTGTAGCAGCAGGTTTTGCTCAGTTAGCGGCTCCTGTGATTGATAATATCGATTCTTCTACAGGTCAAGTCTTTGCTGCGGGTGTGGCCGGTGGTGTAGGTTCTGAGTTAGTAGGAGGGAGTTTTGAAGATGGATTTGTGACTGGGGTTTTTAGTAGGGCATTTAATGATAATTTAGGCCATAAACGTCAGAATGGTCAGATTCAAACTGATAAAAGTAGAGTCGAAGACTTTAAAGAAGTTGGGGAATGGCAAACAGAAGCTGCTGTTGGAGATGTCCCGGCACACATAATGCAAGGAGCGCCAATTTTTGTTGTAAAGGCAGCTGGGTACGCACTAGATGCGGCAGATGTACTTTCAGTACAATCTCGGTCAGTTACAACAGGACAGGTACGTGTAACCGATTCTTACACACATAACACCTTATATGATACGACAAACCCCAACCCAGAAAATTGGACAGAAATTCCAGGATTTCGATCCGAGGGAGTAGTGTCTCATTCAAGGACGGAGCCGATTTGGAGCAACACAACAGTGCAAAATCGTGCTTGTATATCAGGAGGGGCAGGATGTTCAATAGCATGGTAAGACAAGCACTACTTTTATCTTTTACATTATCTTTGCTTAGCTTATGCATTGTTTTGTATTCACCACTAGAAATTGAAATACGTGATAAAGATAGAATTTATTCCCCTTATAGAGAAGAGCTTGATCTGTTGCGCAGCAAAGCTGAAAGTGGGATGAAACCCAAAGAATATCAATATTACGAAAGTCTAATTGAAAAGAATAATCGCTGGTTCGAGGAAGAGAAAAAAAATCATGACAAATGGTCTGCCACAAGTGCATTAAAGGCTTGGCGTAAGAAAAGCGATTTTTTGGCTCCTGGAATCATGATTTTGTGGGGGCTGGCTTTTTATTTTTACTTCAAGCAAAAACCTAAGAAGCAAGCTTTGTTAGTGCTAACCTTTCCGGCGTTGTTGACGGTTGCCGGATTGATGTCTCTACTCGAAAGCGTGTTAATAGCTTTTACTGTGTTGGTGATTTGGTTCCTGTGGTTAATACGAGGCCAAATAGAATGATCGTGCTCTTGTGTATGATTTGGCAAATCGAGGGGGGGGAGATCGAGTATAACGACGGGAGCCAGTATGTGGTCTCCCAGTAGCGTGGCTCAGATTTATCCTACCTCACGCACTGGAGGAGAAGTAGGCTCGTTTCACACTCATCCATCTGATGCTGGCTATTACCCGCAGCCGAGTCCTGCCGATATTAATATTCAAATAGGCCCATCTGTAACGATCGATAGCAACGGAATTAGATGGTATTAATAATGTTGAAAAAAATTATTCTTACGGGACTGTTTTTTATTTCTTCGCTATCAATAGCAAACAATACAGTTCTAAGCTGTGAAGAGACAAATCGTATCATGCAATACCTAAAAGATGAACTAGGGTGGAGTTACGACGGGGGAAATATAGAGCTTAGGTATAGCAGCCCTGGGAGTGGATTGGGTTTTGATTAATCAAAGCAGAAAATACCGATATAACTAATAATATGAAAGAGAATGGCGTGTTAGGTGGAGGAAATGTAGTTGATGTGTTTTACAATGTGGACAGCAAGAAAGTGATCAGAATGATGCGCTACCAATGAGATTGAGTGGTGGAAATTTTGGAGACGGCTTTGTGACGGGTGTTTTGGGAAAATCGAGGGGTCAGCCAACTTGAAGACTAGGCACTAATGATAAGAAGTTATCTCAAATGAAGAGCATTTTAAGTATCGTGGTTTTATTGGTCTTGTTTGTAGCAAGCTGTGGAACTGTCACTGAAGAATACAACTATGATTACAAGAAGTGTATTATTTCTGTAGATAGCCCTAAATCAGGCGGAGGGTTTGGAACGATTGGTGCTGATTGGATTGCTTCCTTTATGATAAAGGATAACATCAGCAATAATAGGCGTATCAAGTACTTGCCGGGAATGACAAAGATATCTGATGATGGGTTCTATTTTTATTTCTATGAGACATGCCCTGAAAAATTGAAATGGGCAAAATACTATATAGAGCGATTTATAGAGTCTCATGAAAATATATATATATATAGCTTACGATCACTTAAGCCCCAAGAAGTGGATGAGATTGGGATTAGAGAAATACGGAAATACTAGCTATTATGCGAGATAAAAGCACTGAAAACTCCACAGGCTTTAGCTTAGGCGGGTCTGCTCAGGTAAATTGGGGCGATGGGAGCGGCGCATGGCAAGGAGATTTCAATAACACAGATTTAGGGCTAGGCATTGTTTCAGGAGGAACTTTTTCAAGTCCTGATCGTTTATGGGAAGGCACGACTCTAGGTGTATCTGCGGGAGTTCCTGCGGCTGTTAGCACCTCAACTACAACATTTTTACCACCGGTATTTGGTCACGATGGACTATAACCAACTAATTCTTTCCGCTATTGGAATATGGTTCCTTCTCTCTGGTTTTGTATTTATATTTGAGAATATATTTTTCCATTTCTTTTTAAGACGACAAGGTATTAAATCTTCGCTCTTTTTTTCAGGTACACCGGGTTACCTCGATATGAAAGCACGAGAGAAAACCAAAAAAGGGGTGAAGTTTATATACAGAGTGAAAATTAGAAAAATGATTCAAGTCAATGTACTATTGTCTATGATAGCTTTTTTTATAGTATTAGCGTGGAAAGGGTTTTTATGAAAAGAAATCGAGGAAATCGCAAAGGTTTTAAAATAGCACTGGCTGGCTGTTGTGTCGGTTTTTTGGGTGTGTTCTTGCATCAGCAAGGCACATATGATTTTGGTTATATTTTAGCTGTCATTGGCTGGATAACAGTAACCCTTGGTTTTTTATTCACGCTCGCTATGTATTCAAAAAGCTCAAGGACGAATAGAAATCGAGGAAGAAATCGCGCAGGGAATCGCGCAGGGAATCGCGCAGGGAATCGCGCAGGGAAATCGAGGGGTCAGCCAACTTGAAAATCGAGGGGTCAGCCAACTTGAAAATCGAGGGGTCAGCCAACTTGATATCTCAAAAGAAAATCGAGGGGTCAGCCAACTTGATATCTCAAAATGAAGATTAAGCTATATATCGTTGCTTTTCCCCTTGCCATTCTTTTGGCAGGTGGAGCTTATTTCGCCTATGTACATCAACCTTCTAAGGTGGCAAAAACGAACCCCATTCTAGATGGAGAAGCATTATCAAATCATGCTGAAAACAAGCAAAGGCACAAGCAAGAAATTACCGATCTCAAAGATAAGATAGCTACTATGCGAGTGCGACAGGAAAAGCGAGATATTCAGATGCAAGCATATTTAGAATCAGCCCGTGCACCACAAAAAGTACCTGATCTACCCATCATCACACCACTAGAAGTTCCAAGTAGCTCAGTGAATCGAACGCGCATTCAGGCTCAGCTCTCAGCAGATGCTGGGGACTCGCTACCCAAACCCGTTATGGAGAAGTTCACCGCTGAAACGGGACTTACCCAAACAGAAATAGACAACGCAATGAACCGATAAATGGATATGAAAAAACAAACCGCACTGATTACCGCAATTTTTACATTACTGGCTACACAAAATATCTACGCTCAAGATGAATTACGCACGGATATGTTAACCGCCACTTCAACACCCTTTTCAATTGAACCACCTTTGACCGAGGAAGAGCGAACCAAGGCACTCATATCAGAAGATCGACCCGTCCTTCAAAGCTATGTTGAACTAGAAGAACAGATGAAAGATAGTGAGATCGATCAAGAAGATGCTGAGCATCAATCAAAGCGCCATGAAAAGATGGCTTCTAAAATTTCTAAACGTCAGAAAAAGCTAGAGAAACTAAGTGAGCGCCTAACCGTAGTTTCCGATACTGGTCTTTTGCAAGAAGAAATAGATGATCTCGAGGTTGCACTTGGTGCTGAAACAGACCCAACTGAGCTTGCAGCAATCCAAGCCACACTAATAAGTAAATCTGAAGACCTAGGTAAAAAGCAATCCAAAATAATAAAGTTAGATGAGAAAATCGCCTCACTTAATGCAAAGATCGTCGCGGACGAGCAGGCGATAGTTGACCAAATCGAAGCTTACAAAGCGAAGCTGGAATCAAAACTAACTAAGATGATTGGTAAGCAAGCTAAGATAGCCGAGAAAATTGAAGCGTTAACCGCAAAGCGTGCAAGCACTACTAATGCTACTAAAGTTTCCCGAATTGGAAAACAGCTGGCGAATAATCAACTCCGCGCAGCAAAAATTGCTAACCGAGTTGCAAAACTAAATAGCAATTTAGAAGAAATACAGTAGCTTATAAAGGAAAATATTAAAGGCTACCGTACGTTGACGGTAGCCTTGATGGTTGCACTTAGAGCAAGCCCTTTTCTTCCATTGAGGTAATCTCCTCGCCACTGACAATAAGATGGTCAAGAACGCGAATCTCAAATAGAGACAACACCTCTCGAAGCTTTTTCGTAATCGCTTTATCAGAACTGCTTGGCTCACACACTCCACTTGGATGATTGTGCGCAAATATAAGTATTCCTCATTTTTCGGTCGGGTTCTGAAAACTCGTTCAAAAGGCGGGGTCACGAAGTGAAAGATAGGTGTAAACTGCGTTTTTTTGCTTATTCTTGTCTGGTCTTTTCTGCGCTCGCTACGTTATGCTGAAGTCCCAATTTGAGATAATAACCGTTTTAGGAGATATAAAATGAAATGTAATCGAAATTTCTTGACCATTGTAGGGCTTGTTTTAGGTCTATGCGCGGCACCGACCGCCTTAGCCTTAGCAGTTTTGCTGGGGGATGCTGAAAAGGGTGGGGACGTGGTGACCGCTCGCTGCTCAGGATGCCATGTAGGTATGTTCGGTGGTGATGGTAGCGAGATATATACCCGGCCCAATCGTGGCGTTAAGACGATAGAAGGCCTTATGCAACGTGTTGATATCTGTAATACCAACACGCAAAATGGGGAATTAAACCAAGATCAGCTCGACGATATTACGGCGTTTTTGAACGAAACATATTACTTGTTCGAAGACTAATCTTTTATTCGTTACTGACTTACCCAACGTAGAAGCTTCCATGACGGATACCCAGTATCGAAATATATCGATCTGGCTGCTGCTGGTTTGCGCGGTCATTTTTGCTATGATCGTTCTTGGTGGAGTGACGCGATTAACAGGTTCTGGCTTATCGATGGTTGAGTGGGCACCTATTACGGGCATATTGCCTCCCCTAAATACTCAGCAATGGATGGCAGTTTTTGAGTTATATCAGGCGTCGCCAGAATATTTAAGGGTCAACAGCGAAATGGATCTACAGGGCTTCAAATCGATTTATTGGTTTGAATATCTGCATCGAATATTAGGTAGGTTGATTGGCGTACTGTTCTTCTTACCTATGCTGTATTTCTTTATTCGATACCCGCTTTCTAGACTTTTAAAACTTAAACTATTCGGATTATTTTTGCTGGGTGGTGCGCAAGGCTTGCTGGGCTGGTATATGGTTCAAAGCGGCTTAGTGAATGATCCTCATGTCAGTCAGTATCGATTGGTGGCTCATCTATCGCTTGCGCTGGCACTGTATGGCGCTATTTTCTGGATGGCGTCAGCCTATTTTGTTCGAGACGGGCAGTCTGTGATTGCACCTAAGCGCAATTTTCGATTGTTGAGTATCGCGGCGATGATAACGATATTCATTACGCTGCTTGCAGGTGGTTTCGTCGCGGGCACAAAGGCAGGCTTTGCTTTTAATACCTTTCCGCTTATGAATGGGCGTCTTATCCCTGAGGGATATGCAACACTCAAGCCATTTTGGCTCAACTGGTTCGAAAATATTGCCGCAGTACAATTCAACCATCGATTGCTTGCTACGGCCAGCTTGATACTAGCTTTCATTGTATATATTAAAGCTAGACGCTCTCAGTGGGGGTCTCTCCAGTTAAGGAGGGTGGCAGCATTATTGCTGCTTGGCCTTGTCACGCAATTTATCTTGGGAGTATTGACGCTGATAAATGTTGTTCCTGTTACGCTGGGCGCCTTGCATCAAGCGACAGCGGTGATCGTTTTCACGATTAGCATTTTACTTGTTAGGACAACAAGTCAATTAAAAATTGGGTAATCCAGCATTTGCTATAGACATGGCTTAATCAACGCGTATTCTTTTCGCCTGAATAATTGCGACATTCAGCAGATTTATTTTCTAATCGTTTCGATAGAGGTCTCTTTGTATATAAGCCAACGCGCCTCTTGGCGAACCAGCCCAATTGATTTGATGGTATCGTCGGCATATTGATCGGCGCGGTATTTTTGTAAAAATGTAGCGCTCGCGCGGTTTTTATTTATTTCATTAAGGTTGATTTCAACGTTTTCCAAAATAATTTCGATTGTTTTGGGGTGCAAAATTCTTGCTCTACGCCATTTTCGCCACTTCTGGTGGCTGGCATACTTTTGCGTGGAATAGTCCGTCGTATAATGATTGAGATACGCTTCCACATTTTGTTCCGACCATTTTTTCGCCCAGCTGTTCAGGGTTTGGGATATTCGGTCTTTTTCTGCAATGCGCTTTTTTTGACTCGTTGCTTCTTTGGTCTCGGCCGTTGTTGGACGCGGCCACCAGCCGGTATTGTCTTTTTGAGTCTGTGCAGTGGCCGCCGCTGTTTGGCGGCTATCAAATGTCTCGGGCTTGAATTTTGGTGTGGCGGCAGCTTGACTAGGGTCTGGAGAGGTAACGTCATGCACCAATATTGTATCTTCGCTGCCGATCGCAATATCGACGCTCGGGCTGTCTTTAATTTCCGAGAGAAATTCGGTGAGCTGTTCGCTGCGCGACTCACTTAAGGGGGTGTCATTGTCTGTGATAATCGGTGCGAGCTCTGTGTCGACAATGATGGACGAATCACTTGAATTATTTTGAGTCGGATTGGTTTCGTTCAAGGGTGCGCCGGAAAGCCATTGGGGGATATGATTTTCGAGCCAGGGGGCCAAGCGGATGCCCCCCACTGTGACGACCAACAATAAAAGCAGGGGTACGATCCATCGCTCAATATTGGCCGTATTTTCGGCTAAGGCCTCAAGTCGCTTAGATTTCATTTGGGCCTAGACTGCTCTGTATTGTTAAGCCAAATAAACATCGGAACCCCAGTTTGAATGTTGTTATATTCTGCGCATTGTATTCTAGCAAGCTTTAACGACAACGCACAGCACTAGCCATTGACCTTTCTTTGAAATTAAGATGACAACACGACAGATGCACGAACAATATTTGTTCCCCAATTACGCGCCGCTGGATATTCTACCTTCGCATGGACAAGGCGCGCGTTTGTGGGATACGCAGGGTAAGGAGTATATCGATTTTGCCGCGGGTATCGCGGTAAGTGCCTTAGGGCATGCGCATCCAGAACTCGTCAGCGCCTTAACGAACCAAGCGAAAAAGTTCTGGCATGTCAGTAATTTATTGACCAATATGCCGGCGATTGAGCTGGCTAAAACGCTGGTAGAGCATACCTTTGCAGATCGAGTGTTTTTTTCGAATTCGGGCTCTGAGGCCAACGAGGCTGCACTTAAATTGGCTCGGCGCTACGCGCATGATCAATATGGCCCAGAGAAATTTCAGATTATCGCCTTTGAGAATGGCTTTCATGGCCGAACTTTGTTTACAGTTAGCGTGGGAGGGCAGCCCAAATACAGTGAAGGGTTTGGGCCAAAAATAGAGGGTATTACGCACCTCCCTTTTAACGATGTGCAAGCACTCAGCGAAGCAATATCTGCCCAAACTTGCGCAGTGATCATGGAGCCGATTCAAGGCGAGAGCGGTGTGCATCCTGCGACGTCAGAATTTGCGCAAGCTGCCCGCGAGCTATGTGACCAACACAATGCTTTGCTGATATTTGATGAGGTACAAACGGGTGTAATGCGAACGGGCGAATTGTATGCGTATATGGGTTTAGGGGTGACGCCAGATATATTAAGTTCCGCCAAAGGTTTGGGCGGAGGTATCCCCGTCGCAGCAACACTTGCGACAGATGAGATAGCACAAGCTTTTGTTGTCGGCGCTCACGGCAGTACGTTTGGTGGCAATCCTTTGGCTTGCGCAGTTGCAAATAAGCTCTTAGAGATCGTCCTAGCGCCTGAAATGAAGGGTCATATTGAAGCCGCCTCCAAAAAACTTAGAGAAGGTTTGGGTGCGCTCAATCGTGAATTTAAGGTGTTCTCCGAAATCCGCGGCTCGGGCTTGTTGATGGGTTGCGAGCTAGCGCCCGACTATCTCGGCAAGTCGCGTGATCTGGTCAGATTGATGATGGAAGAGGGCGTGCTAGCCCTTGGTGGCCGGTCCAGATGTATTGAGGATGGCGCCGCCACTGATCGTGTCCGAGGAAGATATTTTACTCGGCCTAGAACGAATGACTCGCGCGGTAAAAAAGTTTCATGGCTAAGCTCACTGAATCCATCAATTTGGTCTGGACAGTGTACTATCCTTAACAATCAGGCATAAAAAAAGCGGCGCTGGACGCCGCTTTTTTTGTTCTAAGACGTCTTAATGCATAATGCGCAAGCCCAGTCTTAGGATATTATGATGACTGATGTCGTCAGTAAAATCATCAAAAAATACGTGCCTCGCCGAACCATTGGACGGTACGGTCGTTGATTTTCCATGCCGTATCGGCGCCCGCATGAATGAAATAACTGATGTCTTGTTTGGGGCTGTTGCTATTCGGTAGATCATCACTGTTATTGATATCCCATAGTCCGAGGCCGCCGCCAATAAAGCCGTGTTCGCCGATCTTGCGTTCAACACCCAAATCGACATAGACTGAAAGTTCTTCTACATCGAGATTATAAGAACCCCCTGCCTGAACTAACCAGCTGGTTTTGTCGTTGATCGGCGTGATCAGCCCGCCTTGTATGCCCACGAGAGGCGGATCAATGGACCGCACTTGGCGACCAATAAAAGGCGCGAAGAATGCCCCGCCAGTGGGTATTGCAACGAGCGCGGCGACACTAAAGTCTTTGCTTGTAAGTGCTGACTCTCCGCAATCGGTCATGCTCATCGACTCAATACTATAGTTGCCGGGGGCAAGCTACCAGACCAATTCCCATCAGTGAGGGTGAGCGTTTCTTTGCTTCCGTCTGGATGTATGAGGGTGGTGAGTTGTTTTGCGCTATGGCTGTTAACGCCGATTGTCGTCGATTCCTCTGTGGTATTGATGAGCACCACGGGTGAGGGAATATCAATCGAACTTGATTTGATCAATGAAACGTTGCAGCAAGCTTTGGGATGACCAACTGGTGTTGCGCACAATTTGATACTAGGTTTAGCTCGAAGCCCTCAAATGCTTGTTTGCCTGCCCATTGGCGTTTGCTCGACGCGACTGGCTGGTTTTTCTCACGTAGTCCCATCCACTCTAATTTAGTGCCGACTGGGAACGATTTTTCTGCAAAATCACCGGCTTCAATGGCATTAAAGACGTCATCTGTATTGCCTGTCCATTGAGCGCTTTGAAGGATGTCGAGGAGGTCCTGGCGTTGATTAAGCGCAAAAGATTGGAGTTCGCCAGCCGTTCGTATGCCCGGTCGACAGATCGATTGGCTCGTGCCCCCGAGGCGTGTAACTTGCTTGTATCCGTCAATTGTTTCGGCGTGTGCTGAAAAGCTTGCTGTAAGGCCGAAGCTGGCGTAGCAAGAAAGTAGTAGGGTTTTGCGTAGTATAGATAAGCTGATCATGATTATTAAAGGTGTTCGTCCTAGTGAATGGCCGTAAATCGGTGAGTGTAACGAATTGAATGGGGATTGTCAGTATGATGCTCTGGGATTAATCCAAAATATTTAAAAAATGTTCCGTTTGGCTTTTTAACGATAACGCGTAAAAATCAGAGAACAGTTGGTGCCACCAAAACCAAAGCTGTTCGACATAACAGTGTCTATGCGCGTATCGTATTGGTTCTCTTGGATAACTTTAAAATCATTGGCTTGTTCATCCAAGTTTTCTATATTCGCTGAGCCGACGATAAAATCGTTTTGCATCATCAGCAATGAGTATATCGCTTCATTCGAGCCAGCGGCACCCAGGGCATGACCGGACAAGGATTTGGTCGAGCTAATTTTCGGTGAATTGTCCCCAAATACTTCTTTAATCGCTTCTAGTTCGCGTAGATCTCCGATGGGTGTGCTGGTGCCGTGTGCGTTCAGATAATCAATGGGTGCGTCGACGGTTTGCATGGCTTGACGCATACAACGTGCTGCGCCTTCTCCAGAAGGCTGCACCATATCGTAGCCGTCAGAGGTAGCGCCATAGCCGCTCAGTTCGGCGTAAATTGTCGCACCGCGTGCCACGCGCATGGTCTAAGTCTTCAAGTACCAAAACGCTACCGCCGCCAGAGATAACAAAGCCGTCGCGGTCTTGATCATAGGCGCGTGATGCGCGCTGCGGCGTGTCATTATAATTGCTAGACATGGCGCCCATGCCGTCAAACAAGACGGATAAGGACCAATGGACTTCTTCTCCACCGCCCGCAAAGACAATATCTTGCTTGCCAAATTGAATCAGTTCGGCGCCGTGGCCGATACAATGCGCGCTGGTTGAGCAAGCCGAGGAAATGGTGTACGACACGCCTTTAATTTTAAATGGCGTACTGATACAAGCAGGAACCGTGCTGGCCATTGCTTTGGTGACCATATACGGCCCCACGCGTTTGACGCCGCGTTCGCGCAGGGTGTCCGCTGCTTTAACGATATTTTCAGGCGACGCACCGCCGGTGCCAAGAATGAGCCCCGTTCGCTCAGAAGCAACTTGCGACTCGCTCAAACCAGAATCTTCAATGGCTTCTTGCATGGCGATATAAGTAAACGCTGCGGCATCGCCCATAAAGCGATATATCTTGCGATCAATTATTCCTTTTGCGTCGATATCTATCTTGCCATGAACTTGAGAGCGCATGCCCAATTCGGTGTATTCGGGGGCGGCAACAATCCCTGAGCGCCCAGCCTTAAGCGATTCCAAGACTTCTGATTTGTGATTTCCTAGGCTGGAGACAATGCCCATTCCAGTGACGACGACTCTACGCATGTGATTTCCCCTAGAAACTACTGGTGTCGGTAAACAAGCCAACGCGTAAATCCTTGCAGTTGTAGACTACTCTTCCATCCACTTCAACGGTGCCGTCAGCAATACCCATATAAAGGCGGCGCGAAATAACCCGCTTTAAATCCAAACGATAGGTAACTTTTTTAGCGGTGGGTAATATTTGCCCGGTGAATTTTACTTCGCCGGTACCCAGCGCGCGGCCTCTGCCCGGCCCACCTATCCAACCGAGATAAAATCCAACGAGCTGCCATAAGGCGTCTAGCCCTAAACAGCCGGGCATCACCGGGTCAGTTTCGAAGTGACAATCGAAAAACCAAAGTTCAGGTTTTACGTCCAATTCGGCAACAATTTCTCCTTTACCAAACTCACCCCCTTCATCACTAATATGTGTGATGCGATCAAACATCAGCATATTGGGCAGGGGGAGCCTTGCGTTGCCGTCACCGAAAACTTGCCCATGGCCACAGGCAATAAGTTCCTTGTAACTATATTTATTTTGCTTAGACATATTATTTTATTGGTAAGGGTGCACCAAGCGCGCGATTCTACTAGACTCCCGCGTAGACATCAAAGCAAACCTAGACGCGACTATTTGGCTTGGCGTACTGCTAGTAGAGAGCTTTGCATTAATCAGATAAAGAGTAAAAATGGTTAAACTTCCCCTGTTTTTCGTTGGAAAACTGGCCAATAGCCTGCTATTAGCTGCATTTCCCGCCTCAAACAGAGGAATTTTACCTCATTTTTCTTTCGCTACTGATTTATGCAAAGCTCTCTAGTGTTTTAAAGCGTAAAAAGTTTATGACAGATTTATATCCTTTGCAGGAGATTGCACCACAGAGTTTTATTTATTCGGTGGATGAGGCGATTCCATTGGATCAGTGTTCAGCCATGATCGGACAATTTGAAGCGAATTCAGGGCAGCATTATCAAGGCAGAATTGGTGCGGAGCGCGAGCTTGCTGAGCAAGTCAAAAAGTCGACCGATTTACACATCAGTGGACGCGAAGATTGGCAACAATACGACGATTTGTTACGTGCCTCGATGCACAAAGCTCTTCGCAGCCTATCTGCCTTGCATCCGTTTTTTAGTGCCAATACGTTTAAAGATTTGGGCTACAATTTACAGCGAACGCGCGCAGGAGAATATTATCGTTGGCATGTTGATGCCGGTTCAGGTGAGTTAAGCCAGCGGGTATTGGTCGCAATATGGTATTTGAACGACGTTGCGGGGCCGGGCGGCGCCACCGAGTTTTACCATCAGAATTTATCTATTCAGCCTAAGGCTGGGCGCCTAGTGTTATTCCCTCCTTTTTGGCCATACTTGCATCAGAATTCCGAGTTAGCGCAAGGGGTTAAATATATCGCCACAACGTGGTTGTGTTACGCGACATAAAATTGAGTTGGGAAACCGAGTTGCTCGAAGTTTAGATTCATCCACTTCATCATTATGCTTATAATAGTGAGCCAAAATCAGTATTGCTCCAGCCATACCAAAGCGGAGTAAACTAATATGTTACCGACAAAGGAGGACTTGTGAGTCGTAAAAAGTCGACAAAAAAGCTTGGTACATCTAAAGCGACCAGCCCAGAGGTATCCAAACCTGTTTCGAGTAGCGCTGCAAAACAATCGGAAAAAGAACCCGCGGTATCTAAGCCTACCGAACTTGCAGTCAATTCTGTGATTGCGGCAACTGTTGATAATGTAAGCAAGCAAGCCCAGCCTAAGCCAGGTCGCGGAATTGCTTGGTTGGCACTATTGTGCAGTGTTTTAGCCTTGGCAGCAGGCGGCTATGCTGCGTATCAAACGACCCTTAACCAGCAGGTGACAGGCGCCCAAGTGGGCAGCTTTGATGATCGCTTAAAATTACTGACGACCGATCAGCAAAGTCTTAAATCATTGTTGTCTGAAGCCGATAAAGATGCCGATAATATGGGGGATCGTTTAGACAGCGATGTTAAGCGCATAGATGAGAGCTTGCGCACGCTCGAATCTGGCTTGGATGATCTTAAGCAAGTAACGAGCGCATCAATGGACGAAGTCAAAGCGAATTTGGGCCAAAGTGTCGCCCGCTGGAAGCTCGATGAGCTTCACTCGCTGCTTTCAGGGGTGAATCAACTGTATACCTTAAGCGGCGATGCCGCTCGCGCCGAAAAAGGCTTGGGAATTGCCCAAGCCATGTTGGGACGAATGGACAATCCAAGACTCGCAGCAGTCAAATCAGCGCTGGCAAAAGATAGACTCCAGCTTAAGTCCCATGAAATGCTGGATGTACCGGCACTAAATAACAGGCTGCGTGGCCTGAGTGATTTAATTCCACAACTGGCGCTGGCCGAAGATTCGCGAGGGCAAGCCGGTGTAAATGCAGAGGATACAAGCCCGGAAAAAGCGAGCGATGATGGTTTGATGGCAATGGGCAAGTCATTGCTTGGCGGAATTGGCAGCATGGTTAAACACAAAAATCTCGATGCGCCGCTCAGGCCGTCACTGGATTCCAGTGCTCGCTTTGTGGTGTATGAATCTTTGCAGCTAAATATTCAAAGCCGCAATGGTGGCATTGCTACGCCGAGATACAGCGATATTTCAGTCTCATCTGGGGCAGGCCGAAGCCGCGTTGAAAGCAAGCTTTAATCTGGATGAGCCAAAAGCCGAGCTTTTTTCATCGGAGCTACAATCGCTCGCTGAGCAAGATATTGGCTTAAATGTCGATTCAATCACGGCTGCGCTGAGCGCCTTGGATCGCGTCATGGTATTGGAGAACTAAGCTTATGCATGTATGTCAATGGTTGGCTTTTCGTTTAATCAATAGGAGCGCCTGTAGAGGGGGGAGATTACGATGAAATTATTAATTGTCAGCGTCATAGCCTTAGTCGCGGCAACGACGCTTGGGCTGGTGTTTTTGGATGATCCTGGCTTGATGGTGTTATCGTATGGCCAAAATAGCTGGGAATTGCCCTTGGTGCTCGCAGTTTTATTGATCTTCGCTGCGTTTGCGATATTATATTTATTGTTTAACTTCTTGTTTGGATTGTTTCGGGCGCCTAAGAAGGTTAAGCAATGGAACCAACAGCGGCAGAACAAAAATGCGCAAACCGACACCCTTCGGGGTTATGCCCGCTTAATTGAGGGTAATTGGGCACAGGGCGAGAAAGATTTGCTTAAGCGTTTGGGGCATTGCAACACGCCGATGCTCAACTATTTGGGTGCCGCATATGCGGCGCAACAGCAGAAGAACTATGACAAGCGCGATGAATATCTTGCCGAGGCAGAAAAAACTGATCCGGCCAATCGCATGGCCATCGACATCACCAGAGCCAGAATGCTGCTGCAAGCCAGCGAGTTCGAGCAGGTGACGGCGTTATTGGCCGATATGCACCATCACGCGCCGGCCAATAAAACCATCCTGCGCTTAATGGCTGACAATTATCAGCAGACTGGCGACTGGCAAGCGGTCAGTGCGTTACTACCGAAATTAAGCAAGGCAAAGGCCTTGCCCAAAGATCAGCTGAGTGCGCTTGATATTTCGGTGCGCGAAGCGAATCTTCATGTAGCGGTTCCTGACGCGAACAATCTATCGACCCTAGCGCAATACAAAAAGCTGCCGGCAAAGCGCAAAAAAGATGCGCAGATGGCCATGCTCTACGCGCAGAAACTCATCACAGAAGGCGAGTTAAACGATGCTGAAGTGGTGGTGCGCAAAGCCATAAAGCAGCAGTGGAACACGGACTTGGCCGCGTTATATGGCAAAACTCGGATGAAAGATTTACGCAAGCAAATTGCATTCGCGACGGCGTGGCTTGCAGAGCACGAAGATGATGCCAATGTAAATTTATGTTTGGCGCGGCTTAATCAAGCACACGGGCTGGCGGATAAGGCGCGTTTGTATTTCAATAAATCGATTGCGCTGGGGGCAGGGGACGAAGCGTTTTACGAGCTCGGCCAGCTGTATGAAGCCGAGGGCAATCCAAAAACGGCTTTGTCGTATTACAAACAAGGTATGCAAGCATCAATTGGGGAGCGTTCGGTCGTTGGGAGTGCGACCGCAACTCCAGCATTAGAAATGAATGAAACATCCAGCACGCGTGATCCGGCGTTGGTGATTGTCGGCGGGAATTTGGCAACCGACGCGGCTGCGAGCCCTGTGCCCACAAGCGTTATCGAGCATAAAGCTTAAAGCATAATGTTTGCTTAGGCATGAGTGTTCGTCACCGCAAACAATATGCTCGTCTTATATTGGCTCGGACTAATCGGTTCAATGATGGCCGCAATTTATTGCGCACTAGGCGTGTAGGCGTGATATTTTATCTTTGGAGACCTCAGCATAACTAAAGTGCATAGGAAAACGAGATAATATTTTCAAGGTTTTTGACAAAATGGAGTGTATTAGCGAGCTATTGCGCGATATTTTGGCGAAAAGATTGGAACCTATTAGGCGTTTTGTCTTGTGCTGTAGTTATGCAGAGGTCTCCTTTGGTTAAATGCGGCAGAACCCAATCGATGGCCCGCGGGTAAAACCATTCTTTGGGCGGGCAGCTCGGCTATTTTAAGCGGCCTATTTATATACGCGATCTTTGCCTGTGTTCGAGGGCTAATTCGGCTCAAACGAGCGGGAACATAAACCATGCACTTTACCGCGCGGTTTAGGGCTTGATCGGTACGAACATCGGTCCCGCAAAGCAGGGCCATACTTTTATTTTGGGTGAGCCGTTGACGACTTCGGTGTCCGCCCAACAGTATTCGCTGCCAGCAGCACCGTCGTTTTTTATTTGCGCGACGTACCACAATATCCAATCCTGCTCGACCAAGCTTTCGGCGGGCTGCATAAAAAGCTCGGGGCCTTGTTGGTAATCCTTATTACAGCACGAACCCAAAGTACTTAAGTCGCGCTCGCCCTCGTCTCGATCAGGATGATTGACGGTTGCATAGATATAGGCGTGATCACCGCGACCTTTGTCGCTAAACTGGCCGTTGCTCGGCGCTAAGTAAAAACCTTCGCCGTGCTTGTCTGCGATACGATGGCTGTATTGTGATTCCAAGGCGCCAATATCATCTTGCTGTGTCCAGCGCTCCTGATCCCAAGTCTCCCATTGACCATCGGAATAATGGGCGATTTCAAAAGGTGCAGTAGCATCTTGCGCAAGATCAATGCGCGCGACCGGGCGATAAGTCCCGTCGGTGCCACAGCCACGACCATAATCGGCAAAGGCGATTCTAAATCGGCCATCATTATAAAATTCAAAGCGCTGCTCATAGCGATAATTACAAGGCGCCGGCCACGGAAGCTGACGGAAATCTTGGATAAATGCGAAGCCGATCTGCTTGCCCTCATGCGTAATCGTTTCTTGTTTAGGGCCTTGGTGTGCGACCACCACGGCAGAGCTGAATACGGGGCAGCCTATCGCGTCGGAGTAGCCAAAATTGTCTTGGTGCGAATACGATACATGCCAATCCACCAGCTTGACGCTATCGATTGTTGCCTTATTCTTGAACTTGACGTCGGTGAGATGCATTCCGTCTGAGCTGGTGATGTTGTAATCGAACGACCAATCATTGGATGCGTAATGATTGGTTTTCTCACAAAATTCATTGAATACATAGCGGTTTTCTAAAGTCCGTTCAGTGACGATCACTGGCGGCCCAGATGTTCCCAATTCGCTCCATCGCAAGCCCACCAGTTTAAGATCGGTTAAATCCACAATCGCCCATAATGCGCGATTACCAACGACGTAGGTGGGCGCAACACACAGATGTTTGGAGCGTTCACAACGACTGCCTTTTAAGGCGGTTTTGATCTCCACCATGGTCGGCTGTAGATCGCCGTGTGCGGCACCGAGGCGTTCGATCACATCCGGCGAATGATTGGCGATTGCCAGCGCGAGTTGTTTGAGTCGCGCATTCAAGTCGGGCTGCGTATTGGCCAGATGATCCACCGACACCACACGTTTGGCTGTAATATCGACGATGGCGGTACTGGTTAGATTATAAAAATAGTTGTACATATCGACGCGATAGCACGCCGTTTTGGCACAGTGCGCCGCTTGGTTTTTCCTAAAATCTCCAGGTAAGGCTCGGCGCGATAGCATCACTTCGCTGCGCAGGGCTTGTTTGTTCTGAATGTGGTGGCTGAACTTGCGAAATGAGCGATTCCGCAGCGCTAGCTTTTCCGCTACTAGGCCAGGGTCGTTCAGCGATAAGCTTGGCTGGGGCTGGGCATTGAGGGTCAAAATGGGCAGATCAGTGGCTAGCATGTCGGCGATAGCTTGCTCATAGGCCAAAATTTCCGGCGTAGATTCGCGCATTAAGGCGTTCGCGGCATCCGTGGTCAGATGGCCAATATCCTTTTGTGGTGTCGTGGCTGTGCTTTGTATTGAATCGGCTGTTTTTTCTGTTGTTGAGGGGGCGTCACAAGCGCTTAAAACAATTACAAGAACAAACAGGTAGTAAAATTGTTTCATCTATTCGCTCGCGGCGGCGTAGTCAAAAGCATCGGTGTAAAAAAATTCAGTGTCCAAGCCTTGGTCGGGTAGGCTATTGCTCAAGGCGTCAATCATGACGGGCGGTCCAGACGCGTAAACGCTGGTGTTGCCGAGTGAGCCATGCGCGCGAATAATCGCTTCGTGGACAAAGCCCGTTTCGCCGTGCCAATCGGGGTCGTCTAACTGTTCTGAAAGTACCGGCACATAATTAAAATTTGGCCTGTCTTGCTGCCATTTCTCGGCCAAGTCATTCAGATATAAATCCGCTTCCGTTCTGGCGCCCCAGTATAGGGTGATCGCTTGTGAAACCCCTGCTTCAAAGGCATCTTCGATCATGCCTTTGATCGGCGCAAAGCCCGTTCCCCCCGCGACCATAATGATTGGTCGATCTTTTTCCTTGCGTAGGAAGTAGGTGCCGAACGGGCCTTGTATGCGCAAGATGTCTTTGACCTGAAGGCTGTTCATGACTTGGGGCGAGTAATGCCCTTCTGGCACGATGCGGATGTGTAGCTCTATGCCTTGATCAGACATATTTTGTGGCGTGTTGGCGATAGAAAAACTGCGCTCTTTGCCATTTTTTAGCAATATTTTTAAATATTGGCCGGGCAGGAAATCAAAGACATGTGTTTTGGGCACGCTGAGAAATAACTGCACGACATCATCGGCGAGCATAGTTTTCTCACGCACGCGGGTTGGCATGGTCTTTATCTCGATGTGTTTAACCCGCGCGACTTCCTTGATATCGATTTCAATATCTTGGGTCGGGACAGCCTGACATAATAAACATAAGCCCTGTTTAACCTCATCATCAGACAGCACGCTCGGATCTCGGGTAATATGCTCGACCCGTCCACTGACGAGTTTCGCCTTGCATGAGCCACAAGCACCGGCCTGACAGCCATACGGGTATAAGTGGCCATTGCGCAGGGCGGCGGTCAAAACGGGTTCACCTTTTTCGGTGCGAAACGAGGTATTGTTCGATATATTGCGAACTTTAAAACTCATAATATTTGCGTGCTGATAAGTTGGCGCTATTGTAGGGTTTCGTGTTTCTGAATAACAGTCAATATCATGCCAGAATTACCAGAAGTTGAAACCACGCTACAAGGGATTAAAGGCGTGCTCGACGGCCAGCGTATCCAGTCACTCATTGTCAGAGATTCGCGCTTAAGATGGCCGGTGCCAGTAGACCTCGCCACCCAGGTTCGCGGGCAGCGTATACGTTCTCTTAAACGCCGCGCGAAGTATATTCTGATCGAGCTTGATAGTGGCAGCATGATCTGGCATTTGGGCATGTCCGGTTCGATGCGAATTGTGGATTCAAATACACAGATTAATAAGCACGATCATATTGATCTTCAGGTCGATACCGGCGCGATCATTCGTTACAACGATCCGCGTCGATTCGGATGTTTACTTTGGACGCAGCAGCACGTCCTCACGCATCCTTTGCTGGCGTCACTCGGCCCTGAACCGCTGACAGGAAACTTCAACGGTAAAAGTTTGTTTAAAAAATCGCGCGGTCGAAAGTTGGCCGTGAAAAACTTCATCATGGATCAGAAAATCGTGGTTGGGGTGGGCAATATATATGCTAGTGAGGCTTTGTTTCTCGCGGGAATCTCTCCTGTTCGGCTAGCTGGAAGGGTGTCGGGAGCGCGTTATGCGAAACTGGCTGATCATATTAAAGGGGTACTGACTCGCGCGATTAAACAAGGCGGAACCAGCCTTAAGGATTTTTCTAATGCAGAGGGTCAACCCGGTTATTTCAAACAGGAACTCCTTGTTTATGGTCGAGCGGGAGAGCCGTGTTCGCAATGTGATGCGAAGATACAAAATCGAGTAATCGGGCAGCGCGCCAGCTACTATTGCCCGGAGTGTCAGCGCTAAGCCAAGGCTTAATGCTGGGTATAAGGTAAAGCATAAACCAAGGCGAGATAGGCCGCTAACGCGAGATAGATGCCGCTGCTAATCCTGGCAATCAGGATCGGCGAAGTGCCCTGTATCGCGGGCGACAATTGCCCTGCTAGCAGAGCAATTAGGCTAAAAATTATCGCGGCTTGTATCACAAAAATCGTGCCAAGCAAAAGTATATCTGCCATTGGGTGAGCGCTATTTTGGCCCAGAAATTGTGGCAAAAAAGCAATGAAAAATAAACTGACTTTTGGGTTTAAAACGTTCATTAAGACACCGCGTTTAAACAGGCTTAAGCTTGAGTTTTTTGCGGGTGTTGACGCCTTGGCTAAATCAATGTGATTGGGAGGTTGCCAACTTTGGTAGGCGAGGTTTAGCAGATAGGCAATACCCAAGCCCTTAATGAGGGTGAAAAGCGCGGGAGTTTGTATGACGAGCGCACTTAAGCCCAAGGCAACTGCCAGCGTATGTAAAAAATTTCCCGACGCCATGCCCAGTGCAATTGCGACGCCCTTTTGAGCGCCTTGCACGCTTGCGATACTCATGACGAATAGATTGTCAGGGCCGGGCAACAGCGTTAAACCAATTGAAGCCAATAAGAACGGCAACCAATTTGGGAGTTCAGCCAATATCGATTCACTCAGGGTTATAATATCGTAATGAGTTTACGTTGTTTCAAAATTAAATGATTGTTCGATCTTGCCCACTTGGTTTCGCGATGGTTTTCAGTCTGTTGGTTTCGTCTGCGTGGGCGCAAGATTGTCATCTCACTGAGGGCTGGTCCTCCATGCACCTGAGTGAAGTTCAGCTTGTCAGTGCGGGGTCATCCAAGATACTGCAAGTAAGAGTTGCGGACGACCCTGCGGAGCGAGCGGCGGGGTATCAATGGATTTGCCAATCCGACGCGGTCGATTCCTCGGTCATTTTTATTTATCCGTCAATGACCTTTTCGGCCTTTCATATGCGCAATGTATTGGTGCCCTTAGACATATATTTTTTTGATGCATCCGGCGCCCAAGTCGATGCGATGGTAATGCGCCCCGAACCACCCGGAATGCCACTGAAGCCGCTTTTTTATCGGCCTGGGGCTGCGTTTCAGTATGCACTTGAAATAGCGCGCCCCGCTGATTATGATTTACAATCCGTGTTACCGAGTTTGTCGTTGAAGCTCAACAGCCTTAGCTTAAATTAAAGCGAAGTTCCCATTTCATGTCTCAATCACCGGCACCTTGCCTTAGTTTATATCACCGAAGTTTTTGTCTATTTTGTACGCGCGTATTGGGCGCAATTAAACACTATGGGGTGGAAGTAGAAGACAAAAATATTTGGAGCGATCAAGCCGCGCTGAAAGAGCTTAAATCGGCGACCGGGCGCACGACTGTGCCCGTGTTACGAATTGAATCCTCAAAGGGCGAGGTCAGTTGGTTGTCCGTGTCCCTCTAACCCTTATGGTCAGTTAGTCGGGATAAACAAGCAAGGTCGTATCGTTAGATTCTTTTTACTAATTATTAAACGGATCTGCGAGAAAACGTATTTGTTTTGCGTAGTCTCTCATCGTCTCGGAAGGCTTGGCACTCGGATCGAATGGCTTAGAATTCACCGGGGACTCGATGCGCGCCAAGGTTTGATAAAGCAATTTGATTTTTTCTTTTTCTTCTGTTGACCCTACCGCTTTTACCGCCTCATTAAAGCTATGATTTGTCTGTATTTGAGTGCAAGCATAGGTATAGAGTGTCATGTCTTTTAAAAGCTTTGTAAAAAAAACATGATTAATGTCTAACCCTACGCGGGTTAAACATTCTTTGCCGGTCGGCTTTTTTCCATCTTTTCCTAATTTTTCACTTAATTCCTGCGACACCTGCCCGTATAGTTTTAATGCATTGGCATCAAACGGTCCTGCCGAAGCGGCAACCAAATCTGCTAACGATCTTAGCTCCTTCACATCAATGCCAATTGTCTGAATAGCAAAAGTTGAGCTATCTGCTTTCATTTCTGTTTGTACTGCAATGTCTGACATGGTCATACCTAAGGTGGCCTTAGCGCTTACAAATTTCACACACATTTTAAACCCACTAGTATGGGATTCATGATTAATAATACTACCCTCGGAACCTTTCACATCCCATTCCGAGCCAGTACCTGCCATCAAATAGAGTGTTTTAACCTCTGCACTTACATCAACCATGTCCCCAAATCCGCCGTTCATAGCAATTTCTCCTGTAAAGCTTGTCGATATTGTTATACTTTTTGGCACTCCTTCCGCTTTCTCTTTACTTGCCATTATTAAGTCTCGGGGAGCCAACCCAATCAACGAAGATATATAATACTTGTCTTGGTTGTCTTTGCCTGTGGCTGGAATGAGGTATGGCAATACAGAGTATTCAATAATGTTGCTGTTGGCTTTTGAGAAGCTCTTCAGTGCGGTAGAGAAGTATTCTGTAAATTGGCCCGATGTGGGTTTTTCGCCCAACCATATAGTTTTAGCTTTATCCTGATCAATTCCACTTGGTATGTCGGTTTTATTCAGCCCGAAAAATGCATAGATAATTCTCACAACTGAGAGATCAACACTATCTAAGAATTTCATTTTATTTTTGTTTGCCTTACGGGCAATGGCGGGAAATTCGTTTTCCGCCATCTCGAAGCTTCGACGGTAAGACCATATAGACAATAGGGCATAACCAATCGACGATGCAAGCACAACTCCTTGAAAAAATTCCTCTTCACCTATAAGCGTGTCCGTTTCCGCCATGTGCTTGAACTCTTTTGACGTTGCCCATTTGATTGGTTTGTGAAGCTGCTCACCCAAACCCTGCATATCTCCCATACTTAGGCCGTCATTCATAATACCCAGCAACCCCCCGGTATCTTCAATCGCTTTACTATTCATTGTGGCGGACAGATTTGAACCTGCAGCGGTAACATTTGCTGTGGCGCTACCAATATTTAATTTTGAATCTGCTGTAACTTTTAGGGCACTAAACCCGCATGTTAGATACGCCCCAATCTCTGAATAGGACCCTTCTAGCACTCTTGTTGGAGCCATTTTAGGGGTCGTTATTTTGAAGTTGATTATGTGAGACCGCAGCATAACTCACGATTTCAGTCTGACATTTCCGAAGGGGTCATTTTTTGAATCATATTTGTCGATTTTCGCGTATTTGATCATGATTTAGCGACTTTTTATTGATTCGCGCCCCTAAACCCATATTAAAGGCGCAACTATCTTGCATAGTGCCAATCTGGCAAGCCATACAAACTTAAGAATTTAGCGCCTTTACGGATATTCGCCGCTATCGCCGCTAGGCCGTAAACAGTCGTGTTTTTAGCTAAGCCCATAAACCGAGTCCGAGCTAAACCATAGTGCTGCTTGTAAGTCGCAAAGGGCCGTTCGCCTCCTGCTCGTGTTACTGCAATAACTGCATTGCGGCTACGGTCTGCATCTGACAACGGATTATCTCGATATCCCTTGCGTTGAACTTGGTCATCAATTCCAAGTTGCTCCAGTTTATCTCGCGTCTCCTGCGAGCTATACGCCGCATCAGCATATAGGGCAGTCTCATCGCCCAACAGTAATTCATCGCGCTGCTGACTGTCATGAACATGCCCTGGCGTCACACTCTGGCGCTGAACAAACCCATCCTCATCAACTCCCGTATGCACTGAGTAGCCATAGGTGGATTTCTTTCGACCTCGGCTGTCATTCTTAACGTGCCAGCTGGCATCAGGATCTCGCTTAGGCGTGCCATCTTTGCCGTTACCATTTCCAGAACGAGCCGCTTCTATAGGAGTTGCATCTATAATATTGATACGCCCCTTGCTCATAATAATGTTCTTTGATTCAAGTTGGCGATTGATCTCACCTAGCAAACGATCCCATAGCTCGTGCTCTACTAGCTTGCTTCGAAAGCGCCCAAGGGTTGAAGCTTCGGGCACATCACCGCCTAACTCAAAGCGGCAAAACTTACGAAACAATAAATCCCTAAATAAGCACTGCGCTAACTCCCTATCCGACAGCTCATACCAAATGCCCAGCATCAAGCTGCGGAACAAACTAAGTAATGGATAGCTTGGGCGGCCCGTAGTACCAGCGTAAATAGATGACAGCAGCATCTCTATTTCGCTCCAATCTAATAGTGCTTCTGTATCATCAAGGCTATGCAGAATTGGATGATCCAAGTCTGATCTTGATACTAATAAATCTCGTTGCGTGGTATTTTGAAGTTGATTATGTAATAATCACTGTCAGCCTTCATTCCGCCCTCAAAAACATTATTATAATTTGCCGTTGCAGTAATCGATAGGCTTAAGCGTATGGCTTCCATATGCATAATAGTAGGAGGGTTACTGTCTGAGATTGGCACATCGACATCATGCCCGTGGACAGTAATATTATGTCCTGATAATGGATCTTGGATAGTCCCCTCTTCCATGTCCCAAAGCCTTCTTACACGTTGATAATGTGAATACATAATTTCTCCCTAATAATAATGAATTGTTTACACAAATAACAAACCCCGCACTGATAGTCTTTTTATGATGAGTTAACCATCAAATCGAAAAACTCTTTACGTTAATAGATCGCTAAGGGTTCAGCCGCCTATTACACTGATGAATAATGCGTACCGCTCACAGTACAAATCGCACTATATCAAAGTCTAGTTATTCCCACAATCACTGCTCGATGGATAAAGATCGAGGGGTTAGCCAAATTGATATTCAAACTATTGTGAAGTTCGTGAGACACAAGACTTTTCTTTGTAATCTAATTCTCAGCTCGGATAAAATCACTATGTGTCGAGTCCCCCGAACTATCCTAAAAATCGGGCTTAAAGCCTCTTCGAATGAGTGCCTCTCTAGGTTTATGTAAGGTCAAGGCGCGATCAGAGAATACTCACCAGTCAATTTTCTGTTTGAAAATCTCGAAGCTAATCATGCCGAATAAAGGCGATTAAAAAGGAGTTCGGGGGACATATTACTTAATTCGGAGATCGGCTGTCTCAATCGGGCATTTCAGGCGTTCCAGCGACAGAATACTTAACCACCTTTCTTCGAATTAGCCCTTACCTTTTCCAGTAGCGTGGTCGTCGAGCGCTCATATTCAAACGCGATTGAGTGGGTTTGTCCGCCCCATGCTTTAGCCTCGCGATAGCCGACAATTTGATCAACCGGCCAATCGCCGCCCTTGACAAGATGGTCGGGCTGGCAAAGTTTGATGAGGTCAAGCGGCGTGTCGGTGTCAAAGGCGCAAACGGCATCCACGGAAGCCAGTCCAGCGATAACCGCCATGCGATCTTCCAAGGGGTTGATCGGGCGAGTTTCGCCTTTGCCCAATCGCCGAACGGATTCATCGCTATTGAGCGCAACAATCAGCGTACTGCCCAGCGCGGCAGCTTGTTGAAGATAGTGCACATGGCCGCGGTGCAATATATCAAAGCAGCCATTGCTAAAGACCAAAGGGCGATCAATTTCGCCCAACCACCGTTTAAGGTCGGCTTGAGTGTTTAATATCTCAGCGGGCATAAAATCTGCTATTGCAGGGAGTTGGCTTATACCGGCGGCATGAATACCTTAACGATACGCACCACGCCGCTGACTTTCTTGGCTAGTTCTATCGCGGTCTCGCCTTCGATTGGCGTGACGATGCCGAGTAAATAAACGACGCCCCGTTCGGTAACGACTTTAATATTGGTCGCATCGACAATTTTATTGCGGATCAGTTCCGTTTTAACTTTGGCCGTGATCAGTGCATCATTGGTGCGGCTGGTTAAGGAACTTTTGCCGGCTATATCCAACTGATTGACGATCTGGCTGACACCTTGATAGCTATTTGCAATGGCTTCAACGCGCTGCTTTTGCTGTTCGGTTGCTACTTCTCCTGTCAGCAAAAGAACGCCGTTTAATGACGTTGGGCTGACGTGAACGCTACGCCCTAAGCTTTCATCCGCGAAGACTTCTCTTAAGATGCTGGCTTCGGCTAAGTTATCGTCAATTACCGTGCCTAATGTGCGCCGCTCTTTCATGAGGTCGACGGTGGTGACAGCGATAATACCAATGGCGGCGGGTATGCAAGCCGTCAACAGCATGATGCTGGCGGCTAAAAAGCCGGTACGTATCCGTATAAACGAAGGTAAGCTCATGATAAATCTCCATACAATTGTTGATCGATTAAATCGCATAGGCAATGGATGATCAAGCCATGTACCTCTTGAATGCGTGCGGTGGTGTCGTTAGGGATGCGTAGTTCGATATCATTGCTGCCCAATAATTTCGATGTTTCTCCGCCTGATTTGCCCGTGAGTGCCAAGGTTGGTATTCCCATAGTCTGGGCAGTTTGGACAGCGTGATTGATATTTTTTGAATTGCCAGAAGTGGTAAAAACCACCAACATATCTGCCGTCGAACCCAGGGCGGTAAGCTGTTTGCTGTAGACCTGCTCAAAAGAGTAATCGTTGGCGATAGAAGTTAAAGATGAAACATCTGCATTCAGCGCAATGGCGGCCAACGGCGGGCGTTCCATCTCGAAGCGATTGATGAGCTCGCTAGAAAAATGTAGTGCGTCAGAGGCCGAACCGCCGTTGCCGCAAATTAATAGCTTTCCGCCGGCGGCGAGTTTGTTAGCCAGAATGCTGGCGCTGGATTCGATGGTATCGCCTAATTTTTCCAGTGCATCCTCTAGCGCGTGGCGGCTGTCGTTGAAATGCCGAGAAATTCTATCACGAGCGTTCATATTCAGTAATTTATTTGTTCAGGTTCGGGGTACAAATACAAAGCTGTTATGCCTCAAAGGCGTTTTGAATCCAATTAAACTCTGGCGTGTTGATATCGCCGCTGAGCTCAATAATATCAAAACGGCAAGCGTCAAAGGAGGTTTTATGATGTCGTTGCATATAGTGTTCTGCGGTCTTGATGAGTTTTGATTGCTTGGTGGTCGTGACGCTTTCAAGCCCGCCGCCGAACTGTGCGGATTGCCGGTAACGTACCTCGACAAATACCCATTCATTTTGCTCCTGCATAATCAAATCGATTTCCCCATAGGGACTGGACTGATTTTGATCGATAAGCTTTAACCCCTGCTTAATCAAAAAAGCCAGCGCCAACTTTTCACCGTGATGGCCTTTTGCGCGGCTATTAGAAAAGCTCAGTTTCAAGGCGCCGGTGGCTGCTTAGGGTGTTATCGAAACGCCGGCGGTGGTGTACTTCCCCCATGCGACTTCGTGGAGCAGGTTGCGATTCTCATCCATACGCAGGGACATCGTTTGGGTGTCAACTTTATACCAATTATCCGATTGTAACTTGGCCAATTCTGGAATCGCTTCAAAAGCAGCCGCGCCGAGTGCGTAGAGCCGATTTAGGGTGGCGTTGGCATAAGGTAGACCCGAAGATACTGTCGTTGCGGCATTGGCGTTTAAGTTGTTGGTCGACAATTTATCGGCCGCAATTTGTTTTTTCAATAACCAAGGTATATCCGAAAAGTGTAGGCCGTTCAGGTCTTCATCGGAAAGCTTGTCGAATCTCCCATTGTAAGCGCTTGATGTTGCGAAGATGGGTAGGTCATGCGCGCGATAAAACTTAAGCAGTGGGACGACGCGACGCGCATCTGTCGCATTGCCAGCAACAAATATAAAATCGATATCGTCGCGACGGCGTGCGCTAAATTCTAATTCCCCCCCGAGTAATTTTTGCAAGCGTAAATGTCGTATCTCGCTGTCGTTGATATTCAGTAAATTTTTGACCACAATGCCGTGGTCGTTTGCCGTAGACGAATATTTTTCTACGGCAACCACGCTGCCGCCTTTAGATTCAAATGCTGAAATAAATGCCTGACTGAGACGCGCTCCCCAGGCATTGTTTTTCTCCAATACCACCACGCGACTCAAACCTTGGCTGATCGCTCGTTCGGAAATTTCTGCTGCGTCTTGCTCAGGGGAGAGCGACAAACCCCACAGGTTTGTGATGGGTGCGTGTTCGGCTGTCAGTGCGCCCAACATTAGCGTTGAACTCTGATGGTTGTTTCCATTGCTCAAAAAAGACAGCAGGGATTGGGTATAGTTACGTCCAAGTGGCCCGACAATAAAATCTGCCCCATCGTTTAGCGCGCTTTGGTAATACAAAGAAACCAGTTCTGATTCTGCACCAATGTCATACACGCGATGGGTGTTAAAACGCCCGTTTCGGACGATTGCCGAATCAAAGCCCGCTTTAAAGGCTTGCGCCGCGCGCCCAAGTTTGGAGGTAAGCGGTAATAATAGCGCGATTTGCTTGCTGCTGACCGGCCGCGAAATCAGTGTATTGGATAAGGCCGCTATTTGCGCGAGATGACTTGGATATTGTGCACGCCAGCGTGTCAGTTCATCGATATTAAAGCGGTTGCTGCGCTTTAACTCCGCAAGCGCTAACCAACCTTGAATTTCGCTATCAAGGCTGCCGATGCTATTTAAGATGGCGGCTTGTCGACTTAAATAGCTTAAAATTCTCTGTTGATTGCTAAGCTGTTCCGCTGATTCCGTTTTCGATTGATTAAAAAGTGGGTCGAGGTTGATGCGTGACATCAAGGCGCGTTTGATGTCCTGTTGGCCCGTCGCCAGAATAATATCGAGCTTCAACCAGCGCTTATAGTTGGCCTTGCTTAGCGGCCCCTTGGCTTGTATTTGTGCGCTGAGTCTCGCAGCACGGTCGACATCACCCGACAACAAGGTGTAACGCGCATAGGTTAATTCATAGTGACGCCGGCTTTCATTATTTAGTGTGTTGAGGCTGACCTCTTCAAGCATCGTAAAGGCCGTCGAATAATGCTGTTGATCTAAAAATAAATCACTGGCGCGTAGGAGCAAATCATCACGCGAATCAGGGCTGGCGGTACGCGATTGCTGCACCAATAACCAAGGGTCGTTGATAGAGCCGGTCAAGGGGTGGTTCAGCCCTTCGATGGCTTGATCTTGGTCTAATGCGTGGGTCTGGACTTCAACCGTTGATTGGCTGGGTTTGCTGGGGAATTCGGTGGGCGTCGGCGCATTGTTTGAGGCGCAGGCAGTGATTAAACTGCCAAGTATGACAATTGTGCTTAATTTAAAAAATTGTTGAGGGTGCTTGCGGTGCATCTAAGGGCTTGTCACAATCGAATCCATTAATAGGTGCGAGAGTATAAAGTAGCACAGAGTGAACAGCAAAGTATGAAAGCAACGGCATGAAATCACAAACGGGCGAGCGCCCAGGCGCGCTATATATTGTCGCCACCCCAATCGGCAATCTCAAAGACATGAGCTACCGCGCGGTCGAGGTATTGGGCGCGGTTGATCTAATATTGGTGGAAGACACGCGCAATGCGGTGAAGTTATTACAGCATTACGGCATCAAGCAGCCGATGAAAGCGCTGCATGAACACAACGAAGATCGTCTGGCAAAATCAATGGTTCAACAAATTAAGGAAGGGCAGTCGATCGCCCTAATTAGCGATGCAGGCACGCCCTTGATCAGCGATCCGGGCTTTCGCTTGGTACGCGCTGCACAAACCCAAGGCATCCAAGCAATTGCGATACCCGGTGCCTGCGCAGCGATTGCAGCCTTGTCGGTCTCGGGCTTGCCGACGGATCGATTTAGTTTTGAAGGTTTTCTGCCCGCCAAGCAAGCCGCGCGCGAGCAACGCTTGCAGGCGCTCAGCGCAGAGACACAAACCTTAGTATTTTATGAAGCCAAACATCGAATTATGCCGTTCCTCGAATCCTTATCTACCGTCTTTGGCGCATCGCGCAAAGTAGTCGTGGCTCGAGAGATCACTAAAAAATTTGAAAGTGTTTATCATGGTGAGATACTCTCGGTGATCGAGCAATTATCTGCCGATGCGCTGGCGCAAAAAGGTGAATTTGTGGTGATGTTGGCGGGCGCTCAGACGGATGAGAACAAAGTTGATATCGATCAAATTTTACGCCTGTTATTGGCAGAGCTTGGCGTATCAAAAGCGAGTAAAATCACGGCGGAGATTACTGGCGTGAACAAGAATCAGTGCTATCAACGCGCGCTGGCGCTACAACAAGAAATAGAGAAAGCATGATGAGTCGATTTTGGAGTAAAACCACGCAGCGTTTGCAGCCCTATGTGCCGGGCGAGCAACCGCAGGATCAACAATATATCAAGCTCAATACCAACGAGAATCCTGCGCCACCTTCGGCGGCGGCGCTCAGCGCAATGCGTGCAGCGGTCGACAGTGGTTTAAATCAATATCCTGATCCACATTGCCAAGACTTAAAGCAAGCGATAGCAGATCGTTATGCCTTGACGCCCGCTGAGGTGTTTGTCGGCAATGGTTCTGATGAAGTCTTGGCGCATATATTTGCTGGCTTGTTTGATGCGAGCAAGCGCTTGGTCTGCCCTGATATATCCTATAGTTTTTATCCGGCCTATGCGCGCTTGTATGATATTGAGCTACAACAAATCCCGCTGACAGAGCAGTTTGAAATCGATCTAGCGGATTACCCCAGCGACAACGGTGGGGTGATTTTCGCCAACCCTAATGCGCCGACGTCCATTGCTTTGAGTGTTGAGGAAATTCGGGAATTTGTCGCGAGAAATCAAGGTTCTGTGGTGGTGATTGATGAGGCCTACGTTGATTTTGGGGCGGCTTCGTGTGTTGCTCTTATAAGCGAATTTCCAAATCTATTGGTTGTGCAAACGCTCTCTAAATCCCGTAGTTTGGCGGGTCTTCGAGTGGGCTATGCGATGGGCTCGTCTGAGCTGATTGAGGGTTTAGAGCGCGTTAAAAATTCTTTTAATTCCTATCCGCTGGATAAAATCGCCTTAGCAGGTGCGCAGGCGGCGATTGAAGATGAATTAAGTTTTCGAGCTGCGTGCCAAAACGTGATTCAATTACGCGATAAAGCGACCATCGATTTACGCGCTGAAGATTTTGAAGTGCTTAATTCTGCGGCGAATTTTGTGTTCGTGCGGCCGACATTCATGCCTGCAGAAAAACTTTACCTAGCGCTGAAGGAAAAAGGCATCTTGGTTCGGCATTTCAGTGCGCCCAGAATCAGTGATTTTTTAAGAATCACCATCGGTACAGAACAAGAAATGGCTGGGTTGCTCAACGCAATACGCCAGATAAAAGCTTAGCGATTTAAAGTAAGCATACCCAATAATTTTATAATCACACACTTCTATGATTACTTTATTCATTAGGCCGATTGCGGCGATTCTAGGCCTTTCATTCTTTGGTTTTTTCGGCGCAATATTGGGCTGGATTGGAGGAGGCCTAGTCACTACTTTATTGCGAGATGGCCCCAAAGCTATTTTGCCGGGCGGGCGCGCGGAGATTCAAAAACAACGCCAAGCAGTTTTCCTTAAAACGCTATTCCTACTGATGGGGAAATTGGCCAAGGCGGATTCACAAGTCTCACAATCGGAAATCGATCATATCGAGAAATTTATATCGCAGATGGGCATGACGGGTGAACATCGGAGCGAGGCGGTTGCCCATTTTAAAGCGGGTGCAAAACCTGAATTTGAATATGAAGCGACCCTAGCGCATTTCGTTAAGGTCTGCGGCGGCTCCTTGCAAATGAGGCATTTGCTGTTGGTCTATTTAGTCGGTGTTGCCTTAGCGGACGGTGAGCTGCATTCCGCCGAACGCGAGTTGATGTTAAAAATATCGATGCAGTTTGGCTATAACGAGCGCGCCTTTGATCAGCTACTGCTGATGATCCAAGGGCAAAACCGTTTTCGCGATCAAGCCGGTGGGCAATACGAACAAGCCCGCGGCGCAAGACCTACCCGCGCGACCAATACCCTGGCAGAAGCCCACCAAGCTTTGGGGGTGAATGCGCAGAACAGTGACAAAGAAATTAAGCGCGCTTATCGAAAGCTCATCAGCCAATACCACCCCGACAAGCTAATCGGGCAGGGCGTGCCAGAGGACATGATCGCCAAGGCCACAGAACGATCAAAAGAAATCCACGCGGCGTATGAATTGATTCAGGGACATCGGAAGGGGTAATAGTTTAGCAATTCGACGCAATTATTGGATGATGCCAATAGGCACACATATATGCTATGCTCTAAAGTATGAAACCAATAAATTGGAATGCCACCAAAAATCAACAGCTCATTTCAGAGCGTGGCATTTCATTTGAGGATATTGTTTTTTACCTACAACAAGATGCATTACTTGATGATATTGAGCATCCAAATAGTGACAAATACCCAAACCAACGGGTATTTGTTATCAACATAAATAATTATGCCCATCTTGTTCCATATCTAGAAAACAGAAAAGAAATATTTTTAAAGACTGTCATTCCAAGCAGAAAGGCAACTAAGATATACTTAGGAGAATCATCATGAGCGACCCTAAACTTAGCAAAGAAGAGAATCAAATCCTTAAGGATTTTGAGGCCGGCGAATTCAAATCAGTTCTTACGCCAAAACGTAAGAAAATGTTGCAAGCTGCCGCTGAAGAAACTTTTAAAAAAGACAAACGAATTAACATTAGGATATCAAGTCGTGATTTAGCGTCACTACAAAGACGCGCGCTTGAGGAAGGTATTCCTTATCAGACATTAGTGTCCAGCGTGCTTCATAAATATGTTTCAGGTGGCCTACACGACATTATGGCTAACAAGGCGTTCAATACGGACGCAAAAAAGCATCGTGCTGGTTAGCTAGGTCGCCCCCTGTTACGTTTTAACTTATTATTGTACGCTTTAAGCAAGGTGTATAATGATTGTTAGGAACAAAAGATGAAGGAAATATTCGAATTCTTCTTCAATCCAGATGGCAGAGCTACAAGGTGAGAGTTTTGGCTAGTCTTTCTTGGATACATATTGTTTATATTTTGGTATGAAAAAGTGATAAACATATTTCTACCAAATACAATTCTAGTTTTTGTTCCAGCTCTAATTGCATTATTCCAGCTCTAATTGCATTAAACATTGTATTGAGAGTGCAGCATAACTCATCGAGCGATCGGATAATTTGTTAAAATCAGGCATGCAAAAACCATTCACCACGCAACGAGATTTATTAGTATCAAGATCAGACTTGGATCATCCAATTCTGCATAGCCTTGATGATACAGAAGCACTATTAGATTGGAGCGAAATAGAGATGCTGCTGTCATCTATTTACGCTGGTACTACGGGCCGCCCAAGCTATCCATTACTTAGTTTGTTCCGCAGCTTGATGCTGGGCATTTGGTATGAGCTGTCGGATAGGGAGTTAGCGCAGTGCTTATTTAGGGATTTATTGTTTCGTAAGTTTTGCCGCTTTGAGTTAGGCGGTGATGTGCCCGAAGCTTCAACCCTTGGGCGCTTTCGAAGCAAGCTAGTAGAGCACGAGCTATGGGATCGTTTGCTAGGTGAGGTCAATCGCCAACTTGAATCAAAGAACATTATTATGAGCAAGGGGCGTATCAATATTATAGATGCAACTCCTATAGAAGCGGCTCGTTCTGGAAATGGTAACGGCAAAGATGGCACGCCTAAGCGAGATCCTGATGCCAGCTGGCACGTTAAGAATGACAGCCGAGGTCGAAAGAAATCCACCTATGGCTACTCAGTGCATACGGGAGTTGATGAGGATGGGTTTGTTCAGCGCCAGAGTGTGACGCCAGGGCATGTTCATGACAGTCAGCAGCGCGATGAATTACTGTTGGGCGATGAGACTGCCCTATATGCTGATGCGGCGTATAGCTCGCATGAGACGCGAGATAAACTGGAGCAACTTGGAATTGATGACCAAGTTCAACGCAAGGGATATCGAGATAATCCGTTGTCAGATGCAGACCGTAGCCGCAATGCAGTTATTGCAGTAACACGAGCAGGAGGCGAACGGCCCTTTGCCACTTACAAGCAGCACTATGGTTTAGCTCGGACTCGGTTTATGGGCTTAGCTAAAAACACGACTGTTTACGGCCTAGCGGCGATAGCGGCGAATATCCGTAAAGGCGCTAAATTCTTAAGTTTGTATGGCTTGCCAGATTGGCACTATGCAAGATAGTTGCGCCTTTAATATGGGTTTAGGGGCGCGAATCAATAAAAAGTCGCTAAATCATGATCAAATACGCGAAAATCGACAAATATGATTCAAAAAATGACCCCTTCGGAAATGTCAGACTGAAATCGTGAGTTATGCTGCGGTCTCGTATTGATAGTTCATATCCGACGCCTTCATGACATTGGAAGAAATGGATGGTGGCTTATTGTGCCCGTACTACCAATTACTTTATGCTTTTTAATGAAGGGCTTATCTAGTGAAAATAAATATGGCCTCCCTAGGTAATGATCAATGCCTAACAAATCACTAGTGTGGGACTTTCGTTGCTTCGCACCTCAAGCCCCACAGCTCAAACGTTAGGTGTCGTGTGAAATGAAATACGAAATCATGTACATCGAGGAGAAAGCAGGAGTTGCGGCGCTAGAAGCGTGTATAGGTAAAGAGAGCTTTGCATTAATCAGATAACGAGTAAAAATGGTTAAAATTCCCCTGTTTTTCGTTGGGAAACTGGCCAATAGCCCGCTATTAGCTGCATTTCCCGCCTTAAACAGAGAAATTTTACCTCATTTTTCTTTCGCCACTGATTTATGCAAAACTCTCGTAAAGTATCTTTTTCTAAAAGTGGAAAAACATTGAAGCACGATGGTAAAGATTTTTAGTCGTTAAAAGGATCAGGGTCTAAGGCTAATTACTTTGATATTGAAACTGAAGAGCACTATTGGATTTCTAAATGCCGCAAAGACGGGAATGATGGTTTGTATAAAACTAAGGTATATGTCGATGAGGATATACGGGAGGAATACTGGACAGTTATTCGTAGAATGCCTGAACGAAAAGATCAGGACTTTTTTACATCTACAGGAAAGCATATGTCAGGCGGGAAAGAACCAAAAAACTGGAGAAGCAACACCTAAATAAACGGGGAAAGACTCCAGATAATGAATAAATTGAATTAGAAGGAACAGTTCCTTTGCTTAACCCTCTACCGCAAGTAAGGCGGCTCGTAGTCGTTGATCAACCCCGTCTCAAGATAAGGCTCGGTGACCAAATTATAATAATCCGCACCTTGATCAAACCAACGCTCCCATGAATTTTTCCAATCTTCAGGCATTTCATTGGGCATCCAAAAGGAATCTGGTATGGTTTCACTTGGCGGTATCGGCTTAGATATTTCTAGCTCTGAAAAAACAACACCTTCACCCTCGCTTTTGGATAAGCGATTGAGCACGTGACCTTCTGAATCAACAATCATGGTTTCGCCCAGAAAAGAGGAGTGATAGGCAACATCTGCGAGTTCGGGGCTGAAAAAGCCTTCAAATTCTCCCGCGTGTGATCCGTGCACAACGGGTACGCCGAGCATTTGTGCCATTTTTACGGGTGCTTGTTGTAACATTTTGAGATTGTCCGCCCATCGAGGGCTGTCTGGACTGGCATCATCAGGCAAGGTCCACCAACAAGAGCCGCCCAACACCAGATTCACTCTATTGAGTAAACGCCGAGCGGTTTTTGAGCGAATAAACTCCCAGCAGAGTACAGCACCTATCGGTCCAATTGACGTTTGCAATACGCCGTCATCATTCCCGCCTTGGTAATAGCAGTTTTCCCAATACGTTGGTTGGTCTTTGTTGTGTATTTGGACACTGCCATCAGGTGAAACCAGCACAAAGGTGTTGAATACGCCTGATCGATGCTGGGCGAGAAAAGAACCCCCAATATGGGCATTGCCTTGCTTTGCGAGCGTTTTCAATCGTTGTAATGTTTTGCCCTCAAGCGGTTCAATTGCGCCCATCATGTCGTTGTGAAACGCCACTGCAGAGGTAAACATTTCAGGCAAAACAATCCAGCGTGCACCTTGTTTAAGCGCTTGCTGAATTAAGTGTTCGGCTTGTTTTAGATTGGATTGCACATTGCCTAGTTCGGGTACCATTTGAATTGCCGCAATGGGCAACTGGATAGATGGACTGGGCTGTATATTGGCTTCGATAGACGAAACCCCTCCCGCGAGGCTCGCCGCCAGCCATTGGTTGAATCGCCGGCGGCTTAGTTTGTTTCTCATTCGGCTAGGCTGATTCCTGAGCCACCTGCTTCAGCCGGCAAATCTTGCATTTTTGGAAGGCCATCTTTCATAGGTAATACCGTCTCTTGGTAATGAACATGTACCCCTGCTTCAAATGGGAAGCTCGGCATTGCCGCCGCGTAGACGTCTATTAGCCCCATGGTTGGATGTTCAGTAAAAACGTGTCCACCGCAGGTTTTGCACCATTTCCGATGGCTGGTGATTTCTTTTTCTGGGGTGTTGGGTACTTTTCCATAACTGCCGATGTTATCGGCCCCTAGGGTGATTTCTATCGCTTCAGGGTTCCAGAGTGTAAACGCGTTCACGGGGCCAGCTGACCATTGACGACAAGACTCGCAGTGGCAATAGCCCATGCCTTCGGGGTCTCCGCTGACTGTGAATTGTACGTCTCCACAGAAACAACTCGCTTGATGTGTTTTAGTGTTCATAGATTATTCTCCTATATCGGGTTAATACAACTAAGGCTTAAGTTTTCTTAATGCTTGGGTCAAAACACTTATTCATCGAATGTCACAGGCGATTGTTGTTGGGTATTGATGTTTAATTGAAAAATGTCGGGGCGAGAATAGTGCCCACAAACGTCCAATGTGCGGCGCGAGGCGGCGACTTTTGCTCTATCGACATCAAAATATAAAATGCCCGATTGCTCTCGCATGGGGCCTGCGACGATTTCTCCACCCGGCGCAATCACCACTGAATCGCCGGGGTTCACCCACTCATCAGGGTCGGGGTAAAGCCGGTCTTTTTCGGGGAAATCATCGGGGATATCGCTTGCTTGCAATAAATTGCCGCAACCCAGAACCCAGCAACGACCTTCGCGGGCAATATGCTGTAAGCTGCCCAGCCAGCCTTCTCCACTATCGTAGGTGGGCGCTATATATAGTTCGATACCTTGGGCATACAGCGCATAGCGCGCTAATGGCATGTAATTTTCCCAACACATTAAACCGCCGATACGACCCACTGGGGTCTCTACCACTTTCAAACCACTGGCATCACCAAAGCCCCACACCATGCGTTCTGGATTGGTTGGCATGATTTTGCGGTGTTTATTTAATAGGTTGCCGTCTGCGCCGATAATGACAAATGAATTGTAAAGGGTTGATTGTGATAACTGATCATCCCGCTCGTTGATGCCACATAAAACGGTGACTTGATGTTTTTTCGCCGCCGCATACAGCGGGTCAAGGTCATTTGAGTTTAGGCTGACTGAATGACTTAATAATTGAGCATGCAGCGTTTCATTGAGGTTCCAATCGCCTCCCGGTTTCAAGCGCCATATCCAGGCAGGGTAACCCGGAATAAATGCTTCTGAAAACAGCACCAATTCAGCGCCCTGCGCTGCGGCGACTGCAATTTTATCGACCGCTAAGGCGATACTTTTTTTCTTATCTAAGAAAACAGGTGCAGATTGCACTATCGCTATTTTATTCATCAACATACCTCAATGGTTTTCATTACTTTGTGCCTACCGCAATCAGCATTTCGCAAGGGCCTTCAAATCGACCATTGGCTTCGAACTCACCGAGTGCTTCGTGTATTTCAGCCCAAGCTTCATCTTGCTCGTCTTTAGGTAAACCGCCAAGCATTTGATGTAATGCGCCAAAAGACTCTTGTTCAAAACGTAGACATTCGTACGCGGATTTAAGTTGTACGGGTGTATTAACGCGTGCGACCTCGATATCTTTAAATCCGGCTTGTGCAAAGGTATTTTCTAAAACCCCGTCGCCTCCTAAACTAAAGGGCCCGGGTTGCCCTGCTAGGGGCGGCGGAAGCTTGGCGCGTCGTCTGATGATTGAAACGGGAACGGAGAAGAACGCATTTTTTTCAGGCGTCGAATAAACCATCGCTGCCACTTTACCGCCGGGTTTTAAGGCGTGTTTCATTCCCCCCAATGCTTTTTGCTGATCAGGGAAATAGATCAATCCGACTCTTGAGACGACTGCGTCAAATGAATTTGCATCTAAATCAGCTAAAGCCTCGCCATCTAGCTCGCGTGCAATCACATTCTTAAAGCCTGCTGTTTTGGCATTTTTGGCGGCGTAGGCTAAGATACTTGGCGATATATCCGTTGCCAGCACACGGCCGTTTGGACCAACCCTTTGTGCGATGCTTAAGGTTTGCTCGCCAGCGCCCGCTGCGACGTCCAAAACATGGCTGCCTTCTTTGATATTGGCCATTGCAAGCATTTGGTCGGTCGCGGGGCCCAGCCATTTATTTAATAGCGTGCCCCAATCATTCCAAGCTTGGGCTGCATTCTCCCACTGCTGGCGGGTCGTGGCTTTATAGGCGAGCGGGTTAAACTCGGTTGCTTGAGTTGTCATTTATCGTTACCTCAATTAGAGTCTTAAAAAAGTAGCTGGTTCGTGTTCGCTAATAGATTAGGTAAATGTTCACTAAAACACCCAAAGAAAGTACTAAGAATTTCCTAAAAACATACGAATCCACATTATTTCAAGTGCTTACGTGGCATCTGTTTATGTCGAGTAGCGAACAACAATGACCGAGAACCAAGACCAAAATCGCCAAGATGTTATTTTCTTCGGTGTATGGGAATTTAATCCAGCGCTTAATCAGCTTGAATCTTCTAAGCAGACGATCCGTTTAGAGCCTAAGACAGCGGATCTATTGAAGTTATTCCTCTCGCGCAGCAATCAAGTGCTCAGTCGAGAAGCATTGCTGTCTGATTTATGGCCTGATGTTATTGTCAGTGACGATTCACTCACCCAGTTGGTCATCAAATTGCGCAAGGCACTTGGAGATGACACGCGCAAACCTCAGTATATTCAAACCATTCCCAAACGGGGTTACCGCTTCTTGGCCGAGAACCGAAATGAAGGGGCTACCCAGGACTCGAATCCGAACTGGCTAAGCTGGCGTCGGCTTGCGAGCTTGTGCGCATTTTTCATCCTGTTGGCTGTGACGGTCTGGTTCATGAGTGCACAGCGCGTGGCTCAAAAATCAACCCAAACGACCGAGCCACAACGCTCGCAATATTCATCAGAGAGGCTTAGCGTTATGGTGATGCCACTGCTTGCGGTGCGCGAAGGTGAAAAACAATCATTGTTTGCAAGCAGGCTCTCGAATGCGGTTTCATTGAGATTATCTAAATTAGAGCATTTGTGGGTGATTCGTCCTGAGGCGTTGCTAAAAGAGGCTGAATCTGTCAATCAGGCGAGTCAATCAGGCGCAAACTATCTTGTGACGGGTAGTGCGCAACAAAATTCAAACAGTTTAATAGCAGACATTGAACTGATCGACACAGCCACCGGCCGATTGCTATGGTCGGAGCATTATCAACAAAAATTGACTATGGATGATGCAGTTTTACTTCTGAGCGATCAAATTTCTGAAGGGCTGGAGACAAGTCTAATTGCTGAAGATAGTCGTCGCGAAAGGCAAGCATATACCCGAGATGACAAGGCGTATTCGCTTTTTATGCAGGGTCAGAATCATTTACTCGCGCGCCGCAAAGAGCAAAATTTGTTGGCCAGAGCGCTTTATCAAGAGGCGATTGAGCGTGACCCAATGTTTGCCCGCGCCTATGCGGGTTTGGCTCTAAGTCATGCGGCGGACTATAGAAATCAATGGTCTGAAAATCTTCCAAATTCCTTAAAGCGCGCCAAGGAATTGGCGGAAACCGCATTGGGTATTCAATCCGACATCCCCCATTTGCATTGGGTTATGGCCTATGTTTCAGCTCAGGATAGGCGACATGATCTGGCGATTGAACACTTGGATCATGCGCTTAATTTAGACCCAAATTACGCAGATGCTCACGCGCTATTGGGCGGCATTAAAACCTATATCGGCAGACCAAAGGAAACCATTGAATTAATCAGAAAAGCGATGCGTTTAAACCCTAGTGCGGGGTCGCTTTATTTTTTGTTGTTAGGCAGAGCCTACTTTTTTATTGGCGACACGGAACAGGCCATCATCAATTTAAAAGAATCTTTGAGCCGAAATCCGAGCATTTTGGAGGCGCATGTCTATATGGCAGCCGCGCAAGTCCAGTTAGGCGATATAGAAAGTGCGCAATGGGAGGCCGCTGAAATTGAGGCGCTAAAGGCGGATTTTTCCGCAATCAACTGGTTGCTGACCTATCCGATGTCAGACCCAGATCAAAAGAACCTGCTTTTAACGCTATTAAATCGTGTATCGTTATAAGTGCTCTAAGCTGATTATAGTTGAAACCGGTCTATGGGCAGCTTATCCCCTTTTGCACTATTGCATACAAAGCAGTGACAAAGAAATTAAACGTGCCTATTAAGAGTTCATCAGCCAGCATCATCCCGACAAGTTAATCGGGCAAGGGGTGCCAGAGCATATGATTGTCAAAGTCACATAGCTTCAAAAGAAATCCGTGCAGCGTATGGATAGATTCAAGAACATCGAAAAGATTGTTGACTCTGCCAGCAGCCCACATGGAGTAATATGCTAAGTTTAAGAAATTAACTTAGGCTTCAAGCATGAGAACTAGACATTTTGAAAAGTTGTTTTTATTTCTTACAGGGATTATCTTCAGTTGCCCGTCAACCGCAGTTACGATTAACGTGGCCTGTACTGCAAATGATTTGATAGCCGCTATCACTACAGCCGAAGGCAATGGCGTAGACGATGTCTTGGATCTCGATATTGGCTGCGTTTACTCACTCACTGCTGTAAACAATACCGATGTAGATGGCGCGAATGGTCTGCCGCTAGTCGATACAGGGATCACTATAAACGGTAATGGTGCAACGATAGAACGTGCAGATGCCGCACCGCAGTTCAGATTGTTCAAATTTGGGGTCAATGCAAATATCATATTCAATCAGCTGACGATACAAAATGGGCACTCAAGCGATGGTATTACCGATACAAATACGTCATTCAGTTCGGATGGGTTTGCGCCGGGAGGGGGCGCCATCTTTAGTCTCGGCTCGCTTAGCCTCAACTTTTGCACCTTGAATAATAATCAAACAGGAGACGGCGCCCTAAATACAGATATCAGTGTTGGAAGAGGTGGTTCGGGTGGCGCGATTTATACTAATAATGACACAGACGGCACGTTAATGATTAGTGACAGCACTTTTAGCAATAACTCTACAGGTCTTGGGGCCTCCAATGGAGTCAACACGGCTAACTCTGGTTTTTCTGGGGCCGTCGAAACGCGTAACTTAGACACCCAAATCAGTCGATCAACCTTCAACAACAATGCCGCGACAATGGTTCCTTTGGTCTCATTATCCTTAGGTGGTGCAATTTCCGCCTTTTCAGACAGCTTTTCGGTGATCAATTCTACATTTAGTAATAATTCCCCCGGCGCTTTGCTGACCAATTCGCTGTTGATTACCTTCACCGTGATACACAATACTTTTGCATTTAATACCAACTATCAGGTACTAAGCTTAGGCAACACACCCAATAGCAACCTGATCAAAATCGATAACAATTTATTCAATCAGAATATGGGTAATTCGGATTGCGGGGCCAGCGAAACAATGAATGGCAAGGGAAATAACAATATATTTGGTGGAACAGCATCCTGCGGAATGACCATTGGCACGAATGGGAATATGACGGTCGCAGATGCGATGTTGGAGCCACTTGCGAATAGTGGCGGCCCTACTTTGACTCATGTTCTAGGGGATGGCAGTGCGGCTATTAATGCGATCACTGGTGCAGATCCGAATGCACAAAGTGAGGATCAACGTTCACTGCCCCGACTTCAGGACGGCGTTGATGGCAGCGATTCGGCGTTCTTCAGCGATATCGGCTCAGTAGAAAGAGTGAATAACGATAAAGGAACTTGCTATGTCACAAACAGCGCAAACAATAAGACGATTGTGTTCTGCCTGTAGTTGGTTTCAAGCGCGCGGAAAATATAGCTGAATGCATGCCGATGTAAATAACTATCCGTCTAATATGTACTTTAGTCGCCCTTTCTTTGATCATAAATATCTCTAACATTAGTTAGAGTTCAAAACGAATGATTATTTTATAGGGAAAGATCCAAAGTGGGTTTGCCTAGCAAAAATATAATAGTGGCTCTTCCACCAAAGAGTTAGAATTGCTATCTTCGACGGCACTGTGTGAGTTTGTAACTTGTGAACCGCTCGCCAAATTATTATCCTCTCATAAGCGATAACTGATGTAGTTCTAGCGTGTTTGTCGACTTGATAATCGTTTAAGACAGTTGAAACTTCTCTGGCGCTACATCGCGCCACCATGCGATGCTTAGGCTGGCGACAAAAAATAAGATTAGAGATAGATAGATGAGCATTCCTTTGATTGGAGAACTAAATCCTGTGGGCGTACTTTTTTTGTGCGCATTTTTATTGTCCATGTTGTTCGGCATGGTAGCGAAAAAAACAGAGTTTTGTCCGCTCGGGGGCATTGCTGATATTGTTGATACAGGCAATACCGGGCGTTTTAGAATGTATTTCTTTGCGATTGCCATGGCTGTCTTGGGTGTCGCATTGCTTGAGGCGCTGGGTATATTAAATTTAGATTCGACTCGTCCACCTTACCGAATGAGCCAATTTCGATGGCCGGCTTTTCTAGCAGGCGGGATGTTTTTCGGGGTGGGGATGACTCTGTGCAGGGGCTGTGGGATGAAAAATATGATCAATCTCGGCGGCGGCAATCTCAAAGCGATCGTCGCGATCCTTGGAATGGGCTCAGCCGCAGTATTGATGCTGTATGTTGAAGGTTTCTTTTCGACCTATTTTTTAAACTGGGTCATGCCGCTAACACCCGATCTCGTGGAAAGCGGCTTTGACCATCAAGATATCGGCACGCTAGTGTCGACCACCATTGGCACAGATTTAGGCATCACCCGAACGGTCGCGAGCGTTTCGTTAGCGGCTGTTATCCTCTATTTTGTATTTCGTTCTGGCGATTTTATGGCTAGGCGCAACAACTTGATTGGCGGATTTTTTATAGGCGCGTTTATTGTTGCAGCATTTTGGTTGACGAGTAGTCCCATTGCTGCGGAAGCGATGGAACACTCCGAATTTCAAGATATTCCTCAATATGGCATGGGCGTACAGTCGTATACCTTTATTCGCCCAATGGGTGATCTCCTCTATGTTAGTGCTAATCCGCTGGCTTATTTAATCACTTTTGGTTTGATCGCTTTTTTAGGCGTCGGTGCGGGCGCTTTACTGCAAGCTATATTTACTCGAAGTTTTCGTTTCGAATGGTTTACTTCGGTGGGTGAAGCGGTGCGCTATGCGGTCGGTGGTTTGATGGTGGGCATTGGCGGAATCTTAGGGATGGGCTGTACCTTGGGGCAAGGCTTGGCAGGTGTTTCAACCCTCGCACTGGGCTCTTTCTTCGATTTAGCAGCGCTTATCGTGGGCGCTTGGATTGGCATTAAAATGCAGCGTAACTTCATGGCAGATCACGTTCGTCCCAGTTAGATATATCTAACTCCTGTAGCGTGAACATAAGGCGCGTAGCTTTGGTGCGTGCAATAACGAGAAAGGTTTCTTGCTGCTTGATAAATACAATATATCCCTACTCATTGCTTGCCAATCACGCTGCGATTGCATAGAGTCTGGCCTAAGTTGATCGGGCGATCGCGGTGTTCATTTTGAGTGTCGAGGAAAGTCCGGGCTCCGCAGGGTAAAGTGCCAGATAACGTCTGGGCGGCGCAAGCCGATGGCCAGTGCCACAGAAAATATACCGCTCGTTTCGGCGGGTAAGGGTGAAATGGTGCGGTAAGAGCGCACCGCGCGGCGGGTAATCGTCGTGGCAGGGTAAACCCCACTTGGAGCAAGACCAAATAGGAAACCATCTTGGTTTATTCCAAGCAAGGCGCGACCCGCGTTGGTTTCGGGTAGGTTGCATGAGGTATTTGGCGACAAATATCCCAGATGAATGATCGTCCTAGACAGAACCCGGCTTACAGATCAACTTACTTCTTTTTCTTGTTAATTCAAATTAGGTAAATTCTTTATCTGTTTGATTTATAAGGTAAGAATATTGACGGTATTTCACCGTTAAATCGAACGTATCTTGTTGAAAAACCTTGACTTATTTTCGGATAAGCCCTATATTTCCATTCTGTGGTAAAAAGTGCACTTAATCGGAGTATCACGGTTTTATCGACATGTATCGCGGCGTTAATCAACTTAAAGTGGATGGCAAGGGCAGATTAGCCCTGCCGACACGCTATCGTCAAGAACTCCTTGAGCGATGCAAAGGTTCGATGGTCGTGACGGTGAACAATACCTCAGAGCATTGTTTATGGATGTACCCTTTGGACGAATGGGAGCGCGTTGAGAAAAAGATCAATGATTTGCCGAGCTTCCAGCCCCAGCATGTTCGGCTCAAACGTTTCTTCATCGGCTATGCTGCGGATGTTGAGATGGACAAAACGGGCAGAATTTTGTTGCCGCCTTCTTTACGCTCCTTCGCTCGGATAGACAAAGAGCTGTACTTTATTGGGCAGGGCCATAAATTTGAAATTTGGAGCGCCAAGGATTGGGAAGAAAGTTGTGATAAATGGTTGGATGCCTCAAGCGATGCCACCGAACCCACGCCGGACATGGAGATACTTCAGCTGTGAATACTGGAGCAGCGCATCAATCTGTGTTGCTCACCGAAGCCGTCGATGCGCTACAGATGCGACCCGGCGGCTTTTATGTGGACGGCACTTTCGGACGCGGCGGTCATGCGAGTTTAATTTTAGCCAAGCTTAATCAAGATGGTCGTTTATGGGTGATGGATCGAGATCCTGACGCGGTTGCCGTTGCGGTTAAGCTGATGGGTGATGATGAGCGGGTCACGATTATTCATGCGCCATTTTCAAGCCTTGGTGTTAAATTAAAAGCGCTCGACCTGCTCGGAGCGGTTGATGGCATCCTGTTTGATTTTGGTGTGTCTTCACCGCAACTCGATGAGCCGGATCGCGGATTCTCGTTTCAGCGCGATGGTGTACTCGATATGCGCATGGACACTACGCAAGGCCAAACAGCGGCCGAGTGGTTGTCGACGGTTGAATTTAGAGATTTAGTGCGGGTGCTCAGGGTGTATGGCGAAGAGCGTTTTGCAAAGCGTATCGCTAACGCAATAATTGAGCAGCGCGAGATTTCACCCATCGAAACTACCGCGACCTTGGCAAAAATCATTAGCGATGCCATGCCCATGCATGAGCGTGAGAAACATCCCGCGACGCGTTCGTTTCAGGCGATTCGTATCGCGATCAATGAGGAGTTGCAAGAAATTATCGCGGTACTGCCAGACGCGCTCGATGCTTTGGCCATTGACGGCAGATTGGTGGTGATTAGTTTTCATTCCCTGGAAGATCGTCCCGTCAAACGGTTGTTGCAAAAAGAGGCGAAAGGCGATGATTATCCACCGGAGCTGCCGATTCGTGCGGATCAAATCAAACCGCGAATAAAACTCATTGGAAAGCCAATCCGCGCGAGTGAGCAAGAACTTGACGGAAACAGACGCGCACGCAGCGCGATTATGCGTGTTGCGCAGAAGGTTCGTCGATGAGATGGAATACACAGTCAATGGTGTGTGCCGCCTTGATTGTTTCGGTCGTGGCCAGTGCCTTGGCCTTGGTGTCGGTGCGACAGTTTAATCGCTTGTCTTTTTATACGGCGCAAAAGCTTGAACGCGAACGCGACGATCTTGCGATTGAATGGCGTCAGCTGATGGCGGAATACTCCACCTGGCGTTTGGCGCACAATGTGGAATCCGAGGTGCGCGGCCGTTACGAAATGCTGCCACCCACGAGTGGCAATATCCAAACCATCCGTCTTGCGTCGAACGGTGAGGCGCGATCAGAATGAGACTCCAAGATGCCCATAATATCCAGCGCACGATTTTTCGTCAGCGCATGTTGATGACCGTGGTGAGTGTGGGTTTTTTAGTCTTGGCGGCTAAATTGCTGACCATTCAGTTGTTCGGGCATGATCGCTTGGTGGCTGAAGCCAAGGCGCGTCATGTACGTTCGATCCAAATTCCTGCGATTAGAGGGCCGATTTACGATCGTAATCAAAACCTCTTGGCAGTGAGTACGCCGGTGGACACGATTTGGGCGGAAGCAAAATTGTTCTGCGCGGCACAAGCACAGTGGAAGGCGATGTCCAAATTGGTGCCGATTAAACCCTCAGCGCTGACTGAGGCTTGTAAAAAGCGCAGCGCGGGCGGGTTTAAAAATAACTTTATGTACGTTAAGCGCCAAGTTGCGCCTTTACTTGCCGAGCGCGTGGCCGCGCTTAATGTGCCCGGCGTGCATCTGCAGCGCGATTACAAGCGTTTTTACCCTTCCGGCCCTGCGGCGGGTCATTTAATTGGATTTACGGATATTGATGGTGCGGGCCAAGAGGGCGTTGAGAAGGCTTACCAAAAAATACTGCAAGGTAAAAAGGGCAAGCAGATTGTCCATCGAGATAGTAAAGGTCGTTTTGTAGAATTTGTTGAGCAAATTGACGCAGTTAAAAATGGCGCGCCCTTGGTTTTGAGTATTGATAGTCGCTTACAATATTTAGCCAGTGGATATTTAGAGCAGGCAGTTCGCCAACATCAGGCACAAGGTGGCAGCGCGGTTTTAATCGATGCACCGACTGGAGAAATTTTGGCACTGGTAGATTCGCCGCAATTCAATCCGAATGATCGGCGTACGCTGCAGCCAGATAAATTTAGAAACCGCGCAGTAACGGATGTACAAGAGCCGGGCTCAACCGTTAAACCTTTCACGGTTGCGACCGCATTGGAGTCGGGAGCGTTCACACCTCAATCGACGATTGATACCGGTAGGCTGCCATTTAAAGTGCCGGGTGGACGTATCACCGATACGCGTCCCAACGGCGTATTGACGCTAGCAGAGATCGTGATCAAGTCTAGCAATATCGGTGCAGCCAAGCTCTCGATGGAACTGCCATACGAAGACTTATACGAGACTTTCAGTAAAGTAGGATTTGGTCGTAAGGTCAACGCGGTGCCCGCTGAAGTCAGCGGTGTATTACCGAAAAGAAAACGCCTGATCGACCGCTTAACCCAGTCGTATGGATATGGCTTGAATGCAACGCCTTTACAAATTGCGCGCGCCTATACCATTTTTGCTAACGATGGAGTGTTAAAGCCGACCACCATTGAAAAGCGCCCCGCTAATAGTCGAGTCAATGGGAGACGAGTTTTCAGTCGGCAAACCAATACGCAGATATTGCATATGTTAGAAGGCGTGACCACATCCGAAGGGACCGCCCGTCGCGCGCGGGTAGACCGATACCGAGTTGGCGGGAAGACCGGTACTTCGCGGCGCAATACGGGCAATGGTTACGAAGAAGGTCATTATGTGTCGTGGTTTGTGGGATTGGCGCCCATGAGCGATCCGCGCTTTGTGATCGTTGTTATGGTGGATGATCCGCAAGCCGGAAAATATTACGGTGGTACGGTCGCAGGCCCCGTTTTTTCAAAGTTAATGGGAGATACCCTGCGTTTATATAATATTGCACCGGATAGCGCCCTCAGTGGAGCCGAAGAACTTAAGGTCGCAGCAGAGCCGTCCGCTCTGGCAAAGGAGGGCGCATGAGTAGCTATCGTGCGTCACTCGAAGAATTATTAAATGGCATGAATATCGTACGGGATATTCCTGCGCTAGATATCTCCGCTGTTTGCTTAGATAGCCGAGACATCACAAAGGGCTGTTTATTCATTGCGCTCAAAGGGGCGCAATACGATGCTAGAAAAGACCTAGTGCAAGCATTCCAAAAGGGTGCCGCTGCAGTATTGATCGAAGCCGGGGGAACGCCTGTTTTGGATCCGAAAATTGCCGAAAACGGAACTGTGATTGAGATACCCGAGTTATCCGCATCAATCAGTAGGATAGCAGGGCGTTTTTACGGACACCCCTCGCGTAGCCTTAAAGTCATTGGCGTGACCGGCACCAATGGCAAAACCACGGTTGTCTATTATTTGGCGCAAATGTTACAGCGCTTGGGGCTGGATACAGGGCTGATCGGTACCTTGGGCGTGGGTAAACTGGGTGCAGTGGTATCGACGGGTATGACCACGCCCGATGCGGTCTCGACGCAAAAAGCGTTGGCAGATTTAAAAGAGCAAGGCGTTGACGTTGTTTGTATGGAAGTTTCATCACATGGTCTGGAGCTGGGGCGGGTCAACGCGCTTAAGTTTGAGCATGTTGTATTGACCAATTTGAGTCAAGACCACTTGGATTTTCATCATTCTATGGAGGCGTATTCCACGGCCAAGCAACGCCTCTTTGAAACTTTTGACTACCACACTGCTGTGATCAACGCAGACGATGAGATGGGTCAGAAATTGCTGGGTTCCCTGAAAAGCAATACTTTCTCAGTGGGGATCAATGCGGGTGAACTACGCGCCGATCAAATTGAACTCAAACAGGATGGTTTGTATTGCGAGGTTTACGAAGGCACGGAGCGATGCGTTTTAAGCACCCAGCTTATCGGGCAGTTTAATCTTTACAATTTACTGTCTGTGCTCGGGGTGGGTCGCGCGATGGGTTGCTCATTGAAAGCAATGGCCGACGCCTTAGTGAACTGTGAAGCAGCGCCCGGGCGGATGGAACGTATCGTCGGCGCAGCAACGCAAACGGCAGTGGTGGTGGATTACGCCCATACCCCCGATGCGTTAGAAAAGGCATTGCTGGCTTGTCAGTCGCACTGCCAGGGCAGTCTGTCCGTGGTTTTTGGATGCGGGGGTGATCGAGATAAAACCAAGCGCCCCATCATGGGTGAAATTGCTGAAAAAATGGCCGATCATATTTACCTCACGGACGACAATCCGCGAACCGAATCTGCAGATCAAATAGTAGCGGATATTGTAGAAGGAATGCAGCGAGCGGTTTGGGTGTTGCACGATAGAGAGCAGGCCATCCGCACGGCGATCAGACAGGCAAACGCCGAGGATTGGGTGCTGATCGCAGGTAAAGGCCATGAATCAGAACAGATTTTCGCAGATCATAGCCAGACATTTGATGATCGTTTGATTGTAAGAAAAGCGCTGGAGCAGTTAGCAGCATGATGATGTTAAGCGAAGCGAGTACAGCAATGAAAGGCCGGTTAAGCGGTGAAGACGCGCGTTTTATGTCGGTTGAATTTGATACGCGCCGTTTGGAACAGAACGCACTATTTTTCGCGATTCATGGGGAAAGTAAAAATGGCCATGATTTTATTCCTGCGGCGATTGATCGCGGTAGTTTGGCCAGCGTGGCAGATGAAGATTTCGCTGATGATCAATCGATACGTCACATTAAGGTAGAAGATACAACCCTAGCGCTGGGTCTGTTGGCGGCCTATTGGCGCGAGCGATTTGACGTGCCGGTGGTGGGCATTACCGGCAGCAATGGCAAGACCACCGTTGCCGCAATGCTGAATACGATTTTTTCGGGCCACATACCGGGTATCGCCCCCGAGGGTAGCTTTAACAACCATTGGGGTGTGCCACTCACCTTATTGAAATTGCGTGAAAACCATCGTTCCGCTGTGATTGAGATGGGGATGAATCATGCCGGCGAATTAAGCTATCTTGGCAAAATTGTTAAGCCCACGATTGGTTTGATTATCAATGCGGCGGCAGCGCATTTAGAAGGCTTAAAAACCATTGAAGGTGTGGCAGAAGCAAAAGGCGAGTTGATCGATTTTGTGGATCAGCAAGGCGTGGTCGTATTAAACCGAGATGATCAGTTTTATACCGTTTGGAAAAAGCGCTGCGGTAGTAGAAAGGTACTGAGTTTTGGAGAGAGTGATCAGGCTGATATTCGTCTGCTGTCCTCAAACGCCTCTAGAATCACTGTGCGGATTATTGCGCAAGCCCACGATTTTAAATTTTCGATGATTGGCCGACATAACCGGCACAATGCCTTGGCGGTGATTGCGGTTGCCGTGGCAGCAGAGCTTCCTATTGAGGCAATTGAAAAAGGCTTGGAAAACTGCGTGTCTGTAAACAGCCGTTTGCAGGCATACACGCTTTGTTCAAACACCACATTGATAGATGATAGCTACAACGCCAATCTAGCGTCGATGCGCGCAGCGATTGATGTGCTTGTTGACTGTGACGGCCAGAAGATATTAGTGCTGGGTGCCATGGGCGAGCTGGGCGACCAAGCAGAAAACATCCATCAAGAAGTGGGTCGCTATGCGCGTTCGCAAGGCATTGATGTCTTACTTGCCTTGGCCGACGCGCCAGAGGGTAAGGTCAAGCAAAACATAGCGGCCTATGTCGATGGTTTTGGAGGTTCTGCCGCCATGTTCAGTGACATAAAAAGCTTGCTAAGTCGGCTCGAAGCGCTGCAAAAATCGCCCTGCACACTATTGGTTAAAGGGTCGAGATTTACCAAAATGGAGCGCGTGATTTCCGCGCTTCTTGATCAGGAGGTAGCGTAATGCTCACGTGGTTATTTGAACGGCTAGCCGAGCACTACAGCATATTTAGTGTTTTTCAATATATTAGCTTTCGCGCCATTATGAGCGTGTTAACGGCCCTTACTCTGTCTTTTATGTTCGGGCCGATGATGATTCGCAAACTGAGTCAATATCAGATTGGTCAAACCGTACGAGACGATGGCCCGCCGACGCATTTTTCAAAGGTGGGTACGCCGACGATGGGCGGGTTGTTGATTTTATTTGCAGTGGTGATTCCAACCTTGTTGTGGATGGACTTAAGCAATCGGTATTTATGGGTGACCCTGTTTATCACGCTAAGTTTTGGCTTGATCGGTTGGTACGATGATTATCAAAAACTGGTCAATAAAGATCCTAAGGGCATGGGCTCCGGTGCTAAGTTCTTGAGTCAGTCGGTGGCAGGATTTATTGCCGCTTACTATCTATATGCCAGCGCAAGCGCACCGGCTGAACTGCAGCTATTTGTGCCCTTTTTCAAGGGTGTGATGATAAATCTGGGTTGGGTTTTTGTTCCTTTGGCGTGGTTTGTTATCGTGGGAAGCAGCAATGCGGTCAATTTGACCGATGGCTTGGATGGTCTGGCGATATTGCCGGTGGTCATGGTCGCGGGGGGCTTAGGGATCTTTAGCTATATGTCGGGTAATACCATTTACTCAGAGTATCTAAACGTGCCGTATTTGGTCGGTGCGGGAGAAATGATGATTTTTTGCGCCTCACTAATGGGGGCGGGTCTCGGATTTTTATGGTTTAACGCCTATCCGGCACAGGTATTTATGGGTGATATCGGTGCCTTATCATTGGGCGCTGCACTCGGGGTGTTGGCGGTTATTGTCCGTCAAGAAGTCGTCCTGATGATTATGGGTGGCTTGTTTGTGGTGGAAACTTTGTCGGTCATTATCCAAGTTATTTCTTTCAAGTTGGTGGGTCGGAGGGTCTTTAAGATGGCACCGATTCACCATCATTTTGAATTGAAGGGCTGGCCCGAGCCGCGGGTGATCGTACGATTTTGGATCATCAGCTTTATTTTGGTCATTATTGGCCTTGCAACGCTAAAGGTTAGATAAGTATGCAAGCCATTCTAAAACCCAGCACTGTCGTCCCGTATAAGAAAATTGCGGTGATTGGCTTTGGTTTGACGGGACAATCTGTTATTCGATACTTAAAAAAATCGACCACTGAGTTGATTGTGATGGACACACGACATTCCGCGCCGAATAAGAAAGAGTTAAAACGGCTATTCCCCAAGGCGCGCATTGTAACCGGGGGCTTGGATCAACATACCCTTGAAACTGCAGATATGGTGGTGGTGAGTCCGGGCGTAGATATTAGAGCGACCCATTTACGCGATAAGATTGGGCCTCAAACCGAGTTAATCGGCGATATTGAGTTATTTGTTCGATACGCAAATGCGCCGATCATTGCGATTACGGGTTCGAACGGGAAGAGTACGGTTGCCACGCTTGTTGAGCGTTTGATTACAGCAGCCAAGAAGACGGTTTTACTCGGTGGAAATATCGGTATTCCCGCTTTAGATTTATTTGCGCAAGCAACGCCCGATGTTTATGTATTGGAACTGTCTAGCTTTCAGTTAGAAACAACGTCGAGCTTGGCTGCGGATGTTGCAGTGGTGCTCAATGTAAGTGAAGACCACATGGATCGATACGGGGCGTATCAGTTATACCTTGACGCCAAATTACGCATATATCGAAATGCCATTGGCGAGGTGATTAATCGAAACGATCCCTCTGCTCCGCAGATCACCCTAGCGCATTCAATCAGTTTTGGCCTAAATGTGCCTGAAGATAGCCAAGCCTTTGGTGTGCTCAAAAAGGGTGATAAGACGTGGCTGGCGCAGGGCGACAAGACATTACTCGAGACATCGAAGCTTAGCATTAAAGGCCAGCAAAATTGGCTCAACGTACTGGCAAGCTTCGCCATCGTGCAGCAGTTTGGCTTGTCGATCAACGCAGCGATGATTAAAGCAGCTTGTGATTTTGAAGGCTTGCCGCACCGCTGCGAGCAAATTGGCGAGCGCGATGGCGTGATGTGGGTCAATGATTCCAAAGGCACCAACGTGGGTGCAACGCTAGCAGCGATATCAGGGTTTACCCAACCGAAGATCATGATTATGGGCGGCCAAAGTAAAAACGCTGATCTATCTGCATTGCTGCCCGTCATGGACAAGGGTATCCGGCACCTTATATTGATGGGAGAAGACGCGGGAAAAATCGCATCAGTTTTCGACGGTAAGGTTTCATTCACTGAGGTCGAATCGCTAGAAGCGGCGGTTTTACTCGCCAAAAAGAAAGCGAAAAAAGGTGACGTGGTACTGCTCTCTCCGGCTTGCGCGAGTTTTGACATGTATTCAAACTATCTTGAGCGCGGCGATGATTTTCGGGCATTAGTAAATGAGTATGTGCTTGCTGAGGGAGACGCATGATGACTTCTAGTATGGGATATCACGCGGGCAGAGCCTTTGATAAACAGGCCTTCGATGGCCTGTTGGCGGCGACGATAGGGGCGATTGCCTTACTTGGTATGGTGATGGTGTTTTCTGCTGGGGTTGCAGGCGATGGTCAGGAAATTACTTTTAAGACTAACCACTTACTCAAACATAGTGTGCACATCGTAGTCGGTCTCGTACTAATGTCGCTCGTCATATTCCTCAATTTGTCATGGTTGCAAAGCGCAAGTCGGGTGTTGTTGCTAATCGGAATGTTGGCGTTAGCCGTTTTGCTGATTCCCGGTATTGGTATAGAAGTTAATGGCAGTACACGCTGGATGTCAGTGGTGGGCATTCGCGTTCAACCCGCGGAAGCGATGAAGCTTATCTGCTTGATTTACGTCGCGGATTATTACGCGCGTAAACAAAACAGTGTGCACTTATTTAAAGTTGGCGTGCTGAATCTTGGTCTACCTATTATTTTGGTCGGCGCCTTGCTCTTGGCGCAGCCCGATTTCGGAACAGTGGTGGTGATTGTGGTCACGACCGCGGGTTTGATGTTTCTTGCAGGCGTCAGGTTTGGATATTTCGTCGGGGTATTTTTTATCATCCTGATGGCGCTGGCAGCCATTGCGGTTTTAGAACCCTATCGTATGGATCGATTGCTCAGCTATCAAGACCCGTGGGCCGATCCGTTTGACAAGGGCTTTCAATTAACTCAGGCCTTAATGGCGGTGGGGCGCGGCGGTTGGTTTGGTGTGGGACTTGGAAACAGTTTGCAAAAACTCAATTACCTACCCCATGCCGACAATGATTTTTTGGTTGCGATTCTCGCCGAAGAACTCGGTGCCTTGGGCGTTATGGTGGTGATAATTTTATTCATGATTCTTTTGTGGCGTGCTTTTTTGATCGGCTCGAGAGCCCTACAGCTTGGTCAGCGGTTTGCGGCATATCTGGCCTATGGTATCGGCTTGTTGTTTGTCACAAACGCTGGCATTCATATTGGCGTGAATACGGGAATTTTACCGACCAAGGGATTGACGTTGCCGCTAATGAGCGCAGGTGGCTCAAGCATGATTGTGAGTTTTGTCGCGGTTGGGCTTTTGTTTGCGATAGATCGAAACAGTCGCGCCAAACCCAGCCGGAGGTCAAGATCGTGAAGACCTTGCTGATCATGGCGGGTGGAACGGGTGGGCATGTGATGCCTGCCTTAGCGGTTGCCGATAATCTACGCGATCGGGGGGTTCGTATTGTTTGGATGGGTACGCGCCAAGGAATCGAATATGACCTCGTCCCTAAAGCAGGTTTTGAATTAAAGTTGTTAAAGGTTAAAGGTGTGCGGGGTAGCGGTTTGGTTCGCAAGCTGGTCGCGCCATGGCTGCTAATTCGCGCAGCCGTACAATCCATATCGATCGTGTTGTCATCCAAGGCAAATGCCATACTGGGCATGGGCGGATTTGTTTCAGGCCCCGGCGGCGTAGTGGGTCGCTTGCTGAGAAAGCCATTGGTTTTGCACGAACAAAACGCCATTGCGGGTACCACGAATAAACTGCTCGCGCCATTTGCTCGACGGATATTAACGGGCTTTAATGCGGTGTCGGCCTTGCCCCGTGGTGAACATATTGGGAATCCAGTTAAGCCAGAAATTGTTGAACTTGCTGCGCCGGCAGAGCGCTTGTCGGGTAGAGCAGGCGAGCTAAATGTCTTGATCGTCGGTGGTAGCCAGGGCGCGCGGGTATTTAACGAAGAATTGCCAGCGCTACTGAATCAACTTCAATCTGAGTTGGCTGGTTCGGTCACATTGAAAGTTCGTCATCAATGCGGGAAAGACCAGCAAGCTGAGGTAAGCAAACGTTACGCAGAAGTGTTTGCATCAGCCGATGCAGTTAAGGTGGAAACGTTTATTGCTGATATGGCGGCGGCTTACCATTGGTCAGACATTGTTATTTGCCGTTCTGGTGCAATGACGGTTTCAGAAATTTCTGCTGCGGGCGCGGTCGCCTTATTCGTCCCGTTCCCTTATGCGATTGACGATCATCAATATTTCAATGCGCAATCTCTTTCGAAGACAGGGGCGGCGATCAGCTTACGACAAACCAATTTTGTCGAAGGCGAGTGGATTGGCGAGGTCGCCGACCTTGCCAAAGATCGCGTACGCCTAATCGAGATGGCGGAAAAAGCACGTAGTTTTGCTCGACCAAATGCTACTCAAGATCTTGCCGATATTTGCATGGAGGTGATGAATGCGTGAATTTGTTAAGCACGTGCATTTCGTTGGCCTCGGTGGGATCGGCATGAGTGGGATCGCTGAAGTATTATTAGAGCAGGGCTACAAAATATCGGGCTCGGACCTTAACGACAGCGTCGTCCTACAGCGTCTGGCGAACAAAGGGGCGACTACACATATCGGTCATGCTGCAGAAAATATTCGAGGCGCTGATGTGGTGGTGGTGTCCAGCGCGGTGGCGGACGATAACCCAGAAGTGCTCGAAGCAAGAGCGAAAAATATTCCAGTGGTGCCGCGGGCTGAAATGCTTGCAGAGCTGATGCGTTTTAAACAAGGCATTGCCATTGCAGGCACCCATGGCAAGACCACCACCACAAGCTTGGTTTCAGCAGTGTTGATCGCCGCGGGCTTAGACCCCACCTTTGTGATCGGAGGGATTGTCAATAGTGAAGCGTCTAACGCACGACTGGGTTCAGGCGAGCTATTGGTGGCGGAAGCGGATGAAAGTGATGCCTCATTTTTACAGCTGACCCCAATGATTTCAGTGATCACCAATATCGATGCCGATCATATGGAAACCTATGACAATAGCTTCGATAAGCTCAAACAAACCTTTGTCCAATTTGTACATAAATTGCCTTTTTATGGTTTGGCAATACTGTGTTTTGACGATCCTGTCGTACGTGAATTGGCGAGCCAAATCAATCGTAAAGTAATGAGTTACGGCCTGCGTGATGGCGTGGATATCCAGGCAAGGAAAATAAAGCAAGAGGGCTTGAACACACACTTTGAATTGCTTCGCTACGGCAAGCCCGCGGGAAATTTTATATTGGCTATGCCGGGTGTCCATAATGTACAAAATGCCTTGGCCGCCATATCTATTGCAACCCAGTTGGGATTGAAAGACGCTGATGTGCGCCGCGCCTTGCAAGAATTTACGGGTATTGGCCGGCGCTTCGAGCAAATCGGCGAGATGAAACTACCCAAAGGCGGGTCGGTCCTATTGATCGATGATTATGCGCATCATCCCAGCGAGTTGGCGATGACCCTTGCCGCAAGTAAAGCGGCTTGGCCGGGCAGGCGGATCGTTTGCTTATTCCAGCCGCATCGATATAGCCGAACTCAAGCTTTGCTGGATGACTTCGCGCGGGTGTTAAGTACGCAGGCCAATTTGCTGTTACTAGAAGTTTATGCCGCAGGCGAAACACCCATTGAAACCGCAGATGGGCGGGCGCTGGCCAATGCGATACGAGCGCTGGGTGGTGAAGTTGTTTTTATTCAGGAGATTGATCAAGCGGGTACAGTGCTATTGCATCAGCTACAAGATAAGGATGTTTTGTTGTGTTTGGGGGCTGGCGACATTGGCCGATTCGCTCAAACGTTAGCGAAGGAGGGAATATGTACGCCGTGATGCAACGACCGTTGAGTAGCCATTTAGAGGGATTGGAGCGATCAATCCGCTATGACGAGCCGATGTCTAAACACACCTCTTGGCGGGTGGGTGGTGCAGCCGAGATGTACTTCGTGCCAAACAGTAAATCTTCCTTGGTGCAGTTGATGTGCCAGTTGCCAGGCAATGTGCCAGTATTTTGGTTTGGTCTGGGCAGTAACTTACTGGTTCGAGATGCGGGTATCACTGGAATGGTGGTGTGCACCCTAAAAGGGCTGGGAAAACTTGAGAAAGTCAGCGACGATGTGGTCTACGTCCAAGCGGGCGTGACCAGCGCTAAAATTGCAAAATACTGTGCGAGAAACGGGCTCGAGGGTGCGGAGTTTCTAGCCGGTATTCCGGGTACTTTCGGCGGGGCCGTCGCGATGAATGCGGGGGCTTTCGGTGGTGACACATGGTCGTTAATTAAGCGAATTGAATGTCTGGATCGGGATGGCAATTTACAGTGGATTGATAAAAAAGATATTGTGCATGACTATCGCCATGTCGAACTCCCCGCAGAACACTGGGTACTCGGCGCTGAAATCCAAGTTAATCCAATTCAGGGTTTAGATTTGGCGCGTCGTATACGCGAGTTACTCAAAACGCGAAGTTTGTCACAACCCGTGCAGAGCGCGAATGCCGGATCGGTGTTTAAAAACCCACCCGAGGACTATGCTGCGCGTTTGCTGGAAGAAGCTGGAATGAAAGGCCAGCGTATGGGTGGGGCCATTATTTCTCACAAGCATGCAAACTTTATCTTAAATGAAGGTTCGGCGACGGCGGCGGATATCGAGGCGTTAATCGAGTTGGCTAAAACTACAGTGTTTGATCGCTTTGGCGTCAAATTGGAGCCAGAAGTTCGCATTGTGGGTCAACAAAGTCCTGGCAGTGCGGAGAATAAGCATGACTAAAGGACGGCATCCCAATATGAGCGCCAGCAATGAAGGACTGAGTCCAAGGCTCAAACTGGTGCTTGTGATCACCAGCATACTCGCGTGTATAAGCTTGTTGCTTACTTTAATGACGGATTATTTATATAACCCGAATCACTTCAATATTACAAAGATTACACTGACCGGAGACGCAGCGCATGTCGATAGAGCGTCTTTGACTGATTCCGTCTCAAGCTTAATTGACGGCAACTATTTTTCCTTAGATTCACATCGACTGCTGAAAGTCCTAAATGAATTGTCGTGGGTAGAAACCGCGCGCCTTAGGCGTCAATGGCCAGATACATTGATGATCAACATTGAAGAGTATCAACCTATTGCCCTGTGGGGAAAGGAGCGGTGGCTAACGACCAGCGGCAAACTCGTTACTTTACCCCTGCCAAAAAACATTGTGTTGCCACAGCTCGAAGGCCCTGATGATCAAGTAGAGCTGGTTTGGAAAAAATATCAGGATTGGACGAAAAAGCTCGCCAGCCTTGGCCTGCGTTTACGCAATATGCGCTTGAGCGATCAGCATTTATATACCTTAAAGCTTGAACGCGCAGTGCAAGGCAATCAGCGTTTAGGCGGAATTGAATTGGTGTTGCTTGAAAGTAATGCAGATCAACAAATGCGGGCTTTTGTTTCGAGCTATCGTCAGGAGATGATCGCCCAGCCGAGTTATATCAAGAAGGTCGATCTACGTTATCCCCATGGGTTTTCGGTTTCCCATCACCCGCCAGATAAACTGGCACAAGTCACCAATTAATGGCCTTAAGAGATAAGCATGGTTAAAAAAACTGACAATAACTTGATCGTTGGTCTAGATATAGGCACATCAAAAGTGCTTGCCATCGTGGCGGAAATTAACAATGAGTCGCAGTTAGAAATAATTGGTGTCGGGCATCATCCTGCTAAAGGCTTGCGCCGTGGCGTGGTGGCAGATATCGAATCCACGGTTTCATCCATTCAACGCGCGATAGAAGAAGCGGAGTTGATGGCGGGCTGTCAAATATTCTCGGTGTATGTTGGCATCGCGGGTGCCCACATAAATAGTTTTAACTCTCACGGTGTGGTGGCAATCAGCGACGGGGAAGTGACGCAAAGTGACGTGGGTCGCGTCATCGAAGCAGCCCAAGCGATGGCAATTCCAAACGATCAACGCATTTTGCATGTGTTGCCACAAGAATACGTGATTGATGGGCAAGACGAAATACAGCAACCGCTAGGGATGTGCGGCGTTCGACTTGAAGCCAAGGTGCACTTAATTACCGGCGCGGTAAGCGCAGCGCAAAATATTGTGAAGTGTGTCAAACGTTGCGGGCTTGAAGTGGACGACATTATTCTAGAGCAACTTGCTTCAAGCGAGTCGGTCTTAAGCGACGATGAGCGAAATCTCGGTGTATGTATGGTGGATATTGGGGGCGGTACCACAGATATCGCGATATTTCAAAATGGCACAATCAAACACACCGCGGTGATTCCGATTGCGGGCGATCAGGTAACCAACGATATCGCTATTGCGATTCAAACTCCGACCAGCGCGGCGGAAGATCTTAAAAAACAATATGGCTGTGCTTTGGCCAGTCAGGTGGGTGAATCAGAGAGTATCGATGCCCCGAGTATTGGCGGCAAGCCGAGCCGAAAACTATTACGGCACAATTTGGCTGAAGTGATTGAGCCGCGCATGGAGGAGATTTTTGTGCTTGCGCAGGGCGAACTTAGACGCAGTGGATTTGAGGAGGTCGTGACCTCAGTTGTCATTACAGGCGGTAGTTCAAAAATAGAAGCCGCAGTTGAATTAGCGGAAGAAGTCTTTCACATGCCGGTTCGCTTAGGCCTGCCCAATTACGAGGGTAGTTTAAGCGAAATGGTATTAAATCCAATCTATGCCACTGGCACGGGATTGGTAAAGTTTGGCCATAAGGGTATTGGACGAGCCAAACAACGTAGCAAGAAATCAAGCAGCTTTAGCGAGGTGCTTGCAAGGATGAAAGGTTGGTTTAAGGGCAGTTTTTAATGATTCATTTTAAAACAATGAGTTTCTTTTTTAGTGGCATTAGCAGAGGTACAACATGTTTGAACTAGTAGATTCGGTCGGCTCACAAGCCGTTATTAAAGTGATAGGGGTCGGTGGTGGAGGAGGAAATGCCGTCGACCATATGATGAAGACCGCCATCGACGGGGTTGATTTTATCAACGCCAATACCGATGCGCAGGTACTCGGTACATCCCTGGCGCATACCACCTTACAGTTGGGTGAATCCTTAACCAAGGGCTTGGGCGCGGGTGCGAGCCCAGAGATTGGGCGTCAGGCAGCGATGGAAGATCGCGATCGCATCGCCGAAGCAATTGATGGTGCGGATATGATTTTTATCACCGCAGGCATGGGTGGCGGAACCGGCACCGGGGCAGCCCCCGTGGTCGCAGAGCTTGCCCGTGAAAAAGGTATACTGACGGTTGCGGTCGTGACCAAGCCGTTTAAGTTTGAAGGCAAACGACGCATGATGCTCGCTGAGCAAGGTCTCGAAGAATTAAAAGAGCATGTCGACTCTTTAATTACCATCCCGAACCAACGCGTACTCGAGCATATGGGTGGTGATGCAACGATGATAGACGCGTTTTCTGAGGCCAATCAAGTTCTGCAAAACGCGGTACAGGGTATTTCAGAACTGATTACGCGACCCGGCATGATTAACGTTGATTTTGCGGATGTTAGAACCGTCATGTCGGCGATGGGGATGGCGATGATGGGCTCAGCAACGGCGATTGGTGCAAACCGAGCGCTAGAGGCTGCGGAAAAGGCCATTTCTAGCCCGCTGCTTGAAGATACCGACATACATGGTGCCAAGGGCTTGTTAGTGAACATCACGGCTGGCCCTGATTTGACGATTGGTGAGTTCTCAAAAATTGGCGATATGATGCATGAGTTTGCCGGTGAAAATGCGGTAGTGGTGATTGGCTCAGCCGTTGATCCGTCTATGCAGGGTGAGCTGCGCGTAACAATGGTTGCGACCGGACTGGGTGAAGGTGCCCAAGCAGTTCAGGAAACACCGCAGAAAATCGAATCGCCTAAACCAGCGATCGGCGAAGTTCGCAATACATCAAAACCTGATTTTAATCATCCACAAGTCGGTCAGTCAGAAGACCGTCGAGGGGGGTTTGTACCCCCCGCGTCGCCTTCGCGTGGAAACTTTGACGGCGGTGCGCGTGTGTCAGGCGGTGGTCAAATTGACTATGCCGATTTAGATGTGCCTGCGTTTATCCGTAATCAACAGGCTGACTAAACGTCATTGAGATGGAGATGCTCGTAGTGTGATTTATCCTCTGCATGCCACGCAGACTGCGGGCATCTTTTATCTTATGATCTCAACATCACCAAAGCATAAAATAAAAAAATTAATCGGTTCCAATCTTTTGCTCAAAACATTGCGCAACGACTTATGAATGTTGTTCCATCCAATCATGTGCGCATTGATGACTGATTGCGTCGTAGGGCGATTGCCTAAGCTTGCCGTGTAGTTGCATTCTGAACTTCACAAAATCTTCCGCTTGATCAAAATGCATAAAGGGATTACCTTCGATTTGTTCATCTAAGCTCGCAGTGGGTTTAACGGCATAGTTATGGCCGGGTAATATCTCGGTGTCGCCCGGAAGATTGCGTTTAATTTTATTCAGTGTCTCGAACATCACATTGGGATCGCCCCCCGTCATATCACAGCGACCACAGCCAAACACGAACATGGTATCGCCGGTAATCAGTTGATCCCCTGCTTTATAGCAGGCAGAGCCGGGTGTATGTCCGGGCGTATGTAATATCTCAATATTGGTGTCGCCAAGTCTTAATTGGTCGCCCCCATAATGAAGACTGGATTTGAATTGAGTACTGCCCCAATGCTTAGCTTCGGCATGCGTCAGATGTATTTCAGCATCGCATCTCTGTAAGATGTCGTCAATTGCATTGATATGATCATCATGGCTGTGTGTCAATAAAATATCCGTAATATTGAGTCCGTTTTTATCCGCCAAAGCGAAGATGGCGTCGGGCGACCAAGCAGGGTCAACCAGTGCGGTGCGTTTTGTTTTGATGTCCTCGATCAGATAAACAAAGTTTTCCATCGGGCCTAACTCTAAGGTGTGAATTCGTGTTGGCGTAGCGCTATTTTGCATGGGGGTATCCAAAAATTTTATACCGAATATTATGAACCTTTCGTTTGTCTGCGGTCGAAGTATTTGACCAAACTTGGCTTTGCTAGGTTACGGTCTTGAATCATTCTAATTAATTAAAACGAGGAAATCAGATGTCTTCAGCTTTACGTGTGTTATTTGTAGTCTTTGCTTCAATAGTTTATTTGGGTATTTATTTGACCGGACATGATGCCGTTCATTGGGTATTATATTTCCCTGTTGTAGCGCTGTTGTTCGCGGCGATTACCGGCATTTGCCCCGGCCTGAAAATTTTGCGAGCGATTGGCTTAAAGTAAGCAACATTTGCGGCGGTTCAACGCTTGATTTGCTGCGCACCGCCTTATTTATACGTAGAGCTTTGAGCGTTTAACCAATTCAATACTAACGCTCGTGGCTTTGCCGATTCAACGCAGTGGTTTCGGCAGCACTTAAGCCAACCGCAACGGAATAAGTTGGATCTTCAATCACGCTGACTTCCACTAGGCTTCCTGCCTTTTTTAACAATAACCGGCACTCTGGGCTTAAATGCCGCAGGTGCAAGCGCTTATTTGCGCGTTCATATCGATCCGCTAAAGTATCAATGGCGTCCAAGGCTGAATGGTCCGCGACTCGAGAGTTTTTAAAATCGACAATAACGTCATCGGTATCATCCTCCGGATTGAATAGTTCTTGAAAATGATGCGTCGAGGCAAAAAATAGTGGCCCATTGAGCTCATAAACGGTATTGCCCATTTTATCCGTTTTAGTTTCAGCGTAAATATGCTTGGCGTGATTCCACGCGAAAACCAGCGCTGAGAGGATCACGCCGAGGATTACTGCCACCGCCAAATCGGTAAATACGGTGGTCAGCGTGACGGTGGCGGTGATTAAAATGTCTGTCGCGGGCACTTTTCCAATCAGCCTTAGGCTGCACCACTTAAACGTCCCGATCACCACCATAAACATCACGCCGACCAATACCGCGACAGGGATTTGTTCAATTAATGATGAGCCAGCAAGAATAATCAGTAACAAAACCACGGCCGCTGTGATACCCGAAAGGCGGCCGCGGCCACCCGAATTTATATTGATAATGCTTTGACCGACCATTGCACACCCGCCCATGCCACCGAAAAAACCGGTGACGAAGTTTGCCAGCCCTTGCGCCAGACTCTCGCGGTTAGCTTGCCCGCGTGTGTCAGTTAAAGCGTCAACCAAATTGAGTGTCAGTAAGCTTTCAATCAAGCCAACGAGGGCGAGGACTATCGAGTAGGGTAAGACGATCTTGAATGTTTCAAAATCGAGCGGGATAGCCGGAATATGGAAGCTGGGCAGCCCACCGGCTACCGACGCAATATCCCCCACCGTTTGTGTGTTGATCCCAAATAATATGACTGCTAAGCTGATCACGACAATGGCCACTAAGGTCGAAGGAATCGCTTTAGTCAACAGGGGTAAATATTGAATAACAGCCATGGTGAGTAACACTAAACCCAGCATCACCATCAATGTATTGCCCGTAAACCAATGGCTCACCCCTGTCTCATCCAAATACTGGAACTGCTTGAGTTGTGCCAAGAAGATGACCAGCGCCAGACCATTCACAAAGCCTAAAAAAACCGGGTGTGGCACCAGGCGGATAAACTTACCTAGCTTTAAGGCGCCAAACCCCATTTGCAAAATACCCATTAAAATTACGGCTGCAAATAGGTATTCAACGCCATGATCAACCACCAAACTAATCAGCACCACCGCGATTGCGCCGGTGGCGCCAGAAATCATTCCCGGTCTTCCGCCCAGCACGGCGGTAATCAAGCCCATAAAAAATGCGGCATACAAGCCGACTAAGGGGTGAACCTGTGCAACCAAGGCGAAAGCAACCGCTTCAGGGACTAAGGCCAGCGCGACGGTAAGGCCTGACAGGAGGTCGTTTTTTACATTCGCGGGAGAATAGCGCGAGAACAAATCAAACATGGTGTTTGGGTGGGGGAGTCAACAAGGCGCGGATTCTTCCACATCGCAGGCCGCTATACTAGAAGTAATTTCTTATAATCTAATGCATATTCCTCAAACAGACAAAATATTCCGAAAGGTAAGGTTAATTCGGGCTTGATTGCAACGCGTTCGCTTGGGAATGTGATGCAGCCAATGCTGCTGAGTTGCGCCATGCATGATCAGCAAATCTCCAGAATGAAGTGGCATTTTGACCAATTTGTGCTGACCGCGCTTTGGTTTAAAATGTATATCACGACCAGCACCAAGGCTGAGTGAGGCGATGTTGGGGTGGGCGCCGAGTTCAGCTTCGTCGTCTGCATGCCAGCCCATGGTATCTCGCCCATCCCGATAATAATTTAGCAACACCGAGTTGTAAGATTGAGCGGTCTCTAATTCGACCTGTGTTTTGAGTTTAAATAGCGTGGGTGTCCAGTCGAGTATGTCTTGGACGGTATTTGAATACTGATAGTTTAGCCCTTTATCGCCGTAGAATCGTAGCAAGCGTGGCGTGGAATGTGATTTCCCGTATATCGTGACCTTGGGTTGTTGCCACGGGGTTATTTCAATGAGCTGCGCGAGCAGAGCTTGGGATTGATTACCGTTGAGAAATTGTGGAATCCAGCGTAAAGATAAGTTATCACGTGCGATGTTCATTGCAGCATCCCCAATATCGAGCTGCCGCATCATATTGAGTTAGTCTGAGGATTCCCCAAAAAACCATGTTTCCATCGCCGCGGTTAACAAAGCTTTGTGTTCGGGGTTAATGGGGCTGTAGTTATTTTCATTGATCAATATGGTTTGCTGTCCTAGCCATTCTTTCCAAGCTTCTTTAGATACGTTTTCAAATATCTTGTCGCCCAAGGCGCCTGGCCACGGTGATTTATCCAAGCCTTCGGCTTGCTTGCCCATTTTGATACAGTTAACGGTTCGCATGGTTTTTTGCCCTATGTATAGTTGATTAAAATATAAGGCCAACAAGGCAGGTTTTCAATCGAATTACCGTTTAGCGGGTAATGCTTTTTGGTATTTGCTTGAGTATTGTCAGGGCGGGGGCGGGTAAACCGACGCTAGGATCACTCAGCGGCAAGCTAATTTTTGATAGCATATCCATATTTAAGATCACACCTGTATTAGGGTGTTCGGCTAATCCATCAACCAGCTTGGGTAGAACGTCGGGTTGAATCTGCGCATAAACGGGTGTCAGGCTAAGATCAAAATGGGTAAAGCTGTGCTGGATATCGCTACCCTGATGAATGTCAGTTTCCGAAAGGTTCAAGTTTGATCTGAGTGACTCGACACAAGCCTGGTGATCGTCAAATTCAGGAAAACTATACAGCCCGCCCCATATCCCGCTAGACGGGCGTTTAAATACAATCGCTTCTTGCGATTCGTTGATCAGTACCAGTACACAGCGGTGTTTGCTAGGGCGATTTTTTCTGGGACGGGGTGTGGGCAGTTGATCAACTCGATTGCATTGGTAGGCCACGCAGTCGACTTGATGCGGGCACTCATGACATCTAGGCTTGCTGCGGGTGCAAAGCGTCGCCCCCATGTCCATGATCGCCTGCGTATAGTCAGCGGCACGATCCTCGGGAGTATGCTGCTCAGACAGATCCCATAGACGTGCTTCAATTTCGCGCGTGCCTGAGAAGCCTTCGATACCGTGATAGCGACATAATGATCGCTTAACGTTGCCGTCGAGTATCGCGTGGCGCTGATCCAAAGCTAAGGCTAGGATGGCACCCGCGGTGGAACGACCAATGCCAGGCAAGGCATTCACGGCTGTGATTGTTTGCGGAAAAATACCCGCGTGGTTTTGCATGATTTCGATGGCAGCTTTATGTAAATTGCGACCGCGCGCATAATAGCCCAGCCCCGTCCATAAGCTCAGCACTTCATCTTGTGTCGTCTCGGCAAGCGAGCCGAGTGAATTAAAGCGCTGCATAAAGCGTTGGTAGTAAGGGATAACGGTGGCGACCTGTGTCTGTTGGAGCATGATTTCAGACACCCAGACTCGATACAGTGTTTTGTTTTTTTGCCAGGGTAAATCATGTCGGCCGTGTTGATCAAACCAGCGCAATAGACGATCTGAAAATTTATCTTGACCCAAGTGCTTTGATCCGTATTCTCTGAGGGTATGGATGCTACCATAACCACCGAAAACCTCACGGTCACTTTTACCTGCTTGAATGTTTAATCGCGTAATATGGGCATGCTTTGCCCTAATTTTTAGTCTCGTTCTCTGTGCGCCTGCCTTAGCAGAAGTGCGTAAAGCGCACGCGATCACTTTGTACGACGAAGCACCTAAATATCCCGCTGATTTTAAGCATTTTGATTATGTGAATCCGGATGCGCCGAAAGGCGGGACGTTTCGGATCGCGCCAACGCAGGAAGCGTCTTTCGATAGTTTTCATCCCTTCATTCCCAAAGGCGATGCGGTCTCGACGGGTTCAGTCGAGACCCTCATGGTCGACAGTGCTGATGAGCCGTTTACTGAATATGGATTGATTGCTGAAACCATTGAATGGCCGGATGATCGATCCTGGGTCATTTTCAACTTAAACCCACAAGCGCGTTGGCACGACGGCGTCGCGATCACGGCGGAGGATGTGGTTTGGACATTCAATACACTGGTCGAAAAAGGTAGTCCTCAATATCGATTTTATTATGCCAGCGTAGAGAAAGTAGAGAAGCTCGGTGAACGACGTGTTCGCTTTACATTTAACGAGAAAAACAATCGTGAATTACCCTTAATCGTCGGGCAACTTCCGGTGTTGCCGAAACACTATTGGCAAGAACTTGATTTTGAAAAAACCACACTAGAGCCACCACTGGGAAGTGGTCCTTATCGAATAAAAAGTTTTGAAGCAGGGCGGTATATCGTTCAAGAACGCGTTGCCGATTACTGGGCGAAGGATCATCCCACCCGAATTGGACAAAACAATTTTTCTGAGATACGCACGGATTTCTATCGCGATGTCACTGCCGTTCGGTTGGCTCTCAAATCAGGGCGTTTGGATTTTCGTCAAGAGAATCAAGCCAAAGCGTGGGCACTGGATTACGATGTGGACGTGGTCAAAGATGGCTTGCTGATTCAAGAGCGCGTCGCGCACCAAGCACCGCAAGGTATGCAGGGTACTATACTGAATACTCGACGCGAGGTTTTCGCCGATGCGCGAGTGCGCGAAGCGATTGGTTTTGCTTTTGATTTTGAATGGACAAACAAGAATTTATTTTTCGGTCAATACACCCGCTCAAAAAGCTATTTTTCCAATTCAAAGCTTGCCGCCACTGGCTTACCCCAAGGCCAAGAGCTGGCTATCTTGTCAAGATTTCGCGGCCAGATTCCGGATCGAGTTTTTACCCAAGCCATTTCTATTCCGGCAACGGATGGCAGTGGTTGGGCGCGAGATAATTTACGTCAGGCCTTTGATCTGCTTGAGGCCGCAGGGTGGACGATTGTCGACCAAAAGTTGGTGAATGAGCAGGGCCAGCAATTTAGTTTTGAGATACTGCTGGTGTCGCAAGCTTTTGAACGAATCATGTTGCCATGGATTCGTAACTTAAGGCGCTTGGGGATGCAGGTGAACGTTCGCTTGGTCGATACCGCGCAGTATATTAATCGAATGCGCTCTTTCGAATTTGACGCCTTAATTGCCAGTATCGGACAATCGGAAAATCCGGGAAACGAACAGCGTAACTATTGGACGGCAGAAGCCGCCGAGACACCGGGCTCCAGAAACTTTTCGGGTATCAATCATCCCGTGGTCGACACATTGGTTGATGAAATGATTCGATCTCAGGATCGAGACACCTTAATCGCCTACACGCGAGCCTTGGATCGGCTCTTGATCTTCGGTTTTTATGTCGTGCCAAACTGGCACCTTGCAGCCGATAGAATTTTATATTGGGATAAATTTGGCCGCCCGGATGTGCCCCTTAAAAATGGCGTGATGACCTCACGATGGTGGTTCGATAAACAGAAAATATCAATACTTGAGAAAAAGCGGGAAGCAGAAGGAACACAGGAGGACGTTAGCAAAGGCGATAAAACTGGGCGATCTTGGTGGCTTGTGGTAGCGGTACTGCTGCTCGGCGGGTGGATGTTAAAGCGATATTTTGGTTCATCAAAACTTAATAAGGAGACGCACTAATGGGCGCGTATATCATTAGACGTTTGTTGCTGATTATTCCAACATTGCTGTTGATTATGTTGATCAATTTTCTGGTGGTTCAAGCCGCGCCGGGCGGGCCAGTGGAGCAAGTCATTGCAAACTTAACCGGGCAGGGTGCCGCGATTACAGACCGCGTGACCCAAGGGGGTTCAGGTGAGAATATTGCGATCAATAAAGGTGCTTCGGCAGGTGGCGGAAAGTACCGCGGCGCTGAAGGTCTTGATCCAGAATTCATTGCTAAACTCGAAAAGCAGTTCGGTTTTGACAAGCCGCTACACGAGCGTTTTTTTGTGATGCTTAAGAATTATATTCGCCTAGATTTCGGCGATAGTTTTTTTAAGGATCGCAGCGTAGTCGATTTGGTTAGGGATAAAATGCCGGTATCAATTTCGCTGGGAATTTGGACAACTCTACTGGTGTATTTAA